>CAVUFA010000010.1:0-32662 GCA_963740565.1 uncultured Gemmatimonadaceae bacterium | reverse complement strand
TTTCCTGCTCGACAGTTGCGTATTGCTCATGCGTCACGATCTTCCCCTCGTTTTTCGAGGCGCCGCTCGCGCTCAGCATACCGGGGGCGCGCCGGGGTCGGGCTGGTCGAGTACAACGTGCTCGATCTGCGGGACTTCACGCACGACCGCGCCATCACGGTGGATGACGCGCCGTTCGGCGGCGGTGCGGCATGGGTGATGAAGCCGGCGCCCTTTTTCGAGGCGGTGGAGCGGCCTGGCTCCGGGCGGTCCGGTGATTCTGCTGTCCGCGCGTGGCCGGCGCCGGTGCACGACGACGCGGTCCCGGCTCTCGCTGGAATAGGAGTGACGCTGCTTGCGGGCATTACAAGGATGTGGACCAGCGGGTGGCCGAGCACCTGGCGACGGAAGAAGTCTCGCTGGGCGACTTCATTGTGAGCGGCGAGCGAATACTGCGCGCTTGCGCTCGCGGATGCGGTGGTTCGGCTGCTGCCGGGGGCGCTGGGTGCGCACGAGGCGGCGGCCAGCGATTCCTTCTACGATGATGGACTGCTCGGCGCGCCATCGTACACGCGGCCGGCGGAGTACCGCGGCTACGCGCTGCCGGAGGTCCTGCTGTCGGGGGATCATGCGCGTATCGCGGCGTGGCGGCGGGAGCAGGCGGAGCGACTCACGCGGGAGCGCCGGCCGGATCTGTGGTCGGCGTACGCGGGCGAGAAACAACGGGGCGGCGACTGAGGTCGTCGCGGACGCAGCGGCGATCGTCGACGCTCGAGACGAGGAAACGGCCATGGACATGATCAAGGTGATCGAGAGCGAGCAGATGCGGACGGACCTCCCGTCCTTCGCTCCGGGCGATACGCTGCGCGTGAACGTGCGGGTTCGTGAAGGAGAGAAGGAGCGCATCCAGGTGTTCGAAGGCGTGTGCATCGCGCGCGGAACGGCGGCGCGACCGAGACGTTCACGGTGCGCAAGGTTCTACGGCATCGGCGTCGAGCGCATCTTCCCGCTGCACTCGCCTCGAGAATCCCTGGTCTGCGCGCGGCCACGTGCGGCGGGCGCAGCTCTACTACCTGCGCGCGCCTGCGCGGCAAGAAGGCGCGGATCCGCGAGAAGCAGCAGTCGTCGTCCGACTAGCGCGTTCCGTCGCACTCGATGCCCGGCCGAACGCAAGGGCGGAGGCGAAAGCCGAAGACGGCGAGTGGCCGGCGGCGGCGGAGAACCGGCGCCTCGACCGGCTGCTCGAGGTCGAGCGGTCGTACTGGACGAGCGGACTGCAGAGGATCGCGGGCGTCGACGAAGTCGGGCGCGGCCCGCTCGCCGGCCCCGTCCTCGCCGCGGCGGTGATCCTGCCTCCCGACGTGGCGATTCGCGGTGTCGACGACTCGAAGCGGCTCGACGCGCGCAAGCGCGAATCGCTCTTCGACGAAATCTCGAAAAGGCCCTGTGTGTCGGGGTCGGCGCCGCGAGCACGCGCCGAGATCGACCGGCCTGAACATCCTGCGGGCCTCGCACCTCGCGATGCAACGGGCACTTCGACGACTGCGCGATTCCCCCGAACGTGTCATCGTGGATGGACTGCCGGTCCCGTTGCTCGGCAACGACCATGTCGCGATCGTGGGTGCGGATGCGCGTGTGCATTGTGTCGCGTGCGCTTCGATCGTGGCGAAGGTGATCCGGGACCGGCCGATGAAGCGGCTGGCCGGTCGGTATCCGGGTTACGGCTGGGACGAGAATGCCGGCTATGCGACGAGCCGGCACCGCAGCGCCATCTCACGCTCGGCTACACGCCGCACCACCGGCGCTCGTTCGAGACGGACCAGCAACTCGACCTCGACTTCTTCGGCTGATCGTGCACACTGAGCATCTGCAGAACGTCACCGTGGGCCGCGTACTGGGCGGCTGGCTCGTCGCCATCGCTGTCACATCGCTGATCGTGTTCGTGTTCCTGGCGAGCGGGCTGGGCGACGACACACCCGGCATCAGCACCAGCCTGGCCAGCCTGATCGCCGTGGTGGCGGGGTTCTGGGCGGGCGGCTTCTTCGTGGGATTCCGTGCGCTCCGTGCGCCCATCCTGCACGCGGCGGGATGGGTGTCACTTCGATCGTGGCGTGGGTGGCGGTCAACGTGCTGGCACAGCTGCTCTGGCACACGCCCAACTGGACCGGGCTGGGTGCTCCCGGCGCCCGCGACGGCGCTGGTGCTGGCGCAAATGACCGCGGCGATTGTGGGCGCGCTTGTCATGGGCTACAATGTCGCGTTGCGCGGCAAGCCCGGCCTGCACGAGGACATCGCGCAGCCGTGAGGGCTCGAGCCGAGGTGACGACATTGTCGTGAGAGGTGGACGCGCACGCGACGCGCGACGAAGCGTCACGTCGCCTGCCGGCCGGTATTCTCCTGTTCGCTTCGTGGAACGCCCCGGGCAGGGAGCAACCGTGGCGCGGCCGATTGGCAGCAGGCGTTGAGACGGCGGGTCGGCGCCGCTAGCTTGCTGCGGGCCGGTAGCTCAGCGGTAGAGCAGGGGCCTTTTAAGCCCAAGGTCGTGGGTTCGACCCCCACCCGGCCCATTCTTCGTAAATGTTGCAGTTTACAGGTAGTTATAGGTTTGTTGGCTTCGGCGCCATTCCTTGATCTTCCGTCCAAGTACCAAACGAAGTACCATTAAGCGGGCCGTTTCCGCCGTCCAAGGACGGCGTGGCGGCCCCGTCGTGCGTGCGTAGTTGGCGCGGCTCGCAGTTCATGGAATTGGCATTAAGTGAGGTCGAACGCTGGAGGGCCGAGGCGTTGACGAAGAAGAAGGACGGCGGTGGGCAACGACGGACACGCCGTGGTCCGAAGAATCGGATCTTCACGCGACGCGACAAGGATGGCACGGTCCGGTACTACGCCGACCTGCGGAGCCTTGGAGGGATGAAGGAAGCGCTCAAGCCGACCGGTGAGCGCCGCGGCCGCGCGACGTCGGATCCGGAAGTTGCCGAGAAACTCCTCGCGGATCGCGTCAACGAGCTATTAGCAAGACGGAATCGGGGAGAGAGGCTGACCGGTGGGGTTGCGCAGCGCAACGTGCCCGGGCTCAAGGCGTTCGCAGCCGCGCATCTTGTCGCGAAGGCGAAGGCCGGCAAGGTAACGGACAACTGGCTGGAGCGTACGGAGAATCGCCTTCGACTCGCGGTGGAGTTCTTCGGCGCGAGGCGCGCACTCGCCAGCATCGAAGTGCCCGACGTCGAGGCGTGGCTTGCGTGGTTACAGGAACGGCCCGGCCGGCGTCGAAACGGCGAGCTGAGTGGCGGCGCGCTACGGCACTACGTCAACGCGCTCTCGAACATGTACCGCCGTGCGCAGGCGGAGCACGTCGTGCCGCCTGGCTACAACCCGGCCGCGGCGATGCTGGAAAAACCCACCGCGAAACGTGAAGAAGCTCGCTGGCTCGAGGTGCACGAGGCGGCGCTCCTACTGGAGTCCGCTCGCACGTATACGCCGACGAATCCGTGGACACCGCAGGACGGCAAGCCAGCCGATCGCGACCCGTCGATTCCGTTCATGTACGCGCTGACCGCTACGTTCCTGCTGACGGGCGGGCGGAAGGCTGAGGTGCTCGGGCTCGAGGTCGGCGACATCAACTCCAGCGGAACACCCTCACCTTCCGGCCGCACGAGCACCGGCGGCTCAAGACGTCGACGTCGCATTGGACGGTTCCGTTGCAGCCGCAGCTGAAGGAGATCCTGCGGGCGCACCTCCGGGAGCTGGGTATTGCCGGTGGGCTGCTGTTTCCGTCGCCGGTACGGGACGGAGAGATGGTGGTCGAACTCCGCAAGCAGCTGGATGCGGTCGCCGAGCGAGCCGGGTGGAAGCCGGGCGAGATCCGGACGAAGGCGTTTCGTCACACCTACTGCGCGGCGCGGTTGCAGACGCTGGACGGTGGGGCGCCGATTTCGCCGTTCACGGTGGCTCGCGAGATGGGGCATGGCGGGATGGCGCTGGTGAACCGAGTCTACGGACATTCTCGGGACGGTGCGGCACCGCAGCGAGCACGTCGAGTACCGACCGGACGTCATCGAACAGTAGGAGGACGCGAAGGTGCGGAGGACGTTCAGTCGGCGGCTTCGCTCGCTCTCACGAAATGCGTAGCATTGCCACGGATATGCAGTTAACGGCCTACATCGACGAAAGCGGTCACTCGGCCGAAGCGCGGATCGTATCACTTGCCTCGTTCGTCGAAGAGGCGAGCACATGGTCCAGCTTCGACCGCGCGTGGAGTGAAGCGCTCGCCCAGCACGATGCGCCGTTCCTGCACATGCGCGAATTTGCACATTGGCGAGGTGTCTTTCAGGGATGGACCGAGCCGCGCCGTCGGTCCCTGCTTGCCGCTCTTGTGAGTGCTGTCACGAGCAACGAGCTCGTTGCGGTGGGTGTGGCGATCGACATTGACGGTTTCACCGCGTTGCCGGAGGTCATCCAGCGCGGTCTTATTGATCCGTTCTTCTGCTGCATGCAAGAGGTCGTGTACGGACTTGCGGTCCTCGGAGAGCGTCGGGATGGCTGTTCCGCCGTGTTCAGTCGACAGGATCAGTTCAGACCATCCGCGGAGCGCTTATGGGCTCGATCTGCGGGAAAGGGATGGCTTCGAGCCGGGACTGCGAGAGATCTCGTTCCAAGACATGCGCGCCATACCTGGGCTGCAGGCTGCGGATCTGCTCGCGTACGAAATGCGCCATTTCTACGATCGGCGGCGCGCGGACCCGCAATCCAAACCTCGATGGCCATTCATGCGGATCGTCGCGGACCAGACATCACGCGGCCGCCAATTGTTGAAGTATCTACCCGCGTGGTACCTGGAGATGCAGGCGAGCGCAGACTTCGAGCAGCAAATGGGCCAGCTCATGCGCCATCCAGCGACAGCGGCGCAAGTCATGCTCGAACTGTGGCCACAGTTCTGAGGCCGAAAGAGCAACGGCTGAACCAGCCCGCGTGCGGAAGCCTGTCAGGAGGCGGAGTTAGATGGCAGACACGAATGAGTGGTGGGACCTCCACCCCACGCCGCGCGGGTGGGAGCAAGGAAGCGAGAAGCTCGATTTCGGTGAGCAGACAGCAGTCCCGCCACCAGCCGACCGTGTCAAGACGTTGCGCTACCACGAGCGGGGAAGCCGATGGGCAATAGACCGGTGGCTCAGCCAGGTTTGGCTCGGCGACGACAAGGATGCACTGGAACGATTGGAGATGAGGTACGGGACGAGGCCACCGGGGGACACCTACCAACACGTGCCCCTCCGATAAGCTCGTGAGTGCGCCCAACCAATGGATCCCTTTCGCCAGCGGCCCGCGCGCAAGTGCTTAACTCGGCCCCGGCTCGCCCGTTCGAAGTTGGTTTGAGCTTTCGAGTGCCTCGTTGGATCAGCGAAGCCAGCTTCGCACGAAGTGCCACAGCCGCGTGAATGCACCCACCGCCGCATGGTCGGTATCGTCGTCGGAGACGTCTCCCTCCCCGAAGTAGTCGGCCTTCCGAGCGCGGTCTGTTTTGCGCCCGCCTTCGATCTGATCCTCGGACCACTGAGGTGCCCAAAGGACACGGCCTCTCCGGATCCAGTAGTGGGAACGGCAGGGCATACTCCAATTCCCGATTGAAGGGTCGAGCGAGATTGACTCTCCGTCGAAGATGAGCTTCCAGTCGGTAGGCGAGAGAGGTGTTACGACCTCCGCGCCGCACCCGCAGGCACAGAGATGTATGGCCGTCGCAAACTCGAGGGAGACGTAGACCGTCCCCTCCTCGATCTCGCTGGGGATGTGCTCGACGAAGCGATGTGCCACCCGCGGTCCCGTCCTCATGCAAGATCCTCGTTGATCAGGTCGTTCCCGCTGATTGCGTACGTCGAGTGGTGCTCCCGTTCCAGGTCGACGTAGAAACCCATCAGCTTCTTCCACTTGATGACCGCCAGCGCGGCGTTGAGCGCATTGAGGTCGGCGATCTGGATGTTCGTGCAGTAGTCGTCCTCGTCAGCCGTATCGGCTAGTGGAATCCGCTGGGCAACGTGATCGCGCTGATCGGCACGTGCTCGTCGTGACGCGCACGGTGCCGAGCAGTGAGTCGTCGACCAATTCCACGCCCATACCCACGTCGATGTAGGGGATTCCGAACGCCTCCAGCTGTTTCAGGGTGGCCGCCTTGCCCGGACCGCCGTCTCGGCACATGAAGACGAAGTCCATGCGCTTGAGCACGTGGATATTCTCCTCCGTCACGTCGAACGCATGCGCGTTGATGTTGGCATGCATCCGGTCGTAGATCGTGCGGAAGTACTCGACCTTCTTGAGTCTCTTTTCCAGATCAGCCATCCCTGCCGCACCGGGGGCCCTGAAGGCGTTGTGCTGCAGGAAATCATCCCCGTCAAACAGGTCGATCTGAGCGACAGGCGCCTTCGCCAACAGGTCCAGTACGTACGAGCCCGTCCCACCGAGGCCCACGATCGCGATGCGGTGACCCTCGAGCTTGCGGGCCACCATCATGATCTCCGCGCGGCTCGAGGCCGTGTCCAGGTACCGGAAGACCGACTCCTCCGGCGCAGCCTCAATCGGTCGGAACGCGGCCGCCGTAATGTTCGGATCGATCGACTCCGCGGGACCGGAAAGGATCCGGACGTAAGCCATCACCTTCTCATAGTAGTCCTTGTACTTTCCGCCCGGCGGCTTGCTCGAGAAGGAGTGATGGATGGTGACGTCGGGCGCCAGTTGCCGCGTTTGGGTCTGGTTCCGGATCTGGTTGATCGGCGAGCCGTCCCGATGGCACGGGTACATCCCTGCGAAATGCATCACGTGCGTGTGCGGCTTGACCGTGCGCTCGCCGGAGAGAGTCAGCTCCGACACCAGCGTGCCGAAGACGACCGCTCTTTGCTCGTTCACGTAGGGCACCTGCTTCACGAGCAGGTAGTTCGATCGGATCTCGACGTCGTAGCCCTCGTCGCGAAGGCGCTTCAGGTCCGGGCTACGATTTATCAGTCCGAGTGACATCGAAGATCATCCCATCCTTGATCTTGACCGTCTCACCCTCCACCAGCGTTCCCTTCGGCTTCTTGCCCTCTCCCCTCCGGTAGGTCACGGTGAAAATGATGTTCGGACCAGGGGCCGGGCTCTCGAAAGCGAGCGCGATGATCTCGCTGAACGACAACTCCCCCTTCGAGACCACCTTCTCCCGGCCGTTCACGATGATCGTGACATCTTTGTGCATTGCCTTCCGCTCCTCGCGGTTCTGCGTCTCCGTCCCGCTCATGATCGCACTCCCGGCTGATATTGTTTCCATCACCCTAAGGGTTAATATAACACTAGCGCCTTGCGCCGGCCGACGCAAGGCGCAAGATTAACCCCTGCCGTTAACAACATCCTTGCGATCGTGAGCGATGGACCTTAGCTTCCAGGATGATGCCCTCGAACACCGGTGCGCGTGCGAGGAGGCCTCAGTGAGAGCCTGGGGCGCGGAGCTTGCGCGCATCATCCGGCGTCGGTTGGTCCAGCTGACGGCCGCGGATTCCCTGGCCGTTGTGCGATCGTTCCCCTTTTGCACGCTTGCCGCCGCAGAAGACGGTCGCTACGTGCTCCACTCCGGTAGTCGACTTCGGATCGTTTTTTCCGCCAACGCTGACGGGCCGGACCCGGATGTCGATGCGGAGGCTGAGACCCGTGAGATCTGCGTCCTCGCGATCGAGATTGCTGATGACGACTGAGAAACAGCCGTCTTTCCAGCCGGACTACCATGTCCCGCCGGGTGAAACGGTGCTTGAAACGATCACGGCCCTCGGGATCACACAGGCCGAGTTGGCTGAGCGAGCAGGACGTCCTAAGAAGACGATCAACGAGATCATTCACGCGAAGGCAGCTATCACGCCGGAGACCGCCCTCCAGTTCGAGAAAGTGCTCGGTCTACCCGCCTCGTTCTGGAATGCGCTTGAGCAGCAATACCGAGCGGCTCTTGCACGTGAGGCCGAGCGCGAGCAGCTGCAAAGGCAACTGGATTGGCTTGATACGATCCCGGTGAGGGCCCTCACGAAGCACGGCTGGGTTCCCTCCTTCCGGGAACCGGTGAAGCAGCTCGAAGCACTTCTGTCCTTCTACGGAGTAGCCTCCGTCGAGGCGTGGCGAGATGTGTGGGCAGACCTACGCAGTGCAGCGTCCTATCGGAAGGCCGAGGCGTTCGAGACGGACTTCGCGGCGGTCACCGCATGGCTCAGAAAGGGCGAACTGGAAGCTCGCGCGATCAAGACGGAGCCGTTCGATCCCCTGGTATTTCGTGCCGTACTGGGAGAGGTCCGGACCTTAACGCTGGACACGAGCGCTGCCTTCGTGGACGAATTGGTCAGTCTGTGCGCCGGCGCGGGCGTGGCCGTCTGCTTCGTACCCGAGCTCCCGAAGCTGCGGGTCTGCGGGGCCACGCGCTGGCTAACGCCGGATAAGGCGCTGGTGCAGCTCTCACTCCGCTACAAGACCAACGATCAGATGTGGTTCACCTTCTTTCATGAGGCGGGTCACATTGTGCTCCACGGGAAGCGATCTGTCTTCGTGGAGGAGATCGGCGGCGCCTCCAAAGGCATTGCAGGATCGGCCGAGCCGAGGTGGAAGAGGTTGAAGGGAGAAGAACGAGAGGCGAACGAGTTCGCGCAGAATGTGTTGATCCCTCCCTCAGAGTACAATCGCTTCACCGAGCCGGGTGACTTCAGCGCTATCGCCATCAGGGTCTTCGCTGCCGAGATCGGAATTCACCCTGGAATCGTCCTCGGCCGGCTCCAGCGTGACCGGTTCGTGCCGTTCCCGACGCCTCTCAATCGTCAGTTCAAGCAGAGTTATCGGTTCGTTCAAGAGTCGACGTGAAGCCGTCACGCATACCGATGTTGCGGCCATCATCGTGTGTGAATCACGTGGACTGATTCCGGCGAGGTCATGGTGCGCTCTTTCCCAACGAAGTATGCGCCGGCGAGCAGGGCAGGGCCAGCCACGACGTCACTGAGCTTCAGCAGCGAATCTTTGCCACGCTGGCGGAGCATTGTCCCATGCCGTCTTTACTCGGATTCGAGAGATCATCGGCGAGGACATCCCTGAGAACACGATGCTCAACAACCTCCGGATGCTACAGCATCTCCGCCCAGTGATGAAGTCGGGTCGGACCCGGGACACCCGGTGGTCGCTCGCGGGCCAGAGGGTGTGAGGATTCCCCCAGGATTCCACCATTTCCACCACCATTCCCTTTTCCGCGCCATTCCTGGCTTGTCAGCGGTTCCAACGCGGCATTCCGCCATTCCCTCGCCGGGAGTCGATCAGCAGTCCGGGATGCCTCGAAGCCCGCGATGTCCATACGCCACCGGCCACTGGGCTTCCTTCCGACCTGCGTCGATCGCCGAGCGGCCGCTAGCGGCGGACTCGCGATGGCAGGGCTGGCCGGATTCCGCGGCAGTTCCCATGGTGTAACGACTCAATGACTGACACCCACTTCATCGACCCTCGCGGGAACCCGGCTCCGCCCGTCGCGCGGCCGGGCTCGCGTCTAACGCGCGACTGGGAAGCGGTGGACCGTCTCCGCCAGCTCTGCCGCTTCGGTTGCATGTACGACGTGGAGCGCTGGATCGCGGAGGGTCGCCCTCTCCAGGTCGACGTAGCCGACATGCCGCGTCGGGGCAGACGTCGCCAGACGGCATTGGAGGTTGCACTGGAAGCTGGGAATCAGGCTTTGGTGCTACTCCTGCTCGTCAACGGGTACGACCCGAACCAGGAGGAAGGGAGTCCGCTCGACCAGGCCCTGAGCGATCGCCGCTGGGACCTGCTGGACCTCCTTCTGGATTGGGGCGCCGATCCGAAGGACGTCGACCTCGAAACCCTGCTCGGCACGTACCGGACATCGCTCATCGAGCGCTTCCGGTCTCTGGGTGTGAATCTTACGGCCGATCATGCAATGGCATCAGCCCTCGGCTACCACACCAGCAACAAGCCGCTTTTTGGATTCGCGCGGCGACACCGCGCCGATGATCCGAGCATACAGCGTGAGCTCAACACCGCGCTCCGGCACCATGCCGGCGAAGGGAACGAAAAGGGCGTCATGCTCTGCCTGTGGGCAGGCGCCGATCCTCACGCATTTGCGCCGAGCCTCAGGTATGACATTCGCCCGATCGGTGATGACGACGAAGAGGAGGATGATTCATCCGGCGTATCAGCAGTGTGGCAGGCGTGCTGCAGCGGCCAACACGAGATCCTGCGGCGCCTGGAGCCTGATCCCGAACTCGATGATTTCGACAGCCTGTACTACGCCGCGCGCAACTCTGCGACGATGCGCATTCTGATGGATATCGCCCCTCCTCGACGTCCGGGGGCGGTGATCTGTTCGCTGATCCGCGACGTGAGCTGGAGATCGTCGCTGGCCTGGGGCTACTATGGAACCGGCCATTACGAGACCGTACGCGCTATCGAGACACTCTTCGAAGGAGGAATACGGTGGCACGTAGCGGAAGGAGAGGAAGCCGCCGCTGTCCGTGCAACGCTCGATCAAGCTCCGTGACGAATCCTTCATCGAGATCGTGAAGCTGCTCGCGACGAAGGACTATTGCTCACCGGACATCCTGCGAGAGATCGCTCGAACGCCGGCGATGAGAAGACGCATGAAGGAGGTCGGCTTCATCCCACCAGACGCCGACACGGATGATCGGAAGCGACTCCGTCGAGATCCCCCAACCCGCTCGGCGGAAGTGCGCAGCAAGTTCGGCATCGAACTACCCAAGCCGCAGCCCGCGGTGTCAAACGCGGAGCAGAAACTCCCGCGAGAGACCTCGATCGGATCCCGACGCCCAGGCACGCGCCGCACAACGATCAGCCGGCAGGAGTTGTACGAGCGTGTCTGGACAACGCCCGTCGAGACACTGGCAAAGGAGTGGGGTGTGTCCGGCCGCGGGTTGGCGAAGGCCTGCGCCCGGTTGCGTGTACCTGTGCCACCACGCGGCTACTGGGCGCGACTGAATGCTGGTCAACGAGTGGGGCGCACTCGTCTCCCAAGGCTCAGGCCGGGCGAGATTGAAACGATTGTCGTCTGGCTGGATCTTCCGGACTCACAGCAGGCGTGAAGTCTCGTTGCGGACACGGAGATCGTGGATCACCAGCCCCACGTGCCCACCTGCTTCATGGGTGGCTTGTGGCCCGGGTGCCTGGGAACGCGCGGAGTCGAAGAGCATGAAGCGGATCGAACTGGTCTACCTCCGCCTGAGCCGTGAGGTGAGGAATTCAGGCGAAGCCTCGTACCCAACCTGCCAGAAGTACATGTCCAGTAGCTTCGTCATCGGGTAGTGGATGCCTCGCGACCGATCAATGCGAGACCGGCAGGCGGCGAGCTCCACGCGGTTCTCGCTACAGAGCAGCAGCACGCGGTCGACGAATCGCCGATTGGCCGCCGTGTATGGCAAGCCGGACAGCTTGAAGCCGTCGATAAAGAAACGGTCGCATGCCGGCAGGGCGCCAACCGTGCCGAGGATCACCTTCGTGATGAGCGTGTCCGTCGCACGGCCGAACGGCGCGTACGCATCTCGCAACGCCGACACCAACCTGAGCAGTGGCGCGGCGAGGGCGGCGTCGGATGCTTTCCCGCAAGGTGTCCGCTGCCACAACGCCGCATGGTCGGGATCCGTGAGAACACTTACGACCCCCAAGTGGACTGTGTACGCTCGCTGCAGAAGAAAGCTGGATCCGCGGTACATCCCCCAACTGGCGAGGTAGAAGCCGAGTTGCAGGGCGGCGATGTCGTGCCTCTCCCGCAGACCTTGCGGACCGGCTTCTTGGAAGAACCGGTAGCAATGCTCCCAGGAGCGATACCGGTGGTGCTGGTCCTCCGCGACGCCAGTGTCGTACGCCTCGATCTTCTGCCGAAGGTTTGGTAACTTCACAGGCAATCAGAACGGGAGATCCGAGCCGTCCCACGGGAACGGACCACCGGTCTCCCAAGGAAGTGGCTCGTCGCTGTCCCACGGAAGGGGCCCTTGGAAATCGAGCGGAGTTGGCCGTGTGTTAGCTTCCCACGGGAGCGGCGTCCCGTCCTCAATGTATCTCAACCACGCATCCGATTCGGCGGAGTGCCATGCCGCGCGTCGGCTTGGATCGGTGAGAATCGCGTACGCTTCCGCGATCACCTGAAAGCGTCCCGCCGCTTCCGGCGCACTGTTCCGGTCCGGATGCCATTCTAACGCGAGCCGCCTGTATACCCGCTTCACCTCATCCGGCGAGACGTCCCTCGTGACACCGAGCACGTCGTACGGGTTGATCATACCCGCTCACCCTCCGCGGCGGACCAGCGAAGTTTGGCGATGCGCACGAACTGGGAAACGCCGAGCTGGCCCCGCTCGTTGCGCGATTTCGAGCCGGGCCTGGTCAGTGCAGCCTCAATCACGGCTCGAGGCGCCTCGTGAATCGTCACGGGCTCGTAGTGCTGGTTGAGAGTCACCAGGACAACTGAGTCCCACTCCTTCTGGAGGTCGATGCTACCCAGGCGTCCGCCCTTCCTCTGCGCCAGCGAGCGGCCTTTGATCTGAACGCGATGATGTGGGCCGGAAGTGCATGTTGCGTCGTAGCCGGGCTGACGTACTTCGCAGATGTCGAGCTCGAGCAGACGCACCGCTTCGTACTCCGCGACCTCTCCAGTGATGCCCAGTGGACGCCCTGTGGCGCTCTTGTACGCTTGCGCGAGCTTCTTCGCGGTCTCGAGCAGAGGTCCAACGACCTTCAGGTACTCCGCGGTTCGCGCGTCTGCCATGCTTCTGCGGGTGGCTACCCGCATGCGCGTCGGTTCATCAACCCAGCGGCGGCCATTATCTCCTTCCGCATCGCGAAGGGAATCCTTGCCACCTTACCGCGTCGACACGTTTCGGTGGCGGAGCGTGCGGGCTGTATGGCGCAACACCTCGTTGTCTTCTTCAACCAGACGCGCCAGCGGCATGCAGCCCCTCCGGTTGCCAGCTACATCACGACGTCCCAAACCATCATGTGAGTGACCCTGCATCGCGAGTCGTCTTCACGGCATCTCCCATCTGTTCGCAGTTTTCGATCAATCGTTGTGCATAGAGCTCCGCGCCCTCACGGACCCAGCCCTCGTTGACGCCGCGGAGGTAGCTCGCGATCGATACGGCGCCAATGACGGCAAGCAGCACCAGCCCTGTCGGGCCCCGGAGCAGGATGTGAGCCCCGCTCGTGACGAGCGCTATTGCGACGGCGAGCCATGCGTAGCGCCGAATCGCCCAGAGGTTTCGTCGGAAGCCGTACTCCGCGTTTGCGCGGAACACGGAGCGGTACTCGTCTGGTCGCTCGCGAGCGGTTACACGGAGACGCTCCTCGCATCTCTGGTAAATGACTTCCGCCTGCGAGGCGTCTGTCGCCTCCTCGTCAGCAGTAGGCATGCGCTCGCCCGTGATCACCGACAGGGCGGCGTGCACCTGTCGGAACGTGATCGGGTTTAGGGGTGAGGTGCGGTGGCGGAGCAAGCGCAACGTCGGCGATCCACCCCATCTCTGCCACAGAGCATCCTGCGCCATCCGCCCGGCATCAGCCGCCTTCTCGCCCAGCGCGTACGGCAAACCAACAATCAGAATGAACGAACCGAGCCAGCTCCAGATCGCGAACGCTGATTCGGTCCACACGAGCAGGGCGATGACCGCAGGAAATGACGCAATTAGCACGGGCCTCATTCGCGCCTTGTACGCGTACGAATCGAGATTGAGCGGAGTCATGCTCATTCGTCTTCCTCGTCGTATGTTGCGACGAAGCTCTCCGGCGTGCACGATGACCACCCGTTCCGGACCGGCACGTCCGGACTGTGGTAGCAAATCGTTCTTCCCCGAGTGACGTTGACCTGTGCGCCTCGTCGGACGCCTGCGTTGATCACGCGCTGTGACGGGTGCTTTGGAGAGCCATCGCGCGGCGCGGAGATGATGCCGCGCTGTGTGATCGTCCGCTGGCCACCGGCTAGACCGAACAGTCGATCCATGATTCCGGGTCCGACATTACGCTTCGACCCGTGATGCGGGATCTGGATGTATCCGATCGACGAGCCCACAATCCCGTAGGCCGCGAGAAGATCAAGTGCCTGGCTGAGCGCGGGCACACCGACATCGGAGGTGAAGAGGAAGCGCTGATCGGTGGCGTCGAGCAGGAGAACCGTCCCGGAGTTGTTCCTCGGCGTAACGGCATTGGCGGGCGGCTCGGCGAGTGCTTCGCGATGGAGTGACTCCGTGATGGCTGTGCGGACGACCTGCGCCGCGTAGAGCAAACCCCGCATCGGCTGCATTGTTGTCACGGCGTCTCCGCGATCGAAATCAGCCAACAGCTCGCAGTAATACTCTCGGGTGGGACCGACGATGTGGAGGCCCGGCGTGAGCGCCTGCCCGACGAACGGCTCGATGATCGGGATACCCTTGCTCCGCGCCAGCTTCTCAAGGTCTACTGCCTGCTGCAGTGACTCGCGAAAACGCCGAGAGATTCCCTGCTCGGTAACGCGTCCAGCCTGAATGAGATTCCGGACCGTGGATGCATGTGTCCAGGGCAGATGCATCGCCAACGTGCCGACCTGCATCTCGTCGACGACAACGGTGAGTCCGCCAATGTGATCGGCGTCCGGATGCGTCGAGACCACGAGGTCAACGCGGTTTGTCTCGTAGTACCCGCGAATGTGCTTTACGAGGTCTGGTCCGTTGCCGATATAGCCGCCGTCAACCACAACGACGAGTTGCTCGTGGGGATTCCGCACGAAGTCGCCGTACCGCATGACGATCGCGTCGCCGCACGCCGACGAATCCTTGCCGACACCAATGAAATCGACCTCGTAACTCACGACCTGCCACCCCGAGCTGTCGTGTGCTGGAGGAATGCTGCTTGACAGGGTACTGCCAGGGTGTGACGATCGGCGATCGTCAACGTCAGGGTGCGGGCGACCGCTTCGTTGTGCATCCTGCCGGCCATACCAACCTCAGGTTTCGATCGAGACTTGTGGGTGTTCGATTTAGACGGGCCCCTGGCCACGCCCTGTCCTGACGACCAACACTCTGCTTCTGACCAGAAAGGTACCTACGTCCTGTGGAGGGTTCAACCCGAAGAGGCCGCAATGGATGGTGGGGGTAGGGGCAGCCGAGCGCAACGGGTTGCGCTGCCACCTCGCGAGGTCGGCGCGCGCTTCCCCTTCATTGTGTCAGTAACGTGGCCCCCACCTTGACGTCGGGATTCGCAGCGCAGATTGCACCGGTTCCACTCGGCCTACCGCTCGTGCCCCTGCTCCCGGGCAAACGAGTGCCCCGCCCACATGGCCGCCGTAAGCAGCCGCTGGTGCGGCACCGGCAGCGCACGCTGCAGGGACTGCCGCTGCGCCGGCTGGAGCGCCCGTAGCTGGCGCGTGAGACGATGCTCGAGCTGCGCGCTCCCCGGACCTCGCGCGAGTTCCGAATCCAGCACATTGACCCGGCGACCGAGTTCGGCCACGCTCGCCTTGGCCTCACGGTACTCGCCGCGCCCGGCCCATGCCTCCGTCGTCCTGCGGAAATGCTCCGCGCCGAGATGCTCGAGCTTCGCCGACGCCACGATCGCATCACGGCGCTCGGCCGATCGAATCGGCCCGACCTGAGTCCCGCGCAGTTCGCCGAACGCCTCAGGATGTCGACCGATCTCGGCGGACGCCGCCGCAACGCCGTCGCGTGCGGCTCGTACGTGAAACTCCCTCCGCGCGGCCGCCGGATCGCGGTACACCTCCGCCAGCGCCGCCCGGAATCGCTGTGAAGCATTGCGCGCCTCGGCCCGCTCAGCGGCAAGCGGCTCGGCGCGACTCCGAGCGCGGTCAAGTTCGTTCGCCACCCGATCGCGGGCAGTCTCCAACTCGATCCGCTTCTCCAGCTCGTTGATCGTGCGCCTCACCGCATCGAGACGAGGATCAAGAGCGCTGCGGTCAGCCCGCCCAGCATCCCCACGATCAGTGCCAGCATGATCACGCCCGTCTGGATCCGCGCCGTTCGTTCCGCGTGCCGCCGCAGCTTCTCGACCGTGAACGCCAGGTTGCGCTCCGTCTCGTTCAGCTCGCCGGCGATCGTCGTCGCCGTTTCGTTCAGCCTCTCGGGCAGCTCGAGTAGCATCTCCACCGTCTCTGCCGAGAGCGCCGGCATCTCGCTCGCCTGCCTCAGCCGTTCCCGAAGCCCGCTCGGCGGGTCCGCGGTCTTCCGCGTGTTGCCGTTCTTCATACATACCGAACCGCTCCTCCAGGTTCTTGCGCGAGGCACCGGGCGCCACGCTCGATGCCTTGACCGATTCCTTCCCGTCCGTGACGACGAATCCGCGGCCGCGTGGCTCGATGCGGAGCCCGTGCTTGCGAAGGCGAGCCTCGAGATCCGCCCAGCTTCTGGCTCCGGCGATGTCGCGCCGGACTACCTTTCGCACCAGATCGTCGAACGGCACCTCGCCCGTGCGCGCCCACCGCCGCAGCTGTCCGGTCGTCAGCGCTTGCGAACGATCCGGTTGCTCGTGTCCGTCCAGTCGGTAGTGGTGTCCGGGGACCGCACGAAGCGCGAGCTCGCGCTCCTGCTCGCGGAGCGACCGCTCGATCTGTGCGAAGTCGTGCCTGGGATCCCACGCGCGATACGTCTGCGGGTGCACGCGGTTGACCATGATGTGCAGGTGTGCGTGCCGCGTGTCGCCGTGCGCGACGATGAGCGCCTGATGCTCCTGCAGCCCGAGATCGCGCAGCAGCCGATCGGCCACGCGCAGCATTGTTGCGCGATCGACGGCGTCGTCCGGATCGAACGACAGTGCGATGTGGTAGACGGGCTTCTGGATCCGATCGGACTGCGCGGCGGTCGCCCGCATGAGCAGGCCGGCGGTCTGCGGATCATTCGTCGGGAGGTTGCGCCTCGATCCACTCGACACGACCCGGATCGTTGCCATTTCTGCCGAGCTCGAGATAGCGTGCGAGACCGGCGAATCCGCGACCGCGAATCACCTTTCCGATCACCCGATCCTCCGGATCGTGGCCAGGACTTCGTCCAGGACGAGCTGCAGGCGAGCAGAGTCAGGGAGCCGAGTTGTTTGGTGGTACGCGCGCGCGAGGGACTCGAGGTCGGTTGCGATCGAGCCGAGCCGCAGAATCAGATCGTTCTCGTTCCGGTTGCGTCGCGAACGTGGCTTGGCGCCGAGCGAGACTCTACGGATGAAGGTCGCGGCGGGGATCCCGCACGCGCAAGCCTGCTCCACGACCTCGTTCCACTCATGATCGTGGTAGCGAATCTTGCGCGCTTTACGTCGGGTTCGTGACCGCTGCCGGACCACGTGATCACTCGATCGAGAGGTTGTTGCTGCGGCGATTCGGGGAGCATGCGGAGGGCCCTCTCCCATTGCTCGCTCCCCGCGTTAAAGGACCGCCGCGCTCTACATTGGTAACGACCGCCGAGCGCAGGCGACCCCGTACAACCGGGGGTGAGGATCAATCAATGTCGTCCGTCCAGACTCGCGCGCCGTCGATCTCCATCCAGTAGCCCCAGGGCTGAAGCTCAGGTGCGGGTGCATTCGGTTAGACTCCCTCCGTGCGCCTCCGCCCAGCGATCGACTCGCGCATCCCATTGCGCGATTTCGTATTCCGAGAACTCGCGATGTGCGGACCGCTCCGGCGCCGGCAGTGCGACGTCGTACATTTGCCAGTCGAGAATGTCGCTCAGGTCGTGCGCGCCGAGTCCGTCGTATCCGTCGTGCTGGTATCTGCTGCGCCGGTCCGCATCGGCCGGCACGTATCGGGGGATCAAGCGGGCGAACGTAGCCATCGCCTGCGCGCATCTGCACCGGCGCGCGTAGATGTCGCATGCCTTGGTGAATTCGGGATGCCGGCGGTAGCTGTACTGGGGGCTCTCACGTTCGGCGTTGCGCGCGACGTGGAGGAACAGCCCGCGCTCGAGGTGTCCGTTCAGCCTGAAGCATTCGGAGCACAGCGCGTACGTGCGCTCCTTCTTGATCGTGCCGCACGGGATACAGCGAAGGAATCGGCGCGGCGTCGGGATGAGGGTGCGGAAGCTGCGGGAATGGTTGCGGGTCGGCTGCGCGGTCGCGGGCATGGTGTCCTCCGTGAGGAAGTCAACAACCGCCCTCTCGGGCGATAGCCCGGCCACACCCGGGTGGCGCCGCGTGTCAAGGACGGCGCAGCCGCTCGGCGGAGGCCGCGGCGAAAGCCGCGGCCGGAGATCCTTGACAGGTGGCTCCCGGGTGTAGCTTTCAAACAGCCGAGAGGCGGCCGTTTACTCCGGTGAGTGTCGGCGCCGAGCGCCGACATCCGATCTGGATGGGTGGGGTTCGGAGGGTTTCAACCGATCTGGCATTGCTCGTCGCCCACCGAGTGCAGTCCACATTGGTTCAGGAGCAGCCGAGCGAGCACATGCCGCTGACAACCGTGGTCTGGACACTGATTTTCGCGGCTGCGCTGTCGGTCCTGTGGCTTCGACGGCATTGGTTGGTCGCGGGCCTTCTGAGCAGCGGCTACGTGCTGGCGCTCATTGCAGGCCTGGTCGGTTGGTCCGCTGGCCTCTCGATCGCGTTGCTGCTCGCAGCAGCTTACGCAGTCGCGCCCGATCGCCCGCGCTCATGGCGTATCGCGGGCCATACGGTGTTTGTCCTCGTCGCGATCCTGCTCGGAACGCATCTCATGCCGGGATTCGACAACCTGCGCGTCATCGGACCGGTGCGGTACACGTCGGACGCGATCCCATTCACGATGTACCTCAACCTCGACAAGCCCCTCGCCGGATTCTGGCTGCTGCTCGTTTGGCCTGCGCTGTGTCTCCACAGAGGCGCGTGGAGCTGGGCGCCGCGGATTGCTCGTTGGTCTCGTCACCGCGGTGGTCGTTCTCGGCCTGGCATTCCTGTTCGGCGAGGTGGCGATGGCGCCGAAGTGGCCCGAAGGTGCATGGCTGTGGGCGATCAACAACCTGCTGATCGTCTGCCTCACCGAGGAAGCCGTGTTCCGCGGCTACCTGCAGGAGGGGCTGAAGCGACGGTTTGGTGAACGTCGTCACGGCGAGGCGCTTGCGATAGCTGGCGCCGCGACGTTGTTCGGGCTGTCACACGCGGCGGGCGGGCTCGGCTACGTCCTCCTCGCCGGCCTGGCGGGCGTCAGCTACGGTGTCGCCTACCGTCAGGGCGGGCTTCACGCCGCCATCACGGCCCATTTCTGCTTGAACCTCGTGCATTACGGGCTTTTCACCTATCCAAGACTCGCATAAGATGAGCGGCATAGGACATAACACGAGACACTTGACGGGCCATCGTGCGCTGGCTAGGTTTGGAAAAGGCACCGGAGTCCTGCCTGAAGGGGCCAGATGGCAACGATCGAACGGGAAGTCCGCGCAGCAAACGAGACGCTCGATTGGGCCCGTGAACAGCTGGGTCTCGAGTGGACCGAGGTCGCTTCCGCCGTCGGCGCGGATCGCCGAACGATTTACCGGTGGCGGCACGGGGTGAGTGCACCAAGCTCGGAGCATCGCGATCGGATCGAGGATCTGCGGGAACTCCGCTTTCTGTTGGAGACCGTGTTTCCCGATGCCGAAGCGCGAGTCGAATGGTTGCACTCCTCGGTCCCGCTCCTCCGTGGTCGGACCCCGTTGTCCCTCATTCGTGGCGGTCGACTGGACGACGTGATTGGCGTGCTGGCCGGAATCGAGTCGGGCGCGTTTGCTTGATCGATTCGTTCGAGGGAGTTGTCTGGCGTCACGTTCCCGCCGGCGCTCATCCGCTTCACGCCGGCTGGATCCTCCGAGCATCCGGGCGATGGAATCGCCCTGGCCGTTACGGCTGTCTCTACACCGCGGTGAGCCGCGCTGGCGCAGTTGCGGAGTGGCAACGCTACGTCGAGCTAGCCGGCCCAGGCGCCCACCGCCGGCCACGCGACGTTGTTTCGATCGCGGTCCGCGTGCGGCCCGTCGCTGACCTGACCGACCACACCTTCCGCCGTCGCTTTGGCGTGGCACTCGCGCAGCTCACAGGAGACGATGACTCCGATTGGGAAGCGTGTCGGACGCTTGCCGATGTCCTGCGCGCTGAGCGATACCGCGCGTTGCACGTTCCCTCGGCGGCGCTCGCTGGCGCAGCAAACCTCATCGTCTACCTTGAGGGAGCTGCCGGCGATCTGTTGCTGGATGAGGGCGGCGATCGAATCGCGTTGAACCACGGAGCTGATCCTCTGGCTTCGCGATCGCTGTGATTTCGCGGCGCCACGGACGCGGATACCACCCCGTACGCATGCGGTCCGCGGCGGCGTGAGTACATGGCCTCGGGCGGCTTCTTGACAAGACTGCCGATCAACCGGCCCTTTCGTGCAAACCTGCGGAGGAGGCAGCGGATGGCTGACGTGAACCCGAAGGTCCTCGACATGGTACGCCGGGAAATGGCGAAGGACCCGGCCGTAACGAACGACGCGCTTCGGAAGGAGGCGACCGCAATCGATTCCTCGGTGCGCAAGCTGAGCCCGCTACAGTTCCACGGGACCTATCGCTTGACGGCATCTCGCGCCCTGGCATCTGGTGGCAATGCCAAGCGGCAGGCGGCTGCCGCCGGATCTGGAAAGCGTCGTGTTACTACCGGCACACGGAGGGCGCGCAAACGCGCAGCGGTTTCGGCCGCAACCGGAGATGGCAGTGCAGATCGCGCGACGATACGTGTCACATTGCTCGAGTTGGCCGCGGAGGTCGCCGGAGCTGAGAGTATGACTGACATCATCGCCGTGCTCGGCTCACTCGATCGCTACGTCGATCGCGTACTCGCAGCGACGAATGGGTGATTCGATGGTCTCGACCTACCGCGCCAATGTGAACTAGGCTCGTGCGAGGCTGGGCGATTTCCTGCCAGCTCAAGAAAGCGGTGGCTGCGTTGAGCGCTGATGAATGAACGAAGATTACGAGGTTCACGAGTCAGAACTGGCTGCTGAGGCGGAGTTCGCCAAACTTCCGCTCAAAGATCGGTTGCGAATCCGCGCCGAAGGTGATGCGATTGGCCAACGCGTAATTGACCATCTGGTTCAGGTCCTGATCGGATTCCCCGGCGGCGTCGCACCAGCTGAAAACGCTAACCACGCTTCAGGCGTCGCGGTGTTCCTACACTCGAGGCCCGTGTTCTTCACGGCGCAACACGTTCTCGAACGTTATCGACAACGCCGTGTCGCAGATTCGGAAGTAGTGTTCCAAATCGGGAACGTCTCGTTCGATCCTGAGCCTCGCGTGCTATTCGAATCAAAACGCGACGATCTCGTCGCGCTGGGGTTGAACGCCAGCGATCTCAGCTACATCCCAGGGAGACCGTGGATTCCGCCAGAATGGCCACCTCAGCCACCGGTCCCTGGGGAATTCGTTGCATTTGCCGGCTTCGCGACAGAGTATCGGAGAAACCAAGAGGGAGGCGTTGTCGATCTTGCTGCGATCGGCGGGCTTCTGCGCGTTGCGAGCAACACGGGTCCGAGTTTCCGAGTGGTGATGGAACGGGAGCGCCTAATCAAAACTCGCGGCCCGCACGTACCACCACCCGGGAGTCGACTATGGGGAATGAGCGGAGGACCTGTATTCCGTCTCGTTGGTGGCCAACCGGTCCTTACTGGGGTCATCACTGACTTTGGTCCTGACTTCGAGATCTTTATGATGGCGCCACTTGCGCTGGCCAGTTCGCTCTGACAAGTGGAGTACGTGCGCTATCGTGGCCCTGAAGCTGTCGAGCAGCGCCGCCTTCGATCGATCGGGGTCCACGAGACGACTACCACGGCAGCGCCAGTCACGCCGCGTTCTCCAGCGGGATCGCCAGCTCCTCGCGCCGGCGCCCATCACCACGGAACACCGCGAGTGTGACGTAGCGGAAGTCCCCACCGCCGTCCTCGACGATCTCGGGCGGATCCGTGCTCCGCGCCCCACGGCTGTACTTTACGGCGCGCGCGAGTCCCTTCCGCTGCTGCTCCGCCAGCTCGCGACGCGTGTAGAACTGGCCGGCGTGCCAGACGCCCTGGCGCTCCTCTCCGTCGATCGTGCACGTCCCGCGACGTCCACCGATCAGGCGCCAGTCGAAATCGGATTCGTTGGCGAGCGGGAATCGGTACCCGCCGCGCGGGATGCGACCGCTGCGCCAACCCATGTGGCCGAAGACACGCAAGGCGTGAAACACGGAACGCCGAAGCGCGCGCGGGTTCGCGCCGTCGATCGGAACGGAGACCTCCGCGTCCAGGTCCGCGATGAATCGGATGTGAGCCATTGGAACCTCCTGCCAGGGGTTAGCGCCAACGCGGAGTTCAGTGAATCGGCGGATGCTGGCGCAGCAGCGTACCGCGATCCTGCTGCCGCTCGATCCAGTTGTCGACAAACCGCCGCCAGCCGATCGTTCGCATCGCGCTCGGGCGAAGACCGGTGATGCGGAAGATCGCGTTCGACATCGTGAACTGGTCCGCGTAGCCGGCGGTGATGGCGGCGTGCTTAAGGCATGCTCCGCGCAGGATGACGCGATGCGCGTGTAGCGCTCGGGCTAGTGCGAGCCACTGCTTGGGTGTCGGCAGAAGTGCCGCTCGGAATCGTCGGCTCAACGTGCGACGGCTGATCTCGAGCAGCTCGGCAGCGCGCGCGACATCAAGATCGGGCGCCTGCAACTGCGCGAACGCTCGAAGCAGGTCCGTCGCCTCGCCTTCCGGCGGCACGGCGCCGCGCTCGATGAGATACAGCAGCACGTTCTCCCGCGTCGGTACGACATTGGCCTCGGCGGCGCCTTCCGGTGCCCCGTGCATGATCGCCTCCTGATGACCTGTTCCACGTGTGTTTGGCACGGTCACCCTGAGGCTCTCAGCTCTTCTCCTACGAAGCTTTCGCTACGAGATCATGCCTGAGCGAACGCCGACCGCGTTGCTTCGCGCAAGTCGAGCGACGGGAAATGTGGAGCCGGCGATCCTTCGGCCCCACACCTGGCGATGTGCGTTACGCGGCCTCGTCGTCCTCCGCGATGGAGGCGCCATTCGACGGAGCACCGAGCAGGACCAGCTCGCGCACGACGACCTCGGCGGTGGGGACGGTGACTCCGTTTCGCTCGAACGAGTCGTACTCCATGCGTCCCTCGACGTAGAGGCGATCGCCCTTGCGGACGTACTCCTCGGCCAGCTCGGCGAGGCGGTCCCAGAGGGTGAGCCGGTGCCACTCCGTCCGCTCCTCGAACCCGCCGTCACGCGGAATGCGCCGGCTCGTGGCGACCGAGAGGTGTGCGACCTTGACGCCCGACGCGGTCGTCTGGATGTCCGGGTCGCGGCCGGCGTTGCCGAGGAGGATGACCTTGTTGACGTTGCGCGCCATGACTGCCTCCTTGCTGGAGTGATGGGATGCCCCGCGCATTCGCGAAGCGCCGAAGCTCGTTCGTGCATCCGCTTCGGATCACCCTCCTCGGCTCCTCTTCTCAATTCCGTTGCTGACGACGACGCAGCGCTGGACGCCGACGCGAAAAGCCCCGGAACGCGATGGCGCCCGGGGCTCGCGATGAAATACTGCGTCAGGTCAGTTGCGACTCGCGGCGGAGACGAGCGTGACGAGGACGCGGTTCTTGATGTCGGCGAGTCGGCCGTCCAGGGGGGCACCCGTGCGCGGTCCGTTCACGCGCCACAGCTCTGCGTCGTGGTCGACGGACTCGGCCGTCGCGTTGTACGCCTCGTACATGCTGTGGTCCGCCGTGTGGCCGGCGCCCTCGTCCCAGAGCTGAGTGAGGCGGTTCCGCCGTGCGACGATGCGAGCGCGCGCGGTCTGCTGACGCGCGGTGAGCCCGGCGGCGTTGAGATGCGGCGGAATGCTCGCGGCGACGTCCAGCACGAGGCGGCGAAACATCGCGGTATCCATATGCCTCGCCTTGAGCAGCTGGTACTGGCGCGCGGCCGCTGCGTAGCGCTCGACGAGTCCGCTCCAGAGCGTCTGCGCCGCGTCCACCGTGCGGGCCTCGACCGACGCGGTGTGTCGCACGCTGAGCGCACGCGTCCGGTCGCGCAACGCGAGTCCCAGCGTGTTGGCACAGACGACGCGGATCGGCGTCTCCTGCACGACGACCTTGCGCTGGCCCGCGTGGTTGTTGGAGACGAGGCCGAACGGGATCAGCTCGTCGGCGAACACCTCGCGTACGATGGGCGAGTCGATGTTGAAGCGGACGAGCATCCAGACGTCGCGGCCTTCACGAAGCGAGCCGCCTGTCTCGAGCGACGCGAGTCCGGCGTCGAGCAGCGGTTCGAGCACGCCGAACGCGTCGCGGTTCTGGAGCGGCTGGTAGCGTTGCGACACGATCCCGAGAACGGCTTCCCGGTCCGCGCGCACGGTCGCGCAAGCGTTGCCCGCCTGGCGGTAGCCGAAGATGTCGGGGATTCCGGGATACTGCTGCACGCGCGTGTAGAGCGGTCGGACCTCCACCTCGAAGTCCAATCCTCCGAGCCGAAGCGCTTCGTCGAGCGACGGTGCGCCGGCGAGGAGAACGCCCTCGCGATGCCATGGCGTTTCGCGGACGGAGAACATCGTGCCGGTCCCATCGACCTGTCGATCCAGTTCGTGCGCCATGCGAGCCTCCTTGAAGAAGGTGAGTCTCCGGCCCTTCGTGACTGGAGTCACCCATCCTCTTCTCCCGTTCGGTCCGCGGTGCGAGCAGCGGTGGCCCCAACCTGCGATCGCGATCTGACGACGGTGTCGGCGCCCGCGTTTAGATTCCAAACACGAGCGCCGCGGGTCACCGGTCGAGCGCGCTGCACGGGCCTAGGAAGCCCGCCGCTCACCGCAGAGTGGGCAACCAGTTGGCACGGGTGTCGGCGGCCCCGTCAGCGCTCCGCGCTGCCGCTGCCGGCTGATCCAGACGTCGAGCAGCTCGCACCAGCTCACGCTGCGGAGCTGGCTCGGCCGGATCCCGAAGATGCGGTTCATGGCGTTCGACATCGTGAACTGGTCGGGGTAGCCTGCGGCCACTGCGGCGATGCGAAGCGGCCCGCCGCGAACGAAGGTGCGGTGGGCCAGGACAGCTCGAGCGAGCGCCACCCAGTCGATCGGCGCCGGGAGGCCCTCCGCGCGGAAGTGTCGCCCGAGCGTGCGGCGGCTCGCGTACACGCGGCGCGCAATCCGCCGGACGCGCAGTGCTTCGGGCGGCGCGGCCAGGATCGCACGCACGTAAGCCGTTGCACGGCTCTCCGGCCTGAGCACGCCATGGTCGACGAGGTGCGCGACGATGCGCTCGGCACGCAAATGTTCCGGGCTCTGGAGCCCGAAGCCTCTCGGTAGAATGGATTCCAGGACGGTCGGCATGGCTCGAATCGGGGTCGCGGACATGCATCCCTCCAGCGGTGGGATCCGTTGCTGCAGGACGGTTTTCCTGCACCCCGACCTCTTCTCCGTCTCGCGAGATGAATGGCGAAGGCGTATGGCAGCGACGGGATTACCCCCACGGCGGCGGCCCGCGGCGTTGACCGATTGGGTTATGCCGGGTAACATGTGGCCTTACATGTAGCCCCCCGCGCGGGGCAGGGCGTGAGGCGCCATGAGGAATCAGAACATCCCATCGCTGGTCAAGGAGCTTCGCCGCCGGCTGGACCTAACGCAGGAACAGTTTGCCCAGCGTGTTGGCGTCACCTACAGCACCGTGAACCACTGGGAGAATGGGAAGCGGGTGCCCCTTCCGTTCCTCGCAAGGCGGCTCGTTGAAATGAAGGAGGCGCTGGATTCGCAAGAGCGAAGCACCGGCAATGAGAATACCGAGAATGACGTGAGAAGGAATTGACGTTGACGACGCGAGACGACGGCAGCCTCGCCCCCGGCAATGTGGTCTCGGGCTTGGAGTCTTCCGAGCTCGTCGAAATCCAGCGTGTCGCCCCCTTCGGCGGTAAGACGCTGGTCGAAGGCGTCGGGCTCCAGTCCCGCCGGATGGTGAAGCGTCCGCTGGGCGCAGAGGAGCTGGCGGCCCTCGTGAAGGTTCGCGGCCAGCAGCATACGTTCGATGGCGACGCCAAGCTTTTCCTCCTCGGCGCCGAGGCAGAGCGCATCCGCATCGCTCACCAGTTCGATCCTCTTTTCGCGGTCAACTCCAGCATCGTTGATCCTCTCCCTCACCAGGTCGAGGCGGTCTATCGCTACCTCCTCCCCTTGCCGAGGATCCGGTTCTTGCTCGCCGATGACACGGGGGCGGGCAAGACGATTATGACCGGGCTCCTGGTCAAGGAACTGCTCTTCCGAGGAGTCCTCCACAAGGTGCTCATCATCACGCCGGGCGGCCTGACGAAGCAGTGGAAAGAGGAGGAGCTCCAGGAGAAGTTCGGCCTCTACGCCCGGCTCGTGAACCGTGCGTCCTTCGATGCCGAGCCGGGACAGTTCTCCCGCTACGAAGAGGGCATCTTCGTCACGTCCATCGACTTTCTCGCCCGGAATGAGGGCTGCCTCAAGGCCGCCTCCGAAACCCAGTGGGACCTCGTCGTGGTCGACGAGGCACACAAGCTCTCGGCCTATGAGTACGGCACGAAGCTGGAAGAGAGCGAACGGTACAAGGCGGTGAAGGCCCTCGCCCGCAAGACCGACCACCTGCTTTTCCTCACGGCGACCCCGCACCGCGGAAGAAAGGACACGTTTCGCCGACTGCTCCTCCTCCTCGACGAGGACCTGTTCCAGAAGGATGAACACGTCGCCGATCGGGTTCGCGAGCAGGCAGCGCCCTACGGAGCATCCGGGGAAGAGGACTTCGAAGACGAACGCCCGATCAGCAAGGCGCGGAACCGATTCTTCCTGCGTCGCCTGAAAGAGGAGATGGTCGATTGGGACAACCACGCGCTCTTCAAGGATCGCCATACGAAGACGACCGGCTACGACCTCACCCCGGAGGAGAAGACTCTCTATGACCAGGTGACGAGCTACGTGCGCTCGAAGCGCAAGGAGGCCAAGGCGAAGAAGAACCGGAACGTCGAGCTGACCCTCATGGTGATGCAACGGCGTCTGGCCAGCAGCCTCTACGCGATCACGCGGACGCTCGAGAACCGCCTCCGGGCGCTCAACGAGGTTCTCTCCATACTGAGAGATCCGAGCCGGTCTGAGGCGGAGAAGAAGCGGCTGTTCCGAGGAACTCCCGACCCCAGCGATCCGCGCGACATCACGGAGTACGAGGACCTTACCGAGGAAGAGCGGGAGCGGATCGACCAGCGGATCTTCCGTCAGGTGCTGACGGACGACCCGAACAAGGTCGAGGAAGAACGCGACGAAGTCGAGCGGCTCTTCCGCTTGGCCGACAGCCTGAAACACCACAAGGAAGCGAAGTTCGCCGAACTCCTCGCCGTCCTCGATTCCTCCGACGTGATCCGGGCGGAGGACGAGAAGCTCCTGATCTTCACCGAGCACCGCGACACGCTGAACAGCCTCGCCAAGCGTCTCGAGGAGAAGGGCTACACGGTCGCCACGATCCATGGCGGAATGGACGTGGATACGCGCAAGCAGGCCCAGCGACAGTTCAGAACGCGCGCGAAGATCATGGTCGCCACCGACGCTGCGGGCGAAGGCATCAACCTTCAGTTCTGCCGCTACCTCATCAACTGGGACATCCCGTGGAACCCGAACAGGCTCGAACAGCGCATGGGGCGCATCCACCGGTACGGTCAGGCCGACGATGTTTGGGTCTACAACCTGGTCGCTCAGAACACTCGGGAGGGATCGGTCCTCCAAAAAGTCCTCTCGAAGATGGACGTCATGCGTGAGCAGATGGGGTCCGACCGCGTCTACGACGTGATCGACGAGTGGCTGGAGGACGTGCCGCTGGTACGGCTGATCGAGAGCGCGATTGACACCGACGATGAGTCCGCAAGCGGCCGAGAAACCGATGCGGCTCTAACAACGGCATCGAACGAGAGGGCCGCGCGGCTCATGGCCCTCCAGAAGAAGACCTCCCTCGCTTCACGGCTCGATCTGAGATCGGCGCGCGAACTACGAGACGAATCGGATGAGCGCCGTCTTCAGCCGTTGTTCATTCAGCGGTTCTTTGAGCGCGCGTGGACGGCTTGCGGCGGCACGGTCCGCAAGGACGATCACTTCCCGGTGTGGCATATCGGATCGACGCCGACCGCCCTTCTCGAACTCGCCCGGGAGCGGAGGCAGCCTCTGTCTGACAACTACGACACGCCCTTCGTCTTCGACAAACAGCTCGTCAGCGTCGCGAGCAAGGTGCGTGTCCCCGAGCGCACGAAGCTCATGGGACCCGGGCATCCGCTTTTCGACACCCTCATCGAGTGGGCGATTAGGGAGGCGCGACAGGCGTTCGCCAAAGGGGCCACCCTCGTGGACCCGAACATCGCCAAGCCCCTGCGAGTCTGGCTCGTTCGCTCGACTATCGAGGATGGACGTCGGCAATGGCGACAGGATCGCCGCAAGCCCCCGGCGCACGAGCGGCTCGCCGTAGTCGTTCAAGACCACATTGGCCTTCGCACGACTTCGCCGTCGTACATGCTCAACTGCCTCGCTCCACATACGGTCGTGCCGGCTCCCGACGTGCGATCGAGGTCGACCGAGGAGACTCAGGCGTGGGCCTACGAGCAGATCACCGAACGGCAGCTCGACCAGGTGAAGGCCGTTCGAGCCGAAGAGTGCGACCTGCGTCGGGAATATCTCAACACGGCCTTCACGGATCTCATCCTCGAACTGCAGGAGGACCTGAACGATCTTCAGCAGGCGCAACTCTACGGCGACGACAATGCCGAAGAACGTGAGCGGCTTCGGCAGCGAGTCGAGGACCTGAAGGCCAGGAAGGCAGATCGACTGAAAGAGCTGGAGCTCATGATGAAGCTGACCGCCAACCTCCCCGATCTCCTGACGGAGGCCGTGATCGCCCCCGTTCCCGTGGCGGCAGTGGAGAGCGATGAAGAAGCGCCGTCGAAGGGCATTCCGATGCGCCGCGACGACGAGGTCGAGGCCATCGCGATGGACGTGACCATGCGCTACGAACGCGGCCGCGGGTGGTCGCCCACGGACGTGAGCCGGGACGGCGAGCATTACGACGTGCGGTCCGAAGGGCCGGGCGCGGAGAAGCGATTTATCGAGGTCAAGGGCCGGGCCCAATCGGGCGCCATCGTCCTGACCGGCCCGGAGGTGGACAAGCTTCGCCAGCTTGGGGAGCGGGCCTGGCTTTACATCGTCACCTTCTGCAAGGGCGAGCGCACTCGGCTGCGCATCATTCAAGACCCTATCTCGAAGCTCAACCCGGAGATGCTGTACCGGCAAATCCAGTACTTCGTCGAAGAAGGCGACTGGGCGCAGCAGGGCAAGGAAGTCGAGGCCCCTTCGAAGACGGAGGAACGAGGCACGTGAACGGCGCCGGATTCAGGTGGGGATGATGGACTCGTGGGACCCGCGAGACGGATCGCCGAGCTGAACCACACTCCGATGCGGGTGCTGGCTGGTCCGGGCACTGGTAAGACCTTCGCTTTGATGCGGCGCGTGGCTCGTCTCCTTCAGGACGGCGCGACTCCCACCCGGATGCTGGTTTGCACTTTCACGCGAACGGCCGCCCGGGACCTCGAGGGGGAGCTGGCTCGCTTGGGTGTGGACGGCGTGGACCAGGTTCGGGCGGGAACCCTGCATGCCTTCTGCTTCGGTCTGTTGGGCCGAGCCGAAGTTCTCGAAGCCACCGGGCGTGTTCCGCGGCCTCTCCTGCGTTTCGAGGAGCGGTTCCTGCTCGAAGACCTGAGCGGTGATGGCTTCGGAGGAATCCGCGACCGGGGCCGCCGACTTCGGGCGTTCAACGCCGCATGGGCGCGCCTCCAATCCGAGACCCCCGGCTGGCCGGAGGACCCCATCGACCAAGCCTTCCACAGGGAACTCGTCGGCTGGCTCCGATTCCACCAGGCCATTCTCATAGGGGAGCTCGTCCCCGAGGCGCTCCGCTACTTGCGGGAGAATCCGGCCTCGTCCCACCGCGGCGTGTTCGAGCATGTTCTGGTCGACGAGTATCAGGACCTCAACCGTGCCGAACAGTTTCTCCTCGATCTTCTCGCCGAAGCCTTTGATCACGGCGATCTGCCCGTCGACTTCGTCATCGTGGATACGCCGCCGGGCGAGGTGGAGATCGTGAACGCGGCTCTCCGGTGCGCGGACCTCGTCGTGGTGCCGGTCGAGCCCTCGCCGCTCTCGCTCACTGGCCTTTGCGACGTCGCCGACCTCGTCCAGCGGCAGGCATTGCCACGGGCGTTGAGATCGGTTCTCACCCGCGCGCACCGGATCCGCATTCCTCGACGCGCGATCTCGCGGAGCGTGTCGAGCGGCTCGTTCCAGGATCCCTTTGCCGCACGATGATCCCGGAGGACGCGCGCGTCGTCGACGCGCCAGACTTCGGGCTCCCCGTGACGCTCTCGCACCGCCGCTGTCGGGCCTCCGTCGCATATCGGGAGCTGGTTGAGGAGTTCTATCCGATGCTCAACGGCGCCGACGCGATGCACAGCGATGAGGTCGGCGCGGTCGCGGCGTATGGCGTTTGAGCGTCGCAAGCCCGCGGGTCCCGGCTTCGCCGCGAACGGTGGCACGAACGTCGAGGATTACATGCGCCTCGCCGGCGGCGGTGACGATGTCGACCAGTCGGAGACGACGGGTGAGCGCCTCGTCAGCGTTCCGCTCGATCGAGTCGATCGAAGCCCGTACCAGGTTCGCGTCGATTTCGACGACGAGGAGTTGCGGGCGCTCGCGGACGACATCCGCCGGAACGGCCTGAATCAACCCGTTACCCTCCGCACCAAATCGGACGGTCGATACGAACTGGTCGCCGGCGAGCGTCAATGGCTCGCCGCGCGCCTCGCCGGGCTGGACACGGTCGACGCGCGAATCCGCGAGCTCGACGATTTCGAGGCGCATCTCGTCGGTGTCAGCGAGAACAACCAGCGTGCGGATCTGTCGCCGTGGGAAAGGGCGATCGAAGCGCTCGAGCTTCAGACACACGCCGAGGCAGTGAACCGGCCGCGCACTCAGCGCGACCTCGCAACCTGGCTCAACCGCAACCTCGCCACTGTCAACCAGCAACTCGCCATCGCTCGCGCGATTTCGGCCGAATTCATTGCCAAAGCGAACGTACCACCAGTCGACCTCTGCCGACTGACGCACGAGACCCTCCATCGGATCGCCAGGCTGGGCGGCCGAAAGGCTGCGAAGGCGCTCCGCGCTGCGGTTCGAACGCGAAACGCGGCGTCGAATCCGTTCGTCAGCCCACCCAACGCCACGAACGGAGGCACGACGACATCGCCATCCGCTGCCCCGACCGAGGACCGGTGGACGCGGCTCTGGGAGCTCGGTGGCTTCCAGCTTCATGTACGGAAGTCGCTGCGAGACGTCGCTCCTGCGAAGGCGCGCAGGTACGTCGAGCAACTGCTTCCGGGCATCGGCGCGCTCGCGGTTCGAGCGGGCGAGGAGAACGGAGGGTGCGCGGTGGTGGAGTGGAGGCATGAGCGGGGGCGGCTCCTCTTCCTCCGTCCGGCTGATCAGCTGACCGCGGAGCAGCTGCGGGAGGCCCGCGACGCCCTGGCGGGCATGCTGGCCGACCTCGGAGCGGCGCCGTAGCGCCGACGCGGCCGCGGAGGAGTCCATGGCGGCCGTGAATGCCCGGGCCTTTACGTCGACCGCCATCCGGGGCGATTCTCTTCTGGGCCATGAAGAGAAGCACCCGTCTCGCCTCGTTCCTCCACTGGCACGACGCCGAACGACTGAGCCCGCCGCTGCTACGGGAGCGGCGGACATGGTTCCTGATCACGCTCTTCTGGATCCTCACGGGCCTGATCTCTTGGCTGCTCGAGTACGGTCTCTCCTTCGGCAGCCCGGAGGGCCCGATGACGTTGGGCCGCGCGGCCGCCCGCCTCGTGTACGCGGCTCTCTGGTGGGGTGTCACCGTCTTCGCGGTCTGGATCAGCGAGGGTCTGCGGATCCGGAGCCTTCGCCAGATCCCGAGGCTACTTTTCCACATCGTTGCCGGAGTCGCGGTCGCGGTCACATGGGCAGCCATCACATACTACATAAACCTGGCGATCATCCCCGGTTGGGAGCCGCTCGGGCTCGGCAGGATGATCAACACGACGTTCATGACGAGCTACTTCTACTACGTCGGAATGGTCGCACTGGTACACGGGATCGTCTACGCGCGCGAGTCGCATGCGCGCGAGGTCAATGCGCTGCAGAAGGCCCGTGCGTCGATCCAGGCGCAGCTGCAAGTGCTGAAGATGGAGCTCCAGCCCCACTTCCTCTTCAACACGCTGCATGCGATCTCGTCGCTCATGCAACGCGACGTGAAGGCCGCGAACGAGATGCTGGTGCTGCTCGCGGACATGCTCGAGGTTGCGCTTCAGAACGTACGCGACCAGGAGGTGACGCTCGACGAGGAACTACGGACGCTCAAGCTGTACGTCGAGATCCAGCAGGTCCGCTTCGGCGACCGGCTGCGGACGGACTTCGACATCGATCCGGAAGCGCTGACCGCGCGCGTGCCGCACATGATTTTCCAGCCGCTCGTCGAGAACGCGATCAAGCACGGGATCGCTGACCGGGCGAGGGGTGGCCGGCTGCAGATTACGGCGCGCATCCAGGACGGCCAAATGCGCCTTGCCGTGCAGGACGATGGTTTGGGCCTCAAGGACACGCGCCCAGGGCACGGTCTCGGCCTGACGAACACGCGCGAACGCCTGGCGTACCTGTACGCT
>CAVUFA010000009.1:0-86955 GCA_963740565.1 uncultured Gemmatimonadaceae bacterium | reverse complement strand
TTTCGCCCATCACTCACTCTCTTCGATGTCCAGCAACCATCGACTGAGGGGCATCCACGTGATCCCGGATGGCAGGTTGCCACGCGGCGGTTGCGGATCCAGCGTGAGGAGCAACCGCCGCGCGCCGCGCTGCTCGCGCACCGCGGCCGTCAGCGCGCGGACTTCGCGCTCGAACGTGGCCGCGTCCGACACATCGGCGCTGACTTGCAGCAGCACCGACTTTCCGCCGGGTTCGCGTCCGAGGAAGTCCACTTCCCATCCTTCCTTCGTTCGCACGTATGACACGTCGAAGCCGCGCCGTTCGAGCTCCAGCAACACGACAGTCTCGACGGCGCGCCCGATGTCAGGCTCGGGACTGGTCGCGAACAGCGGGATGAGCCCCGGATCTACCGGATATGCCCTGCGGGGATTTACCGCGCGACGCTTCACGGAGCGCGACGCGACGGGCACGGTACGCACCAGAAACGCATCCTCCAGATGTGCGAGGTACTCGTAGAGGGTATCCTTGCCCACGGCGATCCCGTCCGACTTGAGCGACTGAAAGAACTTCTGAACGCTGAACGCGCCCGCCGGGCTTCCCAGGAGCTGGCGCTGCATCCAGCGCAGCGCGATCGGATTGGATACGGCATGTCGCTCGATGACGTCGCGCATTACCACCACGTCCACGTAGCCGCTGAGCAGTTGCGCGCGGTCGCGTGGGTCGAGTGCCTGCGCCTCGGGGAAGCCTCCGGCCACGAGATACTCCCGCAGCCTGCGCTCGAGCGCCGAGTGCTCGGCGGACGACAGGGTCTCCCAGCGTCCGGTGGGCTCCACGCTCGCATGACGCAGCGCTTCACGAAACGAGAAAGGATGCACGAGCACGTCGATGCCGCGACCGCGCAGCGACGTCGCGACCTCGCGACTCAGGAGCTTGGCCGACGATCCCGAGAGCCACAACTCCACACGTTCCGTGTCCAGAACGCGACGGGCGAAGCGCTCCCACCCGGGAACAACCTGCACCTCGTCGAGACACAGGGTGAGCAGTCCCGCACCGCGCATATCCGGATGGCGGCGAAAGTACTCCTCGAGCATCCAGTCGAGGTCGGCCACTCCCATCCCGGCAAGCCGGTCGTCTTCGAGACCGACAAGAATCAACGACTCTCGAGCCCGGCCGGCGGCGAGCGCGTCCGCCAGTCTCTGCCAGAGGAACGACGTCTTCCCTGCCCGGCGGACGCCGACGACGGCGAAGGCTTTCTTCGGGATGCGCGGCACCCGCGCATCCCGCCGGGTGAGGGGCGGCATCGCCGCCTTTTCGGCATCGGCAAGTCGTTGTCCGAGTATGGCTTGGACATTAGTCATTATGACAAGGACAATATTGGCATGAATTGTCCTTCGCAAGAGGACAAATTGAAACAGCAAGATCCGGGATAATTCCCACTCCATGGGGAGAAGACCTGGATTCACTGTCAGACCCCGCTCGTACAGTTACAGCTCGCCCCTTTCGGAGTGAGCGCTGTGACCGAAGCCGTAGCAGTACGAACCCTCTCGAAGTCCGACTTCACGCTCGGACGTACGTGTCCGACGAAGCTCTACTACCGGGAGCTGGGATACCCGAACGTCGACGAGGCGGACGAGTACCTGCAGATGCTCGCGGCGGGCGGATATATGGTGGAAACTGCCGCGAAGCTCCGATACCCGGACGGCATCGCCTTGAAGTACGGCGGGAACGTACAGACCGACGCGCAGGCGACGGCGGAGCACCTGGCGAAGGACAGGGTCACGCTCTTCGAGGCCACGCTGCTCTCGGGGAACAAGCAGGCGCGCGTGGACATCCTGGAGAAGAGCGGCAACGTGTTCCGCATCGTGGAGGTGAAGGCGAAGAGCTTCGACTCCGCGGAAAATCTCTTGCGACTGTTGGACGGAAAGCCGTCGGTCTTCCGGAGCACGAGGAGACCGTTCCCGATAGTGTCGGAGTGGGATCCGTACATCGCCGACATCGCATACCAGGTGCTGCTTCTGCGCGAGCGGCATCCGACGGCGACGATCAACCCGTTCCTGTGTCTCGTCGACAAGTCAAAAACGACGAAGATCGACGGACTGCCGGGTTGGTTCCGCGTGGAGCGGCGCTTGAATCGCGCGGGCATTGAATCGGTGCACCACGTGGAATTCACGGGCGACGTGGAGTGCATGCGGCGAGACGACATTCTCACCGAAGTCGATGTGTCGGAAGAGGTCGAGTGCGTGATGCCCAGTGTGATGGAGATGGCCGCCGAGTTCGAGGGATCGCTGATTCCTGAGCTCCGCAAGCTGCCGGCGCAGATCGGCGTGCAGTGCAAGCACTGCGAGTATCGCTTCACCGAACCGACGGAACGTCACGGATTCGCCGAGTGCTGGGGCGATCTGGCGGAGGTGCGGCCCTCGGTGCTTGACCTCTATCGAGTATCGGACAAGACCGTGGCCGCTGCAGTTGCGGCGAAACAGGCCTCGCTCCTCGAGGTGCCGATGGATTCGCTCACGAAGAGCGACGGATCGATCGGCAATACGGCATTCAGACAGATCACCCAAATCGTCTCGACGCGAAGCCGAACGACCTGGTACGACAAAGCGCTGCGCGAGACAGTCGAGAGCGCGACGTATCCGCTCCACTTCATCGACTTCGAAGCCGCGCGCCTGGCGATACCGCCGCACGCGGGGATGCGGCCGTATGGACTGCTCGCGTTTCAGTGGAGTTGCCACACAGTGGGCCAGGGGCCAGAGGGTGGAGGCCCGAGGTACGGCGGACTGGCGCACTCGGAGTGGCTGAATACCAGCGACTACTGGCCTAACGCGGAATTTGCGCGTTCGCTGCGCCGTCAGGTCGGTGACACGGGCACTGTGCTGGCGTGGGCTCCGTTCGAGGCGTCGGTGCTCAAGGACGTTCTGAAGGAGCTCACGCCGTCAGGACAGAGCGATCCGGAGCTGGAGGAGTGGATAGCCTGGATCACCGCAGATGGCCGCATCCTCGACCTGAACAAGGTGACGCTCGATCACTTCTTCCATCCGGACATGGGCGGGCGCACGTCCATCAAGGTGGTGCTGGACGCGCTATGGAGATCGGATGACGCGATGCGGGCGCGATTCGCCGAGGTCATGGGTCGCGAAGGAGATCGCATCAAGGGCCCGTACGCGGCGCTGCCGTCGCTCGAGATCAATGGAAAGGTGCAGCAGGTCATTGAAGGAACGGGCGCGATCCGGGCGTACGAGGCGATGATGTATGGTGCCGAGCGGGAGGATCAGGAGACGAAGGATCGGTGGGGGCGGCTGCTCAAGCAGTACTGCGCGCTGGATACGCTGGCGATGGTGCTCATCTGGGAATACTGGGAGCGGCTGACGGCAGGTACCGGCGCGCAGGGGTAGTCCCGGGATGGTCGAGACCTTCAGGTGCTCGCGCTGTGCGCCGCCGCAAAGATCGCAGGGCAATAATAGGAAATCTGCGCTGCGTTTCTAAGCCGTCGAACGATTCCCAGTTCTTCGAGTTTCGTAAGGTCCGCTCTCGCAGTGGGATAGGTGACCTCATGCGCCTTCTGGATGGTTGCCGCCGTGAGCACCGGACTTACAAACAGCTGATCGACCACGGCAGAGAGGCGTACGCTTCCCTTCGTCTTCGCGAGCTGCGAGTGGAATTTTCTGTGAAGCTTGAGTAACGCGTCACAACGTCTTTGTGTATCGATCGCCTGGACAACGACTCCTCGCAGGCAGAATTCGATCCAGCCAGTCCAATCGGCCGAAGTGCTGACAGTGAGCAGATGGTCGAGGTACTCGTCTTTGTTGTCATCGAAGTACGCGCTCATGTACAGCCATTGATTCTCCAGCGCGAACCACTCGGCGATGCAAATGGCCAGCAGAAGCCTCCCAACACGCCCGTTTCCGTCCATGAATGGATGGATCGCCTCAAACTGATAATGGATCACGAATGCCTTCACGAGCGGATCAAGCTCCCAATCGGCGTGAAGGCTTCTTTCCAGATTGTCCAGTAGCGCGAGCAGTTCGGGAGCTGGGGGCGGTACATATCGCGCGGGACGACCGATCTGGTTCTGGTACTTACGGAATTCTCCCGGGTTCTTGTCAGAACCGCGGACACCGGTCATCAGGACCTTGTGAAGGTTTCGAATGAGTCGCAGCGTCAGTGGCAGGTCCTTGTGCGTCTGGCTTCGTACTCGAAGGGCTCGAGAGTAGTTGAAGACTTCCCGGAATGCGTTCGCGGGGTCAGTGGCAGACTCAGGGACGACAGGGTCGAGTTGAAAGAGAGCCTGCTGAACGGGGTCGGTGACTGTCCCTTCCAGGCTCGAGGACTTCTGCGCCTCGCGGCTCAGAAGCGGTGTGAGTATCAGCTCAGGATTCGGCAAATGACGACCTGTGCCCTCAAGTCGAGCGAGTGCACTTCGCGCTTCTACGAGAAGTGGCCACAGCTCTTGCGGCCACTGCCATTTGGGGGGAAGCGGATCGGGTATGAAAGCCCACGACTCACCCGTCACTCCTCCTATAGGAAAGAGCCGGCCTGTCATGTTCGGGCCGAAGGAGTCTTTCTTCATTGGGCGAGGTTTGCCGACACTTGAATGACCGCGCAGCCCTATTAAAATTCGCGGCTGACTATTTTAATTGTACCTGGTGCTGTTATAATAGTCCATATGAGCTAACCGCAAGAGCCTCCAGGGGCTACATCGATGACGTCTCGAGGTCGCTAATGGCCAGCTGGCAACTCATCGTTTCCTCGAGCAACCGGAGACATGGACTCGCCGCCGCTCCGCGCTGGCTCTGCCGCGGTACCGTCGCGCTCGCGGTCACCGCGGCGCTCTCGTCACCCGCGCGCGGACAGGAATTGCCCGTGATCGACGGCCCGCCGCCACCGGTCGCACCGGCCGTCATCACCCGTGGACCCGCGGGGCGCGCGACGGTGCGCGCGATCCACCTCTCCGAGCCGCTCAAGGTAGACGGGGTGCTCGACGAGGCCGTGTACACGCGCGAGCAGCCGTTCGGCGGTCTGATCCAGGTCGCGCCCGACTACGGCCAGCCACAGACGGAGCGGAGCGACCTCTGGGTCACCTACGACGACCGCAATGTCTACGTCACCTGCCGCTGCTGGGACAGTGCCCCGCCTGACGAGTGGGTCGTGAACGAGCTGCGGCGCGACACCGGCGGCCTGCGCAACAACGACCACATCGGCGTGATGTTCGACACGTTCTACGACCGGCGCAGCGGATTCGCCTTCTACACGAATCCCCTCGGCGCGCGGGCCGACTACTCCGTCGTCGACGAGGGCGGGTCGAACACCGACTGGAATCCCGTCTGGACCTCGAAGACCGGCCGCTTCGACGGCGGCTGGACCGTTGAGATGGCGATCCCGTTCAAGTCGCTGCGGTACCACTCGGGTACCCACCAGGTGTGGGGGATCCAGATCCGCCGCTCCATCCGGCGCAGGAACGAGTGGGGGTACCTCACGCCGGTGCCACAGAGCCTGGCGGGACCGCAGGCCTTGAACCGCGTCTCCGCCGGGGGCACGCTGGTCGGTCTTGATCTCCCGGATGCCGGCCGCAATATCGAGTTCAAGCCGTACGCCGTGGCCCGGCTGACGACCGACAGGGTGCGCACGCCGCCCGTGACGAACGAATTCGGGAGCGAGATCGGCGGCGACATGAAGTACGGCATCACGGCCAACCTCACCGCGGACCTCACCGTCAACACCGACTTTGCGCAGGTGGAAGTCGATGAGCAGCAGGTGAACCTGACCCGCTTCAGCCTCTTCTTTCCCGAAAAGCGCGACTTCTTCCTCGAGGGGCGCGGGATCTTCGACTTCGCGCGCGGTGGCACCGGTGTCACCAGCAACAACGGTGCGAGCGACACGCCGTACCTCTTCTACTCGCGCCGCATCGGGCTCAATGGCAGCGACGTCATCCCGATCACGGCCGGAGGGCGTGTCACGGGCAAGGTCGGGCCGTACGCCATCGGCATCATGAACATCCAGACCGGCAGCGAGCCCACATCGCAATCCGACCCGACCAACTTCACCGTCCTGCGATTCAAGCGCGACGTCCTCCGGAACAGCGCCATCGGCCTCATGGCGACGAACCGCTCGGTCTCCTCGTCGGGCACCGGCTCGAACCGGGCCTGGGGAGTGGACGGCGCCTTCTCGTTCCTGCGCGACCTGAGCGTGGGCACGTACTGGGCCCGCACGGCGTCGACAGGCGTCGCCGGCGACGACCAGAGCTACCAGGGTCGGATCGATTGGAACGCCGATCGCTACGGCGCGCAGGCCGAGTACCTGGACGTGGGCGCGAACTTCCGGCCGGAAGTCGGCTTCACCCGTCGTACGGACGCCAGGCGCTCGTTCGCGTCACTGCGGTTCAGTCCGCGGCCGGGCGGCATCAGGAGCGTGCGCAAGTTCACGTGGACCGGGTCGGGCGAGTACATCGAGAACGGCGCGGGTCTCGTGGAGGCGCGGGTCTGGACCGGGCACTTCGGCACGGAGTTCGAGAACAGCGACCAGCTCTTCGTCGACCTCGCGCGGGACTACGAGCAGCTCCCCGAGGCGTTCACGCCCGCGGGATCGCCGACGGCGATCGCAGCGGGCAGCTATTCGTTCAACTACGTCACGGCCGCGTACACGTTCGGGGCGCAGCGCCGGGTATCCGGCAGCGTCACCGTGCAGGCGGGACAGTACTACGGCGGCACCATCCGGAGTCTGACGTTGGGAGGCACCAGCTCGTCGCCCGGACGCATCTCGATCCTGACACAGCTTTCGGTTGAACCCACGTTCTCGATCACGCGGATCGAATTGCCGGGCGCCGCATTCACGACCCGGCTGGCGCGCGCCCGCGTCGACTACGGCTTCTCGCCGCTGATGTTCGCCAGTGCCCTCCTCCAGTACAATTCCGCGGACCACACGCTGGGCACGAACCTGCGCTTCCGCTGGGAGTATGCCCCGGGGAGCGAGGTCTTCCTCGTCTACACCGACGAACGCGACCAGACGGACATCGGCGCGGCGGCGCCAACGCTCGTCAGGGGACTCCGGAACCGTGGGTTCGTCGTGAAGGTGAACCGGCTCTTCCGGTTCTGACGCCGTCGGCGGCTGGTCCGTCGCCCAAAACCGGAGTGCGTCGCGAGGTCGTGCCCGGGCCGCCGGCCAGGCCGCCCGGCTACTTCCCGATCATGAGGATGGTGAACGATCCGGGGATCGGCGGCGCGAAACCGCCCCGGCCGCGGCCCCCGCGCCCGGGCTGAGGCGGCGGCGCCGGCCCGCGCTCCACGCTCATCACGAAGATGTGCCCCGTCTTCGTGTCGAGGGTGAGCGTGCGCGCGCCATTCATCGTCTCGAGGTTCTGCTCGACCTCGAAGCTGGTCGGGCTCTTCTCCTTCACCACCGTCAGCGTGCCGTTGCTGTGCGAGCTGAAGGCCTCCATTGTCGCGGGATTGAAGACCGCGCCGTCGGAGCCCCCGGCGAGCGGCAGCGTGGTGATGACCTTGCCGTCCTTCGCGCTCAGGATCACCATCGCCGGCTGCGGTGGCTGTCCCGGCGTGCGCTGCTGCGCGCAGGCGGCGAAGAGGATCCCGTTCTTCGCATCCAGGGCGAGGCCGTTGCATCGACCGATGTCGCCGAAGGGGTAGTGCGCGGTCGTCTTCATCGCCTTCTCGTCCACGACCGCGACGCTGCCCGCCGAGTCCTGCATGACGACGTACAGGGTCCCCTTGCCGTCCGAGACGCTCTCCTCCGGGACCCCGCCGAGGTCGATCTTGCCGAGCACCTTGCCGTCGTGCGAGTCGACGACGAGCAGGTCTCGCGTGGGGTGGCTCCCGAAGTAGACCCTGTCGTTCGCCGGGTTGAAGTAGATGCCGTCGGGACTGAAGCGGGGGTTCGGCGCCTCGATTCCCTCGTTCGCATCGATCGTCCTGATCAACTTCATCGTCTTCGTGTCGAACATCGATGGGTCGGGGTGGCTGCTGGCGAAGCCATGACCCGTTTTGGCGTCCACGACGGCGCCGTTGCCGCCGCCGTTGATGATCTCGCCGAGTGGCTTCAGGGTCTCGAGGTCGAAGACGGTGACGCGGCCCGGAACCGAGTCGCGGGCCGGCGTGCTGTCGGTCGCGGCCATCGCGCGCACCGCACCGCGCGTGATGTAGAGCCGGCGGTCGATCGAGTTCGCGTAGATGTAGTCGGTGCCGCCCTCGCCGCCGACGCGCGCGCGCATGAGCACCTTGTAGGGGCCGTCCGTGCTGGGCTCCTGGGCCGCAGTAGTGGTTGCAGTGGTCGCCGTGGCGACGGCCGCGAACAGCAGGACGTGGGCGAAGGCGATGCGCGTCATGGGGTCTCCAGGGGGGCCGGGGGCCGCAGCGGGCGGCGCTGTGATATGGTGGCTCCCCGTCACGGAGTCAACTCGCCCTTGCCCCGCCGCCTTCGTCCCGAGCCCCCCGCACCCACTTCCATACCGTGCGCACGGAGATTTCCGGCGCCGGCCGTCACCTCCCGGGCTGGTTCGCCCGCCATCACCCGCTCGACAATCCGGAGTCGACCCCCGGGCGTCAATCGTGCATTCTTGTGGATGTTCACTGAGCCCTCTGGCAGTTGCCGGTTGAAGAACTCGACAACTCCAGCCTGGCCTGCTACGGCTCAGTGAACAACCTCCTCGTACGCAAACGGCAGGAGATTGTACGGCGCGTCGAGTATCGGCGACGAATCTCCGCCGACGCGGTGTAGCTCTCAGTTACGGACAAGTGACAACCGGCACCTGCATATCCCCGCGGACACTCCTCTGACATGGATCGGGGGCGTCCGCCACATCATTCCTGTCGTAGCGTAGGGCAGTCCTGGGGGTGGCCGCTTGCGCCGACGTATATGTCTGTCGTATACTGTCTGGCATGAGCGACGTGTCCGACCGGCTGATCGCGTGCACGGCGTTCGATTGGGACGAGGGCAATCGGAATAAGAGCGCGGACCGGCATGCCGTCACGGCAGGCGAAGCAGAGCAGCCGTTCTTTCGACAACCCTTCCTCGTCATCTATGACAGCGCTCATTCGCAGAACGAAGAGCGTTTCTACGCACTCGGTCAATCGGCGTCGGGACGACGACTCTTCCTGGTATTCACCATTCGGGGCGACCGGATTCGCATCATTTCGGCCCGCGACATGAATCGTCGCGAGCGGGGGATCTATGAGAAAGCGCGGCAAGCCACTGAAGACCGCTAGGCAGCGCGTGCCGCGCTTTGCCTCCGAAGAGGCGGAGCGCGCCTTCTGGGCGTCGCACGACTCGACCGAGTACGTCGACTGGCGGGAGGCGCAGTCCGTCAGTCTTCCGGCGTTGAAGCCAAGCACGGAGACGATCTCATTGCGGTTACCCGCTGGGTTGCTGGAGGACCTCAAGGTCCTGGCGAACCAGCGCGACGTCCCGTATCAGTCGCTACTCAAGGTGTTCCTGGCAGACCGCGTCGAGGCGGAGCGGCGTGGGTCGCGGCGGCGCGCAAGTTAGGCCCAACAGGTGAGGCGCGGAACGTCGCGTGGGATTCAGCACTGGCAAGTTCCTCATCGGGAGCCGCTGCCGCCGTCTCCGCCGAGTGCGCGCAAGAACGCGAGCAGGTCCCGCTTCTCGTCTGGCGACAACCGACGCGGCTTAATGTCCGGATCGAGATTCGGATTCGGGTTTCCCCCGCGGTCGTAGAACTCGACGACCTCTTCGAGGGTCGCTTTGCTGCCGTCGTGCATGTACGGCGCGGTGCGGCCAATCTCGCGCAACGTGGGTGTCTTGAAGCGTCCGCGGTCGAGCGTATCGCCGGTAACGCGCTCCCGGCCCACATCGCCAGCGCCCCAGGAGACACCTGTATTATGGAAGTGCTCGTCCGTAAGCGTGGGACCGGCATGACAAACCGAGCACCGCGCCTTGCCGAGAAACAGCTCGCGGCCGCGTCGCTCCGGCGGCGAGAGCGCCGAAGTGTCGCCCGCCGCATACTGGTCGACGCGTGAATTCCCCGAGCGCTGCGTGCGCACGTAGCTGGCGAGTGCGCGCGCGATAGTCGTTGGGTTGATACCGTCCCTCGGAAATGACCGGGCGAATCGTGCGCGATACAGGGAGCTAGAGCTGAGGCGCGCGACGAGCTCAGACAACGGAAGCGCCAGCTCGTTCGGGTTCTCGATTGGCATCAGCACGGCTGCCTCGAGCGACTCCGCACGGCCGTCCCAGAAGAACGCGCCGCCGTAGGCGCGGTTGACCAGTGTGGGCGTGTTGCGGGCGGCTGTTCGGCCGAGCGCTCCGGCCGAAAACGCGATGCTATCGCTGAAGGCGCGCGACGGACTATGGCACGAGGAGCAGGCGCGGGAAGAGTCGCGCGAGAGGAGCGGGTCGGAAAAGAGGCGCGCGCCGAGGGCGATCTTGTCTTTGGTCAGCGGATTTTCTTCGGGATATCCGAAGAATTCATCGAGACCGAGCGGCGGCGGAAAGAGCGGCTGAAACCTCGCTGGCCGGCCGGCCAGCACTCCACACGCACCTAACGACATGGCGACAATGGCCGTGAGGGCATAAGTCGCCGCCCTGGGCGCGCAAAGACATCGCAGACGCATCTGCTGATCCTTCAACACGATCGGCGGAGGTCAGTGCGGCAGGAAATTCTCCATGACCCAGAGCTCGGAATGTCCCGATCCCGCCGCGAACGCCAGACGTCGTCCGTCGGCGCTGAGTGCGAACTCACGTAGCTGATCTCCGGCCAGCCCGATGGGCGCCGGAACGCCGCCGTTCGCGGATACGCGCCAAATCGAGGAGACCTCGGCGTCCTGCTCGAGCCACAGAGCCCGGGGTTCATCGACGTGGTTTGCCTTGTCCCACCGGGTGCGCGTGAACAGAAGGGAGCGACCGTCTGGGGCCCATCTCACCATACCCCAACCGAAGACGCTATCTGCATCCGAGACCCGCCGCGGTTCACCCCCCTGCATCGGCATCGTGAGTAGCTGGCTCTCTTGTATTGCGTTCCGACCTTGAGCCTTTTGAAGAATGCGAGCCGCGCGCCGTCCGGCGACACAGCGATTGAGCGCGGGAGCACGATGCTGTTGCTCTCGCGTCGGTACAGCAGTCGCTCGGAGCCGCTCGCCATGTCGTGCACGAGGATGCCCGTGTCTGCGTCGGTGACGTACACGAGTGATCGTCCATCCGGCGTCACGCCGAACGAAAACACCCTGTCAACAACCGCGGCGATCGTGCCCGTCTGCGCGTCCACACGGAACACGCCACCGTGGGAAGCACGATCTCGACGATACGCAGACGGTAGTACAGATCCTCGCGGAATCGCCCGGCGGCCACCAACGCCTCGAGGTCACGATGCGTGGCCGCGATGACGCGCGCCTCCGTGCGCTCGGCGCGCTCGGCCCCCACCGGATAGAACTCGCGGTCCTCGAGCACCCGCAGGAGCTTGGCCTGGAAACTCGGGTGTGGTGTCACCCACTTCGTCCAGAAAGACCGTGCCGCGTCCCGCGAGCGCGAATCGTCCTCGCCGGTCGGCTACGGCACCGGTGAACGCGCCGCGAACATGACCAAACAGCTCCGATTCGAGCAGCGTCTCCGGAATCGCCGTGCAATTGACCGCAATGAACGGATCCTGGTCGGTCAAGTTGCGGTCCTGGGCATCGAATGGCCCACCCTCGGACCGAATGAACCCGTCGGCGTTCCTGTTGACCGATAACGCTTCTGTTTCGGCGACTCGTTCACGACGTTCCTGCCGTTGTTCACCCGGGTGGCCGGCGTGCCGGGCCCAGCCTCCGCGCCCATCAGCCAGGGATTCACCCGCGGCGCGATCACGATCGCGTGCGACAGCAGCGCTCAGTGATGCCGCACCTTGACGCGCCGGCCCATCTTGTACAGCTTTCCTGTACACTTTACCGGAGTCCCCATGGCGACCAGGACCAGCTACAGCCGCGCGCGCGCAAACTTCGCCACGCTCTGGGATGAAGTCGAGAACTCGCGCGAGGCCGCGGTCATTCAACGCCGTGGCCATGAAGACATGGCACTGATTCCCGCCGATGAACTCGCAAGTCTCCGCGAGACTACGTACCTCCTCCGTTCCCCGGAAAATGCCGTGCGCTTGTTGGCGGCCCTGACCCGCGCCCGACGCGGCCGGAAGAAATCCACGGACCTGGCGACGCTCCGCCGGGAACTGGGCGTAACGCCCTGAGCATGCCGGCCAGACGCGCGCGTCACGCCGTCATCCAGGACGAGTGCCTCGAGGATCTCCGCCATTGGGTGGACACCAACCGGAAGACCGCGCTTCGCGTGCTCGACCTGATGGAGGCCGCCCTGCGTGATCCAACCCGAGGCATTGGCAAGCCGGAACACCTGAAGCATTTCGGGGGCAACGTCTGGTCGCGGCGCATCAGTGAGGCTGATCGCCTGGTCTACGAAGTCTTCAGTGATCGGATTGAATTCCTGCAAGCGCGCTATCACTACGGGTGATTTACCCGTTGGCACAAAGCTGCTTGCCGCTGCCGGGCGGGCCGAGGACGCTCGCTGCGCTGGCGATGATGTGACCGCCCGCAGCAGAAGCTGTCGTTAGGTGCATCCGCAAGGACCGAGACGCGAGGTTGCGTGACCCGTGAGCGAGTACACCTTCGGCCGGGATCCGGCCAGGGACGCCGCGAATCGCTCGGCCCGCGGCCGGCTCCTCGTATTGCGCACGCGGAGGGCGGGGCCCAGATTCGACTCCTCAGTGCCCGCTCGGCGCCGCGCCGGGAACACCATGTCTACGAAGAAGAAGTCTGGCACGACGAGCCGGGCGCTCGAGCGTCAATCGCGTGACATAACGCGGGACGCGGGCCCACGGCGCTGCAGATGAACCCACAGCTCACGATCACGAAGCTCTCTCCCACCGACCTGCTGGGGGTGGCGGCGCTGCATTTCCGGCTCTTCGGTGATCCGGCGGTGCATGGCTACTCCATGGCGACGCTCGGCCGGGAGTTCCTCGAGCGGACGTTCTATCCGCTCAATCTGGAGAACCCGCATTTCTGCTGCGACGTCGCCCGGGTGGATGACGCGCTCGTCGGGTTCAGCGTCTATACGACGTCGAAGGACGAGGTCTTCCGGTTTCTCCTGCGACGTCGCTTCTTCCCGCTTGCGCGAGCAAGCCTCGGCCTGGCGGTGCGTCGTCCATCCACCGTGCCGGCGCTCCTCGGAAACGTCCGCTACCTTGGCGGCGAACGCCCCCGCTTTCTCGACGGGGTGTCGGGCTGGTGGATCGTGGCCGGCGTCGCGCCGGAGTATCGGGAGAAGGCGCTCGAGTCACGCATCGGCGGGTCGATCGCACCCCGGCTCTTCGATCGCATGGAGGAGCGGATGCGCACCGCGGGTTGCGATGCATGGTACGGCGTTGTCCATCCTGACAACGTGGCCATCAACGTCTTTCTGGAGCGCCGAGGGGCCCGCATCGCCGGCTCCGCGATGGCTCAGGGGAAGTCCATGCGATACTACACCCGGCGATTCAGGGATCCCCACCGGTGAACGGCGCCGATGCCGGTTCGGAGGCGCTGCCGAACGCTCCAGCGATTGCTTACCGTACTGAGCGTTCCGGTTCTCCGGAGAAGCCCGCCGTGGTGCGACACGGCCCCACCAGCAATCGATGAATTCGTCCGAGAGAGCAGGCGTGCAGCCATCTACGCGCGGCACGCAAGGCGACCGGCCAAGCCGATATCTCGCTCTCGCGTTGTGGTGCGGCCTCATCGCAGCCGCCGCCAGACTGCTCATCTTCGCGGTGCGGAAGGAACGTCTGGGGCTGGTCTTCGCGCCCATCGACGTGGTGTGGATCGAGCCGGCCGCAGCGGTGCTTGCACTCTCGTTGCCGGCGGTGGTGTTCGCCATCGCCAGCCGGGTGCGCCCTTCTCGATTCTACTGGCCGGTGCTGCTCGGAATCGAGTTCGCGCTGTGCATCCTCAGCCCGCTGCTGCTGTTGCCCCGGCTCCACTGGGCGGCATCGATCGTGCTGGCGACAGGCGCGGGGATCCAGGGCGCGCGCTGGGCCCAAGCCCACGAGCAGACGTTCATGCGGCTGCTCCGCATCACGCTGATCCCGGCCATTGGGCTGGCGATCCTCGCGGTGGTGCTCGTTCCCGGTGGCCGGCGCTGGCGCGAGGGCCGCGAGATCGGACGCCTGGGCGCGAGCGCGGCCAGCGCGCCGAACGTGCTGCTGATCATTCTCGACACGGTTCGGGCCTGGGACCTTGGCCTGTACGGCTATCCGCGTCCCACGTCGCCGGAAATGTCGCGACTGGCGGACCGCGGAGTGCTCTTCGAGCGCGCCGTATCGCCCGCTCCGTGGACACTCCCTTCGCATGCGAGCATGTTCACCGGCCACTGGCCTCACGAGTTGTCGGCAGACTGGCAGCGCCCGCTCGACGACGAATTCCCGACGCTGGCCGAAGCGCTGAGCGCTCGTGGCTACGTCACCGGCGGATTCGTCGGCAATGTGCGCTACTGTGCGCCCGAGACGGGACTGGCGCGCGGCTTTGCGCACTACGTGGGCTACGACGTTTCCGTGGCGCGCGTCCTGAGGACCGGGCTCATCGGACACGTGCGGCAACTGGGCAAGTGGCTCCTGCAGGGACAGTCGCTCGATACGGAAGAGAAGGAACGTGACGCGGAGAGTATTCGCGAGCTGTTCGTGTCGTGGCTCGACGGCCGCGACGCGCAGGCGGCGCAACGACCCTTCTTCGCCTTCCTGAACTTCTATGACGCGCATCGTCCGTATACGAGCCCGGCGCAGTTCCAGGCGCGATTCTCCACTCCCGGCATTCCATTTCTCTCCGACCTGCAGCCCCGGCACGAGCAGGGGCAGCCATGGACCGCATCCGAAATGCAGGGGAGCCGCGATGCCTACGACGCAGCGATCGCGTACATCGATGCGGAGCTCGGCCAGCTGTTCGACGATCTGGATCGCCGTGGGGCGCTTGCCAACACCATCATCGTGGTGACCGCCGACCACGGAGAGGAGTTCGGGGAGCATGGCGTGATCGGCCACGGCAACACCCTGTATAGACCGAGCGTGATGGTGCCGCTCGTTATCGTGGGTCCGCGGGTTCCCTCGGATCGACGGATCGCAACCCCGGTATCCACACGCGAAATCGCGCGTACGGTGCTCGACCTGATCGGCGCCGGCGCCGACACGACCTTCCCCGGACGCTCGCTGGCCGGATTCTGGCGCCAGGGCACCGGCAATTCCACGGTCGCGGTCGCGGCATCGCGCGGCTCGAAACCCGCCGAGGAACGGATGCAATCCTCGCAGGGCAGCCCGGTATTGAGCGAGTTGAACTTTGGCGCGAACGTGCAGGCGTGGTATCCGGTGAGCTCGGGTCCCATTCACGCCATCATCGAGGGTCCCTGGCGATATGTCTTCCGCCGCGACGGAAACGCGGAGCTGTTCGACTTCGACCACGACTCCCTCGAGCAACGGAACCTCGCGGCCACCGACAGCGGGCGGGTGGTGGCCGCCAGGCTGCACGCGCTGCTCGATTCCCTCACCGGATTCGCGGCCGTCCGGTGACGGATGCCGTGTCGGAATCCTGGCCTCGAGTGGATCATTCCGGGGTGCCGGGACGGCCCGGCAGTGATGTTCCGGCGGTGGTCCACGTGGATCTCGACGGCGCCGCCGAGATCTTCCGCGGCCACGGAGTGCCCAATCCGTTCGGTGAAGGCAGCGATCCGATCTTCGAGAGCGGGATGCGACACCTCCTGGAACTCCTCGACCGCAACCGCATTCGGGCGACGCTGTTCGCGATCACGTCGTCGGTGGAGAAGCCGGTGCACCGGGAACTGCTGGCGTTGGCGGTCCGGGCCGGCCATGAGATCGCGTCCCATACCAGGACACACTCCTACCTCACCGGGCTGGATCGCGAAGACAAGCGAATGGAGATCGCCACCAGTCGTGACCAGATGGAGGACGCGTTAGGCGTGCGGGTACGGGGCTTCCGCGCGCCGGGGTATCGCATCGATCGCGAATCGCTGGAGCTGCTGGCGGAGTGCGGCTACGAGTACGATTCGTCGGTCTTCCCGACGCGCGCTTTTTCGCAGCGGATCGGCGTGCCGGTGGACATGCTGGCCGGGCCGCACCGGCCGGTGGCGGGCAGCGCCCTGGTCGAGCTTCCGCTGCCGGACCACCGCCCGTCGCCGGTGCCATTCAACCCGTCGTACGGCCTCTTTCTGGGAATGCCGTATTTTCGCTGGGGACTGCGCCGCGCCGCGCGTCGTGGCCGCCCGCTGGTTCTGCTGTTTCACCTCATCGACCTCGCCGATCCGCTCCCCGCCGATCGTCTGCCGGGGTGGAAGATGCGCCTGTTCACACTCTCGGGGATGTCCGGGGAGGCGAAACGGAGGAGTTGCCAGGAGATGCTCGACCTCACCCGGCAGCACTTCAGACTCACCACGACGGCATCGTTGCTGCAGGAACTGGCGTCCGCGGGTGTACCGACGATCTGAGAGGAGCCATGGAGAGAGCAGAAATCAGGGATCTGGTGGCAGCATGCCTGCACGACGTGCTGGTGGAACAGGACGCGCTGCCGGCCAATCCCCTTACCGATGAAACCCACCTGCTCGGGCGGGCCGCGGTGCTCGACTCGCTGGGACTGGTACGCCTCATCCTCGAAGTCGAGCAGCGACTGGCCGAGGCGCACGAGGTACTCGTCACCCTGGCGGACGAACGCGCAATGTCGCAGTCGAAGAGCCCGTTTCGCACCGTGGGCACCTTCTCGGACTACGTCGCGACCCTGATCGACGAGGCGCGCGCGCATGGCGGACGCTGACGTCGTCCTGATCACCGGCGCGCGCAAGGGGATCGGGCGCCACCTCGCGGAGCACTTCCTCGGGAAAGGCGCAATCGTCGAAGGATGCAGCCGCCAGGCGTCGGATCTGACCGGCGACCGTTACACCCATCACCTCGTGGACGTCACCAACGAGGAGGATGTCCGGGCGATGATGGCGTCCATCGGGTCGCGCCACCGGCGGCTCGATGTGGTGATCAACAACGCCGGCATCGCGTCGATGAATCACGTGCTGCTCACGCCGCTCTCGTCTGCCGAACAGATCATGGCCACCAACTTTCTCGGCACGTTCCTCATCTGCCGGGAGGCCGCGAAGCTGATGCGCCCGCGCAAGCGGGGCCGCATCGTCAACCTCGGCTCGATTGCGTCGCCGATGCGGCTGGCGGGCGAAGCGGTGTATGCGGCGTCCAAGAGCGCGGTGGTGACATTCACCGAAGTGCTCGCGCGCGAGCTCGCCGAGTGGGGCATCACCTGCAACGTGGTGGCGCCGACGCCGATCGACACCGATCTGATCCGCGGCGTGCCGTCCGAGAAGATCCAGCGCATCATGGCGCAACTGCCGGTGCGCCGGGCGGGCCGGTACGAGGATGTGGCGCATGTGATCGACTTTTTCGTGGATCCGGCGAGCGATTTCATCACCGGACAGATCATCTATCTCGGAGGCGCCTGAGGTGCTGGACTGGCTCCTGGAGCGGATGGAGCAGTGGCGCGACGACGTGGCGATCGTCTGGCGCGGCCAATCGGTGCGATACGGCGCGCTGGTCGACGCGATCGCGGCCTGGACCGCGCGCCTGGACGAGCACGCGATCGCACCGGGACAGGTGGTGGCAATTCAGGGTGACTTCTCGCCCGACACCTGTGCGCTCATGCTGGCTCTCATCCAGCAGCGCGCGATCGTCGTCCCGCTGACTTCATCGGTGCGGGCGCACTGGGAGAGTTTCCTGCGCATCGCCGAGGTGCAGAAGATCTTCGGGTTCGATGACGAGGGCGGCTGGCGCGTGGAATCGCGCGACGTGCCGGGCGGTCATCCGCTGATTCGCCGGCTGCGCGATGAGGACTCGCCGGGTCTGGTGCTGTTCTCATCCGGATCCACCGGCGAGAACAAGGGAGTGCTGAATGACTTCGGCCGCCTGCTGGAGAAGTTCAAGGTTTCACGGCAGCGCCTCACGACACTGACGTTTCTGCTGTTCGACCACATCGGCGGCGTGAACACGCTGCTCTACACCCTGTCGAACGGCGGCACGGCGGTCACCACCCAGAGTCACTCGCCTGAGGAAATCTGCGAGCTGATCGAGCGGTACCGTGTGGAGCTGCTGCCCACCACCCCGACCTTTCTGAATCTCCTGCTGCTGTCGGAGGCCCATCGTACGCACGATCTCTCGTCGCTCCGCCTGATCACGTACGGCACCGAGGTGATGCCCGAGACCACGCTGCGGCGCGTACACGAGGCCTTCCCCAACGCCCGCCTGCAGCAGACCTACGGACTCACGGAACTCGGGATCCTCCGCACCAAGTCGCAGGACTCCGGATCGCTCTGGGTGAAGGTCGGGGGTGAAGGCATCGAGACCAAGGTGGTGGACGGCACGCTCTGGATCCGTGCTCCCTCGGCGATGCTCGGCTATCTCAACGCGCCGAATCCCATCGACACCGACGGCTGGCTGAACACCGAGGATCTGGTGGAGGTCAACGGCGAGTACGTCCGGTTCCTGGGGCGCAAGTCGCAGATCATCAACGTCGGCGGCAGCAAGGTCTACCCGGCGGAGGTGGAGAGCGTGCTGCTGCAGATGGACAACGTGAGCGACGCCACCGTCTATGCGGAGTCGAATCCGATCACCGGGCAGATCGTGGCCACGCGGCTCACGCTCAAGGAGCCGGAGGACATCCAGCAGCTGCGAAAGCGCGTGCGCGCGTATTGTCGCGAGCGACTGGCGCCGTTCAAGGTTCCGGTGAAGATCGAAGTCGTGGGTGACGCGCTGCACAGCGCGCGATTCAAGAAGATCCGCCGGCTGTGAAGCAGGGGGTGGAGCGATTGGCTGCCGGCGACCGCGAGGGAGCGGAACACGCCGCGCGGCTCCACGCGTCACTCCTCCCGGACAGTCCGATCGCGCGGCTCGGGTTCCGGTTCATGAGCCGGTTCTACTACGCGACGCTGGTTGCGGACGGTCTCATCTGCTGCGATGTGGCGTATCATGACGGCGCGCCGGTGGGATTCATCGCGTACACGAGCCAGCCGGCGCGTTTCATGTCAGAGGGACTGCGGCGGCACTGGCTTGCGTTAGGCGCCCTGCTCGCCAGGCAGGTGCTGGCGAGTCCGCGCCGGCTGGGCGTGATTCTGTGGACCATGGCGTTCATGCGCGGACAGGCCGGACCACCGCTCGATCCGAACGTCGGGGAGCTCCTCTCGTTCGGCGTCGAGCCGGATTCTCGCAGCGCGCGGTTCGTGCGCGAGACCGGGCGGCGCATCTCGCTGGAGCTGTTCGACGGCGCCCTCGCCTGGTTCCGCGCGCAGGGGGTGCGGGAGTGCCGCGCGGTGGTGGAGGCGCGAAACCGCGAGGCGTTGTTCTTCTACGTGGCGCGGGGGTGCCGGACGGAGCCACTGGCAGGAAGCTCGCCTCCGCGGATGGTCGCGTGGTGCGAAACCTGCGAGGAAATGGAGAACACCACGCCGGCGGGCCAGAGGTAGCGCACTGCCCGCGTAAACGCCGTTCGGCGCAACGCGGCGATCACCGATCGGGATTCGCGGCGAGCACGAACTGCAGATGCCAGGTTCCCATCGCGCCGCTCTCGACGACGTGCAGGCCCGCCTCGCTCACCAACGCCACGAGGTCGCGAGCATCGACCTGACCGTGGCGATGCAGATGCGCGAGCAGGCCTCTCCCCTTCCCGACTCTGCCGAAGTCGACCGTCAGCAGTCGTCCACCGGGCCGCAGCACGCGCCGCATTTCGCGCACCCCCTGTGGGCGTGCTTTCCCGGGCAGGTGATGAAGCATCACCGTACTGAGGACGGCATCGAATCGGGCATCCGGAAACGGCAGCGACTCGGCGATCCCGGTGCCGAAGACGACATCGACTGCGGCCCTGGCTGCCTTCCGTGTCGCCCTGGCAATCATCTCGGGCGATGCGTCGATCCCGTGCACCGTGCCCGCAGACCCCACGCGTCGCTGGGCCGCGATCGCGAGCGTTCCGGTCCCGCAGCCTACGTCGAGTACGGTTTCGCCAGGTTGCAGATGGGCCAGGTCCAGGAGCCTCTCACGAAAGACCCGCTCCCTGCCGAGCGTCAACAGCCAGAGCAGCAGATCGTAGCGAGCGGCCCAGTGCACGACCATGCCGGTCGTGCCGGGCTCCGGTTTCGCTCCCGTCGATTTCGTCACGTCTGGCTCCTGCCGGCAGCGGACATGCGATGACCGTGAATGGAGTTGCCGCGCGATGGGCGCAAGGTGAATTTCACATACCCAGCGGTGAACCGGAACGACATCACGCATACGAGGAGCGATGGAAGACGCCAAGCCGGTCCGACGATCACCGCGCAGGAGGGACCGCGCTCCGGTCTTCGTGATCGGTTCTCCCCGTTCCGGCACGACGCTCCTGTACCATATGCTGCTGTCGGCGGGAGACTTCGCCGTGTATCGGTCCGAAGCTCTCGTTTTCAGCATGCTCGCACCACGGTTCGGCGATTTCGGAGCGGCGCGAAACCGCGAGGCCCTCTTCGCCGAGTGGCTGCCGAGCGGATACTTCACGCGATCCGGGCTGGATCCCGCGGAATTCCGGACGCGGATCAGTACGGGATGCCACAACGCCGGAGATTTCCTGCGCATCTTCATGGAGGGCATCGCCGAGAAGCAAGGCGTGCACCGGTGGGCGGACTGCTCGCCGGACAATGCCCTGTTCATCGACGAGATCCGACGCACGATCCCCGACGCACTATTCGTGCACATCATCCGCGACGGCCGCGATGTCGCCCTTTCACTGGCGAAGCAGCGTTGGATCCGTCCGTTCTCGAAGAGTCCCCGGCAGGCCGTGCTCGCGTCGGCCCTGTTCTGGGAGTGGATCGTGGGACGGGGGAGAGCCGACGGGCGCCGTCATCAGGACGCCTACTCCGAGGTTTCATTCGAGGCGCTGACCACCAAGCCGCGCGAAACGCTGGCGGCACTGGAGCCGTTTCTGGAGCACGATCTGGACTACGACCGCATCCTGCAGACGGGGATCGGTTCAGTGAGCCAGCCGAACACCTCTTTTCCCGACAAGGATCCGGGCGCCCAGTTCAACCCGGTGGGCCGATGGAGAAAAGGCTACACGGACGAGGAATTGGCGCGACTCGAGTCGCTGATCGGTGATTCTCTCGAGGCACTCGGCTACGCGCTCGAATCGCCGCGCGAGGCGTTGAAGGCCGGCCCGGCAGATCGAATCCTGCGAACGCTCTACCGGATGCGGTTCGGGTCGCGGCAGTGGTTGAAGTCGCGCACGCCGCTGGGGCGGGTGTTCACCAATATCGATCTGCTCCGGGAGTTGAAGTAACGCCGTCCGCTCATGCCAGGTGGTAGGGTCTGACTTCAATTACCGGCAATTTGCGTCTGACCCCGATTGCTCAATTACCGGAAATTCGAGTCTGACCCCAATTTCCGTGCTTCCTTTGCGCGCCGGGAGTCGATGGCACGATGGCAGATGCGCCCGGAGGGACTCGAACCCCCAACCCTCTGATCCGAAGTCAGAAGCTCTATCCAATTGAGCTACGGGCGCGAAGCACTGCTGACTGCCGGGAACTGAACGGTTGAACTGGATGCTCACTGCTGGTCGTGTGCATGGCCTCTGGCCTTGGCCGTTGGCCTCTCGTGCGCCTACGCACGCACGAGCCTCCGATACTTGATCCGGTGCGGCTGGTCCGCGTCCGGGCCTTTGCGCTTCCGCAGATCGTCGATGTACGCCTGGTAATTCCCCTCGAACCAGACGGTCTCGCTCTCGCCCTCGAACGCCAGAATGTGCGTCGCGATGCGATCGAGAAACCAGCGATCGTGAGTGATGATCACGGCGCACCCGGCGAAGTCGAGCAGCGCCTCCTCCAGCGCGCGCAACGTATCGACATCCAGATCGTTCGTCGGCTCGTCGAGCAGCAGCAGGTTGCCGCCCGACATGAGCGTCTTCGCGAGGTGCAGCCGGTTGCGCTCGCCCCCCGAGAGATTGGCTACGAGCTTCTGCTGGTCGGCGCCGCGGAATCCGAGCCCTGCCACGTAGGCGCGCGAGTTCATCTCGCGCTTCCCAACCGGAATGGTGTCGCGGCCGCCGGAGATCTCGTCCCACACGGTGCGCGCGCCGTCGAGCGTCCGCGTCTGGTCGGCGTACGCGATCACCACCGTCTCCCCGATCCGGAGCGAGCCGGCGTCAGGCGTCTCGACCCCGTTGATCAGCCGGAACAGGGTCGTCTTCCCTGCCCCGTTCGGTCCGATGATCCCCACCAGCCCCCCGCGCGGCAGCGCGAATGACATCCCTTCGAACAACAGGTTGTCGCCGTATCCCTTCTTCAGCTTGTCGGCGATGACCACGTCGTTGCCGAGCCGGGGCGGAGGCGGGATCACGATTTCGTTCTGGGCCACCCGCTCCAACTGCTGATCGCTCACCAGATCCTCGTACTTCTGGATCCGGGCCTTGTTCTTTGCCTGACGAGCGCGCGGCGCCAGGCGTACCCACTCCAGCTCGCGCTCCAGCGTTCGCTGGCGGGCGCTGGCCGCCTTCTCCTCCTGCGCCAGACGCACACGCTTCTGCTCCAGCCACTGCGAGTAGTTCCCCTCGTACGGATACCCCCGGCCGCGGTCGAGCTCGAGAATCCACTTCGCCACGTTGTCCAGGAAGTACCGGTCGTGGGTGATCGCCACCACGGTGCCGGGAAAGGTCTCGAGGTGTTTCTCCAGCCACGCCACGCTCTCGGCGTCGAGATGGTTGGTCGGCTCGTCGAGCAGCAACAGATCGGGCTGCTCGAGCAGGATCCGGCAGAGTGCGACGCGACGCTTTTCCCCGCCCGAGAGCGTGGAGACGTCGGCGTCGGGCGGGGGAAGGCGCAGTGCATCCATTGCCACCTCGATCGTGTTGTCGAGGTTCCACAGGTCCATGGCGTCGATGCGGTCCTGCACCCGCGACTGCTCGTCGAGCAGCTTCTGCATCGCGTCGTCGTCCATGGGCTCCGCGAACGCCATCGCGATTTCGTTGAAGCGGTCGAGCAGTGCGCGCTGTGCCTTCACCGCCAGCTCGACGTTGCCGCGCACGTCGAGCGAGGTATCGAGTGACGGCTCCTGCGGCAGGAAGCCGATCCTGGTACCCTGCGCCGCCCAGGCTTCACCGTTGTAGTCGTGGTCGATGCCGGCCATGATGCGCAGCAGCGAGCTCTTCCCTGCCCCGTTGGCGCCCAGCACGCCGATCTTGGCCCCCGGGTAGAACGAGAGCCAGATGTCATTGAGAATGACCCGCGACGGAGGAACGACCTTCGTCAGGGCCTTCATCACGTAGATGAATTGCGGGGGCATTACGGCTGGTCGGTGCGGTGAGAGACACTGCAGGGGCCGGACACATGGGCGAGCCGGGGCCAGATAATCTAGCCAATGGCCTCCCGCGGATTGCCGGCGGCGGCACACCCGTGGCGCCGCGCCCCCGGCGGCCGTACACCCGTCGCGCCGCACACCCGTGGCGCCGCGAGACCGGCAGTGCCCTCTGGCGGCCGGCCTCATCCCGACCATTTTCATCAGGGCGGCGCCGGCTTCACGACGTCCGATTGGCGCCGCTTCCCCCGACGGAGAGGTCGTCATGCAAATCAGCATCGGATTGCGCGGGTGCGCCCTCATCCTGTGCACCGGCCGAGGCGGTCGCTGAGCCATGGTGACCATTGGATCCGCTACGTCGCGACGCAGTGAGAAGGTCTCGGGATTCATCGACGTGCCTGAAGGCCGCGATCCCGGCACCCGCATCCCCGTCAGCATCATCGCCGGCGCGAAAGATGGGCCGGTCCTGGCGCTGATCGCCGGAACCCACGGGTCGGAGCCGGCACCGATTCTCGCGCTCCAGCGCGTGCGCGCCGAGCTCGATCCGGCGCAACTCTCGGGCACCGTGATCCTCGTGCACATCGCCAACGTCCCCTCGTTCGTGCATCGCACGATCTACCGCGGCCCGTGGGATCAGAAGAACCTGAATCGCGTGTTCCCGGGTCAGCCGGATGGAACCGCGTCCGAGCGCATCGCCCACGCCATCACCACGCAGGTGATCGATCAGTGCGAGTACCTGGTGGACATGCACTCGGGCGACGGGAACGAGGCGCTGCGGCCGTACTCGTACTGGAACAACCTCGGCCTGGATGCGCGGGTGGATGCGACGGCGCGCGAGATGGCGCTGGCCTTCGGGCTCGACTACATCGTCATAGACCGCGGACGGCCCCGGGATCGCGGCGCCACCGTGTTCTGCTCCAACACCGCGCACGTGCGCGGCAAGCCGGCGGTGACCACCGAGGCAGGCGAGGTTGGCGTCCCGACCGAGGAGATGGTCGCACTCAATGTCCGCGGTGCGTTTGGCGTTATGCGGTACCTCGGCATGCTCCCCGGACCGCGTGAGGCGGCGGGGAAGCCGCGGTGGATCGATCCGTCGGAAGTGCTGACCAGTCCCGATTCGGGCCTCTGGCTCCCGGCGGTCACGCCCGGTCAGCAGGTGCGGAGGGGCGACCTGCTGGGCCGCCTGACGGATTATTTCGGGGCGCAGATCGCCGAGGTGCGCGCGCCGCTGGATGGCGTGGTGCTGTACGTGGTGGCGTCGCCGGCCATGAGCAAGGGCGAGCCGGTGGCGATGGTCGGAACGATTGCGACGGACGCGTGACAGCCTTCGCGGCGCTCGCGCACCCTGTAGATTCGCCCGGATGATCGCCGTCGCATTTCTCTCGTTCTTCCAGTTGCAGACCGCGCAGGCCATTCCCGGCACCGGGGCCCCACAGTTCACGGTGCCGCGCGCATCCAGCGAGCCCGTCGTCGACGGCGTGCTCGGCGATTCCGCCTGGTCCGGCGCCGCCCGCCTAACGGGGTTCTCGCAATACCAGCCGGTCGACGGCCGGCCGGCCGACCAGCCAACCGACGTGCTGGTGCTCTACACGGCCAAGGCGCTGTACTTCGGGATCGTCGCCCACGTGCGACCGGGCGTTCAGGTGAACGCCACGCTTTCCAAGCGCGACAACATCACCAGCGACGATCGCGTGGTCATCTACCTCGACACCTTCAACGACCGCCGCCGCGCGTTCATGTTCGGCGTCAACCCCCTCGGCGTGCAGCTCGACGGGGTGCTGAGCGAAGGATCCGGAGCCGCCGGACAGATGTTCGGGTTCGGCGAGGATCTCAACCCCGACTTTCAGTACCAGTCGGCGGGACGCATCACCGACAGCGCCTACGTGGTGGAAGTGCGCATTCCGTTCAAGAGCCTCCGCTTCGCGTCGTCGGGGACGCAGACGTGGGGCCTCAACATCGCCCGCTACACGCCAAGCGCCAACACCGAGGACACCTGGGTCGACACCAAGCGAGCCTCGGCGAGCTTCCTTGTGCAATCGGGCACCATGAGCGGCATCGCCAACGTGGAGCGCGGGATCGTTGGTGAATGGCAACCGTTCGTGACCGGCACGATGAACGGCGCGCGCGATGCCGCGACCGGCGAATTCCAGCGCGAGGATGCGAAGGCGGACGCCGGGGTCAATCTGCGGCTCGGCTTCCCCGCCATCTCGCTCGACGGGACCATCAATCCCGACTTCAGCCAGGTGGAAACCGACGTCGGCCTGGTCACCGCCAACGAGCGCTTCGCGTTGTTCATTCCCGAGAAGCGCCCCTTCTTCCTGGAAGGGATCGAGCTCTTCAGTACGCCCAACCAGCTCGTTTACACGCGCCAGATCGTGACTCCCGCGGCCGGCGCCAAGATCACGGGAAAGTTCGGGCGGTTCGGCCTGGCGCATCTCACCGCGGTCGACGACCGGCCGGGGCCTAACGCGCTCTTCAACGTGTCGCGACTGCGGACGGACTTCGGCGGCAACTCGATTGGCGGGATCACGTTCACCGACCGGCGCGCCGGCGACACGACCAACACGGTGCTGGCCGCCGATTCCCGGCTGGTCTTCGCCAAGTACTACTATCTGGAGACCCAGTTCGGGCAGTCCTGGACACGCCACGGCGACGGGACACGCTCGTCGCCCCTGTACAGCGCGGTCTGGGATCGCACCGGACACACCTGGGGCTTCCACTATTCGCTGGTGGGATTCGGCCCGGAATTCGAGAGCGCCGCCGGGTTCGTGCCACGCTCCGACAACGTCAACCTGGGCTTTTTCAACCGCCTCGCTTTTTACGGCAGGACTGACCGCTCGCTGATCCAGAGCGCGTGGTTCTTCGGGGGTCCGACGCGACTCTGGCACTACGACGATTTTCTCCACCACGCCGCGCTCGAGGGGCAGGAGAACGTGCGGATGATGGTGAGTCTGCGCGGGGGATGGCGGGTGAACGGGATTGCCGCCCGCAGCTTCTTCGGCATGGACCCGGCGAATTTCCGCAATGTGTCGGTGGCCACGGTCGAAGGCGACCTGGTGCCCTACCTGCCGCCACGCAAACTGCGCAACCTCTGGTCCGATTCGATGGCGGTCAGCACGCCGGTCCTGCGCACGGTGGACGCCTCGCTGGCGTTCGTCTGGGCGCACGTCCCCATCTTCGCCGAGGGATCGGAGGGGACCACCACCCGCTACAATGTCTCGTTAGGCTACCGTCCCACGCCGAGCATCAGGGTGCAGGCACTGGCGGCGTTCTCGCACATCTCGCGGGTGCTCGACGGCTCCGAGTACGCCCGGACGTTCATTCCACGGCTCAAGCTGGAGTATCAACCGTCCCGTTCGCTCTTCTTCCGCGTGGTGAGCGAGCTGCGCGACGAGCGTACGGCCGCGCTGCTGGCCGCCGGGACGACTCTGAGCCCGCTGTACGTCAACGGCGCGCCCTCGGTGGCCACGCACACCAGGAGCCTGCGCACCGACTGGCTGATCTCGTTCGAGCCCGCGCCCGGCACCGTGGCGTTCCTCGGCTACGGGAGTACGCTCGAGCGCCCCGAGACGCCCGGGCTCGACCGGTTGCGCCGCGCCCAGGACGGGTTCTTCGTGAAGCTCGCTTACCAGTTCCGCAGCTGACCTGCCCTCCGGCCTTTGGTCTCTGGCCTCTGGTCTCTGGTCTCTGGTCTCTGGCCTCTGGTCTCTGGCCTCTGGCCTCTGGCCTCTGGTCTCTGGCCTCTGGTCTCTGGCCTCTGGTCTCTGGCCGCTGGCCTCTGACTCCTGACCCTGGTCCTTCGTGATCGACTTCACCGGCATCGCTGATCGTCTGACATCCAGCCCCCTGACCGCGCTCCCGCTGTTGTTTCTGGGCGGCGTGCTCACGAGCCTCACGCCGTGCATCTACCCGATGATCCCGATCACGCTCGCGCTGGTCGGAGGCGAGTCGGTCGGAGTGGGGACGCCGGCGCGAAAGCCGGTGCTGCTGACGCTGGCGTACGTACTCGGACTGTCCCTCGTCTACGCGTCGCTCGGTCTCTTCGCGGGGCTCTCGGGCACGATCTTCGGCACCGTGAGCTCGAATCCGTGGCTCTACTTCCTGCAGGCGAACGCGCTGCTGCTGGCGGGGCTCTTCATGCTGGACGTGTTCACCATGCGGATGCCGCAGTCCACCATGGAGTGGGCGAATCGCGTGGGGCGTGGCGGACACGGCGCCGGTGCGTTCGCGATGGGTGCGGTGTCGGGGCTGGTGGCGGCACCATGCTCCGCGCCCGTGATGGCCGCGGTACTCACCTGGGTGACGCACACCCATAGCGCCGTGCTCGGATTCAGCTATCTGTTCGTCTTCTCGCTCGGCATGTGCGCACTTCTCTTCCTGGTCGGGGTATCCTCGGGCGTCCTGGCCCGGCTGCCGCGGGCCGGTCTCTGGATGGTTCGCGTGAAGCACATCTTCGGATTCGTGATGCTGGGGGCGGCCGAGTATTATCTGGTGAAGATGGGACAGATCCTGCTATGACATCGAGCCTGGTGAAGGGGGCGTTGATCGCGCTCGCGGCCGGCATCCCGGCTGCGGCGTGGAGTCAGGAGTCGGGGATTGCCGTGGGGTCGCAGGCGCCGGCCGCCGCGGTCGAGACGCTCGACGGTCGGCCCGCCGACCTGTCCCAATACGTCGGGAAGGGACCGGTGCTGCTGGAGTTCTGGGCGACATGGTGCCCCAATTGCCGGGCACTGGAGCCGCGGATGAAGGCGGCGATGGAGAAGTACGCCGGTCAGGTGAAATTCGTGGCGGTGGCCGTGTCAGTGAACCAGACGGTCGAGCGTGTCAAAGCCTACAGGGACGCTCACGGGATGAAGCAGGACATCGTCTTCGACCGGCAGGGCAACGCGGCAGGCAACTATGAGGCACCGGCCACTTCGTACATCGTCGTCATCAACGCCGCGGGCAAGGTGGTGTATACCGGCGTGGGCGCCGACCAGAACATCGACGCGGCGGTCCGGAAGGCGCTCTGAGCCGGCCGTGCCGCCTGACGCGTCCTGCCGGCGCGGTGTCCGGGTGCTCGCGTTAGGCATCACGGCCGCGCGCCCGCGGCGCGGCGCCTCGGCATGGCGCCGGGCGGTTTCGCTCATGCGGCGCGGCGCCTCGGCATGGCGCCGGGTGCTCTCGCTCATCGTGTTGAGCTTCTCGGTGGGGTGCGGAACGTTCGTCGCCACCGCCGGCGTCCCGCTCACCGGAGCCTGGGGCGGCGTTCATCTCCAGGCACAGCTGACCGATTCCGGAGGCACGCTCGAGTACGACTGCGCCAGCGGGACCATCTCGGGACCGCTCGTGCCCGACGAGCGCGGCCACGTGAGCGCGGTGGGTATTCATTCGCCAGGGCACGGCGGTCCGACCATGCAGGGTGAGGTGCCGCCGAAACTCCCGGCGCGCTACGACGGTCTCGTCTCCGGCGACCGCCTGGCGTTGGTGGTGACGCTGACGGAGAGCAACCTGGTGGTGGGGAGCTTCGACCTGAGGCGCGGTGCGCCCGGCCAGGTATTCAGGTGCCTGTGAACGCAGCGTAGCGGCAGGCGCGGGAGGAAGCCGTCCCCCAACGAGGCTGAGACACGGAGTCGATTGAGTCGCCCTGTCCGGCCAACTGCCGGAGCGCGCATATTGGGTCGACGCCACTTCAACCCGACCGGGCGTGTCTCGGACTCGCGGTCGTCCTGCCCCGTTCCGAGCGGCACGCCGGGATAACCACTCCTCACGAGGGCACGACGTATGGTTGCTCATGCGACTCGGAGACGGATCAGGCGGCTCCTGGCGCTGCTCGCGGGCCCGGTGGCGCTCGCCCCCGTCGCGGCAGTGGCACAAGCGCCGGCGCACGTCCTCCTGGGCGTGGACAGGCTCGCCGATTCGATGCCCGCTGTCCTCGTGGGCAAGCGCGTGGGCCTCATCACCAACCACACCGGCCGCGACCGCCGCGGCACCAGCACCATCGACATCCTCGCGAAACGCTCCGATCTCACGCTCGTGGCCCTCTACGCCCCCGAGCACGGGATCCGGGGCGTCGCTACCGGCCGCGTGGGCGACGATGTCGATCAGGAGACGGGACTGCCGGTGCACTCACTGTTCGGGCAGACGCGCAAGCCCACTCCCGAGCAGCTGCAGGGCGTCGACGCGCTGGTCTTCGACATCCAGGACGTCGGAGTCCGCCAGTACACGTTCCTGTCGACCATGGCGCTGGCCATGCAGGCCGCGGCCGAGAAGGGGATTCCGTTCGTCGTCCTCGACCGTCCCGACCCGATCACCGGAACCCTCGTCGAGGGCAACATCCTCGACCCAGCCTTCTCGTCGTTCGTGGGCCTCTACCCGATCGCGTCCAGACACGGCATGACCGCCGGGGAACTGGCCGGACTCTACAACGACCATTTCGGCATCCACGCCGAGCTGACGGTGGTGAGAATGACCGGTTGGAGACGGGACCTGTGGATGGACGGCACCGACCTCCCCTGGAAGGGGCCGTCTCCGAACTTGCCCAACTTCGAAGGCACCCTGCACTATCCGGGAACGGTCTTCATCGAGGGCACGAACCTGTCTGAGGGACGCGGAACCGAGAAGCCCTTCGAGCAGGTGGGAGCGTCCTGGCTACGGGCAGCGGAGGTGGCGGACTCCATGAACGCGCTGAGGCTCCCCGGCCTCCGCTTCGAGGCAGTGGACTACAACATCCAGCCCGACGCCCGGAAGTACGGAGGTGAGCGGGTGCATGGCGTCCGCCTGGTGGCCACGGACCGCTCGAGCTACCGGCCCATCGCGACCACGATGCTCCTCATCGACATGGTGCGACGCCTCCATCCGAACAACTTCAGCTGGACGAGCGGCACAGGCCAGGGCGGTGAGACGACTTACTCCCTGGACCGGCTCGCCGGAACTGACCGGCTGCGCCATGCCATTGAAAACGGCACGCTGCCCGCGCTTCTGGCCGAGTGGGACCGGGACGCGCAGCGCTTCCGCGAGCTTCGCGCCCCGTACCTCCTGTATCCGTGAGGTCCACTTCCATGAAGACCGTCCGGTCTTCCGTCGCCCGCACCGCCCGCGTCGCCCGCGTCGCCCGCGTCGCGCTTCAGGCCATCGCCGCGCTCGCGGTGTGCCAGCCCCAGCTCGGTGCGCAGACCGGTATGCCCCTGCGCGTGATGACCTTCAACATCCACGGTGGTCAGGAGGGGCTGATCAACGTGGCCGCTACCATCCGTGAGGCGGCGCCCGACGTCGTAGGCCTCCAGGAGGTCGACGTGCACTGGGCCGACAGGAGCAGCTTCGTGGACGAGGCCGACTCGCTTGCACGGGCGTGCGGAATGCAGGTGCGCTTCGGGCCCATCTACGTGCTGCCGGCGCTCTCGCCAGGCGCGCCCGCTCGCGAGTTCGGGGTGGCCATTCTGAGCCGGAGACCCATCGTCGCTTCGGAGAATCACGAGATCACGCGGCTGTCGACCCAGGCCGACCTGCCGCCACAGGTCATGCCGGGCTTCCTCCAGGTGACCCTCGACCTGGACGGCCGCCACGTCGACGTCTTCGACACGCACCTCGACTACCGTCGCGACCCGGCCGTTCGCCAAACGCAGGTCGCCGAGATGTTGGGGATCATCGGCAAGGTCGGGGGACCCGCGATCCTGGTCGGGGACATGAACGCATCGCCCGAGGCCGTGGAGCTCGCGCCACTCTTCCAGACCCTGACTGATGCGTGGACGGCGGGCTCCGGCCCGGGCTTTACGTACCCGGCGTCGACACCGGCGGAGCGCATCGACTACGTGCTCTTCACGGGCTTGATCCGCGTCCGGTCGGCTCGCGTCGTGGCGACGCAGGCTTCGGATCACCGGCCGATGGTAGCAGACCTGGAGATCGCCCCGGGATCCTGAGCGGGGCCTGGGATTTCGCGCTCTCCAGCCACGCCGACCACCACAGCACCCTGAGCGCGTCGGCGCCGGCGGCGAGTCGCTCAGCGGCGAAGTCTCGCGTCGCGGCGTGGAGGGGTCCGTGGGGGTCGAAGCCGACATCGCGGTCAAGGCGGAAGAGCGGCTCCACCTGGGCGTGCGATTCCCGGATCTCGTCGAGGATCGCCTGCCAGGCCTTTCCCGCCACCGAGCGCGGTTCACCGCGCACCCGCGACGTCACGTCCACCTGCCTAACGAACGACTCCACGAAGTCGCGCTCGAAGCGGCTGTGAAAACCCGGGTCGGTGGTGTAGCCTCCGGGATTGGGGATGTTTGCAGACCAACCAGCGTGGTTGGCGGACGTGTGGTGGGGGTTGGACGCGTCGGTGACGTAGTGGCCCAGGATCCCGGCGTCGTTCACAATGCGCTGCTCGATCCACTCCCGCCGCCGGGCGTCGGGCTCCTGACGCCACAGCCGCCATTCCGCGACCAACCGCTGGTAGAGCTCGAGCACCCGGTACGGGAGAAGGCCCACGTTCTTCGGTCCGTCGGCAATGCCGGCACCGTACAGTGCCTGGATGAACGCGAATCGGTCGGAGGCGTCGAGGGCTCCCGGCGGGACGTTCTCCATCCATATGAAGTGGTCGAGGGCGAACGCTCCATCCATGGCCCCGAGCTCGCGAACTCGCCAACGGTCGGGCTCGGGGTCGAGATAGACGAGTTGGTCGGCTGCATTTCTGAAGAACGACGGCATCCCGACGGGAAGCGTGGCGAGTGCGGCCCGGGCGGCCATCTCGTGGCCCCGGACGCCCCACCATCGGAACGCAGGCGCCACGGCTCGCGATCCAGTGAGGGCGACTCCAACCGTGACCAGGAGAACCATCATTTCCATGGACGCTCCCTCCCAAGGTGGTCGGCTGCTCTTCGCGACGGAAGGAAAATAGCGCGGTCAGCGTGGGTGGACTCGTCGCATCCGGCACGGAGGGCCTGTCTTCCCCGGGTTCATTTTCGACGCCAGATTCGTGTCGCCGCCGTTGCGGCTGCGATTCGCGGAGAATATCTAGGTGGCGTTTGACCTGGTCGATTTCACCTCCTTGGCAGGAAGGCGCGACATGTTGAATCCAGTGTCGGATGGCGTAGCTCCGCGGACGAGGCGCCGTCTGCTGCTCGGCCTCGCTCTTGGACTGGGGGTCGTGGCAGCGCACCCCATCGCAGCCCAGACGGGCACTGTGATCGGGCGTGTCCTCGACGCGCAGAAGGGCACTCCGGTCGCCGCGGCACAGGTCGTCATCGTGGGAACGTCTCTGGCAGTGGTCGTAGACGCTGAGGGGCGTTTCACCATCGCAAGCGTGTCCGTGGGCACCCACGAGGTTCGGGCCATTCGCATCGGGTACCAGACGGCCAGCGCCACGGTGTCTGTGCAGGCCGGCGCCCGGGCCAGCGTGGAGCTGAGAATGAGCGCGAGTGCCATCGCGCTGGACGCCGTCGTGGTCACGGGGGCGACTGGAGATACCCGCAGGAAAGTCATCGGCAACGCCGTCACGTCATTGAGCGCACCTCAGGTGCTCGAGCTGGCTCCGGCCGCCAACATCACCGAGGTGCTCCAGGCGAAGACGCCGGGACTGACCATCATGCCGGGCTCCGGGGAGGCTGGCACGGGGTCCGACTTTCGTCTGCGCGGTGCGTCGTCGGTGTACGCCAACACGAAGCCCACGATCTACGTCGACGGCGTGCGGATCTACTCCGACAGCTCGGGCAACTTCAACGTGTTCGGACAGAACACCTCCGCCCTGGACGCCATCAATCCGGCCGACATCGAGTCCATTGAGGTCATCAAGGGCCCGGCGGCGGCCACGCTGTACGGGGCCGAGGCCGCGTCGGGAGTTATCCAGATCATCACCAAGAAAGGGAGGTCGGGGGCGGTGCAGTGGGACGGACGCGCGGAGTACGGCGGCAGCGACTGGCCGGCAAACCTCCGGCCCATCAACTACGGCGTCGCCACCGCCGCGCGCATCGCGGACCCGACGAACTACCCGGGTTACCAGGGCCACCAGGAGGGCGACATCATCTCCCACCGGGTCATGAGCGAGCCGGACGCCCTTCGAACGGGCCAACTCACCAAGTACCACCTGAGCGCGCGCGGGGGTGCGGAGAACTATTCGTTTTATGTCTCCGGCGGCCGGGACGCGGAGGATGGGAGCTACTTCAACAACTACTCGAACCGGACGTCCTTGCGCGGCAACTTCCAGTTTCATCCCACGCCGAAGCTCACGTTCTCCTCGGACGTCGGCTACAGCATCAACACGGTGCGGCTCCCGCTGAGCGACAACATCGCCACGGGACTGATCATCAGCTCGTACCTGGCGACCCCGGGGCGCAAGTACCCATTCCCTGCGGGGCTGAACTACTTCACCATCGAGCCCTCGGTGTTCAACACGTACGAGAACATCACTCGCTCGGACCGGTACATCCTTGGCGGGACATCCGACTACCAGTTCACAGACTGGCTGAGCAGCAAGCTGGTCGTGGGATACGACGTCGACGCCGGTCAGGCCGAGGTCTACTTCGCCCCAGCACCAGCGGGCACCAACCCGTTCACCGCGCGGGCCAGCTTTGATTACGACAACACCAAGGGGCTGATCGCCGAGGGCCGCCCCTTCAACAAGAACCTCACCGTGGACTGGACCGGTAAGGCCACGCGCCAGATCAGCGCCAACGTGGTCTCGAACACCTCGGTGGGAATGCAGTTTCTGAAGAACAGCAACCAGAACACGCAGGCGTACGGGCAGGATCTGGGCGCCTCCGGCATCCGCTCCATCGCCGCGGCCGCCGTCACCTGGGGCAACGAGACCTTCTCAGAGCAGAAATCTCTAGGCTTCTACGCCCAGGAGCAGGTGGGGTGGCGTGACCGCCTGTTCGTGACGTCTGCGCTGCGCATGGACAACAACTCCGCATTCGGCTCGAAGCTGAACCGGGTGTTCTACCCCAAGGTCTCGGCCTCGTGGGTCATCTCGGACGAACGCTACTTCCATCTGCCTGCCGTGGATCAGCTCCGACTCCGAGCCGCCTGGGGTCAGGCCGGCAACTCACCAGGCCCCTTCGACGCCATCCGCAGCTACACGACATCCGTGGAGACGGGGCCCATCTCCACGACTTCGGCTCTTCGGTACAACTCGGTGGGCAACCCCAACCTGAAGCCGGAGCGCGCCTCGGAGATCGAGGTCGGATTCGAGGCTGGCCTCTTCAAAGGTCGCCTGGGACTGGACGCCAGCTATTACAACAGCCGCACGAAGGACGCGCTGCTTCCAGTGGACGTGGCACCCTCCACCGGCTTTACCGGCACCCAGCTCCACAACCTGGGGACCATCGCGAACAGTGGCATCGAGCTGCTCGTAACCGGCACTCCGCTCCAAAGCTCCGTCCTCACCATCGCGACCACGCTCAGCCTCGCCACCAATCACAACGAGCTGATCTCGTTCGGGGATAATCGCTCAGCCATCATCTTCGGCGCGTACGCGCCCGTCGAGCGGTACCAGGTGGGGTATCCCCTGGCGGGGTTCTGGGCGCAGAAGGTCCAGTACGACGCCAGCGGGAAGCTCATCAAGAACGCCCAGGGGCGCCCCATTCTGCAGGACTCGTCCATCTACATGGGACCGTCCATCCCAACCCGGGAAATCTCGTTCTCCAACACATTCACATTCTTCGACAAGATCCGCCTCTACGGGCTGCTCGACTACAAAGGCGGGCACTATCAGTTCAACGTCAAGGACTGGCGGCGCGACCGGTCGGGGGTGTCCTGGGCGACGGTGAACCCGGCAGCCGACCCGGACGAGGTGCTGGTGCGCCAGTTCGCCGCGCAGTCGTTTCTGCACATCCAGAAGGCGGACTTCGTCAAGCTGCGCGACCTTTCACTGAGCTATGACCTTCCCGCCTCCCTCACGCGCCGGATCGGGGTGAGCCGTTCCACCCTCACGCTCGCCGGTCATAACCTGAAGATCTGGACGAAGTACGGGGGAGCCGACCCCGAAGTGAACTTCCACGGTGGGGCGGCGTTCAACCGCAACGATTCGTGGACGGTGCCGCAGGCGCGGCGGGTCTCCGCCTCGATGACGGTGACCTTCTGATGGCTACCAGGCTGGCTTACAGAGAGGCGACCATGAACGTGAACACTCCGCGCCGCCTGCGTCTTCCGGCGACGGCACTTGCACTCCTCATGGGGTTGGCCCTGGCAGCGTGCAACAGCCTGCTGGACGTGACCAATCCCCGGTACATCAGCGAGGGCCAGCTCACCGACCCGGCCCTCGAGCAGCTCGTCGTCAACGGCGTCATCGGCGAGTTCCAGTACGCCTACGGCTACTATGCCCTCTATTCGGGCGTTCTGTCCGACGAGTCCTTCACGGACCACACACAGGTCGGCATCCGGGAATTGTCGCTGCGCAACATCCTCGAGAGCAACGACGTCGACGCGTCTGTCTACGCAAACCTCCACCGGGCTCGCCAGTCCGCAGAGGATGCGGTGGTGCGGCTCACGGCAATGCTGGGCGACGCCAGCACGTCGAGCCTCAACATGGCGACCGTGCTCGCCTACGGCGGCTACGCGTATACTCTTCTTGGCGAAGGCTTCTGCGAGTCACCGGTCAATCTCAGCGCCCCGCTCTCGTCCGACGAGTTGTTGCAGAAGGCTGTCTCGATGTTCGACCAGGCTATTACCACCGCCACGGCGTCGGGCTCGAGCGCGGGAGCAACCGACATCATCAACATGGCGCGGGTGGGCGCCGCCCGGGCTTCTCTCAAGCGCGGCGACAACACCAAAGCGGTGTCATACGCCTCGCTGGTACCCGCTGACTATGAGAAGTGGAGCTACTATTCCGCCAATTCGGTGCGAGAGAACAACATCATGAACGTGCCGGCCGGCGTATCCGGCGCCTGGCTCAGCATGGGCCCACACTTCCTCGACTTGGCCGACCCGCGCGCCCCCAGGACCACGCTGACGACCCTGCGGGGACTCAACTCGAACCCCATCGTCCCGCCGCAGACACCCTACATGTACTCGGGCTGGTCTGCGACGGCGGTAAACAACAAGATCGTCACGACGACGAACATCGCGTTCGCAACAGGACTGGAGGCCCAGTACGTGCTGGCGGAGGCCCAGGGCGCCACGGCCGCTACACTGGCGTTCGTCAACGACCGCCGTGCCGTGGGCGGGGGCACCCCCGTAAACCTGACGGGGAACGACTTGATGGCCGAGCTCCGGACCCAGAGGAGCCTGGACCTCTACCTCACCGGGCAGCGCCTGGGCGACCTGAGGCGGTACAAGGCAACGCTCGGGATCGACCTCTTCCCCACAGGGAAGTACCCAATCACCAGCGAGGTCTACAGCGACGCGGAGTGCTTCATCGTGCCGTTGAGCGAGAAGGCAACGAACCCGTTCTACTCCAAGTGACCTGGCGGGAATCACCGGCCGGAACGTTCCTGGCCGCTGCCTTTCTCTTCTCCTCCTTCTCCGTTCCGGCATCTGCGATCCCGGTCGCGTCTGTCGTGGGGCACGCCGCGGCCGACACCATTCGAGTACAGAACGGTCGCATCCGCGTCGGCTTCGACGCGGCGGATGGGAGGCTCATCGAGCTGGTGGACATCCGGACGGGACACTCCTTCGTGGGGGGGCCGTCGTCCAGGGATGAGCCCTGGCTCTTGAACCTGTCTCAGGTTGGCGGTGCGGCGGTGGTTGCACCCGACGACGCAAAGCGATTCAGCTGGAGCCGTCCGGACGGCAGCGAGGCGGCCCTGCGCCTGGAGTGGGGGGACTTCGGTCTGGTCGCGGCTCCCGGGTTGCACGTGACGGTCACCGTCAGCGTGCGGGGGAATACGCCACTCAGCGCGTGGAACATCGTGGTGGAGGGACTGGGTGCCCTTGGCGTGGAGGAGGTGCGGTTCCCCCGGGTAACCGGAATCCTGCCTCTCGGAAGCGGCGAGGAGTTGGCGGTCCCCCGATGGATGGGGCAACTCTCCCGCGACCCGGCGAAACAGTTCGTGGATCGCAACGGCGCCGGCCGGCGCCAGGAATGGCCCTACCCCGGCACTCTCTCCATGCAGGCGCTTGCCCTGTATCGCCCCGGCGCGGCGGGTCTGTACCTCGCCGCCGACGATACGTTGGCATTTCGCAAGAGCTTTGCCCTGTGGGGGGACAGCGCGGGAAGCCTGTCGTACGAGATCACACAACAACTCCCCGATCCGAATCGGCCCAGGCAGCGCTGGTCACCCGGGTATTCCGCGCTCGTAGGGTCCTTCGAAGGCGACTGGCTCACCGCGGCAGAGATCTATCGGGAATGGGGCACTCGACAGCGCTGGGCGCGCCAGAGCCGGCTGAACCGCGGCGTCGTGCCGTCGTGGCTGCGCGAGACGGGCATGTGGGTATGGAACCGAGGGCGCTCGCCGGGAGTCGTGCCGCCGGCTCTCGCGTTAGGCGACGCCCTCGGGCTGCCCGTGAGCATCTACTGGCACTGGTGGCACCACGGCGCGTACGACACGAGCTTCCCCGACTACCTCCCCCCGCGCGAGGGCGTGGCGCCATTCGAGCGCGCGCTGCAGGACGCCCACGCCGATCGCGTGCACGCCATCGTGTACATGAACCAACGCCTGTGGTGCATCCACACGCCGAGCTATCAGGCGGAAGGCGCCGCACGGTGGGCGGTGAAGGGGAAGGACGGCAAGGTCCACGAGGAGGTCTACAACGTCTTCGACCCCCAGCCGTGCGTGGCCATGGACGTGACCACGCCCTTCTGGCGCGCCAAGTACGCCGGGATCGCCGACACGGTGATCAACCAGTACGGCGTGGACGGGATCTACATGGACCAGGCCGTGCAGTCGCTGGTGTGCTACGATTCAACGCACGGCCACCCCGTCGGCGGCGGAAACTACTGGATGGGTGGCTTCGAAGCGCTGGAGTCAGACATCCGCGGGCGGGTGAGAGCGGGACGGGATCTCGTGCTCGCGGGCGAAGGTGCCGGTGAGGCATGGCTTCCCTCCCTCGATCTGATGCTCACACTGCAAGTGAGTCAGGAGCGGTACTCGGACCCGGCGACGGGCTGGGAGCCAATTCCCATGTTCCAGGCCGTGTACCACGCCTTCGGCATCACCTACGGCAGCTACTCGAGTCTTCGGATGCCGCCGTACGACGACCTGTGGCCCGCCCAGTACGCGCCGAGCGAGCCCCTTGCACTCATGGACCGGACGTTCCGGCGGCAATTCTATCTGGAACAGGCGCGGTCCTTCGTGTGGGGACTCCAGCCGACCATCGCCAACTTCCAGGCGACGGACCTGGTGGAGCGACCCGAGGAGACGGCCTACATGATGCGCCTGGCGCGCATCCGTGCCCGCGCGCTGGACTACCTGCTGTATGGGACGTTCCTGCGTCCCCCCGAGCTGAACGTGCCGGACGTCGACGTGCGGCTTTCGCGCGTCTCCATCTACGCCGCTCAACGCAGCGGGCCCACCGTTTCGGACGGCCGCTTTCCGGCAGCCCTGGCGGGTGCGTGGCGGGCTGCGGACGGGAGTGTCGCGATCGCGGTGGCGAGCATTCTCGACGAGCCTTCGAGCATCGCGTTCACTTTCGACCCGGCGGAATACGGCCTCCTTCGCGGCGGCCGGATTCTCCGGGTCGACGCAGACAGTGTGAGGCCGTTCGGGACCTTCGGCCGCGCACCGACTCCTGTCCGGATGAACCTCGCGGCCGGGGGTGCTGTGGTGCTGGAATTCCGACCCGACCGCGCGGGCCGTTGATCACATCCGGTTGCCGGGTTTAGACACCCCGTGATGCCTAACGCTTCGGCAATAAGCGGCGGCCGGTCATTGCAGGAGACCCTGCGCGAACGCGCCGGCGCACCCGGTTGAGCACGACCGTGTCGAGCTCTCGAAACGTGGTGGGGCTCATCGGCTCACCTCCGGGAATGCAGTAATGAAGCGCGGCAACTCGTCGCCGGATCGGATGATCGAGACCGTAACGAATGACGCTGCTCGTCCTGCCGGTCCTTGAAGAATAGTACGGATGTCGTACTTCTTTCCGTAGGCGGCCAGGGAGGTCCCGGGAGAAACTCGCCAGGCGGCTGGGTATCAATCACGTCACGCTTGCTACACCCAGTCTCCACGACACGGTGGCGTTCTACCGCGACGTGCTCGAGATGCGCGTTAGGTTTGAGGTACCAGCCAATCCGCACCATGGACCGCATGCCACGATCTCGCCCGCTGGACAGGGTCTCGGAAACGGGCGCCTGAATCGCCTCGCTGCCCGACCTTCGGGGTCGTCGGGACGGGCAACGCCGGCAGGCCGAGGAACCGCGCGGCGTTGTTATAGAAGATGTCATGCTTCTGCTCGTTCGACAGGAATGGTGCCGACTCGATCGTCTCGATTGCCTGACCGATGAGTTCCGGCCACACCATCTGGTCTGATCCGAACATGATACGTTTGCCAAGGCCGGCCTGGATGAGGCTTTGCAGATTTGCGTAGAACTGTTCGCGCGGCATCGCACCCCAGTCCATGGCACTCACGTCGATGTACACCTGTGGGTACATGTGCAGGAGCGCCAACGTGCTCTCCTGAAACATCTCGCCCATGTGCATGAGGTACAGTCTGAGGCCCCGATTACGCGCGAGCACCTCGTCGAGGTGGACAGGGTTTCCCCGTTCGATGCGGTATCTCGGGCAACAGGTGAACACAGCGTCGGGGAAGGTGAGACCCGTGTGGACGCCAACGGGCATCTTCAGCTCAGCCGCGAGAGCAAAGTACGGCGCAAGCTCTGGTCCGTCGAAGTCGATGCCCTCGTACGCGGAAGTGATCTCACCAAGCGCTTGAAGCCGACCAGCAGCGTGCTCGCGACGCAACGAGTCCAGTGAAGGGCTCGGATCGTGGGCGGTGGGGTCACTCGCCGGGCGGCCGCTGAACGAGGCGGAGGTGAGAAACCGATCGGGTGCCGCCGCCTTCCACGCATAAACTGTCTCGAGCCGCCCACTCAGGACTCCCACCCTGATGTTGTATCGATCCATGGCCTCCAGTGTGAGTCGAAGGATGTCCGCGCTCGTTTTCGCCTCGGGTGGCTTGCCGGTAGTCGGGTGTGGCGGGCGCTCGCCATTCGACCAGGCCTCGAAAGTGAGGGCATGCAGATGCATGTCGATGATCGGTCGCCTCGCGGCAGACGCGTCGGCGGCGGTGTCGGACGGCTGGTCCGAGCGGCACCCGAGAAGGACGCCCAAGAGCACGGAGGTCCAGAATCTCCTGATCATGTGTCTCGTGGTGCAGGGAAGCGGTCTGACGCCTGGCTGCTGCAGCGCCGCACGTCAATAGATGGCTGCGCTGCCGCAGCCCTCCGTCTGCGTCGGCGGCGTCTGCAACAAGCCATTGTGAGACCGCTACCGCACCGCCAGTTTGTGATGCCTCGCGATTTCCTGAGCGCTGAGGCGCAGGAAGCGGGCGGCATTGTTGTAGAGAATGTCGCGTTTCTGCTCCGTGCTCAAGAACGGCGCCTCCTTGATCACCGCGACCGCCCGCTCGATGACGCCAGGCCAGACCATCTGGTCGGACCCGAACATGACGCGATTCGCGAATCCCGCGTCGACGATGCCCTGCAGATACCGGTAGAACGCCGCGCGGGGCTGCGTGTAGACGATCACCCCAACGTCCACGTACACCTGTGGGTGAGCGTAGAGGAGGGCCAGGAGATCATCGAGCAGCGGGTAGCCCGCGTGCATGATGTACACCCGGAGTCCCGGGTGCCGCACCAGCACCTCTTCCATGGTCAGGGCACTGTGCATGCGGCCGCGGTAGCCAGCGGCGCCGAGATAGATGACCCCCGGTGGGCCGGGACCGATATGGATGCCGACGGGGACATCCAGTTCTTCGGCGAGCGCCCAGTACGGCTCCAACCGCGGATCGTCTGGCATGATCCCCTGGTACTGCGTGACGATCTCACCGAGCACGGCAAGTTCGCCGCGCTTGTGCAGATCTCGAAGCGCATCCGGAGCCGGCGTCGCGGTGTCGATACTCAGCATCAGCGCTGGAATCAGTCGCTGCGGCGCTGCCGCCCGCCAGGTCGCTACATCTCCCGGCGTTCCACTGACCACGCCGATGACGTTCAGCCGCTCCATCACTGCAAGGGTCTGCTGCATCAGCTCCCCATCGGTCATCGGTGACCACACGGGGGCAGCGCAAGGCGGCTTCTTCAACATTGCCATGAAGGTCGCCCCGTAAGGCTGGGAAGGATCCCACGTCGGAAACGGGTCGATGGGCGTACACACGGCGAGTGGCGGTGGGCCCTGCGCATCGGCTGGTAAGGCGTGCAGGTGCATGTCGATGATGGGGAGCCGGTCCTGCGCAGAGAGCCGGACTGGGACCAGGAGAAGACCGAAGGCTCGTAGCGGGAGTTTCATTTCTCGTGTCCTGAGAAGACACACTCATTCCGATGCGTTCTAAACGAACACGTTTGTGCTGCCGGCGATCAATACGAGCCGCCACGGGCGGCGGCATGCCCTGCGCTTCTACACCACCAGCCGCCGCCCGAGGCGGCCAGCCCTCCGCCGGTCGGCACCAAACGGAGTTATGCGGCACCTACCCTACGCGGCGGAGCCGCTCCCAGCACCCGCGAGGATCTACAATCGGCACCGGCGACTTCGGAGCTACCATCAACAAATCCTGATCCCCCGTCACCAGCAGGTCGGCGTGACCCGCGATGGCAGACGCCAACACCCATCGATCGTCGGGATCGCGAATGGGCAACGCGGACGGCGCGGCGGGCTTCGGGACCACGGTCTCGGCGCGCAACTCCGACTGGATCGCGGCCACGCGTTCTGTGGGGGCCTTGAACCGCTCGCGCAGGACCCGACGCAACTCGAGTAGGTTGACCTCACCGGTGAGGAGCTCATGCTCGGCGAGAATGAAGCGGACGAGATCACTACAAATGCCGCGTGCGGTGTAAGCGCTGACCAAGACGTTGGTGTCGAGGTAGATCCTCACGACACGATGCGAAACACGTCCTCGTCGGTGAGAATGCCTTGGGCCTCGGCCAACGGCAGCAGGGCGCGTCGGGATTGCTCAAAGCGCATCAGGGCGATTTGCCGACGAACCGCATCGCGCACGATGTCACTGCGGCTGCGTCCGAGGAGGCGGCTGAGCTTCGTCAGTTCGCGCTGGATCTTGGCGTCGAGGCGGACCGTAACTGTGGAAGTCTTCATGTACTACAACGTAACGCAACAACTGATATCGCGCAATCGGACTTCGGGACATGGCCGCATAGAGAATATGAGTGGGCTGGCCTCCGCCGAATCCAATTCTTGCCGCTCCGGCCGGGCGACCGGCTGACCGGCGTAGATCAGCAGGATTCATCGTCGAAGCGTCCACTACCCACCCCACACCTCACGCCCCCTCCTCTCACCTACTCCCATCGACAACCACACCTAACGATTCATCTGCCTCTTGACACCAGCCCAGTCATATCAACGACAGCTTCTACTGCGAGCGGACCGCCGGGGGCCACCCCGGACATGGTGCGACGGTCCGCTCGTCGGCAGCAAGCAGAGTTGGGCTCGTGCCGAACGCTGCGTCCGAATGACCCGCGATGCACGATCCGGTGACGGCGCCCGCGCCGATCCCGCCGAGGCTCGGCGCTCCTTGGTCTCGGAGCGCGCATGGCATACGCGGCGTCGGCGGCCTTCGGCGTCAACCAGCCGCGACGCCCACGGGCCTCGCCGTTGTTCCGGTTGGTGCGGGACCATCTTCGCCCCCTGCAGACGGTCCACGACGAGCGTCTAGCGCGGGAGCACCAGCAAGTCGAAGAACACGGCGCCTGAGGCTCGGTTGTCGGCCTGGAGGGAGACGTAGGCAACACCGCCGTGTTCCACGATCTCGAAGTCGGCCGTCACGGTGGACCGGATGCCGGTCGTTGCGTGCCGTGAGAGCCCGCCGTGGATGAGAAGCAAGGGCAGCAATCTGCGCATCATCGTCGAGCTTCCCTCCCGATCCGCCAAGCCTGGCGCGACGAGCCGTCGGGGCGCACGAGAACCACGTCCTGCACGGTACCGTCCTGGCCGTTCACGAACGTGATCAGCGCTCCCCGGAGGCCAAAGGTGGGGGCCGTGAAGGTCTCCAGCCATTCGGGTTGGTCGTCGCCCACGCGCATGTTCAAGGCCCCGTCGCTCACCGTGAATTCTAACATGGGGCCGTCGGCTGGTTGGTAGCTGCCGGCGTACCGGGACAGCTCTCCGGCGGTCGCCATGCGCGCCTTGGGCCACGTGGATTCGTGGTAGTAGAGAATGCGCCAACCCTCACCGGTGCGCTTCCACACCAGGGACATCAACGCCACCTGCATCGGTCCCCGGCTGCTGTCCTGCCTGATTCGCGCGAAGTCGTTCTCCCACGTGGTCACGGCCACGTCGGGCGACAGGACATCGTAGCGCACCTGGTAGTCGGCGATGTACTGACCCGCTAGAGGGGAGGAGGCCGAGGCTGTCCGCGCCTTGGCGTCGGCCATGGACATGCGGCTGTACCCGTTGAACGTCATGACGCCGTCGTCGAGCGTCGGCCGCTGGGAGGCCACGAAATCGGCCCGCCGCCAGCCCGCGTTGATGGAGTCCAGGACGACGCCAATCTCGGCGATGGCTGCTGTCCGCTGGGCGTCCGTCAGCGGGCCGTGGGGCCTGCAGGCGGACAGGACGAATGCGCACAACAGGGAGATTCTGGCGTTCACGCCGCACCTCCTCGAAGTTGTCAGGCAGAAATTAGTGGTCACCGCCTCGCCAAACTCCCCGGACAGCGGGGCACCAGGGGCGGCATCGTGCACCATACCGCCAGATCACGATCCTGGTAAGAGCAGCGTCAGCGGCTTCGGCCGCTGGCCGGTGCCTAACGCTAACGTTTGGCTTCTGCTGCGCCGCACCCAACAGACGGCCGCGCTGGCGCAGCAACAGCGCGGCCCTCCATTAGAGTGTGCGGCGGCGGCAGGAAGCCACTGTTAGGCGGTGCGTTGGCGCGAAGCACGCTTTCCCTTCCGCCTCTCGATCACCCGCGCCAGCGAGCGAAGCGCCTCGTTGACGGACGCCGAGTTGGGAAAGAGGGCCGCCACATCCGGCTCGAGCATCACGATGTTCGATCCCGTCGCATACCGTGCCGCGTAGGGATTCCGAACCGCCGTGCTGAAGTCGATCTCGGCGGGAATCGCGTCGACGTCGCGTCGCGCGGGGCGACGCCCACGACGGGGTGACTTAGCGGAAGTCTTCTTCATATTTGCGTCGCTCACGCGGAGTGGCCCGGCGCGCACTGATGATGCGAATCAGCTCGGCGCCGCGCTGAGTAAACAGGACGGCCAACAATCGATCATGCGCGGATCGTCCAAGGAGGAAGAACCGCTCCTCCTGAAGCGAGTGGGCGTCGTCGGCTCGGAACCAGGCTAAGGGGTCGCCGAAGACCGTCGAGGCCTCCTTGAACGACACCCCATGCTTGTGCTGGTTCGCAGCGTCCTTCCGCGCATCCCATGCGAACGTTAGCGCCATTGGTCCAATCTACACCAGCCGGAACCGGTCGCGACGTCTCGGAGCCGCCCCCGATGCCGCGACTTGGTTCCGCTTGCCGTTCCGTGGCACGCGGGGGGCGCGGCAGGGCCATTGCGATGAAGGGAACGGACGCCCCGTGGCCGTCGACTCCAACGCGACCAGGGGGCCCCGAAAACCGCACTACGCGACTGAGGCGAACCCAGATGTTCCACGCCTTCTCGGCGCTTGCAGTATCCGCATAACGCCCAAGTTCTGCTGCGTGCGAGTTCAACAAGAGCGCTGCGCGGAGCGCAGCGCAGTCCGCAGATCGCACGTCAGCTTCAGCGTACGTTATGCAGCCGGCGCGCGACGGCGGTGCCGGCCTCATTTTGTTGTCCTGCCGATCTTTGGTCTCACGAAAAGGCGGCCCGATAGTGCCGCAGGCAATCGTCCTTCGTGCCCTTGAAGAGGTAGAGGTTTCCGCGAACGGCCTTGGTTTCGTTCTCTTTCAGGGGTCCCACGCGGACCGCAAGGTGCATGCAGCGCCAGGGATTGTGTGCTTGGACGGATACGAAGTCGTCCCATGCGATGCCGGATACCCAGGACCCGTCCGTCGACTCCCGTATGATGATGCCGCCCGTGGCATCCGGCTTCGCTGTCGGCCATTTCTCTGAGAATACGAAACTTCCATCGTGGTCCGCCGCATCGAGGTCCCGCCGAAGCTTGTCGTTGAAACGGATCTCTCGGCGATTCAGCAGTTCAAGTCCAGCGGGCCCTAAGAGGTCGTAAATAAATAAGTGGCTTATTTGATCTATCGGGGGCGGAGCGTGTAGTTCCACTCGCCGTGAAAGCGATGTGCGGTGAGACGTAACGCCGCCAGTTGCTCCTCGCTGATCCGCACGCCTTTCGGATACCGCCGGTGGTCGATCTCGGATCGCACGCGGAGGCCCGTTCGGCTGTGCGTCGCGGCAATCAGACTGAGGATCGTGCTGATGCTTTCGAGCGGCTTCCCCCGCCAGTTCATGGCGATGAATGAGAACAGGCGATGCTCGATCTTATTCCACTTGCTCGTTCCGGGCGGAAAATGACAGACGGTCACCTCCAAGCCCGTGCGCATCGCAAACCGATGTAGTTCCCACTTCCACAAGTGGGACCGTGACGCATTGCTGCCGCCCGCATCCGCAGTAATGAGGAGGGATTTCGCGGCGGGATAGGCCGCGCGGCCCATGGCCGCCCACCAGCGGCGAATCGTGTTGACCGCAAAACTCGCGGTATCGTGATCAATGCCGACACTCACCCATCCTTCATTGCGTTGCAGATCGTACACGCCATATGGAATCGCCTTCCCGAGGTCGGGCACCTCAAAGTCATGGACGCGCACGCGAGCCGGCCGCCCCTGGGGCTCCCACTCTCGACCGGCATTCTTGAAGTCGCCGACGAGCTCTTTCTTCTTCGTATCGACCGAGATCACCGGTTGACGGCGGCGCTGATAGCTCTCCGCCAGCTCATTGATGTAGCGGAACTGTGCATCCCGATCCTCATGCTGCTCGCCTTCGCGCGTCTTGGCATTTGCTTGGAGGCTGTAGTTCAGATCGTGCAACACCTGATCGACCAGGGTGTGACTGATGGGATGGCCTCGGTCGGTCAACGCCTGCGCGAGCTCGCGCACTTCTTCGTCGTCCATCGCAGCGGCGACTCCGGATCCCCCCGGGTCACGGGAGCGATCAAGGCTTCCAGCTCGTCGAAGACCGTCGGATCTGTCTCATAGATGGGCTTTCGGCCGGCGCCGGCACGACGCGTGCGATCGGCGGCCAGCGCAACGTGAGCACCCGACTCGAGTTCTCGCAGGCCGCGCTGAATCGTCGAACGCGAAATCCCGGTTGCTGCTTCGACGGCCGCAATTCCACCATGGCCCAACGCCCGCGCCTCGGTGGCCGCCCACAGTCGGCGCGACCGCTCTGTAAAGGTTGGCTGCATTCCCTTGAACTTCGCACGCAACGTGCTGTGGTCCATGGACCATGAACATACAATGCGTCGTGACCAGAATCAATCAGTTATTTATTTACGCTCCCTAAGCAGAAGGTCTTTTCGTTGGCAAAGGCCGGATTACGCGGCGGCGCAACATTCGTTGGCGGTCCTTCGGCTCCCCTCACGCCGAGGTTTGGAGCGAGCATTCCCGGACTGAGACACGGAATGATCCCAGCGAGGGCTGGCCAATCGTGATCCGATTTGTTTGTCACTTCAAGCAGCAAGTCAGCGCCGATGTCGGAGGCCTTCACTGTCAATCGGAATTCATTATCGGCGGCGTTCGCCTCGGTTTGTTCGGGGTTGCCGCTTCGCTGGAAATCTTCAAATCTCCCCAGCGTATGTTCGCCGGCTTTGACCGCGGCGAACATATTCCACTCGTAGAACCACAGAAACATCGCCATATCCTTCAGGGCGCGCGATTCGATGGCTATGCCTCGTTCCCACGCGAATACCTTCGTGCTGGGTTCGACAATGATGCGTCTCGTCACGTCGGCGACGCGCGCGTAGAGTGGCGCACTGAGTATCGCGGAGCCGCTGTGGACTACGAACGCGCGCCGATCCATATGCGTCTCCATTCGGTGGCTGCATAACGTCCAAGGTTCAGCAGCAGCCGAATCAAACAGAGCGCGCGAAGCGCGCATACAATAAATCGGCTGTCTGTTGCAACCTGTTGTTAGGCAGCATAGGCGCAAGACCCTTAGCCGGCTTGCAGGCCCAGCGCGGCACGCTCGGCCAGCTGCTCCGCTGCCCGTTCAATCCGCGCAGCTCGGTAACGTTTGAGAATGAAGTAGGTCATCACAAGCAGAAACGCCACATCGTTGGTGCGCAGGCCGACGACGTACACAGGATCGACGGTGCTCGGCGACGACTGCATCTGGTGCAGGGTGCGCCACCAGCGCACCGACATGTAGACAATGGGCACGTTCAACGCGCCGATCAATCCCACTGCCGCACTCCACTGCGCTCTGCGCTCGGAGTCGTCGACAAAGGCTCGGAGCGACAAATAGCCGGCGAAGATAAGGAACAGCACGGCTTCCATCGTTACTCTGGGATCCCAGGCCCACCAGACTCCCCATGTTGGGCGACCCCAGATGGAACCGAGTAGTAATGTGAGCGCCGTCAGGACAGTTCCAACCTCCGCGGCTGACGCGGCCAGTAGGTCGTAGCGCTCACGTCCCTTCCACAAATAGAGCAAACTCGCGACGGCTACGATCAGGTAGGCAACGAATGACACCTGCGCCGCCGGCACATGGACGTACAGGATCTTCTCCAAATGGCCCATGTCCCGATCTGGCGGGCTTGTCAGAATCGCCCGAAGTTGCGCTCCGGCGAGCACGAGCAGTGCGACGGCGCCCAGCCACTCAACGCCCCGTCCCCCGGCGGCGGGGCCGGCATCCGACTCAGCAAGTGCACGGGGCGTTCGGCGCATCTGTCAGGGGTTATGCGATGAGGACGAGGACAGTGATGGAGACATCCTACACCGGCACCCGAATCCGAGCTGCTCGGCTGCAGCCTAACGCCTGAGCTAAGCTGCAAGGAAGTCAAATAGGAGCGCCGGCGCCAGCCGGTGCAATCCGCAGATTCCTTGTCAGCTTCAGCGTTCGTTAGATAGCCGGCACAGAGGTGCTCGATCGACTTGAGCCGAGACGTCCTGCGGGCAATTGAACGCCGATCCTGATCAGTAATGGGGGAGCGACGAACCAGTCAACGCGGCTTGAACGAGTTCCCCGGCGTATGCATTCGCGACACTTGCTGGCGTCGTGAAGGCCATTCCGCGCCGCCACGTCTCGGGTGCCTCAGGATGAACGCCGACTAAGATCAACCATCCTCGGCCAGAGGTCCCTTCGACGATGGCTGGCGTTCCATCGGGATACTTCCCGACCACGGTCCCCCAGCCCGAGAGTTCGGGACCATCCTCCCAGTAATGCTCCATCGGAGCACCGTTGACTCCGGCAACAGCGACCATGGCTTTCCGGATCCCTCGGTTCTCGGCATCGTAGAAGGCGAATCGTACCCCCGAGGTAAGATCAAGACCGTTGTAGTACCCATGCCCATCTCCGGCGAGGAAAGCTCCAGCGCAGATGCCGAGATAGTTTACGCCGCCGTGCACCGCGTCATGAATCCTCGCGGTCGTGCGTGGCGCGAGGCTAGCGCTCATGTCTATGAAGTTTCCGCCCGGGACGATGATCAGGCGGTAGGCCATGAGCTGGGACTCGCTCATGCGGTTCAACTGCGCGGATGTCGCGGTGGCGTACTCCAAATGTGTCTGCTCAAGAACTCGCTCGACCGCCGCCACGTCCCCGGCCGACGTTCCGGTTCCACTGAACAAGAGAATCGGCGCAGGCGTGCTCCGCGCCGGTGAATTGCAGGCAGTCGCTCCAAGGGGAAGGAGCAGGACCAGCGCCGCATGCGTGATGGGAAATCCGCGCCTCATGACAGGTTGTTGTTCCTGAATGCGTCTGGCTATCTAACGTCATAGCTCACTTGCAGGGGCGTCCAACAAGATGCGCGCGAAGCGCGCATGCCGCAGCGCCCCTGTCAAGTGCAGCGTTCGTTATGCAGCAGGCGACGCCATGCTCGTCTGAAGCTGAAGAGAACTCGCCAGAGGTTCCTTGTCGAGTTCGAAGATGCGTCGGGCGTATGGCCGCAGCTCCTGCGAGATGCTGCCCATCGTGCCGACCAAGTACAGGTCGACATTCTCCACCTCGACGAGGTTTTGAAGGGGCTCATGGAAATCGGCGTCGCCCGTCGCGACGACGAGCTTTGTCCACCGACGCTTGTGGAACGAGCGAGTCATGTGATAGACCAAGCCGACGTCGACTGCCTTCTGCGTCCAGAGCTCATACTGAACCGTACGGTCGGTCGGATGAAGCACTGGCAGACCGCCGAGAGCCTTCGACCACCAGAGCTTTCGCTTGTGGAGCCAGTAGATCTTCACGCGGAAGCCGGGACCCGTCGGCGGGGGATACGCCAAGGCGTTGTGGAGCTTCTGCGCCTTCGGCGGATCATCGTCCGCGTTGAAGTAGTACGCCTCGTCGACAACATCGTGAAGTTCCTGTTCGACGAGGTTCCGGAGTGCCAAGTAGTCGATGCGCCCGTGAAAGACCTTCGACACGTAGGCGCCGTCGACGAAGAGACCGATTGACATTTGAGTTCTCCTGTTGTTGTCGCACGGCGTATGACCGTGCATGAAGTGACGCTGGGTCGAGCGAAATCAGTAGACGAACGCGGCGGGCTTGGGGTCCTCCCGATAGGGTTGAACGGCATCCTCGCCGTAGAGCGACGCCGCAAGCTCGTCGAGGTCGATAAAATCGACGGCATCGGGCTCCTTGCGCAGCGTGCGCTGCCAGCGAGGATCGAGAGCGCGACCGAAGAACGCCAAGACTGGTTTACCTAGGGTCGCACCGGAGATTGCGGTGGTGCGCCTCAGCGGGTCGGACAGGGCGAAACTGTCGGTCACGACGACGAGGCGGTGCGTTTGGGCGAGCCGGCCAGCCGCGAACGCCATCGCGGCATCGAAGCGCATGAAGCGACCCGCCAGGCGAGCGTCGGCGCCGAGACCCAAGGCCGCGGATGGGTCGACCATGTAGCTGTCGGCGGGGCTGAACTTCCGGATCTCCCATCGAAGTTCGTTCTCGACGAAATCGAGGAAGCGCGACTGCTTCTCGTTTTGCGCAGAGACGGAGGTCCACATCGTCCAGATGTCGTTGCGGCCCGGGGCCCAACTCGGCTGAAGGTCTCGGACCTGCTCGTGAAGGACTTGGACGAGGCGCCGATAGTCGAGCTGACGACCCTCGAAGAGGCTGCGAGACGTGAGGAACAGGGCAGTGCCGTCAATCAGAACGGCGCTCGACGTCTCGGGCGGAGAAGCACTCGCGGTGCTTCGCGCGGACGGGCGTGCGAATGCCCGTGGTGCAGGAACTGTCATTCGAAATCTCCTTGGTTAACTCCATCCGGATTGGATGGCATGTACTTCGAAGCTAAACGAGCCGGGCCAGGACTGTCAACCGGTGTCGCCGCGAACGGAGGATGCAAAAACTCATGTTGGCTGCATAACGCTTGCGTTCAGCTGCGGCGAGCTTACAACCCAAGCGGCGAAGCCGCGTCCTTAGGGCTCGCCGTCTGCTGCGACGCACTGTTAAGCAGCCCCCGCGCGGTTGCGGCGCGCCCGGGGCGACTTTCGCGCCCCGAGTTCGTCACGGATCACCCGCCGGACCACGGCCTCCAACGGCTCCGTGCCTTCGCTCATCGCCCGCCGGAGGGTCTGGTTGATCAAGGTCTGATAGTTCCCCCCGCCGGCGGCGTGCACGTGCGCCCGATACCACTCGAGCAGATCATCATCGAGGCGAATCGTGATGCGGGTTTTCCCCGTCACTACCGGCAGCACGGGGCCTCGTCGGGCCTTCGAAAAATCGTATTCCTTACGCATCGGCGTCCTCGGCATATTGGCGGCGCTCCCGGGGCGTGGCCCGGCGCGCCGAAATGAGTCGGAGCGAGTCCTCGCTCGTGGTCCACACCACCACCAGCATGCGATCCAGCAGGTCCCGTCCGAGCGTGACGAACCGCTCTTCGCCTGGGTACGAGTCAGGGCGGGTCAGCGCGTACGGATCCTCGAAGACCGCGATGGCATCGGCCAGATCGACCCCGTGCTTCTGGCGATTCGCGGCCGCTTTCGCCGGATCCCATTCGAAGTCCATGCCGGAATGTATGTACGTCTGTACACCACGGCAATGGGCCGCACGGAGCGGCACAGCGGTGGTAATTCGCCCACGACCGGCGTCCCCGATTCACCGAGCGACGCGATCCGTCCGACGCGGACTGCATAACGCCCGCAATAAGCTGCAGCCGAATCAGAACCAAGCGCCTGCGAGCGACGCGAGCAGGCGCGATCCGAAGTATCGGCTGGCAGCTTCATTGCATCGTTAGCGAGCGAAGATCCCACATCTCAACTCGCCTTGGCATACGCTCGCACTTCGCGAGCCAGCCGTGAGCCAAGGCGATCGCGCTCAACGTCCAGATCATACGCCGCCTGGAGGTTCAGCCAGAAGAGCTCGGATGTGCCGAAGAACCGGCCGAGCCGGAGCGCCGTGTCGGCGCTGACGGATCGCTTTCCGAGAACGATCTCATTGATGCGGCGCGCCGGCACCTTGAGCTCCTTCGCCAACCGGTACTGGCTCAACCCAAGCGGCTCCAGGAACTCCAGCTGGAGGATCTCGCCGGGATGAACCGGGGCTAGCCGCTTGACCTTCCTGCTCGACATGTATCCCCCTCAGTGGTAATCCACCAACTCGACTTCGTAGGCCTCGCCGTCTCTCCATTGGAAGCATAGGCGCCATTGATCCGTCACCCGAATGCTCCACTGACCCTGCCGGTCGCCTCGGAGCTTCTCGAGCCAGTTCCCCGGGATGGCGCGGAGGTCTTCAAGGCCGACAGCCGCGTTCAACATTCGGAGCTTCCGAAGGCCGGCCTTCTGCAGATCGGGGCCCCAGCGACGGATCGGCTCGCGGCGATAGAGCCGTTCTGTGTCCTTGTCACCGAAGCTCCGAATCACCTCAGATAGTAACGCCTGGCGTTACTACTGGCAAGTCGGCCGGCTCGCTAACGCCTTGCGTTTCAGCGGCGGCGCTTCACAACAGAATGCGGCAGGCGAGCGGAGCGAGCCAGCCGCTTCAGACAGGGCCGCCGCCAGCTGCAAACGCCCCGTTAGCTGTCAACCCGCGAGATATTCTTCGTGGAACTGGCGCGGCGTGCACACCCGAATCTCGCGCCAGCCAGAGACCCGAAGCAAGTGCTGATCCCCCGACACGATGACCGGCGTGTGCGACGCCAGTGCGGCCGCAAGAAACATCTCGTCGCTCGGGTCGCTGCCCACGGGCTCTTGCAGCGGCGGCGCATCGACGATAACCGCCGACGTGGCAAGGAGTGCGAGGACGGGCTCGAACGCTGCCGTACGCTCGGGATACTCCGCGCCGAGTTCCTCACCCACGCGCCGATACTCGGCCAGAATGGCTGGAGAGAGGACCAGGGACACGCGTCCGCCTGCCCATGCGGACAGAATGCGACCGGGCACGCCTCCGAAGAACACGCCCGAGATGAACACGTTGGTATCGAGCACGACCTTCACCGCGCTCGGCGCACCTTGGCGACAGCTTTGGCGATGTCGGCGCGGCGAAGCCCGGTTTGCTTCGCCACGCGTCGGGCGCGCTGGACAAGCGGCGCGAACTCGCTGAGGTCTGGCGCTTCCAGCCGTCTGAAAATGACGACGTCGCCATCCCCAATGACCACGAACTGCGCGCCGGCCTTCAGGCCCAATCGCGCACGGATCTCTTCTGGGATGACAACCTGTCCTTTCGAGGACAGCGTCGTTGTGGCGGCTTCACTCATGGCAGCTCCGGTCAGTCTTACCGGTAAGATCGCTGCCTGGACCGGGCCGCGTCAACTCGACAGTTGGTTGTACAGCTAACGAAATGCGCTTGAGCCGCGAGGGCGCTGCGCGACAGCTGCTGCGCTCGCCCCGCGGGTCCAATATGTCGCGCGGCGGCTGTCGCCAGTAGGCGCCCTCGTCGGCTCCAAGCGCGGGTTAGCCGGCTTATGGCACGCGTGGTTCAGTCGTTACCGGTCCCTCGGCTCTTTGGTTGTCAACTCGATATCAATCACGTGAAGAACGCCGCTTCTCTATGGCCCGCCCGTTCTTGTCGGATCGCCACACGCGAAGTTCGCGGCGTCGTTCGTATCTCCCTTCCCCTTGTACACCGCGACCTTGGGATACGGACAGAGAGGACGCAACCGGTCGACCACGCCGTTGGTGGAATGCGTCGCACCGATCTCTTCGGGGGCGATGCCACGTTCGACCCACTGTTCCAGTGCAACCTGCATGTCGAAGGAGTTGGGACCGGGTCCGCCGCCGCAGTGCGCCATCCCGGGGGCCATGAACAACCGGTAGAAACTTTGCACTTCCTCCAGCGCAACCCTTCGATGCTGCCGACTGCCTCCGAAGAACGCAATCGTACTCTCGTAGTAGTCTATGCTGTTTTGCGGGGCGATCAACTGGTCGCTCCAGCCGTGATACTGGAGCAGCTTCCCACCGCGCTGTCGGAAGTCGCGGAGGTTTGGATCGGTTGCGTTGAGAACCGGAGCGAACTTGGATTCCGCCTGGAGGAACGCCTGGTAGCCCGTGGGATCCGCGAATTCGAAGGTCCTCCAATCCCAGTTCGGATCGGCGAATACGACCCACTTATAGTGCGCGATCGGAATAGGGAACGGATTGGTGGGGTCGCGGTTGGGCCAGAACGGCTCGCTCCCGGCGGCGAGACCGGGATACAACTGCGCGCCGGTGATGGGATCCTTGAGCCCGCGGTACACCCGCCGGGCCGATTCGACCTGCGCGGGCGTTAGGCAGGCTCCTGGCATCTGATTCGCCGCGCACTGCAGCCCCGCTGGATCGAACCTGCATCGGCGCGGATCTTCCAGAACGCCGTCCGCGACGCCGTCCGTACGATCGCAGGCTGCGAGCACCGCCCGGTAAAGTACTCCCAGTGCGGACGGCGGGAGGTTGCTGGCCGAATCCTTGAAGACCGCCAGGATGCCGTCGAGGTCCCCCGCCATGAGCCGCGTCCAGTTGTTCGCCGGCGCACCGGCGACGATGCCGTCGTAATCTGCCGGGAACCGCTGCGCCTCCATTAGGCCTTCGTAGCCGCCGGACGAACACCCGATCCAATAGGAGTGTTCCGGCGGCTTGCCGTAGAATGCGGCCACAAGCGCTTTCGCCTTCAACGTCGTTTCGTGATGGCCGCGATAGGCGAAATCGATTAGCTGCTCCGGATGCTCGAATGCGAATCGGGCAGCATTTACGCCGGGCGCCGCCTCGTGGCCAGTATTCGTCGAGGCGGTCGCATGGCCGCGCCGGACCTGTTCCGCGAGCGCGCCGTAAGAGATGCTGCCAGCCCACCCACCGTTGCCGACGCCTGCGAATCTGCCGTTCCAGTTCTGCAGCGGCAGCCAAACCTCGAACAGGATGTGCGATTCATTCGTCGGCTCGATTACGCCCGCGACGCGGCAGAATGGGGGCAGGTTGGAGATCGCATTGCTCGATCCCGGAGGCGTGAATGACCCAGTGGTGATGGCCTGGGCCGCGGTAATCGTCGTGTTCGGAAGTCGCTGATCTGCAAGACCGGCGCACGCCACAGCCGTACTGGTCTGGGTTTGCGCGACCGCGATGAACACCGCCGGCAGGATGGCAGCGACCAAAGTGATGACGCGGGTAGGTGACGTCATACTTTCTCCTCGGGTCCGAAGGTTTCCATTCTTGGGGCTATGGGCGGGCTTGTCCGGCTAACGCCGCCGCTCACCTGCAAGGGAATCATAATAAGAGCGCGGGGCGAAGCCCCGCGCAATCCTTCGCTCCCTTGTCAGGTGCAGCGCTCGTTATGCCGTTGGTGCACCGAGCCGTTCTTCCGCGAATCCAAACGGCCCGCAATCTGTTTCGAAAGTGGCCGGCCGCTTGCTGCGACGAGCATCTCGAGAATCGGCTCGAAGATCGCTGCCTCGGCTTGGCCTGATGGCATACCGAGGATTCATCGCGACCCGTTCGATCTCATGATGATTGCGCAGTGCGCTCCCGCCGCCAGAATTCCCCTCAGCGGCCTTGTGGATCGGCGTCCATGCCCTGTATGATGCCTGTAGATAACGACAGGGGGCCGGTCCCATGGGCGAGAAGCTCGAAGGCAAACAGTCCGCGATCGAGATGATGGTGCTCAAGACGCTGTCCATCGACGAGATGCACGGGTGGGGCATCTCGCAGTACATCCAGCGCCTCTCCCGCGATGTCCTCCAGATCAATCAGGGCTCGCTGTACCCGGCGCTGCACCGCCTCGAGCGGGACGGGTACATCTGCGCCGAATGGCGGGCGTCGGAGAACAACCGCCGCGCCAAGTACTATCGTCTCACCGCTACCGGCCGGCGCCAGCTCGGCGAAGAGCGCGACGCCTGGATGGCGTTCAGCAAGGCGGTCGAGCGGGTGATGGCGTCATGAGATACCTGAGCGCCCTCTGGTTCAGCCTCCGCGCACTCTTCGTCCGCGACCGCGTGGCCGACGAGATCGACGAGGAGCTCGCGTACCACCTCGAGCGCGAAGCACAGCTCTATCGCCAATCGGGGATGTCGGCCGACGCGGCGAGGCGTGAGGCCAAACGGCGCTTCGGTGGGGCGCTGCGTTACCGCGAAGAATGCCGCGACGTCCGCCGAGTCTCCGCGATCGACGATCTGCGCGCTGACGTCCGATACACGCTGCGAATGGCCCGACACCACCCCGGCTTCAGCGCCAGCATCATCCTGATCTCCGCGCTGGGCATCGCCGCCTGCGTATCGACTTTCAGCCTCGTCAGCGGCATCCTGCTCGCGCCGCTGTCGTTCCCCGAGCCGGACCGCGTCTTCAATCTCTATCTGCAATCGGCCGATGGTTCCAACGCCGCGATCCCGAGCGAGACCTATTTCCGGAGTGCGAACGAGCCGGTGTTCGACGGCGTCGCCGCCTCCGAGCCCACGCTGGTCACCGTCACCGGGAACGGCGAGCCGACGAGAGTGAGGGGTGCCGTCGTCACCCCATCGTACTTTCGAGTCTATCGCATCCGCCCGTATGCCGGCCGCGCTTTCACCGATCAGGATATCGATACTCGGGCACCGGTGGTGATTCTGTCGTACGAGGAATGGCAGCGGCGCTATGCCGACGACCGTTCGGCCATCGGAGGGACGATCGTCCTCGACGGCAAGCCGCAAACGATCGTTGGTATCATGCCGCCGCATTTCCTCGGCAACTTCGAGGGCAATCGATTCACGCCTGTGGTCTGGCAACCGCAGGTCGTCGAGCACAGGGGGACCGTCGGTCTGACCTTGCGCGTCGCGGATAGCGTGCCGGTGCAGCGAGCCGAGGCGTGGCTCAAGGCCACGGTTCGCGCGAAAGTGGCGTCGTATCGAACGAGAGACAGCCTTGCCGCGTCGCCCATTCTCGTGCCGGTGGCCGAGCAGATCTACGGCGACGTGCAACGACCGCTCGAGATCCTTCTGGCATCGGTCGCGCTCGTCCTGCTGCTCGTCGCGGCGAACATCGCGACGATGTTCCTTGCGCGCTCGTCGGCGCGTGCCGGCGAGCTCGGCCTCCGGACCGCTCTGGGCGCAACCCCGGGGCGCCAGTTTCGGCAGTTGATCACCGAGTCACTCACCCTGACGGCGATCGGCGGCATGGCTGGCGTCGCCGTGAGCATCGCGACGATCTCAATGATCCGATCGCTCGGCCAGCTGGTTTTGCCGCGCATCGACAACGTCACCATCGATTGGCGCGTTCTCCTCTTTGCTGTCGGTGGCGTGTTGGTGACCGGCTGCGCCGGTGGAGTCGCCCACGCGCTTGCATCGCGACGACACAGTGGCGCAAATGTCGGAACGACCTCGCGCTTCACCACGCGCTCGTCCTCCACGGCCCTGGTCGTCGCGCAGCTCGCGCTCTCCGTCACGCTGCTCTCGGGTGCCGGTTTGCTGGTGAAAGGCTTCATGCGGGTGGCGCCGTCGAATCCGGGATTCGCCGTGGCGCACCGCGCCGCCCTCTCTTTGTTACTCACGGCGCTCTCCGACTCCGCCAGCGATCCCGCGCGCGACCGCGCGACAGCGGTGGCCATCGCCGATCGCTTGCGCGGCGTCGCCGGCGTCGAGGATGTCGCGCTCACCTCGTTCGTGCCGTTGAGCGGTTTGGTGTCGATCGTCGACGTGCAGCCCACAGACTGGGCACCGGACGCGGAGCGGCTGACCGCGTTCAGCAACATGGTATCTCCGAACTTCTTCGGCGTTATGCAGATTCCGTTGAAACTGGGCCGCGTAATCAGCGCGACTGACGTGGAGGGAAGCCAACGGGTCGCGGTGATCAACGAAACCGCAGCGGCAAGATGGTGGCCGAGCACAGATCCCGTCGGCAAGCAACTCGTGGTGGGGAAGGGTAAGCGCCAACATGTCGTGACGGTCGTCGGCGTCGTCGGCGGAACGCGGACCAGCGGGCGAAACACACGGATGGTGCCCGAGCTATATGAGGCGGCCAGCCAAGCTCCGGTCCGACGGGCGACGTTCGTCGTGGCGACGAAAACCGATCCGCGGGCGCTGTTGCCCGCCCTCCAACGCGCGCTGCACGAGATTCTTCCGAGCGAGCCTCTGCTCTCGTCAGAGGATCTGGCCAGGGTGGTGGCTGCGTCGGTACGCATTCAGCGATTCTATTCCGTGGCGATGAGCTTGTTCGCGATCGCCGCCGTCGTCCTCAGTGCGCTTGGCGTCTACGGCCTGCTGTCCTTCGCCGTCGCTCAGCGGCGCAAGGAAATCGGCATCCGCATGGCGCTCGGCGCCACGACGACGCGCATCGGGTCCGCCGTGATCGGGCAAGCCGTTCTGATCGCCGTGACCGGCGTGGCCATCGGAGGGCTGCTCGCGCGCGTCCTCAGCAAGTACATGGCGAGCCTGCTGACCGAGGTGAAGGCAACCGACCCGGCCGTGTTCGCGGTGGCGATCGCGGCCGTCTTCGCCTTCGCGATCCTCGCCGCCTGCGCGCCGACCTGGCAGGCGGTGCGCGTCGATCCGATCAAGAGCCTGCGCGTCTGATCCGCTGGCCGAAACGTGGACGGGCCCTCACGGACTGTGATGGTCGGAGCACGTGGGAGCTGGTTGCAGCTCTCGGTACGACTTCAGTGCTGGAGCAAGATCTGGTCGGACGTAGAGACCCGTCTCCTGGGGCGCTGGTGATGTGTTCGTCCGGCTCTCCCACACCAGCGTGTTATTCGTGCTTCGGAAGCCACGCCTCCGGGGAAGGTAATTCACGTGATGAATGGCCATGAGTCCGTGTGGTCGGCATAACGCCCGCAATAAGCTGCGAGCGGACCAAACACATCGCGAGCGAAGCGAGCGTTCCGCAGACCGCTCGTCAGCTTCATTGCATCGTTGGGCGGTGCGCTTTGAGGGGCCGAAATGCTCTCACTCTAACTCGGGAATTTCGTGCGGCGCGAGCAGCACCTTTGTTGACCGAGCCACTCCTGCGACTCGACTGATGAAGCCCTTCCGCTGAAGAGTCTTTAGCATCCCGTGAACGCTCGGAGGGGTCGTCTGAAAATAGTCTTGGATCTCGGACTCCGCTGGCGCACGGCGGTGGAGTCGCGTGTACGTCTGAATGAACGCCACGTACTGGCCCTGCTTGGGCGACATATCAACCCGACAAAGGGCTGGCCGCAGCATGTGCCAACCCGGATCGGTCTCCCCAGCGAACCCAGCTTCGACCCGAGCGAGCGCCTGCCCGAGACGCTCCATGGCCACCTCGTTTTGGGCCGAGTTCGCGGTCTGGTCGAACGCGTCTAGGAATTCGTCAAGCGCGACGCCTTCCAGTTCGAGACAGACCAGCGCGCCATGCACCGAAGCGCTGCGGAACGTCTCCGCGAAGCCGGCTAGCGGATCGCCATGCGCGAGGAGCATGTCGCGCTCGGCCGCGGTCAGATGAATGATCGCCGCCTGTCGGCGGCGCGATTGCAGAGTAGGCATTTAGGAATGGCAGAACCGTCCCAGAATCGATGCCTGATGCAGCCGCCCAACGTTGTGTTTCAGCCGCGGCGGCACCAAACGATTTCACACGCCGCCGTCGGCTGCAAACGCTTGTTATGCGGTCCCTGCGAATGCCTTCGTCATGAGCGCCGCCAGGAAATCCCTGTGCTTCGTAGTGTCGCCCTTGGCGAGGCGGATTCTGTACCGCCCCCATCGGGAATCGTAGTCCATGACGTCGAGACCCGATCCATCGAGCTGTGCTTGCGTCTCGTCTGAGCGGTCGAGGCGCACTTCAAGCCGAAGCCAGTCCTTCTTCGGACGGAAGATGACAAAGTTGTTTGGCTGACCACCCTTGGCCAGGCCGATGTAGAACTTGTTGTACTTGAGCTCGAGCTGCGGATCGATTGCACGAACCACTCGAGCATTTCGTCCGCCATCGCCAGGGTGTGTTTGCTTGCTCGAGCCTCCCAATACGACCGGTCCGCTGCCTCGGACCTCCTCGTCCTCGTCCACGAGGCCAAGGCGCATCTCGTCCAGAACCTTCGTAAAGATCAACGATACAGTATCGCCGAGCCGGACCGCGCTCATCTGGATGGCGACAAGGGGAATGGAACCGTTGAATAGGCGATGACGTTAAGGAAACGGCCGGTGATATCCTCGGCGACGATCACCGCCGTGTGGTCATATTGCGGATATCGTTTCCGCTCGATGTCCCAGTACTCGATGGTGCGGATGATGTGCGCCTCATCGGTCTTGCCGAGCTGCACCTCGACCTCGTAGCGCTTGTTGGTCTCCGCATCTTGAAGTAGCAGGTCGAGCCGCCCAGCTCGAGGCTGCGGTCGCTCTCGATCCTTCAGGACCAAGTCTCCAAGGCCGAGGAGTGCCGGATCCTCACCGATCCGGTCCTGAAGCCAGCGCTCATCCAAATCAGGATGGTCCTTCAACCAGATACGTTCCGGCTTCGAGTACTTCAGTGAGGTCATCGTGGTCTTCGTCCTTACTCAGTCCGCATAACGTACATTGAATCGTTCGTCCGGAAACCCTGCCGGCCGACCAGCCCTCTAGCGTGCGTGCAGATCGGCACAACGCCTTCGCGCTGACCCGCAAGAATGGTTTCTCACCGGTCTGTATAATCCGGAGCGGCGCCCGGGTCAGCAAGAACCTACCGACGGCCCGGAGCGCGAGCGCCCTCGGCGCTCGATCCATCCCCTGACCGGATTCCCGATGCTGTCAACCCGACTGCATCAGAGACCAGGACCTCCAACGGACTCCGTACCGCGCCCGGCCCTCGCCCCAACACGTGCGTGTACACCATCGTCGTACTCACGTCGGAATGCCCGAGCAGTTCCTGTACCGTCCGGATATCGTAGCCCTGTTCCAGCAGATGCGTCGCGAAGGAATGCCGAAGCGTGTGACAGCTCGCTCGCTTGTCAATGCCACTCCGCAGCACGGCCTCCTTCATCGCACGCTGCATCGCCGTCTCGTGAAAGTGATGTCGGCGCCGCTCGCCGGTCTCGGAATCGGTATAGCGACTGGTGGCCGGAAAGACCCACTGCCATCCCCAGGAGCGCGCCGCCGTTGGCGACTTCCGGTGGAAGGCGCCGGGAAGCGCGACTGAACCGTACCCCCGCGCGAGATCACGGTCATGCAGACGTTTCACACGTTCCAGGTGCTCGCGCATCGGCCCGTGCAACGAGGGCGGAAAGACAGTGACACGGTCCTTATCGCCCTTGCCACCACGCACCACGAGTGTGCTGCGCCCGAAGTCCACATCCTTCACCCGAAGGGACAGCGCTTCCAGCAGACGCATCCCTGAGCCGTACAGCAGCATCGCAACGAGCCGCTTGCCGCCGCTCAGGCAGCCGATAACCGCCGCGACCTCTGCGGACGAAAGCACGACCGGGAGTCGCGGCGGCCGAAAGACGGGCGTGAAATCGTCGAGCCACGGCAGCGGCGTTCCCCGCCCGCGATCGAACGCGAACCGGATAGCAGACAACGCCTGTCGCTGCGTGGCCCCGCTCACGCCCTTCACTGAGGCGAGGTGCACAAGGAAGCGGCGCACTGCGTCAGATTCCGGCGTCCCCGACGGAAATCGGCCTCGGAACACGAGAAATCTCCGAAGCCAACCGAGGTACGATGCTTCGGTTCGCGGACTATACCGGCGCAGACGCAGCGCCTCTCGCGTCGCGTCGTACCACGCCCTCGCGGTCAGCTCCGGCGCCCGATCACTGGCAACGCCGGTGGGATGTCGCTCGGACGACGACGATCGCATGCCAACACGATGGATACGCCGGCGCACGCTTTCGTCATCACCGCAATGCAGCGGTAACCATGGCGACGCGACGCAGCGCCAAGCCAAGGTCGCCCTGTGCAGCATCTCACCGCCACCGTCGCGCTGCCTGGCACACCGGCCTGACGCTATTCTTGCCCCAGCACCAGTTCGAACAGCGGCCGTGGCGGCCGGGGCTCGCGCGTGAGCGAGACGAGCAGATGATCGACGGCCACCGGCTCGGTGATGCGCACCTTGAGCAACTCGCGCACCTGCTCCTTCGTGAGCGTGCGATACAGGCTCAGGGTAACGTGCGGGGTGAACGCGTGCCGGCTGCGGACATAACTCAACCCGCTGGTCTTGATGCGCTCGTGGAGCGTCCGCAGCGGACCGTGCGGGTTGATCGGCAGCACGACCGTGTCGGTTTGCATGAAGCGCGTCGGGGGTTCCAGCCTGAGCGCGAGCCCGGGCGTGGTTCGCACGATGGGCTCCAGCACTTCCCGAAGCCGGCTCCGGCGGGGTGTCGGCGTCGATGGGGCCCATGCCTGACGACCCCACCAGCGTGAGATGAGGCGGCGCGAAGGCCGCGAGCTTGGGATCGAACCGTTTCTGGACGGCGTGAATCTGCTCGGCCATCGGGCCGCGAAGCTCCACCAGAACGAAGATGCCCGTGGCGCCGTGCCGCTCGTCGTACGGATGGATGTGCGAACTGAGACGCGAGCTCACGTTGGGGTCACGCGGGTTGAATCGTGGCGGTGCCGAGGAGGCGGCACGCGCACCTACGACACCATCGCGCGGAATGACATCCAGGAAAAGAACCCATAGAACACCGCGAGAGCGATGAGTCCCAGCCGCGGCCACAAACCCGGGCGCAGCGCCCTGGGCAGCAGCCGCGTGTTGACGTACAGCAGGTGCAACCCGGCGATCACGAAGATCAAGCCGCCGATGTTGGCCGCCACCTGAAGGAGCCGGATCGGGGCCGCGAGGCGGAGCGCGATCGCGCCCCAGAAAACGACCACGGCGAGCACGCCGTAGTAGACCAGGCGCACGTCGCCGCCGCGCCAGGCGCGGATCCGCCTGCTCCCGGTCCACAGGATGTCGGTGGTGGCGCGCGTCATGCCGTCGAGCACGTCGAGCTGCGTCTTGAACAGGATCCACGCGCCCATGAACGCCACCACTCCACCCATCAGGGGGATCCGGGCTTCCATGGCGTTGGCCAGCGTGGCGGCGATCCCGTAGCCGCGGATGTCCTGCCCCGGCTGGAGGAACGTCATGTACAGCAACGCCGGGAGTCCCATGCCGATCATCGCGCCGATGAAGAAGATGCCCCACTGGTCCACGCGCACGATCCGCCACCAGCCCCTCCACCGCCGCATTCCGTCTTCGTCAGGCACGAACGTCGAGCCGACGTGGGCCAGGTTCACTTTCGTCCCGCCGACGGCGGCCGGGATGTATCCGGTCACGCCGCCCATGCCGTAGCCCTTGTCGCGCGCCCAGTTCGAGAGGGTGATGTTGATGACGCCGCCCGCGCCGCTGAAGGCCGCGAAGGCGCCGAGCAGGAAGAAGTCCGCGCCGCGCGGCAGGAAGGAGAACATCTTCGTGGCGGGGTCGAATCCCACGAACCCCGCCAGCTCGGCGATCCAGGTGGATCCGGCGCGACGAACAGCACCGCCAGAACCGCGAACCCGCCGATGATGGCCGCAATCAGCAGCCAGTTCAGCACTTCCAGCGTGCGCTCGATCGCGACGCCCAACGAGGAGGATCGCCACGCACAGCAGAAACGTGCCGATGCCGATCCAGTAGACCATCGACGCGTCGCCTGCGCCGGCAACCCGCTTGGTGCCGAGGAAGAAGAAGGCCCCGGCCGCCGCCCCCGCCCACGCCGGCCACCCCACCTGCAGGAAGTACAGCGCCGTGTAGATCCAGGCCCAGAACGTCGAGTTCGGCCGCGTCCGCATGAACCCCGTGCAGGCGGGCTCGCCGGTCGCCATGGTGTACCGCATCAGCTCCAGATTGAACACCGTCTGCAGCACGCTCGCCACGCTGGTCACCCACAGTAGCGTCAGGCCGTAGCGCACGAACGCCGCCGGGCCGAGGAGGTATTCGCCGCTCCCGATCGAGGCACCCAGGACGATGACGCCGGGTCCGACGGTGGAGAACCACTGCAGCCCGCGTGGTGTGGGCGGCAGCGGCATCTCGGCGACGGCCCACGGCTCGAGACCGGAACGCGACTCCACGGATGACGGCAAGTCGGAGGTCGGGGATCAGAGGTTAGGGGTCGGCTATCACTGAGGGCCGATTGCTGGTTGCTGCTCCTAATACCACTCCCGGGGAATGAGCGCAATGGACGCGGCGCCTGTGGGCCGACGACCACACACCAGTGGTCCTCGGCCGCTCCCGGAGCGGCCACGAGCGCTCGCGGCGAGGAGGTCGCGACGCATAGTATTCAGCAGCACGGGCACAAGCTCGGCTTCTGCACTTCACCCGCATTTGCACCGATGTCGTCCCTCTCCACCGCCCGCGACCGTCTCGAGGCCCTCCCTGCCCTGCGCCTGGGTCATCTCCCCACGCCGATCGACGAGCTGCCGCGCCTTCGCGACGCCATCGGCATGGGGGCGCGGTTGCTCACCAAGCGCGATGACGTGCTCCCGTTCGGATTCGGCGGCAACAAGGTGCGCAAGCTGACCGTGGTCGCGGCCGACGCGCGGGCGCACCACGCGGATACGCTCATCACCTGCGGCGGCGTGCAGTCGAATCACTGCCGCGCCACTGCCGCCACCGCCGCCAAGCTCGGGATGCACTGTCATCTCGTGGTCAACGGCGAACCGCCGGAGCATGCCACGGGCAACCTCCTGCTCGATACCTGCTCGGCGCCGAGGTGACATATGTGGCCGAGCGGGGCGACCGCACGCCGGCGATGGCGCTGGTCGCGGAACGCGTGCGATCGAACGGGGGGCACCCGTACGTGATTCCCCTGGGCGCCTCGACGCCGCTTGGCGCCATGGGACTGGCGCGTGGTGTAGGCGAACTGGTGGCGCAGGGAATCGTGCCCGACATCATCGTGTCGGCCACCTCGTCCGGTGGAACGCAGGCGGGTCTGCTCGCGGGCTGTGCGCTGTACGGACTCCGCACCAGGGTGATCGGCATCAGTGCCGATGATCCGGTCGCCAGCATCCGGAGCCGCGTCCTGGAGATCGTGGGCGGCATGGAAGAGCGCCTCGGTCTGGCCAGCGGCTCGTTAGGTGCCGCAGACCGGTTCGAGGCGGATGACGGGTTCGCTGGTGACGGCTATGGGGTGCCGTCGGAGGCCTCACGCGAAGCGCAGCAGCTCGCGGCACGCAACGAGGCACTGATCACCGACCACTGGTATTCGGCGAAGGCGCTGGCGGGGCTGGTGGCCTACGCGCGACGGGGCGCCTTCGTGGATGGCACGGCAGTACTCTTCTGGCACACCGGCGGCCAGGTGGGGGTGTTTGCGTAAGGCGGCGCGCGCGGCAATGGAAACGCGCGTGCCAGGCTGGTCTCATCGGGAGTGACGCGATGCCGATCTACGAATACGTGTGCAAGAGCTGCGGTCATGAGTTCGAGGCGCTGGTGCGCGGGCGCAAGGTGCCGGTGTGCCCGGCATGCGAGGGGCACGAGCTGGAACGACGTCTGTCGCTGCCCCACGTGAAGTCCGAGATCACGAAGGAGCGCGCTGCCAGGGCGGCGAAGCAGCGGGACCAGGCCCAGGCCACCGAGCGCGTGAACGAGCAGCGGCGGTACGAAGCCAGCCATGAGGACTGAGACGGTCATGCCGATTCATGTACACGGTTCTTTCGACGTCACCGTGACGCCGTTGGCACCTGACGGTGCTGCGGGTAACGGAGCGATCGGTGCCATGTCGCTGGAGAAGCGCTACCACGGCGAGCTCGATGCCACGGCGAGAGGCCGAATGCTCGGTGTCCGCACCGATGTCCCGGGCTCCGCGGGGTACGTGGCGATGGAAGAGGTCAGTGGCACGCTGCAGGGTCGACGCGGCACCTTCGTTCTGCAGCATAGCGGGACGATGACGCGCGGTGCCCAGCATCTCGTCATCACGATCGTGCCCGATTCCGGCACGAATCAACTGAAGGGGCTTGCTGGCGGGATGCAGATCACGATCACGGACGGAAATCACTTCTACGAGATTGAGTACACGATCCCCGATGTCGAGCACTAGCTCCGGCAAGGTGACTCTGCCCGACGCGCGCCGGTGGGCCGCCTCACTGTTCACCGCCCTCCTGATGGCGGCGTCGGTGGCTGCCGGACAGTCACCATCTGCCAGTCTCCGTCTCATCGGTCTCGACGGTACCACGCGCGCCCTCGACCTTCAGGCATTGCGGGCGCTGCCACAGGTTTCGGTGGTCGATTCCAGTCCCGCAACCGGTGTGTCGCGGTTTCGCGGCCCCACGGTGCGCACGCTCGTATCGCTGGTGGGAGCTCCCCAGGGCCACGATCTGCGTGGACCCAGCATGACGCTGGTGGTTCTCGCCGAGGCGCGGGACGGGTACAAGGTCGCGTACAGTCTGGGTGAGCTGGACGAACAGTTCGGCGCGCGCGCCGCGATCGTGACGCTGAGCGAGGACGATCACCCGCTGTCGGACGAGGACGGCCCGCTGCGCATCATCGTGCCCGGCGAGTCGCACCATGCGCGGTGGATCCGTCAGTTGACGACCTTGCGCGTGGTGCGGGCAGGCGGTAATGCGAAGGAAGGCGGTCGACCGGGCGCGAAGGCCGCCGGCCGCATGCGCGGGGCTGCCGGGAGCCGTTAGGCGCGATCGTGATGTCTCCCGGACGACGCAGCGCCCGCCCCGCGCGGATCAGCCCGAAGGCGACTGCCGTCCCGTCGCCGGCCAGACAGCTCGCCGCCTTCCTGTCGAAGTTCGACCCCGGCGTCCGCCGCCTGGCGCAGTCGGTGCGACGTGAGGTGCGCCGGCAACTGCCGACCGCGGTCGAGCTGGTCTACGATAACTACAACGCGCTGGCCATCGGATTCGGCCCCACCGAGCGCGCCACCGACGCGATCGTCTCGGTCGCGGTGTATGCGCGCGCGGTGAATCTGTACTTCATTTACGGCGCGCGTCTGGCCGATCCGGATCGGCTGCTGATCGGCAATGGAACACGCGGACGATTCATGCGGGCCACCACGGTCGCGGACGTCCGACGTCCGCCCGTGGTCGCGCTGGTTCGGGCGGCGGCGCGCCAGAGCCGCGTACCGCTGGCTGTGACAGGACGAGGGTACACCGTCATCAAGTCGATCTCCGCGAGGCAGCGGTCGCGGCGGCCAGCGAAATGATGAGGTCGTCACCCGGGAATTCGTCGGTGGCGGCCACGGGTGGGACCAGGGGGTCTGGCCGGATTTCAGGGCACGCGCGCGCTCCGAGTGGACACGTCGCGGGGCGACCATGACCAGCTTCATTGCGCTGCTCGGGCCGTCAATCTGCCAGGTCACAACGCCATCGCGATGGCCGACCTGCGCGCCCTCTTCACGAAGCTGGGGCTCGCCGACGCGCAGTCGCTTCTCCAGAGCGGAAACGTCGTGTTTCGCAGTGACCGACAGACCGCGGAAGAACTGGAACGCCTGCTGGAGAAAGAGGCGGAGAAGCGTCTCGGGCTCGCGACCGCGTTCTTCGTGCGCAGCGCGGCTGCGTGGCAGCAGGCGATCGCGCAGAATCCTTTCCCTGACGAGGCCGAGCACGACCCTGCCCATCTGCTCCTGATGGCCCTCAAGGGCGCGCCGACCCGGGCACAGGTGAATGCCCTGCAGGCAGCGATCGTGGGGCGGGAGGTGGTCCGCGCACGAGGCCGCCATGCCTACCTGGTCTACCCGGACGGCGTCGGCCGATCGCGCCTGACCACCGCAGTCATCGAGAAGAAGCTCGGCACGTCGGGCACGGCGCGGAACTGGAACACGGCGCGGAAGCTCGCGGCGCTGGCGCAGACCTGACCTGTTGCCGGCCCGCCGGAAGCACATTTCATTTTCACGGATCACCGGCGCGCCACTCACAACTGTCCAGCCGAAGTCCAGATCGCTGGAGGAACCCCTCATGCACCGATCAGCGTCCATCATCGCGACAGTCGCGTTAGGCGCCGTGGCCGCGGGCGTCCCCGCGCTCGTGTTTGCCCAGGGGCCCGCACCTGCCACCGAGCCGGCACCTGCTCCATCGGCGACTCCGGTCGGGCGGACCGATCGTGGGGCGGTGAAGGACCCGCTGGTGGAATTCGAGAACATGACCTGGGCCGAGGTGAAACAGGCGCTCGCCGACGGCAGGACGACCGCGCTGTTCTACACGGGCGGAACGGAGCAGCGCGGCCCGCAGAACGCCAATGGCGGCCACACCTTCATGGCGCGGGCGACCGTGAAGGCCATCGCCCTGAAGCTGGGGAACGCGATCGCGATGCCGGTGCTCCCGTACACGCCGAACAACGCCAGCGCGACGCTGCCGGGCACCATCGGCCTCACGAACGACATTCTCGCCGCGATCCTCGAGCGCGTGAGTGAGCAGGCGATCGTCACCGGCTTCCGGAACGTCGTTCTCATGGGCGACCACGGAGGCGGGCAACCCGACGTCTACCGTACCGTCGCGCAGCAACTCGATGCGAAGTACGCACCGAAGGGCATTCACGTGTTCTACTGCGACTCGGTCTATGCGCCGGCGCAGAACGACTACGAGAAGGAGCTCGAAGCGAAAGGCTATCCGCGCAGCAGCCACGCCGGGATCTTCGACACCTCGGAGATGATGTACGTGTGCGGCGACGCGTGCGTGCGGAAGGACCTGCTCAAGACCGCGGTTGGCGATCCCGTGCCGGCGCCGGGGGAACGGCGCGATCCGAGCGCACCGCGAATCAACAACGGCATCACCGGCGACGCACGGCGTTCGAGCGTGGCCATCGGGAAGGCGCTGTTCGACAAGCGAGTCGACTACGCGGTGTCCGAAATCCGCGGATTCCTGGGGATGGCGCGGTAATGGCGACCGCACCAGCCGCGCGTACCGTAGAGGCCTCAGCGACTCACGTCAAAGGCCGCCTGAAGCAGACGGTGTACGTCGCTGAAGTCAATACGCCACTCGGCGAGATGGTCGCGGCGTCAACCGCGGGCCATCTTCTGCTCCTCGAATTCGCAAATCGGCGGATGCTCGAGACGCAGCTCCGTCGGGTTCGCGGTGCGATGGAGTGCGAGTTCGTGGACGGCGAGACGCCGGTTCTTGCCAGCATGCGCGCTCAGCTGGACGAATACTTCCGGGGTGAGCGACGTGGCTTCGACGTCCCCTTGCACGTACCCGGGTCGCCATTCCAGACCCTCGTGTGGGAGGCGCTACAGCAGATTCCCTTCGGCACGACCACGAGCTACGGCCGCCTCGCGGTCTCGATCGGGCAGCCGGCCGCGGTACGGGCGGTGGCGCGCGCGAACGGCGACAACCGGATCGCGATTCTGATTCCCTGCCATCGGGTGATCGGAGCCGACGGGTCGCTCACGGGCTACGGCGGTGGCTTGTGGCGGAAGAAGAAGCTGCTCGATCTCGAGGCGCGTACCGAGGAGCTGTCGCTGCCCGGGTTCTAGGTCGTAGGTCCTTGTGATGTGAGCAAGGGGTTCTTGTCCGGGCCGCCGTGCGATCTAGCCGTTGCCTTCAACTCGCACCGGCCGTATGGACGTGACCCGCCTCGGCGACTACAGATTGTGGACATGCGGATGCGCGCTCTGTGGTCGCCTGCTCGACATCGTCACCTCCCTCCTTCAACGCTGGTGGGACTCGTTGGCGCGTTCCTCGTCGGCACTCCGCTCCACCCACAGTCGCTGACGAACGGCCTCCTCCGTGCCGACTTCGGCCCACGTGGACTGATCGCCCTCACCGACTCCGGCGGGCATCGCTATCGCTTTCAGCAGGACGGGTTCAGCGTCACCATCGGCGACCGGACGTTTGACAGCAGCACGCTCCCGTCGCCCACCCGCGGAATCGAGCGCGAGCGCGTCACGTATCGCTTCGTGGCCGGCGACTTCACCATCCAGACGGAATACCAACTGAGGACAGGCTGGCACTTTCTCAGCAAGCAGCTCGTCGTGAGCTCGGAGCACCTGACGGCGTTCCACCTGCGGGACCTCACCCCGATTCGCGGAACCCTCGCCGCGGCGCCGGTGAGCGTCTACCTCCCGCCGAGTGCACGGCCGACTCTGGAGACCGGAGTGTACGGCGCAGCGCTGCGGTTCGACGAGCGCCACAGCCTGCTCGCGATCGTGCAGAATCCTTTCCTCCAGTTCACACACAGCGCGGCGACTTTCGCGCTGCATTATCCGCCGGAGATGGACTGGACGCAGGAGTACGGACCATTCACCGCCGACCGCGCCCTGATCGCCCCCGTGCAACTTGTCGGAAGACGCATCCCCGCCTCGATGGTTCCGGAATGGCGCACGAGCACCGCCGCGGACACCGCCGGCCTGGATGAAGCCGAGGTGGCGGCCTTTACGGAGATGGTCCGCGCGTTCCTGCTGTACCATCCGCCACAACCGGTCAACGTGTTCGTGGGCTGGTGCGCCAACGACTACCAGATCGACGTCGGCACACCGGCCGGTCGCGCCGAGTACCGGCGCCTGTTCGACCAGGCAGCCTCGTTAGGCGCACAGTACGTGCTGTACGCGCCGTCCAACTCCGCGCTTTCCCGGCGGGAGCAGAGCGTGGACGACTGGAGCTGGGAGCACGTACTCTGGCTGGGACTCGGCCAGCAGATCCGCAGGGGCGAATGGGATCCCGAATCGGGGGCGATTCCGCCGGACGTTCACGAGATGCTCGAGTACGCGCGGGGGAAAGGGCTGCGGCTTCTCGCCTACGTGTACCCGGTGCTGCCATTCGCGCAGGAACCCCGAGTGGCTGGTGCCGGCACGCAGCGACTCCGACACGCAAGATGGCCAGCCTCGGCAGCCGCGCGCTGCAGGACTGGCTGATCCGCGAGCTGGTGGCGTTCCACGACCGGACCGGCATCGCCGGATACTCCTTCGATCACACGTTTCTCACGTTCCAGGGAACGAGTCGTTATGCGCAGTGGTGGGGATGGCGGCGCGTCATGGAGGAGCTGCGGCGGCGCATTCCGGACATCGTCATCGACGGCCGACAGCAATACCACCTCTACGGGCCATGGAGCTGGCTCGCGGGGAGCTATCCCCACCCCACGTTCAACGACGAGCAGCCCGAGAGCTTCATCCCCTATCCCGATCTGCATTTCGACCGCGTCTCCGCCGACCGCGAGCGCTACACCGCGTACCGGTATCGCAACTACGAGTTCGCACCGAGCGAAATGGTGCCGGGATTCATGACGCATCAGACGTCGCGGTCCGACGACAGCGGCGACATGCCGGCCGTGCAGACCGCCGACCGTGGTACCGTGCTCACCGCCTTCCGGACGCGGGACTGGGACTACCTCGGCTGGCGCTACTCCGTGCTGTCGTCGATTGCCGTCGCGGGCTGGAACAACGTGCTCGACATGATCCCGGCGCGCGATTCCGCGGAGCGCGCCAGCTTCTCGGAACCGGACCGCGCGTGGCTTCGTCGCTGGCTGGACTGGACCGTCGCGAACAAGGAGTACCTGCGGCACACGCACACCATCCTCGGCCAGCCGGCATTCGGGAAGGTCGATGGGACGGCGGCGATCGTTGGCGATCGCGGATTCGTGTTCCTGTTCAATCCCGATGCCCGCCGGCACCAGGCGCGGTTCAGGCTTGACGTCGCGATCGGGCTCACCTCGGGCAGACGGTACGTGCTCCGCGAGCTCCACCCGCTCAACGGGCGGCGGATCGGCAAGCAACACAAGGGGATCTGGGAGCGCGGCGACAGCGTCACGGTGTCGCTGGACGGCGGGTCGGCGATGGTGCTGGAGGTCGCGCCGGCCGCGGAGGCGGTGCGTGAGCCGATGCTGTTCAACGCGCCAGGGACGGCGGCGATTGAACGTGGAGTCCTGGAGCTGCGTGACGTCCGCGGCGAGGTGGGCACGACCGTCCGCCTGCTGGTGTTGCTCCCAGCGTCGGCCACGGTGACGCGTGCTATGGTGAACGGCCGCGACGTGCCGGTGGCGTCCCGATCCGGCGACGCGCTGGAACTCGACGTGAAGTTCGATGGGGCGGAGTTTCACCAGCTCCAGCCGGCGCTGGTGCCCGAGCCGACGTTCGCGGGCGGACGGATCGGCGGAACGTTCACGATCCCTCACCGCATCTTCGACCAGCTCGCGGCACGGCGACGCGCGTGGCCGATTCCCTGGACCGCCGAGGATTACCGGACCACGTGGCTCGTGCCGGAGCGGCTCCTGCTCTACGCGCAGTTCGCCGAGCCTGACGACAGCTGGGAAGCGCGCCTGACGATTGACGGTCGGCCGGTGGAGTTGCACAAGGCGTATACCGCGGTGCGCCGTGTCGCTCGCACCTTCGTCGGGTTCTATGCCGATCTCTCGCTGCGCGACGCGGACCGCCCGTACCGGTTCCAGCTGGACCTGCCCGTGATCAAGGCAGGTCAGTTCCGCGGGCTGTTCTTCGAGAACGTGGAGCCGGAGTTCACGACGGCGCTCGCGCCGGCGCGGTGAGCAACGGGCTCCGCTCATAGAACCGGATCGGCGGATTGACCACCGGGTAATCGATCGGCGGCCGGTCGGCCCAGGGCAGCAGAGCTGGATGATGGAACTGCGCCACCAGGCGGTAGCCGAGTGAGCCGTCCTCCAGGCCGCGGTAGATCGCTGGCGGGCAGGACGACGCGTATGGCGCTCCCGGCGAACTGGTGTAGTCCGGCACCAACTCGATGAAGCGGGGGCGGCGCGAAGCCCAGCCCTCGACGATCGCGCCCACGGCCACGTCGCTCGTGTCTGCGCGAAACATGCTGCCGCGATAGGGAATCGCCCATCGTGACGAGAGCGATGCGGGCATCGGAGGGTGCTTGTACGGCGATCCGAAGTACTCCAAGGCGTCGCCGGGCCGCGCCGTGCGGGCCACCCAGGCACCGGCCGCATAACGCGAATCGTGCAGCATCGCCCAGGTAAGGTCGGCGTTCCACGCCGCGAGCGTGAGGCCGGCCGCGGCAGCCAGGATCAGTCCCGTCACGCGCGCGGCGATCCGGCCACTGAACCACGCCACCGCCGCCGCGTGCCCTGCGAAGATGGCGAGCACGAAGGCCGCCGGCATCACGTAGCGCAGCTGGACCACGCGCGCCGACAGGAACAGGATCACGAGATATCCGGCTGCCGACAGCGCGAGCAGGGCGGTCCGCGGCGCCCGGCGCGCGGCGACCACCACGCCGGCCATGCCAAGGAGCAGTCCCGGCCAGGTGATCGCCCGGGCACAGATCCCCAGGAGTGCCCAGGCATAGGCGAGGTTGCCGTCGAGCGTCGACGGATAATTCCTGAGCCACGGGACCCCGCCGGTCTGGTCTGCCTGGATTCGTCCGCTCGCGAACCGCATATGGGCCACCCAGCGATCGGGATCGACGAGCATGCCGCTGCCGAGCGCGTACGCGCCCAGGGCGCAGCCTGAAATGGTGAGAGCCATCAGCCAGAAGCTCCCGCGACGCCACGGAGCCCCGGCCTGCCCGGGGTCCGGAAGCACCAGCAGGACCAGCGGAGCGAATACCAGGGACGCGAACGCCGGCTCCTTGGTGGCCACCGCCAACCCCGCCAGCGTGCCGAATGTGACGGCGCGCCGGAAGGTGAGCCCGCGCGCGAGGATGTGCGCAAACGCAGCCAGCGCGGCGGCGATGAAGAACAGCACCGGCACGTCGACGTTGGAGACGCGCGCGTAGTAGAACATCGGATAGAACAACAAGGCGCCGGCGGCGGCGGCATAGCCGCTGCGTTCGTCCCAGAGCACGCGGCCAGTCTCCCATGCGCACACCACGATGCCCGCGGCGAGCAGGACCGACAACAGGTGCGCGATCCAGGAAAGCACCCGAAGTGCCGTGACCGGATCGGTGAACCCGTGCGGGTAGGCCACCGTCGGATGGTGGAGGCCACCGGTCGCGAACAGATATCCGATATAGGGGGTGAACGCCGTGAGCACCATGAACGGGTGCAACATGGGATACCCGAGATTCGGATTCATCTCGGCCTTGGGATGGACGATGTCGTCGGCCTGCGCGAGCGGACCGAGAGGCGGCTCGTCATCGACACCCCAGGCGTCGGTGCGATCGGCCGCCGAAGCCACGGGGGCACCCCACCAGAATCCCGGGGCATAGAGCAGGAAGGCCGCGAAGAAGAGGACGACGCGCGTGCGTCCGAGTCGCCCAGGGAGGCGAATCATGCTCTGCAGCGGCGGGGCGATGTCCCCGGACTCCGATGGAAGTCGGCGTTCATGTGCCTGGGATGGTAGTAGACCACACACCGAATCTGCGTCACGCACACGGACACGGCGACCGCCGGTCGTGCGATGCCGCGCGGCCAGCGTGCGCGCGGTATTTTCCACACAGGGCGGCTTCCGTCTGGAGAACGACTACGATGACCAGAGGGTGGCCGACCCTGCGATATTCCAGCGGGCCTTTCCCGACCACACGATAGACGACATCGTGCTGCCCCTACGATAGACGACATCGTGCTGCTCCTCGTGACGCGGATGCCTGGACAGGTCGTCACCATCTTCTCCCGGTGAGCGCCGAACCCGCGCAGGGTCGCGCCCGCGGAACGGCCGGCGCCTGGCTGGCGCTCCTGATCGCTGGTCAGTGCGCGGCCACCGCCCTGATCGGTTCCGGGAAGGACACCACCTGGCAGCACTTTCACTTCGAGCGACTCCTGCATTGGCAAGGCGGGCTCGCCGCCGCCGTTCTGGCCGCGCAGGTGGCGGCCGTCGCGTGGGGCTGGCGAGGGACGTGGGGTACGGCACGGGCGTGGCTGCGCGCCCGGCTCGGCCCCGTCGCGCTCGCGGTGGCCGCGGCCACGCTCCTGACGCTGGCGGCCGCGCCCTCGCGGGACATCGCACGCTACGCCGCCGAGTTGCTCTTCGGCGCGGGCATCCAGTTCGTCGCGCTGCTGAACGTCGTCGCCCTCGCACGTGTCGCCGACGGGGCGTGGCTGGCTGGGGTGCTCGGTCCTTCCGACCGTCGCGAGACGGGGCGTTTTCTGGAACGGCCGGCCGTGGCGGCGGCGGCGTTTGCCGCCGTCGTCTGCGCGGTCCTGGCCGTTACTGCCTGGGAGCGCGCGCCGCACCTGCCTGACGAGGTGGTCTACCTGCTCCACGCGCGCTATTTCGCGGCCGGCAAGCTGCAGCTCGCCCTTCCTCCCGTTCCCGCGGCGTTCGACGTCGACCTGATGTACTACGACGCGCAGCGCTGGTTCTCCCCCGTCCCACCCGGCTGGCCCGCCCTTCTCTCGTTAGGTGTCCGGGCCGGCGTGCCCTGGCTGGTGAACCCCCTGCTGAGCGGCGTTGCCGTCCTGCTCCTGCACGGACTGGCACGCCGGCTGATGCCGGTCCGCCAGGCGCGCGTGACAACGTTTCTTCTCGCCACCTCGCCGTGGTTCCTGTTCCTCGGCATGAGCTTCATGACGCACACCGCGTCGCTCACCTGCGCCATCGCCGCCGCGATGGGCGTGGCGGTGGCACACGAACGGAACGCCGCATGGCCGGCGGCACTGGCGGGCATTGCCACCGGAGCCGTGTCGCTGATCCGCCCCCTCGAGGGCCTGATCGTCGCCGTCACCCTCGGCCTGTGGTCCCTGCGTGCGCGCAGCCGCTGGCACCGCGTCCTACCGAGCGCCGCGCTGACCGTGTTCACCGGCCTCACGGCCCTCCTGGTGCTTCCCTATAACGCGCGGCTCAGCGGATCGCCGTACCGCTTCCCGATCATGATGTACGTCGACAAGTACTATCACCCGGGGGCCAACGATCTCGGATTCGGCCCGAACCGGGGGATGGGGTGGGGCAGCCTCGACCCGTTCCCCGGTCACGGTCTGCGCGACGTGGTGGTCAACAGCCTGCTCAATGGTTCGGCGCTCAACCTCGAGCTCTTCGCGTGGGCCACCGGGTCGCTGGTGCTCCTGGTGGCGTTGGTGTGCAGCCGGCGGTTGCGGGCGCTGGATCTCTCCATGCTCGGCGTCATGGCGCTGGTGACCGGATTGCATGCCTTGTACTGGTTCAGCGGAGGCCCCGACTTCGGCGCGCGGTACTGGTTCCTGCTCATCGTTCCCGCGGTGATCCTCACGGCGCGGGCGCCTGACGCCCTCTTCGGGGTGGACACTACGGGCTCGCGCCGTACCCTCGTCGCCGTGGCCGCGCTCGCCGCCGCGGCTCTCACCGTCTGGGTTCCCTGGCGCGCGGTGGAGAAATACCACGGCTATCGCTACATGGGGGCCCAGATGCGCGCGTTCGTGCGCGAGCATCCCACTGGTCGATCGCTTGTCCTGGTCCGGGGGCTTCGGACTCCTGACTACCACGAGGCGGCAATGGCGAATCCGCTCGACCTGCACGCCGACACCACCATATTCGCGTGGGACCGTTCGCCGGCGATCCGGGCCGCCGTCGTGGCTGCCTATCCCGACCGCCCGGTCTACATCCTCGACGGCCCGACGCTCACCGGATCGGGCTACCGCATCATCGCGGGGCCGCTGGCGCCCGGTTCGACCGCGCCCGAGATCGCGAGCTCCGAGCAGATTCCGCGGCTGACCGGCGGCGACAAAGGGCAGCGGTCGCGCAACCCGTGACACCCCGGCGCGCAGACTTCTGAAAGCTGATAGCTGACCGCTGTCCGCTGATCGCCGATCGCTGATCGCTGATCGCTGCCCTTCCCGCCTAACTGGCGCGCGGCGAGACCGACGCCGACGCGCGGAGCGCGTGCCGCTCAGCCCGACTCCCGCTCAACAGGAAGGCCAGCGCGCCTCCCAGGAGCCCACCGCTGATCAGCACCACCTCGAACACGAGTCCGGTGGCGACCGCACGAGCGGCCGAGACGCCGAACGGCGCGAAGAGGGCCGCTTGCGCGGCCTCACGGACGCCAATGCCGTTCTGGGTGACAGGCAGAAGCGCAGCGATCTTGGCCAGAGGCCAGACGAAGAGCCAGACGTAGACCGGAATGTCGATGCCCATCAACCGCCCGAGCCACCAGTTGAGGATGGTGAGCAGCGACTGCAGGAGCATGCCGAGCAGGAAGGCGCCCACGATCGCCTGGGGACGCCGTAGTGTGGCGTGCACCGCGCGGCGCACCTGCACCAGTATGCGACGCACCTTCCACGGGAATCGGCGCACCGGGGTCAGGGTGAGCGCCACGAGCAGGCCGAGTCCTGCAATGGCGAGCAGCACGCCAAGGGTGAGGAAGATGCGCCGGCTGCGGTCGTCGAGGGCGCGAGGCGACAGCACCGCCCCGATTCCCGCCACGCCTGCCAGACCCACCACGTCGAGCAGTCGGTCCACCAGGCTGCCAAGCACCAACCCGCTCCTGGAGCGCGCGGCGCGCAACGCGACTCCCGCGCGCACCACGTCCCCGCCCACGATCGAGGGGAGGAAGGTGTTCCCGAACAGCCCCATGTAGTACGCCCGCGCCGCGGTCCGGAACGGGAGTCCGGCGCCGGCCGTGTTTACCAGCAGCCGCCACTTGGTGACGCCCACCAGGTGTAACGTCATGTACATTGCGAGCGCGCCCGGCCAGACGCCTAACGGCACGCTCCGCACCGCGGCCGTGATGTCGTGGAACGGAAGCGCGATGAAGAGGAGCGCGAGGATCGTCGCGCTCCCGGCCAGACGCACGAGGGGGTGCCGGAACAGCGACCGCCGCGCTGACGCTGTGGTCAACGGCCCTCTCCTCCCCTACGATCGCCGAGCTCCAGACGCCTGACGCGGTACAGCGCCTCCTCCAGCAGCTTGCGGTTGGCCGCAATGAGGTCGGCCAGCAGTCCCATGAGAAGGGCCTGGACGCCCACGATGATGAGGATCGCCGCCAGGATGAGCGACTGGATGTGTCCCGTGCGCTGACCCGAGAGGTAGAACCCCACGAACCGCAGTCCGGGAATGATGCCAAGCGCGATCAGAAAGAGCCCGAGGACGGAGAACACGCGCAGGGGCCGGTACATGGCGTACGCGCGGATGATTGTCAGGCCCGAGTTCCTGATGTAGTGCGGAATTGACCGCATCAGGCGCGACGGACGCGTCTGCGGGTTGATCCCGATCGGCACGAACTCCACCGCCGCCCGGCGCGAGCCGGCATGGATGAGCGACTCGAGCGTATACGAGTAGTTGCTGAGCACGAGCATCCGCAGCGCGGCCTCACGCGAGAGCGCGCGGAAACCACTGGTGGCATCGGGCGTCTCCAGCCCTGCCGCCCGGCCGATCACCCAACTGCCAAAGACCTGCAGCCGGCGCTTGATCGACGAGAAGTTCGGCAGCTTTGCGACTCCGCGATCTCCCACCACCAGTTCGGCGCGGTGTGCGAGGATGGGGGCGATGAGCTGTCCGATGTCCGCTGACTGGTACTGATTGTCGGCGTCGGTGTTGACGATGATGTCGGCCCCCTGCCGCAACGACTCGTCGAGCCCGGCCATGAACGCGGCGGCGAGTCCGCGATTGCGCTCGAACTGCACGACGTGGTGCACCCCGTTGGCGCGGGCCACCGCCGCCGTGTCATCCCGGCTGCCGTCGTCGATGACCAGGTACTCGATCACGTCCACCCCCGGCAGCGACCGCGGCAGGTCGCGCAGCGTCGGCGGCAGCGTCGCGGCCTCGTTGAAGCACGGGATCTGGATGATGAGTTTGGTCATTTCGGACTCAGCAGGCATGCCACAACATCCCCTCCACCCACCGTCCCCCGGAAGACGCGCGGGGACGCACACTCGTCCCGCAGGGTGGCCCACATGGCCGGGTCCTGGCCCTCGACGTAGCGCGGAAAAGTATAGAGCACCCACGTCCGTTTCGTGGACGCCCGTATCGAGTCCAGCTGTTCGGCGGTCTTCACGTTCGGCCAGACCTGCCCGTAGAGGGTGCGGTACGGGTCGGCCGGGACTCCGATGGAGACCACGCTGTCTCCCGCGACGCGCTGGGCCAGCACGTAGTGCATCGCGCCGGCGTAGTCCTGCTTGGGGTACCGGTAGTCCAGCGTCAACGACGCCGCCGAGAGTGCGATCACACCGCCCACAGCGGCCGTCGCGAGCCGCACACCGGTGAGGGGCGCTCGGCCGAGCCGGGTCGACAGCCACGCTCCGGCGGCGAACGTGCCGCGCACCGCGACCACGATCGCCGGCCCGATGGCGAAGAAGAAGAACCGCGGATACAGCGTACCGCGCGCCGCCGTCGCCCCGGCACTGGTCACGAGAGCCGGCAGCACGAGGAGCAGAATGAAGAGCGGCGATCGTCGCCAGATGGACACCAGCCCCGCGATCCCGACCAGCGCTCCGGCCACGACCACCACGGCGCCCAGGGCCCGTACTCCGCCGCTGAGACCGAGCACGAGGACCCGGATCCCCTCGAGCAGCGCCCACCCGGGCGTGGACACACCCTGCAGGCCCGAGGGACTGTGGAGGAAGTAGTGGATCACCGACCCGAGCATGGGCGCATAGAGGAGGACCGTCAGCGCCGCGCCGAGTCCCATCGCCACCATCAGTCCGCGCAGCCGCGACCCGCGGTCCGCGGCGGGAATGCGCGGCAGCACGAACAGCCCGGCGAGCGCATGTCCGACCACGATCAGCACCACAGTGAGATGCGTGTACGCGCCCAGCCCTGCCGCCACGCCGTACCAGGTGAAGTACTTGAGCTGTCCGGTGGACATCCCACGCAGCAGCGCCCACATGAGCACGATCGCGAAGAATGCAATCGCGCTGTATCCGCGGGCATTCTGCGAGAACCACACGTGGTGATAGGAGACGGCCAGCAGCGTCGCGCCGAGGAGCGCCTCACGGCGCGAGACCACCAATCGCCCGAGTGCGAAGAGTGCCGGTACCGCCGCCACACCGAAGAGAAGCGCTGGCAGCCGGATGCTCCACGCCGACTCACCGAACACCCCGCGGCTTGCGTGCGCGAGCACGGCGTAAAGTGGGTGGTGGTTGTCGCCCCAGAATTCGGTGAGGATCTGTCCCAGTGGCGTGCGGAACGACCGCACCAGGGAGTAGATCTCATCGATCCACAGACCGTCGTTGAGCCCGATCGCGCGCGCCACCGTCGCCAGCACCGTGATGGCGAGCAGGAACCGCCACGGCGTCGCCTCGTCAGGCATCACCGGCGCCCCGGCATCACCGCCCGCGTGTATCCTCGCTGTTTCCTCCTCGCGCCGTTCAGTCCTCGACAACATGCGTCGCGAAGATCCTGCGGTAGTCCTTCCACCGCGCCTGGTCGAATGTCATCCCGCTGAGGCAGTCCACCGCCGAGTATGCCATGTACAGCGCGTGGTGCGTGTTGTCGTGCGCGAACAGCCCCTGGCGCCCGTACACGAGGACGTTGGGAAGGCTCGCCGCCCAGTCGTCCAGCGCCTGCAGCGGCTTCTCGTATCCCCGCAGATACACGGGATACGCCTGGCGCAGGCGGCGAACCTGAACGTCCGAGGGGCGTGCCGGGAACGGGATCCCCGCCGTGGCCGCATCCCCCGCCACCCGCTCCGCCAGTTGATCGTCGGTCGCTGACCAGATCTCATCGTCCACGCGGCACGGATACTCGCCGCACAGCACTGTCGTGCCGAGCGGTTCCTGCAGCCGGAAGTAATTCTTGGGCTCCGACAACCGTGTGACGCGCACGTTTTCTTCGGGGAAGTAGTGCGCGTCGGTGGTGGTGAACTGCGACACCGGCAGCTGGACGTACACGAGCACCATCGCGCGGTACCCGATGGCACCCGCCGCCTCGAGCACCTGCGGCGGCGCCGTCGGCTGCACCATGCGCGCCACAAGGGTGATCGGGATCGTCGACCAGATGAAGTCCGCGTCGATCGTGCGCCGCTCGCCGTCGCGCTCGGCCGTGATCCGCCAGGCGCCGCCGCCGTCCGGTATGCGTTCGATTCGCGACGCCGCCCAGCCGAGGAGCATCTCCGCCCCCGCGAGGCGAGCCTGCTCCGCGTAGGTGGCGCTGATCTGGCCGTAGCCGCGACGCATATAGTAGTAGTTGCCGCCCCCGACGGGACGCAGCAGCCGCTTGATGAGCTTTCCGAAGCTTCCCGCCGTGACGCGCTTTCGCGCCTGGATCCCCGACAGCACTTCCGGCTCGTGTCCCCACAACTTCCGTGCATAGGGAAAGTAGAAGTGGTGGCACATCGTCGGGCCCAGGTTCGCCAGCAGCACCGAGGCGAACGTGTCGCCCTCGTCAGGCTTCGACAGCTTGCGCATCACCATGTCGCGCGCCATGCCGAACGCGAAGCCCTTGTCGAGTCGGCGCAGGAGGTCGAGCGACTGGATGGGGAAGTGGAGCCACTGGCCACGCAGACGGATCCGGCCGTGCCGCTGGAAGTCATTGAAGTCCGCACCCAGCATCTGCCGGATGTCGGCCAGGATCCTGGGGTCCACGGTGTGGTGGAGACGGTGCGAGCCGTAGTCGAGCCACTGGCCGCCCCAGAAGAAACTCCCGGCGTTGCCGCCAACGACGTCCTGCCGCTCGAGGAGGGTGACGGTCGCCTTGCCGGTGCGCCGCAGCTGGTACGCCGCGCCGCAGCCCGCGGGCCCGCCCCCCAGCACCGCAATGCGCGGAAGCCGGTTCACCGAACCGCCAGTGGCTGCTTTCGTGGGTTCACTCATCCGTGACTCGTAGACGCTCACGCCGGTGGTCGGGACACGGCCCCGCGCGCGCAGGCACCGGTCGGGGATCGCGCCGCCCGGCACGCCTCCACCCCGGTGTGGGGCGCGCTCCTACCGAAGCAAGGGCGGTGCCCGGCTTTGCGGAACGCGACGCCCCCCCTCCGGCCGCGGGTCTCCAGGCTCTCTCCGGGCTCAGGGCATGCTACCTCGTTCCGCATGTTGCAACAACTCCACACCACGACCGGAGTCACCCTGGCGGGGGACCGGCCCGATGTGGCATCTGGCCTGAGCGCAACCGGACTGCGCTCCGCCACATGGGGCACTGCTTGTGGGCCGTCTTTAGCGCGCGACGCTGAAGGTGACCGTCGCTGCCGTGTAGCCGTCGGCGTTCGCGCCGGTTGTTGGGAAGGAGATCTCCACCACGCGCTCGTCGCCCGGCGCCGCCTGCGGTGTCAGGGTGGCCCGTGCGCCAGTGCTTGCCACGGCGGAGAGACTGCGGGCCACCGCCTCGCTCGGCGCGCTAACCCGGAAGCTGTACGTGCGGCCCGCGATCCCCTCCAACGCCACCTCATATCCGCTGGGTCGCATCGCCGCGGCGCCGCCCCGCGGCGCGGTCTCCAGCCGTTCGCTCAGTACCCGCGGTGCCTGCGACCGGTCTCCGATCGCCGGCCGTATCACCGGCGGGATGATGCTCCACCCGCCGCTGAAAGCCACCCGCAGCGTGATCGCGTCGGTGAGCGTGCCGCGCACCGATGCGTGCACATCCCCCGGCGTGATCCGGGCGGTCGCCCCGCCCATGACCTGAGCGCCTAACGGCAGCGCCGGATCAAAGACGATCTCCACCGGAGCCCCGAGGCTCTCACGGCGGATCGTCGCGGTCACCCGTCCCGGTTCGCGGCGAATAAGGATCGATATGCTACTATTGCCAACCGGGACGTGTTCCACCGCCACCGAGTCCCAGTCGGGCGGGAGGTGCGGCGCGAGCGTCACCCGGCCCGCGGGCACGTCCACGTCGATCCCCAGCAGCCCGCGCAGCAGCGGCGTCAGCACCATCGACGTGGCGAAGAACTGCTGCGGCACCGCCGTGTCCAGCGGCTTGTAGAGCCGGCCGGAGATCACCTCGGGATTCCGGCCCAGCGCCTCGTCGAACCCGGTGCGCGCGATGGCCTGGAGCGCGAACCACGCCGCCGGCGCGTTGTGATAGCGGTACCCGGCCAGCGCCACGAAACCGGTCACGAACGGCCACACCGCACCATTGTTGTAGTGCAGCGGATCGAACAGCGCACTGGCGGCGCTCAGCGGCCGCGCCCCCCAGTCGGTCATGATGCTGCTCGATGCCAGGCGCGCCGCCATCGCCGCGCCGCGCGTGCCGTCGAACACGTCGAACGACATCGCGGTCGCGGGCCACGCCGTGAGATTCCCGTTGACCGTCCCGTTCTGGAGCAGCGCGAACGCGTACTGCCCGAGCGCCGGCATCCAGAGCTTCGACTCCAGCGTCCGCACGGCCGTCGCGCGGATCCGGCGGGCGCTGTCGGCGAGCGCGCCCTCGCCTGACGCGTCGGCCATCCGCGCGAACCGATCGAGCGACGCCACCCACACGCCGCCGAGATACACGTCCGACAGAATGCCGATCTGCAGGTCGCCCACCTCCAGCGCGCCGGCACCGGCGGCGGGATTCTCCATCAGCCCGTCGCCGTCCGTGTCGGTGCGCCGCGACCACTCCCAGGCGCGCTTCAGGTTCGGCCAGAACTCGCGCACCAGCGCGGTGTCGCCCGTCTGCCGCCAGTACTCCCCGAACGCGAGGATCCAGAACGGCGTCGTGTCGCCGTGATAGAAGGGATACGGATAGCTGAACCAGTCCACGTGCCCCGCGCCCTGCGAGATCTCGTGGGTGATCTTGCCGTCGGCGCGCTGGTACTTCGCGAAGAAACGGAACACGCCGTCGCGCACCAGCGGGCCGAGCCCGGCGCCGGTCATGGCGAACGAGTTGATCGAGGCATCGCCGCCGAAGAACCAGCCGAACCCCGGCCGGTCGCTCGCCGCCCCCGACAGTCCGTACCCGGCCACCAGCCCGCACCCCAGATCCGGATTGCAGACGTACGACTCGTCGAGATTGACCTTGGCGTACTCGACCGCCATGTCGAGCAGCGAATCGGGCGAGTGCAGCGCGAACATCGTCTGCCGCAGCGAGTCCTCGTGCGCCACCCGCCGCTTCCACTCGCGCTCGGCGGCGCCGGGCGCGATGAGCCGCCGGTAGAGCGCGAGCGCCGAGTCGCGCGGCATCTCCCCGCCGGCGAGCACGATCGGGATGTACGCCTCGTGGAGTTCGACGTTGTGGCCGGGCGGCTCACCCAGCCGCGGCGCCGTGTAGCGCTCCTGACCGCTCCCCACCGCGAGGACGAGCTGCGGCGGCGCGGCGGCCAGCATGTGCGCCGGCACGTCGCACGCCTCGGTGACCGCGGGCGACCCGAGAAACGCGTTGATCGATCGCTTCCCCTCGGAGAAGAGAAAGGCGCGCGCGTTCTGCTCCCAGACCAGGTACTGCCCGCCAAGCCCCGCAGGCCACGCGTAGTGGATGTCGGGCGTGAACCTCGCGATGATGTCCATCGGCCGGATGGCGTCCACCTCGAGCAGGATGACCACCGCCGGCAGGTCGAGCGGCACGAAGACGTGCTCGCGCACGGTGAACTGCTCGTACGCGTACTCGATCGTCACGCCTTCGGGCCGTTCGACGACCGCGCGCGCGACCGCGTGTCCGGGAATCGGCTCCGTGTATTTCGGGACGCGGAACGACAGCTCCAGGTCGTGCAGCCACTTGATCGGCCACGACCAGAGCTCGAGCCTGCCGTCTTCGGTGCCCATGGCGATGGCGCGCCGGCCGACGGCCGAGAGGTACACGCCCGGGCGGGCAGGCCCGCGCAGCGCCAGCGGCGAGATGCCTAACGGGAACCACGGGATCGTGGTGGCCGCGCTGTCGAACACCTGCTGTGTGACCGCCGGCGGTGCGCCGGGCGCCCGCGGGGGCGGGGGCGGGGGCGGGTTCTGGGCGAGGGACGCCTGCGTGAGGAGCAGTGTGCCCAGTAGCGCACGCAGGGTGTACGCACAGTGTCGCGGCCGGAACATCATGGTCTCGGAGTATACTGCGCCTCGGCGTCGCCCTGCCAATCGAACAGTGGGCGGCGCGCGCCCCTCGACGTGCTTCATTCCGGGGGGTTCACCGGAACCAGATGCCCGGTGCCGGGATCCCCGTCGGCCGCCACGCTCCCCCCTTGCTTTTCCGGCCTCGCCGAGCGTAGCCTCGGCACATGGAAAGCACGCGTCGCGCAGGGCGCCGCATGTCGCTCACCGACTACCTCCGATTCGAGGAAGGGAACCCCGTCCGGCACGAGTACGTGTCGGGTTGGGTGCATGCCATGTCCGGCGGCACGACCCGACACAACCTGATCACGCTCAACATCGTGCACCACCTGCGAGACCCCGCGCGACGTCGAGGCTGCCGCGTGTTCGCCTCGGACGTCAAGGTGCAGGCTGCCGTCGATCGGATCTACTATCCGGACATCGTGATCGCCTGCGGGAAGGCGGCGGACGTCGACCTTGTTGTCGAACAGCCGTCACTCGTGGCAGAGGTCCACTCCCCCGGAACGCGCGCCACCGACAGACGCGAGAAGCTCGATGCGTATCTCCGGATCGATTCCCTGCGGAGCTATCTGATCGTCGACCAGCGTCGCCGGTACGTGGTCGCCTGCACCCGGGATTCCCGCGGCGAGTGGCTGCGCGAGGAGTACACCGCGAGCGGTGCGATTGCCATCCCGTTCCTCGACCTCCAGTTGGACCTCGAGGCGATCTACGACGATGTCACTCTTCCGCCGCTCACCCTGAAGGAAGCCCAGGAGTGGGACGACGCCGCATGGGCCGACTTCGAGGAGGCGGAAGCGCGGGCCGAAGAGGCGAACGAGCGGGAGCCCTCAGCCCCCACGCCGGATCGACTGCAGTAGCGCCGTCGCCTGCGGGTCGCGGGGATACTCCCGCACCAGCTCGCGCGCATAGCGCAGCGCCATGTTCGGAGCCCCCGCGTCGCGATAGAGCGTCACCAGCCGAACCAGCACGTCGTGATCGTGCGGCAGCGCGGTCAGGGCATCCAGCAGCGTGCGCACGGCGTCACCGCTCTTCCCCTGTGCCCGCAGGATCTCGGCGAGCGCCAGATACCCCGTCGCGGAGTGAGGGGCAAAACGCACGGCGGCCCGGAACTCCGCCACCGCGCTGTCCAACTCGCCGAGCTGCGTCTCGAACGCACCCAGGGTCAGACGCGCGTCGGCCCGGTCGGCGTTGTACCGGTAGCTGGCCTCCAGCTCGGCGGCCGCCGACGCGAACACCTGACGCTCGGCCGGAGTCGAGAGCGAATCGCGCACCGGGGCCATCACCCAGGCCGCCTCCTGCCTCACGCCGCGCGTTTCATCGGCCAGCAGCGGTGGCGCAAGGGCGAGACGTTCTTGCGCCGGGGCCGCCTCCAGCGCCTGGAGGGCGGCGTGCCTGACCATCGCGTCAGGCGAGGTCGCCGCCGCGCGCGCGGCGTCCACCGCGACCGCGCCCGGGTGTGCACCCAGGCGTGCCAGCGCCGAGGCGCGCACGAACCAGGGTTCGGTGGCATCGGCGGCGATGGCGCCGAGCGAGTCGGCGGCGCCGGGGTCGCCACGGTCGTCGGCCGCGAACGCGAGGGTGAAGCGCTGGAAGACGGGCAGCGGATTCGGGTAGCGCGCGCGCAGCTGTGCCGTGGCCCATCTCGCGTCGCGGTCCGCGTGGCAGCGGTTGCAGGCGTTAGGCACGCCCAGGCTGATGGAGAGGCCGGGGCGCGGAATGCGGAAGCTGTGATCGTGGCGCGGATCGACCTGCATGTAGGTCGTGGGGGGCAGGTGGCACGAGACGCACTGGGCGCCGGCGCTGCCCGGCGTGTGAAAGTGATGTTTCGAGGTATCGTACTTCGCCGCCAGATGGCACTGCGTGCAGACCGAGTTTCCTGGGCGACGCAGCTTCTGCGTGTGCGGATCGTGACAGTCGGCGCAGGTCACGCCCGCGGAGTTCATTCTGCTCTGCAGGTACGACCCGTAGGTGTACACCTCGTCGCGCTGCTGGCCGTCGGGATAGTAGAGATCGCCGGTCATCGCAGCGGGACGTAGTAGTCGAGCAGCGGCCGGCCCGCGGTGTAGCCGTCGGCGATTGCTGGCGGCGCGCGTGGCATTGCGCGCAGGTCTCGATCTCCCGCTCGGTCGATCGCGGCGCGCTGCGGATCGGGATGCCGGTTGTGGGGTCGTTCGACCACCTAATGCCCCGGCGTTCCGCGAGCCGGTTCTGCACCCCGTCGTCGCGCCAGATGATCCGGCGCAGCCAGCCCGGGTATCGCGCCCACCGCACGTGCCGCGAAGCGGGACCGTGGCAGGCCTCACAGGCGACATCGATCTCCGCCCAGGTGGTGTGAAAGGTGTCGGCCTGCGCGTCGTAGCCCTTTCGCACCGCGGTCGAGTGGCAATCCGCGCACATGTAGTTCCAGTTCTGTTCATGCCCGTCCAGTGGAACTCGTCAGGCGGGTCAACGCGCGGGGCCGGGTTCAGCGAGAACCACCGCTGCCCGCTGTCCGGCGCCGGTCGCGCGTTCCACGCCAGGGGGAGCGGCTGCAGGCGCCCGCCCGGGAACGCCA
>CAVUFA010000008.1:0-96416 GCA_963740565.1 uncultured Gemmatimonadaceae bacterium | reverse complement strand
TTCACGCCGATGGTGCCGAACGTCGTCTTCGCCGTGGAGGTGGCATAGTCGATGTCGGCGCGCAGCGTGTGGAGTGGCACGCGTCCCTCGTGGTAGCCCTCGACGCGGGCGATTTCGGCGCCGCCCAGTCGTCCGCCGCACTTGATCTTGATCCCCTGGGCCCCCATCCGCATGGCGCTCTGCACCGCGCGCTTCATGGCGCGCCGGAACGAGATGCGCTGCGACAGCTGGTTGCCGACGTTGTCCGCGACCAGTTGGGCGTCCAGCTCGGGCCGTTTGATCTCCTCGACGTTGATGCCGACCTCCTTGCCGCTCAGCTGCGCCAGCTCATCGCGCAGCTTGTCGACCTCGGCGCCTTTCTTCCCGATCACCACGCCCGGACGCCCGGTGTGGATGGTGACCACCACCTTGCCCGGCTTGCGCTCGATGTGAATGTCGGCGATTGCCGCGTGGCCGAGACGGGTCTTCAGGTACTTGCGAAGCAGGTCGTCTTCCTTGAGCAGCTGCGGATAGTCGCGACGGGCGAACCAGCGCGAGCGCCACTGCTTGGTGATGCCGAGTCGGAACCCGATCGGATTGGTCTTCTGTCCCATTAGCGGCCTTCCTTTTCCGCCACGACGATCTCCACGTGGCTTGTGCGCTTTTGAATCGGCGTGGCGCGTCCCATGGCCGCCGGCATGAAGCGTTTGAGCTTCGGTCCCTCGTTCACCACGGCGCGCTTGACGAACAGCGTATCGACGTCGAGCGATTCATTGGCCGCGCGGGCATGCTGTTCGGCGTTGGCCACCGCCGACTGCAGGACCTTGGCGATCTGCAGCGCGGCGTGCTTCTTCGAGAACTTGAGCAGGGCCAGCGCGTCGTTGACATCCAGGCCCCGGATCTGATCGATCACGAGGCGCATCTTGTAGGGCGACTGGCGGGTGGTGCGCTGGATGGCGCGGGCTTCCGATGGCATCTCGCTCACCTCCCCGGCCTGCCGGCGGGCGCGGACGGCGCTGCCGGAGCGGCCGCCGGGGCGGCCGCGGGCGCGGACGGGACTGCGCCCGGGGTGGCGACCTTCTTGTCGATGGCCCGATTGCCGGAATGGCCGCGGAACAACCGCGTGGGCGAGAATTCGCCCAGCTTGTGCCCCACCATGTTCTCGGTGACGTATACCGGGATGAACTTGTTCCCGTTATGCACGGCGAAGGTGTGCCCGACGAAATCGGGCAGCACGGTGCTGGCGCGCGACCAGGTCTTGACCACCCGCTTCTCGTTCCGGGCGTTCATCCCCTGCACCTTGCGGAGCAGGCTTTCCTGGACGAACGGTCCTTTCTTTACGCTACGTGCCATGTGTCAATCGCCACTCGAAGGTCGGACGGCGGACGGAACCGGTCGGACGCGGCGATCGGGATGTCGATCGGCCGGCCGGGCTCCGCAGGTCGTCTAGAATCCCGATACCGTTGCCTTGCCGCGCTTGCGCCCCCGCACCATCAGCTTCTGCGAGGGTTTGTGCAGGTTCCGCGTCTTGACGCCCTCCGGCTTGCCCCAGGGTGTGACCACGTTGCGGCCGCCGCGTGTACGGCCGCCGTGCGGGTGGTCCACCGGATTCATCACCTCGCCGCGCACCCGGGGGCGCCGTCCCCGCCACCGCGCCTTCCCGGCCTTCCCCCACGACAGCAGCTCGTGCTCGGCATTCCCGACCACGCCGATGGTGGCCAGGCAGCGCCCGTGCACCCGCCGCATCTCGCTCGACCCCATCCGGAGCGTCACGTACTCGCCTTCCCGGGCCACCACCTCGGCCGACATGCCCGCAGCCCGCGCCATCTGGCCGCCCTTGCCCGGTATCAGCTCGATGTTGTGCACGAACGTGCCTAACGGCACTTCGCGCAGCGGCAGCGCGTTCCCGGTACGGATGTCGGCACCGGGGCCCGACACCACCGTGTCGCCCACGGACAGTCCCCTGGGATGGAGGATGTAGCGCCGCTCGCCGTCGGCGAATTCCACCAGCGCGATGCGCGCCGAGCGATTCGGATCGTACTCGATCTCCCGCACCGTGGCCGGCATGCCGAACCGGCCCCGACGGAAGTCGATGCGCCGGTACTTCCGCTTGTGCCCGCCGCCGCGGCGCCGCACCGCGATGTGTCCATGGTTGTCGCGGCCCCCGGTCTTCGGGAGCGGTTCGACCAGGGACTTCTCGGGTGTGGTCCGCGTGATCTCGGCAAAGTCGGACACCGAGCGAAAGCGCGTCCCCTTGGTGACCGGCTTGAATTGACGAATGCCCATGATGCTCAGCCCTCGAAGATCTCGATCTTGTCGCCCTCGCGGAGCGTCACGATCGCCTTTTTCCAGTTGGGACGGCGTCCCGGTTGTCCGCGGCCCATCCGGCGCACCTTGCCACGGACGTTGATCGTCCAGATCCCCTTCACCTTCACGCCGAACAGCGCCTCGATGGCCTGTCGGATCGCCGGCTTGCTGGCGTCCGACGCCACTTCGAACGCGTATTCGCCACGCCCCTGATAGGCCGCCGAAGTCTGCTCGGTGACAATCGGGCGAACGATCGTGCGGTGCAGTGTGGCCATGGCCTATTTCCCCTTCTTCTTCTTCTTGGGCGCGCTCTTGCGTACGCCCTTCCTGGCAGCCGGCTTGCCCGCTGTGGGCTTGGCGGTGCGCCTGGCGGGAGCCGCCTTCGCGGCAGCCTTCTTCGCGGCCGCCGGCCGGGCGCTCTTCTTGCGCGGCCTGGCGGGCGCCTCATCGGCGGCCGCCGCCTGCCGCGCGCGTTTCGCTCTCGGCGCCACTTCCTTCTCCGGCACCGGCGCGAGCGTGTGCCCGATCGCGGCCGCCTCGATCAGCACCACGTCGGACCAGAGCAGGTCGTACGTGGAGGCGTCGGCATACGGCAGCACCCGCACATTGGGCACGTTGCGGCCGCTGAGGTACACCACCGGCTTGACGCCGTCCGTGAGTACCAGAGCCTTCTGCCCGGCCGCGCCGACGCGCTCGAGCAGTCCCACCAGGGTGCGGGTCTTCGGCTGCTCATAGCGGAACTGGTCGATCACGAAGATGGCGTTCTCGCGCGCGCGCGCGTTCAGCGCGCTCTTGCGCGCGAGCGCGCGCATCTTGCGCGGGAGCCGCTCATCGTACGACCGCGGGGTGGGGCCGAAGATCGTGCCGCCCCCGGGCCACAATGGCGACCGGATCGAACCCTGTCGGGCCCGGCCCGTGCCCTTCTGGCGCCACGGCTTCTGGTTGCCACCGATCACCAGCCCCCGCGTCTTGGTGGACGCGTTCCCCTGCCGCTGGTTCGTGAGGTACGCCTTCACGGCCCGGTGCATGACCGGCAGGTTGACGGTTCCATCGAATACCGCCGGCGGCAGGCAACGGCTTCGCGCTCCGTGCCTAACGCGGTGTAGGCGCTGGCCTCGAATGCCTTCGGCTCGGCCATCGGCTTACCCCTGCTTCCGCACAAGTACGATGCCGTTGGTCGGACCGGCCACCGCCCCGCGCAAATAGAGCAGATGCCGCTCCGGATCGACCTTTTCGACCCGCAGGTTGATCTGCGTGTGCCGCGCCGCCCCCATGTGTCCGGGCATCTTCTTTCCCTTGATCACCCGCGACGGATCCGTGCCCGGGCTGATGGAGCCCGGCTTGCCGGTGCCGCGTATTCCCGTGGGTGTTGGGGCCGCCGCCGAACCCGTGGCGCTTCACCACGCCCTGAAAGCCGCGGCCCTTGGAGGTACCGGTCACCTTCACCTGCTCACCCACGCTGAAGATCGAGACGTCGACGAGGTCCCCCGCCTTGTACGCGGGCGCGCTCGGCACCACGCGGCCCGTCATCGAGGCGGAATGACCTCGTCACCGCGCGGCGGCCGCTCGACCCCGGCCCGCGCCGCGTGCCCGATGGCCGACCTGGGCGCGCGCCGCCCCCGCGGTGTCCGCTCGCCCTTCTTCGACGCACGCGCCAGGCGCCAGGCGCCAAATCCCAGCTCCACGGCCACGTATCCCGGCTTCGTCTTCTCGCCCGGCGAGCACCTTCATCACCGGATTCGGCGGCGCCTCCACCACCGTGCAGGGCACCTGATGCCCCTGCTCGGTGAAGATCTGCGTCATTCCGATTTTTCGACCAATCAGCCCAATCATGTGCGCATCCCTGCGTTCATCGTGGCGGGTTTCCGTCGGACAGCGCGCGGTCCACACCGGCGCACCGCCCGCGAAGGCCCGTCCTCACTCCACCTTGATCTCCACGTCCACTCCCGCGGGCAGATCGAGCTTCGTCAGCGCGTCGACCGTCTGCGCCCGCGAGTCGAGAATGTAGATGACTCGCTTGTGCGTCTTGAGCTCGAACTGCTCGCGCGATTTCTTGTCCACGTGCGGCGATCGCAGCACCGTCCAGCGCCGGGTCTTGGTCGGCAACGGGATCGGCCCCGACAACTGCGCGCCCGTCTTTTCCGCGGTGCGCACGATGTCGGCCGCCGCCTGATCGATGACGGCGTGGTCGAAGGCCTTGAGGCGAATTCGGATTCTTCCTGGCATGCTCGATATCTCGGGTCGACGAACGCAGGCAATCGCTCTCTCGGTCTGTCCTGATTCGTCCTCGGCTACTGCAGGATCTTCGTGACCACGCCAGCGCCCACCGTCCGGCCCCCCTCCCGAATCGCGAACCGCAGCCCCTCCTCCATCGCGATCGGCGAGATGAGCTCGATCTGCATCTGGATGTTGTCGCCGGGCATGACCATTTCCGTGCCCCCGGGGAGCTGGATCGACCCCGTCACGTCGGTGGTGCGGAAGTAGAACTGGGGGCGGTAGCCGTTGAAGAACGGCGTGTGTCGGCCGCCCTCTTCCTTCGTCAGCACGTACACCTCGCCGTCGAACTTCGTGTGCGGCGTGATGGACCCCGGCTTGGCCAGCACCATCCCGCGCTCGATCTCCCGCTTGTCGACGCCGCGCAGCAGCAGGCCCACGTTGTCGCCCGCCTGGCCGTCCTCCAGCACCTTGCGGAACGTCTCCACGCTGGTCACCACCGTCTTCTTTTCGGCGCCGAAGCCCACCAGCTGCACTTCCTCGCCGGCCTTGATCTTGCCGCGATCGATACGTCCCGTCGCCACCGTACCGCGTCCGGTGATCGTGAACACGTCCTCGACCGGCATCAGGAACGGCTTGTCGCTCTCGCGCTTCGGCTCGGGGATGAAGGAGTCGATTGCGTCATCGAGCTCCTCGATCTTCTTCACCCACTCGGCGTCGCCCTGCAGCGCCTTCGTCGCCGATCCCCGGACCACCGGCGTGTCGTCCCCCGGGAACTGGTACTGGTTGAGCAGCTCGCGCACCTCGAGCTCCACCAGATCGAGCAGTTCCGCATCGTCGACCAGGTCGCACTTGTTGAGGAAGACGACGATCGACGGCACGTTCACCTGACGCGCCAACAGGATGTGCTCCCGCGTCTGCGGCATCGGGCCGTCCACCGCGCTCACCACCAGGATCGCGCCATCCATCTGCGCGGCCCCGGTAATCATGTTCTTCACGTAGTCGGCGTGACCCGGGCAATCGACGTGCGCGTAGTGTCGCTTGTCGGTCTCGTATTCGACGTGTGAGGTGGCGATCGTCAGGATCTTGGTCGAGTCGCGCCGCCCCTGCGCCTCCGAGGCCTTGGCGACTTCGTCGTAGCTGACGTACTTCGTGCCCCACCCCTTGTCCGCCGACACCTTGGTCAGCGCGGCTGTGAGGGTCGTCTTGCCGTGGTCGACGTGACCGATCGTGCCGACGTTTACGTGCGGCTTCGTCCGCTCGAACTTTGCCTTTGCCATTGGAACAGATCCCGTGAGAGTGAACGCCCGAACTTATGACTTGGTCTTGCTGACAATCTCTTCCGCCCTGCTCTTCGGTACTTCCTCGTAATGCGAAAACTCCATCGAGTACACCGCGCGTCCCTGGGTCATCGACCGCAGGCGGGTGGAGTACCCGAACATCTCCGCGAGAGGCACGGTCGCGGCGATGACCTGTGCCTCGCCGCGTTGCATCATGCCGCCGATCTTTCCGCGGCGTGCGGCCAGGTCGCCGAGCACGTCGCCCGTGTACTGCTCCGGACTGACCACTTCCACTTTCATCATCGGCTCGAGCAGCACCGGGCGGGCGCGACGCGCCGCCTCCTTGAAGGCCATCGAGCCGGCAATCTTGAATGCCATCTCGCTGGAGTCCACCTCGTGGTACGATCCGTCGGTGAGCTCCACCCGGATGTCGACCATCGGATAGCCGGCCAGCACCCCGTTCTCGAGGGCTTCCTTGATCCCCTGCTCCACCGGACCGATGTACTCCCGCGGCACCGAGCCGCCCACCACGCGGTCCTCGAAATGAAACCCCTGGCCCGCCTCCGTCGGCTCGACGTTGATCACCACGTGGCCGTACTGTCCCCGCCCACCCGACTGGCGGATGAACTTCCCCTCCACCTTCTCCACGCGTTTGCGGATCGTCTCGCGGTAGGCCACCTGCGGCCGGCCCACGTTTGCATCGACCTTGAACTCCCGCAGCATGCGATCGACGATGATCTCCAGATGCAGCTCGCCCATCCCGGAGATGATCGTCTGGCCGGTCTCCGCGTCGGTGTGCACGCGAAACGTGGGATCCTCCTCGGCCAGCTTGTTCAACGCGATCGACAGCTTGTCCTGGTCGGCCTTGGTCTTCGGTTCAATCGCGACGTCGATCACCGGCGCCGGGAACTTCATCGCCTCCAGAATGATCGGACGGTCGTCGTCGCAGAGCGTGTCGCCGGTCCGCGTGTCCTTGAGGCCGATGGCGGCGGCGATATCCCCGGCGCGGACCTCGTTGATCTCATCACGCTTGTTGGCGTGCATCTGCAGCAGGCGCCCGATCCGTTCTCGCTTGTCCTTGGTGGAGTTGTAGACGTAGGACCCGCTCGCAAGCATCCCCGAATACACGCGGAAGAAGGTCAGTTTTCCGACAAACGGGTCGGTGGCGATCTTGAAGGCCAGCGCCGCAAACGGCGCGTCGTCGGCCACCGGTCGCTCTTCGAAGGTCTCGTCGTGATGTGGCAGGTGGCCATTGATGGCAGGCACGTCCACCGGCGCCGGCATGAAGTCGACCACCGCATCGAGGAGGGCCTGAACTCCCTTGTTCTTGAATGACGCCCCGCACAGCACCGGGACGAACTGCATGGCCACGGTCGCACGGCGCACGGCGTGCCGGATCTCCTGCGGCGTCAGCTCGCCACCGTGGAGGTACTTGTCCAATAACTCCTCGTCATGCTCCACCGCGGCCTCGATGAGCTCGTGCCGGGCCTGCTCCATCCGGTCCCGGAATTCCGGCGCCACGTCGACGACGTCGAACGTCCTGCCCAGCGATTCACCGTGGAAGATGTATTCCTTGCGCTCGATGACATCGATGTGCCCCGTGAACAGCTCGCCCGATCCGACCGGAAGCTGAATGGGGTACGCCTTCTTCGTCAGGCGATCGCGGATCATCTCGACGCAGCGGTCGAAGTTCGCGCCGACCCGGTCCATCTTGTTGGCGAAGATGAGACGAGGCACCCGGTAGCGATCAGCCTGGCGCCACACCGTCTCGGTCTGGGGCTCCACGCCGGCCACCGAGTCGAGCAGGGCGACCGCGCCGTCCAGCACCCGCAGTGACCGCTCCACCTCGACCGTGAAGTCGACGTGACCCGGCGTGTCGATGATGTTGATGCGGTACTCGGGACCGCTCCCGTTTTCCGTGCCCGTTCCATGGCGCCGCCAGAAGCATGTCGTGGCCGCGGACGTGATGGTGATGCCGCGCTCCTGTTCCTGCTCCATCCAGTCCATGATGGCGGCCCCGTCATGGACTTCACCCATCTTGTACGACTTGCCCGTGTAGTAGAGGATGCGCTCGGTCGTAGTCGTCTTCCCGGCATCGATGTGCGCCATGATGCCGATGTTGCGATAAAGTTCGAGCGGAGTGGTACGTGGCATATGCGTGATTGAGGCGTGCGACAGAAGATCGCCGCACGAAAAACGCGGGTGGACCAGGCGCTCCTTCAGGCAGGAGCCGGTGTCCATCCGCCCTCGCCGGGTGCACCCGCCATTGCGGATGGGGACCCACGGCGCGCCGAGTGAGCGACCTCGACGATGAGTTGTCCTGCGTCGCTTTTCGGAGAGGATCACGCGATCCCGCGCTACCCCGGCCCTGCCAGCAGCCCTCGCGACCGTCGCGAGCCCATCGGAGTCGACGCGCAGTTCGTCGACGTTTACACTGCTTCCGAAGATCAGTCCCTGAACGAGGACGGTCTACGGGAGCCGCTTAATCTGCACGGACGGCAAGGGGAAGTCAACGCTTCAGTTAGGCGATCCCCGGCTATTCACCCGCCTTCCGGCGCCGACACCGTGAAACCAGCTTGTGACAGATCGGTCGCCGACGGGTTGCCCCTTCACTCCCGGTGACGGCCGACGCCTCCAGCGGATCCTCAGACGGCCTTTGACCGCGCGAAAAGCACTTCATGAAGATACCGGCGCCAGGCCATGCTCCGACGAGCGTGTCCCGCCATGCGCTTCATCAGGCTCGGTGCAACACCGGCGGCAACGATCTCCTTGGGCGCGTGCCAGGGTCGGATAGCCCCGTGGCCGCTTCGACGGGGCCGTATGGCGGCACTCCAAAGCACAGCACTCAGCTGGTGCGATGGACACAGCGCATCCGACGGCAGCAACTGCAACTCGAGATGCCGTGACAGCGGGCCAAGCAGGTACTCGCTTCGATACGGCCGCAGCGCCGTCTCCACCCACTCGGGCACGTCGAGCCCCGCGCGCGTGTGCGCAACATGAATGGTCCAGTAGCAGCAGCTGGCGGCATGGTGCGCCACCGCTTCGCGCACGATCAGATCCCAGTCCGTCGCGCCCGCATTCGTCAAGACGCTGACATCCCGCACCGCCCGCCAGGCGCCGAAGCGCATCATGTGCGACCAGGCAAAGTGCACGCACGCGTGCAGCAGAGAATGCGTCGTGGACGGAACGAAGACCGAACCTGGCAGGCTGTCCAGCCGTCGCGCGTCCTCCAGGATCTTGCTCCGGGAGAGGCCAAACGGATGACCCGGCACGAAGAGATCCGTGTGCAGTTCCAGTCGCACACCAGTCCCTTCGCTGTCCAGCAGAGGGGGTCCATGCTGATGCCCCCTGTAGCGCTCCCGGGGATAGTCCCGCTCCGACTCCACCCACCCGGCTCTGCGCGCAGCCTCGAACGCGTCCGGCATGGCCGCGGGGGTCACCAGAAGATCGAGGTCCATCATCGGTCGTTCCGTGAACGACGCGTAGACCGTCTTGGCGAGGGCGGCCCCCTTCAGCAGGATCACCGGAATCCCGGCACGTGCAAATTCGCGTAGCGTCGCATCCAGACGGTCGCCCAGCAGGGCCGCCCGAAACTCCGAAATCGTCGCCAGACGCGCCAGGCGGATCCGGTGGCTCTCCGGAACCACCGACGGCGAAATGGACCGCAGCTGACGCCATAGCACTCCGGCGGCGCCCTCCCGCACCGCCAGCGCGATCAGCTGGTCCCAGTCGATCAGCCCCTGCTCCATCTCGGACTGCATGGCGCGCACTCCTGCCGGACCCGCGGAGGCCAGGAGCAGACGAGAGGTCGCGTTCATGGACATCCTCTCGATCGCAACGGGAAGGGGCGGCATGCTTCAGCCTTCTGCAACGCGTGACTCCGCCGGGAGGTCACGCGCGGCGGGCGCCACGACGTGCCACTCCCTGATCAACGCCACGACTTCCTCCAACTGATCCAGCCGGCGAGTGATGCTCAGGTCGTACACCGGAACGGTGTCCGCCAGTGCTGCCGCTATCGCAAAGGATCGCGCGGCGGCGCGGCCATCGAGCAGCTGGCCGAGCTTCCGATAAGTAATGAAGGTAAGCGCCCCCTCCGTGGCCGAGCAACGCGTTCGTGACGCAGCAGGAGTCCGCCCGTCTCCCGGCGCCGGTGCAAGTCGGTATGCCGCCCGCAACGGCGTGAGCTCCTTCCCGACCGACGAAACTGCCGCTGGCCGGTGGGCCGTCTTTCCACCCAGCCGGGGGTCGCTGAAGGGTACCGCCACCGACGTCGCCGAATCTTCGCGCAGGCGGATGCTCTGCACGCCGGCGCGGAGCAGCGGGGGGTGGCCCGGATCCACGGCCAGAGTGTCGTCGGTGATGAGACGTGCGCCCGAGCGAACCAGAGCCGCTGCGAGCGTCGACTTCCCAAAAAACTTCGGAGCCAGGAATGCGAGTCCCTCGCCATCCAGATCCACCGCCGAAGCGTGCAGCGTGAGCACTCCCCGCGCGTGGAGCGCGAAAGACAGCACTCGTCCCAGAATATCCGTGAGCACTGCGTCGTTCGGATCAACGCCGCCGCTCCACCAGGTTATCCGGGTCCCATCGAACGAAACGTCGAAGGTGCCGGTGTCATCGTAGGCCAGGCGGTAGCCGGCGCCTGTTTCATACGATCGGACCATCACGTCCGTCGTGACCACTTCCTCGCCGAGCTTCGTCTGGACCACCGTTGGTGCGGCCTCGGACCTGCGTTCCAGGACGCAATCGAACCGGCTGTCGTCGATGGGCTCGGCGTCAGAGAGGTGGACCTCTGATCGCAGGATGAGTCCGAAGGCCGAATAGGTGGGCACGTGCGGTCGATCAGAGGAGCCGGCTGAGGTCGCTCATGACCCGATCAGGCCATGCAAAGCTGGCGCCAGTAGGACCCGATGTGAAGCACGCGGGCCCCCCAAGCCGGGGCACTCCGAGCCGCTCGAAGCATGATCCCGGCAGGTTCCAGCTCCGGACAATCTCGCTGCTTCCCTTCGGACCCGGGCCAGTGGCCGATCGCCGGGCCCGTTGCGGCGCGACCGCAACGAAAATGCCGCATCCGCTCTGCAATAGCAGAAGCGGAAGCGGCATACCGATAAACCGGGAGAACCCCTACGGATTGAACCTTGACCCTTCGACGTCAGCGGGCGACCGATATTCCGTCGGACGAGTCTCCTTCGACTCCGTACGTCTACGACTCAGGAGCGCGGAGGATTCCCCTTGTCATACCCCTGGTTCGGGAAGATCAGGTCCGCAGTGAACAGCAACGTCTTTCCCGCCGTTTGAAGCGTCAACTCGCGAAAGCTGCCGAAGCGTTCAAGCTTGGGTGTCTCGTACATGCTCCGCCTCCAGAGATTTGGTATACACCTTACGTTAGCAAGTCCTGTACCAGTCAGCTGTGGGACTATGCAGCCACCGAGTTGGCGCCCACGCTTGGCGCTCACAAGCTAGGCTTTCCGTTCTCGGACCGCAAGCCATCTCTCGGTCTGCAAGGTCATCAGAAGCCGAGCCCCCAAGAGGTCCCCTCCATGGGCGGCATAAGCTGCCGCTGCCTCTCGAATCCGATCAACGTCCATCAACCCCATTCGACCGAGCACAGCCGATCCGCCCTCGCGGAAGGCGCTCTCGATCCTTGACGGAAGCGTGTTGAGAATGCTGCGCCGGACGTAGTCCACCGGCATCCCCGTCTTGAAGGGGCGCGTCGCCAGCACCGAATCTGGAAGTAGCCCTCGCATGGCGTGGCGGAGAAGCACCTTGATCTCGTCATTCCGGTTCCGCTCGTCAAGCGCCCTCCGTGCGGCGAATTCGACGAGGCGCCGATCCAGGAAGGGCGAGCGCAGTTCCACTCCCTCGTCCAGAGCGAACGTGTGAGTCGCGAGCGCCAATCGCCAGAGCATGGGGTTTGTGAGCAGGTACCGCGCCTCGAATGCGGCCGCGCCCTCACCGGGCATTCTGCCGCTCACGGGTGGGCGAAGGGCGCGCGAGACAGCCGCCGTGTGACGCAACCACTCCGGCGCCGTGAAATCCCAGTATCCCCGAAGGGGCCGCCCCCGGACGCTCCCGATCCAGTCGATCGTGCCGGGCGCGAGCAACGGGAGAATGCATGCACGCAGGAATTCGCGTACGTCCTCCCGGCCCCACTTCCGCCAGGCGGAAACCAGGATCGAGACGTCACCCCGTCGCAGGTTGTCGGCAAGCGCAACGCTGGACACCATGAAGAGGAAATCTCCCCCGTTTCCGTCAAACGCTACGCGCGCGCCGAGCGAGCGGGTCACCCGCGCCAGCCCTCGCTGCACGGCCTCGAGGGGGGGTGTCATCGGGTCGTCGCGCCGCGATGCCGTCGCCTCGAGCGTGTCCAGCAGGGCAATCTCATCCACGGGAAGCCAGGTCACCGGCACATGCCAGTGCTCGGCAATCTCCGTAATCAACTCGTCCTCGCGGCCGCGGTCTCCGGGCGGATACGAGAGCGACACCGGCAACACCTGAACCCCCGGTTGGTGCCGCGCCGACGTGACACTCCGTGCGGAAGCGAACAGCGCGGGGGAATCCCAGCCGCCGCTCATCCAGACCACCGCGGTCCCCGTCGAGGGGAGTCGCTCGGCTACCGCGTCCTGCAGCAGGGCGCGGAGTTCCTCCGCGCCCTGGTCGAGCGAGGTCCCGTCTCCGCGGTCTGAAAACTCCGGAGGCTCCCATTGATGGAGGAGGTACGGTCGCCTTCCGTGATCGATGCAGACCGTGCCTCCGGACGGCACCACGCGGACGGCCTGGAATGCTGTGCGATCTCCGGGCAGCGCCAGCCCCACGGCCGATGTCGCAATCATGTCCCCGTCGTAATCCGACGGCACACCCGGAAAGGCTGCCACCGCGCATGCGGTCGAGGCCATCACCACGGTGCCGTCGTCCGCGAGCGCGTAGTTCAGCGCGCGCCGGCCACCAAACTCGCGCGCGAGCAGCAGCCGGCGCGACCGCTTGTCGTATACAATGATCGCATAGTCGCCCTCGAGGTGGCGGGCGAAGTCGGTCCCCCAAACGCCAACTGCCGCGGCCACCAGTTCCGCCGTTGCCGAACCGGCGGGCAGTGCCCCGCGGTCGGACAATCTGCGCCGGAGGTCGGCGAGGTAGTACAGGCTGGCGTCGGCAGCGATCACGTGGCGTTCCGTTTCGTGCACAATGGGGCCCGTCCAGCCATTGAGTTCGGCTTCCCACGGGTGCCGCCGGCCTGCGACTATCGACGAGTCATCGCGCCAGAGGTCGGTCGGCCCGCCTTCGGGCGCCAGCGTCCCGGCGAGCATGGCGACCACCGCCTCCGGGCTGTCGTGGGCACGCGGCCCAAATGCGGCGGCCAGTGCGGTCACGGCCTGCCGGCGACGTTCAACCCGTCCACCTCCCGCAGGTCAGTGACCTCCGACTCCGATTCGATCAGCCTGACCCCGGCGTACTCCACCCACGCATGTGCGATCAGGGCGCCGTCCCGCATCTGCACGCCCACTCGCACCTGTGCCCCGTGCAGGTGGGCGCGGTCGAGGAGCACGCGCGTGGCAAGCGCCCGCGCCAGGCATGACCCACGGACCAGGCCGTGTTCCGCCGCGCGACGCACGGCGATGGCGAGCTCGCGCGCCCGGTCGACGCGCTCCGGCAAGGTGCCGGAGGGCATCCCATCGGGCCCCGGGGCCGTCGAAAGCAGCGTACCGCGTTTCCTGAATCTCAGCGTAAGTCGAGCTTCCACCAGCGCGAGTTGCGCGCGGACCAGGTCGCCCTGTGCCCGTGGAGGGAGCTTACGGAGCGTCCGCAGGCGATGCAGAATGGCCCGGCCCCTCGGCTGGCGCGTCGCCGGCCGCCGATGTGGCCAGCCCCGCGGCCACCAGCTCACGCAGGAATTCGTTCGTGTCGCGGCGAATGCGTTCGATACTCACGTTGGCGAACTCACGGGCCAGCACCGCGACCATCTCGCTGAAGGTCCTGGAGTTCGGCGGCAGCAGGGACCAGATGCGGGCGCCAACGCGATTCACGCCGAAGTACACTTCAGCGTCGGTGGACAGGAGCACCCCGCCCTCGTCGAGTTGCTTGAACACGACCGACGGGCTCGGAACGGGAAGGGAGAAATCGGATTCGGTCATAGCTGTGGCCGGCGCTCCTGACGCTGTCCCGGTCGCCGGCTATCCGGGAGGCCGAGACACGCCTCCCTGAAGCTGACAACCACTCGTGCACGCGAGGTGCAGACTGCCCGAGTACTGCGACGCCCGACACCGCCGAGGGGTCACTCCGCGGCGCGTTACCAGCGATAGTGCGCGAACGCCTTGTTGGCTTCGGCCATGCGGTGAGTGTCTTCCTTCTTCTTGATCGCGTTCCCCTCGCCCTTGGATGCCGCGATGACCTCGGCCGCGAGCTTTTCGGCCATCGACTTCTCGTTGCGATCGCGGGCGTAGAGAATCAGCCAGCGCATGCCCAGCGCCGTGCGGCGCTCGGGACGGACCTCGACCGGCACCTGGTAGGTGGCGCCGCCGACCCGGCGGCTCTTGACCTCGACCACGGGTTTGAGATTCGACAGCGCCTGCTTGAAGACATTCACGCCCGGCTGACTGGTGCGCGATTCCACGAGGTCCATGGCGCCGTAGAAGATCCGCTCGGCGACCGACTTCTTTCCCTCGTACATGAGGCAGTTGATGAACTTCGACACCGTCTGGCTGTCGTAGCGCGCGTCGGCGAGCACGGGGCGCTTGATTCCCTTCTTCCGGCGACTCACTTCTTTCCTCCGGTGGCGGGCTTGGGCCGCTTGGTGCCGTATTTGGAGCGGCTGCGATTGCGTCCCGTCACGCCGGCGGCATCGAGCGTGCCGCGCACGATGTGATAGCGCACGCCGGGGAGGTCTTTCACACGGCCACCGCGCACCAGCACGATGGAGTGCTCCTGCAGATTGTGTCCTTCACCGGGAATGTAGGCGATCACCTCGAACCCATTCGTTAGGCGCACCTTGGCGACCTTGCGGAGGGCCGAGTTCGGCTTCTTGGGCGTGGTGGTGTAGACGCGCGTACACACGCCCCGGCGGAACGGATTCTGGCGCAACGCGGGCGTCTTGCCCTTTCTGCCCACATCGCGGCGACCCCGCCGCACGAGCTGGCTGATGGTCGGCATTCAGTCGGGATTGGACGACAAAGACGCCCCAGAGCCGGGGCGCGGGAGACCTGTAATTCTAGATAGGACGGTGCCGCGTGTAGGGCGCTAGTCAACCGCTAACCCACTGGGCCCAGCCGGGCAAATTAACCCCATCACACGGCGCGAAGCCCCTGCGGCTCATCCACGGGCCGCCTCGGGCCTCCGGACGGCGCCTCACACGGACGCCTTCCCCACGCCGTGGACAAGTGCGAAACCGGCCCTCGGCGAAACTCGACCGAAATTCTACTCCCCGGCGAGCGGTCCGCTCTCGGCAACTTCCGGGAAGCCCGCGTCGCTCGCCGATCCCCGGAAGTTCTTCCATCACCGGCTCTCCCCTCGATCTCCACTTCCTGGTACCGATACTGCCCGGTGCCGGCCGGGATGAGGTGGCCGATGATGATGTTCTCCTTGAGCCCGAGCAGGTCGTCCTTCGCGCCGCGAATGGCCGCGTCGGTCAGGACCCGCGTGGTCTCCTGGAACGACGCCGCCGAGATGAACGACTGCGTCGTGAGGCTCGCCTTCGTGATGCCGAGCAGCAGCGGCTCGGCCGTCGCCGGCTTCAGCTTCTTCTTCTTGGCCCGCTCGTTCTGTTCGCGGAAGCGCCTGCCGGTCCACGTGCTCGCCTTCGAGGAACTCCGTGTCGCCCGGACTCCACGACCCGCACCTTCTGCAGCATCTGCTTGACGATCACGCCGATGTGCTTGTCGTTGATCTTCACGCCCTGCAGGCGGTACACCTCCTGCACTTCGTTCAGCAGGTATTCCTGCACGGCGCGTGGTCCCTTGATCCGCAGAATGTCGTGCGGGTTCACCGGCCCCTCGGTGAGACGGTCGCCGGCGCGCACGCGGTCGCCCTCGTGCACGCGCAAGTGCTTGCCCGGCCGGCACCTCGTACACCTGCGCCTCCTGCGCCGTCGTCCACCGCCACACTGCCCGTCGACGCACCTTGCCCGGCTGCACGAAGATCTCGCGCTTGCCGCGCTTGATGTCGCCGAACCGGACGACGCCGTCGATCTCGGAGATCGTGGCCGGATCCTTCGGACGGCGCGCCTCGAACAGCTCGGCCACCCGCGGCAGACCGCCCGTGATGTCGCGCGTCTTGTACGCCTCGCGCGAGATCTTGGCGATCGTCTCGCCGGCGTGGATCGTCTGGCCGTCCTCCACCGATCAGCTGCGCCCCCACCGGGATGACGAAGTCGCGCACCTTCTTCTCCTTGCCGCCCTTCGTCTGCCAGATCTCGATGTGCGGGTGGAGCTTCTTCTCGCGGTCCTCGATGATCACGCGCTGCCGCAGGCCGGTGAGCTCGTCCAGCTCCTCGGAGATCGACTCGTCCTCCACGATGTCGACGAACCGGATCGTCGCCTTCGACGTCGCGAGATGATCGGGTTGGTGTACGGGTCCCAGGTGAAGATCACCTGGTCCCGCTTCACCTCCTCGCCGTCCTTCACCAGCAGCGTCGCGCCGAGCGGCACGGCGAGCCGCGCCCCGACCGCGGCGTTGCGTGTCGGCCGACGGCGCGGATGATGAATCTCGCCCTCGTACGACGTGACGATCCGCTGGCCCTCGGGATTCGTGCACCGTCATCAGCCGGTCGCCGTACTCGATCGATGCCGGCGACCTTCGTCTTGCGCGCCGTCTGCTCGGCGATACGCGCCGCCGTGCCGCCGATGTGGAACGTGCGCAGCGTGAGCTGCGTGCCGGGCTCGCCGATCGACTGCGCGGCGATGATGCCGACCGCCTCGCCCAGGTCCACCATCGTCCATGGTCGCCAGGTTGCGGCCGTAGCACATGCGGCACAGTCCGCGCTTGGCCTCGCAGGTGAGCACCGAGCGGATCCGCACCGTCTCGATGCCCGCCTCCTCGATCGCGCGCGCCATCTCCTCGTCGATCAGCTGGCCGGCCTCGGCCAGGATGAGCGCGACCGCCCGGACTCGTCGCGCTCGTGCGGATCGATCGACGTCCTCCGCCGCCACGTTGCCGACGATGCGCTCCGACAGCGGCTCGATGATGTCCTCGCCTTCCTTCAGCGCCGCGATCTCGAGGCCCTGGATCGTGCCGCAATCCTCCTCGGTGATCGTGACGTCCTGCGCCACGTCCACCAGGCGGCGCGTGAGGTAGCCGGCGTCGGCCGTCTTGAGCGCCGTGTCGGCCAGGCCCTTCCGCGCGCCGTGCGTCGAGATGAAGTACTCGAGCACCGACAGCCCTTCGCGGAAGTTCGACTTGATCGGGCTCTCGATGATCTCGCCGATGCCGCCGGTGAGCTTCTTCTGCGGCTTGGCCATCAGGCCGCGCATGCCCGCCAGCTGCCGGATCTGGTCGCGGCTGCCGCGCGATCCGGAATCGAACATCATGAACACCGGGTTGAAGCCGCCGCTTGGCCTCGCGCATCGTCTTCACCATCGCGTCGGCCATGTCGGAGTTCGCGTGCGTCCAGGTGTCGATGACCTTGTTGTAGCGCTCGCCGTTCGTGATGTTGCCCGTCTGAGTACGCGCGCTGGAAGCGCTCGACGCGCTCCTCGGCCTCGCCGCAGCAGCGTCTCCTTCTCGTGCGGGATCGCGCAGATCCTCGATGCCGATCGAGACCCCGCCGCGCGTGGCGTAGAAGAAGCCGAAGTCCTTGAGCCGGTCGAGGAACTCGACCGTCGCCGCCAGGCCGCACTGGCGGTAGGACTCGAACACCAGCTCGCCCAGCGCCTTCTTCTTCATGTCGCGGTTCTGGAACTCGAGCTCCGCGGGCACGATCGCGTTGAACAGCACGCGGCCGGCCGTGGTCACTACCCAGCGCGGATCGCCGTCTCGTCGTGCACGCAGGTAGCGAACCGGCGTGTGGTAGCGTCACGCGTCCTGCGCGACAGCGCCATCTCGACCTCGGCGGCGACGTGAACGACTTGAGCGTCGCAGCGCCTTGGCGATCCCTGGCCGTCTTGTCGAAATCCGTCGGCGCCTTGGTCGCGAAGTAGCAGCCGAGCACGATGTCCTGCGACGGCTCGGCCACCGGGCGCCCGTCGGACGGCTTCAGGATGTTGTTCGACGACAGCATCAGCAGCCGCGCACTCGAGCTGCGCCTCGAACGAGAGCGGCACGTGCACGGCCATCTGGTCGCCGTCGAAGTCGGCGTTGAACGCCGCGCAGACGAGCGGATGGATCCGGATGGCCTTGCCCTCCACGAGCACCGGCTCGAACGCCTGGATGCCGAGGCGGTGCAGCGTCGGGCGCGCGGTTGAGCAGCACCGGATGGTCGCGGATGATCTCCTCGAGGATCTCGTACACCTCGGGGATCTCGCGCTCCACGATCTTCTTGGCGCGCTTCACCGTCTCGGCGATGCCCTTCTCCACCAGCTTGTGGATGATGAACGGCTTGAAGAGCTCGAGCGCCATCGCCTTCGGCAGCCCGCACTGGTGCAGCTTGAGCTCCGGGCCGACGACGATGACCGAACGGCCCGAGTAGTCGACGCGCTTGCCGAGCAGGTTCTGGCGGAAGCGCCCCTGCTTCCCCTTCAGCATGTCGGAGAGCGACTTGAGCGGACGCTTGCCGCGGCCGCGGATGGCCTTGGACCGGCGGCCGTTGTCGAACAGCGCGTCGACCGCTTCCTGGAGCATGCGCTTCTCGTTGCGGAGGATGACCTCCGGCGCGCGATGCAGGATGAGCTTCTGCAGCCGGTTGTTGCGGTTGATGACGCGGCGGTACAGGTCGTTGAGGTCGGACGTGGCGAAGCGGCCGCCGTCGAGCGGCACGAGCGGCCGCAGGTCGGGCGGAATCACCGGCACCACGTCCAGGATCATCCACTCCGGCCGGTTGCGCATGTCGCCGGCGTCGCCGGAGTTGCGGAACGCGTCGACGATCTTGAGCCGCTTGAGCATCTGCTTCTTGCGATGCTGCGACGTCTCGGTCGATCGACGGCGGCGCGCAGTTCTTCGGCCAGCCGGTCGACGTCGAGGCGGCGGAGCAGGTCGCGGACCGCCGGGCGCGCCGATGTCGGCGATGGAAGACGCCGTCGCCCTCGTCCTTCGCCTTCTGCTTGAGCGCGAGGAACTCGTCCTCGTCGAGCAGCTGGTTGGCGCGGACTTCCTGCTGGCCCGGCTCGATGACGACGTAGTTGCGAGTAGTAGATGACCTTCTCGAGATCACGCAGCGTGAGGTCGAGGAGGTTGCCCATCGGGCTGGGCAGGGTCTTGAAGAACCAGATGTGCGCCACCGGCACGGCGAGCTCGATGTGGCCCATGCGCTCGCGGCGCACCTTGGAGAGCGTCACCTCGACGCCGCAGCGGTCGCAGATCACGCCGCGATAGCGGATGCGCTTGTACTTGCCGCAATGGCACTCCCAGTCCTTCACCGGCCCGAAGATGCGCTCGCAGAACAGCCCGTCCTTCTCGGGCTTGAACGAGCGGTAGTTGATGGTCTCGGGCTTGGTCACCTCGCCCCACGACCACCAGGTGCGCAGCCCCTGCATCTCGAGGCGCTCGCGCTCCTTGGGGTCCTTCGGGCCGCGGATCTCCTCGGGCGAGGCGATCCGGACCTGGATGAAGTCGAACGCCGACGCGCGCGTCTCGCGCGCACTCCGGAAATCGATCATCGGCTACTCCTCGCCGTCGCGGCCGAAGGCTCGTTGCCGTCGACCCAGTACCGTTGCCTTCGTTGGCGCCCATCTTCACGTGGATGCCTAGCGCCTGCAGTTCCTTCACGAGCACGTTGAACGACTCCGGGATGCCCGGCTCGGGCAGGTTCTGTCCCTTCACGATCGCCTCGTACACGCGGCTCCGACCGTTCACGTCGTCCGACTTCACGGTCAGGATCTCCTGCAGCGTGTGCGCGGCGCCGTACGCCTCGAGCGCCCACACCTCCATCTCCCCGAACCGCTGGCCGCCGAACTGCGCCTTGCCGGCCAGCGGCTGCTGCGTCACCAGCGAGTACGGGCCGATGCTGCGCGCGTGGATCTTGTCGTCCACCAGGTGCGACAGCTTGAGCATGTAGATCTCGCCCACCGTGATCGGGAAGCTGAACGCTTCGCCGCTCCGCCCGTCGCGCAGCTGCATCTTGCCCGCCGGGGTGATCCCGGCCAGCCGCATCAGCTCGTCGCGCCGCGCCATCGACGTCCGCCTCGGACTTCGGCCCCAGCATCCCGGCCAGCGCCGGCAACTCCAGATCGTCCAGCAGGTCGGCCGGCGCACGGTCCGGACCGCTTCTCGAGCTGGCGCAGCGTGGCCTTGGCTTCGGCGCGCTGTTGGCGGCGTGGCACTCGTCGTCCTCGGCCACCGGGTGTGGAACGCCACCTGGTGCTCCAGCTCCTGGATCTCGCGCTCGGCCAGCTCGGTGGCCGCCTGCGACAGGAAGTCGCGCACCCGGTGGAAGACGTCGCGCGTCTCCTGCGACATCGTCCGCCCGCCGAGGTCGTTGCAGCCGGCGCGTCGTCCAGCAGGTCGACGCGCTCGCCGTGTGCGCCGTGACCGGCGCGATGTCGGCCACGAATCGCCGACTTGTCGGCGTCGCTCGAGCACCAGCGGCGCGTGATGCAGCGTGAGCGTATCGCGCGCCCAGGTGAGCCCGGCGAGCTTGAGCAGCAGGCCGATCTCGCGCTCGTTGGCGCCCTGGAAAACGGGGCGTCTTGGCGTAGAAGCCGAGGATCTTCGCGCACCCACCCGAGGTGCGTCTCGAGGATCTGGCCCACGTTCATGCGGCTCGGCACGCCCAGCGGGTTGAGCACGATGTCGACCGGCCGGCCGTCGGGGAGGAACGGCATGTCCTCCTCCGGCACGATGCGCGCGACGATGCCCTTGTTGCCGTGGCGGCCGGCCATCTTGTCGCCCACCGAGACCTTGCGCTTCTCGGCCAGGTAGACCTTCACCAGCTGGATCACGCCGGGCGGCAGTTCGTCCGGCTGCAGGATCCGGTCGATGCGCTCCTCGGCCTTCTCCTCGATGCGCGCCTTCTCCTCGTTGGCGGCGTCGATGATGACCCGCGACGCGCTCGTTCGCCTTCTTGTTCTCGACCCGGAACGTCTTGAGGTCGATCTGCGCGAAGCGCAGCTTCGTGCGAGCAGCTCGCGGGTCAGCGTGGTCCCGGCGGGGATGGCCTCCTCGACCGTCCCGGCCTTGAGCGCCAGCGCGACCGTCTCGCCCGTCGAGCAGTCTCGCGCAGTTCCTCGTCGCGCACCTCGTTGACGCGGACCTTCTCCTCGCCCTCCAGCCGGCGCACCTCGCCGATCCGCTCGCCGCGGTCCTTCTCCACCACCTGGTCCTCGATGCGCGAGAAGATCTTCACGTCGATGACCACGCCTTCCATCCCCGGCGGCACCTTGAGCGACGAGTCCTTCACGTCCTTCGCCTTCTCGCCGAAGATCGCCGTGAGCAGCTTCTCCTCCGGCGACAGCTCGGTCTCGCCCTTCGGCGTGATCTTGCCCACCAGGATGTCGCCCGGCTTCACGTGCGCGCCGATGCGCACGATGCCGCGCTCATCGAGGTCCACCAGCGACTCCTCGGCGACGTTCGGGATCTCGCGCGTGATCTCCTCCTGCCCGCGCTTGGTGTCGCGCACGTGCAGTTCGAGCTCCTGGATGTGGATCGACGAGTAGACGTCGTCCTTCACCAGCCGCTCGGAGAGCACGATGGCGTCCTCGAAGTTGTGTCCGTACCACGGCATGAACGCCACCAGCACGTTGGCGCCTAGCGCCAGCTGGCCCTCCTCGGTCCCGGCGCCGTCGGCCAGCACGTCGCCCGCCTTGACCTTCTGCCCGAGGCGCACGATCGGCCGCTGGTTGATGGCCGTGTCCTGGTTGGTCCGCCAGTACTTCTTGAGCCGGTAGCGGTCCTGCTGGGTGAGGCGCGCCAGCGGCCGGTCGTCGTCCTTCCGATGACGCTCCGCCGGCCCGGCGTCGACGATGATCTCGTCGGCCGTCACGCGGGTGACGATCCCCGACCGGCGCGCGATGACGCACGCGCCCGAGTCGCGGGCCACCTTCTCCTCGAGCCCGGTCCCGACCAGCGGCGTCTGCGGCTACAGCAGCGGCACCGCCTGCCGCTGCATGTTCGAGCCCATGAGCGCGCGGTTGGCGTCGTCGTGCTCCAGGAACGGAATCAGCGCGGCGGCGATCGACACCAGCTGCTCCGGCGCCACGTCCATGAAGTCGATGCGGTCCGGCGCCACCAGCGGCACGTCGCCGCGCTGCCGGCACAGCACCAGTTCGTCGACGAAGCTGCCGTCCGGATTGAGCCGGGCGTTCGCCTGCGCGATCACCGCGTCTTCCTCGCGATTGGCGTCCAGCCAGGCGATCTCGTTCGTCACCTTGCCGTTGCGCACCACGCGGTACGGCGTCTCCACGAACCCGAGGTCGTTCACCCGCGCGTAGCACGCGAGCGACGTGATGAGGCCGATGTTCGGACCTTCCGGCGTCTCGATGGGGCACATCCGCCCGTACTGCGAGTAGTGCACGTCGCGCACCTCGAAGCCGGCCCGCTCGCGCGTCAGCCCGCCCGGGCCGAGCGCCGAGAGTCGCCGCTTGTGCGTCAGCTCGGCCAGCGGGTTGGTCTGGTCCATGAACTGCGACAGCTGCGACGATCCGAAGAACGCCTGGATCACCGCCGACACCGTGCGCGCGTTCACCAGGTCGTCGAGCGAGATCTTCTCCGGATCGGTGTTGATCGACATCCGCTCCTTCACCAGGCGCGCCATGCGCGACAGCCCGACCGAGAACTGGTTGGCGATCAGCTCACCAACCGACCGGATGCGGCGGTTGCCGAGGTGGTCGATGTCGTCCACGTGCCCGCGTCCCTCGTGCAGCTCCACCAGGTAGCGGAGGATGGCGACGAAGTCCTCCTTGGTGAGGACGGTCATCGCCCGCTCGATGGTCAGGCCCAGCCGCTGGTTGATCTTGTAGCGTCCCACCCGCCCCAGGTCGTAGCGCTTGGGCGAGAAGAAGAGCCGCTCGAGGGCCTGCTTGGCCGTCTCCTTGTTCGGCGCGTCGCCGGGACGGAGCAGCGCGTAGATCGACCGCAGCGCGTGCGACTCCTGGGCGTCCGTCAGGTTGCGTATCCACTCCCGGTGCTCTTCGGAGGTCAGTTCCGACTCGTCCTTCTTCTTCGGCTTGAACTTGTCGCGCTCCTGCGGGTCCAGTTGTTGGCGTTCGTCGGGTCCTTGGCGAGCGTGTTCTTGATCAGCGTCGACTCGGCGCGTCCCGACGGCACGAAGACCTGCACCCGGATCGACCTCGGCGCGGCGCAGCCGCTTGATGAGCGTCTCCTTGAGCGCCTGGCCCGCCTCGGCCACCACTTCGCCGGTGGCTGGCGTCGACCACGTCGTGCGACAGCACGCGGGGCTGAGCGCGCTCGCCGCGCTCGATCGCGTCGATCTCGTCGCGCAGGTCGACCGTCATGTACGACGCGAAGACCTTGATCGTCTTGATGCCCTGGCGCATGAGCCGGTTGAAGACCTCCTCGGTCAGCTCGTCGCCCTCGCGGACCAGGAGGTCGGCCGCCGCGCGCTCGGCTGCCGCGCGCGCCTTCTTGGTCTTGGCCTTCGGGGCTTCCGGATCGGCCGCTTCGCCCGCGAGGGTGATGTCCTCGGCGATGATGGCGCCGAGCACCTCGCGCTGGTCGATGCGGCTCTCGCGCTTCTTGCGTGAGGTCCAGGTCGCGAACGGCGAAGAAGAGGCGCAGGATGTCCGAGTTCGATCCCTAGCCGAACGCCCGCAGCAGCGCGGTGGCCGGGAACTTCTTCTTCTTGTCGATGTGGACGTAGATGACGTCGTGGATGTCGACGGTGAACTCGACCCACGAGCCGCGGAACGGGATGATGCGCGCCGAGATCAGTCGCTGCCCGTTGGGGTGGGTCGATTCCTCGAACACCACGCCCGGTGAGCGGTGCAGCTGGCTCACGATGACCCGCTCCGCGCCGTTGATCACGAACGTGCCGAGGTCGGTGAGGAGCGGCAGCTCGCCGAGATAGACTTCCTTCTCGATGATGTTGCGCGGGCGCTTCTGGCCGTTGACGTCCTCGTTGATGACCAGCTGCAGCGTCGCCTTGAGCGGCGCCGAGTACGTCATGTCGCGCTCGATGCACTCCTCGACGGAGTACTTCGGCTCGCCGAGCGAGTAGCGGACGAACTCCAGCGAGAAGTTCTCGTGCACGTCGGTGATCGGGAACAGCTCCTTGAACACCCGCTCGAGGCCGATGTCCTCGCGGTCGTGCGCGGCGGCATCCAGCTGCAGCAGCGCCTCGAAGGCGCGGGTCTGGATGTCGAGGAGATGGGGCATCTCCATCCCCTCCTCGAGCTTGGCGAACGAGATCTGCTTCATCGATTCAGGCATGTTTCACCCGCGCACAGGCGAAGCACCGACTCCCCCCGACGCGCGCCGATGATGGGCGCCCCCGGGGAGCGGTGTGTCGATGAACTGCGGTTGTCGTGCGATGGGACTCTGGTCACGATCGCGATGGGGCTGAGGGTGACGGCAGTCGAGTGGCAGCGGACGCGGCGGCAGGTCCTGCCCTCCGCGCTCCGTGGCCGGTCGGCTGCGCTCACTTCACCTCGACCACCGCGCCTGCTGCTTCGAGCTTCGCCTTGACCTGATCGGCCTCGTCCTTCGACACGCCGGCCTTACTTCCTTCGGCGCGCCGTCGACCAGGTCCTTCGCTTCCTTCAGTCCCAGGCCGGTCAGTTCGCGCACGACCTTGATGACCTGGATCTTCTTGGCGCCGGCTTCCTTGAGGACGACGGCGAACTCCGTCTGCTCCTCGACCACCGGAGCCGCCGCCGCGCCAGCCGCCGGCGCTGCCGCGGCCACCGGAGCGGCCGCGATGGTCACGTTGAACTTCGTCTTGAACGCCTCGATCAGCTCGGCCAGCTCGAAGACCGACATGTTGCCGATGGCGTCGAGGATCTCGTCCTTGCTCAGCGTCGCATTCGCCATTGTCTGGTCTCCCTGTGTTTCCCAGGCGGTCCTGGATGTGGTGTAACCGGAATCGCGTCACCTGCAGGAACACTGGCAGACCTGGAGTCTGCGCGGTGGTCCGATGTTGCCTTCGTCCTATGCCCCTTCGCCTCCCCCTCCCCCTCCTCCCTCACGCTGCGCGCGCAGCGCTTCCACGGCGCCGGCGAACATGGTGAGCACCCCGTTCAGCGCGCCGACGAACGCCGACAGCGGGGACTGCAGTCCCGCGCCCAGTCGGCGAGCATCTGCTCGCGGCTCGGCATCGAAGCGAGCTTCCTCACCTGCACCTCGTCGATCGCCTGCCCGTCGAACAACCCGCCCTTCACCGCGGGTCGCTGGTCGTTCTCGCGGGCGAAATCCGCCAGCACCTTGGCCGCGGCCACGGCGTCCCTCGCCAGCACCACACCGGTCGGTCCGCGCAGGGGCGTGGCTGGTGAGGCCGCTCTCGTTCACCGCGCGCAGGGCGAGCGTGTTCTTGATGACCACGTATTCCACGCCGGCGCGGCGGAACCGCCGGCGCAGCTCCGTCATCCGCTTCACGTTGAGCCCCGTGAAGTCGGTGAAGTAGAGCGCCTGCGCGCCGGTGATCTTCGTGCGCAGACTCGGTGACGAGCTGCTCCTTCTCGGTCGCGCTTCATCGCTCGTTACCGGTACGGGGTCGTGTCGACGCGGACGCCGGGCCCCATGGTGCTGGAGACCGAAACGTTCCGGACGTAGACGCCCTTGGCCGCCGCCGGCTTGGAGCGCACGATCTGGTCCATGAAGGCGGTGAAGTTCTGCTCCAGCGCCTCGACCGCGAACGACACCTTGCCGATGGCGGCGTGGACGTTGCCGGCCTTGTCGACGCGGAACTCGATCTTGCCCGCCTTCGACTCCCGCACGGCGCGCGCCACGTCCATCGTGACCGTGCCGGCCTTCGGGTTCGGCATCAGGCCGCGCGGACCGAGCACGCGTCCGAGCTGGCCGACCTGCCCCATCTGGTCGGGCGTCGCGATCATCACGTCGAAGTCGAGCCACCCCTCCTTGATCCTGGCGATGTACTCGTTGCCGACGAAGTCGGCGCCGGCCTCCTCCGCCTCACGGGCCTTCTCGCCGACCGCGATCACCAGCACCCGAACCGACTTGCCGGTGCCGGCCGGGAGCACCACCGTGCCACGCACGACCTGATCGGCGTGCCGCGGGTCGACGCCCAGCCGCACCGCGACCTCGACCGTCTCGTCGAACTTGGCGAACGGCGCTCTGCTTGACCAGTTCGAGCGCCTGCCGTGGCTGGATGAGCCACCGCCTCGTCGCGGCGCGTGGCCGCCTGGTTGTACTGCTTGCCGTGCGTCGCGCATCAGTCCCTCACCTCGACACCCATCGAGCGCGCCGCGCCGGCCACCATGGCCATCGCGGACTCGATGGAATCGCAGTTGAGGTCCGGCATCTTCACCTCCGCGATCTTGCGGACCTGGGCGGGCGTGAGCGTGCCCACCTTGTCGCGATTGGGCTGCCCCGATCCCTTCTCGATGCCGAGCTCCTTCTTGATGAGGATCGCCGCGGGCGGCGTCTTGAGGATGAAGGTGAACGACTTGTCGGCGAAGATCGTGATCTCGACCGGCAGGATCAGTCCATCCTGGCTCTGCGTGCGGGAGTTGAACTCCTTGCAGAACGCCATGATGTTGATCCCCTGCGGGCCGAGCGCCGTGCCCACCGGAGGCGCCGGATTCGCGCGCCCCGCCGGAATCTGGAGCTTGACGAACCCGATGACTTTTTTTGCCATGTTTTCTCCTCTGCGTGCCATGCGGGCGATGCGAGGAGCAGTGTGGTGCCGCGACCCCGACGGGAGCGCGACCGCAAGCCGCGGGCACCTGCGGCGCCGCCCGCTGGCGCCCGGGTTCCACGTGCCTGCTCACGTCCCGCGGCATCACGGCGCGGACTGCATCCGGCCGTCACCCGCGATCAGACTCCCACGGTCTGTTTCACGTCGTCGTGGTTTCCGACGGTGCGCTCCTCGCCGCTGAGCGGCCGCCCCGCGCAAGGGCCGGTACGGTGGCCGAGGACGTCGGGCTGCCGCGTCCGTGCGACGCGTTCCGGGCCCGATCGCGCTCGACTTCGTCCATGCCATGCCTGTGTGCCACCTGCCTAACGTCGCTCCGTCGCTCGCCGTCCCCGGTGCGCACGTCAATACCCCTTCAGCTGCAGGTAATCCAGCTCGACACTCGTCGGCCGGCCGAACAGGCTCACGCTCACCCGCACCTTCCCCTTGTCGGGCATCACTTCCTCGACCGTCCCGTTGAAATCGGTGAACGGGCCCTCGGTGATGGCCACCGCCTGCCCCACCAGGAACGGGATCTCCTCGGTCGGTTCCTCGGGCTCCACCTCGTCGGCGATGCCGAGCAGCCGGTTCACTTCGTCCGGCGCGGCAGCGGCATGGGAGTCGCCGCCCCTGCCGCACGAACTTGATGACACCCTGGATGCTGTTGATGACGTGCGACGTCTCCTGGTTCCACACCATGTCCACCAGCACGTATCCGGGATACAGCTTCCGCTCCACCGTGACCTTCTTGCCGTTCTTCACCTCGACCACTTCCTGCGTGGGCACCAGCGCCTGACGGATGAGACGTTCCTCGGGCGCGTGCGGGTCCTGCTCGATCCGCCGCTGGATCAGCGATCGCACCTTGTTCTCATGTCCGGCCGTGGTCTGGATGGCGTACCAGCGGTGCTCCACGCGGTCAGCCCCCGAACAGCGAGGGAATCCACCGCACCAGCACCGTCTGGAACACCACGTCCATCGAGCGCGATCACGCCGCCGATGAACAGCGACAGCGCGATCACGCCGATCGACAGCTGGCGCACCTGCGGCCAGTCCGGCCAGGTCACCTTCTTCATCTCCGCCATCACGTCGTGGTAGAACGTGACCAGCCGAGTCACCAGTTCGCCCGCACCGCTTCTGTCGTCACGGCTACTTGGTTTCCTTGTGCACCTGATGCTTGTTGCAGCGCGGGCAGTACTTCTTCCACTCGACGCGCTCCGGATGGGTGCGCCGGTTCTTGGTGGTGAAATAGTTCCGGTTCTTGCACTCGCTGCAGGCGAGGATGATCTTTGTCTCGTGGCATGCCCGGGTTCCTGTTTAACACCGGTCGGCGGCCGGTGCACCCGGCTTGGCACGGCCGCTTCGTCGCCCACCGTCACACCCCAAGCTCGCGACCGGGATTGAACCGGTGACCTCACCCTTACCAAGGGTGTGCTCTACCAACTGAGCTACGCGAGCACTGCCCGTTGCGAGTGTACTGCTTCGAACACCCGCGTCCAGCGCACCGCCGCGACCCTAACGAGGATTCGCGTCCCGCCACCTGCCGTCGTCCCGCCCCGCGTCCGATCTCCATACCAGAGCGGGAGACGGGGCTCGAACCCGCGACATCGAGCTTGGAAGGCTCGCGCTCTACCAACTGAGCTACTCCCGCGACTCCGGTACCGTCGGTCCGGCCGGGCTCCACCGCTGCCTGACGAGGGAAAAGCCCGCCCCGGATGGTGGGGGAAGGATTCGAACCTTCGAAGGCGTGAAGCCGGCAGATTTACAGTCTGCTCCCGTTGGCCACTTGGGTACCCCACCGCACTCGCGCAACCCGCCCGGCTTGCGGCCCGCCGACGCGCCGCCCCCAGCAGAGCTGACGGCGAGAGTCGAACTCGCAACCGCCTGATTACAAATCAGGTGCTCTGCCAGTTGAGCTACGTCAGCAGCCAGCTCTTCTGCGCGAGCCAAGTAGGATAGCCGGAATGCCAAATCGTGTCAAGCGATTGCAACGTCGGAGGATAGGAGCACGTCAGCGGTCAGAGGCCGAAGGCCCCAAAACAAAGGGCTCATCCTCCGCTCCTTTCGCCCATGGCCTATGGCCTGTGGGGCTGTGGGCTCCGTCAGCGGTACTTCTCGAGAACAGCGCCCCCCGCCGTGTCCTTCACCACAAACCCACGCACCTCCACTTCCGTCCGGATCGCGTCCGACGTCGCGAAGTCGCGCTCCCGCCGGGCCAGCGCGCGCTCCTGCAGCCGACTCACGGCCCACAGCACCGCATCCCTCTCGGCCTCGCCAGGATCCCCGCGTCCGACGGATCAGGCACTACGGCGCTCGCCCCCACGGTGAACCGAACGGCCCGCGGCTCGATGTCCAGCACGCCATTCATTATAGAGAACGCTTCCCGGGCCTTGGCCAGTGACCCGGCGTCGTCACCCCAATGGTCGAGTTCGGCATTGGCCCGCTGCACGAACGAGAAGAAGCCGCCATGGCCTCAGGCCCATTCAGATCGTCCAACAGCGCCGCGCGGAACGGGGCCACGGCCTCGTCCGCGGCCTCTCCCAGCGACGATGTCCCGCCATGAGCCGTTCCGAGCCGATGGGAGAACTCGCCAATCCGCGTCACCGCCTCCATGGACGCCTCCAGGCCGGCCGCCGACAGGTTGATCTGCTTGCGATAGTGCGTGGAGAAGATGAAGTGCCGCATCGCGGCCGCCGACACCCCGTGCTCGCGCAGGTCCTTCACCGTCGAGACGTTGCCGATCCGCTTCGCCATCTTCGTCCCGTCCACCAGCAGGAACTCGCCGTGGCACCAGAACCGCGAAAACGGCTGGCCGGTGGCCCCCTCCGATTGCGCGATCTCGTCCTCGTGATGCGGGAAGACCAGGTCGACGCCTCCGCAATGAATGTCCAGCGTCTGCCGAGGTACTTCATCGCCATCGCCGAGCACTCGAGGTGCCACCCCGGTCGCCCGCGCCCGAACGGGGCATCCCACGCTGCGCCAGTCGCCTCGTCCTCGTCCTTCGCGGCCTTCCATAGCGCGAAGTCCTGCGCGTTTTCCTTCGAGTAGTCGTCCTGCGCCACCCGCGCTCCCGAGCGGATTTCGCGCGTATCGAGCCGGGAGAGCCGCCCATACCCGGGAAACCGGCCGATCGCGAAATACACCGACTTGTCGTCGGCAACGTAGGCGATGCCCCGCTCCAGCAACTGCTGCACCAGCGCGATCATCTCCGGGATGTGCTCGGTGGCCTTGGGGTAGACCTCCGCCGCTTCGATCCGCAGGTACTCGCGATCCTGATGGAAGATGCGGACGATCGGTTCGGTGACCTCGGATGATTCGTTTGTGCTCCGCGTGCGCGCGCTTGATGATCTTGTCGTCGACGTCGGTGAGGTTCATGACCTGCAGCACCCGCCAGCCGCGGAGTTGCAGCGTGCGACGCAGCAGGTCCTCGAACAGAAACGTGCGGAAGTTGCCGATGTGCGCCGGGTTGTAGACCGTGGGACCGCACGTATACATGCGCACTGTCGATCCGTCCGCCGGGGCGAACGGTTCGAGATGGCGAGTGAGCGTGTTGTAGAGGAGGAACTCGGTCATCCGCGGACGCGTTGCGCAAACGCCAGTGGGTCAGGCGGCAAGCTAGAGCGGGAGGGGGGCGCGATCAACCGAGCGGGTGCCGGACGGCGCGCATGCCGGAGCGTGAGACGGCCGCTACGCGACCTGGTGCACGGCGCTCAGCACGTCAACCGGCTCCCTTGGCGCGATCACGTTGCCGTCGGGGGCCGGTACACGCACCACCAGGACCCGATCGCGCGGCGCGCGCTGGAAGTGCTGCCCCTCGTAGACCCCGTGAAACAGGATGCGCCGGATCATCAACATCATGATCGCCACCAGTGGCACCGAGACGATCACGGCGCCGATGCCGAGGAGTCGCCCCACGATGAGCACGGAGAGCATGCCCAGCACCGGAGGCACCTCGACGCGCTTGGCGATGATCAGGGGAACGACCAGGTTGCCTTCGACGATGTGCACAAACACCCCGAGTCCGAGCACCAGCAAGAAGTGCGTGCCCGGACCGAGTCCATGAAAGCCGTTGCCGCCGAGGACGAACAGGGCGGGGAGAAGAGTGCCGATGAGGGTGCCGAAGAACGGGATGATCACGATCGCGCCGGTGAAGAGGCCGAAGGTGAGCCAGTAAGGCACGCTCAGCGCGTAGAGGCCGATCGCGGTAAGCGTCCCGAGGATGGTCATGGCCAGCGCCTGCGCGGTGATCCAGGCGCGAAGCGTGGAGGCCATGTCCTGTACGACGTCGCGCACCACGTCCCGGTGCACTGGCGGGAAGAGGGCGATGAGCCACTCGCGGTACAGTCCCGGATAGAGCGCCAGGTAGATCCCCATCACGAGGACGGAGACGATGTTCACCAGCGTGTGGCCGATGTTGACGACGGTGGGGAACACGCTGGCCACCGCATTCTGCAGCTGCTGCACCACGGCGCTGACCACTTCCCCTTCTGGCCGGGTCACCGTTCCTAACGCCGGATAGCGCTCGAACAGGCGGCCGAGCGCCTCCTGCCAGGCCTGGATGTAATCGGGGAGGACGCCCATGAGTTGACGGGTCTGCTGCACCACCGGCGGCACGAGCAGCGCGCCGAGCCCGGTCAACCCGCCCAGCGTGAGGAGCACGGTGGCCGTGAAGGCGAGCGGGCGGGGCATCTTCAACCGCTGCACGAGGGCCTCGGTGACCGACCCGAGGTACAGCGCAACCAGCACGGCGATGAACAGCAGCAGCAGGATGTCCGCGATCTTCCAGAACAGGTAGACCAGCAGGACAGTCGTGATGGTTGCCGCCAGCAGCGGCGCGACCCGGTATCGCGGTTCAGCCGTGTCGGTCAACCGGACGGCTTCTCGTCGTGAGCGTCCTCGACCTCGGCGTGCACCGTCTCCTCGTCAGGCGCGCCGGCCCCCAGCTGCTTCTGCGGGGATGGAGGACTGGCCGGCAGCAGTCCCATCTTCTGCTTCAGGGCCAGCAGTTGCGCGTCGGCGCCGGCGCCCCCGGCCGTCTTCTCCAGGACCTTGAAATCGTGCTGCAGCCGGTCGCCGGTAATCTCCTCGTCGATCTCGGAGCTCGCTTTGATCATCCGTTCATTCTGGGTGATCTTCTCCTCCATCCGGGCGAACGCCTCGAACGCCGACTTCTCCGACATCGCCGACATGGTCTCGGCGATGCGCTTCTGCGCCTGTGCGCGTCGCTGACGGGCGAGCAGGAGGTTCTTCTTCCGCTTGGCTTCCTCGATCTTGTCGTTGAGGTCGACCAGCGATGACTTCAGCTTCTCGGTCTCGCTCTGATGCGACTGCCAGGTCGTCTCGAGTTGATGGGCATGCAGCGCGTGCTCGTTCTGCCGCACGAGTGCCTGCTTGGCCAGGTCGTCGCGGTTCTCCTTCACCGCCAGCATCGCCTTGGCTTCCCAGTCCTGCGCCTGCTTGTATTCGTCGTCCGCCTGATCGCGCAGCCGTTTCTCGTCGGCGATCGCGGCCGCCACCTGCTGCTTGGCCTTCACCAGCTGGTCGCGCATGTCGACGATGATCTGATTCAGCATCTTCTCCGGATTTTCGGCGGAGGAAATCAGATCGTTGATGTTCGACTTGATCAACGTGGCGAGGCGGTCAAAAAGGCCCATGATCAGCGCTCCTCGCGATACGTCGTGAGTTCGCGCAGATGCGTGGCGAGCGCGAGCGTCATGCTCTCGTAGCTGGCCTGGAACTCCTCGAAGTCGAGGTGCTCCAGCTCCAGCGCTTCGGTGAGCACGATCGAGCTGTCGGCGATCCCGTACGACCCGTGGAGCAGATCGGTCGCGTTGAGCTCGAGCAGCCGGCGATTGAGATGCGCGCCGCGGCCATCGTCGATCGGTACGTCCATCACCTTGACGCGGAGCAGCACCACCGGCGGCGTGTAATGCACGACTACATCCACACCCAGGGCGCCCCCGGGACTCACCGCCCACAGTCCGGGTTCGATCTCGCGATAGCTCGCTCCCTCGGCGGCGATCCGGTCCAGAAAGCCCTCGATTCCTTCGCGCGTTACCATGGTTGGTCCTGTAGCGAGATTCACTTCGAGCCTACGAACGATTCACCCGCCGCGTTTCGGACCTGCCCGCCGGGGTGCACCCTCACACTTGCGAAGCGAAAGACGTCCGAGTCTGGTTGGCGTCAACGCCACCATCTCGGTCGCGCACAGCAGAGCAACGGAACCCGACTGACCTCACGCCGAGCGGGCCGGTGCCGAGCCGGGAAGCGGACCACGGGCCCCCGCAGCCATTACCGCAAGACCGCACCCCGCGGCGTGTGGTTCCGGTTCTCGAGTCCCCGGAATCAAGATAAGCTCTGACGGGGCATGCCGATAGAACGTCGACGCGCCCGGAATGCGTGGTGCTACCGACCCCGAGGACCAGGATGGCCTCCCGGCCTATGACCTGGCCTCTGGCCTCTGGCCTCTGGCCTTTGGCCTCCCCCCCCATCACGCCGACTTCCGTTCGCCGCGGCCGCGCTCCCGCGCGAGGGTCGAGCGAAGATACTGGCCCGTGTAACTGGCGGACACCTGTGCCACGGCCTCCGGCGTGCCCGCGGCCACGATCGCTCCTCCCCGGGCGCCTCCCTCCGGGCCGAGGTCGATGATCCAGTCGGCCGTCTTGATCACGTCGAGGTTGTGCTCGATCACCAGGATGGTATTCCCGCGCTCCACCAGACGGTGGAGCACCTCCAGCAACAGGCGGACATCCTCGAAATGCAGCCCGGTGGTCGGTTCATCCAGGATGTAGAGCGTGCGCCCGGTGTCACGCTTGGACAGCTCGGTGGCCAGCTTCACGCGTTGCGCCTCGCCGCCGGACAGCGTGGTGGCGCTCTGGCCGAGGTGCATGTAGCCGAGTCCGACGTCGGCGAGAGTCTCCAGTTTCTGGCGCACACGCGGCTGATTCTGGAAGAAGGCGAGCGCGTCCTCCACCGTCTGCTCGAGCACGTCGGAGATGCTCAGGCCGCGAAAGCGCACCTCGAGCGTCTCGCGATTGTAACGCTTTCCCTTGCACACCTCGCACGGCACGTAGACGTCGGGCAGAAAGTGCATCTCGATCTTCACCAGTCCGTCACCCTGACACGCTTCGCACCGACCGCCCTTGACGTTGAACGAGAACCGCCCGGGACCGTAGCCGCGGATCTTCGCCTCCGGGAGATCCGCGAACAGCTCGCGAATCGGGGTGAACAGACCGGTGTAGGTCGCGGGGTTCGACCGCGGCGTGCGACCGATGGGGCTCTGGTCGATGTCGATGACCTTGTCGATGTGTTCGAGGCCCGATATCGCGCGATGCGATCCCGGAATCACCCGGGCGCGGAAGAAATGGCGCGCCAGCGCGCGGTGCAGGATGTCCTCGACCAGCGTCGACTTCCCCGACCCCGACACCCCGGTCACCGCCACGAACAGGCCTAACGGGATCTCCACGTCCAGGTCGCGCAGGTTGTGCTCACGCGCACCGCGCACCAGGAGGCGCCGCCGCGGGTCGGGCGCGCGGCGCGCGGCCGGCACCGGGATACGGAGCGCGCCCGCCAGATACCGCCCCGTCATGGACTCGGGAGCGCGCATGATGGCATCCACGTCGCCCTCGGCGACCACCCGTCCACCGTGACGGCCCGCCCCCGGCCCCAGGTCCACCACGTGATCGGCGGCGCGGATCGTCTCCTCGTCGTGTTCGACCACAATCACGGTGTTCCCCAGGTCGCGCAGCTGCTCGAGCGTCCGCAGCAGCCTGGCGTTGTCCCGCTGGTGCAGCCCGATGGACGGCTCATCGAGGATGTAGAGCACCCCCACCAGCCGCGATCCGATCTGGGTGGCCAGCCGGATGCGCTGCGCCTCGCCGCCCGACAGCGACTCGGCCGCCCTGCCTAACGTGAGGTACTCGAGTCCCACGTCGACCAGGAACCGGAGTCGCTCGCGCACCTCCTTCAGGATCGGGCCCGCCACCGCCGGATCGAGGCCCGGGACGGCCCGGTCGCGAATCGGCACCTGATCGAAGAACGCCAGGGCATCAGAGATCGCCATTTCGGCCACTTCGCCGATGTTCCGCGAGTCGATGGTGACCGCCAGCGACTCGGGTTTCAGCCGGCGGCCGCCGCATGCCGCGCACGGGCGTACCACCATGTACGCCTCGAGCTCCGCACGCAGCGTGTCGGAGTCGGTCTCGGCATAGCGTCGCTGGATGGCCGACACGATGCCGTCCCAGGCGAAGTCGGTCCCCGCCACGCCGGCATTCGGTGGCCTGGACGGCGACCCATGCCCTCGCGACCGACGTGAGGCGCGCGCCGCGGAGCGAGGCTTCGCCCCGCGCCGCCCGCTGCCGCGTCCGGCCAGGTCGCCCGCACCATGGAGGAGCACCGTACGCACGTCCGTCGGCAACTCGCCCCACGGTGTGTTGAGGTCGAATCCCAGGTGTTTCGCCAGGCCGGGAAGAATCACACGGCGCAGATAGCCATCCGGGGCCCCCCATGGGAGCACCACTCCCTCCAACAGCGAAATCCTCGGATCGCCCAGGATCAGGTCTTCGCTCACCTCGCGGCGCGTGCCGAGTCCGCTGCATGCCGGGCAGGCGCCGAACGGGGAGTTGAAGGAGAAATGCCGCGGCTCGAGGTCGGGCATGGAGAGGCCGCAGAAGGCGCAGCCGTATCGTTCCGAAAAGAGATGGGATGCCGGAGCCCCCTCGGCATCCGCTCCACCGTCATGGCGATCCACCTGGACGATACCATCCGCCAGACGAAGCGCCGTCTCGAGCGAGTCGGTGAGGCGGCCGCGGTCCTCGCGCCTGACGACGAGACGATCCACGACTACCGAGACGTCATGATTCTGGCGGCGGTTGAGCCGGGGCGGATCTGCCAGCTCGACCAGCGCCCCGTCCACCATCGCACGCACGAATCCCTGCCGCCTCGCGTGGTCGAAGAGCTCGCGGAACTCGCCCTTTCGACCGCGCACCAGGGGCGCGAGGATTTCGATCCGCGACCCGGCAGGCCAGTCCAGCACCGCATCGGCGATCTGGACGGCGCTCTGTCGTTCGACGGCGCGACCGCAATTCGGGCAGTGGGGCGTCCCCGCGCGCGCGAAGAGCAATCGGAGGTAGTCGTAGATCTCCGTCACCGTGCCCACCGTGGAGCGCGGGTTGTGCCCGGCGGACTTCTGTTCGATGGAGATGGCCGGCGACAAGCCGTCGATGGAATCGACGTCCGGTTTCTCCATCAGTCCCAGAAACTGCCGCGCATACGCCGACAGGGATTCCACGTAGCGTCGCTGCCCTTCGGCGTAGATGGTGTCGAAGGCGAGCGACGACTTCCCGGACCCCGAGAGCCCGGTGACGACGGTGAGGCGGTCGCGCGGCAGCTCGAGGTCGATGTTCTGCAGGTTGTGTTCGCGGGCACCGCGAATGACCAGGGCATCTCCAGTCATAGCCTTGTAAGGTCGGAGGTGGCGACCGTTCGTTCAAGGGTGGGGACTGCGGCCGCGCGAGGGCAGCGCAGCGGCGACCGGCACGGCGGCGACAACGCGCTCGCTCGCGACCGGCGCGGCGGCGACAACGCGCTCGCTCGCGACCATCGGGGGCGGAGCGATCCCACTCCCGTGACGCGGCGGCGGGTTGGATTGTCCCGGTACGGGTGGGGGCGCACATTGCGGGCGAATGTCGCTGCAGATGAGTCCGGCGCTGCTCCCACCTTCCACTCTCCTGACGCCCACATGCCGCATACCGACGCCGTCGTGGTGCTCACCACCATGTCCAACGCTGATGAAGCCGCGCGCTTCGTGCGGGCCCTTCTCGATCGGCGTCTCATCGCCTGCGGCACGCTGCTGTCGGGCGCGCGCTCGCTCTACCGGTGGGAGGGGAAGGTGGCCGACGAATCCGAGGTGGTGATTCTGCTGAAGACGCGATCGGCGATTCTGCATGCCCTGGAGCGCGCCTTCGAGGAGTTGCACCCGTACAAGGTGCCGGAGCTGCTCGCCCTGTCCGTGACGTCGGGCCTCGAGAAGTACGTGGCCTGGATCAACGCGGAAACTTCGCTGTCGGTGGTGTAATGCGCACCACGCACTCTGCACGGGCACTTCGTACCGCGGCCGCGGCCTAGGTCGAGGCCGGCGTGATGCGGGCACGCGGGATCCTGTCGTTGGCGATTCTGGGAGCCTGGGGTGCCGGCATCGCGGTTTTTGTCTCGCGTGAAGTGCGCCGGTCGCCACTGGACCGCCTGGCCGAAGCGGCGCTGCGTGTCGCGCCTGGCGTGACGTGGCTGGCCGCTGAGCGTGAGGGAGTCGTGGTGGGGTTCTCCTCCGTCACCGTGGATACCCTGCCGCGGCGCCTGCAGGTCGCCGAATACACGGTGCTCCAGGCGCCGGGCGTTCCGGCGTCGGAGCGAACCATTCGCCAGACCGTGGTGCACCTGTCGCGTGCTCTCACGCTGCAGGACTTCGAGCACACCGTCACGGTCGCTTCGGATTCGCAGGGTGTGACCGGCCGGGCCATCGGCGACACACTGCTTTCCTATTCCGCGCGGGGCCCGGGCGGTCGCGCGTCCGGCTTGCTGGCGCATCACGGTCCCCTCTTTGTGCGGCCCCTGCTTCCGCTCGTCGCCGCGCTGCGCCGTACCCCCCAGGTGGGAGGCTCCATGGCCATCGACGTGTTCGATCTCGACCGCGCGATCCAGCGGACGCTCGACCTGGCGGTCAGCGCCGAGTCGCTGTTCGTGGTCGCGGACAGCGCGGCCTTCGACAGCGCAACCGGACGCTGGCGGCCGGCACGATATGATTCGATACCGGGCTGGCGGTTGCGCGGGCGCGATGCCGCCGACCTGGATGTCTGGGTGGACGAGCTGGGGCAGGTGCTGGCACAGGTCACCCAGGACGGGATGACGTGGCACCGCACGGCGTTCGAGCTGGCGTTCGAGAACTGGCGTCTGGAAAATCCGGCCGGCAGCGCGGACGTGCGGGCCCGGCTTCCGGCCGCAGGGCGCGACCGATCGCGCCCGCGCCAACGTTAGGCACGGACGCCACGGTGCCGCGCTCCCGTTGCTCCTCCTGGCATCCCGGTCTTCCCGCCCGATGATCCAGCTCGAACGGTTGAGCAAGCGGTTCGGCGCATTCACGGCGGTCGAGTCGCTCGACCTGGCGGTCCCGCCCGGCGAGCTGTTCGGCTTTCTGGGGCCGAACGGCGCCGGCAAGACCACCACGCTGCGAATGATCGCCGGCATTCTCCGACCCACCGCCGGCCGCGTCCGGATCGGCGGCATCGACCTGCTCGACCACCCGAACGAGGCCAAGCAGAAGCTCGGGTTCATTCCCGATCGCCCGTTCATCTACGAGAAGCTCACCGGTATGGAGTTTCTGCGATTCGTCGCCGGCCTGTTCGGCCAGGACGGGCCGGCGGTGGAGCATCGCGCGCGCGAGTTGCTGGCCCTGTTCGACCTGGAGGATTGGCGCGACGATCTGGTCGAGAGCTACAGCCACGGCATGCGCCAGAAGCTGATCATCTCGAGCGCCTTCGTCCACCGGCCCGAGGTGATCGTGGTGGATGAGCCGATGGTGGGCCTCGACCCCAAGGCCGCCCGCATCCTGAAAGATCTGTTTCGCGCCTACGTCCGGCGCGGGCACACCATCATGATGTCCACCCACACGCTGGAGGTGGCCGAGAGCCTGTGCGATCGCATCGCCATCATCCAGCGCGGCGTGATCCGGGCTGCCGGATCGATGACGGAGCTGCGCCAGCATGCGGCGGACGGATCGGATGGACTGGAGGACATCTTCCTGCGCCTCACGGGCGAGGGACTGGCGCGCGACCTGCTCGATGTGCTCGATGCCTGAGTCGGACCGTGCGGCCCGCGCCCGGCGCCTCACCGGCCGACTCGTGAGGGGCCCTCTCCCCGCCCTGGTCGTCGCGCTGCTCCCCAAGGTGCTCACGGCGCGCGCGCGTGTGGTCATCCGGGAACGCGGTCGCGGCGCGCGGTGGACGATTCTGGCGCTCATCGGCGCGGGATTCTGGGCCTTCGCCTTCGGCGTCCTGTATCGGGTCCTGGCCTACTTCACCCACGTCGAGGAGATCGGGGCGCTCCTGGCCGGCAAGCTGCTCGGCATCATGCTGCTGAGCTTCGTGTCGATTCTGCTGCTGTCGAACATCATCGCCGCCCTGTCGAGCTTCTTCCTGGCGCGTGACCTCGACCTCCTGGTGTCATCGCCGATGGACTGGCTTCCATTGTACGGCGCCCGGCTGCTGGAGACGGCGCTCCACTCGAGCTGGATGGTGGTGCTGCTGGCGCTGCCCATGTTCGCGGCGTATGGCGTGGCGTATCACGGCGGAGCGGGCTACGCGCTGATCGCCACGGCGGGATTCATTCCGTTCCTGCTGATTCCGTGCGCGTTAGGCAGCGCGGTCACGCTGGTGCTGGTCAACATCTTCCCGGCGCGCCGCACCCGCGACATCCTCAGCGTCATCGGAGTGCTGGCGGCGGCCGGCGTGGTGGTCCTGTTCCGGCTGCTGCGACCGGAGCGACTGGTCCGCCCCGAAGGCTTCCGTTCGCTGGTCGAGTTCATCGGGGTGCTCCGGAACCCGACCTCGCCCCTGCTGCCAAGCGAGTGGCTGCAGCGCGTGATCATGGGGTCGCTCACCGGCCACACCGACGCGCTGCCCCTGTACCTCCTGTGGACCACCGCTGCGGCATTCGTCGTGCTCGGGGCGATCCTCCACCGGTCGCTGTATTCCGCCGGATTCACCCGGGCGCAGGAAGGCGCACAACGGGCGTCGCGGGCCGGACCCGTCGCCCGCCTCACGCGCTCGGCGTTGCGGCCGCTGGGCGTGCTGCGCCGGGAGCTGGTGCTCAAGGAAATCCGGGTCTTCTTCCGCGACACGACCCAGTGGTCGCAGCTCATCCTGCTCGCGGTGCTCGTCCTGGTTTACGTGGTCAACGTGAAGTTCCTTCCGCTCAGCGGTGACGGCATCACCTTCTTCATCGCCAATGTCGTACCGTTTCTGAACCTGGTGCTGGCCGGGTTCGTGCTCGCGTCCATCGCGGCCCGCTTCCTCTTCCCCAGCGTGAGCCTGGAGGGCCCGACCTGGTGGCTCCTCCGGTCCAGCGCGATGTCGATGCGTGACCTGCTGTGGGCGAAGTTCTGGGTGGGGACGCTGCCGCTGCTCGTCCTGGCGCTCTTGATCGTGGGGACCACCGACGCCCTGATGCACGTGACCGCGTTCATGTTCGTCGTGTCAGCCGGTACGATCACCCTGCTCACGTTCGCCGTCGCCGGCCTGGCGGTGGGCTTCGGCACCATGTACCCGCGCTTCGAGAGCGAGAACGCCGCCCAGATCCCCACGTCGTTCGGGGGCCTGCTCTACATGATGACGTCCGTCGGCCTGATCGGCGCCGTCACGGTGCTGGAGGCGCGCCCGGTCTACGCCTACCTCAGCGCCCGATCGTTCGACCAGGCCGTTTCGACCAGCAGCATGACCGTGGGATTCGTCGCCGCGGCCGCACTCTGTCTCGCCGGCACGTTTGTCCCGCTGCGGATCGCGCAGCGCCGCCTCGAGGCGATCGAACGCTGACGCCCGCGGGGCGACCGCGCCGCACCGCCTCAGTCGCCGAGTGCCGTCCCGCAGCGCGGACAGAAGCGGGTACCGGGCTCCTCGACGACATGGCCGCATCCGCGACACGGCTGCAGCACCCGACCGCAATTGGAGCAGTAGCGCGCGTCCGGCTCCGGACGCACGCCGCACGTCGGACAGGTCGACTGCTTCTCCCGGTACTGCCTGACGAGTTGTTCCGCGAGATCGTCCAGGGCGGTCGGCACCGCTGACGCAGCCGTCGCGGAGGGCTGCGCGGACCGTGCCGGAAACGGCGGAGGATCGGATCCGGCGCGCGGCGCGGAGTGTGATGCCCGGGACGACGCGGTCGCGTGAGCGACCGGGACGTCGGGCGCCTCGGCAAGCGGTGCCGCCGTCGGCGTGCCGTCAGCCGTCTGCTTCGCCTGCGCGCCGGCTCGCTCGATCCCCCGGCGCAGCGCCCGATAGTCGTCCTCGCTCAACTTGCCCATCTGCCGATCGAGCTCGATCTCCTCGAGATCGGAGGCGCGCGGATCGGGCGCGCCCGCGTCACCGGCCTTCGACGCACCGGTCCGCTGACGCAGCACCGGAAACAGCACGGCCGCCACGAGGGCGCCGAGCGCGAGGACCGCCAGCAACTGCATCACGAGAGCAGACTCCCCGAGGGAACCGGAACGGCCGATACCGGGCGACCCAGCAGCAACGCGCCGAGTGCGGCGCCGACCAGCAGGGCAACACCCGGGATCCAGAGACTGACGAGCGGGATGAACGCGACGCGCACGCGTCCCGCGTCGCCCGCGCCCACACTGTCCAGGGTGAGGAGCAGGTCCTGCAGCGCGCCACGTCGCACCGCTCGCGCGCTTACCGGTGCGCCAGCGGATTCCCCGAAGGGATCGCGATAGTCTCGCAGTTCCGGTGCCAGCAGGTTCCTGCCCGCCGGATTCGTCACCTCAACGGCCAGCGCCATGACGTCTCGACCGGGCGCTTCGAATCGCGAAACACCCTGATTCACCAGGTGCCACGTTCTTCCGAAGGTGTCGCGCACATCGACCGTCCGACCGGGTGGCAACTCAACGTCGATGCGCCGCGCGGCCACGTGAGCGCCGAACGCCAGCAACAGGCACATCGCGCCCACGTGCGCCAGGTGCGAATGCCAGCGCAACGACCCGGTTGCTCCCGGCCGCGATCCCAACATCCGTGCGCGAACGCTCCGATGCACGGCCGCGCCGAGCACCAGCCAGAGGAGAATCCCCGTGGCGTTCCTCCCAGCGACGCCGGCTCCGGTAGGCGCCAGCGCCGTCCGGGCCCACTCGTCCGACGCGAGCGCCAGCGTGGCCAGGAGCCAGGCGGCCAGGAGAAGGGGTCGCGCCCTCTCGCTGGCGCGCCCCGGCGACACGTCGCCCGAGCCGGCATGTGCTGCTGCGCCGGTGCGTTCAGCGATGATCACGGCGAAGGCAACGGCGCTCACCACGATCGCTCCGAGCTGGAAGAGCGGCTGTACCGCCGCACCCGGATGCAGAATGCTGAGGGGAACGATGCCCGGCCGCGTAGACAGGTCGCGAGCAAACGGCGGCGCCGCGAGGATGATCCCGATCAGCAACAGGGTCAGACCGCCGCTCAGGAGTGCGGCCAGTCGGGCTGCCTGCGGCCGTGTCGGCGGCGAATGTCCCTCCACCTCGACGATCAGCGACATGGCGAGCAAGAGGGCGGCGGTGAGGAGCAGCCCAGGCGTGCCGGTGAGCACTGCCGCCAGCCGATAGCCGGCGGTGGCGTCGACCACCACGCGACCGCCGACCGCAGCGTAGGAGAGATCGGCGCGGAGCGCCGCCCCGGCCAGCATCGCCCATGAGACGGCAACCAGCGCGCCTGACGCAAACGCGCTCGCCACGCCCCGCGGCGGATACCCGCCTGCGTCCGCCCGCCACCGCGCCGCAAACAGACCGCTGGTCCACGCCGACGCCAGAAGCGCCAGCCAGGTGACCAGCTCGCCCGTGGAGGTCACGACCGCTTGAAGGCCTCGGTGCGCACCCGGGACATGATGCGCTCGAGATCCGCTTCCAACCGCGCGCGTTCCGCGGCCGGCAGCGGTCCGGCATGGCGGTGCAGCTCGCGCAGTTGGCCCATCATCTCATCGATCAATCCGCGCAGCAGAAGATTGGTCCTCTGTGGGCGCTTCGGCTCCCCGGTGTCGGCGTTCATGGCCACGCCTCCGCTTGTCCGCTCGGGTACAGGTAGGTCGCCGCGCCGGGACTCGCCCGGCGCGGGTGTCCGGCGCTTCAGGCCCGATAAAACGCGTCAATGGCCGACTGAATCTGCGTCGGCGAGCGTCCCTCTTCGGTCATCCGCGCCACAATCAACGCTTCGGTGATGCAGACGTCGCAGTTGGCAGCATGGTCGCTCTCGAAGCACTCGGCAAGGGCGCGGTGACCCAGGTTCTCCTTGCAGTGACAGTAGCAGTAGATGTGCTCGAGGACGGCCGCGTATTTCCTGGCGGCGGCGTACGCCTCGCGCGTTCGCGCATCGGCGAACTGCGCCGGATCCAGCATGCGGCCCGACCCGACCGCGTCGACCGGGGCGGCCGCCTCCGACTCCACAGCCGGCCGGGCGCTATCGGCTGCCGGCTGGCGTTGCTCCGCGCGGGAGCAGCCGGTGAGGAGGGCCACGGTGATCCAGACCGTGGCGACGTGCTCGGTGCGTAGCATGGCAACCTCGCGAAATGGAGCCCCGGCGCGCGGACCGTCTCGTTCGCGCTCCATGAAACCTAACATCCGCGCCGGCGCCGCTCAGGCGGCATCGCCCGCTCCGGACGACCGGTGGTCCGCCGCCGGTCGCTCAGCCGGCATCGCGCGCCCACGCCAGGGCCGCGCGCACCGCCCGCCGCCATCCCGCGTACCACGCCTCGGCCGCATTGCTGGCCGCTCCCGGTGACGAAGTGGTCATTGTCGCGCGCGCGAGGAAGTCGCTCCGGCGACCGCCAGACGGCCGATGGCGATCCCCGCCAGTCCTGCCGCGCCTAACGCGGTGGTCTCGACCACGTCGGGCCGCTCCACCGGCACGCCGCAGCACGTCGGCCTGGAACTGCATCAGCCAGTCGTTGGCCGCGGCGCCGCCGTCCACGCGGAGCCGGTCGAGGGGCGCCGCCACGCAGCGGCCGCATGGCGCCAGCACGTCGCGCGTGCAATACGCCATCGCCTCCAGCGCCGCACGCGCCAGGTGCGCGCGCGTGGTGCCGCGCGTGAGTCCGACGATCGTCCCGCGCGCGCGCGGCTCCCAGTGCGGCGCCCCCAGCCCCACCAGCGCCGGCACGAAGTACACGCCGTCGTTCGAGCGCAGCGACGCGCGCCAGCGCCTCCGTCTCCGCCGCGGTCGCGACCACGCCCAGCCCATCGCGCAGCCACTGCACCGCGGCGCCGGCGATGAAGATCGCCGCCTCCAGGACGTACACGCGGCCGCCCGGCGCGTCGCACCCCAGGTGGTGAGCAGGCCACCGCCGCCCCGCGGACGCACCGGTCCCGGCGTTGAAGAGCAGAAACGCCCCCGTGCCGTACGTGTTCTTGCCCTTCCCCGGCACCCCAGCATCCCTGGCCGAACAACGCTGCCTGCTGGTCGCCGGCAACGCCGCGAATGGGCATGGCCCGCGCCGAAGTGCTCCGCGGCCGGCCTCCCGAAGTCGCCCGCTCGAGGGACGCACCTCGGGCAGCACGGCGCGCGGGACGCCGAACAGGTGGCAGAGCAGTCGCTCCAGCCGCGCGGTCGATGTCATACAGCATGGTGCGCGACGCGTTGGTGGGATCCGTGGCGTGCACCGCGCCGTTCGTGAGCCGCGCAGATGAGCCAGCTGTCGATCGGTGCCCGCGGCGAGCTCGCCGCGCGCCGCGCGTGCGCGCAGCCCCGGCGTCCAGCAGCCGACTCGAGCTTCGTCGCGGAGAAGTACGGGTCGATCACCAGCCCGGTGCGACGTCACTGATCTCGGCGCGCGGCGGCCAGCGTCGGCGCAGCGCGCCGACGTCCGACGGTCCTGCCACACGATCGCGCGGTCCAGCCGGTACGCCGCGTCGTCGCGGTCCCAGACCACGACCGTCTCGCGCTGGTTGGTGATGCCGATGGCCTCGGGCATCACGCCGGCCTGCGCGATCGCCTCCCGCCCGGCCTCGACGTGTGCGCGCGAAGATCTCGTCGGGGTCGTGCTCCACCCAGCCCGGCCGCGGGATAGTGCTGCGTGATCTCGCGGTACCCGCGGCCACGCACGCTGCCGTCAGCGCGCGATCACGAGACAGGTGGTCCCGGTGGTGCCCTGGTCGATCGCGAGAACGCGTATCGACGGCGGTCATGGAGGAGTGCGCGGGCCGCAGGACGCCGCGGTCGCGTGATCGCCGGAAGTGGAACGGGTCGGGCGGAACACGCCCTGGTCTGTCACGATCGCCGTGACCAGCGCGGCCGGCGTCACGTCGAACGCCGGATGTGCAGGCGGTGCACGTCGTCGGGCACATCTGGCCGGCCAGAGAGCGCCACCTCATCGTCGGGCCGATCTTCGATCGCGATGCGCCGCCCGTGGGTGTACGCCGGGTCGATCGTCGAGGTCGGCGCGGCCACGTAGAACGGGATCCCGTGGTGCTGCGCCAGCGACGGCGAGTGCGTACGTGCCGATCTTGTTCGCCACGTCGCCGTTGGCCGCGATCCGGTCCGCGCCCACGAGACACACGTCCACGCGTCCGCCGCGCCATGAGGCTCGCCGCCGCGCTGTCAGCGAGCACGGTGACGGGGATCCCGGCGCGGCGACAGCTCCCAGGCGGTGAGTCGGCTGCCCTGCAGCAGCGGCCGCGTCTCGTGGCGAAGACTTCGACGCGCCAGCCTCGCTCGGCGGCAAGGTACACCGGCGCGAGCGCGGTGCCGATGCCGCCGGTGGCCAGCGCGCCGGCGTTGCAGTGCGTGAGCACCCGACGCCGTCGCGCAGGAACGCGATCCCGTGCTCGCCGATCCGGCGACACATGGCGCGGTCTTCGTCGAGGATGGCGGTTGCCGCGGACCGCAGCCGCGCGAACAGGCCTGGTGCGTCGGGGGCGTCGCCCGCCGCAACGGCGAGCATGCGATCGACGGCCCACGCGAGATTCACCGCGGTGGGCCGCGCGCGCCGGATTTGCGCGGCGGCGTCGGAGAGCCGGCGCCGGAAGTCCGTCGACCGGCAGTCGGTCGCCTGCGCCCATGACGGCCACGAGACCCATCGCCGCGCAGATCCCGATCGCCGGCGCGCCGCGGACCGCGAGGGTGCGATGGCGTCGCAGACCTCCTCGACCGTGCGCGAGATCGCGCTCGACGAGGCGAACCGGCAGCGTGACGCTGATCGATGATGCGCACCGCGTTGCCGCCCGGCGCCCAGCGGACCGCTTCGATGACAGACACGCGGGAATTCTAGCGATTGCGGGTGGAGGTCGGAGGTCGGCGATCGTGCCGGGGTGGCCGGACGGCTCGAGGAAGGGACAGCGAGTCGAGTCGTGGGCCACTAGATTCCGGACGTCGAGCGAAGCGCCGTTGTCGCCACCATGATCACATGACACCGCATTCGGGTGACGGTCGCAGCGAACGGTTCGCCGCTCTGGCTCGTGGCCCATGACCTCGGCCTCGACCTCGCCCTCTTCCATGCCCTACTCGCATCTCCTCCTGACGGTGCACGACCGTGTCGCGACGGTCACGGTCAATCGCCCCGACAAGCTCAACGCCCTCAACCAGCGACCTGATCGACGAGCTCGACGCACGCCATTCACGAGATGCGAGGGATCGCGACGACGTCGGCGGCGTGATCATCACCGGAGCCGCGCGCGCGTTCGTCGCCGGCGCCGACATCGCCGAGCTGCACCCGGCTGCGACGACGAGCGGTGCGCGGGACTTCGCCGCCGCGGGCAGGCGGTCGTTCGCCGCATCGAGTCGTCGCCAAGCCGGTCGATCGCCGCCGTGAACGGCTTCGCCCTCGGCGGCGGCTGCGAGCTGGCGATGGCGTGCCACGTGCGCATCGCGTCGGACACCGCCCGGTTCGGACAGCCCGAGGTGAAGCTCGGCATCATCCCCGGCTACGGCGGCACGCAGCGGCTGCCGCGACTGGTCGGGTCGGGGCCGCGCGCTGCAACTGCTGCTCACCGGCGAGCCGATCGACGCCCGCGAGGCGCTCCGCATCGGGCTGGTCAACCGCGTCGTGCCCGCGGGCGAGCTCCTGACCGCGGCCGAGACCATGCTGCGGCAGATGCTCGCCAACGCGCCGCTGGCCGTCGGCTCGTGCATCGAGGCCGTGAACCGCGGCAGGGGACCTGCCCGCTCGCCGACGGGCTCGCCCTCGAGGCGAAGCTGTTCGGCCGTGCTGGCCGCGGAGCGACGGACATGCGCGGAGGGCACGACGGCGTTTCTCGAGAAGCGGCCCCGCAGCGTTTCACCGGCCGGTGAGTCGGCGGCCCGAGTGGCGTCGATGACGGACCAGGCCGCCCGCACGCGGCGACGCCACGAGCGGCCGCGGCGGACTGCGCCACGCTCACCATTCACGACTTCCGCAACCTCGCACACGTCGATCTCGACGCGCCCGAAGCCGGGTTCGCGGTGGTGGGCGACAACGGCCACGGCAAGACGAACCTCCTCGAGGCGATCTACTACTGTCACCTGCTTTCGTTCGATGCGCGGGCGCGCGCGATGAGGACCTGGTGCGCTTCGGCGACCCCGGGGTTCCACGTCGGCGGCGACCGCCGAGTGGCGCGCCGAGTGACACCATCGGCGTGGGGTTCGAACGCGCAACCCGGCGCAAGAAGATCATGCTCGACGGCGTGGAGTGCAGCCGCCTGAGCGATGCGCTTGGGCGCCCTGCCCGGTGTGGTCGTTCTCGCCGATCCGACGTGACGCTGGTGTCGGGCGGCCCGGCGCTGCGGCGGCGCTTTCTCGACGTGCTGCTGGCGCTCATCGTCGCGCCGCTACCTGCACGCGCTGCAGCACTACCGGGCCGCGCTCGCTGCAGCGCAACGCGGCACTGCGCGGCGCTCGCGCGGCGGCTCGCCGATGCGGCGGCCGCGTCGCCGTCTGGGAACCGCCGCTCGCCGAGCACGGCGCCGTGCTGCGCGGTGCGAGCGCGAGGCGTGGGTCGCGTGGGCCCGCGCGCCGTACGCCGATTGTGTCGCGCCATCGGCGAGCGGGAGCCGCGCCGAGCCTCCGCTGACGTCGAGCGTGGCGCTGGACGACCCGAGCTCCGAGGACGAGACCGCGCGGCGCGCTGGCCGTCCGCCCTCGCCGCGACACCGGGACGCGCGACCTGCAGCGCGGCATCACGCAGGTCGGGCCGCATCGCGATGACCTCGAGCTCCGCCTCGGCGCGTACGCGATGCGCGTCGCTACGGGTCGGCAGGTCAGCAGCGCACGGCGGCCATCGCGCTGCGGCTGCTGGAGGCGCCGTACACTACGCGAGCGCAGCGGCCGCGAGCCGCTGGTGCTGCTCGACGATCCGTTCGCGGAGCTCGACGCGCGTCGAGCCCGGACCGCATGCTGCGGCTGCTGGCCGACGCGGGATGGACGGGCAGACCGTGTCTGGCGGTGCCCCGGCCGGACGATATTCCGCCGAGGCCCTGACCGGTCTCCCGCGCTGCGGATCCGGGACGGCGTGCTGAGTCGCGCCGCTGGCGGCGCGTGAGACCGAGCGTAGCGCGCGCGACCGTGGACCCCGCATGCCTAACGACTCCGATCGGCGACGTCGCCGGTGGGCGATGCGTCGCCGGTATCTCGAGGCGCGGCTTGGCCGCGCGGATCGAGCAGGCATCGGTGCTCCCGAGACGTGGACGGAGCTGGTCGGACCGGCAGATCGCGGCGGTCACAGACGCCGCATGTCGGTGGCAGCCGACGGCACGCTGTTCGTGGCCGTCGCCACCAGCGCGTGGATGACCGAACTGTCGCTGCTGGAGCGCGAGACTCCTGGCAGCGGCATCAACGGACGTTCGCGAGCGACGGCCGGATCGCGCGGATCCGCTGGCTGCTCGGCGCGCTAAGACGCTTATCGAACAATCGCTTAGGATAGACGCATTGCGAGGTTGATTTCGGCCGCCGGTCTGGTTACATTTGAGTGGATCCTTTCCGCCTGCAGTTTCGCTGTTTGTTCGGGCACCACACAACCGTCGCCAACCCCCTGAGCTTCATGGCCAAATCAGACGAGCCATCAGCGAACGCGCTACGACGCCGGCAACATCCAGGTCCTCAAGGGACTCGAGGCGGTTCGCAAGCGCCCGGGCATGTACATCGGATCGACGTCCGCGCGCGGTCTGCACCACCTGGTCTACGAGGTGGTCGACAACTCGATCGATGAGGCGCTGGCCGGATTCTGCGACCGCGATCGCGCGTCACGATGCACGCCGACAACTCCGTCACCGTCGAGGACAACGGGCGCGGGATTCCGGTCGACGTCGCACCCGACGGAGAAGATGCCCGGCGTCGAGCTGGCCATGACCGTGCTGCACGCCGGCGGCAAGTTCGACAAGGCATCGTACAAGGTGTCGGGCGGCCTGCACGGCGTCGGCGTGTCGGTCGTGAATGCGCTGTCGGAACAGCTCAAGGTCTGGGTGAAGCGCGACGGGAAGGAGCACTACATGGACTTCGCGCGCGGCATCACGACCACGAAGCTCAAGGTGCTGGGCAAGGTCGGGGTCGAAGGAGACGCGGCACCAAGATCTGGTTCAAGCCGGACCCCAGATCTTCACCGAACTGCTCTTCGACTACGCGACGCTCGCGGCGCGGCTGCGCGAGCTCTCGTTCCTCAACAAGGGCGTCACGATCACCCTCACCGACGAGCGCGCAGACCCCGGCGAAGGTCGACACGTTCCACGCCAAGGGCGGCCTGCGCGAGATGGTGCAGTTCCTCAACGCCAGCCGGAAGCCGCTGCACCCGCGAGATCGCTGTATCTCGATACCGAGAAGGACGACATCGGCATCGAGCTCGCGCTGCAGTACAACGACGGCTACAACGAGAACGTCTTCTCCTTCGTCAACAACATCAACACGCACGAGGGCGGGACGCACCTCACCGGCTTCAAGTCGGCGCTCACGCGCACGATCAACAACTACGCCAGCAAGGGCAACTTCCTGAAGAAGGCCGACTTCACGCTCTCCGGCGACGACGTGCGCGAGGGGCTGACCGCCGTGCTGTCGGTCAAGGTCCGCGAGCCGCAGTTCGAGGGGCAGACCAAGACCAAGCTCGGCAACTCCGAGGCGGAGAGCGCGGTCAAGACGGTCGTGAACGACTGGCTCGGCGCCTACCTCGACGAGCATCCGCGCGACCGCGAACATCATCATCGAGAAGGCCGTCTCGGCGGCGCGCGCGCGGGAAGCGGCACGCAAGGCGCGCGACCTCACGCGCAAGAAGTCCGCGCTCGACGTCGGCAACCTGCCCGGCAAGCTCGCCGACTGCTCGCTCGACGATCCGGCGTTGTGCGAGCTCTACCTGGTCGAGGGCGACTCCGCCGGCGGCTCCGCGAAGCAGGGGCGCAACCGCGAGTTCCAGGCGATCCTGCCGCTGCGCGGCAAGATCATCAACGTGGAGAAGGCCCGGATCGACAAGGTGCTGTCGAACGAGGAAATCCGCACCATCATCACGGCGATCGGCACCGGCATCAAGGACGAGTTCGAGCTCGAGAACGCGCGCTACCACAAGATCATCATCATGACCGACGCCGACGTCGACGGCGCGCACATCCGCACGCTGCTGCTCACGTTCTTCTTCCGGCAGATGCAGCAGCTCATCGACGCCGGGTACATCTACATCGCGCAGCCGCCGCTCTACCGCGTCGCCGAAGGGCAAGCAGGAGTTCTACGCCTACGACGAGAAGGAGCGCGAGAGTTACATGGACCGCCTGGGGAACGGCGACGGGCGCAGCACCGTCTACGTGCAGCGCTACAAGGGACTCGGCGAGATGAACCCGGACCAGCTCTGGGACACCACGATGGATCCCGAGCGCCGTACCCTGCTGCGCGTGAGCATGGAAGACGCCATCACCGCCGACCAGATCTTCCAGACGCTCATGGGCGACGACGTCGAACCGCGGCGCGCGTTCATCGAGGCCAACGCCCGGTTCGTGAGCAACCTCGACGTCTAGGGCGCGCTACGGGCGTCGCGCGTAGCGAAAGAGCACCAGCGCGTAGACCACATGGGCGGCCGCTATCGCCGCCACCGGCACCGCCACCGCGATCCAGGTCAGCGCCGACAGGGCCACAGGCATCCCGCCCGGCGGCGTCGGCCGCGCAACGAAGGCAATCAGGACGTACAGGCCGATGACTCCGGCGGCCACCGCCAGGGCGCCGAAGGCCGCCGGGCGCGCAAGGCGCTTGATCGTGAGTTCCATGTCACGGACGGGCTGAGGCCGAGGGTCGCGGAGCCGTGGCGTCAGCCACCCTCCGTCATCGCGGTCGGCGGCCAATATGCGCCGGGAACGCGGTCCCGCAACAGGCCCGCGCGATGTCGGGCGCATCGATGACGGCGATTGGCGCGTGCGAGCGGCGCAGCGCGTCCCGAGGTGCTCCCCGCGCTATCCCGAGGTGCTCCCCGCGCTATTCGTTATGCACCAGCGGCTCGGCGGGCTCCTCCAGGTATGGCTCGGCGCCGGCCACCGTGACGCGATGCGAGATGAGTGGCAGCGGCAGATCGGCCTCATCCTCGATCCGGATGGCCGCCTCGAGGGCGACGCGTCCGGCGGCGACCCCCGCTGCGTCCTGCGCGAAGATCGTGGCCAGCGGTTCGCCCTGGCGCACCAGGTCGCCAGGTCTGGCACCGATCACGAATCCCACGCTGGGGTCTACCTCGTCGTTTACCCGGCTCCGACCGCCCCCCAGTGCCACCACACCTCGCCCCACCGCGCGGGGTTCCACCCACGCCACTACGCCGTTCCGTCGCGCGGTGAACAGCTCGCATTCGCGCGATTGCGGCAGCCGCGAGGGATCGTCCACCACGCCGGCGTCTCCGCCCTGCGCCGCCACGATCTCCTGGAACTTCTCCGCAGCCCGCCCCGACGAGATCGACACCTCCATGGCACGAACCGCGGTGTCCCGGCTGTCGGCGACGCCCGCCAGCACCAGCATCTCCGCGCCTAACGCGTAGAGGACGCGCATCAGATCCGGCGGCCCTTCGCCCCGCAACGCGTAGACCGCCTCCTCCACCTCGAGGGCGTTGCCGCAAGCGCGACCGAGCGGCCGGTCCATCGCCGTAACCAGCGCCACGACCGGGAGACCGTGGTCGCGCCCCACTGACACCATCTGGTGCGCGAGCGCCAACCCCCGCTCCACCTCCGGCAGCAAAGCTCCCGACCCGCGTTTCACGTCGAGCACCAGGCCGGTCAGTCCTTCGGCCAGCTTCTTGCTCATGATACTGGCCGCCATCAGCGGAATGCTCTCCACGGTCGCTGTGGCGTTACGGAGATCGTACAGCCGACGATCGGCCGGCGCGATCTCGTCGCTCTGCCCCATCAGCACGCATCCGACGCGCTGGAGCTGGCTGCGCGCCTCCCGCAGGGAAAGGTTCGTGCGAAATCCAGGAATGGACTCGAGCTTGTCGAGCGTGCCGCCCGTGTGGCCGAGACCGCGTCCCGACATCATTGGAACGCAGACCCCGAGCGACGAGACCAGCGGCGCCAGCACGAGCGAGACTTTGTCACCGACCCCGCCAGTCGAATGCTTGTCGATGCGGGGCCGCGCCAGATCGGCAAGATCGAGCGAGGCGCCGCTGGCCACCATGGCGTCGGTGAGCGCCGTCGTCTCCTCTCGATCGAGTCCACGGATGAAGATCGCCATGAGGAGCGCCGCCATCTGATAGTCGGGGATCCGGTCCTGCAGATACTCCCCCAGCAGCTCGCTCCATTCCTCCGGCGCGATCTGGCCGCCGTCGCGCTTCCGTTCAATCAGGCGATTGGCGACCATACGGATGCCTGCGGTGTACCGAAAGCCCACGATCCCCGGGACGGCCGGCCGGAACGACCCCCTTCCGCCTCCTCGCGGCCCAACCTCACCATAGCCCTGGCGGAGGGCGCATGATCACCCTGATACGATTCCTCCTGATATCCATCGGCCTCGCGGGCAGCCGCCTGGCTCCAGCACAGACCGTCTCCGACGAGATGGCCCTTGGCGACAGTGCTTCATGCGGCGTTTCAGCCGGCCGAGGCCCTCAAGCACTACGAAGCCGCCATTGCCCTCGACTCCACCAATGCCAATGCCTGGGCCAAGGCCTCCGGCAGCGCGGTGGATCTCGGGGAAGGCGGATCGGACGCCTCGATCAGCAAGGAACTGTACCAGCGAGCCCAGAAGTACGCGCGTCGCGCCGTAGCGATGGCGCCGGACGAACGCCGAGGCGCAGTTCTGACCTCGCGCGCGCGCTCGGCCGGATGGCGCAGATCGTCGGCGCCAAGGAGCGGGTCAGGTACGCGGTCGAGATCCGCGAACAGGCGCTGGCGGCGCTCAAGGTCGATCCCGATCATCCTGGCGCGCTTCATGTCCTGGGCGAATGGAACGCCGAGGTGATGCGGCTGCAGCGGTTTCGAGCGCTTCTTCGCACAACATTTGCTTGGCGGGGGAGTGCTGGGTGAAGCCAACTGGAAGGACGCGGTCTCCAATCTCGAGCGCGCCGTGGCCGTTGACCCCACCCGCCTCGTCGCACCATCTCGACCTCGGCAAGATCTACGTCGACGTGGGAGAGAAAGCAAAGGCGCGCGAACAGTTCGAGTGGGTCGTGAACGCCAGCGAGCGCACGGACGTCAACGATCCTCTGTACAAGCGACAGGCAGGCCGCCGAGCTGAAGCACCTGAAGTAGGTGAGCCGGCTCGCAGCGCCGCTGTGAGGCGCCGCTCCGACGTCCAGTCCACGTCGGATCGCCGGTGTGCGGCGCCGCACAGATTGACGTCGCGCGCCTCCGCACCGTCTGAAGCATGACGCATCATCTGCATCGCATCCGCGTGACCGCGCGCTGCCGCGCCCTCACGCCGGTGTCGATCCATTCCGACGCCCCCAATGGAGTATCCTGGAGTCATCACCCCGATCGACGCCGACGCCGCACGCGGCGGACGATCCGGCGCGCCTCCAGGCGCGCGTCGAGCGAGCTCTCTCGCGAGCGCGACCAGCTGCTCGCGGCCGTGGACATTCTGCAGGAGATCTCCATCCTCGCTGCACTTCACGCGAGATCCTCCAGCGGATCGCAAGCCGCCTGGGTGACCTCTTTGGCCTCGACCGCTGCTCGATCTACCTCGCCGGCGACGTCGCCGCCGAGGTCCGCCTGGTCGCGACCTACGAGAATCCGTCGCTCCGCAACCTGGTGGTCGACCTGGACCGCTATCCCGAGCTCAAGCAGGCCTTCGACGTCCGGCCAGACGGTGTTCATCCCCGACGCATCGCGCGAACCGATGCTCGAGACGTGTGCGCCCCACGCTCGACGATCGCGAGCGTCCGCTCGATCGTGGTCGTGCCCGTGCGCTGGCGCACGAACGTCATCGGCGCGGTCTTCCTGCGCACCGAGCGCGGGTCCACGCCTTTTTCCGAGGCGACATCCGGTTCTGCGAAATGATCGCCTCGCTGACCGCGCAAGGCGCTGCGTAACGCGCATCGCTTCGAGACCGCTGCAGCGCGCCACCGGCGACCACGCCGAGCGGGAGCGGCGCGCGGCGCTCGAGCGCATCGCCCTGATCGCCTTCCTGCGCCGTCTCCTCGAACGGCACGCCACCAGCGCCGAGCATCTGTGGGCGGAAACGCTCCTGCCGCGGGCCAGCGACGAGGAACTCGAGCGCCTCACGTCGGTGGCGATGCAGGTGATCGTCGACGAGGCGGACGGGGAGACGCCGCCACGGAGCGACAGCCCCCCGGCAGAACTCTAGCCGCGCGAAACGGCGGCGGGGCGCCCGACCTCATGTGACGGGGCGGGCTTCAGTGAAGCCACGACGCCGCCCCGCCTGACGACGATCTCATTCGTCCACGACGTCGAACAGGATCGTGGCCGGGATGCCGGCCAGGCCGGCCTGCACCAACCAGGTGTCCATGGTGTCGGCGAGCAAATGCCGCTCCTCCTCGGAGAGTTGCCGAAGCCCGTCGATCATGCGCAGCTGCACCGGTCGTGGCGCCTGCGCCAGCACACCGTGACCTGACGCCGTCACCTCGAGAATGACGCGGCGCCCGTCCTCCAGGGAGCGGCTGCGGCTGACGAGGCCGGCATTCACCAATCGGGTCGACGACTTCGGATGCGGAACTGGCGGCGGTCAGCGTGCGCTCCGCCAGCCGCTGAAGCGACTGTCGCGGCTCCTCGGCGAGCTGCTGGAGCACGAACAGCTGGCCGGCACTCACGCCGAACCGCACGCTCCGTAGCACGGTCGGCGGCGCGAAGGGCTCGGACGATCCGGCGCAGCGCGTCCATCACTCTGGCTGTCGGATCACCGGAGGAAACGCGGGTGGTCGTTCGCGGACGGAAGAGGGCATCCAAGTAGGCTCGGGAAACGGGGGATGCGACTGGCAACTTCAGATGGACCACACGACCTTTGACGCCCCGCTCTCACGATGTGTTAGCGCCCACTGGATGGGGATGCCGTGTGCGACCAGCATCAATCGGGGCCGGCGTTTGGTAGCTTACGTGCAGCGCCCGGCGGACGTTCGTCGGTAGCGGCCGCCAGGGGTCATCGCCCCGCCCCACCGACCCTCAACTCTCGGAACCATGCTCATTTCCAAGCCGATGAACGGCGCCATGAACCAGCAGATCGGGAACGAGCTGGCGGCGTCGAACCAGTACGTGGCGATCGCGGTGTACTTCGACCGCGATGGCCTTCCGATGCTGGCCAGGTACTTCTATCGGCAGGCGGCGGAGGAACGGGATCACGCCATGCGGTTCGTGAAGTTTCTGGTCGAAGCGGACGCGGAGGTGCGCATCCCGCAGATCCCCGCACCCACATCCCGTTTCAAGTCCGCCGAGGAGGCCGTCAGGCTGTCGCTCGACAGCGAGATGCGCGTGACCGGGCAGATCAATGCCATCGTCGACCGCGCCGTGAAGGAGAGCGATCACACGAGCAGGAACATGCTGGAGTGGTTCGTCTCGGAGCAGCGGGAGGAAGTAACCAGCATGGACACCCTGCTCCGCATGGTACGGCGCGCCGGCGAGAGTGGCCTCTTCTTCGTGGAGAACTTCCTCCTTCAGGGGGGACTGCCGCCGGAAGCGGCTGGCGCCGAGGGCGATGCCGAGTAGAAGACCGGGGGCACGCGCCCGGCCGGGCGCCGGTTGGGAGCACGGGCGCCGGGCCGGGAGGGAGGCATGAGCGCCGACGCGCGGACGGCCGATCTGGCGGCCCGGGCCGCCCATTTGCGCGACCGGCTGGACCGCGCGTCGCACGAGTACTACGTCCTCGACCGTCCGACCATCCCGGACGCGGAGTACGATCGGCTGTTCCGCGAGCTGCAGGACCTCGAGCGCGCTGCACCCGGCGCTCCGCACCCCCGACTCGCCTACCCGGCGCGTCGGCGCGGCTCCCCAGAGCACCCTGCCCAAGCGGGCGCATCGCGGTCCCGATGCTCTCGCTAGGCAACGCGTTCACGGACGACGAGCTCCGCGAGTGGGAGGAGCGCCTCGTCCGCGTGGCCGGCGAGGACGTGCGCCGGGCCGGATACTCGTGCGAGCTCAAGATCGACGGCGCGGCGGTGAGCCTCATCTACGAACAGGGCGTGCTGACCGCCGGGGCCACCCGCGGCAATGGGACGGTGGGCGAGGATGTCACGCCCAACCTCCGCACCGTGCGCGACGTGCCCCTCCGACTCCGGGCGATCGCCGCCGCCCCCAGTGGTGGAAATCCGCGGCGAGATCTACTACCCGTTCGCGCTCTTCGAGCAGATGAACGAGGAGCTCGTGCGTCGCGGTGAAAAGGTATTCGCCAATCCCGCGCAACGCCGCCTCGGGTTCGCTGCGGCTGCTCGACTCGGCCATCACCGCCACGCGCCCGCTGCGGTTCTTCGCCTACTCGATCGTCACGCCTCCAGGCCAGCCGCTGCCGGTCACGACGCAGTCGGAGGCGCTGGAGGCGCTCGGCGCATGGGGCGTGCCCGTTGCGCCGCATCACCGCCGCTGCGCCACCCTCGACGATGTCATGCGCGTGGGCCCACGCCCTGGAGACCGAGATCCGGCCGGCGCTCGACTTCGCGATCGACGGCGGCGTGGTGAAGATCGACGCCCTGGCCCTCCAGGACGATCTCGGCGTGGTCGGCGGACGCGAGCCGCGGTGGGCCATCGCGCGGAAGTTCGCGCCCGACATCGCCGAGACGCAGGCTGCTCGACATCCGCGTGAACGTGGGCCGCACCGGCGCCCTCAACCCGTACGCGGACCTCGAGCCGGTCGAAATCGGCGGGGCCACGATCACCTACGCCACGCTGCATAACGAGGATCTGATCCGGCGCAAGGATCTGCGGATAGGCGACCGGGTGCAGGTGAAGCGCGCCGGCGAGGTGATCCCCCAGATCATCGCCCCCCTGCCCGACCAGCGGACCGGAGCCGAGCGTCCCTGGCACATGCCGGAGCACTGCCCGGTCTGCGGGACGCGCACCGATCCGCGACGACGACGAAGTCGCGTACTACTGCCCGAACGTGGCCTGCCCCGGCCGACGCCTCGAGGCGCTCGTCCATTTCGCCTCGCGGGGGGCCATGGATATCCGCGGGCTGTCGTACGCCCGCCTCAAACAGCTCATCGACGCCGACCTGGTACACGATGCCGCCGATCTCTACGCCGTCCAGCCGGAGCAGCTGGTCGCCCTCGATCGATTCGCCGAACGGAGTGCCCAGGCCCTGGTCGCCGCCATCGCGGAATCCAGGCAGCGGCCGCTCTCGAAGCTCCTCTTCGCGCTCGGCATCCGTCACGTGGGCGCCACCGCCGCCGAACTGCTCGGCGCGGGAGTTCCAGTCGCTCGACGCGCTGATGCAGGCCGGCGAGGAGCAGATCGCCGCGGTGCGCGGGATCGGTGACATCATCGCGCACTCGCTCGTGGACTACCTGCGCGACGACGCCGCCCGGGCGCTCCTGGAGCGACTGCGCGTGATGGGGCTCACATTCACCGAGCCCGGGGGGGTCGCCGCCGGCGGTGCCCTGCGCGGCAAGACAGTCGTCATCACGGGGACACTTCCGACGCTCAGCCGGCAGCAGGCCACCGCGTTGATCGCGCGCCACGGCGGGCGGGTGACGGACAGTGTGTCGAAGAAGACGTCTCTGCTGGTCGCCGGCGACGCGGCCGGCAGCAAGCTGGAGAAGGCGCGAGCGCTCGGCGTCGAGATCATCGACGAAGCCGGACTGCTGCAGCGCATCGGACCATAACGCGGACCGCCATGCCAGAGTCGATCGATCATACCGCTGCCCCCCTCATGTCGCTCACACGGGCGTCGCTGCGTTCGCTGCGTTCGGCCCTGTTGCGCGACAGCGGCCCACGGGCCGCGGAGGCCCTGCAGGAGGCCGGCTACGCCGGCGGCGATTCCCTGTTCGCGGCGTTTCGGCAATGGCTCGCCTCGCACAGCGACATCGCGGCCGAGGATCTGGACGTCGAGACCTTCGAGCAGCGGATCTCGGAGTTCTTCGGTGAGACCGGATGGGGCCACATCCAGATCGGGACAATCGATCAGGTGGTGGCGACGCTCGACTCGGCCGACTGGGGCGAGGCGGACGACGCGGAACACGCCGACCATCCCGCCTGCCATATCACCACCGGCATGTTCGCCGATCTCTTTGGACGTCTGGCTGGCGCACCGGTGGCCGTCCTGGAAGTCGAGTGTCGCTCGGCCGGACACCCCCGCTGCCGTTTCCTGGTCGGGAATCCGGACATGATGGACGCGGTCTACGACGAGATGGGACGCGGCGCCACCTACCAGCTGGCGGTGCACGCCGCCGCCTAACGGTCCCCGGGCTCCTACGGGGCGCCGAGCGAATACTTCGGGTTCGGCCGCAACGCTCCGTCCACCAGGATTTCGCGGTCCCACGGAAGGACGATCGTGCTCTCGGTGGCGAGCGCGTAGAAATCCGGCTCGTACGGGCCGGTCCGGAACGAGACCGCGGTGCGCAGTTCGGCGGCTCCCGCGTTCACGATCGCCGCCACCGCCAGCCGCATCGTCTCGCCGGAATCGCACGTCTCATCGACGATCAGCACGCGCCGGCCCCGCACCTCCTGCGGCGCCTGCCCCAGGACCGCCGGCGTCTGTCGCACGTGCACCCGCTCTTCCCGTCGGGTGACCAGGATCGAGCGAAAGTCGCGATCGAGAATCGCCGCCACCACGGCACCGGGAATCACGCCGGCCGTCGCGATGCCGACCACGATCTCCGGCTCGTAGTCCCGCGCCACCTTCAACGCGAGGGCGCGGGAGAGCTCGCCGAACAGCGGCCATTCGACCTCGAATACGTCCTGTTTGGGATCCACCTGATATCGGCGCGGTGAGAAAGGTGACGCACCACCGCCGAACGGTCGGCGGCGACGGCATGTGCCAAAACCTATCGCCGCGTTTCCGGGGAAGCGAGTTGGGTGCGCGCTGACAGGGATCGATGTGCGTGGCGCGTGCGAAGACGGTTGCTCGGAGGGGACACCGGCGATACTTTTGCCCTCGTTGCGGGCGTCCTCGGCGGTACGCCCGCGTTGTGCCTCGGTGTCGCTCGCGGCGCTCGCACCTCAGCCGACTCCCAACACGCATGTCCTGGTGGAGCCGCCTGCTTGGCGGCAGGTCCGACAGCGAGCTCAAGCCACAGCGCGTCGATTATCTCAACGAGGCGCTGGCACTGGAGCGCCAGGGTGACTACGACGCGGCGCTCACGTCGTACCGGCTCGCGCTGCGCGACAAGCCCTACGACGCCCGCGTGCTGCAGAACATGGCCATCGCGTACACGAAACTGAACCGCCACGACGAAGCGATCCGCTGCTATCGCCGGGCCCTCGAGGTACAGCCGTCGCTGTCCGGCGCGCACTATGGCCTGGCGTACCTGCTGCTGCGTCGCGGCGATCGCACGGGCGCGGAGTCGCATCTCGACGCGTTCCTCGCCACGCCGCCGTCCGGACCGGAAGCCGACCGATGGGTCGAGCACGCCCGCGAGACGCTGGCCACGCTCCGGGCGCCGGGTAGTGCCGAGCCATCCGCGGAGCCTTCGGCAAAAGAGCCGTAACGTGGGTCGTGTTCTCGCGGTCGTCAGCCAGAAGGGTGGCGTTGGCAAGACCACGACTTCAGTCAACCTCGCGGCGGCCTTCGCGCGCCGGGGGATGAAGACCCTCCTCGTGGACGTCGACCCCCAGGGAGCGGTGCGCTACGGCGCCGGGCTCCGACGCGGCCATCCGCCGTACGGATTCGCGGACTACCTCACGGGCGATCGGTCGCTTCGCGAGGTGCTCCTCCCCACCGCCCTGCCCTGGCTCCGGGTCATTCTCACCGGCTCGGTGACCGACGAGTCGGATCATTCCCGCTACATCACGCTGGTCTCGCGCACCGACGTCGTGGACGAGCTGCTGCGGACTGCGCGTGAGCGCTGCGACGTGGTGGTGGTCGACACCCCTCCGGGCCTCGGTCCGATCGTCCAACGCGTGCTGCACGCGAGCCAGCATGTGATCGTTCCGCTTCAGTGCGAGCCCCTCGCGCTCCAGACAACGCCCCAGATTCTGCGGGGTATTCAGGAAATCGTGGCGACCAACGGCGACCTGATCCTGGACGGCATCCTGCTCACCATGTACGAACAGGGGAATCCGTCGTCCGAGCGCATCGCGCAATACGTGCAGACGCATCTTCCCCACAACATGGTGTTCGACGTCCGGATCCCGCGGACCCTGGCGGCCGTGGACGCATTCGCCGCCGGACAGCCGGTGGTGCTCCGCTCGCCGGCCGATGCGGCGGCGCAGGCTTACGTGAACCTGGCGACGCTGCTGGCCGAGCGATTTCGATGAAGCGTCGATGGTGGTGGACCGCCTCCGTGGCGGCCGTGGGGGCATGCATCACGATCTCCACCGACCCGCACGAGATCATCTCGATCGAGTTCGTCCCCCTCCCATGGCCGGCGGTGGTGGCGGGCGACACGCTGCGCGACCAGAGCGGTGCCGTAGCGCCGCTGTCCGCCCGCTTGTTCGAGGCGTCGGGCGCGGAGGTGACGGACGCCCAGGTCCAGTTCCTGAGCCGCGATGCCACGGTGACGATCGTCGACGGGAATCTCGTGGTCGCCGGCTCCACCACCGGCATGGCCCGACTGCTGGCGTCGGGAGCCGGCCTTCAAAGCGTCGTCAGGCAGATCCAGGTGGTGCCGCGCCCCGACTCGCTGGCGGCCGAGGGCACGATCGACACGCTCCGCCTCGTGCTCCCCGATTCGCCGCAGCAGAACCGGTCGGTCGACCTGAAGGTGAAGATGCTCTCGGTCGACGCCGATAACGTCGCCACGCCGGTCGATTCCTGGATCGTCTCGTTCGCGCTCGAGTTCGACGGCGCCCCTGTTGCCCCGGGTGACACGTCACGGGTGTACCTCACCGACGAAGCCGGCCGGGCGTTTCCACCGACACCACCGACACCCAGGGGATCGCATCGCGACGGGTCCGGTTCAGGGTGCTTCCCGGAGTCACCATACCACCGCTGGACTCGGTGATCGTGATGGTCACGGCGTCCTACCGGGGGAGCGCGCTCGCCGGCGCGCCGGTGCGGCTCGTTCTTCCCGTCACGCCGAAATAGACCAACATTGCGACCGTTCGCCGCTACTCCGGAGAGCCCCATGTACGCGCGCGGTGAAGGAGAGCGTGCCGCGCCTGGCACGCTGACCTCGCTCTTCTTCGCCACGACGCGGGAAGTCGACAAGCCGGACGCGCTGCGGGTGCGGGTGGAGGGCCGGTGGCAGCCCATTTCGCACAGCACGCTGCGGGAACGCGTGCGACAGGTGGCGCTCGGGTTGCTCGCGCTCGGGGTGCACCGGGGCGACCGGGTGGCGATCCTCTCCGAGAACCGGCCCGAGTGGGCCATCGCGGACTGGGCCTGCCTGACGATCGGTGTGGTCGTGGTGCCGATCTACCCCTCGCTGCCGGCCGAGCAGGTCAGCTATCTGCTCATCGACAGCGGTGTCACCGCGATTTTCACGTCGACCCCGGCGCAGACCGACAAGATCCTTTCGGTGCGCAGCCAGGCCCCTACTCTGCGCACCGTCATCGCATTCGATGACAAGGCCGGCCGCGGCGCCGACATGGCGTTGCGCGACCTGGAGGCGAGCGGCGCGGCGGCCGACAGCACCGACCGCGCCACGCAGTACGAACGGGACGCCATGGCGGTCCGCCCCGATGACCTGGCGACGGTGATCTACACGTCCGGGACGACCGGCGTCCCCAAGGGGGCGATGTTGTCGCACGACAACATTCACTCGGAGATCGTGGCGATCCGCCGGGTCATCCCTGCCGACACCCACGACACGGAACTCAGCTTCCTGCCCCTCAGTCACGTCTTTCAGCGCGTGGCGGACTACTACCTGTTCGCGTGTGGTGCCACCATCGCCTACGTCGATTCGTTCGACCTCGTGCCCATTGCCATGCAGGAGGTGCGCCCCACGCTGGCGTGCTCGGTGCCGCGCGTCTACGAAAAGCTGTACGCCAGGGTGCTCGACAACGCGCTGTCGGGTGGCCCGGTGAAGAAGCGGATCTTCTCGTGGGCCCGAGCCACCGGGAATCGATGGGCCACCGAGCGCATGACGGGGCGCGCGCCCTCAGCCTGGCTTTCGGCCCGCTACGCCCTGGCCCGCCGGCTGGTCTTTTCGAAGATCCGGGCCCGCACCGGGGGCAGACTGCGCTACTTCATTTCCGGTGGCGCGCCCCTGGCGCCGGAAATCAACGCATTCTTCTATGCCGCCGGCCTCACCATTCTCGAAGGATATGGGCTCACCGAGACCTCGGCAGTGATCTCGGTGAACACGCCTGAGCATTTCCGCATCGGCACGGTGGGACGTCCCCTCGCCGGGGTCGAGGTGCAAATCGACACCGACGGCGAGATCCTCACCCGCGGACCCCACGTCATGCAGGGCTATCTCAACAAGTCCGAGGAGACGCGCGATGCCATCGACGCCGAGGGCTGGTTCCACACCGGCGACATCGGCCAGATCGACGACGGGTTCGTTCGGATCACCGATCGAAAGAAGGATCTGATCGTCACGGCCGGCGGGAAGAAGATCGCTCCACAGCCCATCGAGAATCTCGCCAAGACCAACAAGTACGTGAGCCAGGCCGTGATGATCGGCGACCGGCGCAAGTATCCGGCGATTCTGGTGGTGCCCAACTTCGAGCAGCTCGAGAAGTGGGCCAGGCTCCGCAACATCATCTGGACCGATCGTGCCCAGCTCCTCGCCATGCCGACCATCAACGCCAAGATGAAGAAGGAACTGGGCGACACGCTGATGGGGCTGGCAAGCTTCGAGACACCGAAGAAGGTCGGGCTCCTGGGGCACGACTTCACGGTCGAGGCAGGCGAACTGACGCCCACGCTCAAGGTGCGGCGCCGGATCATCGAGACCAGGTACCGGAATCTGATCGACTCCCTGTACGACTCCAGCGAGCACGCCGTGATCGACGCGCGGCCGTAGGTCAGCGCGCCCGCGCCAGCGGCACTGGTTCTGTCGGAGCGGGGGCGCGCTCGGCAACCCACCATTGGTCGTCGCGAGCCAGCTCCCGCAAAGACGGCGGGAGTGGTAGTCTCGCCGGTGCGACGACACGCCCCGGAGGCCGGACGGCGCGCACGGACCCGGCGAGCAGTGTCGGCTCACGCGCCACCGACTCGTCGATGGCCGCACCACGCGCGGACTCGGCCGCCAGCGGCATGCGGGAGTCTACGAGCAGGATGGAGACGCCATCGGCGGGGATGACCGAGGCCGGCGGATTGATCAGGAGGCATTGCGCGTCGTAGGCCGCGAACAGCGCGGTCGCCAGCGCGCCCCAGGCACCGGTCAGGAGATAGGGTCCCCCCGGCGTCCGGATGTCGAGGAGGGCGGCTGCCCGCAGCAGCGCATCCTCGTCGGGCGCGCGGGGGACAGTGGCGGGCGCGCGGGGGACAGTGGCGGGCGCGCGGGGGACGGTGTGGATCGACCCGGCGGCGCCGGCGGGCGGCTGGCGCGCCGGGCCGCCGCGAAAGTCGGCCACGAAATCGCGGATGGGATACCGCGCCGAGCAGACCGGACAGCCTAACGAGCCGGACGCGATGTAGCGTCCTTCCTGCTGATCGATGGTGGCCACCAGCCAGGAGGGCTCGTGTGTTTCGACGCAGCGGAGCGCGTCGACCAGTTCGATGTGCATCACGCCCTGGCCAGGCGGATTTCCTCGATGTCGACGTCGGGGGGCCGGGTGACCGCAAACAGCACGGCGTCGGCGACCGCCTCGGGTCGCAGCATGCGCGAGCGCGGCGTCAGGGCCGCGCGCTGGTCAGGGTCGACGCTGTCCCACAGCGTCGTATCGACCGGCCCGGGCGAGACCAGCGAGACCCGGATACCGCTCTCGCGGAGCTCCTCGCGCAGCACTTCGTGCACCGCGCGCGCCCCGAACTTGCTGGCGGCATACGCGGCGTTGCCGGGAAACGCCCGGCGGTCGGCGATCGACCCCACCGTCACCACGTGCCCGGTGCCCCGTTCACGCATCTGCGGCAGCAGCGCGTTCACGAGGCGGTATGGCGCCAGCAGGTTCACCCCGAGCAGGCGCGCGAAGTCTTCGGGCGGCAGGGACCCGACGGGGGCCAGGACGAACAGCCCGGCGTTCTGCACCAGTATGTCGGGCGCCCCGTTGGCCAGGCGCTGCACGGCGGCGAGCGCCGCCTCCACGTCGGCGGTGCGGCCGAGGTCGCAGCCCACGGCCTGTGCCATGCCGCCTAACGATTCGGCGGCCGCGGTGAGCTGCGGCGAGGGCCGGGCGAGCAGCAGGGTACGCGCCCCCGCGCCCACCAGTGCACGGGCCACGGCGTACCCGATCCCGCGCGACCCACCGGTCACCAGCGCGGTCCGTCCGTCGAGGGTCCCCGTCATCCCGGCGATCCCGCCCCGGTCACGCCGGCCACGCGCCCCCGGCCGCGTCAGGCACCGTCGTACTCCACGACGTTGTTCTCGGTCTCCCAGAGCCGGATCCGCGCGAGCGTCGCCGGCGCCACCCGCGGCGCCAGGATCCGCCAGCAGGCCACCGCCACATTCTCGGCGGTCGGAATGATGCCCTGCAGAAAATCCACCTCGAGATTCAGATTGCGATGATCGACCTTGTCGATGATCTCGCGTTTGACCAGGTCGCGAAGGCGCGCCAGGTCCAACACGTATCCGGTGCGCTCCTCCACCGATCCGCGGACCGATACCTCGAGCACGTAGTTGTGACCGTGCCAGTTCGGGTTGTTGCACTTGCCGAACAGCGCGGAATTCTCGGCGTCACTGAGCGCCGGATTGTGGACCCGATGCGCCGCGTTGAAATGCAGACGCCGGGTGACTGTCACAGTGGGCATGGGATGCCTCCGGGTGCACGAATCCTCGCGGCTCGACCGGCGTCCGCTTGAGCCAGGCAGGGGATCGCGCATAAGTTCACCCGCCGGGAGGACGCGCGGCGCCGGATTACCCGGGCAGGAAAGCCAGAGGGCTCCGTCTGGAGCCCCCTGGCGGTCGGAACGAAGAGGGTTTTTTGAAGCCCGTACGAAAGGAATAAGGCCCGCACTATGCTTTCGCCTTCCCCGCACTGGGGCATGACGTCATCACAGGTTGTTGAGCCCCCTCGCAGGACCTGTTGGCTCAAAAAATCGATCTCTCCGCCCCGAGTCTCTCGAGCCGCCGGCAATGTATGGGTGGGATCGACACCGGTCAAATCACTCCCATGGATATCGGAATAATCGCCGCGCTGGCAATGCTCATCGTCTGGGCTGTCGGCACCTTCATGTTCGACGCGCCCGGCTGGATTCACCTCCTCCTCAGCGTCGGCATCTTCCTGCTGATCTGGCGGATCGTAGCGCGCGGCGAGGCCCCCGGTTCCCGTGAAAAGTCGTGAGTTACGCATCGCGCTGAGGGCACCGCGCGGATACTGTGCTACGACGAACCAGAGCGGCCGCCGGCACCATGATCACGCACGGACGCCTGCGGCGCTCTCTCCATGCGCACCCCGCACATGGCGCCTGTGCGGCATCGCACACCTGCCCGGCTGAGTACGCGACGTTACCTGGCGTAACGTTTCCCGCCCGTCCGTAACGTTGCCTGTGGAGAACTCTGCGCCGCGCCGGTGGGCGGCGCGTCAGATCTCCCAGTTGGAGAGCACCACGCCGGAGCTCGCCCGCGGCTCGTCGAACCCGGCCGACGTCATGCGGAGGTCGGTCCAGCGCACTCGGGCGCCCATCTGGAGCAGCCGCGCGTAGGCCGCACGATACTCCCCCTGTACGCGAATGGCCACGCGTCTGGTGGCCGCGCTGCGTGCCACCAGGGCGAGGAGACGTGCCATCGTCTCCATGTCGTCCTCGGTGGCCAGCACCAGTTTCAGGACACGCAGCTCCTCGCGGGCACGCCCTTCCACCAGAGGCGCCGTGTGAAAGAGCGCGAATCCCGTCAGCGACCCGTTTCGCTGCATCAGCACCGTGTCGCCGAGCGCGAGGTCGTGGGTGAGCCGTATCTCGCGCGTATAGTCGTAGTCCGGGGATCTGCTGCTGCGTCAGCGTGCGGCATACGCCGATCATCGTCCTCGCGTCGCTCCGGTGTGAACCGGCCCAGGAGCAGCGCGTCGCCGTCACTGGCAGCGGCATCGAGCGTGAGGGTGAGCGTGAGGCGCTCGGGCACGAACCCGAGTCCGGAGTAGAACCCGATGTTGTCCATCGTGCGCGGCATCGTTTCCAGACCGATCACCGTCGCACCCCGGGCGCGCAGCCAGTCGACGCCCGGCCCGCACGACCGCCTTCCCGAGACCGCTGCCCTGCCATTCGGGACGCACGGCGAGCGGCCCCATCCACCCCTCGCATCCCGACTGGTGCGCGATGTTGAACGCGACGATCTCGCCCCGGTCGCCGCGCCACAGCAGCGCGCCACCCCCGGCGTCGCTGATGGCATACGCCAGATCGCCGGATTGAGCTGCGGTACGCGCACGCCCATCATGCCGTCGCGACGATATCGTTCCGTGAAGGCATCGCTGAAGAGCTGATTGAGCGCGGCGATGTCATCCGGACCGGCGGGCATCGGTCCGCGCAGATCGCGATCCACCCGCCACTCGCGCGCCGTGGTCATGGGAGAGTGTCTCCCGCGGTGGCCAGCACTGCCGAGTCCGCGACCAGGTCCGGCAGTTCGGCGGGCTCTGCCAGGCTGGTGCGCGACGCGCCGGTCGCCTCGTCGTACTCCACCAGGATCACGCGGTCGAGTTCGTCGCGCACCGAGTCGATGTGGGTAATGAGCACCACCTGCTCGAACCGGTCCTGCAGGCCGCGGAGCAGCCCCACGACGTTGCGCCGCCGCAGCTCATCCAGCGAACCGAAGATCTCGTCGAGCACCAGCAGAGAGAACGCCTGACCGGCACGTTCGGCGATCATCTGCGAGATGGCCAGCCGAAGCACCAGGTTCGACAGGTCCTCCTCGCCGCCGGAAATCACCGGCTTGGGAATGCCTTCCTCGAGCACGACCACGTTGTACTGGTCGTCGAGCTCGAGCTCCGAGTAACGACCATCGGTGAGTGCATTGAGGAATCCGCTGGCCAGTTCCGACAGCTCCGGGCGCAGCTGGAGGTTCAGGTCGGTCCGGAGATCGGAGTAGGCGCGATCCAGCTCGTCGTGCAGCCGCTTCTCCCGCAGCAGCCGATCGTGCGTCTCCTGCATCCGCTCCATCTCCCGGCGCGCGCGCTCGGCATGCTCCACGGACTCGGCAGCCGTGGACTCCTCGGCGGCGGCGGAAATGACCCCGGCCGCCGCCACCTGCGCCGCCGCCGCGGCGGCATCGTACTGCGCGTGCAGGTGCGCGTAATCCTCTTCGGACGTGCGCGTCGCGTCGTACTGGACGCGCAGCGCTGCCACCTGCGACCGCACCTGGTCGAGGGCTGCCAGCGTGCGACCGCGCTGAGGCGGTCAGCGTCGGCTCGCGCTCCAGCAGCGCGCTGAACCGCGTCACGCGCTCGTTGAGGGGTGCCAGCCGCGAGACCTCCTGGCGCAACGCCTCGTGGCGCGTCGCATCGTATCCGACCGGAAGCGCATCGAGATCGCGCCGCAGGGTCTCGTGCCGCGCTTCCTTCCCCGCGATGTCACGCGCCAGCTGCGCCAGTTCCTGCACCGCCGACTGCACGCGCGCCAGCTGCCGTTCGAGGGTCGCCACCTCCTGGGTGAGCGCGCGACGCTGCCCGTCCAGCGCCTTCACCTCGTCCGGCATGCCCTCGAGTTGCTCCAGTCGCGTGGTGAAGTACCGGCCGTCCACCTCGATCGTCTCGAGCTGCTCCTCGAGCTGATCGAGCACCGTGCGGAAGCTCGCACCCAGCACCCGGGTGCAGGTGGGACAGACGCCCTCCTCGCCCAGGTCGACGATCCGGTCCCGCTGGGCCTTGAGCTCCCCCCACTGCCGCCGCAAGGCGTCGCGCCGGGTCTCGGCTTCCTGCTTGTCGCGTACCCATTCGGTGCGGCGTGCCTCCAGCACGCCTGACGCTTCCTCGAGGTTGCGGCGCTTGCGCTCCAGCCGTTGAGTGACGTCCTCCTCCAGTTGCGGTGCGCGGGCGATCTTGGCGTGCCGCGCGCGCAGGCGTTCGAGCTCGTCGGTCAGCGCGCGCAGCGTCTCGGTGATCGCCTGTCGGCGCCCTTCCTCGCGCGCCAGCGCCTCCAGACGACCGAACTCGTCGACCACCTCGTTCAGGGGCGCGAGCTCTGCTGCCAGGCGCTCCAGCTCCACCCGGGCGGTGTCGATCTCCCGCAGCTCGCCCTCGATCCGCTCCAGATCGCGTGCCAGGGCGATCTCGTCATTCTCCCGCACGCGCAGTTCCGCCAGCATCGCCTGGCTCGCGTCCCGCGCGCGCCTGCGCCGCTTCCCATCGCGGGGCGATGTCCGCGAACGCGGCATCGGCGGCCTGGCGCTGGTCGTATCGCCTCCTGACGCCGGCCGGCCGCGGCGGCGGCGCGCGCCCGCGCTCCCTCCAGCATCCGGGTCACCGCATCCGCGTTGGGGAGCGCACTCCGCAGCCCGGAGATCTCGGCGGTGACCAGCTTGCGGCGCTCGCGCACCAGGCCCTGCGCCGTTCGCAGGCTATCGTAGCCCAGCACGCGTGACAGGAACTGCGCGCGTTCCGTGGGCGCCATCGCCGCCATCACGTTCAGTTCGTTCTGCCCGGTGAAATACGTGTGGAAGAACTCGGACCGGCGTCATGCCCAGGCGGCGCTGGAGCAACTCGGCCACGCCGGTGATGGTGTTGGCAATCGGCTCGCCGCCGCCGTCCAGGTACAGTTCCGCACTCGTCAGGCCGCGCTGCACGCGATAGCGATGGCCGGCGAGCTCGAAATCCAGCTCGACGCTCACCGGGGCACGGGGTCCGGCGCGGGTGAAGCGGATCGAGTCCCGCGTCCCGCGCGCCGCCGGCTGCCCATACAACGCCCAGGCGATCGCTTCGAGGATCGTCGTCTTGCCGCTGCCGTTGGGACCGATGATTCCCGTCAGCCCGAAATCGAAGTCGATCCGGGTGTCGGCATGCTGCCGGAAGTTGACGAGGTGGACGCTGTTGAGTCTCACTCGGGCTCCGCTGACACCGCCAGCGCAGACTTCTCGGCCGAATCCGCTTCCCTGAGGTAGCGCAGACCGAGCTCCACGAGCGCTTCGCGATCGACGTCGCTCTGGATCGGCCGGTTGCGCAGCTTGTCGCGCACGATCTCCACCAGCGAGGGACGCCGGCCCGGCGCGCCGGCCGCCGACGTGCGGTGCACCTCCGGTCGACGCGCATCCAGCTGGAAGTGCAACGCCCGCCGCCGGTACTCGCGCAACAGGCGATGGTCCAGCTCGCGCGCCACATGACGCGGGATATCCTGGACCACCTGGCGCACGATCTTGTCGTCGATGCCACCGGGGGTCTGATCGACGTTCGCCCGGATGGCCTCATCGATGTCGGCCGCCGTCTGGGCACGCGCGCGCACCACCGGGAGGTCCACGAGCCCACGGGTGGACCTGATCCGGTGAAAGGCGCGTTTCCCCGTTTCCAGGTCGAACTCCACCATCCCTTTGCCACCCAGCCGCCGCGCCTTTTCCTCGGCCTGCTCGCCCCAGATGTTCGAACTGGTGTACTCGGTCGCGCCGGAGTAGTACGCGTTAGGCTGGATCTGGTGATATACGTGATAGTGTCCCAGCGCCTGGTAACTCCATAGCGGCGAGCGCAGCTCGGCAGGATCGAGCTGTCGCGCCGCGCGCTCGGGGTCGGATCCTCCCGGCACGATGCCCGCAACCGGGCCGTGGATCACGAGGACGTTCCAGCGGAAGTCGGGATCCGGCGCGAGCACCACCTTTCCGACCGCGTCGCTGGGCACCGCGAAGACAGAGAGATCGCGCTCCGGGAACGAGAACCGTTTGGCTTCCAGGTCTGCGACGTGGATCCCCAGCGGAATGAACAGCCGGAGGATGCATCCCGCCTCGACCGACCGAGGGGTATCGTGATTGCCGGCGACGATGACGATGATCGCGTCGGGAAGGGCGTGCACGAGGCGCGAGAACTGCGTGAACGCGTGCAGAATGGCCGGATTGGACGGCCGCACGTTGTGGAACACGTCGCCGGCGACGCACACGATGTCCGGACGCAGCGCAATGATGCCGTCGATCGCTTCGCGAAAGGCGGACGCGACATCCGCCTCTCGCTGGTTGATACCGGCGGGCGTTTGTCGCTGGAATTGCCGGTGCCCGAGGTGCAGGTCGGAGAGATGTACGAGACGCATGGTCACCGCGCGTGCCTTGGAGGCCGGTCGTCAGGCCGCACGGGGAAGGCTCGCGCGCTCGGGCGGCCGAACAGCCAAATATAGATCGCCGCGTACCATACGCGATCGACGGAGCCAGATGTTTCCGGCTCCGGACCACGACGGGGCGGCACCGCCGGTGACGCCGGGGCGCGGAGGCTCCGGCGTGCCCCCTCCGCTACATCGCGCGCATCCACTGCGAAATCGTCACCCTCACCCGCATGGGAGGCTTCTTGCGGTCGGCGGGTGTGACCAGTGACCGCAACGAGATCGTGGTGCGCGCGTCGGTGATCCATCCGCGACGCCGATCGACCAGCACGTGGCCGATGACCGTGCCCGACGTCTGGACCACCTCGGCCACCCGACCCTTGTCGCCCTTCGACTCGGTTGGTCCGCGCGTGAGGCGGCCGCGCAGGGAAAGGAATGCGAGTTCGCCCGATCGGGACAGCGAATCGAACTGGAAGGTCGCGGTGAGGGTTGCCGTTCCCGAAGGGTCGGGGGTCCCGACAAGGGGTACCACGACGGTCCGGGTCCAGGTCGCTCCGGGAGCGACGGGACGGACGGGGAGGGTTGCCGGCATCTCTGCAAGCATGCCACCGACCGGCGCTCTCCCGGTCGCGACCCTTCCGGCGAGGATGGTGGAGCCATCGGTGGCGACCCGAAAGCGAAGGCGCTGTCCCTGGAGGGCCCGCGCCCAGTCGAGCAGGCTTCCGGTGGCCGAATGGGGCGGGCTGGCGAGTCGGACGGAGTCCGTGAGGGCGACCACGGTGGCGCTCACGGAATCCGCGGATTCGATGATGAGCCGTGTGAGAACGACCAGCGTACTGGACTCGATCGACAGGCTATCGACTGACCCGATCACGGTGCCGGACATCTCGACGGTCTGGTCGAGTCGCAGTCGCAGGGTATCGCCCGCCCGCGGACGCAATTCCAGCAGCACGGCGCCGGACTGGGCTCCGGCGCGCGCGTGCGGCGCCGGAATGCCCGCTACCAGGCCAGCGATCAGGACAGCGCATGGTCTCACCGGCCGATCCTGGCGTCGCGCTCCCATGCAGGGGGCGGCCGGCGGCCGTGAGGGCGAAGTTCGTGTCCCGGGGGTCGAGGCATGGCGAGCAAAGCCGCGCTAGTCACCGTACGGGTCATCCACGGGCGTGGGCCGCAGGGGGGGACGGGCCGGCCGCTGGTCGGGTGTTCCCGGAATCGTCTTGCGGAACTGCGACTTGAAGAAGGCCTTCACGTCGTCCGGCTTCACGCGAAGCGTGGCGTCGCGCGCGCGAAGGACGTCGTGCTCATCGTGAAGCAGACACGTGTCTTCCACGAATCCCAGGGTGATCGTGGGATCGAGGGTGCGAAGCGACCTCATGACCGCTTCGGCCAGGGACGGCTCCTCGGCTTGTGGAAAGCGCTCGATGCCATCGCGGCCCGACAACACGGCCGGCCGCGGGAAGCGTACGAAGACGGGTTGTGTAAAGTGCGGGTGGCGCACCATCAGTTGTCCCTTGTCGAGGATGGCGAGCTTCGTCTTGGTCGCGCCCCCCAGCACGGTGTACCCGGGTGTCGCCAGTTCGTCCGGATCCATCCGGCCGTAGAGCGCCGTGCCGGCGTTGCCAACGAGCCGCCGGTGCACCTGCGATCGGAACTGCTGCGCGCCGAACAGCACGAGCCCCAGGTACCGTCCGCGCTCGGCGATATCGAGCAGCATGCGACGTACGTAGGTCTCCGGGCCGTCGGCCGGTGCGTACTTGTTGAGCTCATCCACGAAGACGACGACATGGTTCACGCCAAGCGCCCGGCGTTCGAGGTGTTCCCGGAGCATGGAGATGACGCGCGCGAAGATCAGGTCCTGCGCATCTTCCTCGAGGCCGGCAACGTCGATCACGTACACCGCGCGGTCCTCGAAGGTGCCCCACGGCAGGTCGCTCACGGCGCCGTCGTCGGTCACCAGTCCGCGGCAGCGGGTGGAAATGTTGGTGAGTCGGTTGCGCACCTTCCGGATGGTGGCCACGTGATGGGTTCGCCATGCCTCCGCACCCTTCTCTTCCATTCGCAGCAGCAGCTCGCGGAACCACTGATCGAGATCGCCGAACGACTGCACCCGGTAGACGCGGTCGCCGAGCAGGGTGTGGTCGGTGAACTCCTTGCCGACCACCCGGTCGTTGATGAAGTCGATCAGGGCGTCGGCCTTGGCGTCGATGTCATCGCGGTTGAGCAGCACCGCCGCGTACTTGAGGACCTCGGTGAGGCCCCACGTCAGGGCCGACACGTTGTGCATCAGATCGGGGTGGGAACGAAGCGTGTTGAGGGAATGCCGGCGCGCCGTGTAGGGCGCGAAGTACCGCACCCGCTGGAACGGTCGCGGTGTAACGCCTAACGCGTCGTACATCTCCCGGTCGGTGTCGTCGAGGAGCGTCGGCTGGTCGAGAAAGCAGAGGTCAGGGCCCTTCACGTTGAAGCAGACGGCGGCCACCGATCCCTTGCTGGCCGGAAAGTGGTCGAAGAGCGAGGCGAGGAGGAACTCGATCGCGCTGGTCTTGGTCGCCAGTCCGGAGACGCCGGTGATGTTGAGATGCGCCGCCTCGGGGCCGACCAGAAAATCCGCGTCGAGATAGATCGGCGCCTGGGTCCGTCCGGCGCGATACAGCCCCACGGGAATTCCGGTGCGCGCCCCGGGACGGAGGTACGAGTCCATGCGGAGCGCCAGGGCAACGTCCGCGGCGTCGGCGAGATAGCACCGCCCCCATCGGCACCGGCTGCAGCGGCTCTTCAGGCAGCTGCCGGAGCACCGCCGCCGTGTACAGCCGGATCTCCGCGCGCTCCGTGGGCGCGGTGGCTCCGGCTCCAGGCGCCCCGTCGAGCCCGATCACGTCGTGCAGCGGCGACTGCGAGATCGGTGTAGCTCAGGCCCTCCGTCACCACGCCGTACACGCGCGGAATCTGCCCGTCGATGGGTGTGGCGCCCTCAACGCGTACGATCGTGCCGATCCCGACCGGGGAATCCAGCGCCGTCCAGAAGTGGAAGTCGTGAGGGGTGTTGGGCTTTCGCTCCGTCGCCACCACGCGACCGAGGGGCTGGTGCCCCTGCGGCGCGCCGTTGGAGGCAGGCGGCTGGTTCTGATCCATGGTTCTCCCAGTCCACAGTGGCGCATCGACGCCGGTCCCCGCAGACCGGCATCGTTCTCGATGCCTAGCCGCGAGTGCGCAGTGCCCGCAGGTACGCCTCGCAGTCGCGGATTCCGTACGCCATCCGGTCCCATCTCCGGTCAGGAAGCGCAACCGGACTGCGCTCGGACAGTATCCAGCGCGAGATGGCGTCGGCGCGGCTCGCGAGAGCCGGCTGCCCCACCGTGTCCTCGGTGAACGCGACCTCCACCCGCACCAGCCCCCACATGAGGTCGTGTCCCTGCGCGTCGCGCAGGCGCAGATACCAGCTCGCGACGTCCGGCCTCCGATTCCGGTGTACCCGAAAGACGCTGGAGCGCGTCTCGGCGGGAAGAGACAGGACGGTGCGAAGGTCGTCGTCGACCGCGTAGAGAGTATGATGACTCTTGACGACGCCCACGCACCATGGCGATGACGACGCGCGCACTCCGCGAGGGAGTCCCCCGTCCACGTACAACGGCGCCTGGGCCGACGCGCACCACAGTTCCGCCAGCTCGCGTTCCACCGCTTCGCGATCGTCCTTCACCCGCTGCAGCGCGCGTCGAAGCATCTCCGCGGGATGCAGGGGCTCGGACGGCGCACTGTCCTCCAGGGTGTCCACCAGAGACAGACCGGCGCCCTGCAGTCTGCTCCACGCGGTCGGCGGCAGCAGGGCACGTGGTGCGTACAGCCGGAGTCCGCCGCGGGCGCCCGGTCCCCAGGTGATCATGCGACGCTCCACGCGCGAGCGGATGACCGCGGCCACGCGGGCGCCCACCACCGGCACGCCATCCACGTAGCCCGCCACCCGGCTCTCCTGCACGCCGTCGAGAAAGGCGACGAACGCGGTCTCCGCCACGCTCGACAGGCGGTGCGACTGGATGCGGGTCTCGTTCCCCTCGATGATCCCGCACACCTCGAGACGCGGTGGCTCGGCGGGCAGCGCACCCATGTCGAGCAGCGTATCGTCCCCGAATCCGGCGGTCGCCTCCGGCAGCGTCGCGCCGAACGCGCGCCGCAGCTCGCGAAATGATCGAACGTCCATCGCCGGCACGCCGCTCAGGTCACGCCGATGTCCCACGCCTGTTCGAGGTCCTTCTTCGAATACGCGCGAAACGCGGTCAACGTCTGCGTGCGCTCGATCCCCTTCACCGCCGGGAACTTCACGGTCACCACGTCGGCGATCTGGTCGTAATTGGCCACCTTCACGATGACCACCAGATCCCACTCGCCCGACACCGAATACACGTCCTGCACCCCGTCTATCCCCGCGATTTCCCGGGCGGTGTCGGGAATGTGCTTCGGATCGGCGCGAACCAGCACAATGGTCGTTATCACTGCTCCTCGGGAAATGGGGGGACCCCCAGCAGCCACACACCCGCCAGTCCGTCACGGCCATCGATGTCGAGCAGCAGGTCACGCGCGATGCGCACCGTGCGCGTGCTGCGCGACGGCCCCAACCTGAAATGAATCGTGCGTTCGGCATGGTCGGACTCCGCCGCCAGGGCGGTGTTGATCTCCAGCGCCGAAACCGCACCGTTGTCGCCCGACCGACCGATGGTCACATGTGCATCCTCGACCTCGCCGGGCGGCGCCAGACCGTCACGCTTCCGCACTGCGGGCCAGACCGCCACCTCGATGCCCCGAATGCGGCCCCCGGCCACGTCGAACAGCAGCCACGATCCGTCCTGACCCTCGACGTCGACGCTCCCCGACGGCCCGTCGAGGCCCGCTGGCTGCGGGAGATTGGCGGTGAGAATGTCCGTGTCGGGGTCCCATCGATACTCGACGGGTCCCGGTGACTCCACCGCTGGGTGAATCCGGACGGGAATGCTCAGCACATCCGCTCCATTCTGGCGCGATAATCTCCGTGGTGACCCCCCCGTCTCCATCATCGCGCGAATGCACGGCGAAGCGCGACGCCGCAGGCCGTGGCATCGGTGCGCCAAAGATACGTTGGCGCTCGGCGGCGTCACCAGACGTCCGGGACCGGCGACGACCGTGCAGCGCGGGTGGGTCCTCTGTTACAGAGACGTTAACGCGCTGTCGCGCAGCGCGTTCCACAGCCGAACGACGCGCCGCACTCCCTCCACCACCTCCAACTCGGCCGCGGCGTACGATACCCGGATCCAGTCCGGAGCGTGGAACGCGGCACCGGGCACCACCGCCACCCCCTCGCTCTCCAGGAGCCGTGTGGCGAACGCGGCGCCCGCGTTGTCACCGGGCGCTGTCTCGCCGACGTACAGAAACAGGTAGAACGCCCCTTCGGGCCTAACGAACTGCAGGTCGGGCTCGGCGCCAAGGATCTCCAGGGCGGCGTCCCGGCGCCGCCGGTATTCCGCCACCATGCGCTCGATGGCCTGCTGCGCCTCGGCCCGCTCGGTGAGCGCCGCCAGTGCCGCGTGCTGCGCCACGGTCGTGGCGTTCGACGTGGTATGCGACTGGAGTGCCGTCATGGTCGCGGCCACCCGTGCCGGCGCGATACTCCACCCGACGCGCCATCCCGTCATCGCGTATGCCTTGGCCATGCCATCCACCACAATGAGGTTGTCACGCGCCTCGGCGACCGACAGGACACTCGCCGCCTCTCCGTCGTAGGCGATGTGTCGATAGATCTCGTCGCTGATGACCCACAGCCCGCGTTCTGCGGCGAACCGCACGATGGCGCCCAGCTCGTCCGGCGAGTAAACCGCCCCGGTAGGATTGCTCGGCGAGTTCAGCACGACGCCGCGCGACTGCGGAGTGCACGCCCGGCTGAGGTCGTCGGCACTGATCTTCAGGCTGCGCGCCGGATCTCCGGCGACTCGCACCGGCCGGGCGCGCGCCAGCTCGACCATCTCGTAGTAACTCGTCCAGGCCGGGGTCGGCACCAGCACCTCGTCACCAGGCCCAAAGAGGACAAAACAGGCATTGAACAGGGCCTGCTTCGAGCCGGTGGTCACGACGACATCGCGAGGGTCGATCGATCCGCCCGTCGGGGTCAGCTCGGCGGCGCGGGCCGCGATAATCTGTCGCAGCGGGAGGATCCCCTCGACCGCGGTGTACTTCGTGGCCCCCTCGTCGAGCGCGCGCTGTGCGGCCCGACGAATGAAACCCGGTGTCTCGAAGTCCGGCTCGCCCGCACCGAGATCGATCACGCGATGCCCGGCTGCCTTCAGCGCTCTCGCCTTCTGCGATACGGCGATGGTCGCCGATTCGCGAAGGCGCGCCACGTTGCCCGATGGATCGTAGGTCCTGGCCATGGTTCCGATCGAAATCAAGGGGCTCACCACGTAGAGTCGCGACGGCGCCCCAGCTATACTTGAGTCCCGCATCAACCTAATGCTGCGGGTGGCGAGAGGGGCTTTGACAACTGTCGGGGGGGTCGTGGAGCTGGGCACCCGGGAAGAGCCGGCTGCAACGCGCAGCCAGCACGTTTTGCACGTGATGCGCCGCGACGCGGCTGAGGCGGCGCGCATCGTTGCGGCAGCCCTCGAGCGGCACCCGGTCGAGGGCGGCCACCCGGGCGTGGTGGTGGTGGTGCCGGCCGTGAGCGACGCGATCGCGCTGGCAGAAGCGGTCAATTTACAGCTGTCCCCGTCCAGTGTGCCCCTGCTGCCAGTCACCTCCCTGCCCCGTGCCAGGCGCCGACTGGCAGCGCGTGGCCTGGCGGTCGCCGGCACGGCGCCGGATCTCCTGCGCCTGCTGGGCGCGTCGGCGCTCAAGCTGGGCGCCGCACACACCCTCGTGCTGCTGTGGGCGAGTGAGCAGATGGAGCCACAGGGGCGCGAGGCCCTCGACACCATCTTCGCTGAGCTGCCCAAGGAAGGCGAGCGGATCGCCATTTCCGCAGACACGGGGGGCGCGCTGGACGAGTTTCTCGAACGCTGGATGCGTCGTGCCAGGCGCGTGGTACACGAGGAGCCGGTCGCCGCAGCGGACATCCCGCTCCAGTACCTGGTGAGCGCCCCCGGGGGCCGCCTCGAGGCGTTGCGCCTGCTTCTCGACGGCATGGACCCGTCGACCGCGCGCGTGGTGACGTTCAGCGACGAAGGAGAGCGACTGGCCACACACGCTGTATCGGCACTCGGCTATTCGGCGGGCGACGACGTGGGGGTGACCAGTGGCCCACCCTCCGAGGACAGCGACCTCGTCGTGCTGTTCGACGATCCCCCGGACGCCGGGATCCTGCGAGCGGCTGTTTCCCGCGGCCGCGCAGCGGTGGCGGTGGTAGCGCCATCGCGGGTCGCGAGGCTGTGCGCCCTCGCGGGGCCCGGGTGCGCGCCGCTGGCGCTCAGCGACGCGTTCCAGGCGGCTCGTTCCGCGGAGGACGCGCTGCGCGACGATCTGCGCGGCGTCATGCGTGGCGGAGGAGTCGACGCGCAGATCCGGCAGATCGAGCCCCTGTGCGAGGAATACGACCCCGTCCGCATCGCGGCGGCCGCCGTCCTGCTCATGCAGAAGGAGCGACAGCGCGCCCGCCGTGCGGCCGAGCGGGCGACGCCGCGGCAGGCGGTTGTCGCGGCCCGGCCGGCGGCGAGCGAGCCGTTCGTGCGGCTGTACCTCAACGTGGGAGAGCGGGACGGCGTGCGCCGCGGTGATCTGGTGGGCGCCATCACCGGCGAGGCGGGACTGGTGGGCACCCAGGTCGGCCGCATCGAGTTGCACGACACGCACGCGATCGTCGAGATCGCCGGTGACGTCGCGGCCCGCGTCATCGAGCAGCTGAATGGAGCCAACATCCGCGGCCGGCGCGTGGTGGCTCGCGCCGACCGGGAGCGGGGAGCGAAGGCGGCGCCAGGGCGAGGGCGGGAGGAGCGCGGCGCTCCGCGCGGGCGGGGGGAGCGCAGCGCGCCGCGCGGCCACGGCGCCAGCGACAAGCCGGCCGGCCGATCCGGCGGCGCTGGTCGCGGCCGCCAGCGCGATGACATCGAGCGCGTTCCGCGCGCGACGCACGAAGCCGAGGAGTGGTCAGCGCGTGGTGAGCGACTCCGCCTGTCGCGGGGTGGACCCGGAGAAAGTGATCGGGAGGATGGATGAGCGGCCTGCAGTTCACCGGTGGCTGGATCGAGGTCATCGCCGGTGTGATGTTCAGCGGCAAGACCGAGGAGCTGATGCGCCGCGTTCGGCGTGCGATGATCGCCCGGAAGCGCGTGCAGGTCTTCAAATCCCACCTCGATAGCCGGTACGCGGGCGTCTTCTCGGTCTCCAGCCACGACGGCCGGTCGGTGGAGGCGATCCCGGTGGACTCCTCTGCACAGATCGCCCAGCGGATCGACCCGATCGCGCACGTGATCGCGATCGACGAAGCGCAGTTTCTGGATCACGGCATCCTCGACGTCTCCGCGTCGCTGGCCCAGCGGGGTCGCCGCGTGATCGTCGCCGGGCTGGACACCGATTTCCGCGGGCAGCCGTTCGGGCCAATGGCCGGGCTGATGGCGGTGGCGGAAGTGGTGGACAAGCTGCACGCCATCTGTGTGCTGTGCGGCGCGCCGGCGACGCGCACCCAGCGGCTGATCGAGGGCAAACCGGCGACCTGGGACTCCGCGACCATCATGGTCGGCGGTCGCGAAGCGTACGAGGCGCGGTGCCGGTCGTGCCATGTCGTGCGCCCGCCCGACGAGGCACAGCGCGCGCTGCCCATCTAGCAGCCGCCGCGGAGACCCGCTAGCAGCCGACAGCGGGTCCGTGCGCCAGCCGCAGGAATTCGTCGCGCGTCTTCGCGTCGGTGCGGAAGGTCCCCAGCAGGGCCGACGTGATCGTCTTGGAGTTCTGCTTCTCCACGCCGCGCATCATCATGCACAGGTGCGACGCCTCGATCACCACGCCCACCCCGAGCGGGTTCAGGACGTCGCGCACGGCCTCCGCGATCTGGCCGGTCAGGCGCTCCTGCACCTGCAGGCGCCTGGCGAACATGTCGACCAGTCGCGGCAGCTTCGACAGGCCCACGATCCGACCGTTCGGGATGTAGGCGATGTGGGCCTTGCCGAAGAATGGAAGGAGATGATGCTCGCATAACGAGTAGAGCTCGATGTCGCGCACCATGATCATGTTGTCGTGTTCGTCCTCGAACACGCCCGGTCCCCACGGCATCGCGCAGGTCGACCTCGTAGCCCCTGCGTGAGCCATTCCATGGATCGCGCGACGCGATCCGGCGTGCGCGCCAGTCCGTCGCGGTTGGGATCCTCTCCGAGCAGTTCGAGCTGCCGCTTCACGAGCGTGGCGTACTCATCCAGGCGCATGGACTCCGCGTCGAACCCGGCGCGCTGCTGTCGCACGCGCTCATACAATCGCAGGGGCGCGTTCGTCCCGTCGTCGTCATGGGTCATGGTTCTCTCCGGTGACCGCTGCGGACGCGCCACCAGGACGCAGGCCCGCCGGTGTCGCCCGCGCGCCGCGCGGACGACATCATATTAGCGCGTTGGCCAGGTGGAACGCCCCGGGAATGCGTCGCCGCTGGTTGCCCATGGGACCGGCGGCTCCTAATCTCCGAATTCCGAACCTGCTCACTTCACGCGGGGCGCGCCGTGCTCGTGGTCGGTCTCACCGGAAACATCGCCAGCGGGAAGTCGGTGGTCACGCGCCTGCTGGCGCGTCACGGCGCGACCATCGTCGACGCCGACGTGCTTGCCCGAAAGGTCATCGAACCGGGGACGCCGGCCCACGCCGAAATCGTGGCCCGCTGGGGCCGCGGCGTGCTGCTCCCCGACGAGTCGGTAAACCGGGAGGCGCTGCGCCACATCGTGTTCGGCGACCCCGCCGAGCGGGAAGCCCTCAATGCCATCGTGCACCCGCGGGTGCAGACGCTGCGCGACGAACTGCTGGAGGAGGCCCGCCGGCGCGGCGATCGTATCGTGGTGTGCGACATCCCCCTGCTCTTCGAGCGCGCGCTGGAGGCGGAGTTCGATTGCGTGATTCTCGTCGACTCGCCGATGGCGATGCGCCTCGACCGCCTCATGCGTCTCCGGAATCTCGACGAGGCGGAGGCACGCCGGATGATCGCGTCTCAGCTGCCCGCCGAGACCAAGCGCGCCCGAGTGCAGTACGTCATCGAGAACGACGGTGCCATCCCCCAACTGGAGCGGCGGGTCGACCAGATCTGGCGCCTCCTCGAGATCGAAGCGGCGCGATAGCCGCGGCACGCCCGCGCGACACGGCCGATTTTCTTGACAATGCGTCACGACGGCCGGTAGACTTCGCGCCGACTTTTCACTCCCGGACGACTCCGTGGCGAACATCCCGAGCGATCTTCTGTATACAGCCGATCACGAATACGTGAAGGCGACTGGCGACGCCGGTGTTTATGTCGTCGGCATTACCGACTACGCGCAGGACCAGCTGGGCGACGTGGTCTTCGTCGAACTGCCGAAGGTGGGAACGAAGTTCGGCCACCACGACGTGTTCGGGACCATCGAGGCCGTGAAGGCGGTTTCCGAGCTGTACACTCCGCTGTCAGGTGAAGTGGTGGAGATCAACGAGCGGCTCGACGCCGAGCCCGCGCTCGTCAACACGGACCCCTACGGCGAAGGCTGGATGATCCGGGTCCGCGCGAGCAACGAGGGCGAGCGCGGTGGGCTGCTGAACGCCGAGGCGTACGCGAAGCACGTCGGCCAGTAGCGGTTGCAGGGCGCCGGCCCACGCTCCGGCCGCCCCGACGAGCGCGGGCGGGCGGCACGCCCCAGGTGGTCAGGGGGAGGACTTGGCCGCCACCGGCGGACAGACGGTAACCAGGTTCCGATCGCCGTAGGCGTTGTCCACGCGGGCCACTGCCGGCCAGAACTTTCGCTCCCGCGTCCACGGCGCAGGAAACGCCGCGCGCTCGCGCGAATACCCGTGCTCCCAGTGGTCCGACACGACCATCGCCATCGTGTGTGGGGCGTTCCTGAGCGGATTGTCGCTGCGATCCAGCGCCCCCGTCTCGACGTCGCGGATCTCGCCGCGGATCGCGATCAGTGCGTCGCAGAATCGATCGAGTTCGGCCTTGGACTCGCTCTCCGTCGGCTCGATCATCAGCGTGCCGGCCACCGGGAACGACACCGTGGGCGCGTGGAAACCGTAGTCGATGAGGCGCTTGGCGATGTCCTCCACTTCCACGCCGCTCGAGGCCTTGACGGCGCGCGGGTCGACGATGCACTCGTGCGCCACCCGGCCGTTGCGGCCGCGGTAGAGCACCGGGAAATGCGGCTGCAGCCGATGCGCGACGTAGTTCGCGTTCAGGATCGCGATCCGCGTCGCTTCGGTGAGACCCTCACCGCCCATCATCCGGATGTAGACCCACGAGATGGGCAGAATGCTGGCGCTCCCCCATGGCGCCGCCGCCACCGCGCCTAACGCGTTGCGCCCTTCGAGCGCCACGACCGGGTGACCCGGCAGGAAGGGTGCCAGATGGCCGGCCACACCGATCGGCCCCATCCCCGGACCGCCGCCCCCGTGGGGAATGCAGAACGTCTTGTGCAGGTTGAGATGGCAGACGTCGGCGCCGATCTCCGCCGGACGCGCGATGCCGACCAGCGCGTTCATGTTCGCACCGTCCATGTAGACCTGCCCGCCGTGCTCGTGCACGATCCGGCAGATCTCCGTGATCCCTTCCTCGAACACGCCGTGCGTGGACGGATACGTCACCATCAGCGCCGCCAGATTGGCCGAGTGCAACTCGGCCTTGGTTCCGAGATCGTCGACGTCGATGTCGCCATTCTCGCCGGTCTTCACCACCACGATCTGCATCCCGGCCATTGCCGCGCTGGCCGGATTGGTACCGTGCGCGCTCTGCGGAATGAGGCAGACCCTGCGGTGCCCCTCCCCGCGCGAGTCGTGGTACTTCCGGATTACCAGCAATCCGGTGTATTCGCCCTGCGAACCCGCGTTGGGCTGCAGCGATACCGCGGCGAACCCCGTGATGTCTCGCAGGTCGCTCTCCATCGTCGCGAACAGCTCGCGATAGCCCTCGGCCTGGGATAACGGCGCGAACGGATGCATCCGCCCGAACTCCGGCCACGTCACCGGCAGCATCTCGGCGGTCGCGTTCAGCTTCATCGTGCACGAGCCCAGCGAGATCATGGAATGGACCAGCGACAGGTCGCGCGATTCCAGTGTGCGCAGGTATCGCAGCATCTCGTGCTCGGCGTGGTATCGATGAAATACCGGGTGCCTGAGGAAGCTGCTGGTGCGCGCGAAACGCTCGTCATAACGCGGGTCGATTTCGGTGGCCAGCTCCTCGACGCCGAATGGCGCGTCGTGGCCTCCGTTGAACGCCGCCAGCAGGTCGGCCAGGTCGGCGTCACCCACCGTCTCGTCGAGCGCCACCACCACGCTGCGCGCCCCTGCCTTGCGCAGATTGATCCCCCGTTTGCGCGCGGCCGTCATCACCTTGCCGGCGGTCGTGCCGGCCAGTTCGATGCGGAGCGTGTCGAAGTACTCGTCGTGGGCCACCGCATGTCCCAGGCGCTGAACCCCCGCAGCCAGCAGGGCGGCGTAGCGATGCACCCGGCGCGCGATACGCGTCAGGCCGCCCGGGCCGTGCCACACGCCGAACATCCCGGCCATCACCGCGAGCAACACCTGCGCCGTGCAGATGTTGCTCGTCGCCTTATCCCGGCGGATGTGCTGCTCCCGCGTTCCCAGCGCCATCCGAAGCGCCTGGTTCCCCTCGGCATCGCGCGAGACCCCGATCAAACGCCCCGGAATGAGCCGCTTGAACTCGTCCCGCGTGCTCATGAACGCGGCATGCGGACCGCCGTACCCCATCGGTACGCCGAAGCGCTGCGAGTTCCCGACGGCAACATCCGCTCCCCACTCTCCCGGCGGCGCGAGCACCGTCAGCGCCAACAGGTCCGTGGCCACGATCACCACCGCCTCGGCCGCGTGGGCGCGCTCGGCAACCTCTCGCCAATCCACCACCGCCCCGTCGGTGGTGGGATACTGGATGATCAACGCGAAGACGTCCCGCTTCAGCGTCTTCGCGCGCGCGTCGCCCACCACCACCTTCAGGCCGGACGCCCACGCGCGGGTTCGCACCACGCTGATCGTCTGCGGGTGACAGTGCCGGTCGACGAAGATCGTCTCCTTGCCTTCCCTGCCCCTGGCGCCGTACGCCAGGTGCACCGCTTCCGCAGCCGCCGTGGCCTCGTCAAGCAGCGATGCGTTCGCGATCGGGAGTCCGGTCAGGTCCGCCACCATCGTCTGATAGTTCAGCAGGGCCTCCAGTCGTCCCTGGGCGATTTCCGACTGATACGGCGTGTAGGCGGTGTACCAGCCCGGATTCTCGAGGATGTTCCGCTGGATGACCGGCGGGGTGAACGTGTCGTGGTAGCCGAGTCCGATATACGACCGGAAGACGCGGTTCTTCGACGCGATGCGGCGGATCTCGCCCAGGACGTCGTATTCCGTCCGCGACGGGCCGATTCCGAGCGGGCGGTTCGCGCGGATGGAGTCGGGGACGGTGGCGTCGACGAAGGCGGCGAGGGAGTCATAGCCGAGGGCGGTGAGCATGTCCGCGACGTCGGCCTCCGAGGGGCCGATGTGGCGACGGACGAAGGTGTCCGGATCGTTCGTGATGGTCGGCTTGCTGATGGTGGTCATCTCTACCTCATCGAGCCGCGACGTGGCGGTCTCGTGGCGGAAAGCGGTCCGCTGGGGCGCCTGGGATTAGTTGGCGCGCGGCGGACGCTGCACGCCGAGTGGGTGTACGGAGCAGGCGGTGTACCGGCCCCGCAGTCAGGCACGCGCGAAATTTAGCGCGCCGCTCCACGTGCAGCGAATGGTGACAGCGCGGTGTCGCGCGACCAGACGAAGGAGGGGACGTTGCGCGGCCACCCGGGTGGCCCCCCTGACCTCTGGACGGTGGTCGCTGTTCGCCGACCTGCACCTGAGCAATCTTGCCTATGGCCTATCGCTATGGCTTGTCGCCCATGGCGTCCGGCCCCTGCCCCTCCCATGCCCCCACTCTGGTACTTCCTGCTCAGCCCACCGTGTCGAGGCCATGAGAACATGGCCCTGGACGAGGCATTGATGGACCGGGCACGACGTACGGGACAACGTGTGCTCCGCGTGTACGGCTGGTCGGTCCCCACGCTGTCGCTGGGTCGCAATCAGCGTGCACGAGGCTTCTTCACCCCCGAACGCGCCCACGCTTGCGGGATCCAGGTGGTCAGACGGATGACTGGGGGGAGAGCGCTGCTCCACGATCACGAGGTCACCTACAGTGTGACTGCCCCGGTCGCGTCCGAGCAGACACTCCGGGATTCCTATGCCGCCGTGAATCGCCTGCTCCTGCGCGCGCTCCAGACGCTTGGCGTGCCCGCCACACTGGCGGCGCCGCGTGAGCGCGCTCCGCGCCCCGCGAGTGCGCCGTGCTTCGAGCGCCCGACGGTGGGAGAGATCGTGGTTGAGGGTCGAAAGCTCGTCGGTAGCGCCCAGTTGCGTGACCACGAGGCGTTTCTGCAGCACGGCTCGATTCTCATTGATGATGATCAGGGACAGATCGAGCGTCTGGCGACGACCCCGGTGGGCCGCGCTGCACCGGCGGCGACCCTGCGCGCGGTCCTGGGGCGTGCTCCAGAGTTCGCGGAGGTCGCCGCCGCGCTGGTCGATGCGCTGCGCGCACTGGCAGATCCGCAGGCCACGGAACTCGTGCTCGACGACGCAACGCTCGCTGTGCAGCGGGAAGGGGCGGCGCGATACGGAGCCGATTCATGGACCTGGCGGCGCTGACGGCGGGCGGGCAGCCCGGCCCACCGACGTGCCGCGGTCGCCACGCCGAAGGACCTTTGCGGCGCGTGATCGTGCGCCCCGGCGATCGGCAGTCCGCACGGTGCCACGCACCCGCAGCCTCGGCGGTCGCCACCTGCGCATCGACGCCCTAGCTTTGCGTGCCATGGGCGGATTCCTCGTTCGCCGTCTGGCGCAGGGCGCAGCGATTGTCTTCGTGGTGGTGACCGTCAGCTTCGCGCTCATTCACGCGGCTCCGGGTGAGCCGTTTTCCGCCGTGCTGCAGGATCCGCGCGCAACCCCGGAGTTGCGCGACGCCCTGCGCGCGCGCTACGAACTCGATCGACCCCTGTTGGTGCAGTACACCCGTTTCCTGTCGCGCACGGCCCGCGGCGACCTGGGAACCTCGTTCACCTACCAGCGTGCGGTCCGCGACGTCCTGACCGCTGCCATTCCGAATACGCTCCTGCTCATGACGGCGGCCCTCCTGGCGAGTTTCGCGTTAGGCATCGCACTCGGGTGCGTGCAGGCGGGCCGCCCCGGCGGCTGGTTCGACCGCCTCACCGACGGCGCCGCAGTCGTCATCTCGGCCATCCCCGACTTCTGGCTCGCCCTGTTCGCCATTCTGCTGTTTGCCTATCGCTGGCGCCTGGCGCCGCCGGGCGCGATGACCGACCCGGTGATGCACGACCTCTACTCGCCGGCCGGACGGCTGATCGACGTGCTGAAGCACCTGGTCCTTCCGGCCGGCACCCTCGCCCTCGTGATCGGCGCCGCGGTCGCCCGCTTCCAGCGCGCTGCTCTCCTGGACGTCCTGCCTGACGACTACATCCGTACCGCGCGGGCCAAGGGCGTTCCGGAGAGGCGCATCCTCTATCGGCACGCCCTGCGCAATGCCGTACTCCCGACCATCACCCTCTTCGGACTCGCGTTTCCCGCGCTGCTCGGGGGCGCCGTGTTCGTGGAGACCATCTTCGCGTGGCCCGGGATGGGTCGGCTGGCGGTCGACGCGCTCGCGACACGCGACTATCCGCTCGTCCTCGCCGCCGTCATGGTCGCTGGAGCGATGGTCGTCGTGGGGGGAATGCTCGCCGACCTGCTCTACGCTGTCGCCGACCCGCGCCTGCGCCGTGTCTGACCCGACACCGGGGTCCGTGATCGCCTTCGCCGACACGCCGGTGGCACCGGCGCTTCCACCACCGGGCGTCTCGTCGCGCTGGCGCGCCCTCCTGCGCCACGACCGCGCTGCACGTTCGGCGATCGCGTTCCTGGTCGCCCTCACCCTCGTCGCGCTGCTCGCGCCGTGGGTCGCTCCGTACGATCCTGCACGACAATTCGACCTCGTGGCGCTCAAGCTGCAGCCGCCTTCGGCGCAGCACTGGTTCGGGACCGACCTGACCAGCCGCGACGTCTTGAGCCGAATCATCGCCGGCTCCCGTGTGTCGCTCTCCATTGCGGTGCTCGCCGTTGCCTTGACTTCGCTGGTGGGCACCACCTGGGGCGCGGTCGCCGGGTACACCGGGGGCATCACCGATTCCGTCATGATGCGGGTGGTCGACGCGCTGCTCGCCATCCCGCGCATTCTGCTGCTGCTCGGCATCGTCGCGCTCTGGGGAGCGCTCAGCCCCACGGCGCTGATTCTCCTGCTCGGCCTGACCGGATGGTTTGGCGTCAGTCGTCTCGTGCGCGCCGAGGTGCTGCTGGTGCGGGAGCGGGAATTCGTGAGTGCGGCGCGCGCCCTTGGCGCGTCCGCGAGCCGGATCATCGTGCGCCACGTCATCCCCCAGGTGCTGCCGCCGGTGATCGTCGCTGCCACGCTTGGCCTCGGCAACATCATCGTCATCGAGGCGGGCCTCTCGTTTCTCGGCTATGGCGTCCCGCAGCCGCACGCCAGCTGGGGCAACATCCTCCGCGATGGGCGCGAGGTCATCGACCGCGCGTGGTGGCTCTCGGTGTTTCCGGGTGTCGCACTCGCCGGCACCGTGCTGGCGATCAACGTCGTCGCCGACCGCTTGCGCCGGGCGCTCAATCCACGGCAGCTTCCCGCTCCATGACGACGTCTGCCGCGCCAGCGCCGCCGCTGCTGCAGGTCGAGCATCTGCGCACCTACTTTCGCACGCGAGCGGCAGGCGTGGTCGCGCGCGCCGTGGACGACGTCTCGTTCCGGATCGCGGCCGCCGAGACGGTGGGCCTGGTGGGGGAGTCCGGCTGCGGCAAGTCGGTGACGGCGCTGTCGATCCTCCGTCTCATCGACCGCCCTGGACAGATCGAAGCAGGATCCCGGATTTTGTTCGAAGGGGTCGATCTGCTCGGGCTCGACGACGAAGGCATCCGGCGGGTGCGCGGCAATCGGATCGCCATGGTCTTTCAGGAGCCCATGACGGCGCTCAATCCGGTTTTCACGATCGGTGATCAGGTGGCCGAGGTGGCCCGGGTGCACGCGGACGCCTCCCGAAGGGCGGCGTGGGATCGTGCCGTGGAGATGCTCGCGGTGGTCGGCATTCCCGATCCGCGCCAGCGGGCGCGCGACTACCCGCACCAGCTCTCGGGAGGGATGCGCCAACGCGTGCTGATCGCGATGGCGCTGGTCATGAATCCCGCGCTGCTCATCGCCGACGAGCCGACCACCGCGCTCGACGTCACCATCCAGGCGCAGATCCTCGAGTTGCTCACCACGCTGCAGCACCGTCTCGGACTCGCCATCCTGCTCATCACGCACGACCTGGGCGTGATCGCCGAATCGGCGTCGCGGGTGATGGTGATGTACGGCGGCCAGATCGTGGAGGAGGCGCCGGTGCGCGAGCTGTTCGCCAATCCGCGACATCCCTATACCGAGGGGCTTCTGGCCGCGATTCCCCGACTCGGCCAGCCGCGCCACCGCCTGGCCGTCATCCCCGGGACGGTGCCTCCTCCCACGGCGTGGCCCAGCGGTTGTCGTTTCCGCGACCGGTGTCCATACGCCTGGCAGCGCTGCGCCATCGAGCCGCCTCCGGAATACCCGGTGGCCGCGGGGCACGGCGCCCGCTGTCATCTGATGGACGAGCCCCAACGGCGGGTTGCTGCCGCCCCCGAGCCGGCGTGACCGGTTCGATGGATTCGCAGGCCGGCACGGGCGCCGCGGCTGACGGCGTCCCTGGCGCGCTGGACGCGCCGCTGCTCTCCGTCCGCGGCCTGAAGAAGCACTTTCCCATACGCGCCGGGGTGTTTGGTCGCGCGTCCGGCACCGTGCGGGCCGTCGACGGCGTGAGCCTCGATATCGCCGCCGGCGAGACGTTAGGCGTGGTTGGTGAGTCGGGATGCGGCAAGACCACGCTTGGCCGCACCATGCTGCGGCTGGTCGAGCCGACCGCCGGCGACATCCGCTTCAACGGCGTCGATCTGCGCGCGCTGCGAGGCGCTGCCCTCCGCGCCATGCGCCGCAATCTCCAGATCATCTTCCAGGACCCGTTTTCCTCGCTCAATCCCCGGATGACCGTTGGCGCCACCGTCCGCGAGGGATTGACGGTGCACCGGCTGGCCGAGGGCGCGGAAGCCGATCGGCGCGTGCGCCAGCTGCTCGAGGAGGTGGGTCTGCGGCCCGAGTACGCCTCGCAGTACCCCCATGAATTCTCGGGTGGTCAGCGGCAGCGTATCGGCATCGCGCGCGCGCTGGCGGTGCAGCCGCGCTTCATCGTCTGTGACGAACCGGTGTCGGCGCTCGACGTGTCCGTGCAGGCGCAGGTGGTCAACCTGCTGAGTGACCTGCAGCGCGACCACGGTCTGACCTACCTGTTCATCGCCCACGACCTGTCGATCGTCGAGCAGATGGCGGCGCGCGTGGCGGTGATGTACCTGGGTCGCGTAGTGGAGTTCGCGGAGGCGGCGGCGCTGTACGCGGAACCCCTGATGCCCTATACCCAGGCGCTGCTCTCGGCCGTCCCCGTACCGGATCCGGTTACGCGGCGATCGCGCATCGTCCTGGCGGGTGACGTGCCCTCGCCCGCCAACCCTCCCAGCGGATGCGTCTTTCACCCGCGGTGTCATCATCCGGCCCGGGATGCGTCGTGTGCCCGGCTCGTCCCGCCGTTGGAGGAGAAGCATCCCGGACATTGGGTGGCGTGTATCAAGCAGCCACCCGGCTCCGTGAGCTGGGAGGCGCAGCAGGAAGCGGGTGGCACCCGTCCCCCCGAGCGGTACCTGCCGGTCATTGCACCTCCACGGGGCAGCGCCTAGCGCGGGCGCACCCGGCGGCGCACTCTCTCCGCTGACCACTGAAAGCTGATAGCGCTGGTACCTGACACTCCAACCGGGGACCACGATGGCCAAGGACTTGATGACGGAAACGGCGGGCGCGGAGGTGGCGCGAGAGACCGACGGTGCCGCCGCCGGTGCCCTGCCGGCGGCCGGGCAGTGGTTCGGTCATCCCCGGGGACTGTCGACGCTGTTCTTCACGGAGATGTGGGAGCGCTTCAGCTACTACGGCATGCGCGCCCTGCTGATCCTGTTCATGACCGCGGCCATCGCCGGCGCCAATCCCGGGCTCGGCTTCTCGGCAGGCACCGCCGGGGCCATTTACGGTCTCTACACGTCGATGGTCTACCTGCTCACCCTCCCCGGCGGCTGGATCGCCGACAACCTGTGGGGGCAGCGCAAAGCCGTGTTCGTGGGCGGCTGCATCATCGCGCTCGGCCACTTCACCCTGGCCGCACCGCTCATCGGCGTGCCGGGCAAGCCGTCGTTCTTTCTGGGCCTGCTGTTCATCGTCCTCGGCACCGGCCTGCTCAAGCCTAACGTGAGCACCATGGTCGGCGACCTCTACCCCCGACCGGGCGCCGGGGCAACCGAGGTCCAGCAGCAGGAGTGGGGTGCCCGGCGCGACGCCGCCTTCTCGATGTTCTACATGGGGATCAACATCGGGGCCATGCTCGGACCGTTCATCTGCAGCACGTTGGGCGAGCGCATCAACTGGCACTGGGGCTTCTCCGCGGCCGGCTTCGGCATGCTGTTCGGCCTCGCCCAGTACCGCATGGGCGGAAAGTATCTGGGAGAAGCAGGACTGTTCCGTCCCAAGGATGGACCGGATGTGGTCCGGCGGCGAAGCCAGACATTCTGGATGAGCGCGGCGGCGGCGGCGGCGATCGTGGCGGCCGTCGTCTGGATGCTCGTGTCGGGAATACTGGGCGTCTCGCTTTCGGACTTCGCGACGTGGATCGGCTACGGCATCCTGCTGCTTGCCATTCTCTTCTTCGCCTGGCTGATTTTCGGCATCGGAACCACGGTCGCACTGCTCGTCGTGTTCGGCGTGCTGACGGGGGTGCTGGCCCCCGACATGGGCACGACCGGCGGCCAGTGGGCCATTCTGGTGACCCTCGGCGCTTTCGTGCTGCTGTGCATCGGCCTGCTCGCGGTCCGTCGCGACAGCGTCTCGACCGACAAGAAGCACCTGATGGTGATCTTCTGGCTCTTCCTGCTTGCCGCGATCTTCTGGTCGGGATTCGAGCAGGCCGGCTCGTCGCTCAATCTCTTCGCTCAGAATCTGACCGATCGCACGATCGGTGGATGGGAAATGCCCACCGGTTGGCTGCAGAACGTGAATCCATTCTTCATCATCGTGCTGGCGCCGGTCTTCGGCTATCTGTGGACATGGCTCGCCCACCGGGACCGGAATCCGTCGATTCCGCTGAAGTTCTCGCTCGGACTGCTCGGCCTGGCGGCCGGGTTCGTGGTGATCATGTGGGGTGCGGCGAACGCCGTGGGGGGGACGCGCGTGTCGATGGCATGGCTCGTCGTGACCTATTTCCTGTTCACCTGCGGGGAACTCAGCCTCTCGCCGGTGGGGCTGTCGTCCATGACCAAGCTGGCTCCGGCCGGCCGGGTCGGACAGATGATGGGCGTGTGGTTCATCGCTGCGGCGTTAGGCAACCTGTTCGCGGGCCTGGTCGCGGGGCGCCTGGAGACGCTGCCGCCGGACGTGCTGTTCCGCAGCGTGGCGGTCTACGCCGGCGTGGCCGGACTGCTCGCCCTCGTCGCGAGCCCGTTGATCAGGCGACTCACGGGAGGCATCCGCTGACCGCTGAAAACTGACCGCTGGCCGCCGACCGCTGGCCGCTGAAAGCTGACCTGTGCTGTGTCGCTGATCGCCGTCACGGCCAGGTGAAGACGCTCTGCGGAATCACCCGCTCGCGAATACCGCGTACGTCGTTAGGCTCGGACCAGAACGCCCGCGTGTGATCGGCGTTGCTGAACCGGATTTCCCAGCGCGCCCCACCGTCACGCCGGACCGGAACCGCCAGGTCGAGCCGCCAGAGGCGCTGGGAACCCGGTGGAATGGAACCGAGAATCCCCACCCCGACCGACGGTTCCCAGGGTGTGTCGCGCCCGAGCGCGGCATCGCCAGCCCAGAGCTTTCCCCCGTCGACGAAGAACGCCACGCCGGCGTCGGCCGTCCCACGAATGGTGCCGATGCGCCACCGCTCCTCGGCCCGCACCACGAGACGCTCGCCACCACCCAGCCTGGCATCGCCGTAGCCGCGGACGCCACCGCGCCCGTCGCCTAACGAAAACTGGAATGGCAGCTCCTGGCGCCAGGCACCGGCAAACTCCACGCTCCCCACCACCGTGTGACGACGGTGCGGTTTCAGGTACCAGCCAAAACGACCGCTCACCAGCACCCCCTGCGCGTTCTTTGTGCCCGCGTTTCGACGTCCCTCACCCCCCGCCTCCACCGCGGCGAAGGTCGTCGGCGAACCCACCCCCGCATAGAGCGTGACCGCGGTGAACCAGTCGGCGCGCGACCGGCCTCCCAGACCCATCCCGCGCCCCACAGTCAGGCCCACCTGAACCCCGCGCCGCACATCCTGCACGCCGTTGAGCGCGTCAAACCCGACCACGCGAAGGAAGTTCACCTGCCGATATCCAAGCAGCAGGTTGAGCCGCGTGGCGTGATAGGCCGAGAACCGATCCATCAATGCGCTCGTCGTATCGGCCACCACACCCGTGTCGGTCACCAGCACGGGACCGCCCTCCGGGGTCGTCGCTTCCGCCGAGAACGATGCCCCGATCAACCCCAGGTGTCCGGCAGCGCCGACCCGCACCCCGGCCCCGATGTCGAAGTAGGCGCGGTGCAGGCTGACACTCAGCACCGGGCGACCCGGTGATCGGAACGGAACGAGGTCCTCGGCCCCCCCTCCTGACAGGCGCCACGCACGCGGCTGCGCGTCGGTGAAGAACGGATACGCGACGCTCGTCGTGACGTCGAACCCGTGATCGAACCGCGCCGCCCGCACCTGCAGCTGATACGGCCGACGGAACAGCTGGTAGTTGGTGTACCGACCCAGAAATGTGTCCCGATAGAAGTATCCCTCGCGCCATCCTGCCACGACGTAAATGCCCTTGCCGTCGAGGTTGGCGTTCCCGAACGTCAGCGCCCGCACATACGGCGCAGCGCTCGTCAGCCCGATCGACCCGATAATGGCCGGCTCGTCGACCGTCACCACCTCGATTCGGACACTGTCTCCGCTGTCGACTACGGTGGCGACAGACGCGTCCGCGAGAAACGGTTGTGCCCGTAACACGCGCGCGGTTTCGCGAACGAGGAACTCGGAACAGGGCTCGCCCGGCTGCAGAAGCACGAAATTGCGCACCACCGACGGCGCGGTGGCGACATGCATCGACGTCACCAGACGCCCGAGAAGGGGCGAACGCGTGAACAGTCCGCCGTACGATGGCGCGTGGGACCGGATCACTATCTGCGAAACCGGCCGTCCGTCGCATGGGCGCTCGGTTCGCGCCGCCTGAGCCAGCAGCACCTCGGGCGTCGCCGCCAGCGCCAGCCATACCGCCGCCGGGAGTCGCAGTTACTTACCCATGCGGCGCTTGAGATCGGCCAGCCGCGCTTCGGCGTCAGCCTCCGCTGCAGCTCGCCGTTCCGCGCGACCCATCTGATTGAACTCGCGCTCCAGGTTCCGCGCTTCTGCTTCCCGCTCCGACGAGGAATCGATGTTCGCGCCGCCCATGCCGGATCCGACGCCCGCCGAGGCCGCCTTGAACTGCTCCGTCATCTCCTCGACTTCGCGCTCCGCCAGCGCGAGCTCGCTCGCCTGCGCGTCCTTCTTCCGCAGCAGCACAGCCAACCGCTCCTGGTGCTGTCCCTCGAAGCGTGCCGCGATCAACACGGTCTCCGCGTCATCAATCCCTTCGGCGAGGCGCCTGCGTCGTTGCACGGTCTCCAGCTCCGCCTGCTCCTTTGTCACACGCCGCTCCGTAACGCGAAGCGTCTCCCGCAGATCGTCAATCGCCAGCCGGGCACGCACCAGCGTCTCCCGCATGGTGCTCAGCACCTCATGCCGGCCCTCGGGCGGCACATCGCCGTGCAGCAGCTCGTGTAGCGCGCGTCGAACGTCTTCGAACACGGAGGAGAATGGCAGGAGGTTCCCGGGCACGACGCGGACCGGATGCTTCGAGGCACAGAAGGTCGCGACTGCAATGTCCACGCTGATAGGATACAGGCGCGTGGCTCGCCGCGGCAACACAGCACGCACCCAACCCAGGTCCCATGCCCGATGGGCGCTGTCGAGCCGACCCTTACCCTCTTCCCGTTCCACCCCATGAAGCCAGTCGTCGCGGTCAGTGCAACCACGCGCGTTACCGAAGGACTCGATCGCGTTCGTCTCAACGCGTCATATCTGCACGCCCTCGAAGCGGCCGGACTCGTGCCGCTGGTCGTGCCACCGCTCGGCGGCTCGAGCGACGCCGAGTCGATTCTGCGCGGAGTGCATGGACTGGTATTGACCGGAGGCGAGGACATCGATCCCGCGCGCTATGGCGCAGAGCGACGACCACCGACGCATGCCGCGCATGCGCGCCGCGACGCCTGCGAGATCGCGCTCACGCTCGCGGCGCGGCGCCTGGCACTCCCCACACTGGCGATCTGCCGCGGGGTCCAGCTCGTCAATGTCGCGTTGGGGGGAACGTTGGTGCAGGACATTCCGAGTGAGCGAAGCGACGCCCTGGTGCACGACGGGGACCATGCGCGCAACGCTCGCGTTCACGAAGTGCGCCTCGAACCCGGCTCCCGACTCGCGTCCGCCATCGGCGCGTCATCACTCACCGTCAACTCCAGCCACCACCAGGCCGTGGGCCGCGTAGCTCCACACCTCCGTGTCAACGCCACGGCACCCGACGGCGTCGCGGAGGGCGTGGAATGGACGGCGACCGACTGGTGGATGGTGGGCGTGCAGTGGCATCCCGAGGAATTGGTGGATGACAAGGAGCCCTGGGATCGCAGTCTGTTCGCTGCCTTTGCCGCCGAGTGCTCGCGTCAGGCGGCCGACCACGCGTGAGCGGGCGGGCATGCGATCGTCCATCGGCGGCTCAATCGCCAGTGCCTCTGGCCCATGCCCTCTGGCCTATAGCCTATGACCTCTGGCCCATGCCCTGGCCTGCCCTACCCCTGACTCCATCGCGTTTCGTCCCGGACCTGTCGCATCAGCCGCTCGGGAGAATGCGCCGATGGGAAGAAGAGCGTGTCGCTCACACGGTTGAGGGCGAGGCGCAGGCGCGGGAAGCGTTCGGCCGCGGCGCTGAAGAGCTCGTCGAGACCGTGCTGCGCCGCCAGGCGATGCTGCGCGGCGAGTTCGTAGCCGCGGCGCCCCATCTCGTCGTAGTAGTCCATGTCCGGTCCCCCACGACGCCACCGCTTCAGCTCGATATGATCGGGATAGAGGCCGCTCACCCAGAGGGCATAGTTGCCGAGGTGGGCGCGAACGAGAAACGTCCGAGTCGGATCGCCGCGGTCGACCTCTCCGAGCAGACCCGATAGCGTATCGTAGACCTCGTCGTCAACGTCGGAGATGCGCCGCGCACGTTCCCGCAGGCCGAAATGGACCACGATCGACGCCACGTAGTCGGCGATGCCCCTGTCGGTTTCCTGCACCCCCCGAAGGGCATTGCGGACCACGACGTAGGCGAACAACCGGAAGGAGACATGCGCCGCCTGCGCAGAGTTCATCAGGGCCGACAGGAGTCGCGGGTCATCGAGCAAAGCGTCGACGCCCTGATCACGCAGCGCGGTCTCGGCTCGGGACAGCTCCTCGTCCGAACCGCGCGAGATCAGTCGCAGCGCGAGCTGCGCGTCGTCACGCGTGAGTTGCTGGCGCAGGTTCGCGAGGATCATCCGGGTCCCAGGTCGAGTTCGGCGCGTCCATGCGCCCTTGTACCTCACTGTGACTGAATTCGATTCAATCAGGAAACACAAGTCCACCAGCCGGGCCGGCCCGAAGTGTCGGTTCCGGTCTGGCACTCGCCCATTCGCAGTGCTACCAATGGCGTCGTTGCCGGGATGAGCGTGGGTCACGATTATCCAGCCACATGACGCGACGCGTCCTGCACATCGACACCGGTCGAGAGTGGCGCGGCGGCCAGCGCCAGGTCTACCTGCTCGCCCAGGCGCAACGCGAGCAGGGCGAAGAACCGCTCGTCGTCGCCCACCCGGACGCCCCTCTCATCAGAAGACTGCGCTCGCATGGCCTGGCCGCGGCCGCAGTGCGCGCGCGCGGTGACTGGGACCTCGCCGCGGCTCGCCGCGTGCGAATCCTCGTACGCAAATGGCGCGCGGACCTCGTTCACGCCCACGACGCGCGCGCCCACGCGATCGCGCTCGGTGCGCTGGTCGGTCATCGGGAGGTGCCGCTGGTGGTGACCCGCCGGGTGGCCTACCCGCCGCGCGGCCGGATGAAGTATGGCCGTCTGGTCGCGCGTTTCATTGCAATCTCGGAGGCGGTGCGCGACGCGCTCGTTCGGGGCGGAGTGGACCGCCGTCGCATTGACGTCGTCTATTCGGGCGTGCCGACGCCCAGTGTGTCATCGCCGCGTGACTGGCGCAGCGAGTGCAACTGGCCCGGTGATGCCGTGATCTGCGGTGTGGTGGGTGCCATGACCGCCGAAAAAGGGATCGCGCTGCTGGAGCGAATTGCAGCGCGCCTCCAGACTGACGATGCCGCACGAGCGCGGCTCGTGCTGCTCGGTGGGACATCGGTGGGCCACGCGCTCATCGGTGGCGTCGCGGCGTACCGTGCGGGTTTCGCGGAGGACGTTCACTCGGCCATGGCCGGGCTGCAGGTGCTGTGGCACCCGGCGACGTCCGAAGGCCTGGGGACGGCGGTGATCGACGCGATGGCGCTCGGTGTCCCTCCGATCGCCTTTCGCATTGGCGGGCTCCCCGAGCTCGTCGTCGATCGCGTGACCGGCCTGCTCGTCACGCCCGGGGATGTCGACGACTTCGCTCTCGGCGCCTCCACGCTGATTCGCGACGAGAGGCTGCGCGCGCAACTCGGGGCAGCGGGGCCAGAACGGGCCGCGCTCTTCTCGGTGGAACGCATGGTGTCGGGGACGCGGCGGGTCTATGCGAAGGTTCAGCGCGCGTCTCGTCGCCGCATGGCGGGGTGACGGGACCGAATCGGGGAGTGTCGTGAACCGGTCCGGCCGACCGGGTGTACACCGAGC
>CAVUFA010000007.1:0-24054 GCA_963740565.1 uncultured Gemmatimonadaceae bacterium | reverse complement strand
GAATCATGCACACGATCAGCCTTCCGAGCGTCGGCCTCGCTCGGCTGATGGCACCTGTGGTTAAGTAGGTCAGTTCGGGTTCTTCCTGCTTCCTCCGCCTCCCAAAAATCCGTTCCCGCCAAGTCCCGCTCTGAAGTTACTGGCTCCGTTGCGCTTGCCGCCAGTGCATAGATTTCTATGCACGGCGCTCGATGGTCTGGCGGGGGCCTTTCAGCACAAGGCCGGCACCATCACCGGCGCATAGCCCTGTGCCCGCGGTGCAATCCGGCGCAGGCGGTCCATCAGCCGCTCGAACATGCCCTTCTCCTCGTAGTGGTCGCTGTAGCTCACCCCAGTTCGTCCGGCGTGACGCCAGATCTTGGCGGCGATGAACAGGAAGCGTAGCCGCGAGGTCGCCAGAGTCGTGTGTCGCAGTTCCGTGGCGTCCGCCTGTGGTTCGCGGTTGAACAGCATCAGCCAACAGTTCACGTTGTAGGCCAGCATAGCCAACTGGAAATGATTGCTGTTCACGTCAAACCGGTGCGACGGATGCGCCGCCAGTCCGGCATCGTTGTTCGCCTCTTTGATCAGGTTTTCCGCGCCGCCACGCTGCCTGTAAAACCAGGTCACGAAATCAATCGGCTCGACGAAGTCGGTCACGAAAACCCGGTACTTGTACTGGCGGGTTTCAAACAACTGGTACTGCTCTGTCTCCTCCGCCTCCACTTCCTCGCACTCCTTTTCGTAGCGCAGGGCCACGAACCGGTATGGCTTGCTCCATCCCTCCGGCTGGTAACGGAATTCGCACTCCCAGTCGGCATCCGTCTTGGGCGACGGTTTCCACTCAGCCTGTCGTAGTTCTTCGAGCAGCCGAGACGTCTTGCGCGCACAGATCACGAACCGGGCGTCGAATTCCGCATAGGCCTCGACGGCGGCTTGGCAATAGAACCCGGAATCGGCCCGGCCGTAGATCCGCTTCACGCCCGGCGGGAGGGCGACGCGCACCTTCCGCAGATGATCGCCGATCTGTTTGCCGGTGGGCCGGTCGCCATTGCGCAATTCGCCACAGACGTATTCCCGCGTCTCCGCGATAAACGTCAGCATCGGCTGATAGCTCTTCTTGCCTTTGTTCTTCGGGTTGTAGCTCTTGCGCCCGCCCATCTGTTTTCCGTAGAGCGTGTGCACCGTGGTGTCGGTGTCGATGGTGACGACCTCCAGCCTTACGTTGGCCGCCTCCCAGACGCGTTCGCGCATGGTCCCCATGATGGCCAGCATCTGCGCGGCGACATTGCGATGCAGCGCATTCACGAACCTCCAGAACGTGGACTGCACCGGTAGTTTGGTGACCTTGAGGATCCCGGTCAGGATCGGGTCGCGAGCGATGAAGCGCAACTGGTTCAGCCGCGGAAAGCCGATGTAGAGGCCGAGCACAATCCCCAGCACGAACCGGTACAGGTCCATGGCGCGAGGAATCCGCTTGGAGGTCAGGGTCTGCTCCACCAGGGCCTGGAACCCGAGTTTCTCCAGCATGGTGACGACCGGCAGCAGGCCGCCGTAAGGAGTCAGATTCTTGCCGTTGAAGTCATAAGGCGTGGAAGCATTGATTTTATTGGGTTCCGGAATAACATCACGAACCCCTTGATTGGCGGGCCTTCGACCGCTATCCTGTTCTTGTCTGTTAACCATTTGGGTGGCTTCTGAGAATCGGCTCGCGAAGCCGTGAACTTCGCGAATCTACTGTTTTAACGCAGGATTCTCAGGGCTCCCAAATGGCACCGCACCTCAGCCAGCCGCCAGGTCGTCAGGTGCAAGTGCATAGCTCAGGATAAACCGCTGGCATTGCCGATTGCAGTTCGAGCGATACTGGTTTCCATTTCCGTCGCAGTGATTGGTGCACCCGGAATCACTGCCCCTGACGGATCGGTTACCATACCATTGATCGTACCTATTGTCTGTCCCCAAGCGGCCGCGCAGACGCAAAAACTCGCTAGGTAACGCGCCACGTCACCTGTTCGCATCTCAATCCCCCTTTGTTACCAATCAAGAATGAATCAGCGAGAACCGATGTGACCTTCGTCCCGGCGCACGGACCGTGCAAGTCCGTTGACACGCCGGTACCCGATCACCTAACAATCGCTCCTGACAACGCTTCGGAGCTTCACCCGAAGAACAAGGGCACCGCGGCCTTACTTGTGCTTTCCGGTGAGTGTAGACCGGCGCCGTCGTGGCGGCAATACTGGGAAATCAGGATGCCGGCTACAGCAAAGGCGGTATGAAGCGCCCTCGAGCGTCGGAGTGTCGACGCAGGGTCAACGCGAGCCGGCGCTGATGATATGCTACAGGCCGCTCCGCGTAAATTGCTCGCGGTCTTCCTGCTTGGCCTTGCTTACTTTCGCGAACAGCCCTTCGCCGGGGCTGATTCGCCCTTCTTCTGGCAGCTTGGCGGCAGTTGGTACATGGCGGTGACCTTGTCGGCGTCAATGGCGAGCGCTCGGGTCAGGTGCGTGGGTTTCCGGCAGGCATGCATTACCCGTGATTGGTCGGGAAAACCCCGGGAGACCGCTGAAGGCCGGAAGGTTTAGTGTACAAGCCACCCAGTCGGGCGGAGGGCGCACCCTGCGTGAGGTAATCAAACCCCTGCCGATATGGGACATCCGGCCAACCAGGCGCCTTAATTAAGCAGTGCAGCGTGGCGTTCCCACGCAAATACGAATAGCTTTGTCCTGTGTGTCGGACCGGTCCTTGCATATGACAGTCAGGTCGGAGACTGTTGCGGCCACGAACGCGTGGTAGCCGAGAGTGTTGACAGCAGCGACGACATGCGCCGCTTGGTCGGGGCGTGCACAGTCACGTTCGTATAGAAGTTACCCACGACAAGATCACAGCCGACCGGAAGGGTTGATGGAAGTTTACCTGTGCCCAACACGTCAGTTACTTGAGGCCTAAAAACCACACTGCTGTCCAAGACAGTGCAGACCTGTAGGCGAGGCCTGCTGAAAACACGCGAGTTGGAGGGACTTCAGAGGGTTATCTGGGTTGAGGTCTCCGGTTTGAATCGTCGCTGCCTGTCCAAGTCATATTAATCCCAGGGTAAGTTGCTCGGCGACCGGGATCAGGGGTGGGGTGCCCATGGGATTGTTGAGCCATTGGGTCAATTCGCGATAGGTAAACAGGTTCAGCCGCAGCATCGAAGCCAGATTGGAGAGAGACCAGTTGGCCTTGGAGAGATGGTGCAGCCATTTCAACAGCAGCAGGGCAATCAAGGCTGTCCAAATCTGGATGCGCAGAGCGTTTTCGCTGGTGCCCACGAAGCTCTTCAGCTTGAGGTTCTGCTTGAGCGCTTTGAACAACTGAACGACATACTGCCCATCAACAACGCCCTGCCGAAGTTACCATTCACTACGACTTTCATCCGCTGCGCACGCACAGCCTGCCAGTGATCAGGCAGTACGATTTTCACGACGAGGTCCACTATGTCGTGCGGCTGACCGATGGCAGGCCGTTGGCGGTGCCGGCCTGGATGACTCGGCCTGAGGCCGCCGGCACGAGGATCGTCTCCGCCGCGCGCTTGCCGGTTCGGGCGCTGCTTGAGCTACGCCGCGTCACCGAGGCTACTCTGTCCTCGCGCGTGCACAATGTGCACGAGGAGGAAGATCATGCCACAACTCCGGATCGGACGCCAACGACAACTCTTCGAAGAACCGCCAGCCGCTCCCGCAGTACGTCTCCCATTGGACGTGCAAGAGCGGCTCCGTCAAGCTCTGGTCCAGTGGATGCAAGCGCTGGCCAAAACCATCCGCGGGGAGGAGACCGGCGATGAATAAGATCACCGCCGATCATTTGGCCCGACGCGCCTGTATCTACATCCGTCAATCCACGCCCGATCAAGTGCGGCACAATCTGGAAAGCCAACGCCGCCAGTATGGCCTTGCCGATCGTGCCCGCGCGTTGGGTTGGCAAGACGTCGACGTCATCGATGACGATCTTGGAATCTCAGGAGCCGGAACGCAGCGCCCGGGCTTTGAACGCCTGCTGCGCGCGCTGTGCAACGGACAGATCGGCGCTGTCTTCAGCATTGAAGCGTCGCGTCTGGCGCGCAACGGCCGCGACTGGCACACCCTGCTGGAGTTTTGCAGTGTCGTCGGCGCACTGCTGATTGACGCGGAAACCGAGTATGACCCCAGGCTCACGAACGATCGCCTGTTGCTGGGCATGAAGGGCACGATCAGCGAAATGGAGCTTGCGAGCTTTCGCGAGCGTGCGCACGCGGCGCTGCGACAGAAAGCAGAGCGGGGCGTGTTGGTCCGGCGAGTCCCCATCGGATACATCAAGGGATCGGATGACCGGATCGAGAAAGATCCGGACGCCAGGCTCGGCTCCACCATCGATTTGATCTTTCGGAAATTCGCGGAGTTGGGCAGCGTGCGTCAGGTGTTTTTCTGGCTGGATCAGCAGCAGATTCAGTTGCCGGTCGCGCGCGGGCCGGAAGCGGTACGCGAAATCGTCTGTCAGTCGGCTCGATACCACGCGGTGCTCAGCGTGTTAAAGAATCCGATCTACGCTGGAGCCTACGCGTATGGACGAAGCAAGACGATGGTGCGGCTGGAAGACGGGCAGAAGCGGGTCCGCCGCCAGAGGCAGCCACGACGCGAGGACTGGACGGTGTTGCTCCAGGATTATCACGAGGGGTACATTGACTGCCCTGGTGGAGCAGACCCTGACCTCCAAGCGGATTCCTCGCGCCATGGACCTGTACCGGTTCGTGCTGGGGATTGTGCTCGGCCTCTACATCGGCTTTCCGCGGCTGAACCAGTTGCGCTTCATCGCTCGCGACCCGATCCTGACCGGGATCCTCAAGGTCACCAAACTACCGGTGCAGTCCACGTTCTGGAGGTTCGTGAATGCGCTGCATCGCAATGTCGCCGCGCAGATGCTGGCCATCATGGGGACCATGCGCGAACGCGTCTGGGAGGCGGCCAACGTAAGGCTGGAGGTCGTCACCATCGACACCGACACCACGGTGCACACGCTCTACGGAAAACAGATGGGCGGGCGCAAGAGCTACAACCCGAAGAACAAAGGCAAGAAGAGCTATCAGCCGATGCTGACGTTTATCGCGGAGACGCGGGAATACGTCTGTGGCGAATTGCGCAATGGCGACCGGCCCACCGGCAAACAGATCGGCGATCATCTGCGGAAGGTGCGCGTCGCCCTCCCGCCGGGCGTGAAGCGGATCTACGGCCGGGCCGATTCCGGGTTCTATTGCCAAGCCGCCGTCGAGGCCTATGCGGAATTCGACGCCCGGTTCGTGATCTGTGCGCGCAAGACGTCTCGGCTGCTCGAAGAACTACGACAGGCTGAGTGGAAACCGTCGCCCAAGACGGATGCCGACTGGGAGTGCGAATTCCGTTACCAGCCGGAGGGATGGAGCAAGCCATACCGGTTCGTGGCCCTGCGCTACGAAAAGGAGTGCGAGGAAGTGGAGGCGGAGGAGACAGAGCAGTACCAGTTGTTTGAAACCCGCCAGTACAAGTACCGGGTTTTCGTGACCGACTTCGTCGAGCCGATTGATTTCGTGACCTGGTTTTACAGGCAGCGTGGCGGCGCGGAAAACCTGATCAAAGAGGCGAACAACGATGCCGGACTGGCGGCGCATCCGTCGCACCGGTTTGACGTGAACAGCAATCATTTCCAGTTAAAGATAATGGATACCTATCAGAGCAATCAGACGATGATTGCGAACAACGACAATGCGAGAGGCGCCGCGGTGCGGGGGTCGGTCAAACATGGCGAGGCCCTGCTTGCCGGACTGCTGCGCTGTGGCCATTGTGGCGCCAAGTTGTTGGCCCAGTACCCCAGCCCAGGCGTGATTCGCTATCAATGCTCGGGGTATCTCCTCAATCGCGATAACGCGTGTTGCGTGATGTTCGGCGGACTCCGTGCCGATCGCCTGGTGTCGGAGCAACTACTGCAGTGCCTGACGCCGTTCGGCAGCGAAGCAGCCATTGAGGCGATCGAGTCCCTGCGAGGCGCGGGCGACGAGCGGATTCGCCAGAAAGCCATGGCGCTAGAGCACGCGCGGTATGAAGTGATACGCGCACGGCGTCAGTATGACGCGGTGGACCCCGCAAACCGACTCGTCGCGGCGGAACTCGAACGCCGCTGGAACCAAGCGCTGACCACGGAGGCGCAGCTTGAAACGGAGCTCGCAACCGTACAGCAAGGTCGCGAGCGCCCACTCACCGATGCACAGAAACGGGAACTTCTGGCCTTCGCGCGGGATCTCTCCCGACTCTGGGACGATCCCCGCAGTTCGCCAGAGCTCAAGAAACGCCTCCTTCGGATCGCTCTTAAAGAGATCATCGCCACGTCGGAAGGAGAGACCATACACCTCGTGTTGCATTGGGAGGGCGGAGATCACACGCAGGTAGAGTTCCCGAAAATCCGCAGCGGCCGGCATCGGTATGTGACTGACGATGACCTCGTGGAGATCGTTCGCATGCTGGCGCGGATCGAACCAGATGCGCGGATTGCTTCGATCCTGAATCGGAATCGACGGCCTACAGCACACGGGCAGAGCTGGACGCCGAAGCGAGTCTGCTCATTGCGCAACAACCATGCGATCCCAGTCTACCGTGAGGGAGAACGGCAGGCTCGCGGCGAGATGTCCGTCAGTGAAGTTGCTGTCGCCCTCGGCGTCACGCCGACTTCTGTTTTGCGGCTGATTCGGTTGAAACAGTTGCCGGCCACGCAGGCCTGTGTGGACGCGCCCTGGATTCTGCGTAGAGCGGACGTCGAGCAATGCTTGGCCGAGCGGAACCATCGAGCGACACCACCAACGCTCGATTCGGGGCAATTGGTCCTTGAAATTAAATGATATCTAAAGGAGTGCACCATGTCGGGCTCTCGAAGAACAGTTGTCGGGTAAGGGACTGGCGCGGCGCTGAGCGTGCTCGCCCGTTTCCAGCCCCTCCCCATAAGAACTGCTCGTGAGGTTTTCCCTCAAGCAGCTCACCCAGCAAGTTTCGTCGAAAGGGTTATGAATCCTGTCGTCGGACGGCCACTTTCACTTCACCCCTTCCAAGGCCGGGCAGCGGCTGGATTTTCCAGTCCCAATACAGGCCCAGGACCTCGTAGAGGTATTCGTTACTCCATCGCCGCCATCCCACACTCGACTTTCGCCGCCGCTTCCGCCGCGTCAACAAGGTGCGGACCTTCATCTCAACGTAGTCGCGGACCTCGCTAAAGGCACGACTGGAATTACCCACCCGGAAATAGTTGACCCACCCGGCGAGCGTGGCATTGATTTGCTTCACCAAGTCTGGCATGGGGATTGCACCCCCGCGCGCGATGATGTCGCGGATCTTTGCTTTGACTGCCTTGCGGGCCTTCTTCTTCGGGGTCATCAAGAGAAAATACCCCTCCCCCTTCTGCTGGCGAACTCGACGCAGATCAAACCCCAGGAACCCGAAGGCTTCCCCTTTCAGCGCGTCCACCACCTTGGTTTTCTCCTGGTTCAGTTCGACACCGATGAGTGCGAACTGTTCCCGGACCCGTTGCAGAGCCCGTTCGGCCCAGCCCCGTTTCGTGTGGTGGCCGCTGAGGGTGATGACGATATCATCGGCGAACCGGTGATAGTTCACGGCCTCGTAGGCTCCCTCTGCCGTTCTACGGCGGATCGCGTCAAAGAACCAGTCCACCTCGTTCAGATAGATGTTCGCCGCCAACGGGCTGAACGGCCCCCCTTGCGGGACGCCGACCTTTCCGCCGACTTTGATGATCTGCTTCACCAGGTGCAGGACTTGCGGGTCCTGGATTCGCTGCGCGATCTTGTCTAACAGCACTGAATGCTGAATCGTGTCGAAGTAGCGCGACAGATCCAGATCAATCACTGTGGACATGCGCCGCAGCACACTGCGCCTGACTTCCGCCAAGGCACCGTGTGGCGACCGCTTCGGTCGAAATCCATAGGAGTTGGAGCAAAAATCCGCCTCGAAGACAGCTTCCAGGATCAGCTTCACTGCGCCTTGCACCACGCGGTCGCGGATGCAAGGAATCTGAAGCGTTCGGACTTTGCCATTTCCCTTCGGGATTTCTACCCGGCGGTTCGGCTTGGGCTTGTACCTGTCTGTGATGAGGTCTTCCCGCACCGCTGCAAGAAACGCCGACCGCCCCGCCGACTCGATGTCAGAGAATTTCTGGCCATCTACCCCAGCGGCACCGCCGTTGCTCTTCGCTATACGGTAAGCCTCTTCGAGGGTTTCGACCTTCGTTACGTGCACGAAGAGCCCCCAGAAACGATGCGTCTTGTCAGACTTCGCCTTTCGATAGATCCGCCGCCGCAGCTCCTGCAGACTGATGGGCGCTTTTGTCATTTCACCCCTGCCTCACATTGGTTAACGGAATACTCACCGGTCCGGGTCCTTCCCTCCGGGCGCGTTTTGCTGCACGCCCATCACCAGTACTACGACCCGATCCGTCACCCTGGCTCCTATGCCCGCATTTCCCACTCACGGTTATAGCCGGCATCTCCTCGACGAGATTTCTTCGCCGGGAGCCGAGGGTTTCTCCAGTTTCCACATCATCCTTCACACCATGTCGCCGCTGATACCCCGCCGGTGAGAGCTGCCGTATCGGACTCGTTTCGGCCAGCCCTTGCTGCTTTCGCGCGTTATCGACCGTCTCAGCCACCGGAGATTCGTGTAACGAGGCTACGTCTGCGTTCACTGCACGTTGCAACCTGGTGCGTTGCGCACACTCCTTTCCGAGTATGTTGTCGGAGGGCTCCGCCGTCTTGCTTTCGCGCCACGGCGCCTCCCCAGCTACGAGGTCTGAGTCTTTTGACCTCGGTCGGTCTCCCACCGACTGGACGATGTGTCCTTGACTGGACACGCCGATCTCCCAGCGCTCTTTGTAGATGGCGGCGATGGTGGTGGAACCGAACTCCATCAGATTGGTTAACAAGACGATCTCGCGCTCGTTTTCGGCGTCCCACGCCACGATGCGGCGAAGGAGATCAGGATAGTCGGCTTGGGCCTTGGCCCCGGTGAGACGGATGAACTGGTCGGCGCGGATGTTGCGGTTCTGCGGGATCTCGCATTCCTCGGCAACCTTCGGCGACGGGCCACATCTTCTGGACGGTTGACAGGAACCACCGTCTGACTTCCTCAGGTGTTTCGTACTTCGGCATCGTATGTGCGCAGTATGGCGCACATACAAAGGAAATGCAATGGCTTTGTGGGTGCGTTTCGAATAGCCGCCGACAAAGTATGGATGCAGGCGACTTGCGGCCATCTTATGCTTCCAGCCAAGTACTAGCGGCCACGATATGGTGCCATGGGACCCGAACTACGCAGACTGCCCAACGCAAACACAGGGCTTGGGGGCGGACTTCGGCCACTTTATGGTTCAGACTCCGGCCACTTTATCGTTCAAGTGACACCTCTCGGTCGGATGACTGTTTCGCGCCGGTCGAAGACTCCGCTGCCACGATCCTCGCATTCGCCCTTAGAGGCGCATGTAGCAGACGTTGTTTGACGTACCGCGCGGCCTAACCCTTTGTGCCAATCGATATCCGTGGCGCATCTGCGGTGTATGTATGTAGCATGCGGAACATCTCCTTTCAAAACAAACATTAGAAGTAGATACATGAGTTGGAGAGATGGCGATCTGCTTTTTATGTCTCTGGCGGAATCGTGGGGAAGGTCCCGCATTTCTGGTGGCAGTTCCTTGAGGGGCTTTGCCCCCCAAGCCCCCCAGGATTTATCGCAGTTTTCTTCCAGAGTGGATGATTTGTGTAGGGCGATATTGGCAACCGCCGTACAATGGAGGAGCTTGATAGGAGGATAGGGCAACCCAGGGATGCGACCCGAGCGCCGAATCAAGCCCGGAGTGGATGGCGGCCTTCGGGCCGCCTCCTGGGTAGCCTGCCACGCCATCTTAAGAACGGCGGAGCGGCGCCGCAGAGTCGACCGGCGATCCTTTCGCTATGGGCTAATGGAAATATGGGGTCGAGCAAGTCTCAGATCGTCAAACCGCGGGTTCCGAGGCATGCTACCGAAAGGCTGATCAACCTAGCCCTTGGTCCCAATGGCACGAATCAGTCGGTACACCAGTTTGTTTCCCATAACCTCCGGACCCTCGATGACCGCGGTCGTGATCTCGGGATAGGTGGCGGCGTATAGGTTGATCACTTCCCCCACGGTTAAACTCGGATTCGGATCGGGCAAACGCAGTCCGCCGTTATAACGAAATTCCCGCTCCAATGCTGCAACCGTCATAGTCCTCCTTAGCGCGCACTGTAGGTTGACAGAATTACTGAAAATTCTTGCCACAGTTGAAACAACTCGCCACGATTAATGAAAAACTCCTCCACGCACCCTGGGCAACCAGGGCACTGCACCCTGGCGCCCTAAGTGTCGGTTGTGCCCAGACGTTTCTGAAAGGGTCTCTGAGCAGCAGTGGCGTTGCCGCGCTGTTGTGGGCCGGCGCGAGGGGTAACGACACGAGCCAGTCGGCTATTGACGTGGCGTTGCGTATAGCTTCGCTAGCACCTTTCGAGAGATGTCGCTGTTCGGAACTTCTTTGACTCGTTGCGGTACTCTTGAAGCTTGTCGAGTAGCTCTTTGACCGGGTCTTGCACGTGGTGTGGATGGATGCTGGCGCGCCTGATAAGCGTGAGAACGCGCGCACAGAAACTCTGTGCTTTTCCCTTGCCATTGTGAGCTGCTGATTGAAGCTCGGTCTTCTTTTGGTCCCAGTAGGTGACGTGATCGAGAATGCGGCGCATCATTGCTTTCTCTACCTTTTGCTGGTTTCCTTTGGGGCCGGAAAGGCTCTCGCGCAGCATCTCTGACTTTTCTGCCCACGCATCCAATTTCTTCGGCATCGATTCTGCGCCAGCTTCCGCTAGGCGTCGTGCGGCCGTTTGGACAGCCTCCTCTTCGTCCGCCACGAAGAACTCGCGGCCTTTCGCGATGAGGCGCTTTCCTGCCATTGCTCCGCCAGAAGTACCAATTAGTCCACCTATGATCGCACCCGCGGGGCCGAACAGAACGGTTCCAAGAGCCGCGCCGCCGAATTTTCCAGCCGTGCCGCCGATTGTCCGTCCTACCGTGTCCGTGACTGTGCAAGTGAGCATCCCAATGACATCGGTATCGTTCTTGAGCAAGTAATACAGATTGAATGCACCCGATACGCCGAGGGAAATCCACGGAATCTCGAAGTCGGCCAACTCCCGGCCACGTTCCAACGTCTCCTCCGTCGCCTGCCTCACCGCGGCGTGGTGTAGTTCCGGGTCAACGTAGACGCCGGCATGGTCGCCGACCTGATCTCCAAGTTCGGAGTTGACGATCACGGGTATGTTGGGATATCGGTGAAGGTGCTCGAAAACACCGCCCGAGTCCGCAAGGCATTTAACTTGGAAGGAGTGACCGTCCACCATCAGATCCCAGCCAGGATTGTTCGCGGTGTGCGGAAACCAAACATCATGCCCCTGTGCGATGAGGTGCTGAGCGGCAAGTTGCTCCGCGACGTACCCCTGCAGTTGCGAGTGGAGACCGTCCAAGCTTGCGCCAGACAAGTCCGCCTTTGTGTCTGCAAACCGGGCGAAGCTAAGAACTCCATCCACGTCGGCGGCGCGCGCGAAAGCTACACCTTTGACGACGTCGGGGTCGATCCGGATATAGTCATAAAGGAAGTCCCCAAGGGTCAGTCCGGCAAAGGTGAGATCCTCGTTGAGTGCGCTTCGCGATTTACTGGATCGGGACGTCACAAAAGCCGCCACGCCACACCTGTTCAGGTCACTGTTCCTAATTGGCTCGCGAAGCGCCTCTTCGACCTCCCCGCGTCTCAGTAGAGAGTCGATGCGATCGTTGTTTATGAATCTCATCTATACCGTCCCAAGTCCGTGGTAGCAAGCTTCACTCGCTTGCCGGGCTACGTCTGCCTGCGCAAACTTCGCTGATGCTTGGTCGAGTTGTCGCGAGTGCTCGCGCTCTAGAGAGATCAACCGCCGGATCTCGGCTTCAGCCGCCAGAATTTCAGAGACCCTCTCGTCCATCCCGCGAAGGACCGCCTGTGTATTCGGTGGGTAACAGGATCCGTCACGCGGCCACGAGGACTTCACCTGCTGGACAAGCGCCGCCCTGGCCGACGTGAGATCGCCGTTCAGGTTTACAGCACCAAGGCCGTATTCGATGTAGCCGCCCAAACTCGCTAAAAATCCTTTTTTGGCATCGCGCTTCTGGCGTGCCCTCGCAATTCTCGCCTCGACCTCATGAACCTTCGCCGCGGCTATGACGAGCGATTCACACCAATTGCCTGAAAAGATCGAACTCATAGCTGCAATAACGCCACGCGTCAGTTCTTGATCCAAGTTATTCCGCTGCGCGACTGCACTCTCCTTCGTCGCCCGCGCCATCGATAGCTGATCGCGAGTTTTGGCCAGCAGCGTCTGGGTTTCCTTCTGCACTTGGCGTGCCTCCTTCGTCGCCGCACGTTTCTCGTCTCTCATGGTGCGTGCCGCTGCCCAGAGGTTCAATGCTTCATCGTTGCGGTCCGAGGGAGTTCTTGCCTGAACCTCCATTCCGGACAGACAAAGACTGGTTACGATAAGCGGGGCCATGGACTGGCGAAGTCCGCGGTTCTTCCGGGTGTAGTACCAGACACCGAAACCAGCAAAAATAGGAAGCATCCACGCGCTGGACAACACCGCGATCGTCGAACTGAGCCCGATGTAGGCTCCGAAAGGCAGCAGGTGAAGCGAGACAATGGCAAGCAGGTGTGCCGCCGTCGTGTAGAACGCGAATCCGAATACTTGAACGGCGGCTGCGAATGCCGTCCACATTGCCCCGTTAGCAATGGCTCGGCGAATAGCGGCCTCGGAGAGGTCTGAAGCGCCGAGCTTATCCATGATGAATCGCTGCTGATCCGCGGGTAGCGACTGAAGAAACTCACGGACGCGCTCGACGAGGCTCTGTTGTTGCGTTGCCGACAGTTCCTCCATTCGGATGCTCAGGCCGCCGAAAATCTTCGTCATCTGATACTCGATCATCGCGCACACATCGGAGCCGCCGAACTTCGAGTCCTTCTCCTGCTTCAGTAGGTTTACTGCAGCCATTCCAATATCGTCCGCTACTTCGGACAGATCGTACGCGGTTCGAAGATCTCGCGGCGCGAGATCCATCAGCTTCTGAAGTTCGCCAATGGCGCGCAATAGCCGTTCACCACGAGTCGTGTCGGCATATTCCTTCGACTTTGCGACTACTTTCTCATGGAAGTGGTCCGAGTCGCATGCCCACGAGCCTTCGGTGATTTTGTTGTCGAGCTTTTGGAAGAACTCCGCGCCCTTGCTCCACATTACGTTGGCAAGTGATAACTCGCTGAGCAGTGCGAGTGATGATGAAAGAGAGTCGTCCGAAGCCGATAGCAGACAATCAGAGACATGAGAACCCGTTACGCCGACTGACATTTGACGATATTCCGATAAAAAGGTCTCGAGAATACATTGTAGAATGAAAACGCGTCCGTGCGAAAAGCAACGTACCCGTTTTTGGGGTTAACGTTGCCTCATCGAGGGTTCTTGCGCGGGGTTGTGGGCGGGTTGGAAGTCGAAAACGGAGGCGAGCGCCGGCGTGAATCCGCTCAACGATACGGTGATGATCGCCCTCGAAGCGCACGCCGCGTATGTGATCTTCGCGGGCCGCAACCTGATCACTTTGCTCAGGTTCCGAGCTCCCCTCGCTAACGCCAGCCGGGAAAGGGGATGGTCGTGGGTGCTTGCCAGTTTGTGAGCCTCGCGGTAGAACGAGAGTTGCCGAAGCCAGACGATAAGAGAGTATAGTATCTTAAAAATGGACTTTCATGCTCGACTGGATAATCGCAGGACTTGCGGGGACCTACCTCCACAAGAAATTCCCGAAGCAGACCGAGGCTGTTGCAAAAGGGATTTTCAAGACGACGGAGTTCGTCGCGAGGAAGGCGTCGCGTCTACAAGGCCGGCCGATTGTGCCCCATGGGACCGCGGCCCTTCGACCTGCTCCTCGATCTGCTGACCCACGCCGGGAGGGTGGTCGGCAAGGCGGAACTGTTCGAACGCGTGTGGCATGGCGTCGCGGTCACCGACAACGCGTTGACGCGTGCCATGAAGGACCTGCGCAGGGCGATTGGTGATCGTGCAAGCTCGCCGCGATACATCGACACGGTCGCCCGGCGCGGCTACCGCTTCGTCGCCGACGTCCGCGACCTGCCGATTGGGCGGCATGTCACGGTCATGGTGCTGCCGTTCGACGACCTCAGCGCGGCACCGCAGGCCTACATCGCCGACGGGCTGGCGGACGAGCTCATCGCGCAGCTCGGACACGCGAACCCGGATCAACTGACCGTGATTGGGCGGGCCTCGGCGAGCGCCATCGGCGCCAGCGACCGCCCGTGGGCCGCAGCGGCGAGACGGCTCGGCGTGGACTACGCCGTGCGCGGGAGCGTGCGCCGCGAGGGCGACCGCACGCGCGTCTCGGTGCAGCTGATCCGCCTGCTCGACGAGGCGTCCGAATGGACGGAAGCCTTCGAGGCGGGACGCACGGGCGCGTTCGAGGCGCGCCATGAGCTGGCCGAGGCAATCGCGGGGCACCTGCGCGTGCAACTGGCCGAGCGGGCCACCACGACCCCGGCGCGATTGATCGATCCGGACGCGCACGCGGCGTTCCTCGAGGGCCGGCACTTTCTGCGCACGCGCACGGCCGACGGCATGGCCAAGGCCGCCGGCGCATTCGAGCGAGCCATCGCCTCAATCCGGCGTACGCGCCCGCCCACGTCGGCCTCGCGCACAGCCGCGCCTTCGCGCTCATGTCGGGCAGATCGAAGGCCGCCGCGCTCGCCAGCGCCCGAGCGTCAGTCGACCGCGCCCTCGCGCTCGATGACGGACTCGCCGAGGCCCATGCCGCCCTGGCCCTGCTGCAATCCGCGGACTGGAAGTTCGCGGAGGCCGAACGGTCTTTGCGCTGGGCGATCGCGGATCCCGGCGAGCCCACGGCCCGCCACTGGCTCGCGATGTTCCCCCTCGTCGTATCCGCCCGCTTCGAGGAAGCCCTCGACGAGCTGCGACGCGCCCAGGGACTCGATCCGCTGTCGCTGATCATCAGCGCGGACATCGGCGGCGTGCTGTGCATGACGCGCCATCGAGCGCGCCATCACCCAGTGCACGGACAGCCTGCGCCTCGACCCGCACTTCGCCCGGGCGCACGTCTACCTGGGATGGGCACGCGCCGCCCTCGGCGGTGGCGACACGGCGGTCATCGCGCTCGAAACCGCCGCGCGCCTCGATCGATTGCCATGGACCCGCGCGTGGCTCGGACGCGGTACGGGCGAGCCGGCCGGATCGCCGAGGCCCGCGACGTGATCCGGCAGGTCCAGGAGCTCGCCGGCGACATCCGGGGGAACTCCCTCTACGTCGGCGTGGTGTACGTGGGCCTGCGAGGCCGGCGAGGCCGTCGTGTTCGAGCGGGCCATCGCCGATCGGTCGTTCTGGGTGGCCAGTCTCGGCGCTCTGCCAGGACTGGGCCTGCACGACGACCCGCGGTTCCTCGCGCTGCTCGTCCGGTTCCGCGGAATCGTGCAACCCTGGTCGACGACGAGCCCGCGGGGCTGACGCCTGGCTCGGAACATTCCATCTCCCGGGTCCGTCAACGCCGACGACGTGGCCTCACCCGATATTAGAATCTTCGACGACATCCAACGCATGGTCAGACACGCGGTTCGTGCGCTCGGCCGGACGCCCGGCGCCACCGGGACGGCGCTGGCCACACTCGCACTCTGCCTCGGCGTCAACCTGACGATCTTCGCGGTCGTCGGAACGGGCAGGCGCTGCGGCTGAGAACGCGCGTTATGTCCGCTAATCCGTCCTATACTCCGTGAGGACCTGCCGGTCGTAACAGCGTCCATGTGCAGCGCCCGCTGCCGAAAGCCTGATCGAGGTCGGCAATCCGCTTCCTCTCGCCCCCCTACCCGTCCTTACCGAAACCTGATCGAAGCGAACAAGAATCAGGTTCCTCTCGCCGTCGTACCCGTCGTACCCGAAAATCAGGAGAATAGGTCGTGCGCAGCGTGCTCGGGGCACTGGGTGCCCTGGCCGTTGCGGCGATTGTCTGGCGGGTTCGACGCTGAGGCGGTCGTCCGGCGGGAGTCCGTGAATCTCTCCGCGTCGCCCTGAAAACTTCCGCACGCCCTTCCGGCCGCGGCTCGCGAAACTGTGGGCCGCGACGTTCAGCCGGCGCGGCAAACCCTTCGTGCGGGCACACACGGTGAGCCTGTTTCACGTGCCGGTCAATATGGGATCGGTGTACAGCGAACCTGGAAGGCGATCCAGGAGACGCATGCCGACACGGGAGGCTTCCTCGTGCTCAGCCATGACGAGTCGGCCTGGCACGGGGAACACCTCTTCGCCGTCTCGAAGGACGTGCCCGGCGCCGACATGGTGCACCTGAGCGGCGATTTTCTCACGAAGGTCTTCGAAGGCCCGTTCTCTGAGGCGCGTCGCTGGCACGGACGAATGGAACAGTACGTCCGTGAGCGGGGCAAGACACCGGAACAGGTCTACTTCTTCTACACGACCTGCCCGCGCTGCGCGAAACACTACGGCAAGAACTACGTCGTCGCTGTCGCGAAGGTGAGTTGAGTCGGGTGGATTGATGTGGCCCGCGACGAGCACCCGCCGCTCGCAACCGTGCCCGCGGCGGGTGCTGAGGTCAGAAGAACAGGAAGCGCCCCGCCGGCTCGACGCCATCGTCGCGAACACGGTCAGCCGGGCTACACTGGCGCCATGACGGTACTCGGCGCTGAGGGAGAAGCCGCATTCCGGCGTTTCGTGGACGACTACCGGGCTCGATGCCTGTGGTTTCTTCGTTCGGACTACTATCCGGAGGCCCCAGCCGATCGCGACCGCGTGCTGACGCTCATCGAGCGCCACGGCGATCGCGAGGCCCTGCACCGGGCTGCCGAGTTCCGCCAATGGCTCTCACTCCCTTCCAACGAGACGTCTGCCGCCTCCTAGCGGCGCGGCGCCGCGCCGCCGGAGACAGCTACGTCGCTGGTGGTGTGGCGCTCAACGAGGCCCTCCGGGCGCCGCGGCTCTCGCGAGACCTCGATCTCTTCCACGACTCGGCCGAGGCGGTGGCGGTGGCCTGGGACGCCGATCGACAGACGCTGGAGACGCACGGGGTTCGCGTCGCCGCCGTCCGCGAGCGTCCGGGACTCGTGGAGGCCACCGTGTCGCAGGGCACCGAGACGCTGCTCGTCGAGTGGCTCCGCGACAGCGCCTTTCGCTTTTTCCGCTGGTTGAACATGAGGAGTTCGGACTGGCGTTGATCCGTTCGACCTCGCGACGAACAAGGTGCTGGCGCTCGCCGGCCGCCTGGAGGTGCGCGACTGGATCGACGTCCTCGCGTGCGACGAGCGGCTTCAGCCCCTGGGGTCTGGCGTTTGCCGCGTGCGGCAAGGATCCGGGCTTCACGCCGCAAGGGCTGCTCGACCAGGCGGGCCGTTCGTCTCACTACTCGGAGGCCGAGGTTCGTGCACTCGATTTTGAAGGCTCGCCGCCCGATGCGGCCGCTCTCGGCCGGCAGTGGCACGCGGCGCTCGCGGCCGCGGGAGCGGTCGTCAGGCGCCTGCCCGTGGCGCACGCGGGTGAAGCCGTGCTGACGTCCGAGGGGCATCCATTCACAGGCCTCGCGGCGGAATCTGACCGGGCCCTCAGCCGGGGCGAGATCCGCTTTCACGCTGGCCGCCTCGGCGGCGCGCCTTCCTCGACTCGTGATCGATGTGCCTGGCGGCGCCAGGCGCACCCGCCGCCGACAACGTGCTGTGTCAGAGCTGTGTCAGAGCTGTTGACGATGGAACGGGCAGGCGCTGCGGCTGAGAACGCGCGTGATGTTCGCGCGAGACTGCAGATGAACGGTTCCGCGCACCGAGGCGTGCGGCGCCGCTGCGCACGGCGCGCGAACACTGCGCGTCGCCCTCATGAACTCACGGTTCGTTTCCCTGAACGTTCCCGAGGCCCCATGCGGCACGTGAGCAGGTCTCTCCTTCGCGCACACTTTGATCGCCATGACGGTGGTGACTAAGGTCCGACGTGCGCGACTCGCTGATTCAAGTAGCGCCGTACGAGTTCGCGTACGGAGCCGCCTTCCGGGTGCCATGCCGGGTGCCATGCCGACGCGCCAAAAACGACTCCAAAAGGGGTGCCATGCCAGGTGCCCTGCCGAAATGACGGTTTCTGACGGGGTGCAGAGGCCCCCGAGATTCCTCGGGATTTCGCAATTTCCTGGGAAGTTGGCGCGCCCGGAGGTCTCGAACCTCCGACCCTCGGCTTAGAAGGCCGATGCTCTATCCCCTGAGCTACGGGCGCGTCGGGAGATTGTACGGGCACAGGCCGCGCCGACGCCCGGCTCGTCGAAACGCCCATGCACAGGGGAGTGACGTTCGCAACGTCGCTGGCCGTCGCCATCGTCGGCCTTGGCGCGCTCGGGGCGCAGACTCCGCCGGAGACGCCGGCCGCCGCGCCCTACTCGGCCTCGCTCGTCGTGCGATTCGCGGGTGATCGCTCGTCGTTCCACATCGGCGAAGAATCCCCTCGACCTGGAGTTCCGCGGCCGCGGGCCCGCCCGTTACTCCTTCTCCATCGTGAACTCCGGCCGGTTCGGACCGGAGACGTACACCATCACACCTCGCGAGGGATTCGTCGACCCGATGGCCGGCATCGGCATGGCGGGATCGATCGCCGACGGTCTCGGCCACGCCCTGGACGGCACGTCCCTCATCCTGTCCACCTCGCTGAACGACTGGGCGCGTTTCACGCGCGCGGGCGCCTATCGTCTTGTCGTGACGTCCTCGCGCGTGCGTGAGGGGTTGAGAAGACTGCCCGACACGCTGACCGCGCCACCCATCGAATTCACGGTCACGCCCGCGGATGATGCGTGGGCAGCATCGGAAGTGGCGCGTGCAACCGCCCTTATCGATCGCGGAGGCACAGCCGAACGGCAGCGCGGCGCCGCGCTCCTGGACTACCTGGGCACCGAGCCCGCCGCGAAAGCGCTCGTCGATCGCTACGACGCGCTGTCGGAGCTGAACGTAAACGTCGATGCAAAGCTGATGTCGGCGCCCGCACGTCAAACCGTCATCACGGAAATGGAAACGCGTGTCGACGCCGGGGCATTTCTTCGGGCCGCGGTTCCTCGAGACGCTGGCCTGGACGCGCACGCAGCTCGACATGCCGCGCACGGCGGACAACGGGAACGTCTGGTTCGCCCGGAAGAACGCCGTCCGAGCGGAGTGAACGGCGCTGGCAGGCGGCCGTCGAAAGGCAGCCGGCTTAGCCAGGACGTCTGGGCGCAGAGCTCATCCAGCTCCAAAGCGCCGGTGACGCGCTCTCCGAGCACATTGCCGCGAATCTGGAACGCGATCCTGGCCCCGCCGCAGAAGCATTCGCCGCGCTCGGCTCGGACGTCCAGAAGTCGCTGCTCGACGCGAGCAGGCCGCAGCTCGGTACGTCACGCGGCCGTGGATTCTCCCGGCGCTGCGGCAGATGTATGCGGCATGGCGCGCCTCGCCCGTGCAAGGCCGCTTCCCCGGCACGGGCGACGCGATCCTCAACGCGCTCCATACCATCGCGCCTGACGAGGGCCGGCGCCTCGTCCTCAGCGAGATCGCGACCGGAGAACGCGGCATCGCTACGACGCCCTCGCGACGCTGCCCGATCGCGACGTCCCCGATCTGGACGCGGGTATCTCGAGACGCGCTACATACGGCCGGCCGGCTCGGAGGATTACATCCGGGACATCGACCGCGGCACGACCGCCTGGCTCATCGCGCGCTACGGTTCTCCGGCACTCGAACCCTTTGTCCGCGACGCCCTGACACGAGGACTATTGAGCTGCGTCCCGGAGGCGGGCCTGGCAGCCTACCTGTTCAAGCACAACCCCGACGCGGGCGCGGCGCACTGGAACCGCCCCTCGATCGCCGCGGCGGTTGCGTGGACCCGTGGCGATTCTCGCCGAGCGCTATTGGGACCCGCGCGTGGAGGCGCCGCGGTCCAGCGGCTCATGACGAGCGACGTTTCGCGCGTCTCTCGGACGGCGGAATTCCTGCGCGTCCACGGCTCGAGCGCCGTCAAGTCCGCGCTGCTGGATCGGCTGAGGACCTGGTCCGAGCAATGGCGCGGACGTGCGCCTGAACTCGATGCGCTGCGCCGCGACCCGACAGGATCGCCGGCGCGCGTCGAGAGCGCGATCGTCTTCGCCCTGTTCAACGCCACACAGATCGTGCTGACGCAGAACGACGCCGGCACGATTCGCGTGCTGTGCGTGACCGACGACTGTCGCAGGACCGTCGACGCCTGGCCGCCTCCGACCCGGTAGCGACTGAAGCCGCGCCCTCGGCGCAGGAGCCTTCACAGCCCCAGATCTTTGGACCGCGGGACGTCTGAGGGCTTGGGCCGCGTCACGGCCGGCGGGCTCGGAGGCAGGGCCCCCAGGCGCGCGCGCGGATCACGCTGTCCAGTTCCGCGCCGACCAGAATCGCCAGCCCCGACACGTACAGCCACAGCAGCACGACGATGACGCCGCCGATCGCGCCGTAGGTCGCGTTGTAGTTGCCGAAATTGGCGACATAGATGTTGAACACCAGCGAACTGACGACCCACAGCGCCGTGGCGAGGAGCGACCCGGTGCACCCATGTTCCAGCGCGCCTTCCGGTTCGGCGCGAAGTAGTACACCAGGTTCACGCCGAACACCACGATGAACGCCATCGTCGGCCATCGCAGGATGTGCCACAGCCAGGCGACGAGCGGGCTGAGTCCGAACACGCGCGCAACGCGCCCGACCAGATTGGGTCCGACGAGAATGAACGTGAGCGAGATCACCGTGAAGGCCGCCATGGCGAACGTGAGCGCCACCGCGAGGAGCCGCCGCCGCCACCACGATCGCCATTCGGTGACGTGGTAGGCACGGTTCAGCGCGTCGATGATGGCGGCCATGGCCGCCGAGCTGCTCCAGATGGCGCCGGCGATCCCGAGCGTGAGCACGCCCGTCCGGTCGCCCCGCGCGATGTCGTCGATCTGGCCGCGCACCAGGTCCAGAACTCCCGCGGCGCCACGGTGGCGAGCGCCGCGAGCAGCTCCGTCATCGCGTCCTGGATCGGCAGGTAGCCCACGAGCGCGACGAGAAACAGGAGCGCGGGAAACAGCGCCAGCAGGAAGTAGAAGGCCAGCTGCGCGGCCAGCCCCAGACAGTTGTCCGCGTCGATGGCGCGGACCGTCGCTTTGAGAATGGCGATCATGCCCCCTTGCGATGCTCCGCGGGTCCGGCCGGCCGCGCGAGGTTCCGGGCGGTGTTGATCAGCGACACGTGCGAGAACGCCTGCGGAAAATTGCCGAGCAGGCGCTCGCGCCGCGGGTCGTACTCCTCGGCCAGCAGGCCGACGTCGTTGGCGAGTCGACGCAGGCGCTCGAACAGCGCGCCGGCCTCGTCGCGCCGCCCTGCAGCACGTAGTTGTCGGCGAGCCAGAACGTGCAGGGCAGGAACGCGCCCTCGCCGGCCGGCAGGCCGTCGACCTCGCCGGCCTCGGACGTCGGGTAGCGCAGCACGAAGCCCGTCGTCGCATCAGCTCGCGCTCGATCGCCGCGACGGTGCCGAGCATGCGCGGTCGTCGGCGCGGCAGGAAGCCGACGAGCGGCAGCATGAGCAGGCTGGCGTCGAGTTCGCTGCGAGCCGTAGGACTGCGTGAACGTGTTCCGCGTCGGCGTCGAAGCCCCGCGCGCAGACCTCGGCGTGGATGCCGCGTCGCGATGGTCGCGCCAGCGGTCGACCGGCCCGTCGGCGGCCGAACCGCTCGACGGCCTTGACGCCGCGGTCGAACGCCACCCAGGCCATGACCTTGGAGTGGGTGAAGTGCCGGCGCGGCCGCGCACCTCCCAGATGCCCTCGTCGGGCTCGCGCCAGGCCGTCTCGAGGAAGTCGAGCAGCGCCCGCTGCAGCGCCCAGGCGTCGGTCGTCCGGGTCGAGGCCCGCGCGGCGCGCCAGGTGGAGCGCGTCCATGCACCTCGCCGTAGACGTCGAGCTGCAGCTGCGTCGTGCGCGGCGTTGCCGACGCGCACCGGCGCGCGAGCCCTCGTAGCCGGGCAGCCAGGGCAGCTCGATCTCGGCAGCCGCCGCTCGCCCGCCGGCGCCGTACATGATCTGCATCTGCGCCGGGTCGCCGGCCACCGCGCGCAGCAGCCAGTCGCGCCACGCGGCCGCCTCGTCGGTAGCCGCCGCGATGAGCGCGTACAGCGTGAACGTGGCGTCGCGCAGCCAGCAGTAGCGATAGTCCCAGTTGCGGACGCCGCCGATCTGCTCGGGCAGCGACGTGGTGGCCGCCGCGACGATGCCGCCGGTCGGCGCGTAGGTCAGCGCCTTGAGCGTGATCGAGCGATCGCAGCGACCGCCTCGCGCCAGGGGCCGCCGTACGTGCAGCGGTCGCGACCACTCCCGCCACCACGCCTCGGTGTCCGGCGACGGCCTCGACCGCGTCGATGCGGCTGCGGCGGCTGGCGACGTGCGACGGATACCACTGCAGCACGAACGGCACGCGGTCGCCGGCCCGCGACCGTGAACTCGGCGACGGTCGTCAGTCCGACGCCCCTGCGTCGCGACGGGCGTCGCAGAGCGACAGCGCGTCCGGGCCCGCCGATCGCGCGCAGCACGCCGTCGAGTCGTGCGCACCCACGGCACGATCGACCCGTAGTCGAAGCGGATGACGAGCTCCATGCGCATCGCGACCTCGCCGCGACGCCTTCGACGATGCGCACCAGGTCGGGCTCGGCCTGGCGCGGCGGCATGCAGTCGATCGACGCGGACCGTGCCGCTCGTCGGTCGCGAACTCGGTCTCGAGCACCAGCGTCTGCGCCGCGGTAGCGGCGCGTGACGCGTGGCGCACGGCGCCGGCCGGCGCGATCTGCCAGCGGCCGTGGTCGCGGCGTCGCCGAGCAGCGCGGCGAAGCAGGCGCCCGAGTCGAAGCGCGGCAGGCACAGCCAGTCGATCGATCCGTCGTCGCCGACCAGCGCGGCGGTCTGCATGTCGCCGATGAGCGCGTAGTCCTCGATGCGGGCCATGGCGCGGGATAGGGGGGCCGTGCGGCGGGTCTCATCCCGTCGAGGGCCATCTTCCTCTACTATGACCGCAAACGCGACGGCGCACCGACGGCGCCGGCGCAACGCTCGCGCACGGACGCGCGCGGGCGCGGAAGGAGGCCTCGTGTATCCGCACGCTCGTGTACAGACCCCGACACCGCGACCCAGACCGAGGGCGGCGAGGAGCAGATCGAGCGATGGCGCCGCGACACGCGGACGACCCTCTGGCTCGATGTCTGGGACATGCCCCTGGATGCCGAAGCCCGGCTTCTGCAGGAGACATTCGGCCTGCATCCTCTGGCGATCCAGGACGCGCAGCGCGAGCGGCACCCGCCGAAGTTCGAGGACTTCGGCGACCACACGTTCATGCTGCTGAAGGGGCTCGACGCCGAAACGCAGGACCTCAACTTCGGCACGATCCAGATTGCGATCTTCGTCGGCCCGCGCTTTCTGCTGACCCGGCACACGGATATCTCGCCCAGCACCGATCGCCTTGTGGACGGAAACCGCCGCCGACCCGGGCACGCTCGCCGCCGGGTCGACACGCTCGCGGTGCGCCTGTCGCGGTTCGTCATCAACCTGTACCTGCCGATTCTCCTGGCGCTCGAGGAGCGGCTCGACGAACTCGAGGACGAGATGATCGCCCGGCCCCACCGACACGCTCACTTGCGGAACTGGTCGGCCACAAGGCCAATCTCAAGAAGCTGCCGGCGGATCATCGCCTACCACGTGCAGCTCTTCCAGACCGTGAAGACCGCGATGCCCGCCGGCATCCGCGCCGATCCTCCGCCACGAACTAGACCGACGTCTACGAGCATCTGGAGCGCACGATGAGCCTGGCCGGGCTCTACTACGAGCTCGCGTCGGACCTCATGGACGGCTACATCACGCTCGCGTCGCACCGGCTGAACCAGA
>CAVUFA010000006.1:0-232764 GCA_963740565.1 uncultured Gemmatimonadaceae bacterium | reverse complement strand
GGGGTGACGCGCGAGGTTGTTTCAAGAGGCTTGCCGCTCAGGGCATTAGGAGGCCGAGTGTGCATCATGTCGAGTCAGACTCACCTTCTTGGCAGTCGTCGCTTGCATCCAGCATTGGAGGACTATCAAATGAGACAGCGATCCACCAGTCGATTCGCCGCCGTGGTACTCGTGATGGGAACGCTGAACCTGCTGACACCCCCACCGGTGAGCGCTGACCCGCCGGACTGCACCGTATGCGTGGACCCATCGTGTCCCAGCCTGGCCACCCAGAATGAGATGTGTCATTCGGGCAACTGCGGCGACTCCCGCGATGACTGCAAGGGAGCTGGCAGCCGCTGCGAAGGATGGGACTACGAATTTCACTGCGCGTACGGGCAGTCCTGACGGGTTCACGAGTCTTGAGGATGCAACGACCTGACAGGAGGCAGGAGGAAATGGGTCTTCCAGGGCGGCCCGTTCGGAAACCGAGAACACCTCTGGCGATGGAGACACTTGGCTAGGCCTTGATGCGCAATCATTGGGAGGCTGTAAGCACCACAATTCTTGTCGTCGCAGCCGTAACCCTTGCGGCCGCGAGTGCGCATCGAGAATTCGTTGCGAGTGGTTCGGTGACCATTCATGCACACGTTGATGCCCAACCGCGGTACGAAGCCAATTGGAGGGATCTGCTTCAATCAGGCGTGCTCCTGGGAGATACGGCGGCAGGGGTGAGGATAGTCGAGTTCGGTGACTTTGAGTGCCCGGCGTGTCGTGCCTTCCACGAAACGCTCGTGATGAGTCAGCGGCAGCTCGGAACCGACTTAGCGATTACGTCCCACTACTTTCCACTCCCGTATCACCGGTTCGCTCGACCGGCTGTACGCGCGGCCGAGTGTCCAAGAGCTTCAGGGACGCTTTGAACAGCTGTACGACCTCCTGTACAACTGGCAGGATTCGCTCGGCCTCAAGACGTGGGAGTCTTCGCGGCGGAGGCGCGTCCCCGATTTGCCGGGCTTCAATGCGTGCATCTCCGCGACGACCCCGATCGAAACCCTGGATGAAGACTTGACGATAGCATCCAGATTCCAAGTGGACGCAACACCTACTGTCTTCATCAACGGCTGGCGAATGTCCACTGCGCCGCGTGATCCAGCCTCCCTCCTACAGATGGTAGAGCGAGTTCGGAACGGCCAAGCACCAGTTCCCAGGTGAAGACGTGAGTGCGTCACTGCCTTGGGCTCGGACGCGTCAGCGAGATGAGCTTGGCTTAGGCGCCACGAGTTCAGCGGAACCTCTATGCACAGTGGTTGCGTCGCGAGCAACGAAGTCGGTTCGGTAGCAAGCACGGAGCCTGCGAGAAGCATCGGCACGGCTCGCCTCAGCTACGCCTTCGGACGGCTCCTGTACCGCATTGTTCTCTGCTCGCTCTCCGCGTGCAGCGTGGCGCGCGAGCCACAAAGCGCACCGTCGGCTCCCATGGTGCTTGTGCCTGAACAGGACTTTGGCAAGGCCGCCGAGTTGACCGGAGTCACCGGCATCCGACTCACCGAGAGCGGAGACGTCTGCATCGCCACCAGTCAACCCTCCCGCATCCTCGTCTTCTCTCCCAACGGCTCGTACCTCCGCACAATGGGCGGCCAGGGACATGGCCCGGGCGAGTTTCAGTTCCTCGGCAGGATCGGTGCAGTGGGCGACTCCGTGTATGGCGTCGACGCCATGACCTCGCAGGTCAGCCTGTTCGACGGGGCGGGCCGCTTCGCGCGAGCATGGCGCGTTCAGCCTCCGGGAGGAGCAGCATTCAACATGCCCGCCGCACTCTTCCGCGACGGCACCGCGATCCTGCCGACGTTCGCCCGGCGCACGGCTACCACCTCCGAGCACGCCATTCTGCACACACGCTGGGACGGCTCCGATCCGGATACGATCGTCGACATTCTGACAAGAACCACGGAATGGAGACTGGCGCAGTACTACACCACCCAACCGTTCACCCAGGATCCGGTCTACGGCATCTCTCCCGACGGCAGGTTCATCGCAGTCGTCGAGGTGGGGTCCGACGAGGTGGGGGCGACTCCGTGCGCATCGTCCTGCGTCGCTCAGACAAGCGCGTCGTGTATCGGCGCATGGTCGCGTTTGCCCACGAAGCCGTTACGTCGCATGTCGTCGACAGCACGGTGACGGTCCGCGCGCGTCAGCTCCAACTGGCCGAACAAGACGTACGCAGGGGCCTCTATGTTCCGCGCTATCGCTCGCCGATCGCCGAGGTCCTCGTCGGATCGGACGGCACGGTGTGGCTACGCGCGGCGAGACGGGACGCGGGGTTCGCGTGGCTCGTCGTCAGCGCGCAGGGGTTTGCGATGGCGCGTGTGCTGGTGCCAGGCAACGTGCGACTGGTGACGATTGATCGTGGCGTCTGGGGCGTCAGGACCGACGATGATGGCGTGCCAATGGTTGTTCGGTGGCGCCTGGCGCCGGCGGGATGAGCGCGCCACGTGCGATTGCGAACCTCTGTGGAGCGACGATGGACCGGTGTGCCTTCAATTGCGCCGCTCCCCGTTCGGATCGGCGCGATATTCGTGGATCCGATACTCGTCGAGTCGGGCGGCGACACGGTCAGCCTCCGAGCAACTGTCGTACGGCTGCTCTCAATGCGTTCCCTCCTGGCGGATCCGCCCGCCCGTGCGACGCCACGTCTTGATGTTCGGGCGCGAGTCCCGCGGCCGCTCTTTGGCGAGCTGAGCCCCACGTTCGTTGCCACCGTGGAGGTCGGAAGGAATCTCATGGAGCTCGGGTACCGGACATCACTTGTGTGGACAGGAGAGCGAAGTTCTGGCAAGTTTGGCAGGTGGGGAACTGCTGCTCATGCTGTGGATCAGGAGGTGGCGCGACTCGTTCTCGCATATGCTCGAGAAGACAGATCCGCCGGAGCGGCGGTAGCTAAAGGTCAAGTCGGGAACGCGGATCGCGCCTGGCGACCGGCGAACCCTTACATGTTGTTCGTGAGAAAGTGCGCTTCATGATCGGAGCGATCTTGTGCGGACGTCCTGGACTGTCCTGAGAAGGCGGACGTGGGCGCTGGTCTTCCCCGTTGTTGTCGTGATAGCAGCCCCGGGTGAGGCTCAGCGCGGCGGGATCGTCCTGAGCGTCGCCGTGCGCGATGCCCATACGGGAGAACCCGTGATCGGCGCGGAAGTCACGGTCCGCGACGCCAACCTGAAAGCCCGCACCGACTCGCTCGGCCGCGTGCTGTTCCCAGGCGTGCCGCTCGCCTCGGGCTCGATCGGCGTCCGACGCCTCGGGTATGCGCCGCTCGAGACCAGTTTTCGCTCAACCGGCGATACGCTGCGAATTCTGCTCCAGCTGGAGCCGGTCGCGCAGGCCCTGCCTCGCGCATCCGTGGTTGATACCGAAGGGCTGTCGCGGCTTCCCGAGTTCGAGTCGAGACACGGAAAGCGGTTTGGCTGGTTCATCACCGAGAAAGAGATCCGCGCCGCAATGGGGAGCAGGCTGTCCGATCTCATCAGGACGAAGATCCCCGGCCTGCGCATTCGAGACAATCCCGACGGAAGCTGGGTTCCCTACAGCACTCGCGGGCCACGGGACATTCATGGAGGCTTATGTACGCCTCTGATCTTCTTTGATGGGGTGCAGACCTCCGCCGAGTTCGACCTGGCGCCGCTCAGCCTGTTGGCGGGGGTCGAGTACTACCCGCCCGGGTTTGTCCCCGTCCAGTACAAGGCTCTCGCGCCGGCTCCGACATCGAAGTCCGGTGGTGGTGGAAGCGCGGCGTGCGGGGTGCTGCTGCTCTGGACCATCCATTGACAGCCGCGAATCGCGACAAACCTGCCCGTGGTGGATGTCGCCACTGGGGGCCGAGGCGCCGAGTGCCTCTACGGTGCGTCAAGCGCGGGGAGTGCCGCCAGTGCGAGTGCATGGGCAGCGTTATAGGCGAGATCGAACCGACCTTCCATGGACAGCGCCTCGCTGGTGGCATCCGCGAGACGCGCTGTTCCGGATTTCACGAGGTTGTCGAGTTCGCGCTGCGAAGACGTTCCTCGTTTAAGCTGGCCGAGTCGGACGAGGTTCTTGAGCTCAGGCGAGGTCATCGTCGGAACCGATCAGGAAGTGACGAGGCTGGCGGGCGATGCGGGTTGCGAACGAGCCAGCCAGATGGCGTTTGGCCTTCCATTCGGCGCGCGTCATGATATTCGGGTTGACGGGCCGGGCGAGCAGTCGCTCCGCTCCTTGAAATGCACCAAACAGATCCGGGTAGCTCACGCTGTCGCTGATCACCATGACGTCGATGTCGCTCCTGGCCGTGTCGCCGCCCCTGGCCACCGATCCGTACACGAACGCGGCCGCGATCCGCTTCGCAAAAGGTGCGAGGGCGCGCCGCAGCGGGCTGACAACTCCCACGGTCTTGATCACGAGCCGGTGCAACTCGCCAAAGATCGGGCTGTCCCGATTGGCCTGATAGTGCTTCTGGTTTCCGGAACGGGTCACCGTGATGATCCCGGCGTCCGCGAGCCGCGTCAGCAACCGGTGCACCGCGCCGGTCCCGCTTCCCGCGAGACGAATCAGTTCCGCGCTCTGGAAGCGCCGCCGTGGCTGTCCAAACAGCAGGGCCAGGACACGCTGCTGCACGGGTGTGAAGAGGACGTCGGCCAAGCCACGCGCCGGTCGGGAGGTCGTTCCCATATTGGGTACGATCATACCCAATATGGGAATCTGCAGCAAGCCCTCTGCGCGTGGCGAGCAGGTAGTCGACGTGCGAACCCCTTCCTCGCGCACCGATACGTTCCGCGCGAGCTGCACTGGGGGCGATCGCTCCGAACTCGCCCGAGGCGACCGTCGCGCGCGCAGCGTGTTCGCGTGCCTCTCCCTAAGAAGGACGCTTCTCCACCCGTCGTAGCGCCGGGTACGCCGCCCGGAACCGGGCATACGCGTCCACGTACGCAGCCCGGCAAGCGGGTCGGGACGGAGCAGCGGCCCGCGTTAGGGTCGCGGCGCACGCCGCCGCCAGATCGGGGAATGCACCGGCCCCCACCGCGGCCAGCAGCGCCGCACCGTATGCCGGCCCCTCCTCGCGGTTCACGGTACACACGGGCAGACCATAGACGTCCGCCTGAAGCTGCCGCACGAAAGCGCTCCTCGCGCCGCCGCCGGTGAGCAGGAGCTGTTCCGGTGCCAGTCCAAGCTCGCGAATGATCGCGACCGAATCGGCGAGCGCGAACGTGATCCCCTCGAACACTGCTCGGGCTAGATGCGCGCGGGTGTGGCGGGCGCTCAGTCCGAGGAACGCGCCCCGCGCCGACGCATCGCGGTGTGGCGTCCGCTCCCCGTGGAGATACGGCAGAAAGGTCGCGCCCCCGGCGCCCGGCGGAACCGTCGCCGCTTCTTCGCCTAACGACAAACTCGCGGTGGCGGGTTCCAGGTCACGTGCAAACTGATCGCGGAACCAGGCGAAGGCGCCGCCCGCGGAGAGCACCACGCCCATCACATACCACGTGCCGGGCACCACGTGGCAGAACGTGTGGACCCGGAGTCCGGGATCGACGACCGGCCTGGGCGTCGGCGCGAGCACGGTGCCCGATGTCCCCCAGCTGCACACCGCGTCGCCGGGAGCGACGGCGCCGACTCCGGCGGCGCCGCAGGCGTTGTCCGCACCGCCACCCACCACCGGCGTCCCCGCCGTGAGTCCGGTGAGGGCAGCGGCCTCGGTCGTAACGCGACCCAGAACGTCCGCCGAGCCGCCGACGTCCGGCAGGAGCGACCGGCTGACGTCCACCGCGCGCAGCATCTCGTCGCTCCACCGCACGTGCGCCGGGTCGAACATGAGAGTCCCCGAGGCATCGGACGGCTCGGTCGCCAGAACACTCGTCAGGCGGAAGCGCACGTAGTCCTTGGCCAGCAGCACAGTCGCCACGCGCGCGAAGGCGTCGGGCTCCTGGTCGCGCAGCCAGAGCACCTTGGGGAGCGTGAATCCCTCCAACGCCGGGTTGCAGACCCACTCGCGGAGCCGATCCTCACCCCCGGCCAGCCGCGTGATCTCCGCGCACTGGCGTGTGGTGCGTCCGTCGCACCAGAGGAGGGCCGGGCGCACCACATCGCCCGCGCGATCGAGAAATACCGACGAGTGCATCTGGCCCGAGATCCCGATCGCGGCGATGGACGCGCTGTCGCGGCCGGCCAGAAGCGACCGGACCGCCGCGATACAACCGGTCCACCACTCGTCAGGCGACTGCTCCGCCCAGCCCGCGTGCGGAGTGCTGAGCGACAGCGGCGTCGACGAGTGAGCGACCACGTTGCCTGTCGCGTCGATCAACAGGCCTTTGACGGCGCTGGTGCCGATGTCGAGGCCGAGGAACCGCGTGTTGGTTTTCATGCGGCGGCGTCCGGCGTCTCCCACCGCCCGCTCTTCTCCGACCGGAACAGGGCATCGATCACCGCCATGTTGGCGATGCTGTCCTCAAGCGAAACGGGCACGCTCCCGCGTCCACGAATTGCTTCAGAGAACCGATCTGCCTGCAGCGTGAACTGATCGACAACCGCAAACTCGATCACCTCCGCCCCGGTCCCATGCAGATCGCGGCCGTCGTCCACGACGATTCGGCAGGGCCGGTCGTTCGGCGCGTTGAACGACACTTCCACCTCGATGCGGCCCTCGGTGCCGAAGACGTGCATCCGTTGATACGCCACCAGCGCCCCGCCGCAGGTGAAGCTTGCCCGACCCGCGGGGAATCGCAGCACGCCGCTCGTCAGTTCGTCCACGCCGCTCGCCGGGTCGCGATGGATGTCCGCCAACACCTCCTTTGGCTCGGTGCCGAACAGCCACCGCGAGAGCATGATCGGATAGCAGCCGATGTCGTAGAGCACCCCGCCGCCATAGTCCGCGCGACTGCGGATGTTGTCGGCGGCGTGCAGCCGGTAGCTGAAGTGCCCGGTGACCAGGCGGAGCGTGCCGATGCGGCCGGACTCGACCAGCTCCCGCGTCTTCAGCCACTGCGGATGCACGCGCACCATGAACGCCTCGGCGACCAGCACACCGTTCCGGTCCCTCGCTGCCTTGAGGTGACGGGCCGCCGCGGCCGAGAGCGCGATCGGTTTCTCGCAGAGCACGTGCTTGCCTGCGTCGGCGGCGCGGACCGACCAGGGGATGTGCAGGTGATTGGGTAGCGGGACATAGACTGCTTCGACCTCCGGGTCGGCGAGCAGCGCGTCGTATGATCCGTGCGCGCGGGGTATTCCCATAGTGTCCGCCGCGGCCTGGGCTTTCGATGCGTCCCGTGACGCGATGGCGACCACCCGCGACGAACGACTGCGCTGCATGCCGGGGATGACGGCCCTGCGCGCGATGTTGGCGACACCGAGTATGCCCCAGCGAACGGGAGCGATGTCCGAGACGCCAGCGTCAGTCCCCGGCGTCACGCTCGACTGACCCCGGTCCACGTTGCCACGGTCACCAGGATGGCCGAAACCCCGACCCCGGTCACCGGACTGGATTCCCGACTCACGGGGCCCGGACGTGGATGATCTTGTCCAGCCGGATGTCCGCCGAAGAGGATCCGATCTCGAGGCGCACCGGCTCGGACTCCACCCGCCAGTCGTGCGCCGTACTGTCCCAGTACGCGAGCGCCTTCGCGGCGAGCGCCAGCTCCACGGTTCTCGTCTCGTCAGGCGCGAGGTGCACGCGCTGGTATCCCCGCAAGTCCTGTCGAGAACGCACGACCGCAGACCCCAGATGCTGCACGTAGAACTGGACTACCTCGTCGCCGGAACGCGCACCAGTGTTGGTGACATTCACGCGCACCGTGAGTGTGTCGGTCGCGGTGAGCGTATCGGCGCTTGTCGTCAGGCTGTCGTACGCGAAAGTGGTATAGCTCAGTCCATGCCCGAACGGATAGAGCGGCGGGCCGTCGAAGAACCGGTACGTGCGGCCGGCCATGTCATAGTCGTCGAACGGTGGCAGGTCGTCGACGCTCCGGTAGAACGTCACCGGCAACCGGCCGCCGGGGTTGTAGTCACCGAAGAGCACGTCGGCGATGGCGTTGCCGGCGGCCTGTCCCGGATACCAGGCGTCGACGATCGCCGGCACGTGTTCTTGCGCCCAGTTCACGGCCAGCGCGCTTCCATTGAGCAGCACGAGGACGGTGGGCTTGCCGACGGCGGCGATCCGCTCGAGGAGATTCTCCTGGGGCGCGGGGAGGTCGAGGCTCGTGCGGTCGCCGCCGCGGAAGCCGTCGATCTGGACCCGCATCTCTTCGCCTTCCAGCCGACTCGTCAGGCCAAGGAAAAGGATGACCGCGTCGGACTGCTCGGCGGCGTGGACGGCTTCGGCGAGGAGGGAATCCGCTGTCGCTTGCGATGAGGCCTGGGAGTCGGGCCGAGGTACTGACGACAGCTGGCCGGCGCGCGCTGGCGCTGCGTTCGCTCGGGCGGGTGACGCCGTCGACGGACGTCCAGTCGGCGACGCGCGCCCGGCTGGCGACGCTCCCGGCCGCGACGGCGCCCCGGGCGGCGGCACGCTATCCACACCGCTCATCCCGGCGGCGAGATCGGAGCCGCGCGCGTAGAGCACGCGCGTTCGACTGCTCGCGGCCTCGCGGATGCCGCGCAGCGGTGTGACAGGATCCGCCGGCATACCATTATAGTTGCCCAGCAGCATCTGCCACTGGTCGGCGTCAGGCCCGATCACCGCCAGCGTGCCGACGTTCTTGCGGAGCGGAAGCAGGCTGCCCTGGTTCTTGAGCAGGACGATCGATTCGCGGGCGACCTGCCGCGCGAGCGCGCGGTGCGCGGGCTGGTCGAGCACGCTGTACGGGATCTGCGCCCAGCGCACGCGGTCGGGCGGATCGAACATCCCGAGCCGGAAGCGCGCGAGAAAGAGCCGGGTCACCGAGGTATCGATCTCCGCTTCGGTGATCAGCCCCTGGTGCACCGCGTCGACCAGGTTGTTGAAGACGCGTGCCGCAATTGAGATCGGTGCCCGACTTCACGGCGAGCGCGGCCGCCTTCGCCGCGGAGTCGACGACTTGATGGCGCTGGTAGATGTCGGCGATCGCGCCGCAGTCGGAGACCACGTAGCCGCGGAAGCCCCACTCGTCGCGCAGGATGTCGCGGAGCAGCAGGTCGCTCCCGCACGCGGGCTTTCCGTATACCCGGTTGTAGGCGCACATGAGCGACCAGGCGCCGCCCTCGCGAATGCCGGCCTCGAAGTGCGGCAGATAGCTCTCGCGCAGGTCGCGCTCGCTCACCACCGCGTCGAAGGTGTGGCGGTCGGGTTCGGGGCCGCTGTGGACGGCGAAGTGCTTCACCGTGGAGACGGTCTTGAGGTACGTGGGATCGTCGCCCTGCATGCCACGGATGAACTGGACCGCCATGCGACCGGTGAGGAACGGATCCTCGCCGTACGTTTCCTGGCCGCGTCCCCAGCGCGGATCGCGGAAGAGGTTGATGTTGGGCGACCAGAAGGTCAGCCCGCCGTATCGCGGGCTGCCGGCCGGTGCGGATGTTCTCCTGGTACTTGGCGCGCGCCTCGTCGGAGATGACGGTCGCCATCCGGAAGATGAGCGAGTCGTCGAAGGTCGCCGCGAGACCGATGGCTTGCGGAAAGACGGTCGCCAGCCCCGAGCGTGCCACGCCATGCAGCGCTTCGTTCCACCAGTTGTACGCCGGGATGCCGAGCCGGTCGATCGCGGGCGCCACGTCCTTCATCTGCGAGACCTTCTCCTCGAGCGTCATGCGCGACACGAGGTCCTTCGCGCGCTGCTCGAAGGAAAGGTCGGTGTTCATGTAGTCGGGCGTCTGCGCGCGGGCTCCCTGGGGGTGCTCCCGCTGAGCAACGCCACCGCGACCCCGTGGCGGGCGGCGAGGAACAAGCGGAGAGGCGTCGGCACGTTGCCAGCATGGCGTCGCGTCGCCGGGACGGCAACCGTCGCCGCGCAATCGCGCCCATCCCCGTCGATGCCTTCGAGCCTGCGAGTGTACCTGTTGCGCCCGTCAGCCCTGGCTATTGCAGCCCGGGCGTGATCCGCATCCGGACGACTCGCCTGCAGATCCTGCTCGTCGCGGGTGATGGCCCAGACGAGATCGCCGTCGGCCTCGACCAGCGTCGAGCGCGCCGGCAGCGGCACGCGACCCAGGAATCGGCCGTTGTCGGCGAAGACCTCCCATACGCCCGCTGCCCGATAGTGCCTGACGGGTGCGTTCTTTCGCGCGGCTGATCGATCTCGTCCTCGGGGATACGTTCCGACGGCAGCGCGGCGAGACCCAGATCCGCCCGTCGCGCGTCGCGACCAGATGCGACATGTGGCGCCTTGGCATCCGGAACCGGCGGGCCCTGCCACCTCCAGGACGGATTGGTTCGCCGCATCGACGGAATAGATCCGCGCCTCTTCGTCCTTACGCTCTTCATCCGCCAGCGCGATGCGCGGGTAGTCGCGCTTGATGACTAGCGGCTTGCCCTGCTTTCGCGCGAGGACGATCTCGTATTTCCCCCCATGCGCGGCCACGAAGTATCCGTCGGGGTGCCATGCCCAGTAGACGTTCGGCGCGTACTGTGCCCCCATGCCCGTAGAGGCGCGTCCGTCGGGGCTGGTCGAGACGTAGGTCGCGGTCGGGACCTCTATGTGGGGTGGTGCGAGCGAGTCCCCGACCGGTAACGCGTCACGCGCCCGCTGAGGCGTGACCGACGCTCCCTGGTTGATGAGGCGCACCAGCCCCATCCGCCCGATCACTTCCCCCTTCTGCCGTACCGAGATCGGGCGACGGAGAAAGAGCTTGCCGGCGCGGTCCGTCACCAGCCCATTCTGCGTGAAGAACCCGGTCGGCGTGCGCCAGCTCGTGCGAAAATCCCCGATGGAGGAGAAGAACGACACACGGGCGTTCTGGGGATCCCAGATGGCGAGCCCGGTGTCGGGGAAGATGACCATCCCGCCGTCACCATTGAATTCGCCCGGCCCCGAGCCGCTGCGACCGATCCGTCTCACCAGCTGTCCAGCGCCGGAAAAGAGCAGAATGGAATTGGTCGGTCTGTCGTACACCCAGAGCCGGCCGGCCTGGTCCACATCGACCTCGTCGACATTGGTGAAGAGCGACGTGTCCTCGGCCGCGGGCGCGATCCGCAGTTCCTCGATGAGATGTCGCACCGCGCCGGCCGGAACGTTGCCTGCCACGTGCGCGATGATGGAATCCGCCGTGGTGTCGAAGATGGAGCCCGGAAGCATCGGAGCCGCTCCCGGAATCCCCGCCGGTGGAACACGCGCCAGCCAGCTCGCACGTCGCGACGAGGGCAACCCGGACAATCGGCGACAACATGCTAATTGGGGTCAGAGTCGATTTTTCAGGATACCCTTTGGCGTTCATGTCCTCGCCGAGCTGCCTCGGAAGATTCGAGTCTGACTTCCTTGTACGGTAATTCGAGTCTGACCCCTTTTTTACCATCCCGGTGAGCCAGCGCACCGCGGGGACGTGATGGAGGTCACGAAACGCGCACGCGCGGCGGCTCGTGCGGCACAACCCGCCGGACTCGGGATTTCGGACCCGGGATGTTTCCGCAGTGGTGACAAATACTGTGGACAAACGTCCTCAGTATTGTGAGCACGTCTCTGCACTTGTCGGACATCACGTACTCGGCACGAGAGACGACCCGCGAGCACGCCGTGCTCAGCGGGACGTTCGCGGCGTCCATGGAGCGACTGGTGCGCATCGCCGCGAGCACGCTCTCGGTGCCGTCCACGCTCCTGGCTCTGCTGGGGACCGATCGGCGGTGCTTTGCCGCCGGGCGGTACTGGCATGACTGGTACTCGCACGACACGGGCGCGTTGTTCCGCTCGGGACTGCTCCAGCGGACGGTCGAGCAGGGTGGCACGCTTGCGGTACGCGACGCCCGCATCGCGGAGGGCGACCTGGTGCTTCGTTCCGCGGCGCGCGAGCTCGACGTCGTCAGCGTCGCCACAGTGACCCTGGCGCAGGCTGACGGGACGATGCTCGGCTTGCTCTGCGCCTTCGACGACAAACCCCGCGACTGGGTTCCGCGCGAGATCGCGCTGCTGGGGGAGTTCGCGCAGATAGCATCGACCGAGCTGCATCTGCGCCGGGTCCTCACCGAGCGCGAGGCGCGCGAGCAGCAGCTGCAGCACGACTCGCTGCACGACCCGCTGACCGGGCTGCCCAACCGCACGTTCTTCATGAAGCGCCTGGCCGATGCGACAAACCGCGCGCGGCGTGACGACGACGGCATCTTCGCGGTGCTGTTCCTCGACCTCGATGACTTCAAGCTGGTGAACGACTCGATGGGCCACCACGTGGGCGACCAGGTGCTGGTCACGGTGGCGCGGCGGCTGGAGGAATGCGTGCGCGGAGGCGACATCGTCGCCCGACTGGGCGGTGACGAGTTCGCGATCCTGCTCGAGCGCGTGACCGACGTACGCGACAGCGCGATGGTCGCCGATCGCGTGCAGCAGTCGCTGAATCAGCCCATGAACATCGGCGGCTACGAGCACGTGACCACCGCGAGCATGGGAGTTGCCCTCAGCACATCGGCGGCGGATCAGCCCGAGTACCTCCTCCGCAGCGCGGACATGGCGATGTACCGGGCCAAGAACACCGGACGGGCGCGCTTCGAGATGTTCGACCGTGCCATGCACGCCGAGGCGCTCACCCGGCTGCAGCTGGAGACCGACCTCCGTCACGCGATCGAGCGCGAGGAGTTCTTTCTCCACTTTCAGCCGATCATCTCGCTCAAGGACGGCCGCATCACCGGGATCGAGGCGCTGGTTCGCTGGCGCCATCACGAGCGCGGCGTCGTCTCGCCGGGCGATGTTCGTCCCGGTCGCCGAGGACACGGGGCTGATCGTGCCGCTCGGCCGTTGGGTCCTGCGCGAGGCCTGCCGGCAGGCGCGCGAATGGCAGGAGCGCTACGAGGACGACGCGCCGCTCACGGTGTCAGTGAACCTCTCGGTGCGCGAGTTCGCCCAGCCCGACCTCGTGCCACAGGTCGCGGCCATCCTGCGGGAGACGGGGCTGCCGCCCAACCGCCTGCAGCTCGAGATCACCGAGAGCGCGATCATCGGCCAGCAGCATCCGGCCATCTCCACCATTCAGGATCTTCGCGCTCTGGCCTGGCAATCCACCTGGACGACTTCGGTACCGGGCTACTCGGCGCTCAGCTACCTGCACCGCCTGCCGCTCGACGCGGTGAAGGTCGACCGCGCGTTCACCAGCGCGATCGACACCGAGGAGCGTCCCCTGCACGTGGTGCGGGCGATCATCTCGCTCGCCCATGCCATCGGCCTCGAGGTCATCGCCGAGGGCGTCGCAACCCCGCATCAGCTGGCGCTGCTTGCGTCGATGGGAGTGCGACCGGGGCCAGGGATTCCTGTTCGCGCGCCCCGGCTCGCCGACGGACATGGAAGCCTTGCTTCGGAGCAAGCCGCGCTGGTAGCGCAACCGGGTGTCACGCGTGGCCTTAACTACCAGGTCGCGCACGTCGTCTGAAAGCAGGATCGGGGCCTTCCTTCGCTTCATCCTTTCAGGGGACGCCAGCGGATCCGGGGAACGGCGCGTACTGACGGCAGCTATCAGCTGTCAGCGGTGAGGAACTGAGCGGGCAGATGGCCAGCTGTCGCGATTCGGCGGGCGAGCCGTCGGCGGTCAGACAGGAATGCATGACCATACGTGATGAGCGGCGAGGAGCAACCGACGTACCCGCCCCGCCCGTAGGGCGGCGCGAGTTTCTGCATTCCGCCGCGGCGCTGGGAGCCGCCCTGACGGTGGGCTCGCGCTTTTCGTTCGTCTCCGGCCGCGCCCCGTCGATCCTGACCGAGCTTGGCCGGCGGCTTCCCGAACGAAGCGCCGCGGAGCTCGGTCTCATCGAGATCACCATCGACCAGCTGCAGGAAGGGATGCGGTCCGGTCGGTTCACGGCCCGGTCGGTGACCGAGGCCTACCTCGGTCGGATCGCGGAACTGGACCGTGCGGGTCCCAAGCTGCGGGCGGTGATCGAGACGAATCCGGACGCGCTCAAGATCGCCGATCAGATGGACGCGGAGCGGAAGGAACGCGGACCGCGGGGGCCGCTGCACGGGGTGCCGGTGCTGATCAAGGACGCGATGGACACGGCCGACCGCATGCGGTCGACGGCCGGATCGCTGGCGCTGGCCAACTCGTTCGCCCCTCGAGACGCCTTCATCGTGCAGCGACTGCGGGCGGCGGGCGCGGTGATCCTCGGCAAGACCAATTTGAGCGAGTGGTCGAACTTCCGGTCCACGCATTCCGCGGCTGGCTGGAGCGCGCGTGGTGGGCTGACGCGGAATCCCTACGTCCTGGATCGCAGCGCTTGCGGGTCGAGCTCCGGAAGCGGAGCGGCGATTGCCGCCAACCTTGGCGCGATCGGGATCGGGACGGAGACGGACGGGTCGATCGTCTGTCCGGCAAGCGCGAACGGCCTGGTGGCGGTGAAGCCGACGGTGGGTCTCTGGAGCCGGACGGGGATCATTCCGGTGTCGTACTCGCAGGATACAGCCGGACCGATGTGTCGGACGGTGCGGGATGCAGCGATCCTGCTCGGCGCCCTGGCCGGTGTGGATCCGGCCGATGCGGCGACATCGGGCGCCGCCGCACACGCGCAGACGGATTTCACGGCCACGCTCGATCGCGATGGGCTCCGCGGAGTGAGACTGGGCCTGTTGCGCCAGAGCGTTCCCGACGAGTCGCCGCTGCTGCACGTGATGGATCAGAGCATCGCGGCGTTGAGGGCCGCCGGCGCGGTGGTGATCGATCCGATCGACGCGGGCGCTGTGGAAGACATCGATCTGCCGGAACTCCAGGTGCTGCTGTACGAGTTCAAGGCGAGCATCAAGGAATATTTGGCGGCGCGTGGACCCGGTGAACGCAACAAGACGCTGGCCGACCTGATCCGGTTCAACGTGGAGCACCGCGACGTCGAGATGAAGTTCTTCGGACAGGAGTGGTTCGAGATGGCGGAACAGACCACCGGGCTGTCGTCATCGGAGTACCTGACGGCGCTCGCGGACTGCCGCCGTCTGTCACGCACCGAGGGGCTCGACCGGATCCTCAAGAAGCACCAGGTGGACGCGATCGTGAGCCTCACCAGCGGTCCGGCGTGGAGCGCGGATCTGCTCGACGGGGACCACAACACCATCGGGAGCTCCAGCCTGGCGGCGGTATCGGGATATCCGTCGGTGACGGTGCCGGCCGGGTTCGTCTACGGGCTGCCGGTGGGCGTGTCGTTCATTGGCGGCGCGTGGAGCGAACCGAATCTCCTGCGTTACGCCTACGCCTTCGAGCGGGCGACCAAGGTCCGCCAGACGCCGCGATTCCTGCCGACGATCAACCTGGACAGCTGACGCCCGTCGGAAATTGGGGTCAGACTCGAATTTCCGACGGGGAAATCGGGGTCAGACTGGCGGGGAAATTGGGGTCAGACTCGAATTTCCGGTAACAGGCGTCACACTCCAATGGATGGGAGCCACTGGCCGCGCTGAGCAGGGATTTTCGAACCCCTGAAGTGGTTCCGTGGAAGGTTCCGCGAGGTGCGGCAACTCACGAAGCGTCATTGGGTTCCGAAGCGTGACGGTGACCGGGTAGCGCCAGTCACTTACCAGAACCAATGACCTCTCGCGAGAACTCACTGACCGACCCGTCGCCGCTCCTTGCCTACGGCGAGCAGCCGCGCATGTCCGCGTGGTCCAACCCGTACCTGGTTTCCCGTTCGACCGCGGGGATCGCGGTCATGGTGGGCGTGATGGTGCTCATCGGGTGGGTGGCGGGCGTGCCCGAGCTGCGGGCCCTTGGGCCGAACCTCCGCGAGGCCGTGAATCCCATGACGGCGGTGTGTTTCGTCGCCCTGGGATCGTCGATGTGGCTGCTGTCGATCGAGGAGTACCCGCGCGGCCGTGAGATCGCGCGCGCGCTGGCGCTGTTCGTGATGGTGGTGGGGGTGGCGCGCATGTACGGCCTGCTGTTCGGCGATTCGCCGGGCGTGGATCAGCTGCTGTTCGGTGACGCGATCGCCGCGCTGCGCAACGGCAACATGAGCCGCATGCCGCCTAACGTGGCGTTCGATCTCGCGCTGCTGGGCACCGGCCTCCTGTTTCAGGTCAGGGTGTCGCGCGTTGGCAGCGTGCTGGCGCAATTGTTCGCGGTGATCGTGCTGTTCACGGCGCAGGCCGCGCTGATCGCGCACGCCTACAAGAGCGGGTGGTTCGAGGGCATCGGCAGCTTCAACCGGATGGCGCTGCCCACCGCGATCGCGTTCGGCGTAATGTCGGTCGGAGTGATGACGCTGAGCAGCGAGGATGGGCTGATCGCCATCATCCTCAGCGACGGGCCGGGTGGATCGCTGGCCCGGACGCTGCTGCCGGCGGGCTTCTTGGTGCCCGCCATCCTGGGGTGGCTGGTGATCTTCGGCCGGCGCGGCCAGGTGATCGACGCCGACCTGGCGGACACCCTCTTTGTGCTGGCGACCATTCTCGTGTTCGTCGGCATGGTGGCATGGATCGCGACCCAGTTGCACGAGAGTCATCTGGATCGCACCAGGACGGAGGACGCGCTGCGCGAGAGCGAAGTGCGCTTTCGCCTGATCGCCGAGAACGGCAGCGACGTGGTGAGTCTGCACGACACGTCGGGCCGGGCGATCTACCTCAGTCCCTCATGCGAGCGGGTGCTGGGCTTTCTGCCGGAGGAACTGATGCGCATGGCGCCGTTCGCGATCGTGCATCCCGATGACACCGACCGGCTGCAGCGCCATTTCTCGCAGCTCACCCGCGCCGAGCCGGTGACCTCCATCCAGTGCCGGATGCTGCACAAGACGGGGAAGCACATCTGGCTGGACATGATGTGGCGCGCCGTGTTCAACCGGGACGGGAAGGTGGTGCGGCTCCAGGCGTCATCGCGCGACATCACCGAGCGCAAAGAATACGAGAAGCGGCTCGAGGAGACGCAGCGGAAGCTGAAGGCGCGGACGGACCAGCTGGAGGAGGCGAAGATCCAGCTCGAGGCGCTGGCCGCGCTGGACGGCCTGACCGGTCTCAAGAACCGCCGCGCCTTCCAGGACCGGCTGCAGGAGGAGATTTCGCGGTCGCGGCGTCACGGGCATCCGCTGTCGCTCATCCTGCTCGACATCGACCATTTCAAGTCGTACAACGACACGTTCGGCCATCCCAAGGGCGACGAAGTCCTGCGCGCGGTGGGCAAGCTGCTGTCGCGCACGATGCGCGACACCGATTTCGCGGCGCGCTACGGCGGGGAGGAGTTTGCGATCATCCTGCCGAACACCGATCGTGAGGGCGCGGAGCAGGTGGCCGAGCGGTTGCGGTCGGCGATCGCGGCGGCGGAGTGGGACGATCGTGCGATCACCGCGAGCGTGGGGACGGCGTCGTTTTCGAACAACGTGAACAACGCGGATGCGCTGCTGGAGCACGCGGATCGGGCGCTGTACCGGTCGAAGGACGCCGGGCGGAATCGGGTTACGGTGGGGGGGTAGGCCAGGGACCAGAGGCCACAGGCGAACTTCCGCCCCTCCTGGGACCACCCATAGCCCGTGGCCGCTGATCCCTGACCCTGCGTCTCACGGAACCACCGGTTTCGGCGGATGGTTCGCGAAATCGCCGGCCCGAACCACCGTGATCCTGTTCGGATCGAGGTACTTCTTCATCGCCCCGTTCACGTCGGCGACGGTGAGATCGGCCACCCACTTCTCCAGCTGCGCGTTGTACGCCATGGTGCGCCGGGTCATCACCTGACTCGAGAACAGACCCACCAGATAGCCGTCCTGCGAGCGGTTCTGGAGCTGCTGCTGCAACCACCCCTGCTTGGCCTTCTCCAGCTCTTCGGCCGTGAATCCGCTCTTCAACACCTTGTCCAGTTCCTCACCGAACGCGGACTGCAGCCGCACCACGTTTTCGGGGTTGTAGATGGCGTATGTCTGGAAGATCGCGACGCTGTCGAGCGACTGCGCGGAGAAGTTCGAGGCGACGCCGTAGCTGAGGCCGTCCTTCTGCCGGATGCGGGTGGCCAGGCGCGAATTGAGGAACCCGCCGCCCAGCATGTAATTGCCGATGGTCATCGCCGCGTAGTCCTTGCTGTCGTCGCGCAGCCTGATGTTCTCGCCCGCGTAGAAGAACGCGTTCGCCTTGTCAGGCGTCTCGATCTTCTCGTTGGACTGGGTCACGTCGAAGTACGTCCGGGCCAGATGGGCGAACGGCTTCGGACTCTTCCACGATGCGAACAGCTCGCGCACCACGGCGGCAACCGAATCCTTCGAGAAGTCGCCGGCGACCGCCACGTCGGCATACGAGGCGCCGACCAGGTCGGTATACACCTTCTTCACGTCGTCCACCGTGAGCTTCTGGTACTCGGCGACCTGCGCGTCGATAGGCAGGGTGGCGAGCGGATGCGATTCCGGATAGGGCGACAGCTTCCGGGAAATCGCGATGCTGGCGAGCAGCCCCGGCTCGGACTTCTGCTGCTCCAGGGACGCGAGCCGCGCCGTCTTCAGCTTGTCGAACTCTCCGGGATCGAACGCCGGCTCCTTGAGGATGCTGGCGACCAGCCGGAGCGCGGGAATCAGGTTGCCGTGGGTGGTCTCGATGCTGGCGATGGTCGAGTTGCCCGATCCCGAGATGAAGACATTGGCCTGGAGCTTGTCGAAGGCGTCGGAGATCTGCTGCCGCGTCATCGTGCGGCTCCCCTTGTCGAACATGCTGCTCATCGTCCGCGACGCCAGCGCGCGTCCGGTGAGCGACTGCTCGGTGCCATACCGCAACGTCACGCGGGCCTCGACCACGTTCCCGCGGGTCTCCTTGGGCAGCAGCGTGACCTTTAGCCCGTTAGGCAGCGTGGATCGGGTGGTGCGGGAGTCGATGTTCGCCGGTGACGGGTCGAACACCTCGCCGGTGGCGAGCACTTCGGTGCTGTGGTAGCTGGCCGCCAGCGAATCGATCGCGGCGTCGGCGATCACCGGAATGGTCGCCCGGTCGGGCTTCTCGGTCGGAATGAACAGGCCGAGGGTCCGGTTCGACGGCTTGAGGTAGGCGGCCGCCACCCGCTGCACGTCCGCCGGCGTCACCTGCTTCAGCCGGTCGCGATAGATGAAGATGAGCCGCCAATCACCCGCTGACGCCCATTCGGTCAGGTCAAGGCCCACATACTCGGAGTTGGTCAGCTCGAGGTCGAGGTACTTGAGCAGGGTGGCCTTGGAGCGCTCGACTTCCTCGCTCGTGGGGGGCGTATTCGCCACAGCCTCAATGGTGGAAAGCAACGTGGTCCTGGCGTCATCGAGCGACTGCTCCTTGCGCACCGAGGCCTGGCCGATCAGCACCCCGGGTTGACGCAGCAGGTAACTGTAGGAGGCGGAGGAGGCGGCCTTCTTGGTCTCCACCAGCGCCTTGTAGAGCCGGCCACCCGGCTGCGAGCCGAGCACCTCCGCCAGCACCGCCACCGGCGCGTAGTCGGGATGGACCCCGGCCGGTACATGGTACGCGGCCATCACCGCCTGCACATCGCCCACCCGGCGGAGCGTCACCTCGCGCTCCCCGTCCTGCGTGGGTTCCTCCGTGTACGTCGGGAACAGCATGTTGCCCTTGTCCAGCGCGCGTACCGGCTTCGGAATGGACCCGAACTTGTCGGCCACCACTTTCAGGACCCTGGCCTCATCGATCTTGCCGGCTACCACGAGAATCGCGTTGTCGGGCTGGTAGTACTTGTGATAGAACGCCTGCAGCCGCTCGATCGGGACGTTCTCGATGTCGCTGCGCGCGCCAATGGTGCTCTTGCCATAGTTGTGCCAGAGGAACGCCGTGCTGAGGGTGCGCTCGGTGAGCACGTTGAGCGGCGAGTTCTCGCCCGCCTCATACTCGTTGCGCACCACCGAGAATTCGCTCTCGAGATCCTTCTTCGCGATGTAGCTGTGGACCATCCGGTCCGCCTCGAGATCGAGCGCCCAGTCGATGTTCTCGTCGGTGGCCGGCACGGTCTCGAAATAGTTGGTGCGATCGTACCACGTGGTGCCGTTTGGCCTGGCACCATGCTCGGTCAGTTCCTGCGGGATGTTCGGATGATTCGGCGTTCCCTTGAACACCATGTGCTCGAGCAGGTGCGCCATTCCCGTCTCGCCATAGCCCTCGAACCGCGACCCCACGAGATAGGTGATATTGACCGTCGCGGTCGGCTTGCTGGCGTCGGGGAAGATCAGCACGCGCAACCCGTTGTCGAGCGCGTACTCGGTGATCCCTTCCACCGACGCGCGCTTCTGCACGCCGGCCGGCAACTGCGCGACAAGCGGCGCCGCGAGCGCCGTCAGGAGGAGTGACGCGGCAAGACCCCTCAGACGACGCGGTGTGACGGAGTTCTGCATGATGGCTCCCGGTTCGGTACCCCGACAACGCTTCCTTCAAAGGACCCGAAGCGCAACCCTCACTTTGACACCGCGGGCACGACGCAGGGTTACCCGCCCGCGGCCTCCTGGCCGATGGGAGGCGACGCGAATTCTCCGACGATGAGCGGACGACCGGCAGGAAGACCCGACTGCCAGCGGTGAGTGTAACCCGAGTTACGCGGATGGGATTCCGACCTTGTTTCCGGAATTCGAGTCTGACCCTGACATCCGGAAAATCGAGTCTGACCCCATTTTTCGCGGCCGTCACCCGGGCTCAGTGAGCATCCCTTGGATCAGCCGCGCCAGGGGCTCTTCGAGGATCGGATCCCAGTCGAACGCGACGTAGCGGACGCGGCCGCTCTTGTCCACGATCACGAATGTCGCGAAGGGGTAGTGGCCCTCCTGCGCCGTCGGATCATCCGCGCGGCGCCCATCGGGCAGCCACGAATACTTCGTCTCGGCCACGGCGAGCATCCCCGGGACCCGCAGCTCGCCGCGGAAGTAGATGCTGTCGTATCGCGCTTCCTGCTCCGGCGACACCGGGGCGGTATCGACGTAGAATCCGTAGGTCCGCGTCACGTTGATCAGGTCGAGACCGCGCGCGCCGAATCGGGACTGGTAGCGCGCCATCGCTTCGTACCGTCCGCGACAACTCATCCCGCAGTAGTGTGAAACGCCGCTGATGATCGACACGCGACCGGGTGCGGGGCGGGGCGTGCTGTCGCCGCCGGTGTTGAACCAGAATCGGGCCTCGACAGGAGCAGCCGGCTTTCCGAGCACCGCGTACATCGTTCGCGTCGTTGCCACGTACCAGTTGCCGGGGGCGCCAGGCGGGATGACCCGGTTCGCGGAGTCGATCATCGCCTTGGCGGAGTCGATGCCCACCGTGCGCAGCTCCACCTCCGCGAGCAGGAGGTACGCCAGGGCCACCGACACCGTGAGGCTCCGGCCCGTCGAGTCCGGCAACTGCCTCCACAGATCGATCGCGCGCTGCGACTCCGCGCGCGCGGTGGAATCGTCCCAGTCACGGAGGGCAGCCTGGGCGAGCGAGTGGTGCGCGAGGATCTGCGCTCTCGGCGCGCCAGCACGGGTGTTCGATGAATCGCCGGCCGACACGAGCGAGTCGAGTTCGGCGACCGCGCGCCGCGCGAGCCCCCGGCGCGGCGGTCGGGCCGCGAGGTTGTCGCTGGTGATGAGATAGAGTGCCCACGCGCGCTCGCGTGCCGGCGCGGCCGCGAGGTGCTCGAGATAGCGACGCTGCAGCGACGCTGCGACGGAATCGGCGCCCGTGGCGAGCTTCACGCGGGCCAGGTCCAGGAGCTGGCGCTCATCGCTCGTGAGGCCGCGGTACACGCCGTCGCAACTTCGGACGGCGTCGATGGTGGTGCGACGCAGCGTGTCCGACGCCGGCGTGAACGCCGCCGAGTCGCGCTCCTGCCGCGCCGCGAACTGCTCGGCAAGATCCGGCACCATCGCGCATCGCGAGGGCGTGAAGAACTGGTAGGGAATGCCGACGCGTTGCCCGAGCGCGGCGACGCTCGGACAGAGGAAGAGCAGCACCGCGACCGCGCTATACCGCATCGGCCAGACTCGTCAGGCTGAAGTCGCGCACCAGCGCCGCAGGAGCGATGGCCGGCATCCGCTGCAACACGCGAACCGGTGTGCCAAGCGCCTGCAGGTTGTTGAAGGCGAACAGTGGGGACTCGCGGAACCGGAAATTCTTCACCGGTGTGGTGATCTTCCCGCGCTCGATGAGCCAGACGCCGTCCGCGGTCGTTCCGCTGCACAGGAGGCTCGTGCCTTCCACCACCCGGATGTTCACCAGCCGCGTGATGAGCAGTCCACGAACCGTGTTGGCGATCATCTCTTCCTTCGACACCGGTCCGCCGCTCATGCGGAACGCCGAGCTGTTGTTGAGCGGGTGCGATCGATTGAGCTCGCGGAGCGCGTAATAGCGATCGTACGACAGCTCCTTGAGCACACCGGCGTCGATCCATTTCACCGCGCGATAGGGCGAGCCATCCACCCAGAACGGCACGAACGGCGCGTCAGGATCGGCGGGATCGGCGCCGATGGTGATCCGCTCGTCCAGAACCTTCTGCCCGATCCGGGACCGCGGCCGCGGTGGCGGAACCGCGCCTGGCGAGGGCGCGTCGCCCGGGCCCGCCAGCGTCCCGGTGGGCTCCGGGGTGGCCGGCCGGTCGGCCCACGGCCCCATTCCCATCTCGGCGCTCTGGCGGTCGAGCGAGCGCACGAGGGGAAGCATGAGATCGGCCACGGCCTGCGGCTCGAGGATCACCGTGTAACGCCCCGGTTCGATGGCAACGGGATTGGCCGAGCGCCGGCACTTGTCGAGCGCAATGGCGGACAGCCCCGCGGTGTCGATCGCCTGCCAGTCCCTGTTGTCCGCCCCGGCCCACCCCGAGGCCGTTCCTTCGCTGTTGCGCACGGTGACGCTGTATTCCGCGCGCGTCTGCGGAGCGTACGCGAACATGCCCGCGGAATTGAGCATACCGGTGCCGACCGCCGAGACCTCGAGATAGCCGGCAGAGAGCAGTCCGGCAGCCATCGCGGGCTCCACGAGCTGCCGTTGCTGCGCGGCGCGCGCCGCGGCGTCGAGCGCGTAGGTGGCGTCGCTCCACAGATCGGTTCGCGGATACACCTCGCCGGTGCGGAGCGGCGTGGCGTCGAGATCGAACTGCGCATACCGCAACTGCTGCTCGGCGCGACGCACGCACGCCTCGAGCGCATCGTCGTCGGCGCGATTGGTGGTGGCCGCTCCGCCGGCGCCCCGAATGCGGCGATCGATGACGATGCGATGGTCGGTGGTGTCGCCGGAGGTGATGATCTGGTTGCCGGCCCACCGGACGTTTCCGGTCCACGCGCTCCGGATCCACAGCGACACGTCGCCGCCTCCCACGCTCATCCGCACCACGCGATCGAGGATGTCACGACACGCCTCCCTGGAGAGGAAGCGGTCGCTCGCGAACAACCGGTACGGTCGTCCTCGCGATGACATCAGGCCTTCCTCAGCGCGTCGGTGACCGCGACCCGGCGGAAGAGCGCCGGCACCGCCGTTACGCTGAAGGCGAGCTGCTGGGCGGGCTGTCCCTTGCGCGCGATCCAGGCGCTGCGGAGCTGCGACCGCTGTCCCCCGACTGCCGCGAGACTCTTCCAGAGCTCCGGCGCGCGAAACAGGCACTGCGAGTTCCGCACGCACCCGATGCGTTTTCCGCCGCGCACCTCGTACACCATGTTGCCGTTGATCTCGCCGTTGAGCTGCTGGCGGTCCACGGTCACGCCGCCGCCGAATCCGAGCGATCCCTCCAGGCCGCGGACCACCAGTCCGTGGCCGAGCTCCGCGGCCAGATCGTCGATCGTGGCGTCGGCATGCCCAGGAGCCAGGGTGAGATTCGGTGTCTGTACCGTGGGGAATCGCAGGGCGTCCTCGCTCGCCGCGCAGCCGTGCGACCGCACCGCTCGGCCCGAGCGGGCATACCACGACGCGAGCACCGGGGCGAGTTCGCGGGTCGTCTGGTAGTCCACCACCACCCCGTCCTTCACCAGCGAATACTCGTCGGGCGCGACGCCGTCGTCGTCCCACCGCACGGTGGCCAGTCCGCCGGGACGCGAGCGGTCGGCGGCGACGTTGAGCAGCGCCGGGCCTAACGCGAGATGGCCCAGAATCTCCAGCGGTGGTGCGAGGTAGGTGGTGCCGCCGGCGTTTGCCTCGAACCCGAGCACGCGATCGAGCTCGGCGGCCACGCCGATCGTCTGCGCCAGGATCTGGGCAGTCACGATGGCATCGAACACCACATCGTACCGATCAGGCGACACCGGACGCGCCCGCAGCATCTGTTCGGCGTCGTCCAGCAGCCCGGGCACGTCGTCGGCGATCGGGGCCTCGGCCAGCACCTCCCATCCGCCGGCTGCGGGCTGCGGCCGGTCTCCCTTGCGCTCGACCGACGGGCCGCCGGCCCCCACCCGGATGCTGTAGGCGGGATGCGACGTGTACAGGGTCTGCGACGCGTACGCCCCCTCGGTGGAGGCGAACGTCCTCTGCTGACGACGGTGCTCCACGCTGATCGACGCCTGCACCGGCACGTCCACGTCGGCGCGCGTGGGAATCTCGTTGAACGCCAGCAGCGTCTCGACCTTCTCGGGAAGCGAGACGGTAAACGGGTCACGCCGGATCGGCGTGGTATACTCGCCCATCGCCGCCGGTACGTGATCGCCGAGCACCACCCGCCGCCGGCGACTCCGCGCGTTATGCGCGGCCTGGGTCGCGGCGTCCCGCGCCAGCCGCGCCACTTCATCGGTCGTCCAGACCGGACTCGCCGCGAATCCCCACGCACCGTCGGCCAGCGCGCGTACGCCGACCAGGCCGCTCTCGGCGTCGTCCGACACGAACCACAGGAACCCGTTCGCGCCGATGCTCTCGACGCGGGTCAGTGTGAACCGAACGTCCGCGTAACTTGCTCCCGCCGCGGTGGCCGCGTCGAGCGCTGCCGCGGCCAGTTCGCGGAGCTGTGGATCGCCCACCTGCGGAAACCGATCGATCCCGGTGAGCAGGGTCGGGACGTGCGTCCCGCGCGCGGTCGCCGCCATCACGGCCGCGCCCGCCATCTCCTTCAGGAATCCGCGCCGGGTGGAACTCATGAGTCCATCACCTCACGCCGCGCCACGGCTTGCGCTGCGCTCGAATGCGAGACCGATCCCATCGCGACTTCAGGCGGCACCCCTGAGCCGTCGCGACGCCCACTCGAATATGAGCGCCATGACGAACAGGGTATACAGCCAACCTGGCGGAGGGTGAAAGCCAGTTCCAGTTCGAGAGGCGCCACCTGACGATGGTCCCAGCTCTTCGACGAGATGGGCGAGCGGCGCCTCCTCGGTTTCCGCAGGGCGCGCAACAGATGTCCGATGGGCATGGGCCACGCGCGCCACCAGAGAGGCCCACCACTCACGGTGATTCGCCACGGCGTTCTCGCCGCCGCCCAGGCGCCACCGCCACGTGTCGGCATATCCGACCGCGATCACGCGACCGTGCTCAACGCGGCGCGCCGCCACGGCCACCGCCGCCGCGCGCGCCTCGAGTGCCACGGCATCGTCCTCGAGCGCGATGGGAGTGAGCGCCAGGTCGCGGCGGGGATCAGCGGGGTGCGTGGCAAACGGCTCGACGGCCGGAACCAGGGCAAGCGACTGGCCCACTCGCAGCGGCTCCATCGCGCGTGCGGCGAGCACCGCGCCGGCTGCCACCAGCCCTCCACCGCTCCGCACATAGCCGACGATCTCGCGCGCGCGCGCCAGCGCCGAGCTGTCGAGCGCGATCACCGCGTCGTACGTCGCGGTGTCGATGCGGATCGGGAGGCGGCAGCGGCCCGGCGACGCGCAGGGCACGTCCTGCATCACGTCGCCCCTGGGGGAAAGCGCCAGCCGCGCATCCACGCGCCAGCCTCGCTCCTCCAGGGCGGCCAGCACGAACTTGCTCTCCCACCCCGCGCGCGCGAGCAGGAGAAGGCGTCCGAGCGACAGCACTGTGCCCGTGGCCGCATGCACGGTGAGTCGCCCGCCACCCACGAACACCTCGTCAGGCGCCGACCGCGCGAGAAAACGCCCGCCCGCGCCCGCGGCGGTGATCGAATCCAGCGGGCCGTATCGATCCATCAGATCGAGGGGCGTACCCGCGGGGGCGGCCACCCACACGCCCGTTCCGCCCGCCGGATCCGCGAGCGGCTCTGCCGCGGCAGCCAGTGGAAGCAGGCCGTTTTCGTCCCAGGCGACCGCGGTCCCGGTCGCGGTCAGCGCCGACAGCCAGTCGAGCCGCGACGGCTGCACATCGCCCATCACGCGAACGTGCACTCGCGCCGGTGCAAGTGAGGTGCTCCAGCGGCGCAGCGCCACGCCCAGCGAGTCGCTGGCGGCGATCTCCGTGCGCTCCACGGCGCGCGGCCGGCCGGTCTCGACCAGCAGCCAGGCGAGGACCGTCAACGCGACCACCCGCGCCGCAAGCTCTGCGATGCGGCGCGGGCCGCGCGCGGCCGGGCCGCCCCCCGCCTGACGAGCGGATCGCTGCGCACCCACGCCGCCTCCAGCCTGACGAGCGGATGGCTGCGCGCCCGCGCCGTCCGGTTCCCGTTCAGCGGGTGAGCGCATAGACCACGATGTTGACCGCGAACTTCGTCACGTCCTGCTCCATGAAGCGCTTGGTTTCCGGGTGCAGGTTCCACTCGGAGCTGTAGTCCTTGCTGCTGTAGAGCACGTCGATCCGATCGTCGCGCATGATGCCCTGGAGGTGCTCGTGGACCAGGTTGTCCCCCCATCCGTTGAGTTCGTGGCTGGTGGCCGGCGGGCCGTCGCGGAAGGTGAAAAAGCAACGGTACAGGGAGTGGTCGTTCGGCACGTCGCGCAGCGCACCGAACAGCCGCGCCAGCTCGCCGGTCATGGTCTTGTGATACTCTCCGTCGATGTCGTGGTTATGGTCATCGACGAACAGGAAGCCGCCCCGCGCCACGAAGCGCGACAGATGCTCCCGCTCGGCCGCGGTGAAGAAGACCGGGAGGTGGCCGGTGAGGAACACGAACGGATACTCGAACAGGTCGTCCGAATCGAGCCGCACGTTCACGCCCGCCGGCGAGAGATCGAGCGTGGTGTATCGCGCCAGCGTGTCGATCACGCTCGCCGGCAGGAGCGCGGCGCTCTCCCAGTCGCCTGACGAGTAGATACCGGTGGCGAACGTGAAGCGCGTCACGGGATGCCTCCACCCTGCCAAAGGCCCAGCGCCGGCGTCGCCACGGTGGATCGTTCCAGGCGGCGGCGCGCGGTCCGAAGCGCGGCACCGGCGTCGGCGCGGCGGCGCGCCGCCTCGATGGCGCGCGCCAGCGGATCCGCGACGTCGGGCGCCGCGGTGAGTGCCTCCACCCGGAGCACGGTGAGCGAGTCGACGAGGGCCTGCCCGCCGAGACCGGCCAGGCCATCGAGGCGGGAGAGGAGCGCACGACGCGGGTCGGGGAGCCGGTCGCGCGGCCGGCGCAGTGCCACGGTTGCCGAGTCGGTGCCCTTGAGGCGGACGGCCGCGAGGTCCACCGTCTCGGGAGGGAGCACGCCCCGCAGATACAGCCGGTGTGCCTGACCAGCCTGCTCCAGAAATCGCAGCGCACGGCGCATGGGCGGCAGGGCCGTCTCCAGGTGGGCGATGTGCAGCTCGGTTTCGGCCTCGTGCATGGCGTCCGCCGCCTGGTGCAACAGGGTCGAGATCCCGGTGCGCCCCACGAACCCCACGGTCGGGATGTTCTCGAGGTCGGAGATCACCGACTCCACCCGGGTGCGGAGGGCCGCCTGCCTACCGCCCAGCTGCACGGACTGACGCGTGAAGGAGTCCGCGGCCAGCCGCGGTTTGCGCGCCAGCAGCGTTTCGGCGCGAAGGATCAGCATCCGCTGGCTGAGCGCGGTGGTGTCGAGCGGAGCCGCCTGAGACGGATTGATGCGGATGGTATCCCGCGCCCCCGGATCGTCGATGCGGAGCGTGCGCGTGTCGGACGATCCCGTGTCCGGTCCGGTGACGTCGTTCCCGTCCACCGCCATGGCCCGCACGTGAACCACGTCGCCCGGGCCAAGCCGCAATGTGTCGAGCCGGACCGTCACGCGGAGGGTCGCGGACCGGGTGCCCTCGAGCGACATCGCGCCGGCGATCCAGCGGCGCGTGGTGAATCGCTCACCGCTGCCTGACGAGTGGCGGAACTCGAACCACGCGCCGGCGAGTCCGATGTCGTCTTCGGCGTTTGCCTGGAATACGATCTGGCCGCGCGGCAGGGGATATGTGGAATCGCGCGCCGGCGCCGCCAGCGTGACGCGCGGCGCGAGGTCGGTTCCGGGCTCCAGCGCCACCAGACGGTCGAATCCGCGGTCCGCGAGTCTCACGATGGCGGGCCGGGACGGCATCGTCACTTCCACTTGCCAGGTGTCCCCGACCGCGGTAACCGGCAGCGCCTCCGCTCCAAGGTGCGCGGCCACCGGCGGCAGCGAATCGGCTGCCCCCCGGCCGAGCAGCAGCACGCGACTCCCGGCCAGCGCGGAAACGGAGACGGGATCGTCCAGCGCGATGGAAGCCTGGTGCGCGTAGGCGGGCGGGTTCACCCGCGCGACAATCGGCGCGAGGCGGGTGGCGCGCGGCGACCTGGCGACGGGGCGCGCGAGCATGTCGCCGGCGCGCGGGTGCAGCACGCGCTGCCGTGTGGCCGCCGGGATGATGACCATCGCGAACGCGAGTGCGAGGAAGATGCCGGCGGCCAGACCCAGTGCGCGGCGCACCGGTGCGCGCAGCACACGCTCGGGGTACCGCTGCGCCACCACACGGTCGAGCGCGTCCTGTCGGGTCAGCGTTCCGGCGTCGATCGCGGTGGCCAGCGCGAACTGCAGCGCCGGCGCGCGTTCCTCGATGTACAGCGCCACGCGTGGCAGGGAGCGCGCCCGACGTCCGCGCCAGATCACCGCGCCGGCCGCGGCGAGGGCCGCGGCCACGCCGAGCGGTGGGACGATGCGTCGCACGCCCAGCGGCAACCCCACCAGGAGATCGGCAGCGGCCGCGACCAGCGCAACCAGGTGGTAGCCGGCTCCAGCCCACAGCACCGCGGCCACGGCGATGGTGACCAGCAGTGCCGTGCGAGCCCGGCGCACGCGTTCCAGCGCGGTCATCCGGCCGCCCTGCGGGCGCGCCGGCGGACGACCCACTCGCCTGCCGCGAACAGCACCGCCGCGGCCAGGAGCCATTTCGCAAGTGGTGACGTGGACGTCTCCGTGGGGACGATGGCGGCCGCGGCGACCGGAAACCGGACGGGGCGACCGACCAGCGAGGCCACGCCCGCCTGGTCGATCGGCGTGTAGTCCGGCGCGGCCCGGCAGGGAGCCAGCAGCGCACCGACCAGTTGGGTGAAGCGCGGTCGGAGCACCAGATCGCCTCTCGCGGTGACCGGAATGGTCACCGTCCTGATACAGCCCGCGCCGATCGTGTCGTCGACCGCGGCCGGCGTTCCGTCCACCCAGCGCGCCACCACGCGGGGCGTGGTCGCTTCCTGGGCATCGCGAAATGCGAGCCGGCGGACGAACGGGGCGACCACCACGGCGTCGCCGGCCACCACCGCGCCGGTCGTGTCGGGCGCGGGGCGCGCAGCCCACGCGCCCGACCCGACCGGCGCCGAGCCGGCCTGCGCCGGCCAGTGGACGAGCAGCCGCGCGCCGGATCGCACCCACGCGGAGTCGGCTGCGCCTAACGAGCCACGCACCAGCCGGATCGTGTCGCCCGGTTGCGCGCCTGTCGGCCCGGGCGGCACCCGACCCGCAGGGCGCGCGCCGGCGAAGGCGGCGGCCGCGCCCGGCGGCGCCACCGGGACGGCCGCCGGCAGCGCCATCCGCAGCGGATCGTCGGCGTCGGCGTCGACCACCAGGGCGGCTGCGGCCGGTGCGGGCGTGCGGCCGGACACCCGCACCAGCCGCAGCCGCCCTGGCCACAGGGCGCGAATGGAATCGGTCGCCCGGTCCACCTCCTCGGCCGCCAGCGGCGAGACCACCGCGATCTCCACCGAGTCAGCCGCGTTGCGCAGGGTCGATGCCACGCGGAGCGCCGCGATCAGCGCCGCCGAAAGCCGGCCCCGGCGCGGCGTGACGGCGAAGGTGCCTAACGACGACCGGTCGCCCCGCGTCACCGTCGCCGTTGAATCGAACAGCACCAGGCCGTCGCCCGGGCCGAGCAGGGCGCGGGCGGAGTCCACCACCTCCTGACTCCGCAACACCGCCCGCGACCGGTCGAGCACGAGTACCCTCGCGAGCGGACGGCGCGGGGGATGGATCACCGGGCCGGCAAGCGCCACCCCCACCGCCGACACCAGCCCTACTCGCAGGAACAGCAGCAGGAGGTCCTCCAGCCTGAGCGCCCGCGCCCTCGCCAGCGGCGGCCGATCAGGGGCGAAGCGCGCCGTGGGAAACGGCAGCGCCCCCGGATCGCGGGTGACGATGAAGTGCAGCGCGACGACCAGGACCGCACCGGCTGCCGCGCCCAGCAGGAACAACGGGGCCAGAAAGGTCATGCCGGAAACGCGGGATGGAGTTCAGGGGGCATAGGTTGGAGGACGGCGGTCCGGCCCGGTCACGATCCGCCGCACGGCCCGGTGCACGGGCTCGCCCGTCTTCACCAGCTGGTACGACGCTCCGGCACCGCGCCACTGTGAGGCCAGCGACTCTCGCCATTCCGCAAACGCCGTTCGATAGGCGGCCAGATCCGCTTCGGCGAGCGGCCGGCGGACCGCGGGATACTCGGGATCGACCACCATTCCCATCGGCTTCGGGTCCAGCTCTTCCGCCGCGACCACGTGCACGGCGTACACCTCGTGGCCTGCGGCCACCAGCTCACGTACCTGCGCTATCAGCGCCTCGGCGTCCCCAAGAAAATCGCTCACGATGGCGATGCGTCGGTTCGACCGCAGGGTCGCGACCACCGGCGCCAGCGGCGCGACGCCGGCGGGGTCGGTCTCCACCAGCATGCGCAGGACGGCCGCCAGCGTGCCGCGACGGGTGCGCGGTGGGAGGGCGCGCACGCTCCCTTCGGCGGCGATCGCCAATCCCACCGGGTCGCCGTCGCCCTGGGCGACCGCACAGAGGCCGAGCGAGAGCGCGGCCGCGGTCTCCCACTTGGCCCGGGTATCGCCGGGGAACGCCATCGACGCGCTGGCGTCCGCGACGACCATGGTACGCACCGACGAATCGTCGTGCGCCAGGCGGATCGCGACCCGCTCGCTGCGGGCGAACAGGCGCCAGTCGATCTTCGCCGGATCGTCGCCCTGCTGATACGCGCGATAGTCCAGGAATTCGGGCGACGCGCCGGCGCGCCGGGAGCGATGAGCGCCGTGGAGTGCACTGCTCGTCAGGCGGCGCGATGGCCAGTGCACCCCGCGAACGGCGTCGAGCAGGGCGCCGCCGGTCAACTCCGGCATGGCTACACCCGGATCTCGCTGCGCGGCGGCGGGACGTGCTCGAGGACGTCGGCCACCAGCTGTTCGGCGGTGACCCCCTCCGCTTCGGCGGCGAAGTTGGGAAGCACGCGATGGCGCAGCGCCGGCAGCGCCACCCGCCGCACGTCGGCCGGGCTCACGGCGACCCGCCCGTGCATCAGCGCCCAGGCCTTGGCGCCGAGGATCAGAGCCTGGCCGGCGCGGGGCCCGGCCCCCCACCGGACGTAGCGCTGCACGCGGATCGGCAGTCCGGCCTCGCCGGGGCGGGTGGCGCGCACCAGTTCCGCCACGTAGCGCAGCACCGGCTCGGCCACCAGGACGTCGCGGACGGCCGCCTGGAGCGCCAGCGCCTGCTCGGCGCCTAACGAGGCGTGGAGCTCGACCGCGTCGCGACCGGTGGTCGTGCGGAGGATCGTCACCTCCTCGTCCAGCGACGGATAGGTCATGCGGACGGCGAACAGGAAACGGTCGAGCTGGGCCTCGGGCAGCGGGTACGTGCCTTCCTGCTCGATGGGGTTCTGCGTGGCCAGGACGAAGAAGGGGGCGGGGAGATCCATGGTGTCGCCGGCGGCCGTGACCCGGTGCTCCTGCATGGCTTCCAGCAGCGCCGCCTGGGTGCGCGGCGGAGCGCGGTTGATCTCGTCGGCCAGCACGATGTTGGCGAACACCGGCCCGCGCACGAACCGGAACGTGCGGTGACCGGTGGCCGCGTCCGCCTCGAGCAGCTCGGTGCCGGTGATGTCGCTCGGAACCAGGTCCGGGGTGAACTGGATGCGCCGGAAGACCAGGTGCATGGCCTCGGACAACGACCGCACCAGGAGGGTCTTGGCGAGTCCCGGCACGCCGATGAGGAGCGCATGGCCCCCCGCCAGGATCGCCATCAGCACCTCCTCCACCACCTCCACCTGTCCGACGATGCGTTTGGCGACCTCGGTCCGCAGCAGATTGGCCGCACGCAACAGCGCCTCAGGGCTCGATGCTCCTGTGTGAGGGGTTGTGCCCTGCGCTCCCTTGGCGGCGACGGTCATGGCGGCTCCACGGATTCCAAGCCCAAACCCCCCTGAAACTTGCGAGGGGGTTTGGGGAAACTACAGGCCAAAGGCCAGAGGTCACAGGCCAGAGGTGGGAGCCGTTTGATCTGCGATGTTCGCGGTCGTAGGTTCGCTATCAGATATCAGTCATCAGCTATCAGCTCTTTGCTTTCAGCCATCAGCTTTCAGTCAACAGGTATCAGTTTTCAGCTATCAGTCGACAGCTTCACGGTCAGCAGCGTTCAGCGGTGAGCTATGAGCCTTCTTTCCGGAGCGGAACAGTGACCATTCTCAATCCCGTTCGCCATTCCGTTCGCGTGCTTGGCGCGATGGCGCTGGGTGCGATGAGCGCCCAGGTCACCCTCGCTCAGCGGTCGAGCGCCGCGAGCCAGGCCCCGTCGGCGCCGGCGAAGCGCGCCCTCAAGGTCGACGACATGTTCCAGTTGCGGGCGGTTCGGGACATCCACTTCTCGCCCGACGGCGACTGGGTTGCGTATGTCGTCTCGGTGCCCGACTCCACACGCGACCGCGGCAACTCCGACATCTACATGACGCGGTGGGACGGCAGCAGGACGATGCAGCTCACGTACACGCCCCAGGGTGAGAGCGCGCCGCGGTTCAGTCCCGACGGAAAGTTTCTCTCGTTCGCTGCCTCACGCGGCGAGTCGCGCTCGAGCTCACAGATCTGGCTGCTCGACCGGGCGGGTGGTGAGGCCCGGAAGCTGACGGATCTCAAGGGAGGCGTGTCGAGCTACGAGTGGTCGCCCGACAGCAAGCGCATCCTGATCGTGTCGCAGGACCCCGACACGTCCGAGTCGAGTGACGCCGCGGATTCGGCGAAGAAGAAAACGCCCGCTCCGATCGTCCTCGATCGCTACCACTTCAAGCAGGACGTTCAGGGGTATCTCGGCAATCGCCGTTCCCATCTGTACCTGTTCGACGTCGCGGCGAAGACGACCGAACAGCTCACCAGGGGCCGGTTCGACGAGTCGAACCCGACGTGGTCGCCCGACGGGAAGATGATTGCCTTTGTCAGCGAGCGCGGCGCCGATGCCGACCGGACGAAGGACTCCAACATCTATATCATGGAAGCACGGGCCGGCGCGCCCGCCAAAGCACTCACCACCTGGACCGGCCCCGATGGCGGCCGGCCGGCGTGGTCCCCCGACGGGAAGTGGATCGCCTACACCCAGGGGAGCGAGCCGAAGTACTGGCAGTACAGCCAGGAGAAGCTCGCGTTGGTGTCGGTGGAGGGTGGCGAGCCCAGGGTCCTGACCGCCGAGCTGGACCGCTCGGTCAGCGATCCGACCTGGACGAAGGACGGGACGGCGCTTCTCTGTCTGGTCTCCGACGATCGCAGCGTCTACCTGGCCCGCGTCAACGTGGCCGACGGCGTGGTGACGCGGCTGCTCACGGGCAAACGGGTGGTCTCGGACATGGCGGTGTCGCCCAACGAGCGGATGGCAGTGCTCACCGGGACCGACGATCGGCCTAACGATGTGTACGCCCTGGAGAAGGGAGCGCTCCGTGCGCTCACCCACGAGAACGACGGATGGCTGGCCGATGTGGAACTGGGAACCGTCGAGGAATTCAGCACGAAGACGAAGGACGGCAACGAGGTCCACGGGTTGCTGGAGAAGCCTGCGAGCTACAAGGCGGGCACCCGCTATCCGACACTCCTGCGCATTCACGGCGGTCCTGGCAGCCAGGATCAGCATGCGTTCAACTTCGAACGCGAGCTGTTCGCGGCCAACGGCTACGCCGTGCTGAACGTGAACTATCGCGGCAGCGAGGGGCGCGGCACCGACTACCAGAAGGCCATCTTCGCCGACTGGGGCAACAAGGAAGTGGAGGACCTGCTCGCCGCGGTGGACTACGCGGTCTCGTCAGGCGTGGCCGACTCCACGCGGCTGGGCGTGGGCGGCTGGAGCTACGGCGGAATCCTCACCGACTATCTCATCGCGTCCACCACGCGCTTCCGAGCCGCCACCAGTGGAGCGGGTGTGGGGAACGTGGCGTCCCTGTACGGCGTGGATGAATACGTCTTCCAGTACGACAACGAGCTGGGGCCGCCCTGGAAGAACCAGGAGACCTACCTGAAACTGGCGTACCCGTTCTGGCACGCCGACCGGATCAAGACGCCGACCCTCTTCCTGGGTGGCGAGAAGGACTTCAACGTCCCGCTGGTGGGCGGGGAGCAGATGTATCAGGCGCTGAAGAGCGTCGGCGTCGACGCCGAACTCATCGTGTACCCGAACTCGTTCCACGGCATCACGACGCCGAGCTACGTGAAGGACCGCTACGAGCGCTACCTGTCCTGGTACGCGAAGCACCTGCGTCCGGTGCAGCCGTAGGACAGTCGGGGGCACTGCGACATCCCTGCCGGTTCGGCAACCCGGCTAGCGCGGCATCGGGCAGCTGATCAGGCGAATCGGCTCGCTCCGGCCCTCGCTCGTGAGGAGCAGTCGGCCTGACGAGTCCAGCCAGGTGATTCCTTCGCCCTGCGGCTCGACCAGTCGGGCCACGTTGCACGTGCTGGCAACCGGAGAGCGAAGGATACGTCCGGTGGCCGAATCGATCGGGTAGACGAAGACCTGACCATATGTCCGCACCGCGAGGGCGTGCGCGTCCGGGGAAAGGGCGGCGTCGGTGAGGTAGCGGAGCGGCGCCGAGCCGGGAACCAGGGGCAGGGAATCGACCAGCGCCGCCACGGCCGTGGTGGCCGGCGTCACCCAGGCCTCTGCCGGGATCCGGAAGACGAGCGCGGGCCGGAGGCGCCCTGCGGTATCGAAACGTGGCCGCTTGGTAATGAGCCAGGTCGCACCGTCGGGCGCGACATACATCGCCTCCACATCATGCGGGCCGTCGGAGTAGTGAAATCCGATGCGCTCCGCGGTCAGGTCACCCACATAGCCGGATTGCCGGGCCGCCGGCTCCGCCATGCGGTAGATCGAGGGCCGGTCGCGAATCTCCGAGTTATCGCCGGTGTCACCGATGTACACACAGCGGCGCGAAGGCGGAGCCTCCTGACGCGCGACCCCAGCCTTCGACCTGCCCGGGTCGGGGGCCGGTCCCGGTGCGGCCAGCGCGTCGCCGGCGCACGGCCCGAACGACACGTCTTCCCAGTCCTTGTTCACCGCATTGATCACACGCCAGGCACCACGGCCCATGCCCGTCGTGTCGAACGCGTACAGGATCGGCTCGTTCCCGGAATCGTTGATCGTGAAGATGACGCCGGGCTGGGTGGCGCTTGCGGCCGCCGCCGAATTCTCAGTGAGATCCGGCGACGCGCGCAGAGGGACGATCGACACCTCACCCGGTTCGACGCCCCCCGACGAGTCGGACCCCGTCGCCTGGGTTCGGCCGCCGTCGTTCCCGTCGCACGCGGCAAACCACGTCACCGCGGCGACGGTCACGACGACTCGCGGGAGCTGCCGTCGTCCCCCCCTGCTGGTGAGGCCGCCACCGCGGATGGTTCGGCGTGAGGTCACGGATTCAATACGCGTTGGGTCCCGTCACCGTGGAAGGTCAAGACGCGTCGCGGGGAATCTGGCGTCGAGACATGGCCCAGGAGTGCGCCTCCCTGGGCCTGCGCTCCCAAAATGGGCGGACCACCGAATCGGCAGGAGCGTCGTCACGACCCACCCGGCGCCCTCGCGGTGCCCCGATGTGACCGACGACACGGTCGCGTGTCGTCACGCACTCAGGAGACTGAACGGTAGTCACCCTGCGCTTGCGCTCGCCAGCCGACCTTCTCCCGGTGTCGCGGCACGCGGGTCGTCATCGGCTGGCGGTCGTTGAAGATGTGTCGCACGAGCCATCGCCGTGCCGCGGACGGGGCCGGGGCCGGCACGCACGCGGCCGAGACCGCCTAACGTTCTCCAATTGCTGAGCGCACCTAACGAAGACAGTAGTGCCGAGTCTGCATGAGACGAAACGGAACTGTCACGAGCGCACGCCGGGTATACAACGAATCGGAGATTGCGACGTCAGGTCGGCCCGGTCAGGCGCAACGCGCAGCAATGCACGCGTGCAGTCACCGGACGGCGACACCGTGAAGGCGCAGGGGACACCAATCCAGTGGGGGAATCCAGTCGCTCTCATGCTCCGAGGTCCCACGCCTGTGAGAGAGACCCGGATACGTCGTCAAGGTGGAGGATGCATCTCATGACTTTTCGCGGCTCACATCGCTGGTTCGTGATCTGTGCCACCGCGGGCATCGCCGCGATGGCCGCGCCGCTCCGCGCGCAGGTCCCGAAACCGGCCAAACCGGATTCGACCGTTCCGCGCACCACGTCGGATCGTCGCATCCCCGTTCAGAAGCGCTCCTCAGGCGGCGAGGTCGCGCTGCCAACCGCCGCCGAGCAGGCGAGACTCGATTCGATTGCCCGCGCCGATTCGCTGAAGCGCATCGACGAGGCGCGCACCGATTCGATCGAACGCGTGGAACGGGCGCGTCAGGACTCACTGGCCGCGGTCGCGCGTGCCAGGCAGGACTCGCTCGAGGCCATGGAACACGCACGCCAGGATTCCATCGCCGCCGTCGAGAAGGCGCGCACCGATTCCATCGCCCGCGCCGATTCCATCGCCCAGGCGGAACGGATGCGGCGTGAACAGATGCGAAGCCGCGGAATGTTCGGCGGCAGCGGCTGGTACATCGGCCTGGCCGGCGGAGCCAGCGCGCCAACCGGGGACCTGAAGACCATCGGGTACACCACCGGCTATCAGGTGGCGGTGCCGATCGGGTGGCAGAGCCAGAACAAGGTTCTGGGTGCCCGGGTCGATCTGGGCTACAGTCAGTTCAACGGCGGATCCTATGCGGTCGTGCCGACGGCGGGTTCGCCGGCGCTGCTGGTGAACGAAGATCCGAAGATCTACTCGGCGGTGCTGAACGCCACGCTGCGCTTCCCGCTCAATGCGAGCCACTCGACCGGGTTCTATCTGCTGGGGGGCGGTGGGGTGTACAGCTTCCGCAACTTCGGCATGGGCTCCGCGCTGTCCAGTTATCTGGGCAATGACGTGACGAATCCGTTGACGGCCGACAACAAGACCTCGATCACCAAATGGGGTGTGGATGGGGGCGCCGGTCTCGACTTTGGCATCGGTGCAGCGTCCCTGTATGTCGAATCGCGTCTCGTGAACGTGTATGCGAATCGCAACAACCCCACGGCCGACGCCATGCTCGGAACGACCAACGATCAGCTTCGCTGGGTTCCGATCGTGTTGGGCGTGAAGTTCCGGTAACCGATCGTGCTGGTGCGTGGCCGGCGTCGCGGCTCGCGGCGCCGGCCACCTGCACCGGTCGTCACATCGATGACCGCCATGCGACTGACTTCCTGCATCGTGCTGCTGCTGGCGACGGCGGCGTCGCCTGCCGCGGCCGTTCAGCCGAATGGCACGGGCGGCCTACAGCGTTCCCGGGCAAGAGCGTGGGCTGCGGCCAGCGCCCCACCCGACACGGCCCGCCAGCTGCCGTTCCGTTCCGAGCGGGACAGTATCGACTGGGCCCAGTGGCGGTCCGCGGCCGCCGGTTCACACGAGTTCCGGGTGGTTGTCTCGCTGTTCGATCGGGAGCTGTGGGTCATCAGTGGCGACGATACGCTGCTCGACGCCCCGGCCGCCGTGGCGTCCGGCTTGACGCTCAACTACGCCGATCGTTCGTGGACCTTCCGCACACCGCGCGGGCGACACGAGGTGCTGCGGAAGATCGAGCATCCGGTCTGGACTCCGCCCGACTGGCTGTACGCCGAAGTGGCCGAGGAACACCACCTCACGCTGGCACGGCTGCAACCGGGGGAGCGGGTGACATTGAAGGACGGTACCGTGCTCACCGTAGTCGGCGGCATGGCGGGTCTGATTCAGCCAGGCACCGGTGAATTCCTGGCGCTGCCTGACGACGAGCACATCGTGTTCGGCGACACGCTCTACATTCCTCCCTACGGCACCGACAACAGGCGAGTCCCCGGCGAGCTGGGGCAGTACGCGCTCGACCTCGGCGACGGGTATCTGATTCACGGAACGCCAGAAAAGGATTCCATCGGGCATGCCGTCACGCACGGGTGCATTCGTCTGCGGGACGAGGACATCGGCTGGGTCTATCGGTATGTTCCGGTTGGGACGCCGGTGTTCATTTACTGACGGCTGCCCGTCATCAGTCCTCGATTTTGCGTCTTCAGTTTTCAGTAGTCAGTGCTCGGCGAGTAGTCGACAGTTGACAGCCAGCCGGCCACAGTTGACCGTTGTCAGTCGCTGGCCGGGTGCAGCTCTGCGGCCGTGCACTGATCACTGTCAACTGACAACTGTTAACTCGCAACTGATGTCAGATAGCGACGCCCACTGGGAACGCCTCTGCACCGTCCACTCGGGCCTGGAGGCGGACCAGGTGCGCATCGTGCTCGAGGAAGAGGACATTCCTGTCCTCATGAAGGGCATGCCGGTCGGGATCTTTGGCGGCGGGTTCCAGGGCACTATCCCTGGCGGTGTGGAGGTCTTCGTTCCGTCGCCGGAACTGGAGCGCGCGCGCGAGCTGATCGGCGAAGACGGGCCTAACGACTGAACTGCACGGCGGTCCCGGTCAGACTCCAGGTCGAGGCGTCGCCGCAGCCGCCCCCCGGGAAACCCTGGATCCGCAGCGTTGACGCGGTCACGACCTGCAGGACGATGTGCAGGGTCGGCCACGACGACGACTGGTAGCAGTACAGATTCCCGTCGGCGGTCACGCGCTTGAAGTCCACGTTGATCCGGCCGCTCGATGCCGGTGTGAAATGGTAGGTCCCGGAGGGCACGCTGGGCACCGACGTGCCCATCGAGACCACGCCCAAACCCGGAACGACGTTGTCGTGCACCAGGGCCAGGTGGTGGTCGTCGTTGGTCGTGGCATCGAAGAACCAGCGACCCTGGGCGGTATTCGCCACGTCCTGCATCAGCTCCCCGCAGACCGGCGCTACCGAGCGGCGCACGCCGCCGCCGCCGAGCAGCGCCCGCATCGCGCTGGCGACCGCCGAGGCGAAATAGTCGATCGGGCAGACCGTGTGCAGTGCCGAGAAAGCGCCGCCTCCACCGCCGTACACGCGAGCGGGGTCCACGAACGCGAGCGCTGGCGTCCGGCGGTCATAGGCGCCCAGGTCGAGCGCTCCCTCGCCGGGTCCTCCCATCGTGCCGAGGGCCGTCCCGGCGGAGAGGGTGATCGAAACGCCCTTGTAGCATTGCTGGAAGGTGAATCCGCCGGTCATGTACGGCGCGTTGCACCCGGCGTCGAAGGGGCCGACCTGAGTGAGCACGTCCGCCGTGAGGGCCGACAGGTGGCCGAGGTACATGTAGACGTCAGCGCAGGGATAGAACTGCACCGTGTAGTCGACCAGATCCGGCTGGCCGCCTCCCGAGCGCGTCTGGCGCGCCACGCTGGTGATCGTGATGTCGCCGGGCGATTGCACCGCCGCGGGCGTCGACCCGCCGGAGACGAACGGCGTGTAAAGGTAGATGTGATCGGTAGGGAAGGTGTGCCCCGGTGGATTGAGATTCCCGAGCGGGGCAATGTCCTGGAGAACCGCGAGGTCAACGGGCGACACCGCCAGCGGTGGTGCCGACGTGCACGCTGCGAGTCCAGAGGGGGGATTTGGGCCGGTTGAGCCGCCGCCCCGGCCGCCGCACGCGGCGACCCCCAAGATTGTCGCGCAGCAGGCGACCCGGGCAACGAGGAAACGGCACCTCTGCACAGGACTTCTAACGCTGTTTCGGAGCATGAAGTAGAATGGATGGGGACGGCCAAAGGCCACAGGCCAAAAGCCTCAGGTCAAAGGCCACAGGCCAAAAGCCTCAGGTCAAAGGCCACAGGCCAAAGGCCACAGGTCAAAGGCCAAAGGCCAAAGGCCATAGGCCAAAGGCCCTCAGGTCATGGCGCAAAGGCCAGAGGGTAGCTGATGCTCATAGACGCCATACCTGACAGCTGAGGGCTGATAGTCCAGCGCAGCGGCAGGTTACGCAACACTTTCCCAAAGGGGGATCAATGGCGCTGTACATGATCCAGGCGTCGTACACGGCGGAAGGAGCGAAGGGGTTGATAAAGGAAGGCGGCACGAAGCGAAAGGAGGCTGCGCAGAAGGCGGCAGAATCGCTCGGCGGGAAGCTGCTCTCCTTCTACTACACGATGGGGAGTGACGACATCGTCACCATCGGGGAGTTTCCTGACGATGTGTCGGCTACGGCGTTGAGCATTACGATTGCAGCCAGCGGCGGCGCACGGTGCAGGACCACTTCCTTGCTCACGGCCGAGCAGGTCGATTCCGCGGTGAGGAAGACCGTGGGCTACCGGGCGCCTGGAGCCTGACGGTCGATAGCGGAGTTCGCCAGGTATCTCCTGGCTCGTCGGTCATCCCGCCAGAACCGACAACGCCGGCCCTTGGCTCGTGTTATTCCCTCAACAGTTGATACAATAGATCGGCGACGCTATATTCGCGGCAGGATGAGCGGTGGGGAACTCGCGCCGTGGACTCCGGCAACATCGCCCGTGTGAGGACTCGCCCGTGTCCGTACCCATGTGGCGTCGCTATCTCCGGTTCTGGCGGTCCCAGGTCGACGCGGACGTCGACGACGAGCTGCGATTTCACTTCGAGACCCGAGTGGAAGATCTGCTGCGCAGCGGGCTGTCCGCCGATGCTGCGCGCGCGCAGGCGCTGGCCGAATTCGGCGACGTGCGCGCGACGAGGGCGGGCCTGGCGGCGATCGATCGCCGAGTGGAGGCGCGCCGGGCCAGACATCTGTGGTGGGATGCCGCGCGGCAGGATCTGCGCTTTGTGCTGCGGCAGCTGCGGCGCAGTCCGGGTACGACGCTCACCCTGACCCTTACCATCGCCCTCGGCATCGGCGCCGCGGTGAGCATGTACGGCGTGATGCGCCTGCTGCTGGTCGCGCCACCGCCGCACGTGGCCGAGCCGGAGCGCCTGGTACGGTTGTTCCGCGCCTACACGCCCATCGTTGGCCAACCAGGCCGGGTCACGGACCGATGGGCGTACCCGGACTACCGGGACTTCGCGCAACACTCCACGGCGCTCGCGGCGGTCACCGCGGTGCGTGAGCTCGACGTGGTGGTCGGCTCGGGCGCGCAGGCGCGGCGTGTTCGCGGGGCCGCGGTCAGCGCGGGGTTCGCGACCACGCTGGGTGTGCGTCCCGCCCTCGGCCGCTTTTTCACTGGCGACGAAGCGGATCCCGTCAGCGGCGCGCGACGCATCGTGCTCGGCCACGCCTTCTGGCGACGCGCGTACGACGGCGACCCGGCTGTCGTCGGACGATCGCTGCGTGTGAAGGGGCAGCCGTACGAGATCATCGGAGTGGCACCGCGTGGATTCCGCGGCGTGGGGCTGTCCGACATAGACGTATGGCTGCCGCTGTTCGTAGTGGACGATGGGGAGGCGTCCCCAAGCCGCTGGTACCGCTTCGGCGGATCGGGTGTCATTGCGATCATCGGCCGACTGCGCGCGATGGCCACCGCGGCCAAGGCGGGCGCCGAAGCGACGCAGCTGGTGCGGGCGGCGCTGGACGAGCGGTTTCGCTCGCGGCCCGGGCGACCTGTCCCGATCGTCACCGTCACAGCCGGTTCCATTGTCGGCGCGGTGGATTCCGGGATGCAGATGATGCCCGAGGCCCGTGTGTCGGTCTGGCTGGTCGCGGTGGGGGTGGTGCTCCTGCTGGTGGCGTGCGCGAACGTCGCCGGGCTGTTGCTGCTACGCGCGCTGCGGCGTCGGCGGGAGCTGGCGGTGCGCGCCGCGTTAGGTCAGAGTCGCGCCCGGCTGGTGTGGCAGCTGTTGCTGGAGAGCGCGGTGGTGGCGATGGCCGGGGGGGTGGCCGCTCTGGGGGTGGTGGTGTTCGGCGGTGGATGGCTGCATCGCCTCATGCTGCCGGCGATGGCGTGGGAGCCCGCGTCCGCGATCGACGGTCCGATGGCGACGGCGACGCTCATCGCCGTGCTCGCGACCGCCGCGATCGCTGGCCTGGCCCCCCTGCTGCACGCGCGGCACGATCCGATTGCCGGCCTTCGCGAGGGACCGCAGCACGGCACGGCACGCCGGTCCGTCCTCCACACCTCGCTCCTGCTGTCCCAGGCGGCGCTCTCCGTCGTCCTGCTGGTGGGCGCGGGACTCTTTGCCCGCAGCCTCCACGCCTTGCGCGACACGCACCTCGGGCTGGATCCCGATCGTGTCCTCGCCGTGACGATGGACTTCTCCGGAACCGGACGCACTACGCGCGAGATCCTCCCCATCTACGAGCGAGCACTGGAGCGCGTCCGCACGCTGCCCGGCGTGCAGCAGGCGGCGCTCGCGGTGAGCATCCCTTTGCGGAGCGCCAGAGGCGCGGGCTTGTACCTGCCGGGACATGACAGTGTCCTGACCCTTCCCGGACAGGGGAGCCCGCTCGACAACTACGTGTCGCCGGGGTTCTTCGCGACCACGGGAACGCGCATCGTGGCCGGTCGCGACTTCACGCCGGCGGAACGCACCAGCACGACCGTGGTGATCGTGAACGAGACGATGGCGCGGTACTACTGGCCGGGTCGGAGCGCGATCGGCCAGTGTGTGCAGCGCGCGCCTGGTGGACCGTGCGGCGCGGTGGTGGGTGTGGTGGAAGATGCGCGGTTGTTCAACATGGTACACGAGGAGCGCTCACTCTTCTTCTATCGGCCGCTGGATCCGGCCGATCCCGACGACCGCGCGCTCCTGGTCCGCGTGGCGCCCACCGCAGTGGCGCCGATGCAGATCACCATCCGGCGTGCCTTGCAGGAGATCGAGCCTGACCTGGAGTACGCCGACATCAGCACGTTGCAGTCCACACTCGACCCGCAGATGCGGCCGTGGCGGCTCGGCGCAAGCGTCTTCGGTGCCTTCGCGTTGCTGGCGGTGGTGCTGGCCGCGGTCGGTCTGTTCGCGGCGGTGGCGTTCGCCGTAACCCAGCGCACGAAGGAGATCGGCGTGCGGCTCGCGATCGGCGCGCGGTCGTCGACCATATTGCGTCTGGTCGTGTGGGACGGTGTGATGATTGGACTGGGCGGCGCGGCGCTCGGGTCGGTGGTGGCATTTGTCACGAGTCGCTTCCTCCGGAGCCTGCTCTACGGTGTGTCACCGCACGACGTGACGGTATTCGCCGCGGTCGCGGTGGGGATGCCGGCGGTGGCGGTGGTGGCGAGTCTCGTACCCGCGTGGCGGGCGATGCGGATCGATCCGGTGATTGCCCTCCGCGCGGATTGACGCCTCGGAGTCTTACTGTCGCGCGGAATCCAGAAGCCGGAGCCGCGCGACGGGCCACGGCAGTGATGAGGAGGCTGGTGACGTTCCCGGGGGCCGCGGCCAGGCCGTAGATTTGCCGCGTGTCCCGGATTCCCAGCCCGCCGGTTCGCGCCGGGTGTATCTCGCCTGGCGCTGACGAGCCCCCGCCGCCTCGATGATCAACGGTCGGATCCGCGCAAGTCTCGAGGACCTGCGCTCGCTGATGCTCCTGTCATCCGGTTACCTCGCTACGGCCCTGGTGCCGCCGCGATTCGACGCGGCGCTCGTGACGCGGGTGATGATCGGCCCGCTGCTGGTTCGCGAACGATGGGTGCGCCTGATCGCGGAACGGATGCGGGTCATCCTGCAGCCCCTGCTGCCTGACGCGGATTACCACGCGCTCGCCACCGCGTACTGCCAGATGTTCCGTGAGAATGAGTGGATGCGATGGCGTGCGATGCACGGCGGCGTGGTGCCTGTTTCGACAACCGTGGTCGGATTGCCCCACCTGGAAGCGGCACGGGCCAGGGGACGCGGCGTCATCCTGTGGGGCATGTCATTCTGCGAGACCCTGGTCGTCAAGATTGGTCTCCATCGCTCGGGTGTGGAGGTCGTGCACCTGAGCACCGCGAACCACGGGGCGGCGTGGCCGCCAACGCATCTCGGCCTCCGCCTCGTCGCTCCGCTCTACACCGCTGCGGAAACGCCGTACCTGGCCGAGCGCCTGGTGATCCCAGGGGACCAGTCGCTGGGTTACATGCATGCGCTGATGGATCGCCTGGCCGCGAACTGCTGCGTCTCGATTGCCGGTGACGGCGTCGCCCGAAGGCAGAACATCGCCGCCACGGTACTGGGTCGTGAGGCGCACTTTGCTCCGGGCGCGCCGGGGCTCGCGTGGAAGATGGGATCGGCCCTCCTTCCGCTGCACGTGGTGCGCGAGGCTCCCTTGCGGTACCGGGTCGTCATCGACGAGGAGATCGCCGTGGACCGGAGCCTCGGGAAGTCGGCGTTCATCGATCGCGCCGTGGGCGAGTTCGCGCGCCGGCTGGAGCGGCGGGTGCTCGAGCATCCGGCGGACTGGGCGTGGTACTCACACATGGTGCTCGCCTGGATGCGGGAGATGCGGAAGACGGATGCCTCGGATGGGTAGGACGCGGATACGGCGGATGGATGGGATGCGGATACGGCGGATGGGTAGGAAGCGGATACGGCGGATGGATGGGATGCAGATACGGCGGATGGCTGGGATGCGGATACGGCGGATGGAACGGATGATGGGGATTGATGAGGCGGAGCTTCAACAGGGTTGATGAGACGGATTCGGGAAAGGCGCAGGGCACCCGATGGTGCGGATGAGGCGAATTTGGGAAGCTCGGATCCCTCGATGGAGCAATCGGACAGATTCAGGACAGGCTGGTCCGTCCGATGACGCGGAGGAGCGGGTCAGGAGAGCGGATGCTTCGGATGGGGCGGATGTCCGCGGATCGCTGGGGCAGTGGATTGGGATGCATAACCCTGGTTCTTCGCGCGTTGGGAGGATGATACCGGTCCTGGCACACCTGCCATCCTATCGAATGGCACGCCGCCCAGACGGGTTGGTCGAAGAAGAGCTTACACGTTCCGTGATTGGCGCGTTCTTTGACGTCTACAACAATCTCGGCTACGGATTTCTCGAGCACGTGTACAGCAAGGCACTCGAGCACGAACTGCGCGAACGGGGACATCGCGTACGCCGGGAGGTGTGGGTAAGCGTCAGCTACAAGGGGGTCCTGCTCACATCGCAACGGCTCGACTTCGTCGTCGACGAAAGGCTGGTCCTGGAGATCAAGTCGACCCCGTCACTGCCGGCGAGCGCGGCGCGCCAGCTCTACAACTACCTCCGGGCGACCGACCTGCCGGTGGGCCTACTCCTCCATTTCGGCCCCCAGCCGAGATTCCACCGTCTGATCTGCTCGCACGGGGCGGATAAGGCGCATAGGGCGGATACGGCAGATACGGTGGATCAGGCGCACAGGGCGGATGAGGCGGATAGGGCGGATAAGGCAGATGAGGCGGATAAGGCGGATACGGAGGGTGGAGCGGATTTCGGCGGATCGGCGGGGTGAGCTCGATGAGACGCATACTCGTTGTCGAATCGCAGACCCTCGTTGCTTGATCCGCTTTGATCCGTCCCATCAGCCATATCCGTTCCCCCTCAGTCGCGGACAATCAGTCGCACGAACCGGAGGAGGTTGTCCGGTCCATGCCGCGAAGCGACCCATGCGCGCGCGCGTTGGCCCATCTCCTGGCGCAGCGGATCCCGCGTCAGGCAGCGCATGACCCGGTCGACGAATTCGCCCCGGTCGCGGCACAGGAATCCGGTCTCGCCGTCCTGGACGAGCTCGTCCGCACCCGGGTAGCGTGCGCTGATCACGGGAATACCCAGGGACATTGCTTCGAGAGCGGCGATGGGCAACCCCTCGTGGTGCGAAGTGAGGCAGAACAGTCGTGAGGCACGCAGCCACGGGGTCACGTCCTGGTGCCATCCGGCGAGCACGAGGTGATGCTCCAGACCGAGTCGCGCGCGCTGGCGCTCGAGGTCCGCGAGTCCGGGGCCGCCGCCGACGATGACGGCGCGAACGGACGGGCGGAGCTCGCGGAGGTCGCGCAGGATCTCCACCAGGAGTGACAGGTTCTTCACCGGCGCCAGGCGACCCACGTAGATCAGGTCGAACCCGTCGTCAGGCACGGATGTCGCAATCGCGCCTCGTGATGCGCTCTCACCGGAGCCGTGCCTCGGTATCGGAGGATCCGACGGTACAGCCCGCACTGCGACCACGGACGGGGCGGGCCCATCCGGCGGGACTCCGGTGGTGATGGCGCCGACCCAGTTGCGGCTCACCACCACCCGCTCCGCCGGCACCGAGAACGTCTCGACGAGGTCAGCCTTCGCCGCCTCGCTCGGTGCAGCGACCCAGTCGGCGCCGGTGTAACCCACGCGCACGAGGGCCCGCATGAAGGCCGCGTGCGTCCTGTTACGAGCCTGTTCGATGATCGCTCCCGACGGATACGAATCGTCGCTGATGCCGACACGCATGTCCCGCCACCAGAAGAGTCGCCGAAGCATCACGGCCATGAGCCCGGGGCCGCGGAGGAAGCCGATGATGCGCTGTGGACGCAACCTGAGCACCCACCAGAAACAGAACAGGGGAAAGGGTACGCCGAGCACGCCGGCGACGCGCTTTGGCCGGCAGCGGATCCGCACCGCCGACCCTTGCACGGCATCGAAGAACGCCCGCTCACCCGGATCGGCGGGCGGGCCCTCCGCGAGCAGGACGCAAACGGCTCCGTCGAAGGGCTCGCAGCGTGTCGTCAGGCAGCGCGCGAAATCGGCGATCTTCCGTTGAACGCCGCCGGCGCCGAGGTCGTGACTGATGAGGACGATGGTCGGTCCGCGGCCAGTCGCGGCTCCCGGCGTCAGTGAAATCGCTCCGCTCATTTCGCAGTGCCTGGACTGGTTCCGCTCATTCCCCGGCAGGCACCGAACGGATGGCGTCGTTGCCCTTCTGGCGGTGCGCCGTTCCGTCCGATTCCACCACTCGGCCGGACCGGAGCATGATGATGTGATCGGCTCCCGCCACGGCCGAGTCGCGATGCGCGATCACGATCCGGGTGCAGCCGCGAAAGGCGACGTCCAGCGCCGTCCGGATGGACGCCTCGGCCGGCACGTCGAGCGCGCTCGTGGCCTCGTCGAGGATCAGGATGTCGGGCTTCCGCAGGATGGCACGGGCAATGGCGACGCGCTGGCGCTGCCCACCGGACAGCTTGACGCCGCGATTCCCCACCAGCGTGTCGTAGCCCTCGGGCATCTGCTGCACGAGCTCGTCCAGTCCCGCCATCCGCGCCGCCGCCGCCACGGCCTCCGGATCCACCTGCTCGGCACCGAAGGTCAGGTTGGCGGCGAGGGTGTCGTTGAAAATGAATTCGTCCTGACTGACCAGCGCGATGCGGCCGCGATAGGAAGCGAGCTCCAGTTCGGGCAGGGGCGTGTCGTCGAGGAGGATGTCACCGTGTTGCGGGTCGTGAAAGCGCAGGATCAGATCGATGACAGTCGACTTCCCCGCGGCCGACGGACCGATCAGAGCGGTGGTGCGACCGGCCGGGATCTCGCAGCTCACGTCGTCCAGCGCCCTGGTTCCGTCCTCGTCCCAGGCGAAGCTCACATGCTCGAAGCGGATCCCGCGCGTGAGCGCCGTGAAGACCCGGGAACCGGAGCGCAGAAACGGCTTGTCGTCGACCCGCAATAGTTCGTGGATGCGGCGCGCGAACGGCCACCGGCTGGCGACTTGCGCGCGCGAGCGATTCAACTCCTTGATCGCCGGAAGGATCCTCGGGTGAGCACATACACGAACGGCACCAGCTGCACCAGGAAGACCTCCCGATTCCCCCCGCCCAACTGCAATGCGACGAGGCAGAGCACGGCCAGGGCGATTACGCCGAGGCTTTCGGTGAGGATGTGCGCCAGATAGTTGCCGAAGATGATGTGCTGGTTCGCCTGGGCGTACGCGTCAGCGTGGTCGTTCAGCAGCGTGGCCCGGCGTCGTTCCTGCACCGCGGCGCGGATCACGTGCATGCCGGCGATGCTCTCGTACAGCGAGGCGGCAAGCTGGCGACTCCGCCCCTCGGCGCTCGCCCCGGCGCGCGCGAGGAATCGCACGTAGATCGTCAGTACGCCGAGAATGCCGCCGGCCGCGACCGCCGACAACAGCGTCAGCCGCCACGACAGAATCAGCAGCACCACGAAGAGCGCAATGATCGACGCGAGGTTCACGCAGAAATCGGCCACCTGCACGATCAGAAACTCGATGCGTGAGGTGTGCGTGAGCAGCCGCTCCACCAGATCGCCGGGTTGCGAACCGTGGAAGTAGTCGAGCCGCACGCGCATCAGGAGATCGACGCCGCGCTTGCGCAGGTCGAGCGTGATTCGCGACGAGAGCCACGCCGCCAGATAGGTCGACGCGGCCAGGAGAGCATTCTTGAGCAGGATGGCGCCAACCACGGCGGCGAGCGAGAACAGGACCTGCTCCCGCACGGGATAGGAGCCGAAGAGCAGCGCCAGGTGACGCAGCACGGCGGGCAGCGCGGTGTAATCCCGTGCGCCCTGCAGACTGACGAGGAGCGGCACCAGCATTCCGACCGACACGCCGTCGAAGACCGACGCGGCCAGGGATGCCAATAGGAAGGTCGCGATTCGGGCGCGATACGGCCGGAGCAGCGCCAGCACGAACGGTCGCGGAACGCTCCCGCAGCTCTGTGTCGGTTGGCATCATGCGCCGGCTGGCGGGTGCAAAGGACTTCCGGCCCCGGCCCCGCTGCCTTGTTCCGCGCACCCCGTTCCCTCGGCGTCGCCCGCCCCCGCCCCCGCCGCTCCGCGCCTTCCTCCCGCGTGCGCTGCTCGTGCCGCCTGGACGATCTCGAGATACCGGGCGACGTGCGCGTCGGCGGTCCAGTGCGTTTGCCAGGCCTCGAAGCCGGCGCGTCCCAGCGCCCGGCGCCTTGCGGGATCGTGCAGGAGTTCGACGATGTGGCGGCGCAACTCGCGATCGTCATCGTACAGCAGACCGCCTCCGCTCTCGCGAACGATGCCCGGCGGCGAGCCGAGGTTGCGGCAGATGACCGGCGTGCCCGACCGGAACGCCTCGAGCATCACGAGGGGAAAGACCTCGAACCAGAGCGACGGCAGGATCAGCGCGACCGCATCGCGATACCAGCCGGCGAGGTCCGCATGCTTCACCTGTCCGAGGAAGCGGATGTGTTTCGAATCCCCGGCCTGTCGTCGCAGCTCGGGTTCGTACGCCCCCGTTCCCGCGATGACGAGCGTTCCCACCTCACCGGTGCGGAACACTGGCAGGATCGTCTGTACGCCCTTGATCTTCTCGAGACGTCCGGCGTAGAGGAAGTACGGCGTCTCCTCACGTTGTTCAGGCGGACCGGCCGTGGCGGGTGAAGACCCGTGGTCCAGGGCCGGCGCGAAGTTCGGCAGGTACCGTACGGGACGATCAAGGCCGGTCTGTGCGAACCGCTGCTCCATGAACCGGCTCGGTGCCAGGAAGACGTCGACATGGCGGGTGGCGCGCCTGAGCAGCGGCGTGTAGCGCCAGAGTTGCGGCGGGCGCGCGTGCATCAGGGTGCACGCAAAGCAATGCCTGGTGGTGCAGGGTGCCCGCTTGAACCGATAGAGCAGATGCGTGGGGCATTCGAGCCAGTACTCGTGCATCGTGTAGAGCTTGCACGCGTCGCCCAGGGCCAGGACCCCCGGACCACCCACCAGCGACACGTTGTGAAAGTGGATCACGTCGAAGCCGCGCCGGAGGACTTGCCGGATATCCCGGCCGCTGAAGACCGGAAGCCCCGTCTGCTGGGTGGCGAGCGGCGAGATCGGTCCCAGGCGGCTGTGCAGACCGTGCACCGTCACCCCCGGGTGCTGCGGCAGTGGCTCGGTGCCGGGGCCGTCGACGAACAGGTGATACGAATCGATGGAGTGAATGACCTCGACTTCGTGACCACGGCGCGCCAGTTCGTTCGACAGGTGATGCACGAAGATTCCATCTCCGCCGAAATGGTAGGGCGGATAGAACGTCGTGATCATGCAGAATCGGAGCCGCCGATCGGCAGACATCGGGGACGCGCTCACGCCGGACGGCCCCACGCGGTCATCCGAGGGCGTCCCGGATCACCCGGTCGTACACGGCGGCGCGACAGTCCCAGGTGTGATGACCGAGAACGTACGCCACGGCGGCGTCGCGATCCCAGTGGGCTCGCGCGGCCGCATCCACGCGTTCGGCCATGAATGGCATGTCACCGTTCGGCACCACCTCACCCAGACCGGACTCCGTCACGACGTGGTCGTTGGGAAACCCCGCCTCGCTGACGACGGGAAGGCCAGCCCGCAGATAGTGGTAGATCTTGGTGCTCTCGTTGTTGTGCATGAACGGTCCCGCAGCCACCACGATGCCCACGTTCGCGAAGCGCAGGTAGTTCCAGGACGCATCGTACGACGCGTGCCCCAGGTGCGTGACCAGCGTGCGATCGAGGGCGCGCGTGTCGCCCGTCCCAAGGAAATAGAGCCGGACGCCCCGCGTCGCGAGGTGCTGCCCAAGGACATTGAGCTTGCCGGCAAGAACACGGTTCGCCTCCGGCTGATCCTGCAGTCTATAGATGTTGCCCGCGAACAGGGCCCGGGGCCGGTCATCGGCGGGATAGGGGTCTGGGCCAGGCTCGGGAATATCCGCATCCACGGCGCCCGGCACGAGCAGCAGATTGTCGGACCGTCCGTGACACGACCGCCACAACTCGGCCGCCTGAGGACTGAGGACGGTGACGTATCGTGCCGCCGCCGCGATCGCGCGCTGCGCATCGAAGAGTCGCTCGCGAACACGCCCGTAAAAATAGATGCCGGGCATGTCTTCCGGACCCACCACGGATCCCAGCTTGGCGATGATGAACGGATGATCGGCGCCCCCGCGCTCGGCCAGCGTGGTGAACCCGTCGTGGAAGAGCGTCTTCACCACGTTGTAGTCGCGCCAGCGGATGCCGCGCAGCGGGACGCGGCGCACACCGTTCCGCAGGACCACGCGATCGCGTACTGGCCACCAGGAGACGGCATCGCTGGCGAAATGCACCTCGTGACCCCGTCGCGCCAGCGCCTCGGATATCTTCACCCACCGGATGATCGACATCTCGACCAGTCGCAGCGGCCGTCGCGATGGCGAGAACACGGTGACGATCCTGGCCATCGCGCCTCACGCGGCGGTGGTGAGGAACATGCGCGCCGCCACGTCATCGAGCGTGACGACCCGGCCGACCTGCTGCAGTCGCTCGAGGAACTGCGGGTAGTGCGGCAGCCAGAAGTCGGCGTAGCAGTCGTGCAGCGATAGCGCGGTGAAGCTCCGCTGTGAGGCGGCGCGCAGGACGTTGTCCTCCCAATCGGGCCAGGAGACGTCACGGCGATAGAGGGGGTGGTCGTCCGTCAGAATCGGGATGTGCACGATGCGGTGCCGCAGGACGGGCGCCTCCATCCGCAACGAGTGGGTCGAGCTGGCGAGCCACTCGAAGTTGTGCCAGCACAGGTTCACGTCGCGCAGCTCACGGGTGATGCGGGACTGTGGCGGCCGATAACCCCGGATGCGGTAGTCGACTTCCCTGCATTCGGTGAGCTGGTCTATTTGAGCGTGCTTCGTGGTCGAAGTTGGTGATGGCGGGGCGGCGCTCGAGCCGCTCCGGCCCTGAATCCGGCGACGAAGGCGCCGAGCCCACTGCGACAAGGGCCACCAACGATCGATCGAGTGATCGTACGAGTGAAATCCCAGGCAATGGCCGTCGGCCTCGATGCGCTGTCTTGTGTCCGGGAGCAGGCATCCGACCACGTTGTAGGTGGCCCGCACGCCGGCGTTCCGCTCGTGCTCCAGCATCGCATCGAGTGACGCATCGGCGGTGCGATCGGCGCGATCTGCGAGTTCGGGATCGACGCCGCGATGGCCCATGCCACGCTCGATGTCGTGGCAGAGGCAGATGGTTCGCTCCATGGGGAGATCGTCGCTTCCCTGCTCAGGCCTGAAGACTCTGCCGGCGTTCCGTTCCACATCGACGATCCACCATGAGCCCTGGCGGGTCGCCTCGAACCAGCGGGTGACACTGGTATCATAGATGCGCTGGTAGATCTCCGGCTGCACCGTTCTGGCGGGATCGGTGTGCCGCAGTACCAGCTCCGATGTCGGCGAGCGGAGTTCGGTGCAGCCTTGTTCGCGTGCGAAATCGAGTGCCGCATTCAGCACCCACAGCGTCCACCCCTTGAACCGGTTGTCGATCTGCGACCGGAAATCCTCGCGGCGCGAGCTGCGCTGCACCAGGTCGGACACATAGGTCAGGCCCCACGCCGTCTGGTGTCGGACGAGGACGCTCGCTGTGGCGACCAGGCCCGGAATCCCCAGGTGCCGCTGATGCCAGTTGAGATCGTCGTCGAAGAACAACTCCGTCGGGAAATGGTCGATCGCCGGTGGAAGCGCGTGGATCGCAATCTCCCACAGCAGGTCGGGATCACGCAGGTGGCACATGCGCCATGACAGTTGCAGTCCATCGGCCCCGCATCGGCGCAGATGACGGATGCGGTGTGCAAAGAAATGGCGCTCCCGGTGTCCGAGCGCGACGTGGTCCGCGAGCCGCTGCTGGCCGATGTCGCGGTACGGGGACGCTTCCGAAGCCATTTCGCTCAAGATAGCTGGAGGGGATGGCGGGGGTTACCGGCGTGGCGATGAGCGACGACCGGGGCGGCGATACGCGCAATGGATTCTGGTCCGCAAGGTCATGCGGGCCAGATGCCTCCTGCCTCGCTGCATCCGACCGCGGACCGTCTCGCGGCCGCGCCGCCGACCGTCTCGCCGGTGCCGCCTCAGAACCCCTGGCCGAGTGAGACCACGAAGCCCCAGTGCGCATGGTGATCGATGGGACGCGCGAGCGCGACACCTAACGCGCCCCCGAAGAACCGGAGCCCCGCGTCGATGCTGGTGCGGAATCCGTCGCTCGGCCGGGAAACCGGCGTGCCGATGCCCGGTGGAAGCGGCGTGACCCCGATCCGGTCCTCGGTGGACCCGAGAAGGGCGATCGCCCGCTTCGTGGCGTCGTTGGTTGCCGAGGCCGCGCCACTCTGGATGCCTAACGCGATGGCGGGACCGACTGGGGGCAGCCAGGGCCGGCCGAAGATCCGCATCGGCGACCGCCAGAGCGGCAGGCGGTACATCACCAGTCCGCGCACGACGGCGGCCCGGTCGCCGGCGAACTCCTTGTAGCCGTACCCGGGGAGCCCCTGGCCGCTCCCGAGCTCAAAGAGCTGCTGTGGCGGCGGCGTGGTGCCGAACAGCGCGCCGGCGTCGAGGCGGGTGGCGTAGGTGAACGGGCCGGTGTTCTGTCGCGCGCTCACGCGCAGGTCGATCCGCTGCCATGTGAGATCGCCGGCCGCAGCCTCGTAGCGGAGCAGGGCGCCCACGCCGGGCCGCACGAACTCCGCGCTCACGTCGGGGTTGAGCGCCAGCTCGATGGCGGCGCGCGCGTAGTGGCCGGCAGTCACCCCGCGATTGGGGCGGAAGGTCGAGTCGGCGCTGAACAGCCCGCGTCGCAGCCGCGCCTGGGCACCGCGATCACTTCCAACGCCCGCTTCCATTCTGAGCCACCCGCTGACCGGACCCTCGAGAATCCGGGTCAGTGACATTGTGGCCGCGTGGCGATCCACGTAGTCGTAGTCGTCGAGCGACGCAATCGCGCCAAGCGCCGTGCCGCCGCTGTCGAACGACGTGCCGAACTCGTTCGTGATGGAGAGCGATCGCTCGAGACGCACGCCGGGGACCCACGATCCGCGCTGCCACACGGCGTCGAGTCGGCCGCGCACGGTGTGCTCGGTCCAGGCGAGTCCGGCCTGGCCGCGCACCACCGCGCCGGGCATGCGGTCGCGCAGGCGCAGCTCGGCGGCGACGCCGGTGCTCAGTCCCTCTATTCTATTGAAGTGGACGAAGTCTCCCACACGCTGGCCGCGCAGTTCCAGTACCGGCGCGCCGGTAGGGCGCCAGAGGTCGGGGGCGAGGTCGAGAAAATCGTCGGCGTGGAGGTCGGCGGTCGCGTCGCCGAGTGCGACCCACCAGTCGTCGGTGTGCTCGAGGCTGTCGGTGGAGGCGAAGGTGAGGTCGTGCGCGCGCACCGCGATCGAGTCGTCGCCGGGAAACGGGGACTCGTCAGGCACGCGGGCGGCGCCGTCGGGCGCGCGGAGCGCCGGAAGGGCATCGAGTGCCACGTCACCCGCCTGCGCGAATACGGAGTTGGCACGCTGGTTGCGGAAACGCGAGACGATGCGGAACGCCGATCGGGAGTCTCCGAAGGCGCGGATGGCGACCTGGGCTTCGATGCGCTGGTACTTGGGGAGCCAGTACTTGCCGGCGACTTCCACGTTCTCGAGTTCGACGAAGGCCAGCGCGTCCATCGGGAGGCCCGCGATGCGGAGGCGTTCGCGGTGTCCGCGCGCGAGGGTGAGGAAGGCGCCGCGCATGCGGACGATCGCGCCGCGGGTGGCGTCCACGTCCACCTCGCCGCGGAAGACCACCAGGCGCGACGTGCGCAGGTCGGGGCGCGGCTCGACGTGGATGCGGGCGATGGGGATCGCGCGTCCCTCGATGCGGAGCACAGCGACCGTGTCGCCGCCGGTGAAGCGGTAGACGCTGTCGCGGTCAACGGCGAAGGGGTGGACTGCGAGCGTGCCTTGGGGCTTCGGATCTCCGCGGGTGCTCGCCGCCGTGGTGCGACCGTCGCGCGGGGCCGAGCGTGAGGAGTCGAGTCCGAAGAAGAGCGCGATGCGATTGCCGTAGAGGAGCGGGATGGTCCACGCCCTGGTGAGGATGGCGAGCGCGGAGATCGTGGGGCCCACGTGCTGGGCGCGGTAGCCCGTCATGTGCTGCTCGTACGTGCCGTCGCGGAGCCAGCGGACGTCGTTGCGCGATTGCTCGAGGGAGAGCGTGCCCTCGGATCCGTCGGCCTTGCGCATGACCACGGCGATCTCGCTTTCGACGCGGGCTGCGTAGGACATGAGTGAGGGGGGCGGGAGGCGGTTCTCGCGGGCGACGCGGGCGATCAGGTCGCGGAGGGCAGGGGTGGCGTAGGGGTCGCGCGACGCGGTGTGGGGGCGCGCGGAGGTGGGGCGCGCGGTGTCAGGGCGCGCGGTGTCAGGGCGCGCGCCAGCCGGCGGCGCAGTCCGGGGACCGGAATCCCGGGCGGCCAGGGGAGCGGCGAGGAGTTGTGTGGCGAGGAAGACGGCGACCATCGGGGGGAGGACGATCGGCCGCGGTAGCTGGTTTTACAAGGCCAATTGTCGTGCTGCGGGCGGGATTTGGGGTACGCGCAGGGTGTGGGTTGGGGAGGGTGGAGGGGGTGGGGTGGGTCACCGGAACGGGGGAGGCCTCGATCTCCGGGCGCGGGCCGCAGGCCACATGCTTCGCGCCGGTGGGGAGGTTCAACCTCGACGTGGGGACGACGAAGGGCCGACGCCCGGCTCGCGCAGCTCGCTCACACGACGGGCGAGGTCGGCGAAGGTGCGCAGCCGCTCCAGATCGGCGGGGTCGAACTCGATGTGGAATGACTCCTCGATCGCCATCACGAGCACCACGAGGTCGAGCGAGTCGACGCCAAGGTCGCGCAGCGAGGCCTCGTCGCGAACCGCGTCCCCGGCCACACCTAACGACTTGGCCACGATGCGGCGCAGGTCCGGCGACGAGGCGTCGGCTCTCGGTGCCTCGGCGGGCGATTCCAGGTCGGTCGCGGGGCGGAGCGCCGGGTCCAGCAACTGGCGCGCGTTGTCGCGATATCGCATCGCGGCCTCGTATACCTTCTCGTCGACCTCGGTGCAGCGACGCATGGTCTCGGCGACGATCGTTTCCCCCTTCTCCGCTGCGTATCGGTCGAGGCGATCCTTGACCCAGCTGATGTGGCCCACCTCATCGTCGATCATGCGCTGCAGCGTCGCGATGACCGCCGGGTGTGTCCCCGGCCACCCGAGGTGCGCGCGAAAGTGCTTGACGACACGTCGCTCGAATACCTGCGTCAGGGCGAGGATCTCGAGGAGCGACGTCGGCGTGCCGATCTCGGCGTAGTAGCGCGTCTGGTACGTCTCGGCCACCCGTTGCGGCACGCTGCCCACCTTCAGGATCGTCTGCGTCCAGAGCCACGCGTGCTGCGCTTCTTCGGCGCAATGCTCGGTGAGGTGCACGCGGAGGTCGTCGTCGTCGGTTTCACGCGCGAGACGGCCCATGATGAGCGCCCCGTCGAGCTCCGACTGGCGGTAGTAGCTCAGGAGCCAGAGCTCATTCTCGGTGATTTCCACGCGGCATCGACTCCTGGAGGTGGTCGGCAGGCGCCAGGCCGCAGAGCAGGCGGATCTTCCTGTTCACGGCCATGATGGCCTCGAAGTCGTTCTCTTCAGCAACGGGCACGTCCACGACATCACTGCCATAGTGGCGAAAGTGTTCGGCGGTGGCGAGGACGTCTGCCGTCGTCGTCGGGTCGCGGTCGATGCGCTGCTTCAACACGTCGCCTGCGCTGGCGCTGTGACGGAACTCGTCCCGCGCCATGTAGCCCAGGAGGGTCCGCAGGACCGGTTCGTTGGTGCGGCGGGCGATGCGGAGAAAGAAGTACGCCGCGAACAGCTCCGAGCACATGAAGTTGGTGAGGTGCGCGGTCAGCGCGCGCTGGTCGTAGTGGATGTCCCGTGCCCGCTCGCGTGCCGCCACCACCGCGGCGGCGGACGCCTCGTCACGCTGGTAGCCCACGCGGTCGAGGTAGCGCGTGAGCGCGGTGAAGTGCTTGAGTCCCTCGTAGAGCTCCATGCTCAACACCGCCGTCGCGTCCACGTCGTCCCACAGGAGCGGGATGAGGCGCGCGGCGTATACGGGCAGGTAGCCTTCGATGAGCGCCGCATCGTGCAGCGCGCGGTGCAGCTCGCCCTCGTCGCGTGCGATGTCGAGGTTGATCGCGTCCCAGGCGATGCTGGTGTCGAGCGGCCACGCGCTTTCCTCGGCGGCCCGCAGGTGCGCTTCGTAGATCACGGGCCACCCGCCGGCCGGCCCGGAGCGCTCCGGCGATCCGCCTTGCGCGCGACGAGGAGCGCTTGCAGCCCGACGTCATCCTGGCGTGTTGTCACTTCGTGGAATCCGGCGATGTGAAGCCATCGGGTGACCTCCTCGCCGCGGCGGTAGGAGGTGTGCAACTCGGCGAGCTGGCGCATCAGATAGTCGGCGATGCGATCGCGCTCCATGCCCGAGGTGACGAAGACGCCGCCGGGCCGCAGGCGCTCGTGGCAAATGCCGTAGAATCGCACCAGCTGGTCGTCATCGAGAAACTCACCGAGCCCGGTCGAGACGATGACATCCAGCTCGGAAGGATACGTGCTGGCGTCGAGGGCGTCGCCCTGCGTGAAGCGGAAATGTTCCTCATCGTGCGCGAGCGCCCGCGAGAGCTCGAGGGGCATGGGATCCAGGTCCATTCCGAAGAATGTGCTGCGGGCGTGGGCGCCGGGGAGCTCGGCACGCAGCCGGTCGGCTGCATTGGCCAGGTCGCGCGCGATACCGCACGGGATCGAGAGCACGCGAAAGGGTGTGGTGGGGGGCGTGGCCGGGTCGTTCGCCGAACGTGCGTGGAGCGTTCGCGCAGCGGTGATGATCTCCCGCTGCACGTGATGGAATCGGCTTCGCATGGAGCGCGCACCGCGCGTGCGCAGCAGCACCGCGTCCACGGCGCGGCCGATCCCGAACCGCCCGCTCGGCTCGTTGCGGTAGATGTGGTCGGCGAATCGATAGCTCGCGGAGTTCTCGATCCCTTCACGCGCCAGGTCGCTCGTGCGCATGAGCGCATAAACGGGGAGGAGATGCACCTTCCCCTGGCGCAGGAGCTTTCGCGGAATCGAATCGGCCGTTCGCGTGCGATTGTGCAGCGGCGTCACGCGGTGGCTCCCAATGCCATTGGTCCGTCGACGGCCGGATTCGCGACCCGCGATGCATCGAGCCACGCGCGGAACGCGGCCGGCCATTGAGACTCGTCGGCGCCGTGTTGCGCGAGGAGCGCCAGCACCCAGCGCTCGAGCCCGAAGGCGACGCATCCGGTGTGGGCGGTCTCCCCGCTCGCGAGCCGGATGCCGAACCGCGTACCGAAGAAGTCGTGGTGGTGGTTGAACGACGCCGCCGCCACCGCGTGGCCGTCCGCAGCGACCGTGAGCCGCAGTTCGTACTTGAGACCGCCGGCCTGTTGCATCAGGCGCCGACCCGTGTCGGCGGTGGTGAAGAACGGATCGGTGGCCGCTTCGATGGCGCCGTCCAGCACGAGGGCAGTCACGAAGTCGGCCACCAGGCGGATGAGCGACCGCCGAAACGTCTCCACCTGCGCGCGGGTGCCGAGCACGATGATCTCGCGCATGGTGAAGTCCCACAGGCGCTCGAGCCCCACATGCTGCGGCCCCTCGTACCGATAGCAGCGTCCGCGCGCGGTGAGCACCGTCGGATCGGCGCCGAGCGTTCGCCCCTCCCACTCGGGATAGGTGTGGTAGCACACGGCCGGAGCCAGCGCATAACGCGGGGCGGTCTCATCGCGGTGCGCGGCGAGTGTCAGATGGTGCGAAGGGGACTGCGCCTGCCCCGCACGTTCGAGCACCGCGACCGGGATCAGGGTCGGATACCGGCGCTCCACCGCTGCCAGCGATCGCGCCCATCCCGCGACCGTGTGGTCGACCGCGCGGAGGACGTCGAGCGCCAGGCCAGCGAGCGTCACCTGCCCGGTTCCCGCCCGCGTGAGGTCGCCACGCGCCTCGAGAGCGGCAACGGGTGAGGTGAATCGCGTGCGGTCTCCCTGACGCTCGAACAGTCGGTCGGGGCCCACCGCTGCCGCGGCAGCGAGGGTTCCCTCCACCGCGCCCGGATGAAACGCCTGGACGATGGTCGCGATCGACCGGAAGTTCGAGAGCCGGACGGCGCGATCGGGGATACGACGGCCGAGCGTCTTCTCGACGACGGCGATGAGATCGAGCACGCGCAACGAGGTGATGTAACCGTCCTCGAACAGCCGCGTGTCGCGGTGCACGTGCACGCCGCCGTCGAGCAGCGACTCGTTGATGAACCGGGCGAGATGCTCCTCGAATTGCCCGGGTGTCGGCAGCGACATCTCGGTCATGCCGCGGTTCCCCAGCTGGTCTCGACGCACCAGCGCACCACGCTGTCATAGTAGTCGAGCACACGTGGCGGCTCTATGCCACGGGGTGCCAGCGCCGCGCGCGCGCGCCTGGCATCGAATGCCTTCGGATACGCGAGCTGGAACGCGAAGGCCTTCACGGCATCCGTGGCCTGCACGAGGACGTCGTTGCCCGCCTCCTCCACCGAGCGCACGAAGAGCTCGTACGTGTCGAGCTCCACGAGCGCCGGTCGGGCGATGCTGCGCTTCCGCCACGCGGGCCGATGGCGCTCGAACGCCGCGAGGGTCGCATCGAGCAGTGCGCCGAGTGTGGCCGAGCGCTCGGCGCCCGCGCAGAGGTGGTAGGTGGCGCCGGCCTCGAACGCATGCTCGAACAGTGCATACGACGCGTTCGCCGCGAAATCGAGGGGTATGAGATCCACCGGCGCGTCCTCGCGCCCCGGTACCATGGGCGCCAGCCCCTGATAGAGCAGCCGCAAGGCGTGGTGCACGGCGTTGAAACCGCGGACCACGCCGGTGCGCGAGTCCCCGATGATGGTGCTCAACCGATAGAGCGCGATCGGGAGGCGCGGCATCGCCTCGCGCACGATGACTTCCATCTCGGCCTTCGACTGCTCGTAGCTGTTGACGAAGCCCGCGGCGCCACCCACGTCGGTTTCGCGGAAGCACCCGGTGGCCCGGCCGGCGACGTAGACCGTGCTGAAGCACGCGATGCGCTCGAGCCGCGAACACTCCGCCGCGAAAGCGAGCACCGAGCGGGTGCCCTCGACGTTCGTCGCCCGGGCGTCATCGAGCGGGCGGGTGAACGTCGTGTCAGCCGCGCAGTGCACGATGTCCGTGACCGACGCGCTGAGTGCTTCACGGTCCGCGGGATCGATCCCGAGCGACGGGCCCGATCGTACGTCGGCACGGACGTGGCGTACGCGCGGCGACGCCGCCGGCCAGGCCGCGCTCCCCTGTCCCCTCATGCCCCGGGACATCGCCACCACCCGTGCACCGTGATCGGCGGCGGCGAAGCGCGCCACGAGCTCCGCGCCTAACGTTCCGGTGGCGCCGGTCACGAGCACCGTTCGCTTCCCGACGTGACGAGACGAGGCGATCGACATGACCGCGGCTCAGTGCTCCAGCACCATGCAGCTCCAGTTCAACCCGTACCCGAAGGTGAAGAGGAGCAGCAGGTCACCCGGGTGAAGCAGACCGGCGTCCGTCGCATCGCGCAGGTTGATGAAGTTGTCCGCGGCGATGGTATGGCCCACGCGGCCGATGTTCCGGCTGAACAGCTTCTCGCGAGGACATCCGACGAGGCCGAGCAGGATCTCCCAGCTTCGAAGCGACACGTTATGCGGGATGACCCACGCGATGTCGTCGAGCGTCACGCCCGCCTTCCGCACCGTCTCCTCGATCACCGTGCGCGCAGTGGGGAAATACGCGGCGATGATCTCGTTCTCGAGCGAGCCCGAGTTCCAGAAGGCGCCCTTCGTCACGTGGTGGGTGGCGAGGATGCGGTTGTGTCCCGACTCCCGGCGCAGCAGCGCGGCGCACGCACCGTCCGAGACCAGATTGTAGACGACGTCTCGCGGCGAACCGTGCGGGAGCCGGTCGGCACTCACACACAGCACGGTGCGCACGTCCTGCTCGGCCAGCAGGGTCGCGCGGGCCAGCCGTATGGCGGAGAAGATCGCTGCACACCCCTGCTGGTCGACGCCGGCCACCGCGGCATTGGCGAGATCGAGCTCGCTCTGCAACCGTGACGCGGGGTACTTGAAGAAGTCCATCAGCTCACGGAGTTGCAGCACCGTGCCGGCGGGTGCCGGGCGGCACTCCATGGTGGTGCTCGACGTCAGCGCCCCGGCGTACAGCACGAGATCGATCTCGTCGGGTGCGGTGCCCGTCTCGTCGAGCAGCGCGCGCGTGGCGCGGATAGCCATGTCCGCGTGGCTCTCCGAACCGGCTACCCGGGCGTGACGAAAACCAAAGGCGGCGAGCGTGGATGCTCTCCCGTGCAACGCCCCACGCTGTTCGAGCTCGTCCACGGTCGGCGCGGCCTCGGGCAACCAATACGTCACGGCGCTGATGCCAACACCGGCGCGTGCCTGCGTCCTGCGTTCCGCCGTCATGGGCTCGTCACGCGATGGCGGCAGTCGCGCCCGCCGGTGCAGGCCCTCGGTGGCCCCTCGATCCACGGCGGGCGGCAATCGGCCCGTCGGCCCGCCAGAGCGCCAGCGCGATCGTGTACGGCCCGACCGTGCGATACGCAGTCGCGATGTGGGGCGCCGACTCTCGTACGCCGACTATGCGCGCGGTCACCCGCCCACTCCCGCTCCAGGCGAGCTCGATTTGGCGAAGCGCATCGCACCGGCCGCGCCCGGCCTTCAGCACGGCCTCCTTGATGGTCCAGAGGAGGAGTGGCTCGAGCATGTGCCCGTTGCGATCTTCCAGTCGTTCGAGCTCCCTGGTGCTGAGAGCGCGGCGAATGAGACCGGCAGAAAGGGGTCGAGTGCGCTCGATGTCCACGCCGACGTTGCCCCATCGCCGGGTGTCCGCCAGCGCGACCACCGCGGTCCCGCTTGTGTGGGCAAGCGAGATGTTCCAGCGACGGGCAAGCGCCGGCTGTTCATCGATACTGAAGCGCGGCGCTCCGTCATCCTCGTTCCACACCGTGATCGCGTGGTACGGCGGCGCGATGCCGCCGGCCTCGCGCACCGCTCGCCGCAGGGCCCGCTTGGCGGCGACCCGACCGGCAAGCCAGTCCCGCCGCCGGTTGACGATCGCGAGTCGCTCGAACACCACGCGTTCGGCCTCGCTCAGTACACCGGGCATGCCGAGCCGGGCGACGGTGCGTTCGACGATCGCGGGAGATACGAGGTGAAGGCGCGGTGCCTGCACGGGGACGAACGAAGTGGTGGCGCGCTGGGGTGATTTCGAAGAAAGGTAGTAGCCACGGCAGCCGGATGGCGATATTGTCCGGGCTCGACGTCCGCACCGTTCCGCACCCGTACTCCGTGGAGGACACCATGTCCCGGGTCGCCAAGTCAGCGGTCATCAACGGTAACGCCGATCAGATCATGGCCTACATCGCCGATGTGCAGAACCACCCGGCGTTCATCGGTCCGCTCAAGGCGGTCACCCACCTGAACGGGGATCCGGGGAAACCGGGGACATCGTGGAACTGGGTGTTCGTGATGGCGGGCGTAGAGTTCGGCGGCCGCGCCGAGACACTGAGTTACGAGCCTGGCCGGAAGTTCAGCTATCGCACGACCACGGGAATTGAGAGTACGTTCACGTACAGCGCCGAACCGCAGGCCGGCGGCGTGAAGGTCACGGTCGACGTGACGTACGACGTGCCGCCGACGCTGCTCTCGAAGATGCAGGCCACGGTCATCGAGAAGCTCAACGATGCCGAAGGGGTTCGCGCCGTCGAGAATCTGAAGGCGATCCTCGACCAGTAACGCGACGCCGGTCGCGGGCGGCAGCCTCGTGCTCGTGTGGGCGGCCGGGTACGCCGCTTTCCTCATTCTGGTGTTGGTGGTCGTCGCGGCGCGGCGTGAACCGACCGCCGTCCGCGGTGACTGGCTGTTCCTGTTCACGTCGCTGTTCCTGCTGGCGGCGACCATCGTCACGGGATTGCGTGGGGACCGCTTCGGGCTGGGGACGCTCCTCACCGCAGTCCTGGTAGTCGCTGTCGGCTGGTTCGTGCGTTCGCGGTGGCTCATCATCGGCGCCAGCGCGTTTGCGGTCGGAACGACGATCGGTGAGTGCGCGGCCCGGCTCCGGGCGCCGGTGGAGCGATCGGTGACGGAGTGCTCGGTCGCGGTTCCTGGCGGCGCGATGCGACTCCGGATCGCGTCGGTCGCGCGTGGCTCGACGATGATCGTCTTCGTGATGACGCCCCGCCACCGCAAGGCGGAACTGTTCCGGCGGCTGCTGGCGAAGCAGTACCGTCCGGTGCTGCCCACCATCAAGCTGGGGACGCTCGGTGGCGGCGGAGCCGGTGCAGGAACCGGATGAGACCTCGAGCGCGCGAACTCGGCGACCCGATTTCTCCGCCCATCACCGCCTGGTGCTCCCACTCCCTCACCGTCTTCCGCCTTCGCGCACCACCCGCTCCCCCGCCTTCCCGGACGGTGATCCCGCTAAGGCGCGGGCTGATGTCGGCAATGCTCTCGTCAACGCAATCCGCGAAACCGATATCCGTCGACAGAAATCCGCCAAAGCGGTCGCGCAGGCGCTCGGCTATGAAGGGTGGACCCTGCTCGCCGAAAGCGCACGGGGTCTTAAGCAGCCTGTGATCCGCACGATGGGCGACGTGATGAGCAATATGGGAAGGCGCCTTGCGATTCCACGACTCCTGGACCTGGGACTCATCACATCCGTCTTCCCCACATGGACTCCGGACCCATCCCGGGAAATTCTCGATGGGCTGGCCGAACGAATGTTCGAATACACGATCACCCCGTTCGGCAATGCGGTTCTGCGGGCGAGTGCCGAACTGCTCGGGATAACTGGTACCAATGTCGCACAATTCAAGGCTCTCTTCGACGAAGCTCAGAGCCAACCCGCGAGCGCTCTAATGAAGCGTAACGACCGTTGCAGCAGACAAGTGATCTGTGGATTGCGCGAAGCTTCGCATCCGCGCTCTTGTCTGGCTCGCTTGCCGCTGAACCCGGTCCGTTTTAGACCGACGATCAGTCTTCGTGCAGCTTCCGTCTTTCGCGGTGACTCGCTCGCTAATCGATCGCCTGGATAGCTGGATCGCCGAGTTCGCAGCGTCACACCTTCCTCTCAGGCAGGAGCCCGATCGCGATTCCCATCGCCGGGTGTTTCGCCGACGAGGCGCCTGAGGCACTCCAAACCGACGGCGAAACGCTGGGCCGCTGCCGTACACGGTGAGATTGTCTTTCAGGCCGGTCTCCGCAGACGCGAACCGCATTCCTTGAGCGCTCTCATGTGTTCCAGTGTTGATCGTTATACGAGCACCAGATACGCCTGGAACTGACGTCCGCACAATCGGCTGTTCAACATCGACCACGGGCGAGAGGCTTTCGGAGTGATGGGATAACAGCAGCTCATTGTGCCCACCGCCCGCGCGCGGCAAAGTGGTGTGCAGCTCCATCGCGCTCAACGACGATTTCGCGGCACGCGTCACCTGGTAAGTCGAAAGGGAAAATGTGTCCCGCGAAGCGCGTGAAAACGCAACATCGTCGCTGCCGCTGTAGTTGTTCCAGACGACCGCACGACTGTTCCACGCCGGGATCGCCAGATCGACACGCGAGAAAACATTCCGCAGCGGATGGCCATTCTCCACAGCTCCAGGGGAGCCGGCAGCCAACCCATAATTCCGCAAGATCTCATCCACTCGCGCGAGATCCGCTTCGCTTACTGGAACTGCCCGTTCCGCATTCTGCGGCTGTCCCACATATGGCCCCGGCGCGGGGTAGGTGAACCGCTGTAACTCAGGCGCGATGAGGAAATGCAATCGATCCCGTATGATCGGGGCGCCGAGTGAAAATCCATATTGCACACGGTCGTAGGGCGTGACTGCAGCCGACCCCGCCTGCCGGGCGAGGCGGTCGTTTCTGGCATAGGCGAACGCCGAGCCGCGGAAAGAATTCGTCCCCGATTTCGTGACTGCGTTTATCAACGCGCCGGCAAAGTCTCCGTACCGAACGTCGTACGGCGCCAGCAGCACCTGGTACTCCTGCACGGCGTCGAGGGGAACTGATTTCGCGCCGGCGAAAGCGCCTGAGACGCCGCCGCTCAACGTCCGCTCCGATACTCCGTTTATCAGGAAGTTGTTGAAGCGAAAGCCGACGCCACCAGCGGAGAAGCCCGGGTTCGGAAGGCCGATCTTTGTAGAAATCTGCGGCACAAGGCGAACAAAGTCGTAGAGATCGCGATTGAGCGTCGGCAAGGCGTGCAGCAGCGATTCATTGATCGTCGTCGCCGTTCCGCCGTGAGCATGCACCGGGCTGTATCCCGATTTGTCCGTCGCGAGAACGCTCACGGGTTCCAGCTGAGTAATCACCGGCTGGAGCACGAAGTTCAATTCGCGTAGTTCGCCAAGGTTGAGCAGCACAAGCTCGCGCCGCTGCGCAACGAATCCGAGTTGCCTGACATTGACAGTGTATGGAGCGCCCGGCTCCAGTCCCTGAACGAGGAAGCGCCCATTCTTCGCCTCGACTTCGACAGCAAACCCCGTAGCAGTGTGAGCAACGCGAACATGTGCAGCCTCGACGCTCACCGTGCCTTCTGTGCGCACGCTGCCGCGGATACCAGAGGTGGCAACGCCCTGCGCAGCCACGGGCGAATTCGCCGACAGCAGCAGTGCAGCCACGGCGAATCGCCAAGCCAGACCAAATTAAGCGGTGGGTGCTAGTCATTGATGGTGCAGGACGCGCGACCAAGAAAGTGGAGGTTGTCTCGACAGGGTTCCTTTCTCGGATACTGCAATTCCACCAGAATCCCTCCGCTGTATCTATTGCCCACCCCCGAAAAGCAAGAGGTGAGGATGGCAATGCGGCAATAAGGGGTGCCTCTCTTGGCACCCGGGGCTTGCGGCCCCCACATCCAATGCTAACGTCCCCCCCCCTTCCGGCAGAACTCAAACCGTTTTACCGACAGGGTCTAATGCGACGGTCGTACACATCGCTGGTGCGAGTTGTCATCTGGTTACTCGCTCTCCCATCAGGCATCGCGTGCGCGCACCTGCCCGCGGGCGGTTCGGACATTCCGCTGCGTGCGATGTCTTACAACATTCGCTCCGGGAACGGCAATCTGAACGGCACGGTGGAGGCCATTCGCAATGCCGCGCCTCAGGTGGTTGGCCTCCAGGAAGTCGACGTCCACTGGGCGGAACGCAGCAACTTCGTAGATCAGGCCACGGTGCTCGGTGAGAAACTCGGGATGCAGGTGCGTTTCGCGCACATATACGACATTCCCGGCGCGCGAAGCGAGGATGCACCGCGCGAGTTCGGTGTCGCTTTACTCAGCAGGTTTCCAATCCTCGACTGGACCAACCACATCATCACACGGCTCTCGACGCAGGACTCGACTCCCGTTCCGGCGCCGGCGCCCGGCTTTCTCGAAGCGACAATTGACGTGCGCGGTACAACCGTTCGCGTTTTCGTCACCCATCTGGACTACCGATCCGATCCCCAGGTGCGAAGGCAGCAGGTGACTGACATGCTCGGCTATATTGGCGAGCCTTCGGCGCCAACTCTTTTGTTCGGTGATCTGAACGCCCCACCGGATGCGCCGGTGGGATAGGAAATTGAATCGCCCCCCGTCGTCGCACACGTCGCCAGTGCGGGTCCGACTGCGAGTCGCCGCGCCGTTGGCAGGGTGGCGCCGGCCGTGTGGGGTGCGTCCTGGTCGTCCTGGTCGGGCACGGGTCGCCGAACCGCGCGAACCAGCGTCCGAGGTGTGGGCGGAGCGGTCGGGGCTTTACCCGCGGTGTGCACGGGTGCACTGGTGACGCTCGCCACTGCAGCGACCGCCGTCACAGCGCAGGAGCCGACCCGACTCGAGATCCGCCCGTTCGTGGGAGCGTCCATGCCCACCGGGGATCAGAGGGACCGCTTCAAGGATGCCGCCATGTACGGCGTGCAGGCGGCGGTCGAGGTCATGCCCACGTTTCACCTGCTGGGGACCTTCAGCTGGGTGCCAGGCCAGACCACCTATGCGGCGTCCGACGACAAGGTGCAGATCCTTCAATACGACGTCGGAGCGGAACTCGGTCTCGACCAGGCCCTCGGCTCGTCCTGGGAGTTCAAGCCCTTCGTCGGCGCTGGCGCCGGCGCCCGCACGTACCTCTACAAGTCCGCAGACCTGATGGACAAGACGTGCAACGCCGGCTACGGCGCGCTCGGCTCCGAATTGCAGTATTCGCGGGTGGCATTCCGGCTCGAGGCACGCGAGAACGTGTACTGCTTCAAGTCGCCGGTCGCGGGAGTGAAGAAGCAGGACCCGGAACGACGTGAGGCTCGCGTTCGGCCTCGCGTATCACTTCAACTGATGCTGTCGCCGCTGGCCGGGTGAAGACTCCCCGGCCAGCGGGCGGATCGGGGGAGGGTGACGGTCACCGCTGCCGCGCGGAAGCCGAGGGCGGCGCGATTCTCATGGTGGGCCTCAGCATCAGGCTGGCGGCCTCGCGAGAGTCAGGACTCGTGACCGAGCGGCCTTGGCGACGCGGCGGCCGGATGTGGCGGACTTCAGCGGGGAATTCCGTTGGTGTGGCAGGCCCTGCCCGGCCTCACGACCGACGGCAGGCTCACGAGCCCCGCCACCTCAGCCGCGAGGAGTCGCCATGACCGCCCGAGTCCATCCTGCCTTGCGTTCCGTCCTCCTACTTGGCACCGCCCTGGTGCTGGGCGCCTGCGGGACGGAGTCCACCACCGCGCCTCCGCCGGACAACTCCGCCGTCGGTCCCACCAGGGTGTCGATCACGGCACCCAGCACCACGATTACCGTTGGTGCCACGCTCCAGTTGACGGTGTCCGTTGCGCCCTCGACCGCCCCGCAGGGCGTGGCTTGGTCCACCAGTGACGCGACCCTCGCCAGCGTCAGCGGAACGGGGCTCGTGACCGCGCTCGCCCCCGGCGCCGTCAGGATTACCGCGGCTAGCACGGCGAACGCCAGCATCAGCGCTTCCGTCGACCTCACCATCACCGGGTGCACCCCCTTGACGCAGGCCGACGTCGGGAACGGTGCCACGCTGCCGCAGAACACCTGCTATCAGGCCGCCGCCCCCCTGACCGTCAGCAGCGGCACCCTCACGATCCAGCCCGGGGTGCGGATCGCCTTCGGCCCCAGCGCCTCACTCACTATCCCGAGCGGTGGCCGGATGACCGCGCTCGGGACCGCCGCGAATCCGATACTCCTCACGAGCCAGGAGGGCACCGGCCTCTGGCGTGGCGTGCGCTTCAACGACAGTCGAAGTGCCGACAACGTCCTCCACTACGTGACCATCGAGCATGGGGGGTCGGCGGGCTGGAGCGGCGCTCCGTACTCCACATCGGCGCTGCTGCTGGATGGCAACTCGACGGTCGACATCCAGCACAGCATCATCAGCGGCAGTGGCGGGCAGGGCATCACGGTCTACGCCGACGCCGAGATGACGTTCGAGGACAACGTCCTGCGCGACAATGCCGTCGCCGCCTGGGTGCACCCCAACACCGCGCGCTTCATCAGCGGGAACACCCAGTTCGTGGGGAACACTGCCAACCTCGTGCGCGTCGTCTTCGGCAACAACGACAGGGTCAGTACCGCGCAGACGTGGTCCGCCCTGGCCGTGCCGTACGAGGTGCAGGATCGCATGTTCATCGAGGCGCCGCTGACGGTGGGGGCCGGGACCATCATCGCGGCCCGGACGGACGTCAGCTTCATCGTCCGCGATGGCGGGTCGCTGACGGCGGTCGGCACCGAGGGCTCGCCGATCACGTTCACGAGCGCCGAGGACCTCAAGGGCTACTGGAAGGGACTCCAGATCACGACCGCGGCGGTGAAGAACCAGTTCGACCACGTCATCTTCGAGAACGGCGGGAGCGCGAACTGGACCGGGCTTCCCGACTCGCGGGCCATGGTCTACCTCGAAGGAAACAGCAAGGCCGTCTTCACCAACACGAACTTCCGCGGCAGTGGCCACTACGCGCTCTGGGTCCCGGCGGACGGCGACATCTCGGGCTTCAGCGGCAACACGTTCACGCAGAACGCGCGCGTGATGATCGTGCATCCCGAGCGCGCGGGCGACATCGCGGCCAACACCATCATCGGCGAGAACGACGAGAATGTCGTCCGCGTGTCGTTCGGGAACACGGACAACGTCCGGACGGCCCAGACCTGGCACGACTTCAACGCCCCCTTCTACGTGACCACGCGCACCTTTGTGCAGGCGCCGCTGACGATCGCGGCCGGCGTCGACGTGACGTTCGCGCAGAATGCGAGTTTCATCGTCAACCAGGGCGGCTCACTGCGTGCTGACGGCACGGACCAGGACCGCATCACGTTCCGCGGCGGCGAGGACCTCGTCGGCTACTGGCAGGGCATCGAGTATGGCACCGCGTCGGCCAGCAACGTGCTCGATCACACGGACTTCATGAACGCCGGCTCAGCGGCCTGGTTCGGCGGCTCGAACAGCATCGCCACGCTGAACGTCACGGCCAACGGCGTCGTGCGCCTCGAGGACGTGACCTTCGACCGGACGGGCGGCTATGCGGCCATCGTCCGCAACGGCGGCGACCTGTCCTGTACGAATGTCGACGATGGGGGCTATCTGTACTATGTCTATGTGAGCGGCGGCGGTGGCGCCTCCGCGCAGTGCCCGTAGGACCACTCCCCCGCTGCCGCACGAGCGTGGTCCCTCCGACTGCCCTGGCAGCACGGAGGGGCCACCATTCCCGCCCGGACGCGTGCATCAGGCGCTTCCGATGACACGGAGGGAATCGATGGTGCACTCCACAGGGTCACGCTCCCAGCACGCCGCCGCCGCCTTCCTGCCTGAGGCGGTCCGGGATAAGTCGGGTGGCTGACCCCCTCATCTGGCGGCGGTGGGAGGAGGTCGACCGTCTCCTGGAGGCAGCACTGGACCGCCCGGTCAAGGAGCGGGCGGCGTGGCTGAGGGAGTCGACGGCCGGTGATGCCACGCTCTGCAACCTCGTCCTCGGGCTCCTCGCCCGGCTGAACGAGGAGTCGGACGAGCGGCTGAGCGGGCCTGCGGAGTCGGTGGTTCTCGGTGCGTTTCCAGGCGCTGAAGACGTCGCGGTCTTCGAGGACCTGGTGCCGGGGACGCTGGTGGGTCGGTACGTGATCGGCGAGCGCCTGGGCCGGGGCGGGATGGCCACCGTTTACGCCGCGCAGCGCGCCGACGGGACCTACCAGCAGCGCGTCGCGCTCAAGGTCCTCCGGCGCGGCCTCGATACCGAGGACCTCGTCAGGCGGTTCCGCAACGAGCGACAGATCCTCTCGGCGCTCGTACACCCCAATATCGCGCGTCTCCTGGACGGGGGATCACTGGCCGATGGACGCCCCTTTCTCGTCATGGAGCTCGTGGAGGGCGTGCCGATCACGGCGCATGCCGACACGGCGCGGCTCGGCCTGCGGGAGCGGCTGTCGCTGTTCCTCCAGGTGGTGGACGCCGTACGCGCCGCGCACCGCCGGCTGGTGGTGCACCGCGACATCAAGCCCGCCAACATCCTCGTCGACACCGACGGGCGGGTGAAGCTGCTCGACTTCGGCATCGCCAAACTGCTCGAAGCAGAGGGCGGGATCACGGAGGGCGGGCTGCGCGCCCTCACGCCCGATTATGCGAGCCCCGAACAGCTCAGCGGCGATCCGATCACGACGGGGACCGATGTCTACCAGCTTGGCCTGCTGCTCCGGGAACTGGTCAGCGGACTTCCGCCGCTCGCCGGCGCCGCGCATCCTGGCGATGCGCCGCTCCGCGCCAGTCGCGCGGTCCGTCTCTCGCTCGATGGGCTGCCGGCACCGGAGGTCCGCGCCGCCCTCCGTCGAACGACCGCCGCTCGTCTCGCCAAGGCATTGGGGGGCGACCTCGACCTCATCCTCGGGGTGGCGCTCCGCCGCGACCCGGATGAGCGATATGCGTCGGCCAATGAGCTGGCGGCGGACGTCCGCGCCTGGCTCGAGGGACGGCCGGTCCACGCGCACCCCGAGTCGGCGGCCTACCGCATGCGGAAGCTCGTGGGGCGACATCCGTTCCTCCTGCCGGGCGCCGCCGCCGTGCTCTTGGGCCTCTCCGCCTTCATCGTCGTGCTGCGCGTGCAGGGCGCGCGCGTCGAGCGGGAGCGCGACGCGGCCGAGGTCGCATCGCAGCGGGCCATGGCCACGCAGGCCTTCCTGGTCGACCTCCTCCGAAGTCCGGATCCGACCGAATCCGCGAACCAGGGCGGTCGCCGCGACATCACGGTGGTGGAGGCGCTCCAGCGTGGTCGCGCGCGGATCGCGACCGAGCTGGCCGACCAGCCCGAGGTTCGCGCCGCCGTGCTCGAGGCGATCGGCAGGAGCCTTTCCGGGCTCGGCCGCTACGAGATGGCGGACACGCTCCTGCGCGAAGCCCTTCAGGTGGCTGTTGGCCAGGATGGCGCGACGCCCGAACGGCGCTTCGAGCTGCTCCGCGCGATCGCATCGAATCACAAGGATGCGCGGGAGTTCCAGCACGCTGATACGGCGTTCAGCGAGGCGCTGAAGTGGTATCACCAGAGCCACGGCGTTCCCGACACCGCGCTCGCGGCACTCCTGGGTTCATTGAGCGGGATACGCCGCGAGCTGGGAGACCTCGATTCGGCCATCACACTGGCCGGCCGCGCCGTTGCGCTGCAACGCGCCAGCGGCGACACCGTGGGCGCGCGCTTCACCTCGGCGTTAGGCAGCCTGGCTTTCGCGCTGCGCGGCGCCAACCACCTCGACTCGGCGGAGGCGGTGTACCGCGACGTGCTGCGCCGCCAGCAGCAGGACGGGGTCCCCCACCCGGCCTCCGTCGCCGTCACCTACAACAACCTGGGCTACCTGCTCAAGACCCGCGGGGACCTCGCCGGCGCGGAGGAAGCGTATCGCGAGGCCTACCGTCTCGCGAGATCGGTCCTTGGAGAGGGGCATCCAGGCACCAGGACCTATGGCAACAACCTCGCGTCAGCGCTCGAGCTCGAGGGCAAGCTCGACGAGGTCGTGGAGATCGCCCACGCCAGCATCGCCGCCGCCGAGCGTGAATGGCCGCGCGGGCACTGGCGGGTGGGGGCGGCGTACGCGGCGCTGGGTCGGTTTTTCCTGCGCCACGGTCGCGCATCCGAGGCCATCGCCCCCCTCGGAGCTGCCGTGCGATCCTACGAAGCCACGCTCGGCGCGCGACACGACTGGACCCTGGTCGCCGCCGTGCAGCTGGGGACCGCACAGCTTGTCGCGGGGCAACGTGAACGGGGCGCTGCCCTGCTCGATCGCGCGCTGGCGGCCCTGCGCCAGGGACAGCGGACCCTCGACGCCGATTCGCGGCTCTACCTCGGGCGCACCGCCACACAACTCACGGCCAGCGGCCACGGCGATCGCGCGGAGGCTCTCCGGGCGCTGCTCCCCGATTGACGCGCCCCTCGCGGCTCACCCGAGGTTATCACGACGGAAGGCGTCGAGCAGGTACGCCTTGGCGCGCGTCCACTCCCGCTCGACGCTGCGGGGCGACATCCCGAGCACCTCGGCCACCTCGCTGACCGTGAACCCCCCGAAAAAGCGCAACTCCACCACCCGCGCCATGCGGGGCTGTACGCTCGCCAACCGCTGCAGCGTCTCCTCGACCGCGAGCACGTCGGCGGCGCCCTCGTCGCTCCCGGCAACGGTTCCCTCATCGAGCGGGATCCGCACGGCGTTGCCTCCCCGGCGAGCCGCCTGTTCCCGCCGCGCGTGGTCGACGAGGATGTGGCGCATCGCGTGCGAAGCGAACGCGTAGAATTGCGACCGGCTCTCCCACTGGCCGCCGCGTCCGCCCAGGAGCTTGAGGTACGCCTCGTGGACGAGGGCCGTGGTCGCCAGGTCGTCGTCCCGGCGCATCAGCAGCCGCCGGTGGGCGATGGTCCTGAGGTCGTCATACGCCAGCGCCACGAGCCTGGGGAAGGCATCGGGATCGCCCTCGCTCCACTCCGCGAGCAACGCGGTGATGGTTCCGGGATCCTCTGGCATGATGGCGACCGGCTGGGGTTGTCGCACACAATGGTACGACCCCCGTCCCCTCACGTCCATTGCCGACGAACATCCTTCGCCGACGTCCGCGTCGCCGGCCGCCATTGCAGCGGCCGGCTCCGGTCGTCAGTGCGCCATCCCGATGCTCCCCGCAGGTGGGTGACCGTGGGGGTCCGGGCAACCCGAGCGTCTATCTCAAGTCACTGGAAGCACTGGGTGACGAGCGAGTGGCCGTACGCTATGACCAGCTGGGAGCCGGCTACTCCGATGTGGTGCATGATACGGCGCTGTTCAACATCCCGCACTTTGTGGCGGAGTTGGAGTTGCTGCGCCGACACTTGGCTCTCGATCGCGTGCACCTTTACGGACACTCATGGGGGGCCACGCTGGCCTTGGAGTACTACCGCGCTTTTCCCCAGCACGTCACGAGTCTGACCCTCGCCAGTGAAACGCTCGACATTCCAGCCTTCTATGCCAACGTCCGCGGCCTTTTCATGGCGATGCCCGACTCGATGGCTCGCGCCGTCCGTCTCAGGGCGTCGGGAGCACCGTACGACTCGACGGCGTTCCAGGCCGCGATGAAGGAATTTCGAACCCACTTTACCCGGTCGCCCGTCCGAGCCGAGATGGACACCTTAGGGAGACTCCTCAACCCCGAGGTTGCCGCCTACATGCTTGGGACGAGTCCGTTCGCACCCAGCGGCACGCTGCGCCAGTACGACGCGACGCCGTTCCTCAGCCAGGTCAAAGTGCCCGTGCTCTTCATCGTGGGAGAGTTCGATGTGGCGGGACCCGAGATCGTCAGACGTCACGCGAGTCTCACGCCCGGCGCGCGATTCGTGGTGATCCCGAATGCCGGCCATCACACGCAGTGGGACAACACCGCCGCGACGCTGGCTGCGGTGCGGTCTTTTCTGCGAGAGGTGGACGCCCGACGCTGACCTGCTCGGTCCTTAGCCGAGGGCCCCTTCCTGCTGCCGTTCGCAATGTCGGGGCGGGCCGCACCAGGCGACCAATGGATCTTTCGCTCCACGTGGGCTGGTGGTGGTCGCCGTGCACAATCGGATGCCCCACCTGTACTGCTTCCGGTTGGTGAGTACCGCTTGGTCGGTGTCGTCGGAGGCAGTGTGGGTGTGGCATACAGCGCGCCCGTTCCGGTCGCCTTGCAACAGTGACTAGGACGCCGCCGCCTCACGACGTTGAAATGCGTGCCCGGGATGAGAAAGCGAGGGTGAGCGGGCTTGATCTCACAACAGGCGCGTGAGGCAGCACTTTACGACAGGCAGCGCGCGGCGCAGGCACCTCACTGCGAACTCCGCGCCGAGCTCGACCGGGACGGCGAGGCCGGGCTCGTGGACGGTCCACACGCGTCCGCCGATCCGGTCACGCGCCTCGCGCACGATGACGTCAAGCCCCGCCGCGACCAGCCGCTGCGCGGCAGCCAGACCCGCAACCCCCGCGCCCACGATCACGACGTCGGTCCTGGTCAGCCGGACCTCACGCCTGTGTCGCTGTCGGCGACGGCCCCCGACCCCGCGCCGGAGGCAGCCACCCGCGGCGCCGGATTCACCAGCGGGGCCGGCGTAATCATCGCGGGCGGAGCCGCGGCGGTCATGTCGCCTGCACCGCGTCTCGTGGCGTGCTGGATGACCAGATACACTGCCACGTCCCAGGCATTATGGATGCCGATGAAGAGGAGCATCAGCACCACCGCGGCCACCACGACGAGCGCGAGGTCCAATGTGGTGTGGAGCATGAGAGCGCCGACCAGCAACACCACATAGGCCGCGAGTGGCAGAATCACGTGCCAGTTCCAGTCCTCGGCTTCGGCCGCGTAGCCTTCGACCCTGCGCATACGGACAGCGGCCCGCACGCCGGAGGTAATGCCGCCGACGGCGCTGCCGCCCAGACAGACGGACAGGCTCAGGATGCGGTGCAATGGTATCGTCATGATCCCGGCAATCAGCAGCACGATGGCGAAGTAGCCAACAGTCGGCGTGGAGAACGCGCCCACCCCGTCGGACGACGAGCCCTCGATGCGGTCCGCGGCGAGGGCGATGACGACGAACATCAGGCCCGTGAGCGCCGCCCCGGCCGAGCCGGTAATGACGTAGAAGGTGTCCCACTCGTGGAGCGAAAGCGGCACGTTACCTGGCTATCTGGGTTGCGAGTCGGCTAAAGACAACACGCAATTCGTCTCGAAGCAAGCCGAGGGGCGGGCATCCTTCGCCCCAGCCGAGCCGCGTTCTCAGAGCGCGCCGAGCGCGCGCAGGTCGCGGGTCTCCAGCACTCGCTTGGCAGCACCCTCCCGCGCGACGCGTATCATCGCGCGCCCAAGCTCCTCGGTGCTGATCACGGTATTCGGCGCGATCGTCTGCACCAGCGGCAGCAGGGGGCGGAGAATGGCGTAGCTGATCCGCGTCCAGCGCGTCTTCGAGACTTCGTCGTGCATCGGGCGGAGCGCGCTCAGCCGGACCATGTACGCCGAGGGAAACAAGGCAAGCAACGCGGCTTCGGTGCGCCCCTTCAGCTGCGCCCACATCGCCTTTCCGCCGGTGCCCGCGCCTGAGACGTACAGGAACGTCATCGATGGGTTGATCCGCGCCAGCGCGTTCGCCCAGCCCATCGTGAGATCAAAGGTCAGGCGCGTGTAGTCGGCCTCGTTCATGCCAGCCGACGAAACGCCAAGGCAGAAGAAGCAGGCATCATACCCGTGCAGGTCTTCGCCGGTGACGGTGAAATCGAACAGGTCCTTGCGAACCAGTTCCCGCAGCTTGGGGTGCGATCGGCCGATGGGGCTGCGGCCGATCGCGAGCACACGCTCCACGCCGTCGTCCTCCAGACATTCGCGCAGGACAGCTTGCCCCACCATGCCGGACGCACCGAAGAGAATCACCTTCATGCCGGTCTCCCTTTGCCGGGACCAGACCACGTGTGAACGCCTGGCGAGCGCATTCGAACAGATCCGATCCTGCCCCCGTGAGAACGAACGTGTGGAGAATCCGCGATCGACCGGGTTACCGCAATATCTTGTAGAGCGTGATCGCGAGGTCGCGCCTCCGTTGAGACCGAATCAGGCTACGCGGGGCGCGGTGGAAAGCTGGCGCACGAAGTTGTGGGACCTCTCACCTGCAATCGCCAGGTTGATGGAATTCAAGATTTCGGTCAAGCTGCCGGTCTGCAACCACTTCGCCGAGAAGGCCCTCGCCCCATCGGTATCGGCAATCGCCGAGCGCCCCGAGGTCGACGCCGATGGCGACGAGCTATTGCACGAGGGCCGCGATGTCACCCCGTCGTCGTGGGGCGAGCGATTCCAGAAGCAAGGTTTCGTCAGCCGAAAAGCCTTGCGCCTGATCGCGAAGCAAGGCGGCAGGGTATCTTGTTTGTCGAGCCGCGGCTCGGAGCACTCCCGCGACAAGAGCACTTCATGACCCGCTTCGCAGTCCGTCCCGCGTTCGTCGCGATCGCGCTCGGCATCTCGTCCAGCCGAGCGGTGCAGGAGTCGAGCGCGATCCGCGCGACGTCTCTCCGCGCCGAATACCTCGTCGATCCCCTCGCGCTTGAGACGCCCGCCCCTCGCCTTTCCTGGATCATCGAAGCCGGCACGGCGCGCGGCATCACCCAGTCGGCCTACCAGGTCCTCGTCGCGTCGTCTCCGGCGAATCTCGCCGCCAACAAGGGCGACCTGTGGGACTCCGGCAAGATTCGCCGGCGACGCGACGAATCAGATCGAGTATCGCGGCGCGCCGCTCGCATCTCGCGCGCAGGCATTCTGGAAAGTGCGTGTGTGGGATCAAGCCGGCGCCGCATCCGCGTGGAGCGCTCCGTCGCGGTGGTCGATGGGCCTGCTGTCGCCGTCCGACTGGTCCGCGCAGTGGATCGGCGACACGTCACCATCGACTGACAACGTCGCGGCCACGTACCTTCGCAAACGCTTCACGCTCGTATCGCGCCCCGTACGCGCGATTGTTTACGCCAGCGCGCTCGGTGTCTACGAGCTCCGCATCAACGGACAGCGCGTGGGCGATGCCGTGCTGGCGCCGGAGTTCACGGACTACCACACGCGCACGCAGTACCAGACATATGACATCACGCCGATGCTCCGCGCCGGAGACAACGTCATCGCCGCCGTGCTCGGCGACGGCTGGTATGCGGGCGGCATCGGTCTCGCGAAGGCACTCATTCGCAAGCCGCGCAACATCTACGGCGCCCATCCGCGGTTTCTCGCCCAGCTCGAGATCGAGCGCGCGGCCGGCAACGTCGAGCGGATCGTGACCGACAAGTCGTGGCGCGTCACGCGCGACGGCCCCATTCGCTCGTCCGACATCCTGAACGGCGAAACGTACGACGCGCGCAAGAACATGCCGGGCTGGGACAATATCTCCTTCAACGACGGAGCGTGGTCACCCGCCGATGTCGCACGGGACGTGCGCACGAGACTCGTCGCGCAGCCTAACGAACCGATTCGCGTCACGCAGGACATCATTCCCGTCCGCATCACCGAACCAATACCCGGGGTCTACGTCTTCGACCTCGGCCAGAACATGGTCGGGTGGACGCGCATCAGTGCGCAGGGCGCACCGGGCACGGTCATCTCGGTGGTGCACGCGGAGATGTTGAACGACGACGGCACCGTGTACACCGATAACCTCCGTGGCGCCAGGCAAACCGACACGTACACGCTGCGCGGCGGAGCCGCGAGCGAGCGCGAGACGTTCGAACCGCAGTTCACGTATCACGGCTTCCGGTACGCGCAGGTCACCGGTCTCTCATCGCGCCCGAGGCTCACCGATCTCACCGGACGTCAGGTCAACTCGGCGCTCGCCGCAGCGGGAAGCTTCGCATCGTCGTCGCCGCTTATCACCAGGCTCTGGCAGAATGTCGTCTGGACACAGCGCGACAACATGATCGGCATCCCCACCGATTGTCCCCAGCGCGACGAGCGACTCGGCTGGATGGGCGACATCCAGGTGTTCGTCGGCAGCAGCATCTTCAACTCCGACATGGGCGCGTTCTTCACCAAATGGATGCGCGACGTGCGTGACGCGCAAACGCCCGACGGGCGCTTCCCCGATTTCGCGCCGCAGCCGTTTCAGAAGACGCTCGCCGGGTTGAATCGCGGTGACTTCATGGGCGTGCCCGGCTGGGGCGACGCCGGTGTCGTGGTGCCCTGGCGGCTCTGGCAGCAGTACGGCGACAAGCGACAGCTCGCGGAGAATTACGAACCGGCCAGGCGCTGGATTGAGTTCATCCGAAGCCACAATCCTGATCTGCTCTGGAAAAGCGAGCGCGGCAACGACTACGGCGACTGGTTGAACTCGGACACCATGAACGACTCGACCATCCCGCGCAAGGGCGGCGAGGTACCCAAGCCCGTGTTCGCGACGATGATGTTCGCGTACGCCACTGACCTCGTCTCGCGCATGGCGACAGAACTTGGCAAGCCCGATGACGCTCGGCAGTACGGTGCGCTGTTCAATGACATCAAGGCGGCGTTCAACAAGGCCTATGTGACCGACGACGGCCACATCGAAGGCAACACGCAAGCCGGGTACGCACTCGCGCTGCACTTCGATCTGTTGCCCGACAATAAGCGCGCCGCGGCGGTTCGATACATGCTCGCCGGCATCGACACGTACCAGGGCCACATGTCAACTGGTTTCCACTCGACGTACCGGATGATGCTCGAGCTGTCGCGCGCCGGACGCTCGGACGTCGCGTACAAACTGATCAACAACACGACGTTCCCGAGCTGGGGCTACTCGATCGAGAACGGCGCGACGACGATCTGGGAGCGGTGGGACGGGTTCGTGAAGGGCCGAGGCTTTCAGGACAAGGGGATGAATTCATTCAACCACTACGCGATCGGCGCGGTGGCGGAGTGGATGTACCGCGTCATACTCGGCATCAACAACGATGACGTGCATCCCGGATACGAGCACTTCGTGCTGCGTCCCGTTCCCGGCGGTGGACTCACATGGGCCAGGGGCGCGTACGATGCGATGCGCGGAAAGATCGAGTCGAGCTGGCGCATCAAGGGCGGAACGTTCACGCTCGACGTAACGATCCCCGCGAACACGAGCGCCGACGTGTACGTGCCGGCGAACGGCGCACAGCGTGTCTCAGAGAGCGGCGTGCCGGCGAGCCGGGCGCGCGGCGTGAAGTTCCTGCGCATGGAAGGCGGGGCTGCGGTGTTCAGCGTGGGGTCGGGCAAGTACAGCTTTGTCGTCCGCTGAGGGAAGTCACTGAAGTTCCGCTGCGGGACCTTGTTCCTGCGCGGCGCCCCTCAGTTCCCCACTACCACCCCCACCATCTTCACCACCTCGAAATCCAACCCGTGCGGCCGCTTCATCGTGTCGATGTTCGCGTCGTTCCACCGCGGGTCGGGCGCGCCGCTCACGAAGAAGCCACCCCCGTTGTCGGCGAGGATCATCCCGTACTTCCTGAGCGCGGTGAGGATCACGCGCACCTCGGGCGGAAAGCCCGAGAGGTCGACGTCGCTTTGAGGCGCACACGCATCCCCATCGGCGGCAGGTTCACATCGGTGCGGCTGCTGGCGTAGTGGCGCGCGGGTGGCAGATACGCCCGCCGCGTCGTGGGACAGGTGAAGCGAATGGCGTGGGCGATCACGCCGGCGGTCACGGCCTCGTCATACCTGACGAGCCCCGCGAAGATGGGGAGCCCCGCGGCCTCCGCCGAGGTCCATCCCGCGGGACGCAAGGCGTCCGACGCCAGATCGAAGACAGCTCCTGAGCCGGCGGTCCAACGCGCACCGCCGCTCACCGGATGCGCGTCGAACAGCTCGTAGAGCACCCAGTGATCGACGTCCACCACCAGCACGTGGCGGTCGCCGGTGGAGGCGGCGCCGCCCTCGATAGGCGCATCGGCAGGGATGGGATACGGTCCGGGGTCGCTCTCGTCGGCGTAGTCGAAGGTGATGGGCACGCGCAGCTGGGTGCCGTGCACGGTGACGAAGGGGATTCCCCAGGGCACTCCGTTGTACTCGGTTCCGAAATCGGGGTGCAGGCTCTTCGTCGTGCCGCACGCGGCGATGAGGTTGTCCGAGTTGGGGTCCACCGCGTCGTTCGAGATGTCCCGATTCCACGCCGCGGCTGCACTGCGCGCTCGCCAGCCGCCTGACGCGGAATCCCGCCGCTCGCACTCCTACGCCAGGTTCATCTTCTTCAACAGTGCGATGAACCGCGGGTGCGACCGTAGCGCGGTGAAGAGAAATGACCCTTTGATACCATATACCGCGCCCGCTCGCTCCTCGAACGCGCGCTCCAGCAGGTCGATCGCCCGCTCCCGGTCCCCCAGACCAGTGTGCACGTAGGCCATGTGGTACGGTGACACATACTTCTGGGCGGCCATGGACTCCAGTTGCTGGAGCACGTCGCGGCTCTTCGCCGTCTGACCCGCCATTCCGTGCGCCTGCCCCAGCTGCGCAAGAAAGAGCGTGTTATCCGGTGAGAGCATCGCGGCGCGTTCGAGCTCGGCGATGCCTCGGTCGTGCATCCCCTGGAGAAACAAGGCCCACGCGAGCGTGGCCCGCGCCCGCGCGTTCTGCGGGTCGAGCTGCACGACCGGTTCGATGTTCGCCACGGCATCCTCGTACCGACCGGCGCGGATCAGCGTCGTGGCGAGATCCACCCGATGGGCCAGCGGGTCGAGCTGCTGTGCTCTCCGCAGCATCTCCAGGGCCTCGTCGGATCGTCCGGTGGCGTTGAGCAGCCGGCCGTAGTAGTCGTGGGCATCGGCGCTCCCGGGATTCAGTTCCAGCGCGCGCCTGAACTCGCCGTTCGGCGCCGCTCCAGTCGAAATCCGCCGACCACGTGGAGATAGCCGAGCGCCGCGTGGGCTTCGCCCAGCTCGTCATCCAGGGCGAGCGCCGCCTTCAACGCGGCACGGGAGGCCGCATAGCTTTCCGCGGGGTCCGCCGCGCCGCCCTCGGCCAGCTCGTTATGCGCGATGGCGATGCTGGTGTATGCGAGGGCGTAGCCCGGATCGAGCTCGATGGCCTGCCGGAAGTACTCGATGCTCTTGCGCAGACCCTCGTGGGTGTACCGGATCAGCCAGTGCCGCCCCTGCAGGTACAGCTGATAGGCCGGGAGATTGGTGGTGGGCTCACGGCCGATGCGGTTTCGTTCGTCCGCGGACAGCTCCGCGCGCAGCGATCGCGCGATGTGCAGCGCCACGTCGGTCTGAATCGCGAAGATGTCCGTAAGCTCCCGATCATAGGTCTCGGACCAGATGTGCTGCTCGGCTCCCGCGTCGATCAGGTGCGCGACGATTCGCACGCGGGCGCCGGCTCGGCGTACGCTGCCGTCGAGCACCGTGCCGACGCCGAGCCGGGCGGCGATCTCGCGCAGACCGTGCTCCCGCTTCTTGAACGGCATCACCGACGTCCGCGAGATCACCTCGATCGCGCGGACCTTCGAGAGGTGCGTGATGACGTCCTCGGTAATGCCGTCGGCGAAGTACTCGTTCTCGGGGTCGGCGCTCAGATTCAGGAACGGCAGGACGGCCACCGAGTGGGCACGCACCCGATCAGTGTCCGGCGCCGACAGTGCCTCGGCGAAAGAGATGGTGGACGCGTATCGATCCGCCGGTACGCGGGCCAGCGCCCTGGTGACGGCCCGCTCGACGGCCGCGGGTACCTGGGGGCGGAGGCGTCGCACGGACGGCACGGGGTCCGTCAGCCGCTTCGTCATTACCGCGAGCGCGGTGGGGCCGGTGAATGGAGGCTCTCCGGCCAGCATCTCGTACAGCACGCAGGCCAGTGCGTAGACGTCGCTGCGCGCGTCGACAGCCGGGTCACCGGCGGCCTGCTCGGGGCTCATGTACGCCGCGGTGCCGACCACGATGCCGGCGCCGGTCAGGTTCTGATCGGTCGTCGACAGCGCCCGCGCGATGCCGAAGTCGGCGACCATTGCTTCGCCTTCGTGGATGAGGATGTTCTCCGGCTTCACGTCGCGATGCACGAGCTGCCGCGCGTGCGCATGGTCGAGCGCCGATGCGACCTGCCTGGTGATACGAAGCGCCTCGTCAACCGGCAGCTGGGTCTCGCGCTCGAGTCGGGCGCGCAGGGACTCGCCACGGACGTACGGCATGACATAGAAGAGCAGCGGCCCCTCGCCCGCGCCCTTCGTCGTCCCCACAAGGCTCACGTCGATCTCGCCCGAATCGTACAGGGGGAGGATGTGGGGGTGATTGAGGCTGGCCGCGATCTGGATTTCGCGGTGAAAGCGCTCCGCGCCCAGCGCGGATGCGATCTCGGGCTTGAGGACTTTCAGGGCGACCTGACGGTTGTGCTTCAGGTCATGCGCCAGGTACACCGTCGCCATTCCGCCGCTGCGCGACCTCGCGCTCGATCGCGTAGCGGTCGGCGATCGCGCGGGTGAAGGGATTCGATGGGGCGGACGACATCGTTCGAATAGTGTTGGACGACCCGAGGGATCGGGAGGGGCCGAACGACGGCAAGCCGCGGCCTGTGGGAGCCGTGTGTCGGCGACGCCGTTCCCCCTTCTTCGTCCCGTGGCCTGCTGGACTGGGGCTCAGTAACCGCGGCGCGGATCGAAGTTCTTCACCATCCACACGTCCGTCTGGCGGCTGTCGACGATGCCGACCGCGCGGCGGCCATCGTGCGTGATGTTGAAGTCGCTGAACGACAGCGGAAGTTCCTCGAACTCGGTCTTGCCGGTGGCCGGATCCATGTAGCCGAGGCGCATCCTGGTGCCCGCCACGAAACCCGGCTGGTCGCTGTACACCAGCCGGCCGTCGGTCTGCGCCTGCAGCAGACCGGACCAGGTGGTCGGCAGTTTCAGCTCGCCCAGTGGCACGATGCCGCCCCCGATCGGATCGAACCGGAGCAGCCGCGCGGTCAGGGAGCCGGCGCGCAGCGCCCGGGCCAGCACGAAGACGTCGTCGTTGACCGGCGACGCTACCTTGATGTCAGGGAAGCCTAACGAATCAGGCCAGGGATGGGATGCGATGAGGGCACCATCCCGGCCGTATCGGTTGAAGACCGAAGCGACCGGATTGGAGGGCGCCGGAAGTTCGATCAGACGCCCGCCATCCCGGAGCCCCGCGAGGTAACCGAGCCTGGCCGGCAGCGGCTGCGGAGTGCCGCCCGCCGATGGGAGGAGCGCGTTGTGCACCGAGTCGTGCTCGTCCTTGAACGAGACTTTCAGCACGTCGTCCATGTAGCGCGGATAGGTGGGGCCGGAGAGGCTCGTGAGCGGCGGTCCCACGGAGTGGGGATCACCGCCCTCGAACGGCGCCACCCACACGCGGGCACTCGCGCCGGACGGCTCGAACACCCCATACGCAATCTCCTTGCCGTCATCGGAGACGTCCGCGCCCGTCAGCCCCGCCGTGGAGGTGAGAATCTGTCGCGTCTTCCACGGTCCGCGTGCACTGGACCGCTCCAGCGTCCACAGCTCACGCGTCACGGGGCCGCCCGAATAGACGACGGTCTTTCCGTCGGCCGACACGTCGAACCCCGCGCCCGGCGGCGCGCGCAGCTGCGTGAGCACCGTATCCCCTTCGCCGACGAAGCGCCCTTTCGAGGGGTCCACGTCACGACGCACGAGGAACGCGCGGATACCGGGTCCCTCGGCCAGGAAATACAGCCCGTCCGACTTCGGTGTCCACCGCACCTGCCCTGCATATCGGAAGGTCGCGATGCGCGGTTCGCTCAGATGGTCCACGACTTTCAGGTCGCGCGAGAGAAGAGCGATCCGGGCGTCGGTCGGTGGTACCTCGGTCACCACCGCGAGCCATCGCCCGTTTGGTGACCAGCGGGCGTCCACTGCCATCATACCCGGCAGTTTGAGGCTGTCCACGACCTCGCCGGTGGAGCGCTTGAGTACCGAGACGCGCGCGAACGAATCGCTCGAGATGGCGATATCGGGCGCGACGACTCGCGCGCTGTCGGGCGTGACCGCGTAGGTCCAGAAGCCCCCGATCCGTTCTACCGCGCCGCCGAGTCGCGGGACGGAGAAGAGCGAGGTGACGGAGCCCTGTCCAGCCGTGTAGTAGATGCGCGTGCCGTCGGGACTCCACCGCGACTGAATCACCGCGTCGAGGTCCGACGCCACGGTGGTGGGCCGGCTTCCGCTGGCGAGATCCTGCACGATGAGGCTCTGGGTGCACTTCTTCGGCTCGCCCGCGCATTGCTCGGTGACGTAGGCCAGGAAGTTGCCGTCGGGCGAGAGCGACGGCGCCCAGCTACCGCCCGTCGACGTCAGCTGGGTAGTCTGTGCCGGTGGGGGCGGTGGCGGTGGCGTGCGCCCTCGAAGTAGCAGGAAGAGGATGATCCCGAGCACGACCGCGATCCCGCCGGCGATGGCCAGTATGGGGCGTCGATCGCGGCCCGATGCGCCGGGTGGAGTGGCGGCGAACGCCGCCGTGACGGCCGCGGCGAAATCCGCGGCACTCCCGAACCGGTCGGCCGGAATCTTGGCGAGCGCCTTCGCCACCGCGGTGTCCACGCCCTCCGGCACGGTGTCGCGCACGGTGCGAACCCGCGTGGGCTTCTCCGTCAGCAGCTTCGCGATGACCGCCTGCGCCGTGACACCGGAATACGGCGCCTCGCCGGTGAGCATCTCGTACAGCACCGCGCCCAGGGAATACACGTCCGACCGCGCGTCCGGCTGGCGTTCCCCGGTGGCCTGCTCCGGGCTCATGTACTGCGGCGTGCCTAACGACAGTCCGGTCTCGGTGAGCCGGTTGCCTCCGGCTTCCTTCACCGCCAGGGCGATGCCGAAGTCGGCCAGCATCGCCTCTCCCTCGAACAGCAGGATGTTCTCGGGCTTGATGTCGCGGTGAATCACGCCCTGGCGGTGAGCGTACTCCAGTGCGCCGGCGACCTGCTGGGTGATCCGCAGGGCCTCGTCGAGCCCCAGTTGCTTCTCTCGCTGCAGTCGCACGCGAAGGGACTCGCCACGGATGTACGGCAGCACATACCACAGCAGCCCCTCGTTGGAACCGGAGTCGATCAGCGTGAGGATGTGCGGATGGTCCAGCCGCGCCGTGATGCGGATCTCGTTGAGAAAGCGCTCACCCCCAAGCACCGCACTCAGGTCCGGGCGCAGCACCTTGAGCGCGACCTCGCGGTCATGGCGCACGTCGCGCGCGAGATACACGGTCGCCATGCCGCCGGCGCCGAGCTCACGCTCGATGCGGTATCGGCCGGCGAGAGCGGCGGTGAGTTGTTCGAGCGAGTTGGACATCTGCAATCGGACGGGTGCTGGTGTGTGCGTTCGGGCTGCGGACCGTAGCCCGGCCCGTGAATCTACGCCGAATCGACGTACCGGGCACGTGCGTGGGGGCGGGTATCGGGACCATGCCCGCAGGCCTGCCGGGACCGGAGTTCTTGCCGGACTCACCGTCTTTGTCGGGACAAGTCGGTTCATCGCACCGCAGCTGTTCGGCATCGCGCTTCTCTGGTCCGGAACCTGTATTTTCTGAGAGTCCAGAACCGGGTCCGGCTCTGAGGAGGGTCACATGCCCAATCCCAATGCGGTCGTCTCGCGCACCATTCGTCTCGATCCGCCGCTCGATCGCGCGCCGGCGGAGATGCTGCGCGCCGAGCGCGGCCTCTCCGTGGTACTCGACGGTGGGCGTCGGGCGCGCCTCGACCCGGGCAATCCTCGCTCGGCCGGCCTGGCGCAGATCCTGGATGGGCTGAGCAAGCAGCGCCTGCCGGTCTATCTGGAGATCGATCCCGCGACCGAGGCGATCACGCGATTGCTCGTCCCGCTGGTCGCGCGAGTAGTCAGCATCAGCTCGACCGGAAACGTGCTCGACGTCGAGTTGGACTCCTCACACGCGCGCCATCTGCTGCCCCTTGGCACGCCCGACTCGGCCGATCTGCAGCGTCTGCTCCGCGAAGCGCTGCAAAGCCATCAGGCGATCGTCATCACCGAGGATGACGCGCACCGCATCATCGACATCCGCACCTTCACCCCGGCCCCCGAGGTGCCGCTCCCCCTTTTCCGCCGCCTGAGCCGAAGCTCCCGCCACGCTATCCCTGGCCACTGAGCTGGATCCGCTGGATCTGGCGGTGGCTCGGGTGGTTATGGCGCTGGTTGCATTGCCTGTCGGGGACGAAAGCGCAGCAGGTATTCAGCGCGATGGCGGCTACCACCTGTGATCCGCTCACAGTCCCCGTGCCTTGCATTTCGTTTCTCTATCCCGACGATGGCTGCTGGGCGCGCGCGCACGAGATGTGCCGGCTGATGATCAACATGGGACTCTCGCCGCAGAAGGTATGGATCGACCACAGTTCGGGACACTTCCTGCACGTGGACACGAGGAACAATCCCCAGTGTTTCGTGGAGTGGGGGTGGCACGTCGCGCCTACGCTGTGCGTCCGGGGCCGGTGGCCCTTCTGGACGCGGCGAATGGTGATCGATCCATCGCTGTTCACGACGCCGGTGTCGGAGGCACGTGGAAGGGGGTGCAGGGGGATCCGGGCGCGACGCTGACCCACACCGGCGCTGACGTGTTCTGGCATGGCGGCGGCACCGACCCGACGTACTCGCAGTCGAACGCGATCCTGGCGCAGTACCGGCTGGCGCTGCAGAACCGGGCGAACCAGTTCGGACCTCCGCCCTATGCGAACTGTCCGTGACGCCGGGAGATGGGCGGAGGAGGAATGCAACTCAGGCTGATCGGAGGAGACAACCTGCACGCCAACATTATAGAAGGAGTTGCCACGCGCACCCGCATCGCAACCAGCGCCGTTCGCGTTCTCTCTGCGATCGCACTGCCAATCGTGGTAGCCGCGCCCGTCGCGCTGGTGGCTCAGCAGCTGACCGTGACGTCGGCGGTCATCCGATGGGTGCCGCGTGGCGTGCCAGGGCCGACTGATACCGCGAGAGCGGTGGTCGTCGTGCAGATCGGTGGGCTGCCGGCGGAGCAGTTGCGCGCGGTGAAGCTTCACGACCTGGTTATTACCGACTCGCACGGGCGCGATTATGCAGCCGAGCTTGTCGGACGCGCTTCCCCCGATTCGACAGGAGTTGAGAACGTGAAGGATCGGCGATACGTCTTCACGGTCCCACAGGGTGAAGCAAGCTTCGAATTGCGACTTCAGGATTTCCGGCCCGTTCCGTTCATCGGCACGGTCTCGATGGCCCCCGGGATGCGGCGGCGGGGCGGTGCGGAGCCCGATGGCGGCCATGGCATCGGTCGTGGCGGGGACGGCGCGGGGCGAGGATTCGGCGGCGGCGCTGGGACGACCAGTTCAGGACGGAACCGCACAGATCGGGCCGATGCGGAGGATCGCGAGCGAATATGGTCGCCGATCCCAACCCGGATAGCGCGGCGCAGCCGGAAGCGCCCATTCCTAGGCAGTCTACTTTACGTTGGGCAGTAGCAGCCAACGCGGTTGAAACCCGCGTTCATCATACGCCGGAGCATGCAGTGACCCCGAGTTGGAGTTCTGGTTTCCTCAATAGCTTGGTCGCCCCGGAATTCACGATGTTTCGGGCGGCAACGATCCCAGATCTGACGGATCGCCACCCGGAGGCGCCGCATTGGCTAGCCAATTTCTTTCTGAACTCAGCCGTGCGCGCGTCGTTCAAGCCTCCGCTGCAGCAGGTGTCGCTGGGTTATCTCCGCCGTGCTTCGCAAGGGTTCACCGCTTATCACCGTGCACGGGACGCCACGCTGCAGTATCTAGCGAAGTATGAACCGCACACCGCTCCCGTCCGACCCTACTTTGAAGCCGTGGCACTTTGGGAGGAGTTCGTTCTTCAGGTTGCAATGGCAATCGACCTGTACAACTGGCTTAGCAAGCCCCAGCGTGCCTTCTCAAAGAACGATGGGTCCCCAGAACAGCGGCTCTACACTATGGCGAATCACGTCAAGCACGTTGGCAGCTGCGTAGATTCTGGTCAGTGCACAGAGCAGGACTCGCTGCCGCTCTGGCTGAACAATAGCGGGCTGCAGTCCTTCGGCACTTCCCTGTCGTTCACCGAAGCTTCAGAACTATTGAGCGAGGTGGCGTCTCTCGCTGATGTGATGCAGGGATCCAAAGGGCATGGTCGAAATGAGCCGCCAACTCGTCACGCCGAGTAGCGGCTCTGCCTAACGAGGCAGTGAAGACTGACAGCGGTCTATGGTGCGCCTGCGTCGTCGCGCAGGCTCTCCCGATACTCCGCCGCAGCCTATTGCCATGCGTTAGGCGGTCACACACGAGAATGGAGGATGAACGATGGCACGCAGAACCTTCTATAGCTTTCACTACAAACCGGACAACTGGCGCGCCTCCCAAGTGCGGAACATGGGAGTGGTCGATGGAAACCGGCCCTGCTCTGACAATGACTGGGAAACCATCACGAAGGGCGGGGACGATAAGATCAAGAAATGGATTGCGGAACAGCTCGACGGGAAATCTTGCGTCATCGTTCTGATCGGCGCCAACACGGCGGGGCGCAAGTGGATAAACCACGAGATCGTGAAGGGATGGGACGACAAGAAGGGCGTAGTCGGAGTGTACGTGCACAACCTGCTAGATAGCGACAAGAAGCAGGCTACGAAAGGGGCCAATCCCTTCGCGAGCATCGGGTACGGGGGCACCGGTAAGATGCTCTCCTCGATCGCTAAGGCGTATGACCCGCCCTACACGACGAGCACCAGCGTCTACGACCACATCAAGCAGAACCTCGAAGCCTGGGTAGATGAAGCGGTCGCGATCCGCGCCAAGGCATGACGAAGCACCGCATGCGCGAGGACCGCGCTTTGGCCTTGACCGCCCCATAGCGGTTCGGACAATGGCCACGAGCCAATCCCGGTTCATCACGCGATACGCCCACACCCTTGACTCCGGGGACGTGGCTCTGTTCGTTGGCGCCGGCCTCTCCCGAGCCGCAGGCTACGTGGACTGGCGTGCGCTACTCAAAGGGATTGCCACGGATCTCGGACTCGATGTCGATCGAGAAACCGACCTTATTGCCGTCGCGCAGTACCACCTCAACGAGAAGCGCAGCCGCGGACGTCTGAATCAGGCAATCGTCGAGGAGCTTGCCGGTTCCGCAATGCCGACCCGAAGCCACAGCATCCTTGCCCGGCTCCCGATCCCAACCGTATGGACTACGAATTACGACCAGCTGTTGGAGCGATCCTTCGAAGAGGCGGGCAAGATCGTCGATCTGAAACTTACCCAGGAGAACCTCGCGCAGACGAAACGCAACCGCGATGTTGTCCTGTACAAGATGCATGGCTGTGTGACACAGCCGCAGGAAGCCGTCGTCACCAAGGATGACTACGAGCAGTACTCACTGAGGCGTCCGCTCTTTGTCGAAAGCCTGAAAGGGGACCTCATCGCAAAGACGTTTCTGTTCGTCGGGTTCAGTTTCACGGATCCCAACATCGACTACATCCTCAGCAGAGTCCGCGTCCTACTTGGCACCAATGTTCGTGAGCACTTCTGCATCATGCGCTTGCCAGAACGGCCCAAGCGGTTAGTGGGCCGGCAAAGGGCGGACTATGACTACCAGCGGCGCGGCACCGCTCTTCGGCAGGCAGACCTTCTGCGTTTCGGTATCGAGACAATCTGGGTCGACGAATACTCGGACGTCGAACCACTTCTGGCAAAGCTCTCTGCTTTCATACATCGGAAGGCGATCTTCGTCTCAGGAGCCGCTCACGACCCTGGCCCGGTGGGGCGGGGGCGCCTCGACGATCTAGCTCGTGGAATCGGCGCGCGTTTAATCGAGGAGGGGTACAACCTTGTTTCCGGATTCGGCTTGGGCCTGGGCGAGCAATGTGTAGTGGGGGCCCTCCGAGCGCTCTACGGCGTACCCCAAAGTTTCGACGCAGAACGCCTTGTTGTCCGGCCATTCCCGAGGGCCACAGGAGCACAGCAGCAGCAGCGGCAGAACACACGTCACCGTGAAGACCTGATCGCGCGGTCCGGCGTCCTTGTCGTGCTGGCTGGTAATCGTGCCCATGGTGCGGGAATCGAGGTTTCCCCCGGCGTCCTCGAAGAAGTCGAGATCGGGCTACGGGAACACAAGTGCATCATTCCCGTCGGCGCCACTGGCCATGCCGCCCGAAGTGTGTGGGAGCGCGCAAGCGCTGATCAAGAGCGGTTCCTACCGCGAATCAAGGGACGAAGCGAGTTGGCCGTACTGGGGAACCCAGATTCGAGTAATGCACAGCTCTTGAACGCGCTCTTCGGTCTATTGGCAAAGGCCGAGCGGGCTGGAGCCGTCTAGCATGCCGCGTCAAGCGCGAAGTGACCGATCTTACTGACTGGCCTCTGTCGGCCGACCTCGTTGCGGATTTAGCGCGACGCGGAGAGTCCAACGTCCTTGAGTATAAGCGCCAGTGGCAGGACCTGGATTTGGCCGCGAACAAAGCACACTTGGCTAAGTCAATCCTCGCACTTGCCAATACGGTCCCAATGCACGAACGCGCGTATCTGCTCGTCGGCGTCCGAGACGAGAAGGAAGGTGGCGGCATTGTCGGAGTCAGCGAACCTCCCGGTCCTGAGCGCGTGATCGCAATACTGAGCAGCTACACGATGCCGCCGATCAGCGCGCGCTGTAGACACCACCAGACCGCTAATGGACTTGTAAGCGTCGTCGAAGTGCGGAGCAGTTCTGCGAGGCCTCACCATGCGGCGCGCGAGCATGTCGGCGTTCTCTCCTTGAACACCGTGTATGTTCGCCGCGATCGCATCATCGCCACGCTCACTTTGCCTGAAATCGAGATGATGATCCGAGAGAAAGACGCACGTCTCGGTCCTATAAGGACGTCGAGGATCCTTGCATGCGGTTTCATCGGCAACGGTGCATGGGATAGATCGAAGGTCGTCACGGCTCGGATTACCAACCTCGCCGACGAACCCATCGGTGGAATTGAGGTCTTCTTCGACGTGCGGGTTGCTCGTGAGCCGACTCTTTTCTATCGTCTGCGGAAGCTTTCGAACGTCACCTTAGAAGCCAATGAGTCGCGAGAGGCTGAGTTCCGCATGAACGAAGTGACGTATTATGTGCCTCGGGAAACCGCACCGGGCGTGCGTGAGTTGTACTCCATACGCGACTTCGGCGCGCGCGTGGGCGAGCGCTGGCTAGACATCACGCTGCGTGTGTATTTCCGTGATCGAGATGGATTCGTTCAGGAAGAAACGCGGCACTTGGCCGTAGACTGATGACGCCGCCTAACACGACCTGTATGAGAGCCCGGTGCGTCGCGTGACCGCGACGCGAGGGGCGCCTTCCCGGTTCAACTTCGGGAGGCCTCATGGTTACCGTCGGACTCGATCTCCATAAGCGCTACATGACCGCCTGCGCGGTGGACGACGCGGGCACCGTGGTCGCCGAGCACCGCCGGGCTCGAGCCCAGCCTCGATGCGTTAGGCCACTGGCTCGGCGCGCTCCCGCCCCCGCTCACCGTGCGCTCGAAGCCACCCTCTACTGGCACTGGCTGGAACGGCAGCTCGCCGCCCTCGGCATCACGGTGATCGTGGCACATCCCTACCAGGTGAAGCTCATCTGGCAGGCCCGCACCAAGACCGACCCGATCGACGCGCGCAAGCTCGCCGAGCTGGCCCGCGTTGACCTGCTGCCCACGATCTGGATTTCCCGATCTCGCGACGCGCGCGTTGCGCCAGCGGGTCCGCGGCCGCGGGTTCCTCGTGCGGCAACGCACGGTGATGCGGAACCGGATCATGCCTCCCTCACCGCCGAGAACCTCCGCTGCCCCGCAGTCGATCTCTACACCAAGGCGGGCCAGGCCTGGCTGGCCACCGTCTCGCGCTTCCTGAGATCGTGCGCCGCCAGGTGGATCTCGGGCTCGAGCGTCCACCCTTCCGACCAATGAGTGGGTGGACTGATCCCGTAGCTTGGGATAGACAGAAGAACGGTGCCGACTGCAGCGTCTGCCGAAGTCGGGCCAGTGCGCTCGCCGAACCGCTGGCCTCTTGGGTGCTGGTCGGTCCCGATGACCCGGTGCGTGGCTATGCCTGCCTGGTCTTCAGTCGCCATGCCATCGAGCTGCACGAGCTCACCTCGGCTGAGGGGAACGCCTTCATGGCGGATATCAAGCGAGTCTCCGCGGCAATCGCAGGTATCGTCAAACCGGTCAAGATGAACTACGAGATCCATGGCAATACGGCGCCCCACCTTCACGCCCATTTCTTCCCTCGGTATGAGGGGGACCAGTTCGAAGCGGGCCCAATCAACCCCAAAGTAGCGATGCGTCCAGCCTACGCTCCAGGTGAGTTCGCGACCTTCAGGGAGCGCCTGCGCATCGCGCTTCAGACGAGTGCTGCCTAACACTCCTGACGAGTCCGTTGTCAAGAGCGCGTGCTGTTACCCCATGAGCACCGGAAGAGTGCTCACGCTTGGTCTTGCATCGTTGCGCGGCAGGACGTCGGATGAACGCATCGCTCGTCCGTCCACAGACCAGTGGCGGTCACACACTCCTCAGCGCCCGTGCACTCGGAAGCTTGACCCGTCCGGTGCCTTCCGAGTACTCTTCCGAGCACCATGGACCTGCTTGAGATCTTGAAGCGCCCCGAGGGCAAGACGCTGGAGTTCAAGGGTGACGTGTCCTCGCCCGACGGGGCGCTCAGGACGATCGTGGCCTTCGCCAACACGGCGGGCGGCACGCTGCTGGTGGGTGTAGAGGACAGAACCCGCCACGTCCGCGGCGTGTCCGACGCGCTCGACCTGGAGGAGCGGCTGGCCAACCTCGTCAGCGACCGGATCAGCCCGCGTATCGTCCCGGAGATCGAGATCCTGCCTTGGCGCCGGACCCAGGTCCTGGCGCTGCAGGTCCATCCGAGCCCGAGCCGTCCGCACCACCTGATTCGGGAAGGGCCAGCCGCGGGCGTCTACGTCCGGGTGGGCTCGACCAATCGCCGCGCCGATTCGGAGCTGATCGGGGAACTGCGCCGCTTCGCGCGGGGCGAAGGCTTCGACGAACAGCCGATGCCGGGGCTCGACTCGGAAGCGCTGGACTTCCGAGCCGCTTCCGAGTCGTTTGCGCCCCACCGCAAGCTCGCGCGCCGCGATCTGGAGACGCTGCGGCTGGTGATGGACCACCAGGGGCGCAAGGTCCCGACCGTCGGCGGCATGATCCTGTTCGGCAACGACCGCGAGCGCCACTTCCCGGATGCGTGGATCCAGGCGGGCCGCTTTGCGGGCACCGACCGAAGCCACATCGTCGACCGGATCGAGATCCGTTCGCTTCCGGGGCGCGCCGTCGATGAGGCGATCGCCTTCGTGCAAAAGCACGCGCTTTACGGCGCCACGATCGGCGCCGTGCGACGCAAGGAACGGTGGAACCTGCCGCCCGCGGCGGTCCGCGAGGCGATCATCAACGCGGTCGCACATGCCGACTATGCCCAGCGTGGCGCGCCGCTCCGCCTCTCGATCTTCGACGACCGCCTCGAGGTCGAGAACCCGGGCCTCTTACCCTTCGGTCTCACCCTCGACGATCTCCCGCGCGGCGTCTCGAAGCTGCGCAACCGCGTGATCGGCCGCGTCTTCCACGCGCTGGGCCTCGTCGAGCAGTGGGGCAGCGGCATCCAGCGCATGAGCGCCGCCTGCCGCGAGGCCGGGCTGGACGCTCCGGTGTTCGAGGAGCTGGCGACGCGCTTCCGGGTCACGATCGCCACGGCCCGGACGGGCCGCCCCGTGCTCGACGAGACCGACCAGGCCATCATCGAGAGCCTCGCCGGTGATAAGGGGCGCTCCACCCGCGAGATCGCCGACGCCATCGAGCTGCACCCCGCGCGCCACCCGCACCCGGCTGGCCCGGCTCGTCGGGCGCGGCCTCGTGCGTGAGATCGGCACCGGGCCGCAGGACCCGAAGCGCCGCTACTTCCTGGCCGAGCGAGGGCCGGCATGAGCCCCACCCCCGAGCAGCGGGCGCGCCAGGACATCGACGCGGCGCTGGAAGCCGCGGGCTGGATCGTCCAGGACCGCGCCACCATGAACCTCTCCGCCGCACCGGGCGTCGCGGTGCGCGAGTTCAGGATGGCCTCTGGTCACGGGTTCGCCGACTATCTGCTGTTCGTGAATGGCAAGGCCGTCGGCGCGCTGGAGGCCAAGCCCTCCGGCTATCGCCTGATCAACGTGGAGCTGCAAGCCGACAAGTACGCGACGGGCCTCCCCGCCGGCCTCAACCCGCCCGCTGAATCCGCTCCCCTTCCTCTACCTCAGCACCGGCGTCGAGACGCGCTTCATCAACGGGCTCGACCCCGAACCGAAGACGCGCGCCATCTCCGCGAACCTGCCGCAGATCCATCGCCCCGAGACTCTCGCCGAGTGGATCGAGGCTGAAACGCTCGACGCCTGGGTGAAGCGCCTGCACGCCGAGGGGAGCGGCTTCTACACCGCCGCGGACGATACCCGGCCGTCCTCGTTCCGCGCGCGCCTCAAGACGATGCCGCCGCTGGAACATGGCGCGCTCTACCCGAACCAGATCGAAGCTGTCACCAACCTGGAGCAGTCGTTCAAGCGCAACCGCCCGCGCGCGCTGATCCAGATGGCGACGGGCTCGGGCAAGACGATCGCCGCAATCACGGCGATCTACCGCCTCATCAAGTACGGCGGCGCGCGCCGCGTGCTCTTCCTCGTGGACCGCAGCAACCTGGGCGAGCAGGCCGAGAAGGAGTTCCAGGGTTACCGCGCGCCCGACGTGAACCGCAAGTTCACGGAGCTCTACAACGTCCAGCGCCTCTCCTCGAACACCATCATGGACTCGAGCCGGGTCGTCATCTCGACCATCCAGCGGGTCTACTCGATGCTCAAGGGCGAGCCCGACCTGGACCCCGCGCTGGAGGAGGCCTCGCAGTTCGAGACGAGCGGGGCCGCGATGAATGAGCCGCTCCCGGTGGTGTACAACGCCGCCTATCCGCCGGAGTACTTCGACGTGGTGGTGATCGACGAGGTGCACCGCTCGATCTACACGCTGTGGCGGCAGGTGGTGGAGTACTTCGACGCCTTCCTCGTCGGCCTGACGGCCACGCCGAGCAAGCAGACGCTCGGCTTCTTCAACCGGAACCTGGTCATGGAGTACGACCACGAGCGCGCGGTCGCCGACGGCGTCAACGTGGACTTCGAGGTCTACAACATCCGCACGAAGATCACCGAGCGCGGCGCCACGGTCGAAGCGCAGCCCGACACGATGCTGGGCTATCGCGACCGGCAGACACGCGCGCTCCGCTGGGAGACCGCCGGACGAGGACCTCACCTACGACCCGAACGAGCTGGACCGCCGCGTCGTGGCCAGGGACCAGATCCGCACCATCATCCGGACGTTCCGCGACCGCCTCCCGATCGACATCTTCCCCGGCCGCAAGCGAGGTCCCCAAGACGCTGATCTTCGCCAAGGACGACAGCCACGCCGAGGACATCGTCGAGATCGTGCGCGACGAGTTCGGCCGCGGCAACGCCTTCTGCCAGAAGATCACCTACAAGGTCACCGCCGCGAACCCGCGCGACCTGATCCAGGCCTTCCGCAACCAGTACGAGCCTCGGATCGCGGTCACCGTAGACATGGTCGCGACGGGCACGGACATCAAGCCGATCGAGATCGTGATGTTCATGCGGGCGGTGAAGAGCCGCGTGCTCTTCGAGCAGATGAAGGGGCGCGGCGTGCGGATCATCGACCCCAACGACCTGCGCGCGGTGAGCGGCGCGGACGCCGTCGCCAAGACGCACTTCGTGATCGTGGACTGCGTGGGCATGACCGAGACCCAGCTCGCCGACACACAGCCGCTCGAGCGCAAGCGCACGGTCAGCCTCCAGGCACTCCTGGAGCACGTGGCGATGGGCGGCACCGATGCCGAGGTGCTGACGTTCACTCGCGAGCCGGCTCGCGCGCCTCGACCGGCAGTGCGGGCCCGAGGAGCACGCGCGCGTCGTCGATGCTTCGGGCGGGCCGACGCTGGCGCGCATCTGCGGCGCGATCGTCGACGGGCTCGACCCCGACCGGCAGATCGCGGAGGCGCGTCGCACGTTCGCCGTGCCGGAGGGCGAGGAGCCGACTGAGCCGCAGGTCAAGCAGGCCGCGGAGGCGCTGCTCAAGGGAGCCACCGAGCCGCTCGCCACTCGCCCCGCGCTGCGCACGCTGCTCCAGGACCTGAAGCGCGAGATGGAGCAGGTGATCGACGAGGTCTCCCAGGACGAGCTGCTGGAGGCCGGCGCGAGCGAGGAAGCGAAGGAGAAGGCCCGGGCGCTGGTCGCCGACTTCGAGCGCTTCATCGAGGACAACAAGGACGAGATCGAGGCGCTTCAGTTCTTCTACGCGCAGCCGTACTCGCGGCGGCTCTCATTCCAGGACATCAAGGCGCTGGCCGAGGCGATCAAGGCTCCGCCGCGCGCGTGGACGGCGGAGAAGCTGTGGCGCGCGTACGAGACGCTGCGCAAGGACAAGGTGCGAGGCGCGTCGGGCAAGCGGCTGCTCACCGACATCGTCTCGCTCGTCCGCTTCGCGACTGCACAAGGACGACGAGCTGGTCCCGTTCGGCGAGCAGGTGCGCGATCGGTTCGAGACGTGGATGGCGCAGCAGGGCAACCGGGGCCGCGCGTTCACGGCCGAGCAGCGGCGCTGGCTGGAGATGATGCGCGACCACATCGCGACGAGCCTGGAGATGACGGTGGAGGATCTGGACTACGCGCCGTTTGCGGAGGAAGGTGGGCGGGGGAAGGCGGCGCAGGTGTTCGGGGAGGAATTGAGGGTGGTGCTCGATGAGCTGAACGGAGTGTTGGCGGCATGAGCGCGGGATTGCCGACGACTGGGCCTGGGCCACTGTCGATGACTCGCGAGGTACATCAATGGTTCGGCATTCGAAGCCGTCCATTGGGAGGACGTCGGACGGCCGAGCTATCAGTGGATCCAAGACCTCACCGGTAAGGCCGCGTTCAATGACGCACTGACCAGAACTGTCCACGAGAGATGAGAGTGGTCCGGCGAGGGTGATATCCTGGTGAGTTGGTCATCGCGCTACGACGTTTTCTGTATCGCGCGGCCACATGAATGCCGCACTGAATCATCACGTACTTCACGGTGATTCGCCTCTGGCCAGTCCGCGATCTCCGGCTTCCTCAGGTCCTTTCATACGAACTCCATGGAGTGACTCTGGTTCTCGGCGCACATTCGCACGGCAGATCGATCGATGCAACAAGTAAGACGCGTAGGCCAATCTTGCGACATCCGCGTGATGCCGTCCGCCGCTCGTGAGCAGACAGCCATCGTCGACGCCATCGAGTCCTACTTCACCCGGCTCGACGATGCCGTGGCGACGCTGGAGCGGGTGCAGCGAACCTGAAGCGCTACCGCGCCTCGGTGCTCAAGGCCGCCGTCGAGGGACGGCTGGTGCCGACCGAGGCCGAGCTGGCCCGCGCCGAGGGCCGCGACTACGAGCCCGCCTCGGTCCTCCTGGAGCGCATCCTCGCCGAACGCCGCCGCCGCTGGGAGGAAGCCGAGCTGGCGAAGATGAAGGCCAAGGGCAAGGCGCCGAAGGACGACAGGTGGAAGGCGAAGTACAAGGAACCCGTCGAGCCGGATACGAGCGACTTGCCCGAGCTGCCGGAGGGCTGGTGTTGGGCAAGCCAGGAACAGGTTTCTTCACTCGTTACCGACGGCGATCACAATCCTCCAAGGAGGGTCCGGGACGGTGTCCCGTCACCTCACGGCGCTAAGAGCGTGAAGAACTGGAGCTTGAGTTGGGACGGTCTGCTCCTTTCTCTCGGAGGAGGGCTTCGCGAAGACTCGTGCGAGGTACGAGCCGATAGAGGGTGATCTGATTGTCACGTGCGTTGGAACGATAGGGGAGTGTGCGATCGTTCCGCCCGGGCTTGGTGTTCAGCGCGGACCGCAACCTAGCAGCGATTCGACTCCTTAAAATCGGGGCGCTGACTACCTACACCTTGTACTTCCTCAGTTCGCCGACCGGTCAGAGACTCCTTCGCGGAGTCTCCGGTGCCACCGCGCAGCCGCACCTCTACTTGGGCGACCTGCGTGCATTGGCTGTCCCATTACCGCCAAGCAGCTGAGCAGGTCAGAATCGTCAATGAGATCGAGAGAGTAATCTCGGTGGAAAGTGCGACTTCGGAGGTCGTCGCATCGAATGTCCTTCGCGTGAGTCGCCTCCGCCAATCCATCCTCAAGTGGGCCTTCGAGGGCCGCCTCGTGGACCAGGACACGACCGACGAACCCGCCGCGCGCCTCCTCGAACGCATCCGCGCCGAGCGAGTGGCCCACGGCGAATCGACACCGAAGTCTCAGGGACGCGGAAGGCGAGCCCGCGCCCAGAGCGGCATGTCCGGGGAGTGACCGCCTGATCACGCGGTCGTATAGTTCAGGCATGGAGGCAAGACTTGTCCCCGCGACTCCTTCGGTCATCGCCTGGGCCATTCGCGAATCCGGGTACTCGAGGTCTGCCCTCGCTACGCTGCTCAAGATTCCGGAGCACGAAATCGAGGGCTGGACAAGGGGAGTCCAACCAGAACTCGCCAAGCTTCAGGCCCTCGCGAAGGAGGTGAACCGGCCCTTTTCCGCATTCCTCCTTCCTGGTCCACCCTCGGCTCCCCTCCCGTCCGTCAAGTTCAGAAGCTCGAGCGCTGCGGAGCGTCGGCGCCTAAATCCCGAAGAACGGCGCCGCATTCGCGAAGCCGCGCGTCTGCAGGGGATGATCTCCTGGATCGCTGCGGAACTGCACCTTCCTTCTCCCGACGTCCCGTCCTCGTCGACGAAGGATGACCCGGAGCAGGTCGCGCTGGCGATTCGCGAGCGCTTAGGTGTGTCCCTCAATACTCAATTCTCATGGTCCTCACCTAGCGAGGCGTTGCGGGCATGGCGCGAGGCAGCGGAAGGGCTCGGAATTACCGTGCTCATGCTCCCCATGGGCGAGGAATCCTGCCGCGGCTTTTCGATCTGGGACGACGCTGCTCCTCTGATCGCGATCAACAGCGCCTGGCTCCCCGAGGCGCGCCTGTTCACGCTTATCCACGAGCTTGCGCACCTGTCCTCACGGACCAACTCGGCGTGCGCCGAGGATGTGCTGGATCGATCGAATGGCGGCGACCGCACGGAACGCTGGTGTGATCGAGTGGCCGCAGCAGTCCTGATCCCCGCGGAGGGTCTCGCCAGAGTTCTTTCGGAGATCCGGGAGCGGAAGCAAACGGGCGGCGATCTCGCTACGGCAGGCCGGATCGCAACTCGATTCCGGGTGAGTCGGCGTGCCGCAGCCCTCCGATTGATCGAACACGAGTTGGCGCCGTGGTCACTCTTCAAGTCCATTCCACCGCACGGAGAGCGGCTCCAGAAGGGGGAGGAGCTCCCGGCCTCACTCGCGCCGAGATCCTGACGCCAGCGGTACGGCCAACGGACGATGACGGTGTTTCGAGACGCTCTCCGCAACGACGTTCTCGGAGCGGCGGATATCGTCGACTATCTCGATGTATCGCCGGATGCGTTGACTGACTTTCGTTCGCGACCGCCGAGCCACGGAGCCGGCTGAGTGCCCGACGGCACCTCCGTGTATGGGTGGTCGACACATCGGCGCTGATCGAAATCCGCCAGACGGGACTCGCCGAGGCAAGGAGGAAGGCAGTCTTCGAGAAACTGTACAGGTCTTGGCAGCTCAGTAACTCAACTTCCCGCCCCAAAGTGCTCGACGAGCTGCAGCGCGGCGAATCAGATCGAGCGAATGACCGGGCGCTCGCTTGGGCTCGATCGGTTCGTGAGGGTGCCGAGCGCCACGCCGATCTTAACACCGTCAAACGGATTCTGGCCCGAGGCCCCGAACTGGATCGACCCAGACAGCTCGCGAGAGCAGGCGGATCCGTACGTCATCGCCCTCGCGCTCGACACCTATCTCTCGGGGGGTCTCGATCTTGAGCAACGACAAACGGGACCGGGGCGATGGGCGCGGCGGATTCAACAAGCTCTCGGTCGCGACGGTTGCCGGACTTTGGGACATTCCGGTCGTGCCCCTCGCAGGGTTCGTACTACGATATCTCACGTCTGCCCGACTCACAGTCCATGAGCGACGCCTCCAACCGCATCGTCCAGAAGCTCTGGAGCTACTGCCACGTCCTGCGCGACGACGGGCTCTCCTACCACGACTACATCGAGCAGCTCACCTTCCTGCTCTTCCTCAAGATGGCCGACGAGCGCGCGCGGCTCACCGGCGAGGAGCAGGCCGATCCCGAAGGGCTGCCGCTGGGCCGACCTCGCCGCCCCGCAGATGGAGGGCGAGCGAGCTCGAGAGCACTACCGCGAGACGCTCGCGCGGCTCGGCGAGCAGGGCGGGATGCTCGGGCTCATCTTCCGCAAGGCGCAGAACCGCATCCAGGACCCCGCCAAGCTCCGCCAGCTGATCGTCGAGCTGATCGGCAAGGAGAACTGGTCGTCCATGTCCGCCGACGTGAAGGGCGACGCCTACGAAGGGCTGCTCGAGAGCAACGCGCAGGACACCAAGAGCGGCGCCGGCCAGTACTTCACGCCGCGCCCGCTGATCGACGCCATCGTCGACTGCATCCAGCCCGCAGCCCGGCGAGACCATCTCCGACCCCGCCTGCGGCACCGGCGGCTTCCTGCTCGCCGCGCACGACTACATCGCAGAGCCACCATCAAGCTCGACCGCGACCAGAAGAAGCACCTGCGCTTCGAGGCGCTGCGCGGCATCGAGCTCGTCGACAGCGTCACCCGCCTGTGCGCCATGAACCTCTTCCTGCACGGCATCGGCCCGACGACGACGACGCACGAGCCGCCGCTCAAGACCGACGACGCCCTGCGCGACGAGCCGTCGGCCCACGCCGACGTGGTCCTCACCAACCCGCCCTTCGGCAAGAAGTCCTCGATCACCGTCGTCAACGCTGAGGGCGACGACGGACCGGCAGACGCCTCACCTACAATCGCCCCGACTTCTGGACGACGACCTCGAACAAGCAGCTCAACTTCGTCCAGCACGTGAAGTCCCTGCTGAAGATCCACGGCCGCGCCGCCGTCGTCGTGCCCGACAACGTGCTCTTCGAGGGCGGCGCCGGCGAGAAGGTCCGCCGCCGCCTGCTCCACGACTGCGAGGTGCACACGCTGCTGCGCCTGCCGACCGGCATCTTCTACGCCCAGGGCGTCAAGGCGAACGTCCTCTTCTTCGACCGCAAGCCCGGCGCGGAGGACGCCGTGGACGAAGAATCTCTGGGTCTACGACCTCCGCACCAACATGCACTTCACGCTCAAGCAGAACCCGCTGACGCGCGCGGACCTCGACGAGTTCGTCGCCTGCTACCGCCCCGGCGACCGCCACAGCCGCAAGGCGACGTGGTCCGAGCAAGAGCCCGACGGCCGCTGGCGGCCGTACACGCTACGAGGAGCTCCTCGCCCGCGACAAGGTCAGCCTCGACCTCTTCTGGCTGCGCGACGAGAGTCTCGAGGACTCCGCCGACCTGCCCGACCCCCACGTCCTCGCCGAGGAGATCGCGGAGGATCTCCGCTCGGCGCTCGCGCAGATCGACGATGTGCTCGGCGATCTGGAGCAACGGGCTGATTCCGGCGTGATCGAGGAGTCGTAGTACGTGAGCATCGTGCCGCACCGTACCCGGAGGGCGAGGATGGCTGCCGGCTTCAGGGAGTCCAGGGTCGCCTAACCAGGACCACTCGGCGTCCCGGACTCGGCGCCCCGCTCCACCCGATCGCCGGCCCAGGCGCTCACCGCCACCGCCGCCGTGATCTGCCCCACCAGGTTCACCGTCGTCCGGAACATGTCCGGAATCCGGTCGATGCCCAGCAGCACCGACAAGCCGGCCAGCGGGACGCCAATCGCGTCGAGCGCCGGGGCGAGGGTGACCACGCCCGACGACGGCACGGGCGCCACGGTCAGCGAAACGAGGAACGTCGCCAACAACGCGCTGCCGATGGCCGACGCCGGGAAGGGGACCGCGTAGAGGTGGGCCAGGAACACCACGGCCGCGCCCTGAAAGAATGCGCTGCCCGGCCGATACATCGATGCGCCCAGCGGAAGCACGAGATCCGCCACCTCCTCCGACAGCCCGAGATTCTTCTTGGTCTCCTCCAGCGTGACGGGGAGAGCAGCGGCGGTACTGGTCGTCGAGAACGAGATCGACGCTGCGCCTAACGTGCCGCCGAAAAAGCGCGCGGGGCGGATGCCGCCGAGGCCGGACATGAGGGGAAGACAGACGACGGCCACGAAGACGGCCAGCCCCAGGATCACCGTGATGACGAAAACCGCCAGGCTCTGAATGAGGCCCCATCCGAGTTGCGCCGTGATCGGCGCGGAGAGGCCGAACACCCCGATCGGCGCGGTCCACAGGATCCACCACACGAGCTTGATCAACGCGTCTCCGGCCGCCTCCGACAGGCCGAGCAGGCGGCTGCGCGCCGCGTCAGGCAGGGTACCGGCGGCCGCGGCGACGAGCGCCGTGAAGACGATCAGCGGCAGCAGCGACCCGGCGGACGCGGCCTCAAACGGGTTGCCGGGGATCAAGCTCACCAGAAAGTCGACCACTCCGGGCAACTTCGGCGCTTCGCGAGCCGCCACGGCGGGAACCGCGATCGCGGGCGCGAAGTGCAGCCCGACCCACATCGAACCCATCCCCATGATGATCGCGAGGGCCAGCGACGCCCAGAAAAAGGCTAGCGTCGTCGCCCCGAGCCGGCCCAGCTTCCTCGGGTTTCCGAGCTTTGCGACTCCGGTGAAGATCACCGCCACCACGAGCGGAATGACGACCATCCGGATGGCGTTCATGAATACGGTGCCGAGGGGCGCCGACGCGTGAGCCACCGTAGCGAAGAACCCATAGCCCGCCGAGGCGAGGAGGCCCGTCGCCAGACCCAGCACGAGTCCGACCGCAATCGCGAGGTGCAGCATCAGTCAGTTGGAGGGAGAATTCATCCAGCGGGCGCGGGGAGTATGCGCGGGCCAGGCCCGCAGGGCAACATCGTGGCGCGGGTCCGACGCCGCTCCTGAGGTACTGCGCGACGGCGCGTCAGAACGGAGAGTCGACCGCCTGACGGCGCCAGCGACGGGTTCGCCTTGCGCCTTCTCCTCCCTCGGATCCATTGTTCTGCTCGCCTGCCGCGGTTATTACGACGGCATGTCGGCTATTCCCCCCACGAACGCCGCCCCCTCCTCCCGCCGAGGCCTGACTTCGATTGACCGCGCCTGCGTCCGCCCGCGATTGCCCCGCGTGCCACACGCCGCTGCCACTGGAGGCGCGATTCTGCCTCAACTGCGGTACGGCAACTCCCACCGAACCCGGCGTTCCGCCCCGCGCCATGCCTACCGCGGCGATCGAGGTGGCGAAGGTCCGGACGGCGCTGGCGGATCGCTATCGCATTGAGCGCGTGCTCGGCGAGGGCGGCATGGCCACGGTCTATCTCGCCGAAGACCTCAAGCATCGCCGCAGGGTCGCCGTCAAAGTCATGCGTCCCGAGCTCGCGGCCACACTTGGCGCCGAGCGCTTCCTGCGTGAAATCGAGATCGCCGCGCAGTTGAGCCATCCGCACATCCTCCCGGTGCACGACTCGGGAGAGAGTGACGGGGTCCTGTACTACGTGATGCCGTACGTTGAAGGGGAGAGCCTGCGGGAGCGGGTGCATCGCGAGGGACGGCTCGCCGTGGATGATGCTCTTCGGCTCGCGCGCGAGATGGCGGAAGCACTGGGATATGCCCACAAGCGCGGCATCGTCCATCGCGACATCAAGCCGGCCAATGTCATGCTGGGCGAAGGGCACGCGCTGGTGGCGGACTTCGGAATCGCCAGGGCCGCCGACAGCGGCACGGCGCTGACGCGGACCGGTCTCGCGGTCGGCACGCCGCAATACATGAGTCCCGAACAGGCGTCCGGCGAGCCAGTGCTGGATGCGCGGTCGGACGTGTACGCGTTAGGTGCGGTGCTCTACGAGATGCTGGCCGGCCAGCCGCCGTTCAGCGGTCCCACGCCGCAAGCCGTCCTGGCCAAGAGCCTCACCCAGGAGGTCGAGCCGCTGCCGCGCATCCGGCCCGACGTTTCCGCGCCGGTGGCGGCGCTGGTGGCGAAAGCGATGGCCCGTCGACCCGGCAGATCGCTATGCCTCCGGCGTGGAACTGGAGGAAGCGCTGGCGGCCGTGATGCACAGCGCGCAGCACGCCCCGACGTCTGCGGCGCGGTCCGGACCGTCGCCGGCTCGGGTGTGGGGCGTGTACGGGGCTGCCTGCCTGGTGAGCCTCGCGGTCATCTATGGACTGATCTCGCGCTGGGGTATCGCGCCGTGGACGCTGTGGCTGGCGGTGGGCCTGCTCGGGATCGGCGCGGCGGTGCTGCTGGGCACCAGTCGGTATGAATCCGTCAGACGCGCCGGAGGAGAGCCGGCGGGCGTCGGGCGATTCTTCACGTGGGGAAACGCCGCGCGAGGCGGTGGACTGGCGGCTCTCCTCTGGGGCACCGTGGCCGTCGTGCTGGTCTTTCGGGGCCCCGGCCATGCTGCCGCCGCCGGTGCGACGCGGCTCGCCGTGCTGCCCTTCGAGAACCGCGGGGATTCCAGCGTTGCCTACTTCGCCGACGGCATGACCGACGCCGTGCGCGGCAAGCTCTCCGCGCTCCCCGGCATGGAGGTGACGGCGCGGAGCAGTTCGGAGCAGTATCGGCGCAGTGCCAAGTCGCCGCAGGACATTGCCGGGGAGCTAGGCGTGCGCTACCTGCTCACCGCTACCGTTCGCTGGCAGCAGGGGACCGGCAGCGCCAGCAGAGTGCAGGTGAGTCCCGAGCTGATCGACGCGACCACGGGTGGCGTGAAATGGCAGCAGTCATTCGATGCCGCGCTCACCGACGTCTTCCAGGTGCAGGGGCAGATCGCCGGGCAGGTGGCTGAGGCGCTCGATCTGGCGTTAGGCGCGCGCGAGCGCCAGGGACTCGAGGGAAAGCCGACGGAGAACCTGGCGGCCTACGACGCCTACCTGCGCGGTGAGGCGCTGGGGGGCGGCCTGTCAGCCGGGGACCCGGTGACGCTTCGCCGCGCCATCAAGGAATACGAGAAGGCGGTCGCCCTCGATTCGAACTTCGCGCTGGCGTGGGCGCAGCTTTCGATCGCGTACGGCCTCGTGTACGCCAACGGCGTGCCTGGGCCGGCCGAAGCCTCGGCGTCGCGACGCGCGGCGGACAAGGCACTCGCCATCATGCCCGGACTGCCGGAAGCACACCAGGCGCTGGGCAGTTACTACAATTTCATCGAGCACGACTACGCCCAGTCATTGGCCGAGGCCGAGCGAGGGTTGAAGCTCGCGCCCACGAACGCGAACCTGCTCCGCGCCGCGGCGGCCATCAAACAGTCGCTCGGACAATGGGACGCGTCGGTGGCCGATCTGACCGCGGCCCGGACGTACGACCCGCGGTCGGTGCCGATCCTTCGCAGCCTCGGAGGGGCACTCGCTTCGATGCGGCGCTACCCGGAAGCGCAGGAGGCGATAGACCAGGCACTCACGCTTGCGCCCACGAACCTCACGCTGATCGAGAATCGCGCGATGCTCGATCTGGCCCGAGGGAATCTGGCCGATGCGCGGAGGGTGATCGCGGCCGCGGAGCGGACTGTGGACCGTGCGTCCCTCATCGCGTACCTCGCCACCTACCAGGATCTCTACTGGCTCCTGGACGATTCGCAACAGCAGGAGCTGCTCAAGCTGCCGCTCAGGTACTTCGATGACAATCGCGGCATCTGGGCGATGGATCTGGCGCAGGTGTACCAGCTACGGGGCGATCGGACCAGGACGCGTGCCTATGCCGACTCGGCGCGCCAGGCGTGGGATGAGCAACTTCGCGCGGCGCCCGATGATCCACAGCTTCCCGCCCTCAGAGCCGTGTCGCTCGCGTACATGGGGCAATACGATGACGCGGTCAAGGCGGGGGAGGCCGCGGCGGCGAAATGGCCCATCAGCCGCGATGCCGTGAACGGCGCGTATTTCCAGCTCCAGCTGGTGCGCATCTATCTGTTGGCGGGGAAGTCGGAGCGTGCACTCGACGAGCTGGAGAAACTGCTGGCCGTCCCGTTCTATCTCTCGCCCGGCTGGCTCCGCGCGGATCCCACGTTTGCGGGGCTCAAGGGGAACCCGCGGTTCGAGCGCATGGCGTCGGGCGCCTGAGCGAGCGCTCGCTTCGTAACCGCCGGTGCTGGATGCTACTCGATCACGGCCGTAAGGGTCATCGACCACTGTACCGCTGGGACTCCCTGGAAGGGCTGTCCCTCCTGAAGAGCCACCGGCCTCCAGGCCATTACTTGGCGACGGACTCGACCTGGAAGACCTCGCCAGTGGCCCATCCCCACGCGACCGCGCCTTGCACCTGCAAGAAGTCTTCAATATTCTTTCAGGTGATGCCAGGCACCGCCCGCCCCGCGGGCCCCGTCCGCACCGCCGCCGCGCCCGTCCTCGCCAGCGCCGCCCTCGACGCCGCCGCCCGGCTCGGGCTCCGCAACCGCCGGCTCGCCGAGATCCTCGGCACCAGCGAAGCCTCGGTCTCGCGCCTGCAGCACGGCCGCGGCCTCGACCCCGCCAGCAAGGAGGGTGAGCTGGCGCTCCTCTTCCTCCGGCTCTACCGCAGCCTCGATGCGCTCGTGGGCGGCGACGACGACAAGGCGCGCCTGTGGCTGCACGCCGACAACGACCACCTGGCCGGGATTCCCGCCGACCGGATCCGCACCGTGGAGGGGCTGGTGGATGTCGTCCAGTATCTGGACGCGATGCGCGGGCGACTCTGAGCTCCGCCCGCTGCGCCTCACGGCGTGGCGCGCCGTCGAAGCCCAGCACCAGGTCTCCACCCGCAAGCTCGTCGACTCCGCCGAGGAGCAGCACCTGCTCGAGGAGCTCATCGACCGCGCCAAGCCGCCGGACCGCACCCGGGGCCGGCTGCACTACCTGCTGTTCACGCCGTTCCGCTATCCGCCGCTGCGCCACGGGTCGCGGTTCGGCACGCGGTTCGAGCGCGGCATCTGGTACGGCGCGACCAGCCGCCGCACCACGTTCGCCGAGGTGGCCTACTACCGCTTCGTCTTCCTCGAGGGAACGCGCGCCGACCTCGGCGCCGTCGCCACTGCCGCTCACCGTGTTCACCGTGCGTGCGCACACGGCGCGCGGCATCGACCTCGCGGTGCGCGCCGTTCGATGCGCACCGGCGCACCATCGCCTCGCCGGTGTCGTACCGCGCCACCCAGGCGCTCGGCGCGGCGATGCGCGACGCCGGCGTCGAGCTCCTCCGCTATCCGTCGGCGCGCGACGATCAGGGGGGCCTGAACGTCGCCGCCTTCTCACCCAGCGTGTTCGGCACCGCGAAGCCGCGCGGCTTCGAGACGTGGCATTGCACCGCCACCCGGCAGCGCGTGGAGATCGCGAAGCGGGACTACTTCACCCGCGACGCGCAGGCCTTTGCGCGAGAGGTCTTCCTCGTGGATGGCGCGCTTCCGGCGCCGGCGCTGTGACGGCGCGCTTGCCGTCGCCGCTGGAATGAGCGATATCCCGGAAGCGGCCACGATGTTGCTCGAGGGCCCGACTACCCCAACCTGACGCGCGTCTCGCATGAACGAAATCAACATCGACCTCGGAGGCGGAGCCTCCTATCTCGCGCCGCTGTACTCGCTGCCCGACAACAGCACCCCGGCCCAGGTTGCAGCGGCGGTCTACAAGTGGTTCTCGCTGACCCTGGCCCGCGACGGATACACGGGCATCACGGTGAACGTTCAGATCACCAGCAGCAGCGGGGTGATCACCCTGAACGCTCAAGGCGGAGGACCGCTGCCACCGCGTGTCTCGGGATACCAGTTCGCGATGAATGCCTTCCTGGCGATCGGCTATCGGGCGCTCACCAGTGTGGTCCCCGCGCTCCACGCCAACGGCCAATGGGACCCGCAGAAGACCGGAAAGTGGTTCTTCTTCCTGCCGCTCGGGTTGCCGATGCTGAACTTCTTCACGGTGCAGTTCTTCCATTATCCTCCGCTCCGCTTGCTCCAATTGGGGGACTATCTGGAGGATCCCGTTCCCTATCGCTGGGGACAGTTGCTGCAGACGGCCGGCACGACCCCGGCCCTCACGGACCGTTTTCAGCGCTACGTGGATGCAGTGCCGATCGCCGCGCCGGACGATCAGGGCGCGTACATGCCGGTGGCCGCGTTCGCCGAGTATCAGCGCCAGATGGTCCAGCTCTTCCTGCAACTCAATCTCCCCCCGGCCGGCACCAGCACGGTGCCCATCATGGTGTTCGGCATTCCGGCGATGGCGCAGTTCGAGCATTTGTTCGGGGCGAACCTGGACATCCTGGTTCCGCAGGTGGCGAACATTGTGCCTGACTACACCACGCCGTGCCTCGGCGCCACGCATCCGTATCACTTCTACGCCCAGGCGCAGATCGATCACGGTCAGGGCGGCACGATCGGCGACGGCAGAATGGGGCGCGGCTGTCAGTTGGCGAAGATGCTGATGCAACAGGACCTGATGGCCGCCTTCTGGCAGATCGGCATGGCGCAGAATCCCGGCGCCAGCGTCGGCGGCATGCTGTTCAAGGCGACGGCGTTTGCGCTGGACCCGGCGCACGTGCAAACGGTCTGCGCGCTCACGGTGCACCAGGGATCATTGTGGTATCCGGACCCCAATTCGCTGGCGTTTCAGTTCAAGATCGATGACGCCGCCGCGAGGGCGCAGTGCGCGGCAAGCGGTGCCAATCCTTGTAGCGGAATCGGGCCCTGATCTCGAGCGCTGGCCCCTCAGAAGAACAGGCTCAGCGCCGCGTAGCCCGTGGCCGGCAGGTCGCCGTATTCCGAACGCGGCGCGATGACCAGGCGGCTCGACCGCCCGGCGCCCAGAAACGCGCCCACGCGTAGCGCGACATTCGCACCGAGCGAGGCCGCGATCGCGGGAGCGAGCAGCACGCTGCCGTCACGAAGATTCACGAGTGAGAGCAGCTCGGTCGCCACCAGCGGATGCACCTGATACGACAGCTGCGTCGCCGCCTCGTCCCTTCCATATACCTGCAGCTCCTGGTGCACGGCCGCCGGAGACAACGCGACGCCGACCAGTTGTGACGCACGTCCGGCGCCGAACGCGTCGTGCTGATACTCGATCACTCCGTACAGGTCGCGTCCCCAGAACGTCACCCGACGATCCATCCCGATGGCGGCGCGCAGCACCATCTTGTCCGATGTGTCCTGCCGCACCGCTGCTTCCATTCGCAGTGCCGACCCGGCAATGGTGCGCGTGATCCCGATCGCGCCCGCCGGCGCATCGCGAATCGCGCCGCCCCACGCCGACACCTCCCATCCTCGCACCGAGGTCTTTCCGCGGGCGAGCGCGGTGAGGGTGTGCTCGCCACCATAGGACGCACCGCGCACGACGACGTCCACCACCGAGAACGGACCGGGGAACCACTGCACCCGCACCGCGTCCACACCGGTGCGATACTCCCGGAACGGATCGGCGGGATCGAACGGCCGAAAGGGATCGGCGGGCGTGAGAAACAACGTGGTCGCCCAGGAAATGACCTGGCGGCCGACCGTCGCCGTGACCGGGCCCGACGCGAAGCTCAGCGCCGCCCGATCGACGCGCTGGCGCCATGACACGCGTGCACTCTCGTGCAGGGTCCCGTCCAGCCGCAGCCAGTCGCCGTCGTGTCCCGCGGCCGGTCCGGCAATGCCCGGAAAGAGTCCGGCGGCGAGACCGTCCCCGCTGCTCTGCCAGGTGAATCGCTGCTCGTATGCCAATGCCATGCCTAACGGGCCACGCTTCAGGTCGAGCATGACGCGGGCGCGCTGCGCATCGGTCACGCCACCAGAAGACGGGGCTCGGCGCTCCCCGGCGATGATCACATTCTGGTAGTAGCCGGTGAGGGGGTGCGACTGCGCAGCCACGTTCCCCGGCAGCAAAGCGATCGCCACGAACAGCGCCGCCGCGAGAACCCGCGCGCCACCCTGGGGCGTCGGGCGCATCAGGCCGGCGGGGCGCGCATCAGGCCGGCGGGGCGCGCCGCTGGTCGCTCGCGACGGCCCCATCCACCAGATGGACCAGCCGCCGCGCCCGCTCCATCACGCGGGGATCGTGCGTCGAGAAGACGAAGGTCGTCCCCTCCTCGCGATTGAGACGCTCCATCACGGTCAGCAACGCGTCGCTGGTGGCCGAGTCGAGATTGGCGGTGGGCTCGTCCGCCAGCACCAGCGCCGGACGTCCCACCACGGCGCGCGCGACCGCCACCCGCTGCTGCTGTCCGCCGGAGAGCTTCCCGGGACGGCGATCCTCCAAGCCGGTCATCCCGATGCGCGCGAACAGCTCGCGCACCCGCTCCCGACGCTCCCGCACCGACACCCCTCGCAGCAGCAGCGTGAACTCGGCGTTCTCCATCGCCGACAGCACCGGCACGAGATTGAACGCCTGGAAGACGTACCCGATGCGCTGCAGCCGCAGATGCGCCAGCGCGCGATCGCTCATCCCGCCGAGGTCCGCCTCATCGACCCAGACGTGGCCGCGGGTGGGTCGGGTGAGCCCGCCGAGCAGATTGAGCAGGGTGGACTTCCCCGATCCCGACGGGCCAGCGAGTGCGAGGAACTCCCCTCGCTCCACTTCGAGCGTCAGGTCGCGCACGGCTTCCACCGGAGCCGGCTCCTGGGGGTAGATCTTCCACAGCGCCTCGGTGCGCACGGCGAAGCGTCTCTCGTCAGGCATGGGTCATTGCTCGCTCTGCATGGCGGTGGCGGGGTCGATGCGCGCCGCCTGCCACATGGGATAGAGGGAAGAGAGGATACCGAGCCCGATCACCACCGCGATGCCCTGCCACGCGCGGGCCAGCCGCACCGCGGGGTGAACCACCGGACTCACCACCGCGCCGGAGATCGAGAGGTTCTCCCCGACGAATCGCGTGAGGTCGAGCCCGTGCCGGCCGAGCATCCAGGTGACGCCGAATCCCAGCGCCATGCCGGCGATGCCGCTGAAGACCGCGAGCGTGATGCCTTCGGCGAGCACCACCACCGACGTCTCGCGCGACGCCAGCCCCATCGCCCGCAGGACGCCGAACTCGCGCTGGCGGTGAAGCACCGACACCAGCAGCGCCTCCAGCACCGCGAGCGTGACGATCGCCAGCAGGATGGCGTTGAAGAGGTAGTTGCCGAAGTTGTCGATCCGGACCGCGGCATCGAGCTCGGGCGATGTCTCCCGCCACGAAAACGCGTCGGCGCCGTGCGGCAGCAGACCGCCCAGCCGGTTGAGCAGCGGTGTGACGTCGTGCTCGTCAGGCACCAGGATCGCGATCGAGGTGGCGGCGCCCGGCACGCCGAGCCACTGCCGCGCTGTTTCCAGCGGGATGTCGACCACGCCGTCGTCGACCTCGCGAATGCCGGTGTGGAAGATTCCCACCACGCGCGCGAGCTGCTCCTGCACCTCTCCCGACGCGCCCTGCGAGGTGAGCACGAAGCGCGATCCGACGCCGATATCCAGCCGCTCCGCGAGTCCGGTCCCCACCACCGCGCCGAGGCGGTCGCCCGGCTGGAGGAACCGGCCGCTGTCGATCTTCGGCGGCAGGGCGGAGAAGCGCGCTTCGATCGCGGGATCGACGCCGCTCACGCCTACCGGGAGCGCCGACGTGGCGGAGCTGGCGAGCGCGCTGACGGTGAGCCGCGGCGCCGCGACCGTGATGCGGCCGGTCACAGCGGGGCGCGCTGCGGTCCACCCGTCGCGTTCCTTGAAATTCGAGTCTGACCCCAATTTCCGAAGCGCGCGTTCGACCGCGTCGAGCACGGGGGCGTCGAGGCGGTCGTCGAGGTTGCCGGTGCGCCGATACGCGGGAGACTCCACCGTCAGGTAGCCGTCGCCGAGCCGGACGCCGGCATCGATCCACTGGGCATGCATCCCGTCGCCTACCGCAAGGAAGATGATGAGCAGGGCGACGCCCAGCATCATCGCGAGCGCAATGAGCAGGCTTCGCCGGCGCTGGCGGGCAACGTTCCGGATTGCGAGACGGACCAGGACGCGGGCGTGATTCACTCGCGCCCTCCCATCGCATCCGCCGGCGGGATCCGGGTGGCGCGAAAGGCGGGATAGAGCGCGGCGATGATCGAGGTCACCAGCAGCGCGGCCGCCGCCTGGAGCGGCACGCCCCACGATGGTTCGGCGCGCAACACCGGCCGCACCAGGGCGCCCGAGACGGTGAAGTTGCCGATGAGGCGGCTCAGATCAAGCGGTGCGGCGTGCCACCAGTACAGGATCGGCGCGGCGATGATCGCGCCGGCGAGCAGGGAGCAGAGGCCCAGGACGAGCCCTTCGTAGACGACCGTGCGCGCGACCGCGCCGTCGCTCACGCCGAGCGCCTGCTCGACCGCGAACTCGCGGCGGCGCTCGAAGGTGCTCATGAGCAGGGTGTTGGTGACCCCGAAGACCGCCATCAGAAAGACGATGGCGATGAGCAGGCCGTTCGATCCGCGCGCCAGGGCCGCATACGAGGCGAGCTCGGGGCGGAACTGGGTCCACGATTCCACCGCGAGGCCGGCCCGCGCCGCGGCCGGGGTGGCGGCGACGGCATGCGCGATGGCGGGAGCGCCCCAGGGCTGCCGGACGGACACGGCGATCTCGTGCACGCGCCCGGCGGGCAGCACGAGCAACGCCTGCAGGGCGTCGAGCGACATCACCGCCATGCCCGCATCCAGGTCCGCGAGGCCGGTATGGAAGACGCCGCTCACCACGTACAGATCGTTGCCTAACGACCCGTCGGCGGCGGGCGCGACCACGACGATCTGGGTGTCCACTGCCACGTGGAGCCGCCGCGCGGTCTCACTGCCGATGGCGATCTCCTTCGCGCCCTCGCGCGGTGCGCGCCCCTCGTTGATGCTCGCCGCCAGGCGGCTGACCGCCGGTTCGCGGGCGGGATCCATCCCGACGATCATCGCGGCTTCGGTGTGAGCCGCAGTGCTGAGCAGACCGGCGCCGTAGACGCGCGGGGCGGCCGCCAGCACGCCCGGCTGCGCTTCGACCGCCGCGACGAGCTGGTCCACTGTGACCCCGCTGTCGCCGATCGTGTCGTAGATGTGCCGCGCCGGCAGGTAGTCGCGGGCATGGAGCTGGATCTGGCCCGACAGGGCATGGGTCCCGTTCTCGATCATCTCGGCGGTCATGCCGTCCGACACCGCGGCCATCACGATGGCGGCGACGAAGCCGAACGCGAGCGCGCTGGCGGCCAGCACGGTGCGCTTGGGGTTGCGGCCGAGGTTGCGAAAGGCGATGCGCCACCAGATTGAGCCGCCGGCCATGTCAGCCGCCGCTCCGGAGGTTGCGCAGCGAGAAGAAGTCCGGCGCGAGCCCGACGTCGAACGAGAGCATGTGGTAGGTAATGGTCGTGCGCTCGTCAGGCTTGTCGGACGGCACCACGGTCAGTGTCGCGGGAACGAGCCGTCCTCCCATTGTCCGGTAATCGCCGAAGGTCATCGAGCGCGCCAGGCGGCCGGCGTCGTCGTAGTAGTGTTCCCAGACCGGCATGAGATCGGCCTGCCGGACCTGCATCACGATCTTCCCCCACACCACGGCGGCGTCGGGTTTCGGCACCAGCGAGAGCTCCCAGACCCGCACACCGTCCCGGTCGCCCTGGTAGTCGATGGTGATGTCGTAGTCGCGCACCAGCCGGCTCTCCTTCACCAGATCGTCGTTGGTGAAATGCGACCCCATCCACGCACCGCTCATGAGCGACGGCGGAATCCGGATGGTGCGATCGACGCGCGGGAGGTAGTTCCACACCTCGTTCTTCACCTTGAGCGTCGCGGTCCCGGCATCCTTGGCGGGCGCGGTGACGCGGAGCAGGGCATAGTCGGTGCCCAGCGACCAGAGCTCGAGATCGATGGAGCGCGACCACTGCCTGGTGGTGATGCTCATGGTGAGCGAGCCGGTGCTGGAGGAGCCGCGCAGGAGCTGATCGACGCGATCGACGATCTGGGCGGGCGTCTGCGCCGGGGCGGTCGCCGGCACGGCCACGGCGCATGCGAGCGTGGCCAGACGCACCAGGGCGCGCGCCGATCTGGTCAAAAGCGGTATCAGCAAGGCGCCCGTCGCCGTCCGGCGGACTACTGGTTCGTCACGCGCTTCCCCGGTCCCTCCTTCAGCATCTTCAACGCCTCGTCGATCGCGGCCTTGAGCTCGCGATCCACTCCCTTCACCTCGTCGGTCGGTGAGTTCTTCACCCAGACGTCGGGCGGCACGCCATAGCCCTCGAGGTTCACGCCGTAGTTGTTGGGTTTCGAGGGATCCCAGGTCACCACCAGGGACCCCGGCGTGCGCACGGCGCCGCCATTGATCAGCGCGTAGCTCCCGGTCGCGATCACCTGCGCCGAGGTCGGGTTCCCCACGATGCGCCCGAGCCCCAGCTCGCGGAATCCCATCGGCGTCACCTCGGCGTCGCTGGCCGAGCGCGCGTTTACCAGCATCACCTTGGGGCCGGCGATGGCCTGACGCGGGCGGCGCCCCCAGGTGCGCGCGCCGTTGCGGTTGTTCCAGAACTCGTACGGGCGCCGCTCCAGGATGTCGAGCAGCTCCTGGTCGATGTTCCCGCCGCCGTTGTTCCGGATGTCGACGATGATCCCCTTCTTGTTCCAGAAGCGGTCGATCTCGTTCTCGAACCGCGCCAGCGACGGCTGGTTCATGGCCCGGATGTGCACGTACGCGATCTCGCCGTTGGTGGCCTTCTCCACCTCGTCACGGTTGTCCGCCACCCATTCCTCGTACTTGATGTTGTTGAGCGATTCCACGCTGGCGATGCGCGCGGTGCGGGCGTTCGCACCGTCAGCAGCCCTGGCGACCTTCACCGGCACGTACTCGTTGGCGGTATTGGCGAGAATCTTCCAGTAGTTGTCGCCGGCCTTCACGTCCTGGCCGTCGATGGCGAGCACGTAGTCGCCCACCGCGAGACCCAGCCACTCCTTGTCGGCGGGGCCGTCGCGATAGATGTGCGCAATGCGATACCGCCCGCCCGCCGGTTCCAGCTCGAAGCCGAGGAATCGCGAGCGGTACATGTCCGGCACCACGTGGGTGGGCGGGCCGCTCACGCCGGTGTGCGACGAGTTGATCTCGCCGATCATGGCGTTGCCCAGATCGTAGAGATCCTCGTTGGTGCCGACGAACCGGAGCAGGGGTTCGTACCGGGCGCGGATCGCCGCCCAGTCGTGGTTGTTCATGGAGGCGTCGTAGTAGCGGTACTTCATCGCGCGCCACACTTCGCCGAACATCTCCTTCCACTCCTCGCGGCGATCGACGCGCACCTGGAACGAGAAGTTCACGCGCTCACCGCTCTGCGTGGTGGCGCCGCCGGTCCCCGCGCCCGCAGCTCGGCCGCCACCACCACCGCCGCCGGCGCCTCCGGGAATCGCGAGACGTTCGATCTCGAACCCCGCCGGCGCCGGTGTGCCGGGCTCGGTGCTCGCCGCGGCGCGGGCGGGCGCGCGGAAGAAGATGGCCCGGCGATCGGCGGTCGGCTGCATGCCGGCGAACGTACCCGCGGCGATGCGGCGCTGATCGCGCCCATCGATCCCGATCGAGAAGAGACCAGCGGCCGCGCTGTTGGCCGGCGCGCCGCCGCGACCCCCGCCGCCGCGTCCACCAAATCCGCCGCCCACGGCGAAGTACACCGTTCGACCGTCGTTCGAGAGGAAGAACCCTGATACGCCCACCGGTCCACGCGTGAGCTGCATTGCGCGCTTCTCGATGCCCTCAAGGTCGATGTGCGTCGGCCCCGATCCGCTGTCGGGCGCCGCGCCGCCGCGCCCGCCGCGCCCTCCGCCCGCCGCCTGCGCCGCCCGCCGCACACGCTCGCGAACGAGCGGGTCATCGGGGTCCTCGGTGAGTCGCGCCAGCGACACGGTGAAGAGCTGGTTCTGCGCCCCGTCGCGATTGGAGACGAACACCAGCGTCTTGCCGTCCGGGGTGAGCAGCCCCTCGCCATCGGTGCCGGGACTCTGGGTGACGTCGTACTCCTTCCTGGCGCGAATGTCGTAGAGGTAGGTGTCGGCGTTCTGATCGTCGTCGCGCCTGGTGTACACCAGCCAGCTGCCGTCGCGCGAGTATTCCGACAGGCTGAACCCGCCGGCGGGGTTGTGCGCGAGCTCGCGCGCTGCGCCGCCGGTCAGGTCCACCTCGAAGACCCGATTGGCTGCCGCGTAGGCGAGTTTCTGCGAATTCGGCGCCCAGGTGATGTCGGCCTTCTCCGACTCCTGCTTCGAGAGCTGCTTCCGCACCCCGGTCGCGAGGTCGAACACCCAGACCTCCTCATCGCCGGTCTCGTCGGAGACGTACGCGACCTTCTTCCCGTCCGGGGAGTACACTTCGTTCCGGTCTCGCCACGACGATGCCGTCACCTGCGTCTTCTCGCCGAAGCCGGATTCGGCCGGCACGATCATGATCTCGCCATGAAAATCCACCGCGAGGTAATCGCCGCCCGGCGACACGCTGAACGCTTCCGCCCGCGCGTTGGTGGTGAGCAACTCCACGTCGTTCACCTTGGCGTCGAAGGACAACGGAATCGACACCTTCTTCGGCGTCCCGTCAGGCACGTCGAGGGTGTAGAGATCGAAGTCCCGCTGGTAGATGATCCGTTTGCCGTCGGGCGACATGGACGGAAAGAACACGCCGTTGTCCTTGTACCTCGTGACCTGTTGCGGCGAGGCGCCCTTTGCCGACATGCGCCACAGGTTATAGGTCCCGTCGCGCTCGGATGAGTAATAGATGAGGCCGTCGGCGCCCCACATGGGGAAGACGTCGTTCACGTATGTGCGGTACTGCGCGGGATTCGTGTCGGTGACGTCGCTGATCTCGCCGCTCTTTACGTCGACCACCGCGATGTCGGCGGTGGCGTTGCCGCGGAATCCCTTTCGCCACGCCGAGGGGAGGCGCTTGTTGTACGCCAGCATGGAGAGGTCCGGCTTCATGCTGCCGGTGGCGGCGTAGCCCGTTGGGAGCGCGGTCGCCGGCTGCCCGTCGAGCGGCAGCCGGTACAGCGGCGATCCGAAGGCGTTCCACCCACGGTTGCTGGAGATAATCAGTGACTGCCCGTCGGGCATCCAGTTCTGGACCTGATCGGGACCCGGGTACCAGGTGAGCTGTCGCGTCTCGCCGCCGGTGGACGGCATCACGAAAACGTCGTCGTTGCCGGTGCGGTTGCTGGTGAAGGCGATCCACTTGCCGTCGGGCGAGAACCGCGGCGCGAAGTCTCGCGCCAGGTTCAGCGTAAGGCGCCGTGGGTTCGCGCCATTGGCATCCGCGGTCCAGATGTCATCCTGGTAGGCGAACGCGATGCGTCCGTCGGTGGCCACCGCCGGGGTGCGCGCGAATCGGATGGGCTCGGGCGTTTGCGCTCCCGCCCCGGGTGCGAGGAGCACGGCGCCGACGGTGAGGATCGACATGGCCCGAAGGCCGGCGGGTCGGAACGAACGGGGCACGAACATGGTGGCTCCACGTGGGTGTTGGAGATGCGCTGATCTTGTACCGTGAACGATGAAGCGGCAAGGCGGCGAGCGCCCCGCCAGGTGCGGGACGCGGATTTGTGGCGACTTCCGGCCCATCGGGTCGGACTTGCGCGGGTACCACCGCGGTCCCATCATGCACCAGCCCCACGCACGATCGAGAACTGGCCCCTCGCGCGATCGCGAACTGATCCCACCTGCGATCGCGTGGCTCGGGAGTTACTGACCGGCGGAGCCGCATGGCCAAGAGTTCGTCAACGGTCCGTCCGCTCGTCTGGGTGTACGTCAGCGCAGCGGCCTTTCTCGTCACGCTGCTGGGTGCGGTCGCCTACGTGGTGTTTGCCGGCCAGCTCTCGTTCATCCCGAACTGGCTGTACTACCTGATGCTGTTTCCCGTAGGGCTGGCCGCGGCCGCGTTTCTCTCCGGTGCGTTGCGGTCGCACGCGAAGTTCACCGGCAAGCTCTCGTACGGCACCATCGAGCTCACCGGTCCAGCGGTGGTGGCGGGTCTGGTCATCGTGGGTGGACTCCTGCTCGCGAACCGGGAGACGACGTTTTCGCTGACGGTGCGCGTGTATGGTCCCGGCGGTCCGGCGGACCTGGTGCATTCGGGCAGCGTCATGCTCGACCTCGGGCAGTCGCGCCGGTCCGCGCCGATTTCCGCCGACGGACAGGTCGTCTTTGCGGAGGTGGCGTCGAGTCTTGCGGGCGAGGCAATCCGCCTCATCCCGGATGTCCCCGGATACGAGGCCGCAGGTGCCGACCCGGTGCGGATCCCGGCCAGTCACGTGGTGGATCTGGCGCTCAAGCGCGTGGTCTATGCGACGCCGATGTCTGGCGTCGTGACCGATGCGAATGACCGGGTTGTCCGTGATGCGGTCGTGAGCTTCGGCGGCGGAGTGGCGACGGATTCGACCGACGCAAGCGGCCGCTTCGCGCTCAGCGTTCCGTACGCGCCGGGAACCGTGGTGCCGGTGTCGGTCGAGAAGGGCGGCCGGATCCTCCTCGACAACACCGTGACCGTGGCCGAGCAGCCCGCGCTGCGGCTGAGGATCACCCGGGAATGATGCGCGTTGCGGCGGCTGTCTCGGCGTTCTCGCTTCTCACATCCGCCATGTTCTGCCCAGTCCGCGGGCAGGGAGGAAGCGGAGTGAGCCGTTTCCGCGGCCAACTGGTGCGCGAAGGAAATGGACCGTCGGTTGCGCGAGTTGTGGTGCGGGCCAGGCAGTTCGGTCAGACCCTGACGAACGACAACGGCTACTTCGAATTCAATCTCCCGGCTGGCACGTCGCAGATCGAGATCGTGGACGTGGGGCTCAGTGATCCGAAATGGTCCGTGCGCTACCCGAAGGGCGCCATTCCCGTGGTCCGGGACTCGACGATCGTGACGAGCATCATTGTCGGCCCGTCGTTCGAGTCGCTCATGGAGCGGGTGTTCAGCGCGCAGCGGGAGGCCCTGGAGGCGAATCTGGTCGCGAGTGGAGCGAAGCAGGACGAGATCCGCCAGGTGCTCGATTCCCTTCGGGTGCAGTTCGCCGCTCGAGCGCAGATCGAGGCGGAATCGCTGCGGGTGGAGGAGACGCGGTCGATGGAGCGCGCGCGCGAGTTTGCCCCGATCGCCGAGGTGCTGAAGACGTACGTGAATGAAGCGAAAGACCTGCGGAACGCATTCCGGCTGGCCGGCGAGTTCGCCCTCACGTCCGGAAAGGCGTACGACGCATTGAAGTCGGCGATTGTGGAGTACAATTCCGCGTACGAGCGGCTGAACGCCACGGGCCCGGGATTCGAGAAGACGATTCGCACATTGTGGCGGAGCGAGACGCTCGGCGCCGAATGTCGCGGCGTGCTGGATTACGCGCTCGGTGAGATTCATCACGTGCATATCCTGCCGCTCAACGAGACGCTCGAGACGATCAATCGAATCCGGCTGAAACAGATACAGGGCAACGCCGCGAAACAGGCGCAGAACGAGGTGCTGGCGACAGTGGCGCTGGCGGTGCGGGAACTGGACCCGCGGCTGGAGGAATTGCAGAGGCGAATCGATCATCTGCTCAGCGATCTGGGAGACGCGTGAACCCATGGTGTGAGCGCACGAAGCAGCTCACAGGAGGGCGCCATGTACGGCAGACACTGGAAGCGGATCATTCCACTCACGGCGCTGGTCGTGGCGGTGGCGACAGCCTGTTCGGACAGCTCCGGCCCCGCAGCGGATGACTTTCTGCCGATCATCAGCAACACCTGGCACGACCTGCTGGACGACACGCACACGTTCAGCCTGGCGTCGGGTGACGACAGCACGGCCTCCGGGACCTTCACCGGAGAGGAGGATCATCCTTCGCTGGGCCTTTCGGATCTCGACGGCACCTTCACCCACAGCAAGCTGTCGTTCACGATCCACCGCTCCGCAGGCGATATCGTGTATTCGGGGCACTTCCTGCAGCGCGACACGATGTACGTGACGTCGAGCGAGGGAGCCCTGACGATCGTGAGGTAAAGCGGATGATCGCACTCGCGGCGCGCGCTCGCGCGACAGTCGCTCTGGCCTCATTCCTCGTCGTCGCGGCTGCCGCGCCGATCAAACCCGATCTCCTCTCGGGACTTGTCTGGCGCAACGTCGGCCCGTTCCGTGGCGGACGTATCTCCGCGGCCTCGGGCGTGATCGGCGAACCCGGGACGTTCTACGTCGGCACGCCGGCCGGCGGCGTCTGGAAGACGACCAGTGCAGGCGAGGTATGGTACCCGGTGTTCGACGCGGTCAGGGACGTCTCGTCCATCGGGTCGATCGAGGTGGCGCCGTCGAACGGCAACGTCATCTACGTGGGAACGGGCGACCAGGTCACCGGCGGCGTCGTCAACGAGGGCAACGGCGTCTACAAGTCCACCGACGCGGGCGCGACCTGGAAGCACGTGGGCCTCGACGCCAGCAAGCAGATCCCGTCCATCGTCGTGGACCCGCGCAACCCCGACGTGGTCCTGGTCGCCGCGCAGGGCGACCTGCACGCCAGGAGCGACACGCGCGGCGTGTATCGCTCCACCGACGGCGGCGCGACGTGGACGAAGACGCTCTTCGTCGCTGATACGGTCGGCGTCCAGAAGATCGCGATCGCGTACGACCGGCCCGACGTCGTCTTCGCGACGACGATGCGCCACTACACCGCACCGCCGCCGCCCTCCGGCATCACGCCGCCCCCTGCGGGTGGCGGGGGCGGCCGAGGAGGCCGCGGCGGAGCCACCGGACCCACCGGCACGTCGGTCTACAAGTCCACCGACGGCGGCGTCACCTGGAAGGAGCTCACCGGCGGCGGCCTGCCGCGCCTTTCGGCCAGCCGCACGTCCATCGCGGTCGCCATGAATACCGATGCGCGGCGCGTATACCTCATCGACAACGGCGGGCTCCATCGCTCCGACGATGGCGGCGCGACGTGGCGCCAGATGGATCCCACCGACCAGCGCATCCGCAACGGCCAGGGCGGCTACAATTGCGGTGTCTTCGTGGACCCGAACAATCCCGACGTCGTGTACACCTTCAATACCGCGAGCTACAAGTCCACTGACGGCGGCAACACGTTTACCGGCTTCCGCGGCGCACCGGGCGGCGACGATCCGCAGGCGCACTGGATCGACCCCACCAACGGCCGGCGTATCCTGCTCGGCTACGACCAGGGCGCCATCGTCACGCTCGACGGCGGAGAGAACTGGAGTACGTGGTACAACCAGTCCACCGAGCAGGTCTATCACATCTCCACCGACAACTCGTTCCCGTACTGGATCTACGCCACACAGCAGGATGCCGGCGCCATCCGCCAGCGGAGCCGCGGCAACCTCGGCGAGGTGACGCCGCTCGACTGGAACCCAGTGAACGGATGGGAGTGGGGGACGATCGTCCCCGACCCGCTCAACGCGAACATCGTGTACGCGAGCGGCTCCGGCATCGTGAAGATCAGCTATCCCTCGGAACAGTGGATCAACGTGAGCCCGGCCACCGATCCCGGGCTGCGGGCGCGGAGCACGTCGTCGATGCCGCTCGTCTGGGCGCCGTGGAACCAGCACGAGCTCCTCGCGGGCTTTCAGTTCGTCATGTCCACGGTGGACGGTGGCGCCCACTGGACGAAGATCAGCCCCGACCTGGGCTATCCGAAGGGAATGAGTCCGCCGCCCGACACCGCCGCGCCGGCGCCGGGCGGGTATCCTCCCGGGGCGATCGAGACACTCGCCGCGTCGCCGGTGGGGCGCGGGACGATCTGGGCAGGACTCAACAACGGGCTCATCAAGGTGACAAGGGACGAGGGAAAGACGTGGGAGGATGCCTCGATCCCCGACCTGCCGTTCGCGGCGCGTGCGCTCGTCGAGGGGCTGGACACCTCGCCAACCGTGGCGGGAGAAGCCTACGCCGCGGTGGACCTGCTCCGCACGGGCGACTTCGCGCCCTACCTCTTCCGCACGAAGGATTTCGGAAGGACGTGGACGAAGATCACCAACGGCCTTCGCACCGGCGAGGCGGCGGGAAGTTCGGTGCGCGTGGTGCGCGCCGACCCCCAACGGGTGGGACTGCTCTACGCCGGCACCGAGAGCGGCATGTACGTCTCGTTCGACGACGGCGACAACTGGCAGTCGCTGAGCCTCAACCTGCCCAACACCTCGTATCGGGCGATCGCGTTTCAGGGGAACGACGTGATCGTCGGCACGTACGGACGCGGCATCTGGATCCTCGACGACGCGGCGGTGCTGCGTCAGATGACGCCGGCGATCGCCGGCGAGCCGGTGCACCTCTTCAGGCCCGACCCGTCGGTGCGCGTGCGGCGCAACGTGAACGCCGATACGCCGTTCCAACCCGACGTCCCGCACGCGCTCAACCCGCCGGACGGCATGGTCATCTATTACTGGTTAGGCTCGACACCGTCGGGCGTCGTCACGCTGGACGTCGTCGATTCCGACGGCGCAGTCGTCAGGCATTACTCGAGCGCGCCGATCACGCCCGTTGCCGAAGCCGCGAAGCCGCCGTTCCCGAACTTCTGGCTCGCGCCGCCAAACCCGCTGCCCACTCACGCGGGGACCAATCGGGTGAGCTGGGATTTCCGTTACGATGACCCTCCGGCGTTTACCCATTCCTTTGAGATCAACGCGAACCCCGGTCAGACTCCCGCGGCGCCGCAGGGCGCGTTCGCGCCGCCCGGCACGTACACCATCCGGCTCACGGTGGAGGGCAAGACGTACTCCGAGGCGGCGACGGTCACCAACGATCCGCGCTCGCCCGCGTCCGCCGCAGAGCTGCGCGCCCAGTCGGCGCTGACGCGCAAGCTCCAGATGGACGTGATCGCGGCGTGGGATGCCTACCAGCAGGTGGAGGCGATGCGAACCGCACTCGATGGCGCGATGCCATCGGACACCTCATCGGAAGCCGCTCGCGCCATCAAGGCGTTCCGGGCGAAGGTTGATACCGCAGGTGGAAGCGCCGGCGGCGGGCGCGGCTTCGGCGGTTTCGGCGGGCGCGGCGGCGGGCGGCCGACGACGCCGAACTTCTACGCATCGCACGGGCGCCTGCTCGGCGAACTCACGGCGCAGCAGAACGGCGATCACGCGCCGACGGCGAGCACGCTCAAGGGGTTTTCCGGGGCGTGCGCGGATCTCGGAAAAGCCGTTGCGAGCTGGCAGGCGATCAACGGACGGGACCTCGACGCGCTCAACGCCGCGCTCACGAGGAGCGGCCTGAAGCCCGTGCCGCGCGCGACCGGGGCGATCCGGCTGGAATGCTGAACCGCTGTGCCCGCCGACATTACTTGCGTGGCGACAGGCGACGATCAGATTTGCCGGAGCGGCGGGATGGCTAACGCTGGCCGCCTTCCGGAACCGTCAGCCAACCGTTCGTGCCCGAGCCGGAGTGTCTCAAATGGCAACCAACCAGGCGCCGATCACCAATCCCGCGGATTTCCTCAAACTGTCCGGCGACCAGCTGGACGAGATCTTCCGCGCGAGTCCTGCCGGTGAGATCCCAGCCGGCGAAGGAGAGGGCACGGCCATCATCGCCCCCGGTCACGAGGTGTCGGACGCGATCGCGAAATTCGTTCACATCTTCACCTGGAAGGGAAAGGTCTTCGAGCGCGATCCCGCGAACCCGTCGCGTGGCTGGCTGAAGAACCGCCTGTTTCTGCTCGGTCACAGGGCGATCGTCGCCGAGGTGTTCAAGGGGCCGAGCTGGCTCGATGAGAAGGAGTGCATCGTGCTCGACTACTCGCACACGTCGATCGTCGCGCAATGGATTCGGGACGAGATTCGTCAGGTGAGCCCGGGCGTCTTCCTGGGCATCGTGTATTGGGGAAAGGAAAAGCCCCACGCACACCGGCTCATTCACTTCGCGCTGAAGTTCTGAGCTGCAGCATCCGATCCAGGTTCGAACGCTATTCCATGGCGAATATCAGAACCCCGTTCGCCGGAATGTTCACCGTGCCCGAACATTGGAACCCGTGCATCGGGCGGCCGGTCGCTTCGATCGCGCCGAGATTCCCCACCATCTGCCGGTTCGGCCGCATATCGTAGTAGTCACTGTTCAGCGCCTCGCGCCACCGGCCGGGACGCGGAAAGCCGAGCTCGTACCGCCAATAGGCCGTTTCGCTCAGGCTCGCCACCACCACCACGTCTTCGCCCGCACCCTCCACCCACCGGTGAAAGGCGAGGACGCGGTTGTCGTTGTGGATGTGAAACGGGTTGACGAGGTCCGAGCGAAGCGCACCAAGCGATCGCCGCGTTCGCACCAGGTCACCGGCAAACGCGAGGAAGTCGCGCATCACGGCGTCCACGTCGAGGCCGTCCCACCATACCAGCGTCCCGGGCGCCGCCTCCGGGTTGTCGCTCCAATACTTGTCCTCGAGGATCTCCTCGCCCATGAACAGCATCGGAATGCCGGGCGCCGACAGCAGCAGACCGGTGGCCACGCGCGCCCGGCTCCGCGCATACCAGCTCCGCGGATTGCCTTCATCGGCCAGCCGCGATACTCGCGGCTCGCGGTCCGCGTGGTCGAGGAGCAGGATGTCGTGATTCTCCAGGAACTGCACGGCTCGCCACCCGTCGGAGAAACCGGGCGGAGCGAACAGGGCGCCGGCCACCGCGTCGAGATCCACCGGCGCCGATGCTCCGTGCGCCGCGGCGCCGACCGCGGCACGTACGCTTCGCCTGAGCCGATCGGACCATGCGGCGTCGAAGCCAAGCCCGGTGGGAACCGGCTGCACCGCCAGCCAGCGCGAGTCCTTCCAGTATTCCGCGATCTGAATGGCCTCCGGCTTCGCCGCGCGAACGCGGCTCGACAGCGCCTGCGCGAAGGTCCAGCCGCCGAAGTCGTCGATCACACTCACCTCGTCGTAACGCAGGCCGTCGACGTGATATTCGTCGAGGAGGAACGTCGCGTTGTCCCCGAGAAAGCCGCGCACGCCTGCGTTCCAGAACGCGAACACCAGTCCCCCCGCCCATCCCTCGTCGGTGAAGAAGAGACTCTCGTTGTTCGACCCGAACGGTCGGCGATCGTAGAAGTAGATGCTGTGATCATCAAAACCGCCGCCGGCATGGTTGTACACAACGTCGAAAATCACCGCCATGCCATTGAGGTGGCACAGGTCGACGACGCACTTGAGCTGATTGGTTGCCGAGCTGATGTCGCCAACAGAGAGCGCTGGACGGCCATGCTGGCCGAGCAGCCGATTGGCTTCGTGGAGGTAGCGCAGGAGCTCATCCGCCTCACCCACGTGATAGTCCGTCTCCGGCGAGAAGTAGTCCGTGCCGTTGTATCCCTGACTGAACATCGACGGGAATTCCTGAATCGGCAGCGGCTGAACGGCATTCACGCCCAGATCGCGCAAATACTCAATGCGAAAAAGGAGGTCGAGGAACCTGCCTCGTCGCGTCTCACGCTGATCGTGTCCAGCGGCATCTGCGGCGTAGCAGGTGCCGACGTGCAACTGGTAAACCACCAGATCGCGAAACGCCGGCACGCGAAAGCCGTCGTCATGCCACGGGTAGTCGTTCGACGGCCGTACGAGGCAGTCGCAATCGGGAAACGCCGGGACAGTGCCGAGGTCCCGCGCATACGGGTCTCGCTTGAAGCCTGTGCTGCCTTCACCGACAATCCAGTACCGGTAGGGTGTGCCGTTCGCGACGCCCGGAACAAATCCCGCCCACGATCCGTCGGCGCGGCGGGCGAGCGAATCCGTGGCCGCGGGTGCCCACCCCGGTTGCCGCGCTGCCGCGAGCGCGTCGGTGATCACGTAGACCTCGCGCGCCGATGGCGCCCAGGTTCGAAACGTCGCGCCGCCGTCTCGCAGCGTCGCCCCCATCGGGGTGTGATCGTCCACATGCTTCTGGGTCACGGCCATGGTCAATTTATCATCCGGTTCCCGTTAGGCGCCGCGCTCCAGTCGCGAAGAACCGCAATGCCCGGAGACCCGGCAGAAAGAAGTAGGCGCCGCCGCGAACGCTGACGAATTGTGGCAGCCCGCTCACGCGGCGCGCGGGTGCGCCATCCTGTGGCATCGTGAACTCGTCCGTCACCGGACAACCCGGGATCGGCGCACGGGCGCCCAGCAGGGGATCGCTTTCTCCGCTCATGCCGGAGAACTTGGTGTTCATGATCCACGCGTTCTGCAGAAATTCGAACTGACGCGAGATGTTCGCGTTGAGGCAGACGAAATGCAGTCCGCGCTCGGGATCGTGGATGGCGCCGGCGCCAGCGCCTCCAGCGGGCGTGAGTCCCGGCGCCGTACTCGCGGCCGCGCCGCAGCACGCGATGATAGCGCACCGATGACATCAGGTCGTCGCGAAACGATTGTCGGCCCAAGCCAAGCATCGCGAGCAGCCGCGCAACTCCGCTCGGGTGGCGCGGAAGATCGGCGTTGCGCGGATTCGCTCTGCGCACGTGCGCGCCGAACGGACAGCCGGTGCCCGCCGGATCGCCGTCGAAGGTGAACTGATTGAGCCGGATCGCATCGGGTTTGGTGCCGATGCCGGGAATCGGCCCCTTCTGAAGTGGCACGAGAGGGTCGCCCGCGCGCGCGCGTCCGACGAAGGCCGCCGCGATCTGGTCGGCGTGGTCGAAGTCGCCGCCGGCCTGTCGTGCGACGAACTGCCAGAACCCCCGGACGTCCTGCCGAAGCTGTCGCATAACGAGATACGTCCCGTTGCGGCCGACGTCCTTTTGTGACGGCGCGTCCTGGGCGGGAAGCAGATCCGCCGACGCCGCATCGCCGGCGACGATCGGGCGATCCGTGTACTTGCCGTATTCATTGCGATAGCCGAGCAGGAACTCTCCGAGCGCGACGACGTTGGTGTATGTCGAGTTGGGTGGGCAGGGGATCCCGCGCCTGCTCCCAGTCGATCTCGGGCTGGCTGATGCCATCGGTGAACCCGAACGGCTCGACGCCGTCGAGATCTGCGGTGTCCAGGCGGCGCAGCACGTCGAAGGCATCGGTCCACGTGTTTCCCTGCACGCGATGCATGAATGCGTCGACGCCACCGTTCCCGGGCTCGGCGAAGAACATCACGACCAGGTGCGGCACTCGCGATGGCACGCCGGCCCCCCACTCCCACCCGGCCGGCGCGTTGTTCCCCACATCGCCCAGCCGGCGCGCGCGGTTCTCGGCCGCCATCCCGGCCAGAAACTCGGCGGAGAAACCGGTGACCACGGACGCCGGCACCCCGAGCGCCTCCAGCCCCGGGGCGGTGAAGGCGACCTGCAGCGCTGTCGATGGCGGGGGAGTCATCGTCACCGCGCTGGTGACCGGAGCGGATCTGAGCCATGCGCGCGCGGCCACCGGGTTCCTGACACGCGCCAGCACGTATGCGGCCTGGGTCAGCTTGCCGTAGCCGAAGCGCACGAGGCCCTGCACGTCGGCAAGGTCCACGTCGCCGCGCGTCACAGGAGTGCCACCCATTCGCGCGCCTCGGCATCGCTCAGCGCCGCCGATTCCAGTCCCCGGCGGATGCCTCCGTTCCGCTCGAGGTCCATCGCCGTCATCCCCGGATACGCCTTGTACCACACCTGCGTCGGCACCTGATGCCGTCGCAGGTACTCCTTGAACTTCCACTCGTCGCTGCACCCGTCCAGCAGCAGCCACCGGGTGCGCGGATATCCAATGCCCCCGCTGAACGCGATGTTGAGGCCGTAGCCGACCTTGTTGATGAAGTCGTCCATGTAGCTCTCGAGGCTTCCGTCGTAGTTGCTGAAGAACACGGCACGTTTCCGGCCGTCGAGAAAGACCCAGCGTGCGAAGTGAATCGTCCGCACGCGGGCCAACCCGCCGTGTGTGAAGACGTGGCGGGCCGCGTAATCGATCAGGAAGAACGCGGCGATCGCCATCCAGAGCCGCGCGATCCCGGGCTTCAGGCTCCCCATCGCCGTGAACTGATTGGTGACGTCGTGATCTTCCAGATCGGCCAGGTGGTCGGAGTACTGCCCGTCGACGCGGGAACAGAGCTCCGGATCGGCCCGCTCCAGCGCGCGCAGACGAAGGAGCGTGACGATCGCCACCGGTATGAGGACCGGAGACGCGATCAGCAGCGCTACCGGAACGCCGATCAGGTGCATCAGGTTGCGCACCCGCCAGCCAACCGGCGTTGGTTCGTCCGGTGAGAGGCTGAGGCGTCCCGCCGACCGTTCAGCGTCGATGTACTGCCTGAGCGCCGCGTGAAGCGCCGCTGCCGGCCGGCCGGCGAGGGATTGCGCGTTCTGCGCGAGCCAGCGATCGACAGCCTCGCGCAACGCCGCCTCCTCGCGGACACGTCGCACCGTCCGGCCCACCCAGTTCACATAGTTGGCCGCCGAGGGGACGCTGTGCGCTCTCATCCACCCGAGCAGGTCGGTGTCGGGCGCGAAGCCGTCGCAGCATGCGAACAGCGAGCGCAAGCCGGCCGACGCCAGGCGCGCCGCATCCTGCAGGAACGCATCCGCCTCGCCGTCGATGTCGCCGAGGAACGCGAGGTACAACGGATAGGAGGGCGGGGTCAGCCCGTGCGCGCGAACGTCGTCGCCCGTCCGGTCGTCGATGATCAGGAATCGCGCCACGTGCACGGTGTCGCACTTCGCGAACGGGAACAGCGCGTTGTGGGGGTTCACGCGTCCCGGTGCGTCGTTCATCGACGCCAGCTGCTGGCGGAGGGCCGCCTCATGCCGCGGATCGATCGGCGCCAGCACCATGAACTGCGATTGCGGAGTCATCGCCGTTACTCGAAGACCTCGTCCCCGGTGGGCTCGGAATGCGGTACCGCGTTCATCGAGTGCCGCAGCTGCGACAGGGTCCAGTACATGCGCTTGCGCGCGCGACTCTGATTCCCCAGCGGCCGATGCTCCGCAATCGTGTGCCATGGGTTGTACGACAGGCGCTTGGCGAATTCCATTTGCGCCCGCGAGGTGAACGTCTGCTGCGGAATGTGCAGCGTGGCGACCGACACGCGGGGTGACAGGCGCTCGGGCCACAGCACCGCGTTGTTCTCGATCGGCATCAGGTGCGGATCGGTCTGGCGCTGCAGACGAATGTCGAACTCCACCGGTCCGCGCTCCAGGGCCGCGACCATGGCGTCGCGCAGGTAATCGTCAGGCGGGCGGAACGGGAGGCGCGGGATGCGGGTGCGCCGTTTCTCCTTCGGCCACACCGAGTACTGCATGGCCTGGCCTTCGCCCAGCAGATATGGCACGCAACTGAAGTACGGCGCCTCAAACGGGCTGCTCTGGGTCTTGATCCAGAGCGCCTGCATGATACCGTCGAGAACGTGCGGCCGGTGGAAGTTGAGGAAGTAGAAGATCTGCGCGTTCCGGAGGCTCTCGATCTGGAGCTGCGCGTTCGCCTCGGTGTCGGGGGTCACGAAGGTCGGCGTGGACACGCCGAACATGTCCAGAGTGGATTTCTCCTCCTCCATCAGCTTCGGGCCCGGCACGCCCATCAGCTTGATGCTGATGCTCATGAAGCCGACGTCGTCGATGTCCGGGGTCACGTACGGCCCGGGCCCCGAAAACCGGACCCACGCGTGGTATGTCTTCGGCTCGGCGTAGATGCCGTGCCGGAACGCCGGCGGCAAATCGGAGTGCACGATGAACTCTCCGCGCACGATGCCGTGGGTCTTGGTGTTGCCCCCGCGCTCGAAACCTCCGGGCTTCCACAGCCCGCGCATCTGCTTCTCGAACGTCTCGATGATCGAATCGAGAAACGCTTCCTCGTTCGGACGCGGCTTCTCCTCGGCGATACGCAGGCCCTCGTAGGGACGCTTCGCGTTGATCAGTGCGGTGACGACCCGCGCGATCGGATCGCGCAACACCGCGTCGAACGCGGGACGAAAGAACGGGTCGAACCGGCGCTCGAAATGCAGGAGCGCCATCGATGCGCTGGCCAGCCAGTTCCGCAGAGCCGAACCGGTGTTCGGCGGCGGGATGGGCCGGCTCCTGTTGGAATCGACGGGTGCAATCGACGGAGGCACGCCAGTTCCGCCGGCGCTTTGCATCATCGCGCCCGCTCCCCGGCCGCAGCAACGCTGAACGGCGCCTCCCACTTCGGGAACGAGATCGGCAACGGATCGCGCGTGAGCCCGTCCTGTCGCGCCGAGAGCCCGAGCTCGCCGAGCTGCCTCGCGGCGGCTGCCTTACACACGAACAGGATGAGATCCATACCCGGACATGCGCGCGGTCCCCGCAGGAACAGGTTCGACGCCGCCGCGGCGGGGTCGCGCTCGGCCGCAAGCCAGCGCTCGGGACGAAACGCATGGACGCCGGATCCGAGACGGTCGTCGCGCTGCAGGATCGGGAAGTAGTGCACGATCTCGCGACGGCCGGGTCCCTCATGAAACGTGCGGGTGACCGGCGGGAAGAGGCGACCCGTCTCCAGGAGGCAGGCCTCGAGATACATCAGGCGTCCGACGGTTTCGGCGCGATCGCCTGGACCGGCGCTTCGTATCTCCTCCAGCACGCGCGCGTGCACGTCGGCGCGCGAGGTCACCATGGCGAGTGTTCGTGCAAGCAGGTCGGTGCCCGAGCCGGTGAACGTGAACATCCAGTGCGGGATCTGCTGGAGGAGAACGGTGCGCTCCACGTCCGGCGCCAGGCGACGCCCGAGCGCGACGAGGGTGTGCTCGCCGCCTCCGTCGCCCCACTTTCGCGCCAGCAGGGCATACAGCCGGTCGCGGCGACCGCGATACGAGAACCCGAACAATTTGCGACGAATCGGGCTCTGCACCGCGGCGAACAATGCGGTAACGTCGGCAGCCGGATCCGGCCGTCCCGGAGGAATATCACCGACCACGATCTTCACCATGGCCCGTCCCATGGCGGCGCGCACCGCCTCGATGTTGATGACCGGCCGCGCGAACGCCGCCCGCACGTGCTCCAGTATAGTCTGCGCGAATTGATGCGGATGACCGGTGTCCAGCACGCGTTCGTTGAACGGCCGCAGGAGCGCCCAGGCGTCACCGCTGGCGATGGTGAGCGCGCCCGGCGCGAGGAACGCCATCGCGTTCGCCTTGAGCGCTCCTGCCGGATATCCATCGAAGCCCGGTCGACCGGCGAGCACGCCTTCGGAGCGCTCCCGATCCGTGATCAGCTCGAAGGTCCGCCCGAAGATGCCGAACTCCGGGTCCGCGCCGCCGTTGCGGTTCGTGAGGGCGCGCGCCCACTCGCACACGGCCATCCCCGCGTCGGCGCGCTGTCCGCGAAGCGCGGCCGCGGCGAGGCGCACGCCCAGCCGGAGTGCGTCGAGCATTCCCGCGCGCGCGGGAGCGCGCGCCGCTCGACTCCCATTCACGCTACGGCTTCCGGAAAGCCGAATCCGCCTCCGCGCCCTTGCGGGGCTTCCATTGAAGCGAGTAGTAGCTCCCGCGATCACGCCCCCAGGGATCGAAGGCGTTCACCACGCCGCTCAGCTCCTCCTTGAGCTCCGGCATCGTCCGCAGGAGGATCCGCTTGAACGGACTCACCACTTCGTCGTGGCCGTTCGGCCGCCCCGCTTCCTTCACGACGCCGGTGGGTCCGTTGTTGGTGACCCACTCCACGCCCAGGTTCGTGTAGAACTCCGGGCGGAAGCTCGACGTGAAGAACCGGTCGCTGAACAAACGCCGCGAGGCGTTGATGATGAACACGCTGAACTGCGTTTCGGAGATCGCAAAGCCGTGCGGGCGCGCCGCCTCGGCGAGCATGCCCACCACCATGTCGAGGTCCTCGACGTTGTCCACCACGCTGCCATCGGGATGACCGAGGCAGTCGGTGACCGGCTTGCCGTCGATAATCTGCGCCGCGGTGATCGGCTTCGAGGCGTCGCACTGATGCGTGCCGTAGATGTCCCTGAGCTTCTTCACATATCCCTGCTCGCGCTGAATCTCCAGCGAATCGGCGGTGTGTGGGTCGAGCCGCTGGTCGATGAAGTCGTCGAAGCTGGTGAGGCTCCGGAGGCCGTACTGCCGGCGGAATTCGTTGAACCGCGGAATGCCGCGCTCCCGGTCGCGGATGATGTCCAGGGCCGCCACGTCGATCTTCCCGGTCTTGCTGGAAGCGATCCTCGGCATGGGCAGGTTCTGGAGAAACTGCGGATGATTGCCCAGGGTGAGCGCGCCGAGGCGCTGCCGCCCCATCGTGAGCGCCCAGTTGGACAGGCCGCCCTCGTGCTCGTGCTGCGTGGCAAGTCCGCGGAAGGTCGAGACCACCGGCACCATGCGCCTCACGGTGTTCGGATCGTGCCGGTCGCGGAATTCGAGGAGGTCGGGGACCAGCGGGTGCAGCCGGTAGACCGTGATGAACTCCTCGGGGAAGTTGAACGGCGAGCCGAAATGATTCACGCCGCCGTTCACGTCGTCCGGATTCCTGATGTCCCAGATGTCCTTCGCGCTCGCGTCGAGGCCGAGGAAGTTGCCATGGTTGGCGTACTTGTGACTTCCCAGTCCCATGATGCCCGCGCCCGACGCGAACACGGAATACCAGGTGGTCTGATCAGGCTCCCTGATCGACTTTCCCTTGAGGTCCACCGCCACCTTGTCGAGCACCCGGGAGACGAGGTTGTCGTCCCTGATCAGCCCGAACCAGTTGGCGTTCATCGCAGTGTAGAGCGGCTCGTCGTACAGGAGCTGCGTGGTCCATTCCGTGGTGTGGATCTTCGCGATCTCGGCGGCCACCACCAGCCGCGCCGCCTGATATAGTTGCTCCGGCGTCACGTCGCGATTCCGGATCATCCGATCCGGATTCGCCGGATCGCGCAGTCCCGAGTCGCCGTCCGGATCGGCGGCCGCGCGCCGCCGGAATTCGCCGACGAACAGGTTGTGCTCCCGGGCGAACACATTGTGCAGGAAACTCAGCCCGAGCGACCAGTTGTCGGGAAAGGCCACCGATTCCTGACCCGCCCACTGCGGGTTGATCGGATCGCCGGGGCCGAATGTCGGGAGGTAGCCCTGGCGATCGCCCTCCGCCGTGTCGCCCGGCACCTGGACCATCAACAGCTTTGCCGAATCGCTGGGGTCGCGCTTCACCCGGCGCGCCGACCGCTCGCTGTATCCGTAGATCTGCGATGCATCCCACCAGGCCGTGTTCGTATTGCGCGTGGTCTTCGGTGCGCGCGCAAGATACGTCTGCCCGTCGTGCTCGAACGTCGGCGCCGGCGCGTTCTGCGCGATGATCGCCTTGTCCATCCGGTCACCTGGACGGCACCCGAGTGCCGTCACCTCGGCCGGTGTGACATCGCGCACCGAGTCTCCGTCACGGGTGGTCCTGCAGCCGACTTCCATAGTCGCCGGATCGTTCTGGCCCTCGTCCAGGTGCGAGAACCAGTCGTGCGTCATGAACTGGATCCAGAACGCCGCCATGACGTTGAAGAACGACGCCTTGATGTAGTCGCAGTGCGCGTCGGGACCGGAATTGGTTCCCGCCTGGCAGCGCTCCGGCGCCGTTTGCGCGCGCGTGAACAGTTCGCGGCTGATCACCTGGGGGTCGGGGCGCAGGAGCCCGATGCGATCACCGTGCCGGTTCCTGACCAGCTGTGTTGCGCCGAGGATCGGAAACGTCTCGTCGAACGGCACGTTGCGCGCGAACAACGTGTTCGTGGAACCCATCAGCGGGTTCTTGATGTCGTTGCAGATTCCAGTGAGTGTGCGATAGCGGATGAGCTCACCGCGGCAGACCTGGGGGCCGTCGCCCCCCACCTCCTGGTAGTGCGGATCGCCGGGCGGAAGCCGCATCGCCCGCCACACCTTCACCGAGCGCCCGGGAATTGGACCGCGGCCGGCGACGTAATCCTGATACGTGTTGTTGTCGAACAGGTTGAACTTGATCATCTCGATGCGCTGGTACTCGAGATCGAGCAGTGCGCCGTCGAGCCCGCGACCGTTGCGCGACAGATGACCGAAAAGGAACGAGCTGGATCGCGACGTCGAGTCGCCGGCGCCCCAGTAGTTCGACCAGTCCACCCAGGGGGTTCCTCGCTGCGCGACGGCGCGCTCCCCGCCTCGACAGAGGGCGGTGAACTCCTTCACCTTGCCGAGGAACCGGCCCGCCCGGTCGGCAGCGACGGGGCGGAACCCCGAGACGGCCAGCTGACGGCACCCGCGCAGCGAGCGCACCTCAGCACGGAGACTGGGTGATACCGCGAGGAGCACGGCCGGGACGACGACCAGAACCCCGATGAGAACGAGGAGCGTGCGCGTGATGCGATGCTTCATGGATTGCCTCTCCGTGCGAAGGTTGGCGCAATCCGGTCACATGGCTCGCGGGACGACGGGTCTGGTTACGCCAGCCGAGGTCAGCAAACGGTTGTGATCATACATGCCGAGTTGTGAAAACGCGATTCGTGCGATCCCCGGTCGTCAGTGAGCCGGACTTCAACCCGGCGCCGTGCGGGCCTTCGTATGAGGATGCGAACTCCGTGCCTTCGTGCGGCGGCGTGTGGCAAGGTCGAGTTCGCCGGTTGGGACCGACTGCTGCACGTTAGTCGCCTGTCGAGCTACAGCTGAGGCGGCCACACGCATCCTGGTGCTACCCGCTGACAGCTGCCCGCTGAGAGCTGACCACTGAGAGCTGATCGCTGCCAACTAACGGCGCGCGCGGCAGTCTTTGGGTCTTGCCGCCGAGCCCGGGATAACACAAAGTGTGCTCGCTGGGACGGGGTTCGGTCAGGGAACAGTTCCGGAGGAATTCGGCGACGCTGCAGCACAGTATCGGTGCCCCAGCCTGAAAAGCCGCCCGCCAAACGGGTCGAAAGCCTCGGGGACTACGTCGCCTTGTGGCCGCTGCTCGGGTTGTTCATCGGCGGCGGCGCGTGGCTCAAGGCGCACGCACACGGGTTCGTGGAGTCGGGCGGACTGGTGCTCGCGGCGCTCGGTGGTGCAGGATTCCTCTGGAACCTGGTTCCGGAAGAGGCGCGCAAGAAGGCCCGTCTCGACTTCGGGCAGCACCTGAAGTCACGACGCCTGGCCCGAGGGGCGTGGTGGGCGTTCGGTGCCGGGGTGGTGGCGTCGCTGTTCGTGTCGAGCGTGCACGTGACGGCCTCGAAGGAACGAACACCGGTCCGGGTTTTCCGGATGAACGGGTCGGCTGATGGCGAGAGCAGCGTAGGCGGGGAACGTGAGCTCACCGGTGCTGACCCCTCCGTGAGCTTTCTGGTGCTGATCTCACCGATTGGGCGGCGACAGTGGTTGCGGACGGAGACGGAGGAGCGATCGCGCGAGTTCCGCCTGTTCCCGATTCTTCCGCGTACGTTCCTGTTTCCCGAGGACTTCAGTGCGAATGTCGCCGCCGCGGTGTTACCGATGGGGAGCTTCATCCCGGACTTCGGGGGGCCTCGGCCGCTCCAGCTGGTGGTGCGCGCCGACGGAGGCCGTGGCGACACGCTGGCGGTGGACTCCCTGGTCCGGATCGAGACACTGGTGCTCTCGGCGGCGGGTGCGGCGCGTCCCGACACCGCGCTGGCAGGCCCGCGATGGGTTGCGGCGGTGCGCCGCCAGTTCGGCGTCGATGAGCGCGATGCGCAGGACCAGGTGGGGGACTGGATGCGCTTCCGGACGGTTCAGACGCGGCGCGCATTGAAGGCGGGCGAAACCATCGGCATACTCGTGTCTTCGCCGGGCGGAGACACGCTGGCGATCGACACTCTCACTCTCTCGGCGGCCTTTTCCGATGTCATACTCCGACGTCGCACGAACTAGCGCACTGGCGGGAGCGCTGGCGCTGGCGCTGGTGGCGTTAGGCGCTCCGGCGCACGCGCGGACGCGGCGGCTCGCGCCACCCGCCCGGCAACCGGTCGCGCTGGAGCTGCGCATTGACGCCGAGACGTATCGCAGGCGCCTGCAGGACGAGACCTGCTCCCAGGTCTGTCGCACCCTGGAGGAGAGCCTCACCGACTCGGTGCGCGCGCTGCTCCAGCGTTCCTACGGGTTCTTCGACTGGGGGGCGGACGGTGCGCGAGACACGGTGGTGATCCGATGGGTCGAACGTCCGCCGCCGGAGCTCCCCGGCAGCCTGCTCGACCTGCGGATTGACGGCCCGGTGCCGCGCATGCATCCGCAGCATCTCTCCATCGATTTCGAGCGGTACGCGGATTTCAGCCGGCGTGAGGAGACGCCCGCGGCGTGGCGCCCTGAAGCCCTGGAACGCGAGTGGGCAGCTCGGCTGTCCTCGACCCTGCTGTCCCCCGATCTGCTGGTGGCGGTGTTCGGACGAATCCCCATCCTGGCGTCGGCGAGCTTTCCGCGCCCGGGATTCGCCGAGGTGACGGTGCGGCCCGAGGACGTCGCGGCTGCCGCCGACACCCGGCCGGTGTTTTCGGTGCACACCACGATCACCGATCCCTCGGTGAACACGGCCGACGACGCCGAGCTGATTCTGCACAAGTGCAAGACCACGATCACCCACAGCGGCTACGTGTGCGAAGTGCTGCTCGCCCAGTATCCGTCCGATCGGGTCACGGCACAGCGACTGCTCGCGCTGCTGGGACGGGCAACCATCGCCGTCCACAGCGTGCATGTCGTGGAGTTCGTGTCGCAGGGGCAGCAGTCGCGATTCAGCGGAATTCTTCCGACGGAGGGATTGCCATGACGCGCTCCGTCGATACGTCCCTGGACCCCCGCCCCCGGAACCTTGGCGCCAGGCGCTGGCTGTCGGCCGTCCTCGGGGTCCTGGTGGCCGCCGTCTCCGCGTCGGCGCAGGGCGGGGGAGAATTCAGGCAGACGTTGGCGGGCGCCCGCCGGATGATCGAGCGGGGCGCCTACCGCGACGCCAAGGGCGTCTACGCCGAGGTGCTGCGGCAGCTCCCGGAGTCGGACAGCATTCTTCGGGCGGCGGCACACTTCGGACGCGCATTCGCGGCCCAGCAGATCCTGGTCGGCGGCGACACCGTGGACCAGCGCATCGACGCCGACAGCATCGTGCGCGACTATCGTCAGGCGGTCGCGCTCAACCGAAGAGACCTAGGCGCCGCGGCGAGCAACAACATCGCGGTCGTCCTTGGCGAAGTCGGACGCCATCTCGATGCCGCGCGCCTGTTCGTGTCGCTGACGGGCACGAACAGCACCGAGCGCTCGTCGTACTACGCGCAGGCGGGACGCCAGTACGACGAGGGTGGCATCGCCGATTCGGCGATGTGGGCGTTCCGGCGGTCGCTGGAGTTCGACCGGCACAACGCGGACGCGCTGCGCGCGCTGCTCGACCTGCTCGTGCGATCCCGGCCGGCGGCGGAGGTGCTGAAGCAGACCGCCCAGTACACCGACAGTGCCAGCGCGCGCGACGTAAGCTCGGCCCTCGTCTCGCTCCTGATGCGTCCGGGCGACCCCCTGGAGAAAGACGATGCCACCGAGGCGCTGGTCCAGCTGGCGCGCACGTGGCCTCGCATGCGCATGGGGACGCCGTATTTCGACGTGGCGCTGCGCGAACCCCTGACGCAGGCCGTCGAGCGGCAACCGTCCGTGAAGGGGGGCCTGCTGGCGATGATCGAGGCGTACACGCTCGGGCCGTCGAATGCACCGTTCCGGGAATCCGCGAACGCGCACTGGTGGCACACCGACGACGGACGGCCCGACGGGAAGAGTGCCGCGTGGAGCACCCTGCTGCGCTCGATCGGCGACTGGCTCAACCAGCAGGGATCGCTGGCGGTGGCGCGGAGCTACTACGAGGCCGCAGTCGGATTGCACCAGGGGTCACTGAACTCTCCGTCGATCGACCGGAGCGCACTCCTCCCGCTCGCGCTGATCTACGCCCAGCAGGCCGACACCGCCAGCTCCTCCAGGCTCCACGATGATCTGCGGCAGTTCACGGAGATCATCTTCAGCGCGAAGAGTCAGGCGTACCGGACCGGCGACCTGGTACAGATTCGCATCTTCCACATGACCCTTGGCGCGTTTTACGCCGCGCGCGGCGAGTGGACCGGTCCCGGCGCCCAGAATGCGGAGTTTCAGATCGAGCACATGCGCGAGGCAACGCGCGCCCTCGGTCAACTCTCGTCGGCGCCGGTGACCGACCCGCCGGATCTCCTCGAAAAGCTGGCCATACATTATAAAAGTCGCGGGCGGGCTGATCTGGCGGACAACGTGAAGCGGGACCTGGTCCGCCAGCTCCAGCGCGTGGGTCGTTCGGAAGAGGCCGCGGCCGCGGCCCGGCGCATCGATGCCGTCCGCCCGGCGCCGCAGATCCGACATCGCGACGCCAGGGTCATGGCTGATCGGAGGACACCGTGAGTTTCGATATCAAGGCAGGAACCGCGGCGATGCTCAACGCGGCGCGTGGCGTCGTCGGGGCGGACTTCCCGAAGGTCCGGGGATGTGTGCGGAAGACCCTGGCGAGCGAAAAGGCGTTTCTGGCGCGGGTGGCGAACGCGCGGCTCGACGGGGAGATCGACGACGATGTCCTGGCGCAGCAGCTGCAGGACGAGCGCTCGACACTGGAAATGGCACTCGGCGTTTGCCACGCCCTCACGAAGGAGATGGCGCGCGACGTCGCCAACGCCGCCGTTGACGTATTCAGCGCGGCGGTCGGCGACGCGTTGCAGGCGTTGGCGGTTCCGCGCGCGGGGAAACGGCGGGCCGGGCGCGCGGCTGCAGGGAAGCGCGGCATCCGGGCCGGTGCGCGGCGTGCGGCACCGCGCCTCTCCGCGAAGGATCGGCGTCTTACTGCGCGACCCGATACGGTGGACTTCCGCGACCTGATGTACGTTCCGACACTCGTCGAGGTAGGGACGCGCATCGCGCTGGAGGACTACCGAAAGGCCGGCGCGCCGATTCTCGACCAGGGGCAGGAGGGAGCGTGCACCGGGTACGGGCTCGCCACCGTGGCGCACTACCTGCTGCGCACCCGCCGGGTGCTTCAGGACACGAACGTCATCAGCCCGCGCATGCTGTACGTGATGGCCCGTCGCTACGACGAATGGCCGGGTGAGGATTACGAAGGGTCGAGCTGCCGGGGGGCGATGAAGGGGTGGCACAAACACGGCGTCTGCGCTCTGGACCTCTGGGAGCACGATCCCGCTCGCCCCGGCTCGACGCTCGACCAGAAGCGGTCGCTCGACGCCCAGCAGCGTCCGTTAGGCGCCTACTTCAGGGTGAACCATAAGGACCTGGTGGCGATGCACGCGGCCATCAGCGAGGTGGGTGTGCTGTACGCCAGCGCCAGCGTGCACTCCGGCTGGGACGACGTCGGCAAGGACGGCGTCATTCCGTTCGGCGACGACGTGAAGATGCTGGGGGGGCACGCGTTCGCCATCGTGGCGTACGACGAGCACGGCTACTGGATGCAGAATTCGTGGGGGAGGGGGTGGGGCCGGCAGGGATTCGGCCGGATTTCCTACGAGGACTGGATGCAGAACGGCACCGATGTGTGGGTGGCCAGGCTCGGCGTACCGATCGTGCAGACGGCGCAACGGGCGGCAACCGCGGCGGCGTTCAGCGTCTCGTCGCGGGCCAAGGCGTACGCGTACGACGAAGTGCGGCCACACGTCGTGAGTCTGGGCAACGACGGACAGCTGCGGGCCAATGGGAACATCGGGACCACGCCGTCGCAGGTGCGACAGATCTGTCGCGAGGACTTCCCGAGGATCACGACGGGGTGGGCGCGGCGAAGGCTGGTGCTGTACGCACACGGTGGGCTCGTCTCCGAAGATGCCGCCGTGCAGCGCGTGGGCGACTACCGGAAAGCCATGCTCGAGGCCCAGTGCTATCCGCTGGCGTTCGTCTGGCACAGCGACTACTGGACCACGCTCACCGACATGCTGACCGAGGCCCTGCGACTGCGCAAACCGGAAGGCGCAATCTCCAGCGCCAAGGATTTCATGCTGGATCGCTTCGACGACGCGCTGGAACCGCTCGCCCGGAAGCTGACCGGGAAGGCGTCGTGGGATGAGATGAAAGAGAACGCGATGGCCGCCACGCGGTCGGCCTCCGGCGGTGCGCGGCTGGTGCTCGACGAAGTGGCGCGGATGGTCGCGTCCGATCCGGCGATCGAGCTCCACCTGGTGGGGCACAGCGCCGGGTCGATCTTCCACGGGCCGCTGGTCCGCCGGCTCACCGATCCGGTCGGCGCGGGCGGGCTGGGGTTGCCGGTGGAGAGTTGCACGCTCTGGGCGCCGGCGTGCACCATGGCGCTGTTCGAGGAGGCCTATGCGCCGGCGATCCAGGAAGGACGCATCCGCGATTTCGCCGTCTATACGCTGACCGACATGGCGGAACGTGACGACGACTGCGCCCGCGTCTACAATAAGTCGCTGCTCTACCTGGTGTCGAATGCGTTCGAGAAACGCCCCCGGATTCCGATCCTCCGACCCGACGGCGAGCCGCTGCTGGGGATGGCGCGGTTCGTGGATCAGAGCCCGGTGATGAAGTCGCTGCTGCGGGACGGCCGGGTGGAGTGGGTGCGGGCACCGAACGATCTTCCGGTCACCGATCGCGGTGCGTCGGCGGCGCATTCGCACGGCGGCTTCGATGACGACGGACCGACGGTGAAGTCGACCCTGGCGAGAATCTGCGGAGACGGCAAGCGGGTGCAGGATGCCCGGGGGAAGCTGGTGTTCCGCCCGGGGTCCGGCCACATCCGAAGCCGGCGTAAGGAGCTCGATAGTGCCGATCGGGGCACGGCGCGGTGAGCACGTAGCACGCACCCGGCGGCGTATCGGCCGTGACCACGACCTACGTCAGTCGCCGCGTGAACGCGCCACGCGCGCGCGTCTATCGCGCCCTGCTCGACGCGCGCGCGGTCGGGAGGTGGATGGTGCCGATCGGCATGACCAGCCAGGTGCACGAGTTCGATGCGCGTGAAGGCGGTTCATTCCGGATCTCGCTCACGTACGACTCGGCGACCGGGACCGGCAAGACGACCCTTCACACCGACACGCACCACGGACGCTTCGTGCAGCTGGTGCCGAACGAGAAGGTCGTCGAAGCGGTGGAGTTCGAGACGAACGATCCCGGCCTTCGCGGGGAGATGACGATCACAATCACGCTGGCCGAGGCGGGCGGCGGCACCGAGATCCTTGCGGTACACGAGGGGCTCCCGCGCGGCGTGTCGCCGGCCGACAACGAGACCGGTTGGCGCATGTCGCTCGACAAGCTTGCCGAGCTCGTAGAGACTCACTAGACCACACAACGGAGCAGCCATGAAACTGGCCCTCGTGGTAATCGGTGCAGCCCTCATTCTCTTCGGTCTGCTCGCATTTGCGGGCATTGGCTTCACCACCGAAAGAACGAAGGTGGAGGTAGGTCCTTTCGAGGCCACGGTGCGGCAGGAGCGGACGGTTCCACCGCTTGTTGCGGGGGCGGCGATCGTGCTGGGGCTGGGGGTGCTCGTCAGTGCGGTCCGCCGGCCTCGCTAATGCGCGCGGCACCCCGTACTCGTGCGGCGTCGCTGACCCGGCGTGCCGGCGCAGCGACGGTTGCGATTGCGCCGCGACCATGAGATCGTGGTCCGGCAGGTAACTGAGCGTGGAGACCACGCGCCACCCAAGTTTCTGAAGGATGGAGGACCGGTGAGCCAGCGCCGCAGTCGCAGGGAGTTCATGGGTCTCACCGCCGCCGGCGTCGCCGCGGCGCTCGCGCCGTCCTGGCTGCGTGACGCACGCGCCACGTCAGGCACCCAGGGTGCACAAGGGACAGATCCGGATCTCGTTGTCCTCAACGCCAGGGTCTTCACCATGGACTCGCGCGCGCCCACGGCAGAGGCGTTCGCGGTGAAGAACGGGAGGTTCGTGGCCGTCGGCAGTACCGCCGCGGTCAGGGCGCTCGCGGCCAAAGGCACGCAGACCTTCGACGCCAGGCAGATGACGGTCGTGCCGGGGTTCACTGACTGCCATAACCATGCGGGCGGCAGCACGCTGCTCTACGAGGTTCTCGTCGGCAATCCGTTCGAGGTGGAGTTCGTCACCATCGCCAGCATCATCGACAAGCTTCGGGCCAAGGCACGCCAGACGCCGGCGGGCACATGGGTCGAGGGGTATTTCTTCGATGACACCAAGGTGAAGGACAAGCGCCAGCTCAACGTCCACGACCTCGACCAGGTGTCGACCGAGCACCCGGTGGTGGTCCGCCATCGTGGCGGCCACACCTCGTTCTACAACAGCAAGGCGTTCCAACTGGCCGGGATTACGCGCAGCACCCCGAATCCGCCAGGCGGAACGTTCGACCGGGACACCAGCGGTGACCTCAACGGCCGGGTGACCGACCGCGCCCGCAGCGCCCTCGATCGGGTGGGACAACGACCGTCCTTCACGGCCGAGCAGCGCGCGCAGCGCGATCGCGACGGGCTCGCGCACATCTCGAAGCAGTTCGTCCGGTACGGCCTGACGAGCGTCCACCACGAGAGCGGCGACCTCGCAGCGCTGCAGGAGGTGCGTGCGCGCGGCGAGCTCCTGCACCGGGTGAGCTATGAATCCAGCGGCAGGGTGCTCGACTCGATGATCTCGAGCGGCATCATGACCGGGTTCGGCGACGAGTGGATCAAACTCGGCGCCACCTCCGAGCACACCGTCGATGGTTCGTTCTCCGAACGCACCATGGCGCTGAGCACTCCCTATCCCGGCGTCCAGCCACCGTACAAGGGCAACGTCACCACCACGCAGAAGGACCTCGATGCCTGGGTGGAACAGGTGCACCGCGCCGGCATCCAGGTGAACTGCCACGCCAACGGCGACGTTGCCATCGACATGTATCTCACCGCATTCGAGCGCGCGCAGAAGGCGTTCCCCCGGACCGACGCGCGTCCCAAGATCACCCACTGCACACTCATCAACGATGATCTCGTCAGGCGCATCAAGGCGGTCGGCGCCGTGCCCGCGATGTTCACCACCTACGCGTACTACAACTCCGACAAGTTCGTGTTCTATGGTGAAGAGCTGATGAAGCGATGCATGGCGTATCGCACGCTGCTCGACGCCGGGGTGCCGGCGGCGGCCGGCTCCGACTTCGCCCCGGGCCCGTTCGCGCCGCTGATGGGCATTCAGGGGATGGTGACCCGCACCGGCTGGGACGGGAAGACCTGGGGTGCCAATCAGCGCATCACCGTGGACGAGGCAATCGCCGTCAACACGATCAACGGGGCCTATGCCTCACGCGAGGAAGCGCTCAAGGGATCGATTACCGCAGGGAAGCTGGCGGACTTTGTCGTGCTCGCAGACGATCCGCACGCCGTAGACCAGGAGAAGATCAAGGACATCCGGATCGTGCGGACGGTGGTGGGAGGGGCGACGGTGTACCAGGCATGACGGATCGCCGCCGGCACGCGCCGCACGCGAGCGCGGTGATGCTGTTCCTCACCGTCGCGGCCTGCGTCCGGGAGCCGGCGCGTCTGACCGCGGGGAAGTCAGATACAGTCGTCGTGAACAGCCGCCGCTCGGTGCAGCTGCCCGTTCGGCTGGTCGACGCGGCCGGACGCACGCTTGGCTCGCGTGGGGTGCGCTACGAGTGGGTGTCGGGCGATCGTGTCCCCCTTTCCGATGACGGTCGGGTGACATGCGAGCGCCCCGCCGACGCCCAGGTGCGCGCGACGCGCGGCGACCTGACGATGCAGCTTGTGCTCCGGTGCCAGCCGATCGCAGGTTTTCGTCTCCCGCGGGGCCTTCACCTCCTGGTGGGCGGACCCCCGCAGGAGCTCGCGGTGAACGCGGTTGACGCCGACGGCAGACCGGTGATGCTCGTTGCCGGGACCGCGAGCGTGCGCGACAGCCAGATCGCGGTCCTCGGCGACGGCCTGGTGTATCCACGCACCGCGGGATTCACCTACGTGAAGGTCGAGGTGGGCGATTGCGTGTCGTGGATTCCCGTCGACGTGATCGCGCAGGAGTCCACGGCGGCCGACCTCCAGCCGTTCCAGGAGTTCGCTACGTCGCTCCGCCTGGTGGGCGGCGAGATACGCAGTTGGCACATCGCCCCAGGGCGCTACGAGCTGTCGCTCCTCCCCGCCCCGGGCGCGCATGAGGCGCCCGTGCTTGGCGCCGTCGGGGCGAACTGCGCGCGCTTTCCCGAGGGTGGTCAACATTACTCCTGCATCGCGCGCGAGGGTGCCGCCCTGGTCGTCCGTCATCCGCTGGGGGCTGGGCAGGGCCGGGAACTGGCCGGCCAGCTGCTGGTGCGCCGTCTGCAGGACCTGGCCGAGGCCAGCCTCACGACGCGGTTGCCTGCGCGGGACCGGGTCGTGACGGCCCCGGGGGGGGCCACGCCCGACGAGTGTCCGATATTCCTTCGCTAGTGATCTGTCCGCGGCACGCCCGCGTGCGGCCCCCTACTGCTTGTCGCGTGTCCAGCAGGACGATCCAACGCGTTTGGACGACGAGTCGCTTCAGCCGTTCGCGAATGCGGCGCGGAGCGCGGCCGCGGCATCGGCCACGGCGCTCCGACCCTGGGCGAGCACTGGGTTGAGCCCGAAGAATCCGTGGATCATGCCGTCGTGCCGCCGCGATACGACCTTCACCCCGGCGTCGCGGAGGCGTCGGGCGTACGCCTCACCTTCGTCGCGGAGCGGATCGTATTCGGCCGTGATCACCATCGCCGACGGGAGGTTGCTCAGGTCTGTTGCCCGCAATGGTGACGCCTTGGGCGACTCGCCGTCGGAGGGGGCCGTCACGTAGTTGCCCCAGAACCACTGCATCAGGCTTCGCGTCAGCAGGTACCCGTCGGCATTCTCGTGATAGCTCGGCGTGTCGAAGCCGTAATCCGTGACCGGGTACACGAGGAGCTGAAAGCAGATGCGGGGTCCGGCATGGTCACGCGCGCGATGGGTGACTGCCGCGGCCAGCGTTCCGCCCGCGCTGTCACCCCCGACGGCGATGCGGCGGGCGTCACCACCAAACGACGCGGCGTTGGCCGCGACCCACTCGAGCGCCGTGTAGCAATCCTCCAGCGCCGCGGGGTAGCGATGCTCGGGTGCCAATCGGTAATCGACCGACGCGACCACACAGCGCGCAGCATTGGCGAGTTTGCGGCAGATGGGGTCGTACGCCGCGAGGTCGCCGAGCACCCAGCCGCCGCCGTGGAGGTGCAGAAACACAGGGAGCGGGCCGCTGGCGTCCAACGGCGTGTAGATGCGCGTGCGGATTGGTCCAGCAGGACCAGGAATGTCGAGGTCGGTGACGCTTCCAACCGCCTCGGGCTCTCCCGAGCCACCGAAGAGCTGGCGGTACACGGCGCGCGCGTCGGCGACGGGCATTTCTTCGAGGGGCGGAGCGCCCAGCGCCTGCAGCTGGTCGAGGAAGGCGCGCGCTTCCGAGTCGAGTGGCATGATGTGGTTGTTCCCGGATGGCTGGATGGTGGATGGGCGGCGGTGGTCATCGAAACGCGTGTCCAATCGGTCTGGTCAGGGGTGCGGTGACAGAACCGGGAGCCGGTACCGCTGCAGATACTGCAGGTCATCATCGTCCACGCGGGCGAGATACACGGTCCCCGCGCCGAATCCCACCAGTCTGGTCGACTTCGGCAACACCACCTGCTCGACAAGCCGCCCCCGTCCATCGACGACGTCATACCGCGGAGGGGAATCCGCGGGCGTCGTTCGCTTCACCCATACCGTGCCGTCGCTGGCGAAGGTCGCCGGAGGCTGGAAGGCGTTGACGTAGGCCGGGAGATACTCCGGCCACGACGATGGGTCCTTGACCGGACGGGCTGGCATGAGTCGGAAGCTCGCTGGACCGCTTCGGTTGTAGACCATCGCCATCACCGGCTTGCTCCGCTCCGCACGCCAGAGCTTCTTGTGCTCTTCCGTCACCCTCACACGCTCAAAGGGGATCGGTGGACTCTCTCGCAGCATTCCATTCGCGTCGAAGTAGTCGACGCGGTACGGATCGGCCCGCAGCACCCCAATGCGGCCATCGGGCGCGACGAGCCACTGGTCCATCGACGGATACGGCGGCGGATCTGCCATCGGCCGTCCTATCACAAATCCACCGGGAGCGATCTGCCGCGTTGGGTCCTTCGGCACCAGCATGTAGCCCACCGTGTCGCGCCTGGGTCGCGCCCGCGACCAGCGCTGGATGGCGGCGGAGTCGATGAGGGACATCGACCCGTCCGCGGCGACCCGAACCGGTTGCGACTGGCCGAACATTCGTCCGAGCGTGTCCATCGCCGTCACGCCGGCTCGGGTGGCCGCATTGCCTTCGTTCGACAGGCGGGGATCGAAGTCGCCGCCGGCCTTGCCGTCGGGCCCATAGAGGTGCAGCCGCCCGCCGGCTGCATCCCAGACCGCGCTCGAGTCCGCGGGAAGCGCGAAGATGCGCGACGGCCACTGGTATTCGCCCGGCCCCTGTCCGTTCCGCCCGACCTTGGTGTTGGTGGCTGTGGCGAAATCCACCAGCTGCACCGTGAGGTCGTGCGAGTCCACCAGGAGCAGGCGGCCGTCCTTCAGTTCACGAATGCCGTCGACCTGGGTGAACGATTCCGGGAACTCTACGTCCGGCTTGGTCAGCGTGCGCCTGGGAACCGCCTGCGCCCGGACGCCGGGCGCGAATGCGAGGACGACCAGCGCACCCGTGAGAATCGGTCTCATCACGCACCTCGCTGTCCTGCAGACGTGTCATAGTGGGGGCAACGGGGTGGAGGGTCAAGGATGACCAACTCTGCGTACTGGCCTTGCGAAATTCGCCGGGCGCACGATAGTCGAGGTATCCATTCCGGGGACGCGATGCGGTTTCCGATCCGAACAAGCTGGGCGTGCGCGGTACTTGTCGCGAGCGCGTGCGCGCATGACGCGACGACCGTTGCGGCCACCGTCGTGCGTGACAGCGCCGGCGTCCGCATCGTGGAGTCGTCAGGTCCGACGCTCGGACCCGGAGATTCGACGTTCGCGCGCCTCGACTCCGCGCCGGTGCTGTCGATCGGTGTCGAGGAGGGCGAAGAGGCGTATCAGCTCCACCGGGTGACGGACGCCCTGCGATTGGCCGATGGGCGTATTGCCGTTTCCAATTCCGGCACGCAGGAGATCCGCGTCTACGATTCAACCGGCCGCTACCTGAAGAGCGTAGGACGCAAGGGATCGGGACCGGGCGAATTCGCCGAGTTCTCGAGCGCGACGTTGTATCCGGTGGCCGACAGCGTCCTCGCGCTCGACAACGGGGCCTTTCGTCTTCACCTCTTCGGCCCGGACCTGACCTTCATTCAGACGCGGCCCTTCGTGCTTTCGGATGCTGCCCGGCGCCCCTTCATGACGGGTGTCTTTTCCGACGGCTCGTGGTTCGCGTTCGCGTATGAAAACGGCGGCGCCCTGAATGGGCCACCGGGAACCGTCTTGCGGACGCGCTACTCGCTTCTCCGGTACGATGCGAAGGGCGCGCTCGTGAACACTATCGTCGCCGGGCTGGAGGCTCGGGCGCGCTACGTTCTCCAGTCCGAGAACTTCATCACGTTTCCCTATATCCCGCTCACCGCCAGTCCGCTGCACGCCGCATCGGACTCGCTGGTCCTTCTGCTGCGGGGCACGAAGCCGGAGCTGGAGGTCTATGACGAGAGCGGGCGACTCACCCGACTGATACGCTGGCAGCGTCCGCAGGTTCGGACGGCCGACGTCTGGGAGCGATACCGGAAGGACGAGCTGTCCGGCATGACGAATGCCCGCGACAGCGCGGTGTACGGCAAACTCTTTTCCGTCGACTTGCCGCTGCCGGAATTCGTTCCCCTGTACGACCGGATGCTCGTCGATACAGGACGGCGCGTCTGGCTCCGGCGATTCCGGCTGTCCCGGGAGAAGGGGCCGTACGTCTGGGACGTGCTGAGCGGCGACGGAACATGGCTGGGGGGCGCCGCCACGCCGCGGGACTTCACGCCGTATCGGATCGGCGGCGACCACATGATGGGCGTGCGGCGGGATTCACTCGGCGTGGAGCGCGTGCAGGTGATGCGGATGCACGTGCAGGCGAGCGGCCGCTAGTCGATCGCTCGGCGCGTTTCCGCGAACTGGTGCCACAGACTCTTGCCGTGCGCCTCAGCTCGGTAGCGGCGGGTTACGCCATGTATCGCAATCTCTCACTGCGTGTCGACGCGGGCGGCACATGGAGGCCAGATTGGATTTGACCGCTGACGCGTCCGGACCAGGACCGGGCGGGTTTCTCCAACGGGCACGACCACATGTCCACGCAAGCAGAACGCGACGCCCGATATCGCAAGCGGCGCAAGCAGAAGAGGTTCACCCGCGCGCTCTCGGAAGGCGACTCGTGGTTCGACTATCCCATGTATCCGAACCTCATCGACCTGATCGACGAATTGGGGGATCTGGCCGTCGCGCGCCACGAGATTTGCGGCGACGTCGTGTCCAACATGATCGGCACGTTCCCGGAGTGGCGCGGCGTCGACAACCTCGTGGAGATTGCCGATGAAGAACATCCGTCGCTCGTCCTGTTCAGCGGCGGCGGCAACGACATGGTCGGCACCGGCGACATCGAGGGCATGATCGCGCCGTTCGACGCCAGCGCTCCACTCGAGTACTACCTGGCCACCGCGCAATGGCGGAGAAAAATCGGCCAGTTGAGTGACGCATTCGCGATCCTCGCCGCGCACCTCGGCACAATCGCTCCCGTATACGCGCACGGCTACGACTACATCGTTCCCGCCTGGAAGCTGGTGCACTATGACGGCATCAACATTCGCGTCGGACCGTGGGTGATTCGCGAGATGGAGCACGTGGGCATCCGGGACCCGGCGCTGCAACGCGCGATCGGCAAGCTGATGATCGACAGGTTGAACGCGATGCTCGCGGAGCTCGCCGTCACGGCCAGCGGCATGTTCGTGCACGTGGACCTGCGCGGCGTGCTCGACCCCGATGCCGACTGGGAGAACGAGATCCACCCGACTGAGCGCGGCTTCGAGAAGCTCGCCGCGGAGTACGTGAAACAGCTGCGGGCGAAGAGGCCGCAGGTGATCGCCACGCGAATCGGCCTCGGACTCCCGGTGGTCTCATGAAGCGCGTCGCGTTGCTCCCGTTCGTGGTTTGCGCCGTCGCGCACACAGGCCACGCGCAAGTGCACGTGGATTCGCTCACCCTGTCCGTCGAGTCGAGGAACATCTGGCGCGGCTTTGCCGAGTCCGGCGCCACGCTGCGTACGGATCTCGGTGTCGCGCTGCTGGGCTACCCGTCTACCACTGTCGGAGCGTACGGGCTGACGCTCGACGTGGCCGGCTGGACGGGGCTGTCCGGCCACGCCAAATCCGCCGACCGCTACGTATCCACGCTCGAGGTCGTGCGCAAACTCGGCAACTCCAGGGAAGAGCCGCCGCTCCATGTGGCGCTCGGGGTGTCGGGCTACTACCGGCCCGATGCGCCATCCGGCGCGAGGACGACCTCCGAACTCGTCGCGGGCATTTCAGGTGGGCGGGTACCGTTCTGGCCGCAGGAGCGCCGTCCCCATTACTACATCGAAGGAGCGCACGACGTCGACCAGACACATGTGACCTGGCTGCGGGCCGGCCTGGTGCTCGACTACGAGCTGATGCCGCTGATGATCCGCGGTGTGCCGGCCTGGCTCTTCATCGACCTGTCCGGCAGTTCCAGCGACGATCAGTGCGCCGGCGACGATTGCACGACGATGGTCCTGCATGCGTGGCGCGCCGAGGCGCGGATCAAATGGGATTCGGATCAGCTGAAACTGATGTCGCGCGACGTGAATCTCCGACTGGCGCTGTACGGCGGCGGGTTGTGGCCTCGCGCATCCCTCGGACCGGACGTCGGATTCGTGGGTGGGCTGTTCGCCGTCGTGTTCTGACCGCACTACGCCGCCTGGCGGCGGCGGGGGAGCGCGCATGACCTCTCACACCGGCTCGCTGATGGGACACGCTGGCCATCACATTCTCCTGGGCGTCGCAGGGTTTCTCGCCTGTGCCGAGCCCGCGCGCGCGCCCGTCACGCCGGCCGACACCACGAGCGTGCCGGCCGACCCCTCCGACTGGACACGCTTCGGGTGGGACGCCGGACGATCGAGTGCGCCCGATGTCGAGACCGGCATTACCGCCGGCAACGTCGGGTCGCTCCGCCGGCAACAGGTGAGCATCGACGGCACGGTGGACGGCTCGCCCATCTACCTCCACGATGTGCAGGTGAACGGCGCGTCGCACGATGCCTTCTTCGTGACCACGACCTACGGCAGGACGCTGGCGATCGACGCCGACGATGGGGCCGTGCTCTGGACCTACACGCCGCCCGGGTACGCGTCCTGGGCAGGGTCGTACCGCATAACGACGGCGACGCCGGTGGCCGATCCCGGACGCGACTTCATCTACGCCGCCTCGCCTGACGGGAAGATTCAGAAGCTCGCGGTCGCGGACGGGCGCGCCGTCTGGAGCGTCGTCATTACGCTCCTGCCCCAGCGCGAGAAGATCGCGTCGCCGCTCAACTTCTTCCGCGGTCGCGTGATCGCGGCCACCGGCGGCTACATCGGCGACGCCCCGCCGTACCAGGGGCATGTGGCGATCGTCGACGGATCCAGCGGCGCACTGCTCCACGTCTGGAACTCGCTCTGCAGCGACCGGCCGGGGCTCATTCAACCCTCGTCGTGCGCCACGAGCGGCTCGGCGATCTGGGGACGAAATGCCCCGGTGGTGGACACGACCAGCGGCGACATTTTCGTGGCGACCGGCAATGGTCGGTGGGATGGGCACACCAACTGGGGTGACGCGGTGCTCGAGCTCGACCCCGATGCCACCCTGGTGGTGGGCAACTACACGCCCACCAACACGGCCTCGCTCGACGCGAGCGACGCCGACCTCGGCTCCACGGCGCCCGCGTTGTTAGGCGGCAACCTGATCGCGCAAGGGGGGAAGGACTCGGACATCCGCCTGCTCGACGTCGCGGCGATGCGCGGTACCACGGGGCACCAGGACGGGGAAGTGCAGGTGGTGTCGTCGCCGTCGGGCGTGGATCGCTTCACCGCGCCGGCGGTGCTGCACACCGGCGCCGGGACGTGGATGTTCACCGCCGACGATGCCGGGACGGCGGCGTGGACCCTGACGGGCGGCCGGCTGACCGTTGCCTGGCGGAACGGCAATTCGGGCACCAGCCCGGTGGCCGCGGGCGGACTGCTGTTCGTGTACGACCCCGGCGGCGGACTTCGCGCGTACGACGCGACCACGGGTCGCCAGATCACGGTGCTCGATTGCGGCCGCGGGCACTGGAACAGCCCGATCATGGTCGACGGTCGGATCGCCCTGCCCGAAGGGAACGCCAACGATCGCCGGACGAGCGGCGTGCTGGATATCTGGCGCCTGGTGCCGTAGGGCCCACGCGCACTCGCTGGAAAGTCGACGAGGCCAAGCCGGCGCATCTTCTCGGCGGCCGCCTCGACCTCTTCTCGATTGAGCGCCTCTTGCTCTGCATTTCGCGGCTTGGGCACGACGTCGAGATTGTGGTCAGGCCGGCCCGCCGCGAAGGGGTGAGGAGGTCCCGGCGTCGGCACCATTCGCGGCAGGAATGATTCCGAGCCGTTGTAACATCGCCGCCCACCTAACGACACGATCCGCCAGGGAGCCGGCTGAGGGCGGCGGGGCGGACCCAGGACGAGTTCCGACCTGGAGCGGGAGGCTGTCGCCCCTCTCCGGCACGTCGCCCCGACGCGCCACGCCCCGACGTCACGCGCCAAGTGCTGGACCATTGCCGAATCCCCCGGGACAGGCATCTTTGCGACACGCCCGGAGTCACGGTCCTGCTCCGCAGGCCGGTCGTCCGTCTGCAGTCACCCACAACAAGGAGTACCTCGCCATGCGTCGCCTCATGCCCTCCCTCGCCGCCGTGATGTTCGGTGTCCTCTCAGCGGGTTGTTATCACGTCATCGTGGACACCGGCGAGCAGCCGTCCGGGCAAACGATCTCCAAGCCGTGGGCACCGTCGTTCATCGATGGACTGGTACCGCCCTCGGTCGTTGAGACAGCAGCCCAGTGCCCGAACGGAGTCGCCAAGGTCTCCTCGCAACTGAGCTTCCTCAACCTGCTCGTTGGCGCGGTGACCTTCGGCATCTTCACGCCGATGCAGATAGACGTGAGTTGTTCGACCGGCGCGAAGGCTGGCGATGACGCGGCGACGCTCTCCGGCGCTGCGAACCCGACGGCCGCGCTGAACGAGGCAGCGACGCTGGTGCGCCAGAACGGGCGTCCGGTGTACGTGCGATTCTAGACCGGCCCGGTCGGCGATCGATCGTCGCCTGCCGGCCAGAGCGTGTTGCGACACGGCGCGCCGCACAATCGTGCGGCGCGCCGTTCGGCCATCGGCGCTCTCCCGCTGAATCGCGAGTCGCTATGGCCGCTCGAGCCCCGACGACGTCGCGCGCGTGGTATTCTTCGCGCTGTAGCGATCGAACCAGCTCCGCAGATAGAGCTGCGTTCGCAGGAAGTTCGACGGCGTGCTGGACGTGCCATGGTACTCGTTGTTCATCCGGATCATCACCGTCGGCGTTCCGTGCACCTTGAGCGCGCGATAGAACTCCTCGATCTGCGGAATCGGCGTCCGCAGGTCGAGCACCCCCGTCATCAGCATCGTCGGCGTCTTGACGTTGCCCACGTACATGATCGGTGAGCGCCGCAGGTACTCGCTCGGATCTTCCCAGAACGGCTTCTCGAAGTTCTGGTACCACCCCGCGCCGTCGGTCTCGCCCACGAAGCTGATCCAGTCGATCACCGGGCAGAGCGCGGCCGCTGCCGCGAAGCGGTCGGTATGGCCCACCGTCCACGCCGTGAGCACGCCGCCGCCCGAGCAGCCGTAGACGAACAGATTCTTCGGGTCGATGTATCCGCGACCGATCACCGTGTCGACGCCGGCCATCAGGTCGTCGAAGTCCTTGCCCGGGTACGCGTTCTTGATCTCGTTGGTGAACTTCTCGCCGTAACCGGTGCTGCCGCGCGGATTGGTGTACAGCATCACGTAGCCGTTGGCGGCGTGATCCTGGCGCGCGATAGTTGAAGCCCACGTTGTACATCGCCTGCGGCCCGCCGTGAATCTCGAGAATCAGCGGATACTTCTTCGACGCGTCGAAGCCCGGCGGCTTCACGATCCACCCCTGGATCCGCAGACCGTCCTTCGACGTGTACCAGATCTCCTCCGTCTGCGCCAGCTCCTTGCCGGCAGCACGTCGTCGTTCACCGCGGTGAGCGGCGTGAACGACGACGTGGTGCCGGTCTTCGGGACCATGAACGTGACGATGTCGTTAGGCTTCGTCGGGGTCGGTCCGCATGCCGACGGCGAGCCCGTTGGCGCCGACGTCGGTCGACGGTCAGCACCTGCTTGCCGGTCGTGATGGCCCGCGGACTGCCCGGCCGGCGTCACGAAGTAGAGGTTCTTCGACCCTTCGCTCTCGGCACTGAAGTACACGCCGCTGTCGTCGCGCGCCCAGATCACGCCCGAGATGGGACGGTCGAGATTCCCCGACACGGCGTGGGCGTTCGAGCCGTCGGCGTTCATCATCCACAGCTTCGAGGGCGCCCAGGCTGAATGGTCGACCGAATCGGCCGCCATGAACGCGATCAGTTTCCCGTCTCGGCGAATACTGGGGCCCGCCGCTGGTGCCGGCGCGATGGGTGAGCTGGCGGACCTCACCGGTCTCGATATTCGCCGCGTAGACGTGTGACGTGCGGAACTGGTCTTCCGCGTTGGGCGAGAGGTTGCCCGAAAACGCGAGCCACTTGCCGTCGGCCGAGAAGCTCGCGCCGGAATGATCGAAGTCGCCGCTGGTGATCTGGCGGGGCGTCCCCCCGTCGGCCGGAATGACGAAGATGTGCCGGTAGGCCCCGTCGGTGAAGCCGACGCGGTCCGACCGGTAGTTCAGCCGCGAGACGATCTTCGGCGGCTCCACCCATTTCGCACCCTTGGGCGGCGCGGGCATCGCGATGCGGAAGGTGTCCCGCCATGCCACGTTCATCGTGAACGCGATCGACTTGCCGTCGGGCGACCATTCGAGACCGGAGGGCGACTCGGTGAGGTGCGAGATCTGCGTGGCCGCGCCCTCGGCGTCCATCCAGCGGATGAAGATCTGCTGGCCACTCGGCTCGCCCTTCGCGACGTACGCGATGCGCTTGCCGTCGGGCGACCATGTCACATCGCCGCCCTGCACCAGCTGCCGGGAGTGGGACCCGTCGGCATTCATCAGCCATACCGACGACTCCCACTTGTCGTTCATCTTGTCGACCCAGCGGCGCGTGAAAATGATCTGCGTGCCGTCGGGCGACAGCTGCGGTGCCTGGACATCCTCCCAGTCGAGGTACTGCTCCAGGACAATGTGATGCGACGCCTTCTGTTGCGCCGCGAGAGGCGGTGCCGTGGCCACGAAGGCCAGGGCCGTCGCCGCGCGGGCGAGCCGCAGGGGGATGCGCATGGGGTGCCTCCGAAGGTGGGCCGAAAAAACGATGGCTCTATGGTGCACTCTCCGTTGCCGGGCGGCTAGGGGCTTCACGCCATCGCAATAGCGCTCTCGCGATCCGGCGGGTCGCGACGCGGGCGGGGATCGATCACCCCCACCAGCGCGGAGCAGGCTGAGCCGCTACCGAAACCGACCCCATGACCATAGGTTCCAGCCGCTCCGCTCCCCCCTCCTGCCCCGGACATGCAAAAACTGCTCGCCCTCGTTGTCCCAGCGGTACTCCTTGCCGCGACCGGCGCGCCATACCGCGCCCCGGATACCGGCGCGCCATACCGCGCCCCGGAGACCGGCGCGCCGGACTCGCCGACGGCCATCGCGTCCAACGATAATCGCGTTCCCGCCGGGACCATGACGAACGGCGTGCTCGAGATCCACCTCGACGCACGCGCGGGGGAATGGCACCCGTACGGCGGGAATGGCCCGCCGGTCACCATCCTCGCTTTCGGCGAAGTCGGGAAGCGGCTGCAGACGCCGGGACCGATGATCCGCGTGAAAGCCGGGACGCGCATTCACGCCAGCGTCACCAACTCGGCTGCCGGCACGCTGGTGGTGCATGGACTGGCCACCCGCCGCCGGGCCGTCATGGACACCCTCGTCGTCCCGGAGGGAGCGACGCGCGAGGTCCGGTTCGTCGCCGCGGACGCCGGGACGTTCTTCTACTGGGCAACGACCACCGGGGTATCGTTCGGAGACCGGTATTTCGAGGACGTGCAGTTGAATGGCGCGCTGATCGTCGACCCCGTGGGCGCGCCGCCGCGCCCCGATCGCATCTTCGTGATTCAGTGGCACATCCCCCAGAAGGAGGCGAACGGCGATCCCAACGTCTCGAACGCGTTCTTCACCTTCAATGGCAGGCCGTGGCCGTACACCGAACGTCTGACGTACAACCAGGGCGATTCCGTGCACTGGCGTTTCATCAACACCACCGCCGACGTGCATCCGCTGCACCTTCACGGCTTCTACTTTCGCATAACCGCCCGCGGTGACTTGCAGCGCGACACGCTGTACTGGCCTGGGCAGGAACGCATGGCGGTGACGGAGTTGATGGACGAGGGCACCACCATGGACCTCTCGTGGTTCGCCGACCGGCCGGGGGGGTGGATCTTCCATTGTCACCTCAACTGGCACGTGGTGCCGAACCCGGCGCTCGGGGCCGCGATGGAGGGCGACAGCGCCCGCCTGCGCGAGTTGTTCGTGGCGCCGGACATGAGCGCGATGCACGGCGGACACGGCATGGGGAACCACGCCGAGACCGGGATGGGCGGCCTGGTGCTGGCGATGCAGATCAAGCCGTCGGCAACGTGGCGGCCGTATACCGGGCCGCGCGAGCGGCTCCGCCTCTATATCCAGAGCGACTCGCAGCCCGGCGACACGGCGCGGCGGTTCGGATACGCCCTGGCCACCGGGAGCGAGATGCCCGCGCCTGACGCGATAACGTGGCCCGGACCGGCCATCGTTCTGCACAAAGGGCGCCCCACCAGCATCTGGGTCATCAACCGCGCACCCGAACCGTCACAGGTGCACTGGCACGGACTCGAGATCGACAGCTACTACGACGGCGTGGCGGGGCTGAGCAGCAACGCCGGCATGGTGTCGCCGATGATCATGCCGCGCGACTCATTCGAGGTGACCGTGACGCCGCCCCGCGCCGGCAGCTTCATGTACCACACCCACATCAACGACATGCGGCAGCAGAGCCATGGTCTGTACGGCCCGATCATCGTGCTCGACTCCGCCGAGACATGGGATCCGGACGCCAACCTGATCTTCCAGACCGGGACCGACCCCACCGACAGCCCGATTCTCAACGGGAGCACGTCGCCGCCTGCGCTGACCCTGCACGTGGGAACACGGTACCGCATCCGGCTGATGAACATCTCGCTCGACGTCCCGTTCAACGAATTGTGGCTCACGAATTCGCTCGGTGGCGCGGTAGCGTGGATACCGGTGGCCAAGGACGGTTTCGACCGCCCGACGTGGCAGCGCACCCCCGTGCTCTCGCGTCAGCGCGTGAGCATCGGCGAGACATACGACTTCCGGGTGACGTTCCGCGCGCCCGGTGAGTACGCGATGACAGGGCGTCGCGGCAGCGGGTTGGTCTACGCCCGGCAGGAGATCCACGTGGTGAAGTAGCCGCGCCGGTTTACACGGGGGCGAACCGCGCCTGGAAGAACCGCAGGTACTTCGGCTCGTAGACCATCTTCAGGCCGCGCGCCTTCTGCCGCGCGTCGTAGACCGACTTCACCGACTCCGCGACCACGTCCATGTGCGCCTGCGTGTACACCCGGCGCGGAATCGTCAGGCGCGTGAGCTCCAGACTCGGCCGGTGATGGTCGCCGGACCCGGGATCCCGCCCCGCGCTCACGATCCCGCGCTCCATCGCCCGGATGCCGGAGTCGAGATAGAGCTCGGCGGCCAGGGTCTGTCCCGGGAACACGTCCTGCGACAGGTGTGGATAGAAGCAGCGCGCGTTGAGGAAGATCGCGTGCCCGCCCACCGGATGCACGATCGGGATGTTCCAGTCGGTGAGCAGCTCGCCGAGGTAGCGCACCTGGCCGATCCGCGAACGAACATGGTCGTCCTGCATGGATTCCTCCACGCCGATTGCCATCGCTTCCATGTCGCGGCCCGCCAGGCCGCCGTACGTGTGCAGGCCCTCGTACAGCACCACCAGGTTTCTCGCTTCCTCGAAGAGCGTCTCGTCGTTGAGCGCGAGCCACCCGCCGATGTTCACCAGGCTGTCCTTCTTGGCGCTCATCCACGAGCCGTCGGTATACGAGCAGAACTCACGGACGATCGCGGCAATTGAGGCGTGCTCGTATCCAGGCTCGCGCTCCTGAATGAAGAAGGCGTTCTCGACCAGCCGCGTGGCGTCCAGGAACACCCTGACTCCGTGCCGCGCGCACAGCTCGTGCACCGCGCGCACGTTCTCCATGCTCACCGGCTGACCGCCGGCCATGTTGACCGTGGCGGCGAGGCTCAGGTACGCGATGTGGTCGGCACCCTCGTGGTCGATCAGCTCCTCGAGCTTGCCGAGATCCACATTGCCCTTGAATGGGTGGCGATGGTCGGGGTCGTGGGCTTCGTCGATGATGACGTCCACGAAGATGCCGCCGGCCGCCTCCTGGTGCGCGCGCGTGGTGGTGAAGTACATGTTGCCGGGCACGAACTGGCCCGGGCGGATGGCGATCCGGCTCAGCAGATGCTCGGCGCCGCGTCCCTGATGGGTGGGGACCACGTGGGCATATCCATAGTAGTGGCGGATGGCCGCCTCCAGCCGGTAGAAGCTGCGGCTTCCCGCGTAGGCCTCGTCGCCGACCATCATTCCCGCCCATTGCCGGTCGCTCATGGCGCTCGTGCCGCTGTCGGTGAGCAGGTCGATGTAGACGTCGTCGGAACGCAGCAGGAAGGTGTTGTACCCCGCCTCGCCTAACGCCTCCCGGCGCCGCTCGGGGCTCACCAGGTGCAGCGCTTCCACCACCTTGATCTTCCACGGCTCGGCCCACGAGCGGCGGCCGAATTGCTGTCCCATCGTCTGCGGTGCGGGAACAGGGGGGACTCCGGGGAGAGCGGTCGAGCGAGACATGGCGGAGAATCCGGTGGCGGGGTCGGGGAACACAGGCTTCCCCACGCTACCGTGGGGTGGCGCGACGGATCGGTCGGGGATTCTCCCGCATGGACGTCGGGGAGATGCCGGTGCAGCGCCGGATGGACAGCAGTCAGCCGTCTTCGCGCAGGGCCACCACCGGCGCCACCCGCGACGCCCTCCACGCGGGCAGCAGGGCCGCGACCACACCGCACGTCCCCAGCACCGCGAGCGCGATCGTCAGCGACACCGGATCGGTGGTCCCCACGCCGTGCAACTGGTTCCGCAAGAGCCGCGAGGCTGCCAGCGCCAGTGGCACGCCCACCACCACCCCTACCAGCACCAGGCGCATCGCGTCGCCCAGCACCATGCCGATCACCGTGCCGCGTCCAGCGCCTAACGCCACGCGCAGTCCGATCTCGCCGGTGCGCCGGGTGATTGCGTAGGTCATCACCCCATACAATCCCACCGCCGCCAGCAGCAGCGCCATCACGCCGAACCCGCTCGCCAGCCTCGCCAGTAGCCGCTCCTCGCGCACCGAGTCGCGCATCAGCGCTGACAGCGGCTCGAGGTCGTCGATCGGAAGATCGTGGTCGAATGCCCCGATCGCCCGGCGGACCGCGATCGACATCGTCGCCGGATCGCCCCGCGTGCGGATCAGGAGGCGCAACGCCCCGGGATCGCCGAACAGATGCTGCAGGTACGGGACGTAGTAGCGAGTCACCGGCTCGCCAACGAGCGTGTGATCCTTCACGTCGGCCACGACCCCCACGATACGCGCCTGCGTGGAGTCGTTCACCCGGATAACCCGCCCCACCGGGTTCCGCCCCCCGAAATAGAACCGCACGAAGCTCTGGTTCACCAGCAGGACCGGCTCGCTGCCCGGCACGTCCGCGTCGGTGAAATCGCGACCCTCGAGCAGGCGCGCCCCGATGGCATTCGCGTAACCCGGGCCAACCTCGTCGTATCGCGCCGTCGAATCGGTGCGCTCCCGCGCCACGAACCCGGGCACGCCCACGTTGCTGGCCGATTCGCTGCCGCTGAAGATGCCGTTCGCCGAGAAACTCACGGCCTCCACCGCCGGCAGGTGCGCCAGCCGCTCGCGCAGCTCGCGACTCGCCTGCATCAACCGGTCACCGAGGTAGTCGCGCGAATAGATGTCCACGTCGGCAATGAGCAGGTGATCGCGATCGAGGCCGGTGTCGGATCCCTGTACGTTCCGCAGGCTGCGCACCAGGAGCGCGGTGCCGACCAGCAGCATGAGCGACAACGCCACCTGTGCCGAGATCAGCAGCTTCCCCACCGGAATGCGCTGCCCGCGCGCGCCCAGCGCTCCACCGGTCAGCGACTTTGCGCTGGCCCGCATCGCCGAGGCCAGGTCGACGCGCGAGGCGCGCAGCGCCGGAGCGAGCGCGAACAACGCCACCGTCAGGAACGACAATGATGCGGTGAACGCCAGCACGCGCAGGTCGAGCGCGAGGTCGAGCGGAATCACGCTCCCGCCGTCGGCCACCAGCGCGAGCAAGAGCCGGCTTCCCCATCGCGCTACCACCAACCCGGCGGCGGCGCCGAGCAGGCCGAGCACCGCCCCTTCGGTCATCAACTGGCGCACCAGGCGAGCACGCCCGGCGCCGATCGCCAGCCGCACGCTCATCTCCCGGCCACGCGTCACCGCGCGCGCCAACAGCAGGTTGGCGACATTCGCGCAGATGATGAGCAGCAGCACGCCCACACCCACCATGAGCGTGATGAGCGGCGCCTGGTAGGAGCGCCGGACGTTCGAGACCCCCTTCGCCCCGGACGACACCCAGATGCGCATCTGGTCGATGCCCTCCGCCGTCGCAGCGCTCGTCGCCTGGCGGATGAGCAGCTGCCGGATCTGCAGGGTGAGCCCCCCCTCTGCCTGGGCGAACGTCACCCCGGCGTTCCGGCGGCCCAGCAGGAGCAGCCAGTAGGCCTGCGCGTCGTTCAGCATGGGGCGGTTTGGATAGACCACCGTCTGCATGCTGATCGGCAGCCACACATCGGTCGTGCGTCCGACGATCTCGCCGGTGAACCAGGGTGGCGCGACCCCAATGATCGTGAACCGCGATCCGTTGATGAGAATGTCGCGACCGACCGCGTGGTCGTCGCCCTCGAAGCGACGCATCCAGTAACCATGGCTGATCACGACCTCCGGCGCACCGCCGATGGTCTGATCCTCGCTCCCGTCGAACGTGCGGCCGCGCAACGCCGGCACGCCGAGCACGTGAAAGTAGTTCCCGGACACGAACCGCCCGGGCGGGTGACCGGCTTCAGTGGCTCCCGAATCCGTCAATACGTCCAGCCGGTCCATTCGCCCCGATGCCGCGAGCCCGGAGAGAAACTCGTGATCACTCGCCAGCTCGCGATAACTCGGGTAGCTGAACAGGTCCGACCGGGCGCTGGTGCTGAACGACATGCCGCCGGTGCGCGACGGGTCGCCAAGCGCCACCAGCTCATCGGGCGCGATCACCGGCAGCCTTCGCAGCAGCACCGCGTTCACCAGCGTGAAGATCGCGGTGTTGGCCCCGATGCCTAACGCCAACGTCACGACGACCACCGCGGTGACCCCGGCGTTGCGGCGCAGCGTGCGCCACGCGTAGGCCAGATCCTGGCGCAGATCGGCCAGCAGGTTCGCTCGATTCATGACGCGCTCCCGTTCCTGGTCCATGACGATGCACGATCCCCGCACCCGGTCCATGTCCCCGAAGCGCTCGCGGGCGCGGCGCTGGGCCTCCTCGGGCGCCATGCCCTCCGCGATGAGCTTCCGGGCCCGCATCTCGATGTGGAACGACAACTCGTCGTCCACCTCGCGACCGATGTGGCCGCGCCCGAACCCGCGTCCCACCGCCCGACGCATGATCAGGCCGTAACCGGCGACGGCGCCGCGAGCGCCTTGGTGACCGCGCGAACATATCGCTCCCAGCTCGAGACCTCGGACCGCAGCTGCTGGCGGCCGGTGCGGGTCAACTGGTAGTACTTCGCCTTGCGGTTGTTCTCGGAGTATCCCCAGTCGCCAGCGAGCCACCCTTTGCGTTCCAGCCGATGAAGCGCGGTGTACAGCGGTCCTTCCTCCACCAGCAGCTCCTCGTCGGTCACGGACCCGATCCACTCGGCCACCGCGTACCCGTGCCGCGGGCCCCAGGAGAGCGCCTTGAGGATGAGCACATCGAGTGTGCCGCGGAGCAGACCGCCATCGGGATCGAGCATCGGGGATTCCCCTCTGAGTTAGAGGGGAAGCTATCGCGGCGCTCCGGACGGTGGAAGGGGAGCCGATCCCGCACCAGCGTTGGCCCCGCTTCAGCCCGATTTGCCAGATCAGGTCTGGGGGATGGCCGGCCCGGACTCCGCGACCCCGTACGCGATCATTCCACCACCGCCCCGACCACCGCGGAGGGGCGCAATGGCGTTAACATTCTGATCGGCCGTTGATCCTTCGCGACTACCCCGTTGGACGAGCGTGCCGTGTGTCCAACCCCGGCAGTTGCGGTAAAGCTGCCTGTTCCGACGCCCAACCCAGGCGAAGTCCCATGAACCATCCTCACCGCCGCGCCATCCCCGTCCTCCGCGCCGCAGTCGTGCTCGCTCTGGCGACCCTCGTTGGCTGCAAGCACAAGGTCGCGTATCCTGTCGCGGAGAAGGGCAACGTGGTGGACGACTACTTCGGTACCAAGGTGGCCGATCCCTACCGCTGGATGGAGGATCTCGATGCCAAGGAAGTGGCGCAGTGGGTGGCCGCCGAGAACACGGTGACGTTTGGATATCTGCAGGGTCTCCCGATGCGCGAGTACTTCCGGAAGCGCATCACCGAGCTCTGGGACTATCCCAAGGTGACGATCCCGCGACGCGAGGGTGGACGGATCTTCTATCAGAAGAACAGCGGCCTGCAGCGCCAGTCGCCGATCTACGTGCGCGACAACCTGACGGCACCGGCGACGATGGTGCTCGACCCGAACGACTTTTCTCCGGACGGCTCGATCTCGCTGGCGGAGTGGGCGCCGTCGCCCGATGGGCGGCTTCTCGCCTACGGGCTCTCCGAGGGCGGCGCGGACTGGAGGACGGTGCACGTGCGTGACCTCACCTCCGGGAAGGACCTGCCTGACGAGGTGGACTGGATGCGATTCTCGGGCCTGTCGTGGACGAAGGACGGACGAGGCTTCTTCTATTCCCGCTATCCCGAGCCGCCGAAGGGGAAAGCGCTCGAGGCGGCGTTGAAGGATCAGGCCCTCTACTATCACCGGGTGGGGACGCCGCAGTCGGACGATCGGCTCATCTATGCACGCGCGGACCAGCCGACGTGGTTTGTCTTCGGCGGCACGACTGAAGACGGGCGCTACCTCCTCATCTCGATCGCCAGGGGGTCCGACAACAACAACCGGCTGTATTACGTGGACCTGGGGAATCCGGCGGCGCCCGACGTGGCAGCGCCGGTGCATCCGCTCATCGAGACCGACGACGCGGAGTTCTCTCCCATCGGGAACGCCGGACCGGTGCTCTACCTGCGCAGCGACCGCGATGCCCCGCATCGGAAAGTGATCGCGATCGATGTGCGCAGACCGCAGCCCGCCGCCTGGCGGACGATCGTCCCGGAGCGAAAGGAGACCCTCGAAAGTGCAGGCCTGATAGGCGGGCGGATTGTGGCGCAGTACCTGGTGGACGTCCAGAGCGAGGTCGAGCTCTTCGGTCTCGATGGGAAGGCCCAGGGCAAGATCGAGCTTCCCGGCCCGGGCGCGGTGGTCGGCATTGCCGGGCGCGAAGACAGTGCCGATGTCTTCTATGGATTCACCTCGCCGCTGTATCCCGACCACGGTGTTTCGCTACGATCCGTCGACTCGCAGCAGCACGCCATTTGAACGGGCGGCGCCGCCGATCGACGCGTCGCGTTACGAGACGAAACAGCTCTTCGCCACGTCGAAGGACGGCACGCGGATACCGTTCTTCCTCACGGCGCGAAAGGACCTGCCCGCTCGACGGCCGCAATCCCACCATGCTCTACGGGTACGGCGGCTTCTCCATCAGTACGCTGCCGACATACCGTCCCGACATCCCGGCGTGGCTGGAGCTGGGCGGCGTGTGGGTGACGGCCAACATGCGCGGTGGCGCCGAGTACGGCGAGGCGTGGCACAAGGCGGGCATGCTCGACAGGAAGCAGCATGTGTTCGACGACTTCATCGCGGTCGCCGAGTATCTGGTGAAGGAGAAGTACACCTCGCCAGAGCGCCTCGGGATCTCGGGGGGATCGAACGGTGGCTTGCTGGTGGGCGCAGTGGAGGAGCAGCGCCCCGATCTGTTCGCGGTGGCGCTCCCCGCGGTCGGTGTCATGGACATGCTGCGCTACGACAAGTTCACCGGCGGACACGCCTGGGTCACCGAGTATGGATCATCGTCCGACTCCGCGCAGTTTCGCTACCTCTACGCCTATTCGCCGCTGCAGAACATCAAGCTTGGCGCGTGCTACCCGGCCACGCTGGTGACCACCGCCGATCACGACGATCGCGTGGTCCCGAGCCATTCGTTCAAGTTCACGGCCACCATGCAGGCGGCGCAGGGATGCGACAATCCGATTCTGATTCGTGTCGAGACTCAGGGATCGCATGGGTATCGCCCCACGGACAAGCGGATCGCCGAGCTGGCTGATGAGTGGGCGTTCACCGCCGGGCGGATGGGAGTGCAGGCGGCGAAAGAGTGAACCCCGACGCCCGCTCCGTCTTCGAGGGCGTCGGCAGGACGTACGACCGCTGACCGCCGCTATCCCCCCACTGCCCCCGGCGCGAGCACAACCAGCTGACCCGACATCATGGGCAGATGCGCCGCCACGCTGCAGACGAACGGATAGATCCCTGCGCGCCTGGCGACGTACGTCGCCTTGGTTGTCTGCTGCCCCGGGAGCGGCGACCACCAGATCCGGCAGGACGAACGAATGCAGATCGTCTTCCGGGTTGATGAACGTGAAGTGGATCGTGTCGCCTTCCACTACGGTCAGGGTGCTGGGCGAGAAGCCGTAGACCTCCTTGCCGTCGAGGATACCACCCTTGGCGAAGTCCGCGGGGAGGAACGGATAGAGGTTGCGCGCTTCCTTCACCAGCAGCGGCACGGTCGTTACCGTGAGTTCGCGCACGCGCGGCGTGTAGGCCGGGCTCTGCACGGGAGGCGCGGTTCTGGCGCACGCCCCCAGGATGCCGGTGAGGGCTGCGCCGGCCAGCGTGACGAGCGCCGAGCCGCCAAGCCGGCCGTCGCCGAAGACCTTCCGGGGATTGCGCATTGAGCAGGTCCTCGATTTTCAGTTGGCAGCGATCAGAAGACAGCGATCAATCAGAGCGTGCAGGCGCACCTTACTTGTAAGCTGCGCGCTGTCGATTGTCAGGATGTCACTTCGTATGCCGCCGCCGCGCCGCCACACTCTTCGCCACCTGCGGCTCCACGATCTGCCGGAATCGCGTGAAGTCGTCGGTAATGGCCATGGCCTTGAGCGACCAGAGCGTGCGCCCGCTGTTCCACGTGCCGCCGGGGAAAGCGCGGCCGGCGCGGTACCCCGCCTTGCGCACCGCGGCTTCGGCATCCGGCGTCGCCACGCCGAACGGGTACGCGAAGAAGTCCACCGACGACCCCAAGTGCTTTTGCAGAATCGCGCGGCTCCCGGCAATCTCCTCGCGCAGCTTTGCGGAGTCATGGAGTTGCTTGATCTTCGGATGCAGCTCGGTGTGCGACCCGATGGTCATCCCGGCGGCTTGCATCTCGAGCAACTGCGCCCACGTGAAATACCGGTCGTTGCGACCGATGGCGTGGGTGAACACGAAGAACGTCGCGGGGAGGCGATAGCGTCGCAACGCGGGGAACGCGTGCACATACTGGTTTTCCCAACCGTCGTCGAAGGTGATGACCACCGCGTGCGCCGGCACGGTGCCGCGGCCCTCGATGGCATCGACCAGTGCCTGCAGCGACACGACGGGGATGTGCTGCTCGTGCAGGAACGCGATCTGGCGGTTGAACGACTCCGGTGTCACCTCGAACACCTGGCTGGCGGCTGAGCGGCCCGGTTGGTGTTCGTGAATGGAATGGTAGACGAGAATCGGGACCCGGAGGGAGTCGGGCGCGGATGCCGTGGTCTGGGCCGCGGCAGTGATCGGCCACGCGAGCCAGAGCGCGAGCCGGAGTTGTGGGGCGAACATGAAGACGATGGATCCAGCGACGGCGCCGCGCGCCGGGGACAAGGAAGGATGTGGGAGGTGCCGTCCGTCGGAAACGAAAACGCTCTCCACCTGATGGACGCGTGTGCCGCGGGAAAGATAATCGGGCGAGCCGTCCGGCGGCCCGATCGCGCAGCGAACGCGAACGGCGGGTCGGCAGTCGCGTTCCGTTATGCCCGCGCCAGCACTCCCGCCAGGGCCTGGCAGAGCAGGGCGCCCACCACGCTCATCGACAGCCCCCAGATGAGGAGCTTGCGAAACAGATCGCTCGCTTCGATCGGATCCGCAACAGTTGCGACGCACAGCGCCCCCAGCGTGGAAAGGGGCGACACGTCCACCATCGCCGAGCCCACGTTGATGCTGAGGGCGACGGCCAGGGGGTCGCCGCCGCCGACCTTCGAAACCAGACCCGGCACGGTGGGCAGAAACGCTGGCAGGACCACGCCCGAGGTGCTGCTCCAGCTCGAGATGAGCCCGGTGACGAACGCGATCATGCCGTCCACGGTGGCCGGTGAAGCCAGGCGGGCCAGCATGGCGGTGAAGAGGTCCATGCCGCCGGTCTTCTCGAGGACCGCGATGAGCACCGTCACGCCGGTCACCATGACGATGACACCCCACGGGATCCGGCGCACGGCAACCCCTTCGTCGCCGACCGCGGCCAGGACCAGGATCGACGCCGCGGCGAATGCTCCCATCCCCACGCTGAGCTTGAAGACCACCACACCCACGATCCACGACGCAATGACGCCGATCGTCGTCCAGTGGCGCCGTGTGAGCGGCTCCTCCTCGGCGGACACCACGGCGGCTCCGGATCCGGCGGGCAGCTTGCGGCCGCCGAACAGGAGATAGGCGCCCAGGGCGGCGATGGCGTGGGCGATGAAGTTCGCGATCCAGACCTTCGCCTCGTGGCCGCCCACACCGGCCTGGGCCATCTTGGTGTTGGCGATGACGCCCACGGCGCTCACCGGAGAGAGATTTCCGGCATTGGCGCCATTGGCCACCATCAACGCCGTGAGGAATCGCGGTACGCCGGCGCGCACCCCGATGACCATCGCCAGGGGAATCACGAGCGCCACGCTGGAAATGGCGCCGGGGCCCACCGACGACAGTCCGAACGCGATCAGGAAGAAGAGAACCGGAAGGAGGCGCGCATTGCCGCGGGCGATGCGCACCGCCCGGTGGGCGAGCTGTTCCAGCGTACCGTTGGCGTCGGCGAGGGCGAACAGGAGCGTGACGCCGAGGAGCGTGAGGAAGAGCGACGACGGGAACCCCGACATGACCTGGTCGATCTTCCACCCCGCCATGTAGCTCCCGATGAGCCAGGCGAAAGCCATCGAGAGGACGCCCACGTTGATCCGCGACGTGCACGAGAGCACGATGGCAACCAGGAGCGCAATGAGCGAAGCCACGGCTGGCGTCATGCGGGGCTCCGGGGCGGCGGGTCCGGCGGGGCCTCCGGGGGGGACGTGGGCAAGGCCGCTGGAGGATCGAGCGGCGAGACCGGAAGCAGGTGCCGCTGCACCTTGCCTAACGCGTTGCGGGGCAGCGCATCCACCCGCACGAAGGCGCGTGGCGTCTTGAACGACGCGAGCTGGCGCGTGCACGCATCGCGTGCCACCGCCTCGTCGAACTCCGGGCCCGCTACGACGCAGGCGACCGGTACCTCACCGCGGACGCGATCGGGCACGCCCACCACCGCCGCCTCGAGCACACCCGGAACTTCCACCAGCACATCCTCGATCTCGCGCGGATACATGTTGAAGCCCCCGCTGATGATCAGGTCGCTGGACCGTCCGCGCAGCGTGTAGTAGCCGTCGGCGGAGCGTTCGGCCATGTCGCCGGTGCGGAACCATCCGTCGGTGGTGAACGCGGCGAGGGTGGCGGCCGGATCCTTCCAGTAGCCGGAGAAGACGTTGGGGCCGCGTACGTGGAACTCTCCGACCGTGTCGTGCGATACCGGCCGGCCCACGTCGTCGACGATGCGGGCGGAGACACCCGGCAGCGGCATCCCGACTGTGCCGGCGCGCCGCTCCCCCGCGAACGGGTTGCTCGTGTTCATGAGCGTCTCGCTCATGCCGTACCGTTCGAGAATGGTGTGCCCGAAGCGGTCGCGAAACGCGTCGAGTACCTGAGCAGGGAGCGGCGCCGACCCCGACACGAACAGACGCATGTGCCGGCCGATGGCGCGGGCCGTCTCGGCGGGGAGGTCCAGCAGGCGCACGTAGATCGTCGGCACGCCGAAGAAGAGGGTCGGCCGGAAGGCGGCGAACAGTGCGGCGGCGGTCTGGTGCGCAAAGCGCTCCACCAGCCGCATCCGGCACCCCGTGGCCAGCCAGCAACACACGCCGTTGGCCAGCCCGTGCACGTGAAAGAGCGGGAGGACCGCCAGATAGCGATCATCACTCGTTATGCGCCAGCACGTCACGAGGCTGGCGGTGTTGGCGAGGAAGTTGTTGTGCGAGAGCACGGCGCCCTTCGATCGGCCGGTGGTACCCGAGGTGTAGACGATGGCAACCGGGTCATCCCCGTCCAGCGGCAGTCGAATCCGCCCCGGCGCCCGCGGGCCGCGTTCCCCCGGCTGCCCGCCGGCCGCGGGGTCCGGTGCCCCGGACTCCGATGTCCGCCAGGCGTCCGCTTCGCGCGCCAGCTCCTCGATGTCCACGACCGGCGTGCCGGCTGGGAAGAGCGGCAGGTGGTCGTAGCTCGTGATCACCAGCGCCGGCGCAGCGTCGCCCACGATGTGCGTCAACTCGCGTTCGCGGTACAGCACGTTCACCGGCACGAAGATGATCCCCAGTCGCACGCAGGCGATGAAGAGGTCGATGTACTCCACGCGGTTGGCGAGGTGCACCGAGAGCCGGTCGCCGCGAATGAGCCCGCGCGCGGCGAGGGCGCGCGTCATGCGGTTGGCGCGGGCGTCGACCTCCCCGAACGTCAGCGAAGCCGGGCCGTCGGGGGCGTCAACATCCAGCGCGACCGCGTCAGGTCGCGCCGCCAGCGAGAGATCGAAGAGGTCTGCGAGCTGCATGAGCGCGGGGTTCTGCTCGCCCGAGTCAGGGAAAGGTGGGCGGGAAATTGGGGTCAGACTCGAATTTCGGGGAAATTCGAGTCTGACCCCAATTTCCAGTCTGACCTCAATTTCCCGGTGTCGCGCGAGCGGCCGGAGCGCGGGATTGTAGCTCGGCGGCACGGTCATCCGCGAGAGGCTGCTGAGATCGGTTCCACGACACCGCGACCACCGATCCTTGCGGTTTCGGCCCGCGTACACGCGGGCTAAATTAGCCCGCCCGCGCTTCAGGTCCCGATGATGGAGGGCGCGCACCAGGTCATGCGCATGTCCCGGCTCTCCCGATTCACGGCGAACGTCTACGTCGTGGCCGTTGTCCTGGCCACCATGGCGGGTGCCGTACGATCGGTCTTCAACGACGTACTCTCCCGCGAGGCACCGTACCTGCCGTTCATCATGGCCGTGACCGTCGCGGCCTGGTACGGCGGACTTCGTCCCGGCCTGCTGGCATCGGCGGTGGGCGCCGTGCTCTCCCTCGGCTATTTCCTGCCCCCGGTCGGGTCGCCCAACTTCGAGTTCGGCGTGCAGGGCGCCGGGCTGATCCTGTTTCTGCTCTCCACCGCCGCCATCTCGTGGCTCTGCGAATCGCTGCACCGTTCCAACCTGCGCGTGAAGAACGAACGCGCCATGCGCGCCATCAGCGACGAGTTCCACGCCGCCATCGCCGATCTCGACACGGACTTTGCCTACCGCGGTCACTTCGCTCCGGACGGCTCGATGGTCCCCGACGCGGTCACCGAAGGCTTCACCCGCGTAATGGGCTACACCCCGGCGGAAGTGCAGTCGCTCGGCGGATGGCGTTCACGCATCCACCCGGACGACCTTGCGATCACCGATGAGTCGGTGCAGCGGCTGCGTCGCGGTGAGACGTCGGAGGGTGAGCTCCGGATGCGGGCGAAGGACGGGCGGTTCGTGTGGCTGCATCGGCGCAACCGACCGATTCGCGACGAACAGGGCAAGGTGACCGGCGCCTATGGCGCCGCCAAGGACATCACCGAGCAGAAGGAAGCCGAGGATTCCCTGCGGGACAGCGAGGAGCGCCTGCGGCTGGCCCTCGACGCGGGACGGATGGGCGTCTGGGACTGGAACACGGTCACCAACGAGCTCAAGTGGACTGAGAACCTCGAGCCGATCCACGGGCTCGCCCCGGGGACGTTCGGGGGCACGATCGACGCGTTCCGCGCGCTCATTCATCCGGCCGACCGGCCGCGCGTCGAGGGACTGATCGCGCGGTCGCTCGAGCAGCGGACCGGCTATGACGCGGAGTTCCGCATCGTCGCGCCCGACGGCCAGGTGCGTTGGATCGCCGGGAAGGGGATGGTGATCTGCGACGCCGACGGGAAGCCTGTCCGCATGATCGGCGTGGGGATGGACGTCAACGATCGTCGTCAGGCACGGGAAACCCTGGCGGCGCTGTTGCGCATCAGCGCCCGGGTCAACGCCACCCTCGACCCCGACGCCCTGCTGGACGTTCTGGTGCAGGAGGCCATCAATCTGGTCGGCGCGGAGAGCGGCGTCGCCGGGTTGTGGACTCCCGAAGGGATGATGTGCACCAGGTACTTCGCGAACGGCGAGCCGGTGCCGTTCGAGTACCGCTGGCCGCCGCTGCACGGCCTTCCGGGGTGGCTCATCGTGCACAAGGTCCCGTACCTCACCAACGACGCGGCACACGATCCGCAGGTCGCACCCGCAGTCCGGGAGCGGTTCGGCTTTCGCTCGGCGCTGTCCACGCCGATCGTGACCTCGGAAGGCGAGATTCTGGGCTTCTTCGAGGTGCATAACAAGCGCGACGGGAGCGATTTCTGCGAGACCGATACCGCGCGCCTCACCGCCATCTCCCAATCCGCGTCGGTGGCGGTGCAGAACGCGCTGGCGTACCGGCGGCTGAAGGAGGCGGAGCAGGAGCTCATTCAGGCGGACCATCGCAAGGAGGAGTTCATCGCGACGCTGGCCCACGAACTCCGGAATCCCCTCGCGCCCATCCGCAATGCGGTCGAGATCCTCGGGATGAAGAACTCTCTCGACCCCGACGTGGCCATGGCGCGCGACGTGATCGGCCGACAGCTGCGTCAGATGATTCGCCTGGTGGACGACCTGCTCGACGTGAGTCGCATCAGCCGCGCCCAGCTCCAGATCCGGCGCGAGCGCGTGGAGGTCGGTGCCATTCTCCGCAGCGCCGTCGAGACCAGCCGGCCCCTGATCGACGCCGGCGGCCAGCGCCTGCGCCTCAGCGTGCCTGACGAGCCGGCGTACCTCGACGCCGACGCGGCGCGGCTGGCCCAGGTGGTGTCGAACCTGCTGAACAATGCCGCCAAGTACACGCCCGCCGGCGGGCTCATCACGCTGAGCGCGACGACCCAGGAGGGCACGCTCACCATCTCGGTGCGCGATACCGGCGTCGGCATCGCGCCGGAGCATCTGGCGCGCGTGTTCGACCTGTTTTCGCAGGTCGATCCGGCGCGCGAGCGCTCGGCAGGCGGGCTGGGGATCGGATTGTCGCTGGTGCGCTCGCTCGTGGAGCTGCACGGCGGGACGGTGGAGGCGCGCAGTGAAGGGCGGAATCGCGGCAGCGAATTCATCGTCCGGCTCCCCGGCGTCCAGAACCGCACTCGGCCGCGCGAGACTCCGGCGGACGCGCTGCGATGGTCGGTGGGCGCGCAGAGCAATCGGCGTCGCGTGCTGGTGGTGGACGACAATCAGGACTCCACGACCAGCCTGGCCGACTTGCTGCGACGCCGCGGGCACGACGTCCAGACCGCCTACGACGGTCTCGAGGCGCTGGCGGTCTATCAGACCTTCTCGCCGGACGTGGTGCTGCTCGACATCGGGCTGCCGAAGCTCAATGGGTACGAGGTCGCGCGTCGGGTCCGCCAGCTGCCCAGCGGGGCGAGGGTTCTGCTGGTGGCGGTGACCGGCTGGGGGCAGAGTGATGACCGGCTTCGCTCGCGTGAAGCCGGTTTCGATCATCACCTGGTGAAGCCGGTGAGCCTTGCTGCAGTCGAGACGCTGCTCACCACGTCAGCGGCAACCCGGCTCGCGGTGTGACGAGATCGGGTCGGGCCGCGAAGGGCTCTTCGCGAGGACCCGCAGGGCCATTCAGCTGGACGATCGCGGCACGCACCCCGGAAACCGGGCGCCTTCGTCACGGTCGCGCCAGGTAGTCCCGTGCCTCCTTCAAGACCGGCCGCGTTCCGGCTTCGGCAACGTCGAGCAACTCCTGGTAGAAGCGACGCGCCGCAGCCGCGTCGCCCGACGCGCGTGCAGCCCGGGCCGCGCCAAGCAGGCTATTGAAGCGCTGTGGGTACAGCTCCAACGAACGCGTGTACGCGACGAGCGCCGCCGCCGGCTCCTGCTGTTCCAGCAGCAGGTCTCCGAGCAGTTCCTGGGCGGGGAGCGTTGGTCCCGGGGTCACGGGGTGCTTCGGCGTCGAGGCCTCGAGGTCAGCGGCCTCACGCAGCAGCCTGACGCTGGATTCCTCCTGTCCTCCCACGTGCGCGCGCCACGCACTCAGCTCGAGGTGCAGCATCCGGATGTTGCGGGCAAACAGGTCCTCTCCCGCCGTGCGCGTCGCGGCCTCGAGCTGAACGAGACGATCGTCGGCTGCTTTGGCCGCGTCTGACTCGCCCACGTGGGCGGCGCCCAGCCCGCGCGCGAACTGCTCGATGGCTTCCGGCCAGGTGAAACGGTCCCAGTCGAGGCTTCCGGGCTGGCGTGGAACCAGGCGCGCCGCCTCATCCCAGGCGTGCCGCTCCAGGGCATAACGGCTCGGTGTCGACGACAGGTGAAACGCCGTCTTGAAGGAAGGCTCCAATCGGGGCGTTGCCCGAAGGCGCGTCACCGCTGCATCGGCGCTGTCGTCCTCGCCCTTCTGGAGATACGCATACACGAGATACTCCATCGCATGAGGGAACTCGTCCCACACGAATTCCCCATGGTCTCCGGCCGGAACTTCCAGCGCTGCGGCCGCCGCCCGCTGATTGCCCCGGATCACTCCATCCCAGTCTCCGAGACGCGTGTAGATGTGGGTCGGCATGTGGAGCGCGTGGGGATTGTGCGGAGCAATCGTCTCGTACTTGCGGATGATTTCCAGCGATTCGTGTTCGCGGCCCGGCACGTCGTTGGCGTGCACGAGGTAGTGCATGGCGCCGGGGTGGTCCGGATTTCGCGCGTACACTCGAAGGAGTATTTCGGCGGCGCGGTCGGCATGCGCCCGCGAGACGCTATCGGCGGGGGCAGTGGCCAGGAGCGCGAGGGCATAGAACGTGGCCGCCTCGGCGTCATCCGGGAAGGACGAATACACCGTGTCCATGGCCTGCTCCCACCGCCGGATGCGAAGCCAGTAGTCCGGCGACGCCGGCTCGCGAAAGAACGCCGCGGCTGCCGCAACGAACAGGCGTTCCCGCTCCGTCGGTGGCTGAAGGGCCTGCGCCCTTTGCACCTCCTCCCATCCGCGCTGCAACGCTTCCGGTCCGGGCCGCGTCGGCCAGACCGGCTGGAAGAGCGTCATGGCGATGCCCCAATGCGCCATCGCGCATTGTGGGTCGGTCGATGCAACAGATTGAAACGCGGTCCGGGCCTGTGGATAGGTCATGTGATGCAGCAGGGCCACCGCGCGATTGAATTGCACCCGGGCCTGGGCAGAGCAGCTGACAGGAAAATCCACCGTCCCCAGGTCGTGCCCGGATTGTGGCGGGACCTGACCGCCCGCCATGTGCGTGCCGGCCGCCACCAGGACAAACCCCAGGCGGATCCCCGTCCACCGGAAGTGGAGACGAAGTCGGCGGTTTATCGACTCGACGTTCCTGTCGGGGAGTCTCCAGCGCGTCATGGTCCCCTCGCGTTCGCTGCCTAACGGTTCATCCCGGGTTCGCCAGCGTCCGGGTCGCCGCCCCTTGTGCCGGCACGGCCGGGAACGATCGCGATGGTTGGCACGCTGAACGATGTGGGACGCCGGATGAGACCTCAAGCGGCCCCATCGACGGGCCTGCACCCACGAGATCGTCGCGCCTACGGAATGCTGATCGTCACGGTGGGCATCGGCGTCAGGTTCGGCGCCAGCTGGGGCTGACCGAGAGCCTGGTAGACCGCGGGAAGCGTGGCGGTGATGATGCGGTTGAGCGATGCCACCGCGGTGACGAGATCCTCGCGCGCCTCGCGTGCGAGTCGCATCTGGATTTCGGTGGGTCGCGAGGTGGAGGCAAGGAGCTGGTTCTTGACCGCGCCGAGTTGGCCCGGCACCGGCGCCGGGCCTCCGGCACCCCCGTCTCGGCCCGAGGGCTCCGGCTCGCCCGGGAGCGTCACCGCGAACTGCCGGCGAAGCGTGCGCAGGTCGTGGTCGACCGCGTCCACCGAAGAACGGAGCGCCGCGGACGGATTCTGCGCCTGCGCCACCAGCGACCGCACCGCGCTGAATGACTCGGTCACGGCGGCGACCCTCGCGCGCATCAGTCCGGCGATCCCCTGGAGCTGATGGACGGCGAGCGAGACATCGTGCCACAGCTTCCGATCTGCGTCGCTCATCTCGCTCAGCGGGTCACCGCTCACTACGACCGGCTTTGACCCGATCTCTCGTCCATCGACGGAGAGCGCGACGCGATACGTGCCGGGCAGAACGAAAGGCGCGTTGCCGCCGATGCGGCCGCCGTTCCACAGCAGCGAGTCGGCCAGCGGCTGGTGACGGAGATCCCACTGGACCCGATGGACGCCGGCCGCGAGCTCACCGGCGAAGTCATCGCTGCCGAGCTCGCGGACCACGGCTCCCGAGGCGTCGGTGATGCGTGCCGTGACGGTGCGCGCCCCCGCGCGAAGGTAGTAGGTCATCGCCGAGCCAGGTTCGGGATTCGTCCCCCAGAAGCGGCGGTCGCCCGGACTCCCGAAGTCCGGGCGGAACGATCCGACATTAAAGGATGTGGCCGGCCGGATGTCGAACAGGTATGCAGCCGCGCCCAGCGCACTCGGCGCCTGCTGCAAGGCGGTGACGTCATCGAGGATCCAGACGCTGCGGCCGTGGGTCGCCAGGATCATGTCGTTGTCCCGGGGGTGCAGCGTGATCTCGTTGATCGGCACCGTGGGCAGGTTGGCCTTCACGCGCATCCACTGCGACCCCTTGTTGAGCGAGACGAAGAGCCCGAACTCCGTGCCCAGGTAGAGCACGTTGGGGTTCTTCAGGTCCTCGGTAATCGTGCGCACGGCCTGTCCGGCGGGAATGCCGGTGGTGATGGCGCGCCACGTCGCGCCGTAGTCGGTGGTCGCGTAGACGTAGGGATTCGTGTCGTCGGCGCGATGGTTGTCGAACGTGACGTACGCTGTTCCTTCGTCGTGCGACGACGGCGCGACGCGAGAGACTGCGGCGCCCTTCGGCAGGCCCGGGAATCGTGGCGTCACGTTGGTCCAGTTCGCCCCGTTGTCGCGCGACACGTACACCGTACCGTCGTCGGCGCCGCTGTAGAACAGTCCGGCCTTCTTCTCCGACTCGGCGAATGTCACGATCACGCCATACGTCGAAACGCCGTCGTTCCGGGCGATCGTGATGTCGCGGCCCGCAACGCCCATGATGGAAAGCGTGTCGCGGTCGATGTGCGCGGTGAGGTCCGGGCTGATGGCCTGCCACGAGTCGCCGCGATCGGTGGACCGGAAGATCCTGTTCGCCGCCACGTACAGGGTGCGCGGATTGTGCGGCGAGAGCTGCATTGGCGTATCCCAGTTCCACCGGTACGGCGGCTCCCCGCGTCCGGGTGTCGGCCTGATGTTCTTCCGCTCCAGGGAGCTGCGGTCCACACGGTTCATGTTGCCGCCCTGCGACTCGGCGTAGAGCGTCCGCGAGCTGGTGGGATCGGCCAGGGTGACGAAGCCGTCGCCGGTACCGATGTTCAGCCAGTCGAAGTTCCCGATGCCGATGTCGGCGCGCACGGCGCTGGGTCCGAGCCACGACGCGTTGTCCTGCAGGCCCCCCATCACGTGGTAGGGCGTGTCCATGTCGAAGCCGACGTGGTAGAACTGCCCGATGTCGATGTTGTCGATGAAGTCCCAGTGCTTCCCGCGATCCCAGGTCACGTTGACCCCGCCGTCGCAGCCGGTGAGCACGTGGTTGGAGTTTGCCGGGTCGATCCAGAGCGCGTGGTGATCGGAGTGGGGAACGGTGTTGGCGACGAACGTGCGGCCGCCGTCGTCGGACATGTGCAGTTCGACGCCCAGCACGTAGATGCGGTGGTCATCGTTGGGGTCGATGCGGACCTGGCTGAAGTACATCGGACGCGGGTTCACGTCGCTGACCTTGTACCAGCTCGACCCCGCGTCGTCGGAGCGATAGAGTCCCGTCCCGGTGCGATGCTCGATCCGCGCGTACAGGACGTTGGGGTTCTTCCGGTAGATGTCGAGCCCGATACGGCCAAGGTCGCCGGCAGGGATGCCGTTCGTGAGCCTGGTCCAGGTGCGACCGGCGTCCGAGGATTTCCAGATCGCGCTCCCCGGTCCGCCGCCGTTGAAGCCCCAGTTGGTGCGGCGGCGCTGGTAGGTGGCCGCGTAGAGGACCTTGTTGTTCGCGGGGTCCATGGCCAGCTCGGTCGCGCCGGTGTTCTCGTCCACCTGCAGCACCGGTGTCCACGTCACGCCGCCGTCGGTGGTCTTGTAGACGCCGCGCTCGCGATTGGGCCCCCAGAGGTGGCCGAGCGCGGCGACGTAGACGACGTCGTGGTCGACGGGATCGACGACGATGCGCGCGATGTGGCGCGACTCGGTGAGACCCATGTGCTTCCACCTGTGCCCGCCGTCGGTGGACTTGTAGATGCCGCCACCCCACGAACTGCTCTGCCGGTTGTTGTTCTCCCCGGTGCCGACCCAGACGACGCTCGCGTCGTTCGGCGCGATGGCGACGTCGCCGATCGAGACGACCTCCCGGTCGTTGAACAGAGACTCCCAGGTGGTGCCGTGGTTCATCGTCTTCCAGAGGCCCCCGGTCGCGGTGGCGACATAGAACACCGAGGGGTTGGTCTCGAGGACGGCGAAGTCGTCGATCCGTCCGCCCATGGTGGCGGGGCCGATGTTGCGGAAGCGGAGCCGCTCGAAGGGCGACGACACCGACAGGGAGCCGGTCGCCTGCGCGCCCAGCCGGGTGGCGGTGAGGGCGAGGGCGCACAGGAGCAGGGTGCGGGAACGCGAGCGATGCATGTGGATCCTCGTGGGCGACAGAACGGGACGGGCCTGCCGGACCACCGCGACACTCCGGGGCCTCGCTCCATCGGGACAGCGGGAGCGGTGTGAACGTACGACCGCGGTCCGGAGGTGGAAAGACGCTCGCTCCCAACGGGCAACCTCCGGCGTCACGTTCCGCCCGCTTGCCACGCGTCGCAGTGTCTGCAATCGTCGATGCAGGTGATGGGCATGACGTTCGACGCGAATTGCGAAGTGACGGAATTCGTGCCTTCGCAACGTTTTTCGATGGTCGCGGACGGAAAGCTGGTTCACTACGCAGGAACGTTCACGTTCGCGCCGCAGCCTGCGGGAACCCGACTGTCCGTCAACGCGCAGGTCGCCTTGAAGGGACTCTGGCGCGTGCCCGCCCCGCTCATGGGCGGCGAGATGTGCCAGGAGTCGCAGGCGGAACTCGAGGACATCAAGAAGGCCCTCGAAGCGTCTGGCCCGGGGCCCGACGGCGTGCGCTAGCGCGAGAAGCGGGACGCCTGGCGGCGCTGCGCTCCCAGACGGGAAGCGCAGCGCCCATCCAGTGCGGAGACCCCTTACTTCGTGCCGGAGAGCTGCGTCGTCCGGATGGTCGCCCCCTCGACGCAGCGGTTGCCGGTGATCGCGCTGGTCGATGTCGCGTCCAGAGACCACTCGATCGTCTGCCCGGTGGGCGGCGCCCAGCTGTTGTTCCAACCCGCAACGCCGTTGAAATCGGGCATGGCGAGCGTATACGTCGCGCCGGTCACAAGCGACGGTGCGGCGCCCACCGTCACCTGGTGTGTGTCTCCGACGTTGTTATAGGTCAGCGACGCGAACGGCGCGACCAGGTCCGTCGGGGTGTTGAACATGATCTGTGCCATGGTGTACGCCGCGCCCGACGTGGTCACGGTGACGCCGCTGAGCAGGGCGGGGAGCGTGACGTTGCGGTTCCCGAACGTGTGGAAGCTCTCCGCGTGCAGGCGATACGACGTGGTGGTGGAAGCCTGGACGAACAACCCGTGATAGTCGGTCGCCACCTGCTGGGCCGCCGGGAAGCCGTAGGCGGTGAACGCTGCGGGCAGCGACGTCGCCGTCCACAGCGGCGACAGGTGACAGGCGGCATCGGTCAGATAGAGCATGCTGGCGTCGATCGTTTCACCCGCCCCTGGATTGGTGATCGTCATGGTCGCCGCCATCGGCGCGAACGAGTTGGCCCCGTTGAAGTCGAGCGTGCCGAGCGAGAGACCGTTCGACGCCAGGATACCGCGCTGGGCGTAGGCCCGATCGGTAGCCGACACGGCACCGACACCCTGGCGATACCCGACGAGGTCCCACGTTCCGTCGGGAACATGGTTGAACGTCACGTTGGGTGAGAAGGAGAACGCCGAGGCGAACACGCCGCCGTAACCGAACGACCCGATGTCAGTCGCCCCGAGACCGGCGACGGTGCCGGTGACGGTGTTCGTCCCCACAATCGGAACAGCGCAGAACACGATCGTGTTGCTGGTGAGGTCGGACTTGCTGCCGTACTGCACGTTGACCTGGTAGGACCCCGCGCTCCCGGTGACGTACGCGTAGGCTCCCGTGCCCGAGTTCAGCGAGTACTGGTAGACGTGGTTGGTGCCGGTGAGCATCGTCCACGCACCGTTGCCGTCCTGTGCCGCCAACCAGATCGGCTGCTGGTCAGGATCGCACGCCGAGAAGTCTGCCGTCACGAGATCTCCGCCCCCGCCTCCGCCCGTGATGGTGAGGCCGACGCTGGTCTGCGCCGTCGTGGATCCGGACGTGCCGGTCGCGGTGACGGTGTACGTTCCCGGGCGTCGCGCTGCCGGACGCCGCGAGGGTCAGCGACGTGGTGGTGCCGGAGGTGCTGGTCGGATCGAACGTCGCGGTGACGCCGGTGGGCAGACCCGATGCGCTGAAGGCGATCGTACCGCTGAAGCCGCCAGTTCGAGTAACCGTGATCGCCGTTGCCTTGTTCGCACCCTGTGCGATGCTGAGGGAGGTGGGCAGCGCCGCAAGCGTGAAGCCCGGCCGGCGCCGTCACGGTCAGGACGATCGTCGTCGTCGCATCGGAGACGCCGGTGCCCGTGCCGTGCACCGTCAGATTGTACGTATTGGCGGCGACCGAGGCGCCCACCGTGACCGTGGCGGTCGACGACGTCCCGGTCACGGCCGCAGGATTGAACGACACCGTTACGCCCGTGGGCAGGTCGCGGTCGTGAGGTTGACCGTCCCGGTGAAATTGCTGCGCGAAATGGTGATGGTCACCGGGCCGCTGCCGGAGGGCGCGAGCGATAGGCTTCCGGCAGCGAGGCTGATGCTCGCGGTGCCGGCAGCGGTCACGGTCAGGGTGAAGGTCGCCGTCGCGTCGGTGACGCCGCTCCCCGTGACGCGAATCGTGAGCGGATACGCGCCCGCGGCGACGGACGCGCCGACCGTCAGCGTGATCGTTGCGGAGGTCGAGGTGCCGCTGGTCTGGATGTTCGGATGCCGAGCCGCTTACCCCGGTGGGCGCCCCTTCGACGGTGAAGGTCAGGTTGCCGGTGTATCCGCCGCCGCGCGTTACCGTGACGCTGAACTGCGAGGAACTCCCCTGGGCAATGGAGCCGGAGGAGGAGCCCAGGTGCAGCGCGATCGTGTAGTTGGGAGCAGTGACCTTGTCGCCGCCGGAACTGCATCCCTGCACCCCGAACACCACAGCGCCTAACGCCAAGGCACAACCCGACAGGCGGCGAGACATGACAGGATCTCCGGAAGCCCCGGCGGGCCGCGACGCGGCCCGGCGAACCAGTATCGGGGACGATGGATGAGACGGCGAGCGGGTCGTCGACGCCCGGCGTCGGGCTTCGACAGCGATCCAGCCAACCTACGGTGGGGGCGCCAGGATAAACAGAGGATTACAGCGAAGGCGTACTCAACCGCAAGCTGCCGACCGCGGCCGCAAGCGACATGGCGTGGTCGCCCCGGCTCGGCCGTCGCCGTCATCGAACCTGTCGCCCGTGCGTGAAGGGGCCAGGCCGCATCGTGGACCTTGTCACGGACGGCATCGACGGCGATAGTGTGCTCCGCTGCAGCGGTGATACCGAGGAGAACGAGGACCCCGGCGATGATGTCTTCGCGCCCACGCCGGGAGCGTCGCGATGTGTCCCCACGGCCGGTCCGGCCATCCACCTCCCTTGCCGGTGATGAACCCATGGACCAGGAAGACCTGACCGTCGGCCTGGAGGATGGCGGCGGCATCCTGTGCATCCGCAACCCCGACGTTCACCGGGGATGGAACGGCATCCGCTATCGCACAGGCATGTCGGCGAAGAACGTCGGCGCGCGGAGCCTGTCCATGAACGTGGCGACCGTGCCTCCCGGGGCGGTGGCGTACGCCCACCTGCACGACGGCTTCGAGGTGATGCTCTTCATCCTCGAAGGACGGGTGCGGCACGAGTACGGCGAGGGGCTCAGGGAATCCATGGAGAATGGTCCCGGCGACTTCATCTTCATCCGCCCGGGAGTTCCCCACGAAGTGCTGAACCTGAGCGACGAGGCGCCCGTCGTGGCGGTGGTGGCACGCTCCGATGCGTCGGAGTGGTCGAACATCAGCGACTACCCGTCGCCGCGAAGGCCACCGGCGGCGGGCCAGCCGAAGAGCGGATAACGGGAATCATCCCTGGACGCATGCGGGGCGCCGCCTAACGGTTCGCGCGACCGCCCACGATCGGATTCGCCCGGTGGAGGTACCGGTCGATCTCAGGACAGGAAGGCGTACCGGGTGGCCCACAGAGCGGCCGCGGCCCGCGTCGAGACGCCGATCGTGCCCCTCCAGGGTTCATCGACGATGCCGCTCCTGGTATAGAGCGCCGACTGCGGCACCAGCTGACTGGGGCGCCGGTCCCCATCACCGAATGAAATAACCAGTGACGCGCCAGGTGCCGTGCGGCGGCGAGGGAACGAGCCCACTGCGTCTCCGGGACGGCCCGGCGAAAGAGCGAGGCGGCAGCCGCCACGCTCTCACATCCTTGGCGTCACGAATCGCTGCCGCGCCAGCACCGCGGGATCCTCGGCGTGCGGGTCGAACGGCCGCAGGCGGAACGAATACCGATAGTGCGACGCTGTCAGGCGATACTCGGGATGCGTCTGCGCACCCCAGGAATCGTCGCCACCCACTCCGATCTGGTGCAGATCGAGCGCCAGCCAGGTGAGCGGCCGCGGGGTAATGTCGCTCACGTGCCGGTTGATGGTCTCGTCGCGACCCACAAACCCCGCTCCCGGCGTGTCGAAATCTTCCGGCAGGTTGTGGTGCGCCTCCACCTCGAGCACTGAATCGCCCACCGCGAGCAATCCCACGTTCGAAGCCGTGAGCGCCACCCAGCGCACGTCCGTCCTATTGCCGTTCTCCTGCGGGCGGACGTACGGTACGTACTGCGACGCCACGCTTCCCGAATAGCGCCCCACGAACGCCGCGGTCTTGCGATCCCAGTAGTTCTCGAATGGCCCGCGACCAAACCAGGTCATTTGATTCAGCTCGGCCGGCAACACGAGATTCATGCCGACGCGTGGCAGCTCTACGGTCGTCCCCGTCTTCGTGAGTTCATTGTCCACCAGGATGTCGCCGGATCCCAGAACCGAATACGTAGTGGCGTACGTGGCGACGGCTACACCGGCTTCGTCATGCAGCGTCTGCTCGATTGCCACGCGGACGACGCCGGGCGACGGCTGGTCCACATTCGTCGCCGTTACCACCCTGTTCTCCGCCGCATCACGCCACACGCGGGCGCGGCGGGGTAGCCCGTTCCCCCAGTCGTTATCCGTCGCCGGACGCCACAGGTTGGGCTGCGGGCCACGACGAACGAGCTCGGTGCCGCGATAGCGAAGCGAGGCCAGCGTCCCCTGCCGGAAATCGAACCGCGCCACCAGGTCGGTGCCGCTTACGGTGACGCCGCTGTCGGCGCGAGTCACCTGGAGAGGGGACAGCGTCGAGACGTCGGTCGCGACCACGGGTGTCGAGAGGGGAAGCGCGAATTGCCCGGTGGCCACGGCGTGGCCGGCAGGCACGAGCCCCAGGGCCTCACGACGCACCAGCGCGAGATCGAGGAAGTATTCATGCCCGGGCGCCGGCTGCGGCAGCCGGTACCCGAGCGCCACGACGATGCTGTCGCCCGGCGCGGCGCGCGGATGCGCCACGCCGGAATCCACGGCCAGGCCGTCATCGGTGATCGTCCACCGGAGGTCGAAGTCAGCGAGCGGCGTGAAGTCGTACTCGTTATGCACGCGCACCCTTCCGGCACCGAGGTCGACGCCGTCGAAGTTCACGTACTGATAGACCTTCTTCACCTCCTCGAGCGCCGGATGCGGCACGCGGTCCGGACCGACCAGTCCGTTGTCGTTGAAGCTGCCGTCACTCGGCGTACCGGGTGGTCCGTAGTCGCCGCCGTACGACCAGTAGGGCATGCCGTTCCACGCCGTCTCCAGCAGTCCCTGGTCCACCCAGTCCCAGATGAAGCCGCCCTGCAGCTTCGGGTACTTCCTGATGGTGTCCCAGTATTCCTCGAGGTTCCCCGTGCTGTTCCCCATCGCGTGCGCGTACTCGCACATGATCAGCGGACGGTCGCCGTCGCCGGTGGCATAGCGCACGAGAGACCGGATGCTCGCGTACATGGGCACCTTGAGGTCGGAATGCCGCTGACCCGACGCCGGGTTGAAGCCTTCGCTCTCCCGCTCGTACTGCACCGGGCGCGTGGCGTCGCGCTGCTTGATCCAGTTGTACGTGGCCACGAAGTTGCGCCCGTCGCCCGCCTCGTTCCCCAGCGACCAGATCACGATCGACGGATGGTTCTTGTCGCGCTCCACCATCCGCTGCGTCCGGTCCATGTGCATCGTCAGCCATTCGGGCTTGTCGCCTAACGTATAACGCGGGTCGTAGCCCATGCCGTGCGATTCGATGTTCGCCTCGCCCACGATGTACATCCCGTATTCGTCGGCCAGCTCGTAGAGGCGCTCCGGCTCCGGATAGTGCGAGAACCGGATCGCGTTCAGGTTGTGCTGCTTCATCAGCTCCAGATCACGCCGCATCGTGGTTTCGTCGAGCACGTGACCGGTCACCTGGTTGTGCTCGTGCATGTCCGTCCCCTTGATGTAGATGCGCCTGCCGTTGAGCAGGTACTGCCCGTTCTTCACCTCGCTCGTGCGAAAGCCCACGCGATTGGCCACCGATTCCACGGTCCGGCCGTCGGGACCGAGCAGGGTGAGCGTGAGCGTGTAGAGATTCGGTGCCTCGGCGGACCAGAGTCGCGGGCGCGCGACGGACGCCTCCATGTGGATGGACGCGGTGTCCGTGACCGACAGGCTCTGCCGTTGCTGGGCGACGACGCGTTCGCCATCCCAGAGCCTCGCCACCACCGTGCGCTGTTGTGGTCCCGGCTCGGCGCTCTCGAGCTGGACGTCCACCGAAAGCCGGCCGTCGCGATAATCCGGTGTGAGCGAGGCCCGCGCAAAGAAATCGCGGATGTGGGTGCGCGGCCAGGCGAACAGATACACGTCGCGCGTAATGCCGCTCAGGCGCCAGAAGTCCTGGTCCTCCAGGTAGCTGGCCGAGCTCCAGCGGAAGACCTCGACGGCGAGCGTGTTCGATCCGGGGTGCACGTAGCGCGTGACGTTGAACTCGGCGGGATCCTTGCTCCCTTCGTTGTAGCCGACCATGCGCCCGTTCACCCAGAGGTAGTACGCCGAGCTCACGGCGCCAAAGCGGAGGTAGATCTCGCGGCCGTTCCATTCGGGCGGAACGGTAAAGGCGTGCCGGTACGAGCCGACAGGATTGTTGTCGTCAGGCAGCTCGGGGGGTGTGGGCCGGCCGTTCGGGTGAAATGGGTACTTGATGTTCGTGTAGATGGCCACGCCGTACCCCTGGCGCTCCCAGTTCGCCGGGACGGGAATCGAAGGCCAGGCGGTGTCGTCGAAGTCGTCGCGATAGAAATCGAGCGGACGATCGGCCGGCTTGGGCGACCAATGGAATTTCCATTGGCCGTTGAGGCTCTGGTACCACGGCGACGTCGTGGGATGATCGGTCAGATAGAACGGCGCAATCGGTCGAGCCATGCGCGCTGCGCCCTCTGTTTCCCAGGCAGTGAAGCTGGCGTGCGTGGGCTCGACATTCCGGCGCACGACGGCCGGGTTGGCCCAGTCGGGCAGCGCGCCGTCGCGCACTGGCGCATCGAAAGCAGGTCCTGTCTGGGCGGCGAGTGACGACGCCAGCAACAGCGCGACGGCCGCGAGCAACCGTCTGCAATGCGTTTGGTCCATACTCATGCCGAACTCCACCACCAGGGTTGTGCAGCATCCTGCCACGCCGATTGGCCGTTCCAGCTCGACAACGACGCCAGCTACTGCGAGAGCATATGTTCCGGCATCACCGTCGTGAGGAACAGCAATGCGAGTGGGGATTCTGGGGTCCGGACTGATGGGCGGCAAGCTCGGGACGATCTTCGCGCTTGCCGGGCATGAGGTGGTGTTCAGCTACGCGCGCAGGCGGCGATGATGACCGCGCCGGTGCGACTCCGTTACCTCCGGAGTGGACAGGCTGTGACATGCTCGTGAGGCGCGGCACACAGCGTTCAGCGCTCGTCCGCATCCCCCCCACCTCACTCGCGAGCCTCAGACGAGCGGCAATCGAGTACACGCAAATGGGAGCAACGCAGCCATGAAGCGAGTTGCCACCGCAGCCCTGCTCGTCGCGTGCGCGACGGCCTGCAGCGACCGTCCCACCGCCCCCTCTGACGCCTCGGCGCCAGCCCGCACGGCGAGCACCAGCAAGGCGAGCAACGAGTCCGCGAATCCGCTCGACATCGCGGTCATCGGCGACACCCCGTACGGAAACGCGGCGATCGCACTGTTCCCGACCATGGTGAACGCCATCGATGGCGATCCCAAGGTCCGCGAAGTGGTGCACGTCGGCGATCCCAAGTCGGGCAGCGAGCTATGCAGCGACGCTCGGCTCCAGCTCTCCGCGGACCTGTTCAACACCTTCAAGGATCCGTTCATCTACGCGATCGGGGACAACGAGTGGACCGACTGTCACCGTGCCAACAACGGTGGGTACAATCCGCTCGACCGGCTCGCCAAGGTCCGCGAACTCTTCTATCCGGTGCCCGGACATGTGCTCGGCGATCGCCAGAAGACGGTGGAGGCGCAGCCGAGCTACCCGGAGAACCAGCTCTGGGTGGAGTCGCGGGTGACCTTCGCTGTCTTCCACATCCTCGGCTCGAACAACGGACTCGATCAGTGGTTCGGTGACCGCGTGGTCAACAATGTCGCTGTTCCCGAAACCCCGGCCGAAGGGCTGAGTCGCGTCGCGGAGGTCACGGCCCGGCAGGCCGCCAACATCGCCTGGCTGGAGCACGCGTTTGCCACGGCGAAGGCCGAGGGCTCGGTGGGAATCGTTCTCTTCTTCCAGGCGGATCTCTGGCATCCGTCGGATCGGGCCGGCGGGGCGACGTTCACGGCGCATCAGACGTGGGTCGAGCGCCTCTCGCAGCTGGCGGGCGCATTCAACGGCCCGATCCTGCTCGTCAGTGGGGACAGCCACGACTACAGGGTCGATGTCGGCGTGCCCTGGATGAACACGTACTATGGAGTGGCGTCGCCCGCGAACGTCACCCAGGTCATCGTGGACCGGAGCATCGAGTCGCCCGCCACGGATGAGGCGCCCAATCCTCCGTCGGTCATCGAGTGGCTGCGGCTGCACGTCGATCCGCGGTCGCCCGGCGTCTTCAGCTGGGAACAGGTCATCGTCCAGTAGGTCGGCGAGGCCGGCCACAGGCAAGGAACGGGGCTCCGCGTGGAGCCCCGTTCGCTTCAAACCCGGCGGCACCTACTCGGCGCGCAACGCAATCATCGGATCGACTCGACCCGCCCGCCTCGCCGGCGGTGCGAATGCATGGTGCTTGGCCACGCGCTCGACCTGGCTGATCACTACAGCCAGCTGGCGAACTACATGCGCCTGAACGGCATCCTGCCGCCGACAGCGCTGCCGCAGCCGGGCCGAGGGGGTCAGTAGCACAAGACGCTCGGCAAAGCGGCCTGTGCAAGCCACGCGCGGAGCAGGGAGGACGTCCCGCCACCGCCACCGGCCAGTTGTCGATTTCGGGTTTCCTCGTTCGACGCCAGTGTGTAACCACCACCGGAGACGGACAATGAAATACCTCATGCTCATCAAGCACGCCGAAGACTACTGGAACCGTACGCCGCCGCCGGGCCTGTTCGAGGCGATGGGCGAATTCGTTCAGGCGTCCTTCAAGGACGGGACGCTCGTGGACACCGCCGGGCTCAAGCCCACGAAGGACGGCGCGCGCGTCCGCCTCGCCGGCGGAAAGGTCAGGACCATCGACGGCCCCTTCACCGAAGCAAAGGAGATCGTGGGCGGCTACGCGATCGTCAACGCGAAGTCGCGCGAGCACGCACTCGAGATCGGGCAACGCTTCATGGAGCTGCACCGGGTGCATTGGCCCGAGTTCGAGGGCGAGTGCGAGATCCGGCCGCTCGAGGACATGCGCTGAGGGAACGAGGTAGCGCGAACCGTCGGGCGGGCGATCGTCACAGGAGTCCGCCTCGACGGCAAGTGTCCCCTGCAGGGTCGCGCGGATGAGCGAAGTCGGTGGCTTCTGCTGCGCGATCACAATGCGAAGCCGACGCCGCGTGTGGCAAGAGCCGTGTGCCCGACGGGCGCTCGATCCCACCAACGCGCTGCGCTCAGACTGACGACGTGTCAGTCTGCGCGCGGAATCAGAACGGCAATCTCGCATTCAGGCCCATTGCCTCGTACCGGAACGCGCCAGCCGCGCATGCGGCACAGCGGGACGTTCCTTCCGTTCCTGCACCGCGTAGCATACTATCAGTGTAAGTTTGCGACCGCCGGGGAACCGATGCCACAGCATGCGCTCGGAGAGTTCGAGCACCTCGTGCTCCTCACCCTCGTACGCCTTGGCGGACGGGGGCATACCGCTCCAGTAGTAGCCGAGCTGGAGAGCGCCACGAGTCGCGCCATCTCGCCGGCGGCGGTGTTCATCGCCCTGCGCCGGCTCGAGCAGCGAGGGTTGACCCGTTCCTCCAAGCGCGAGCCGCGGGCGGGCGAAGGGGGACGCGGGCGCCGGGTGTTTCGGCTGACTCCCGCCGGCGAGACGAAGCTGCGTGACGCGCGCCGGACACTGGAACGGTTGTGGGGCCAGGGCCACGCTGCACCGGAGGCGACGTGAAGGTCGCGCCTCCCGCGTTGGCCGTTCGTCTACTCCGCGTTCTTCTCCCAGCCGAGCTGCGCGACGACGCGGTTCAGGATCTTGCCGACCTGTACGACATCCACCTGACGACAAGCGGACGCACGGCCGCCGACCGCTGGTACTGGCGCCAGATGCCGGTCTTCGCCCTGCGCCTCCAGATCGCGTCGGCGCTGGGTGGTCCGCTGACGGCACCCGGACCGCGACGCGCTCCCGATCACCCTCGAGAGGCTGCCATGCACAACACGCTGACCGACCTGCGCTATGGAGCGCGGGCCATGGCGCGGAATCCCGGCTTCACGGCGATCGCGGTGCTCACCATGGCGTTAGGCATCGGCGCCACGGCCGCGATCTTCAGCGTGGTGCGCTCCGTCCTGCTCCGTCCGCTGCCGTTCCCGGAGCCGGATCGTATCGTCCAGCTGTGGGAGACGCGCCCCGAGCGCGACATGTTCCAGATCTCGTTCACCTACGCGAACTTCTGGGACGTGCACGACATGAACCGCACGCTCGACGCGGTCGGCGCCATCCGCTGGAGTTCGATGAACCTCACGAGCGCCGAGGAGCCGCTGCGCGTGAGCGTGGCCGGCGTGACCGAGGGCTTCTTTCGCGCCCTTCGCGTCACGCCCGTGGTCGGCCGGATCTTCACGCGTGGCGAAGACGAGCCCGGCAGCGACGCGCGGATCGCCGTGCTGAGTCACAGCTTCTTCACCGCACGCTTCGGCGCCGACCGGGCGACGGTGGGCCGGGACATCGCGCTCGATGGGCAGTCCTTCCGCATCATCGGCGTCCTGCCGCCGGGGACCCCGTGGCTCGACGCTGCCCAGGTCTTCGTTCCATTCGTTCGCCCGGCGACGCTGGACCGCGATAGCTGGGAACTCCCGGTGGTCGGCCGACTCGCGCGCGGCGTCACGCTCGCGGCAGCGAAGGCCGACCTCGATGGGATCGCGCGCCGGCTCGCCGCGACGTACCCGGAAGCGAAAGGGATGGGCATTGCCGTCGAGGGCACCGGGACGTGGGTCGCGAGCGACAGCCTCCGCCGCGCGCTCTGGGTGCTGGTGGGCGCGGTGGGCTTCCTCCTGCTCATCGCCTGCGTGAATCTCGCGAACATGCTCCTGGCGCGGGCCACCACGCGCGCGCGCGAGCGCGCCACACGCTCGGCGTTAGGCGCTACGCGCGGTCGCATCGTGAAACTGGCGCTCACCGAATCGCTGTTGCTGAGCACACTGGGGGCCGCGGCAGGACTCGCGCTCGCCTTCGGCGCCGTACGCGTCTTGCGCACGCTCGACCCGGGTGCCATTCCGCGCCTTGCGGACGCACGCATCGACGGCTGGGTACTGCTCGTGACCATCGTGACCGCCCTGATCACGACCATCGTCACCGGTCTGGTCCCGGCCCTGCGGTCTCCGTACTCCGACATGGTCACCGCACTGCGTGAAGGCGATCGCGGTGTGAAGGGGCATCGCAAGGGCGGCCGATTGCGCCACACGCTCGTGACCGCCGAGGTCGCGCTGTCGCTCATGCTGCTGGTCGGCGCTGGTCTGCTCGTGCGAAGCTTCGGGCGCATCCTCGGCGTCGAACGCGGATTCCGAAGTAGCGATCGGGTCATGTTCGACATCGGGTTTCCCCGGGCGCGGAGCGACACGGCGTCGGCGAGAAACGGTCAGGTGCTCCAGGACTTTCTGGCGCGCCTTCGGGCGCGTCCCGGGATCACGTCGGCCGCCGTGGTGCACCTCCGACCGCTCGAGGGTTCGGGCACGGGCATGGGATTCGGGGCCGTCGACCGGCCGGACGCCACTGGAAAGGAGATCCCATGGGCGGGGTGGCGCATCATCTCCAACGACTATTTCAGAACCATGGGTGTTCCCATGCTCGCCGGTCGCGACTTCACCGGCCAGGACAGGCTCGGCAAGCCGTGGAAGGTGATCATCAGCCATCGCATCGCGGAGCTGCTGTGGCCCGGGCAGAGCGCGATCGGCCGCCACCTGGTGTTATGGAAGGGGCAAGGCACCGATGACGGTGAAGTGGTCGGGGTGGTCGGTGACATGCGCGATTGGGCGCTCACCGACGATCCCACGTATTCGGTCTACCTCCCGGCGTACGGCTATGGCATGTCGCCGGCGCACGTGGTCGTGCACACTCCGCTGTTGACGGGCGCGCTCGTCCCGATGGTTCGCTCGGTATTGGCCGAGCTGGACCCGACGCTGCCCTTGTCCGATGTGCGGACCATGGATGCGTTGGTCGGCGACTCCGTCGCGTCGCGCCGGTTCACGATGCTGTTGCTGGCCGCGCTTGCGGTCATCGCGCTGGTCCTGGCGCTGGCCGGCATCTACGGAGTGCTGTCGTATGCGGTGTCGCAGCGCCGGTCGGAAATGGGGGTGCGCATGGCGTTAGGCGCCAGCGCCGGGAGTGTGCAGCGTCTGGTCATGGTGCAGGGGATGCGACCCGTGGTCGTGGGGCTGATGCTGGGCATCGCGGGTGCCATGGCGCTGTCGCGGTTGATGTCGAGCCTGCTGTTCGGCGTCACGCCGGGCGACTGGCCGACCTATGTCGTGGTGGCGGTGCTGTTGCTGGGGGCGGCGGCACTCTCGTGTTTCGTGCCCGCGCGCAACGCGCTGCGCGTGAACCTTACGGCGGCGCTCCGCGAGGAATGAGCCGTCTGGCGCACGTCAATTCCTTAGAGCCGGTAGCCGGCGAGCGGTCGCGACTCGCCGCCCAGTACAACGATACGCTGTTTCGCCTGGCGCGGGCGTCGGAGGCGGCTGGCGACCACGCCACTGCGATCGAGTGGTGGCGTCAGCTCGCGACCCTCGATCCGCTGAGCGCGCGTATCGCGCTTGGACTCATGCGGTCGCTGGCAGCGGCCGGCGATACGTCCGGCGCCCTGCGGAGCGAAGCGAGCACTCCGAAGATCGCCCGTCAGGTTCAGCGTTCGTTAGCTGGCATGCGCGAGACGCCGGAGAACTGTTCGCCAAGGATCAGCCTTGCGTCGGGGCGGACGCACGTCGCGAGTCCGGGGCTTACCCGTGCGCGCGGGGCTGCTCGAGTCGCTCGGCGAACATCAGACGATGACCATCTGGTGTACGGATGACGAACTCTCGCAGGCCGTAGGCTCGATCGGCAGGCTGGGGGATGATGTTAGCCCCTCGGGACGAGACCTCCTTGTGGTACTCGTCCAACCCGTCGACCATGACTCGCGCAGACCATGCATGGTTCCCTACTTCAGTAGCGGCTGAGATGGTGGGACGCATCGTTCTTCGCGGCCACCCTTGCATGCCCCGAATGCCTGCGTTACTGTACTGAACCAGATGGTTCAGTATATGAGAACCAGGCTGGATACTTCGCTCGCCGCGCTCTCGGATGCCACCCGGCTCGGCGTTCTGGAGCAGCTGGGACGAGCCGACGCTTCGATCACGGACCTTGCCGAGAAGTCTCACATGACGCTCAGCGGCATGAAGAAGCACGTCGGCGTTCTGGAGCAGGCGGGGCTCGTCACCACGAAGAAGATCGGACGCGAGCGGACGTGCCGGCTGGGCCAGCGCGCCGATTGGAGGAAGAAACGGCCTGGCTCGAGAGGTACCGCCAGCGCTGGGACGAAAGCTTGGACGAGTTAGAGAAGGTTGTCGAGGAACCGACACGAAAGGAGACGAGTGATGAACGCAAGAAGCGAAAGTGAGCCCGGCCCCGTGAAGAACCGCACCACCGTCGAACGGAAGTCGGACCGCGAGGTGGTTGTCACGCGGACCATCAACGGCCCGGCGCGCAGCGTGTTCGAGGCATTTACCACGGCCGAGCTGCTCAAGCGTTGGTGGGTGCCCAAGTCGATGGGAATGACCCTGCTGTCCTGCGAGGTGGATGCTCGTGTCGGAGGCAAGTACCGATTGGTATTCGACCACGGTGGCCCCGAGCCTGCCGCGTTTTTCGGCACGTATGTCGAAGTGAAGCCGTATTCGCGCCTCGCGTGGACCAATGAGGAAGGTGGCGAGGGCGGGCCTGTCACCACGGTGACCTTCGAGGAAAAGGGCGGCAAGACGTTGGTGGTCCTGCACGAGAGCTATCCTTCGAAGGAAGCGCTGGACGCTGCCGGCACCGGAGCAGCCGATGCAATGCACGAGACGTTCGATCAGCTCGACGAGCTTCTCGTCGCCCTGGGTGAGAGCTCGGGACAGTAACAGAGACGCGGATCTCGCGGTCGGTCGTCCGATAGTCCCCGGCTCACCGTGGCCGGGCTTTCGGGTCCCACGGTACGTAGTCTCATCTGTCCCGATATGAGTGCGTGGGCGCCATCTAGAAAATATGACTGGGCTGGCCTCCGATCTTCGCGTGGGTTAGTTCCTCCTTCGCGTTAAGTCACCAGAGCCACAAGCGACGGTCGTACGTGTCGCATCTTTCCGGAGGACAGCCCATGTCATCGAACGGAACAGCGTCTCCTTCCATGATCTACCTTGGCCTCGACGTGCACAAGGAGTCGATCACCATCGCGGTGCTTCCCGCGACGGCTGCCGCGCCGACCCACGTCGACAAGCTCGCCAATGATGCGGTGAAACTCCGGCGCTACTTCCAGCGCCTCGCGCGGGACGGCACGGAGCTGCGCGCGTGTTACGAGGCGAGCGGCGCCGGCTATGTGCTGCAGCGGACGATGCGCGAGTGGGGGCATCACGGTGAGGTGATCGCGCCGTCGCTCATCCCGACCAAGCCCGGCGTCCAGCGGAAGTACGACAAGTACGATGCCGTGCAGCTGGCGCGGCTCTATCGGGCGGGGGAACTCACGCCGGTCCGCATTCCCACCGAGGCCGAGGAACGTGTGCGCGATCTCGTGCGGTGCCGCGAGACGTTCCAACGCGAGATCCTGAAGTCCCGGCACTACCTGCTCAAGTTCCTTGCGCGGCGCGGCCTCGTCTACCGGCCGCATAACGGGAATTAGACAGCACCCTTCCCGGTGCTCAACGCGCCCCACCGAACACGAGGACATAGCCGTTCGGGTCCCGCACCTCGAACTCCCAGTCGCCGTATGCCTGCTGGGTTAGCGGCGTCTGTATGAACGGCTTTCCCTCCACGGTCTGGTACAGTGCGTGGACACCGTCGACACGGACATAGGCATCCCACAGACCATTCGCGCGCCGGGCGCTGAGGTCGGGCTTCTGATAGTCCGCCAACCCAAGCAGCATGATCTCGGCTGATCCACGCTGCAAACTTGCGAACACGTGGGGCGCCCGTTCCGGCACAGCGCCCGCGATCTCGAAGGCGAGGTTTGCCGCATACCACCGGGCCGTCCCGGCGACATCGGCAACGAGGAAGGTCGGAACGGCGGACCGAATGACGACCGTCGGCTGAGGTGGTGCTGAAGTCTGGGTCATGACATCCTGCTCCTTTGGCCGAATGGGCCGATCACGATATGCTGTCTAACGCCTGCGCTCACTTGCAAGGGCATCCCATCGTGCGCGCGAAGCGCGCCCACCGATGACCCTTGCCAAGTGCAGCGCTCTGTTATGCCGCACCGCGCCGCGTTCCTCGATGCAGTGCTTCGGCGACTGCGCGAGGATTTCGCGCGGTGACGCGCAGCAGGGCGAGTGCGGGGCCGTCGGGAGTGCGCCGCCCTTGCTCCCAGTTTCGGAGCGTGGCGACGCTTACGCCAATCATTAAGGCGAACTCCTCCTGCGACTGGGCGAGGCGGGCCCGAATGTCCTTCACGTCCGTGGGCTTGAAGGTTGTGACTCGACGGGCCCGTCGCTCCCCTCGACGGATCTGCCCCGCCTGGCGCACTCCCTTCAACAGCTCTCGAAATGCCGCGTCCTTCATCCGAATTCCTCCCGTGCCACTCGAGCCAGTTCGCGGAGCTGCGTGCGCGTGAGGTCCCCCTGTTCGTTCTTCGCGAAGAGGTAGGCCATCAGACACACGTCGTCGGCGACCGCCCAATAGTAGATGATGCGCAGTCCGCCGCGCTTGCCCCGACCCTCGGCTTGCCACCGGAGCTTCCGGAGGCCGGCTCCGCCCGGGATCAAGAGTCCCTGCGCGGGCCGGAGGACGAGCGACAGCTGGAGGGCGCGGTACTGCTCGTCATCGAGATGTCGGCGCAACGCTGCGGTGAACGCCGGCGTCTCGATGAAGCGCATGCCCGAAGACTACGTCATTGGCGCAGCCCACGCAATAGCCTCCACAGAGTGTCGGAGTGCGGCATAACGGGAATTGGACCGCAGATTGGATGGCGGCGTTCTGCTGCGAAATCCGGCTTGGACTGCGAGCCCATCGCAACCCAGTACCCGCGCCCTCCCGGTAACTTCGTCTCAAAGCCCCGCGCCGCAAGATGTTGTAACCGGGGGCACGGCGGCAGCGGGCGTTTGGACTGCGAGTGCCTCGCAACCTGGTCTGGACTTCGAGGGATTTCGGGCCGAGCGCCGCGGATGGAGCACCAGGGCCGCTCAAGACTCGGCGGCGCCGAGGGCTGAGCCAATGGCGGCAAAGTCAGCAGGGCTCCGCACCCCGCGTCCGCCCCGATTCAGCACGTGGGTGTAGATCATCGTCGTGCTCACGTCGCTGTGCCCCAGGAGCTCCTGAATGGTCCGGATGTCGTACCCACTCTCGAGTAAGTGGGTGGCAAACGAGTGGCGAAAGGTGTGACATGTGGCATGCTTCTGAATCCCCGCCGCACGCACCGCCCGTCCCACCGCCCGCTGCACGGCCGACGGATGCAAGTGATGTCGCTGGCGCACACCGGTCCGACGACTCACGTATGACCGCGAGGCAGGAAAGAGCCAGTACCACCCGAATGCTCGCGGAGCGCGCGGGCTCTGGCGCGCGTACGACTCTGGGATGGCGACTCCGAACGCGGGATCGCGCATGTCCACATGCCACACGCGCTCGACGGACTGGAGGTGCGCTCGCATAGGCTGCAGGAGGCTTTCCGCGAGGACGGTGATCCGGTCCTTCTGCCCCTTGCCCGCCCGCACCGTCACCGCTCGTGACTCCAGGTCCACGTCCTTCACCCGCAGGCTGACAGCCTCCATCACTCGCAGCCCGCTTCCGTACAACAGCATGGCGACCAGTCGCGATGCGCCGGACAACCCGCTGACCACTTGCTGCACCTCCTCGCGGCTGAGCACAACGGGCAGGCGTCTGGCCCGCTTGGCGCGCTCGACTCCCTCGAGCCAGGGGAGCCCGATGTGGAGGACGTCTCGATACAGGAACGCGAGAGCGGCCAGGGCCTGATTCTGGGTCGACGCGCTCACCCGCCGACGCAGCGCCAGGTCACTCAGAAAACCACGAACCTCGGCGGGCCCGAGGTCGCGCGGATGACGCAGTCCGTGAAATCGCACGAACTGCCGAGTCCACGACACATACGTCTCCTCCGTGCGCGGACTGTAGTGCCGCAGCCGTAGAGCACGCCTCATCTGCGCGACGAGTGTGAGGCGGCGGTCATCGAGCGGGATCGGTGGTGCCACAAGGGCATCATGCGCGCGCATGGGGGACGACGAGGCATCGTTTCACTGCGCGGCTGACCAATACGCCGCCACCCGTCTTCCTCGTACGTCGCGATCAGGCTGCTCTTTCTGGTGATCGCCGCCCTGGCGTGTTGGATTCCGGCGCGCCGTGCGGCGACGCTGAATCCCACGAACACGCTCAGATTAGCGCGGTGTGATCCTCCGCGGCGGCGAATCGCGAGGAATCAGAACGGCAGCCTGGCGCTCACACCGAATGTCTCGTACCGGAACGCTCCAGCCGCGGATGCGGCGGCGCTGGTACTCGTGCCCGCGAACGCGTCGATGGCCGCGCCGTGCGCCAACCGTCGCCCGATACGAGCGTCCAGGTGCCACTGCCCCTGCGTCGGGTCGCCGGGCCCCAGCCGCTGAACGCCGCCTCCACCCGAAACGCCGATTGCCCAGCGCGCAGTCGTGTGTTCCCACGACGCGTAGGCGTCCCCGAGCACGAACTGTCTGGGGGTGAAGTAGCCGTCGCCCGTCTGGTCGAACGAAAACGTACGGGCCACGGCGCCGATGGTAATTGCGCCGGGCTCCCGACGCGAGACCCTGAGCAGCGCGCTCGTCCGCCGGTTTCCGTCGCTGAACGCCATCACGCCTCCCGACAACAGCAGGGCGGTGCCGGCGCCGGGGCTCCAGTCCGCGGTCGCCTCCACGTTCGTGAGCGTGAGCCGGCGCGCGAGCAGCGCCGCGATCTCGTCGAACGGTGCGCGCCATGCCGCAACACCGACGCCGACGTTCGGCCGCGGTCGCAGTGCGGCGCTTCCACGCCACGTGAATTCCGTGCGCTCCCCGGTCTCCCCTGGTGGTCCGGTGGCAGCGTCCAGTTGTCTCGCCCCCAGCCCGGCAGCGACTGTCAGCGGTCCGCGGCTCGCGCTTCCGCCGACCTCGCCGAGCGCCCGGTTCGTACGCCGGTAACGATCGCTCGCCTGCTGGAACCCGGCCGTCACGGATGCGCGCACGCCGTCTGCAACCACGAAGCTCTGTGTGGCCTGCTGCCAGGAGGCGCGGTTCTGGTCGGAGTCGTGACTCCACGACGCGGTGACCTCGAGCGCGGGGCGGAGCGCGCGCTCCACAACGGCCCTGAGCTGCAACGCGTCGGAATCGGCGCGGTCATGCTCGATCGCGCGATCGAGCAACGCTCGGGCCGCGATCGGTCGTCCCTGCGCGCTGCGTACCGCGGCAAGACCGACGAGGGCGCGGACCTCCGCTGGATCGTCCGCGAGCAGTGCCTCGTACCGGCGCGCGGCTTCGGCGCGATTCCCCTGCCAGGCCGACACCTGCGCGAGTCCGAACGCTGCGTCCCGCCGCGCTGCGCGGTCCGGGCCGGCGCGGTCGATCACCTGCTGGTATCCGAGAGCCGCCGCCGCCAGTTCACCCTTCCACGACAGGACGCGGGCATGGGCCACTCGTACGTAGTCGAGATCGGGGTTGCCCGCGAGCAGTGAGTCGTACCTCACGATGGCGTCGTCGAACCGTCGCGCCCAAGAGAGGTACGTGGCTTCGGCGAACAACAGGTCGGGATCTTCAGGAACCCGTGCCCGCGCGTTCCGCACGAAGACGACCGCCGAGTCGGCGTCCCGGCTGGCGAGGTCCTGGGCGATCCGCAGGTTGGCGTGCACCGCAGTCGGGTCAGCGGCAATGACGTTGCGGTATTCGTCGATCGCCTCAGCGCGGCGGCCGAGGCGCCAGAGGGAATCCGCCACGGCCTGCTGCCCGTGCGCCACCCCGGCCTGCGCAATGAGAAGGACCCCGGCGGCCATCGCCGGAAGGGTGAGTCGCATCGCGAGCATGGAGAGCTGGAATGTCGGGATGATGAGCGCCGGACCGCGCGGGCGCCGGTTACCCTCGAATGACGATCCGATATGGATACGCGTCTCATTAGAGGACGCGTGGCTCCCGCCGTGCGTTCTTTGGCGCGCCTGCGACCGAACATGCCCCACGCCGACGATACTCCCGCGAAGCCTGACCCGGTGCCAACGCCGTCGATGCCACGTGAGGCGAAGAAGCGATCCCCGCGGACAGGGACCACTCCGGTGCGGGGTCGCGCGGCACGCGGCACGTCGAAGCGGAAGCGTGACCCGCGTCCCAAGCTGCCGCTTACCCCGGTTCCCATCGTGGTGGTGACGGCCGACCCGTCGCTGGCGCGGATGCTCTCGTTCGCCCTGGACCAGATACGGCTGCCGTATCGCCTCATCACGTCGGGGTCACGCGCGCTGGCCGAGCTCCTCGCGATGCCCGTCGGTCCGCAGGCTCCCATCGTCGTGCTCGACGTGGATCTGCCGGGCATGGACGGCCACGCCATTCTCGAACGGCTTGACGTCGACCGTCCGAATACCTTCCTGATGCTCGTGCTCTCCGGGCACGCGGACGAGTCGGTGCAGGTGCGTTCGTTGCTCGCGGGTGCGCTCGATCATGTCGCGAAGCCGTTCAACGTTCGCGTGCTGATGGCGAAGATCCAGCGCCTGGCGGCCATGGCCGCGCACCTCGCCGGAGCGGCGTAGTTGTTCACCCTCCAGGCGCTCACGCGAGCGCTCGCGGTGGAGGGGCTGCTCGTGGGCGTCTGCTTCCTCGCCTTCATCGCGCTGCGCTGGCGCGTTGATGCCCGCCGGCGCGACGTGGAAGCGGCGACGCGGATCCTCGAGCCGCTGATCCATGACTGGCTCGTGCTCGGCGCGGACATCGGGCCGGTGGTCTCGACCCTGCGGCGCATGCGGCCACACGCGGCGTTTCGCGGCCTGGCGCGGCTGGCCACGCAGCAGGTCACGTTCGAGCACCAGCAGAGGCTGGCCGCAGCGCTGCGCGGAGAGGCGTGGGTGGCGGCCGTTCTGCGTCATGCAGCATCGCGGCTGTGGTGGCGACGGTTCGACGCCGCGCGTCTCCTGTCGATCGTCGGCGGGGAGGGGGACGTGGCGTGCATTGCGTCGCTGCTCGGCGACCGCAACCCGGCCGTCCGCCTCGTTGCCATGGATGCCGCCGCGCGGCTGCAGGGGCGACCCCTGGTGGACCGTGAACTGGACACCTTGCCCGGGCGCCAGGACGCGGTGCAGGCCTACCAATGGGCGACGCTGTCTCGTCACCCGGTGATCGTCGGGGATGCGCTGATCGCACGGCTCACGGCTGACGCCCCGGCCGCATCGCTGAACGCCTGGATCGACGCGGCCGGCGCACTCGCGAGTCCCGCCGCCCTGCTGCGCGTGCGCGAGCTCGCCTCGCACGACCTCCCCGAGGTGCGACTGCACGTGGCGCGCGCACTGCGGCGGCTCGCCGATCCCGACACGCCGGCCGTGCTGGCGCAGCTGCTTCACGACACCGACTGGCGCGTGCGGGCGCAAGCTGCCCGCGCACTGGGCGCGCTGCGCTGCGGCGCTTCGATCGTGGCGCTGTCGCAGGCGGTGCGCGATCGCTCCTGGTGGGTGCGCTACCGTTCGGCGCTCGCCCTGGCGCAGATCGGCGGGCCGGCGCGCGAGGCGCTGATGGGGCTCATGCGGTGCGACGACCCGATGGCGCGTGACATGTCCACGCTCGTGGCGGGACTCTCGTCGGCGGCCGTGGTCGAGATGTCGGAAGTCTAGCCATGCTGGCGGCATCGGGGTTTCACCACTGGGCAGAGACGGCGCTCCGGGTCGCCGACATGACGGCGCTGTGGTACACGTTTGCCGTCAACTCCTTCTTTGCGCTGCTGCTCATCCTCGCCTGCCCGCAGCTGTTTTCCCACTGGCGCTTCGGCAGCGAGGACATTCTCACCCGCAGCCTTTCGTCGTCGGCCGCGCCCCGCGTGAGCGTCCTGGTGCCGGCCCATAACGAGTCGGTGACGATCGTGGACAGCGTCCGGTCGCTGCTCACGCTCCGGTACCCCTTCTACGAAGTGGTGCTGGTGAACGACGGGTCCACGGACGACACCCTGCAGCGCCTGATCGACGCCTACGACCTGTACCAGGTCCCGCCGGCCGTCATGCGCCGGCTCCGCACGCAGCGGGTCCGCGGCTACTACCGCTCGCGCACCTGGAGCAAGCTGCTGGTGGTCGACAAGATGAACGGCGGGAAGGCCGACTCGCTCAACGTCGCCCTCGACGCGGCCCGGTTCCCGTACGCGCTGGCGTGCGACGCCGATACCCTCATCGAGCCCGACGCGTTGCTGCGCCTGGCACGCCCATTCCTGTTTGACCAGAAGATCGCGGCCGTGGGAGGCACGATCCGGGTCGTGAACGCGTGCACGGTGGAAGACGGACGGGTGACCGATGCGCGGGTGAGCTCACGCTGGCTGCCCGGCGTGCAGACGGTGGAGTATCTGCGAGCGTTCCTCTTCGGTCGACTCGGCTGGAATCTGCTCGGCGGCAATCTCATCGTGTCGGGCGCGTTCGGGCTCTTTCGGCGCGACTATCTGACGGAGATCCTCGGCTATGCCACGAGTACGGTCACCGAGGACCTCGAGCTGATCGTCAGGCTGCAGCGGTTCCTGAAGGAGAAGGCGATCAACGCGAAGGTCGCCTTCATTCCCGATCCCGTGGCCTGGACGGAAGTGCCGGGCTCCGTGGCGGTCCTCGGTCGCCAGCGTGAACGCTGGCATCGCGGCCTGATCGCAACCCTGGTCACCCACCGGAAGCTCATCTTCAATCCGCGGTATGGCGCGACTGGACTGATCGCCATGCCGTATTTCCTCTTCGCGGAGATGCTCGCCCCCGTGGTAGAAGGCGCGGGGCTCCTCCTGACTCTGGTCGGCACGATGTTCGGCATGCTCGCCCCGACGTATGCTCTCGCGTTCTTTCTGGTCGCGTACGTCTACGGCACGGTGCTCTCGCTGGCCGCGATACTCATGGAGGAGGCCAGCTTTCACCGGTATCGCCGATCGAGCGACACGCTTCGCCTGGTGTGGTTCGCCATCCTCGAGCCGTTCGGCTTTCGCCAGATCACGATGTGGTTTCGGCTGCGGGCCTTCGGGCGCTATCTGCGCGGCGATCACTCCTGGGGACGCATGAAACGCGAGGGCTTCGGCGTGGCGCCGGTTGGGCGGGAAGGCGCTGCCGCGACCGGTTCCGCTTCGAGCACCGCGGTGCGTCTCACGCCGGTCAGCGGCCGGAGCGTTTCCTGACGAAGCTGCCGACGCACGCTGCTGGCGCCGAACCCGGCGAAGGGAATGAGGCGCTCCGGCGTCTCAGCCAGCGTCCGAAGCCGACGCCTGGACCAGCTCGTAGTCGAGCGCGAAGGGATGTTCAGTGCCATGCCCAACGGCCGTACTGCCCTCGCCCCGCAAGCCGCGCAGCTCCCCGGTCGCCGAGCCGGGGATAACGGAGTAGGACTCCCTTGCCAGGCCGCCCTCGAACACGCCGGTCCGCTGGAGCACAAAGCTGCCGGTCCTGGTGCCGATTCGTCCGATGACGCGCTCGAGGCCGACGAAGGTCGCCGTTCCGTCGCTGCGGTACATCATCAGGTATTCAACCTGCGCTTCGCCCTCGATATCGCCGGTGAAGGTCTTCGTGACGCTGGCCCGGGTGAGTCTTGGCAGGTCCGGGCCCTCACTGTAGGCCTTTTCATCCCAGTTCGTGATGGCAAATCGAGCATTCGCGCGCTGCTTCATGTGTCCCTTCTCCGGGAGATCGGGCACTCAACCCTCCGACACGCGGTCTGGACGGCGCGCCGCTCGCGGCGAAGGGCGGAAGAGAATCGATCGGGGATCGTCACTGGCCCACCCCGGGCGTAAGGTGCGACGTCCACGACGTCATCACGCGCACTTCGCGCAGTGGCGGCGACGCGACATGGTTCTTGAACACAAACCGATTGCCACCCATGCCCACAGAATAGTTCCGCCCCGGGAAGTCGGCGACGGTCGCGCTGAACAGCTTCTGCGGGCTCCCGAAGGGAGTTCCGCTCGCGGCATCGTAGCTCGGCGCTGAGCGTCACGGTGGACTTGCCGGGCAGTGAGCGTGCGACCACGTGCTTCGCGCCCGTCGCGACGTCGACGGTGCTGACGCGGAACCGGTGCGCAGGCAGCCGCCAGTCGGAGCCCGGCTCGAGCCAGTTGAAGTACACCCACTTCCCGTCGAGCGTCCAGCGCACGCCGCCCGGTTCGCGGCCGTAGAGCTCCGGCCCGCGCATGATGTTGGGAATCGTGAGTTCGAACGAGGGGTTCATTTCTGGAGCAGGTTGAAGAGCAACTTGTAGGTGCCGTGCGTCTGATCGCGGTGCTGCACACGGAAGCCGATGAGCACCACGTGTCCCTGCCCAACCGACACCGATACCATCGTCGGCCGGCTGGCAATCACGCCCTCGCCTAACAGCCAGCCGCTCTGCAGCACATCGTGATCTGCAACGCGCACGATCGTCTGCACGCTCGTCGCGCCCGACGGATCGATCTCGTAGGCCTCGCTGCCCGCCAGCCACGTGGCCAGGGCAGACGCCGGCATGCCGTAGCCAGGCGGAGTCGTCGTGTCCACGATCACCCGAAGCGTGCACCCCGGGCACCAGAACTGCTTGTAGGGAAGTCCGGCCGTGACATCCCGCACCGGCAGCTTGAAACGATCGATCGCGAACTGCCCCGACTCGCCGAACGTAATGAGTGTACCGCCGCTCTGCACGAAGTCCCTGAGCGCGTTCACGCCTTCGTCGCCAAAGCCGCTGCGATACTCCTCGGGCATCACCGCACCGCGCCCGCCACCACCGCCACCGCGCCCGCCGCGCCCGCCGCGCCCTCCCCCCGTCCTCCCGCCCGGTCCGCCTAACACGGAGTTTCCGCCGCCGCCGCGCGGATTGGGATCACCACTCGGCGTCGACGCCTCGCCGCCGCCGCCCGCACGTCCACGCGCACCGGGTGCGCCGGGCGGCTGCTCGCCGCGACCCGCAGCGCCGGCAACGCCCGGCCCACCACTCCGCCCGACCAACGTGCCCTCGTTATCCGAAGGCAGAATAATCACGTCGTACTTCTGCGTCAGCTTCCCCGCCTTGAGCTCGGGATCGAAGATGGTGTGATACGGCTGATCGAACTGCTCGAACAACAGACGCGTCCAGCCTTCGTCGGAATTGCCACCATTGTACCGCTGATACACGGCCACCCGCAGCGGCTTCACCACGTGACTCGCGGCATTCACATTGCCGCTCACCGCGCTGAAGTTCACCCCCGTCGTCTCGGCGACCGACGCGAGCAGACTGCGCGGCGCTCGTGAGACCACGTAATCACCGGCGTGGAGCGCGCCGTTCGCGCGATCCACGCGCCGCACCGTCGCCCCTTTCGCGATGAGCAGATTGGCCGCGCGCCACGAGTCGTTGAGGCGCCCGCTGAACGACAAGGTCGACCCATTGGCGACCTTTCCGGCCGGCGGTGCCGCAGTCGTTACTTTCGTCAGGCTCGCGGACACCGGCGTGTCGGTGGGATCCACCTTCACGCCCATGAACTCGGCCATCACGTCGGTGGCCATGTCGTACGGGCGGATTGGATTGCCGTCGTTGTCGCGCGTGTACTCGTTGTCGGGATAGAACGTGCGGCCGAGCATCCATCGCACGACGCCCATCTTTGGCTGCGCCATCGACACGACGTATGTCCCGGGATTGTACTGCGTCCCACCGTGCGTGAACCCGTCAGCCGACTGCATCACCTCCACGCCCTGGTTGAGCAGGTTCTGGATCGTTTTGCGCGCGGTGAGCGGGTCGTGCTGGTCGGCGGCGAGCGAGACGATGTACGCCTTGGGCGTGCCCGCGGCACCACGCTCGGTCTGATGCTTGCCCTTGAGGTACATGTCGTGCAGCACCATCTGCTTGTTGCGCGCGGCCAGGTCGAGCGTGGCCCACGCAGCGATCTTCTGCCGATCCACGATGTCGCGCAGGTGCCAGGTGCCGCCGGGCCACGGGTTCGGGAAGTTCGTCTGCTCCTTGTACGTGATCAGGTTGCGCGTATTACCCTGCAGTTGGTCGCGGGTCAGTGTGAGCGGTGTCGCGAGCTGGGCACTCGCTGATTCCGTGAGCATGCCCGCGATGTTGTGGAACGGCGTGATCCAGTGAAAGCCCATGTGACCCCAGCCGGAGTACACCGCGTCGTTGATCACGCCCGACTCGCCGTACTCCTCCTCGATCGTCGCCATATGTGCGCCATACCATGAGAGCTCGCGCCACACGATCGGGTCGGCGAACGGACGGACCGGCTCGGCGTACGGCGGCAGGTAGATGCGGGCGCCGTTGCCCCCCATGTGATGGTGGTCCACATACGCCTGGGGAATCCAGTCGCGGAACAGGAGCTTGGCCATGTACTTCGAGTCGGGAAGGTTCTGCTGGAAGGCATCCCGGTTGTTGTCGTGCCCCGCGTACTTCTGGTACAGCCACGGCGGCGACGTGCCCTCGGCGTCCGTGCCTAACGTTTTCCGGTACCACTCGGTGACCATCACTTCACCGTCCGGATTGAACGACGGAACGATGATGGCGATGACGTTGTCGAGAATGCGCTTCGCCTCGTCGTCGTTCCGGCTGAGCAGGTCGTAGACGAACTCCACCGCCATCTGGCTCCCGCCGATCTCCGTGGAGTGCATGCTCATCGACTCGAGCACGACGGCCTTGCCCACTCGCGTGAGCGTCTCGAGTGAATCATCGGAGACGCCGCGCGGATCGGCGATGGTGGCGTTGATGCGGCGGTAGTCCTCCAGCCGGGCGAGGTTCGCCGGCGAGGAAATGAACAGCGCATAGAACGGATGCCCCTCCGACGTCTTGCCCATGTTCACGACCTTCATGCGGTCGCTCGCGCGGCCGAGCTGGTCGTAGTAGCGCACCATGTCGTCCCAGTGCGCCATCTTCCGGTCGGCGCCCATCTGGAAGCCGAAGAAGTGCTCCGGCGTTTCGATGCTGACGCGGGGCGGCTCGTCCTTCTGCGGCGGGCCGATGATGGATTGAGCCGCGGCGGGGTAAACGGGGGCCGCTGCGAGGAGCGCGAGGCCAATCGTGCGACAAAGCGGGGAGATCACCTGGGGACTCCTGTGTGGGCAAAGCAAGCTCAAAATTTCCCCGGAACCGGCCATCGTCAACGAGGCCAACCATAATAGGGGCGCATATTCCGATGACCGGTATCGGGATAGGCGATTTGTCCGGAGCCGCAGCGTTCAAACGTTGTCTTCTCGACCAGCCGGTGGCGGCACCCCGCCGCACCGCTTCCACGGTAAGATTCACAGGAGTGAGGCAGCCATGAGCGAATTCATCTTTCTCTATCGGAACTCTCCAGCGGCGCGCGAAGCGGCCATGGGCACGCCGGAGCAGCGTCAGAAGAGCATGCAGCGCTGGATGAACTGGATACGCGATCTGGAGACCAAGGGACACCTCAAGAGCGCCGGTCAGCCGCTCGATGGCTCGGTGAAGATCGTGCGCGGTGGCTCCCGCGCTGTCACGGATGGGCCGTTCCTGGAGGCAAAGGACGTCATCGGCGGCTTCTCGATCATCAACGCGAGGGATCTCGCCGAGGCCGCGGAACTCGCCAAGGGATGTCCCGGGCTCGACGACGTGGCAGGCTCCGTCGAGGTCCGACCGGTGGCAAGCATGGAATCGTGAGGCAGCCGGTGGACCTGCACGAGCACCTCTTCCGGCACGAGGCGGGCCGCATGATGGCCTCACTCACACGATCTTCGGTGTGCACAACCTGGCGCTGGCGGAAGACGTGGTGCAGGACGCCTTCTGTCGCGCCCTCGAAGTGTGGAAGCTGCGCGGCGTTCCAGCCAATCCGTCCGCATGGTTGATGACGACGGCACGCAATCGCGCGCTCGACGTGATCCGCCGCGAGCGCACCGCGCGCACGTTCGCACCCGAGCTCAGCCGACTGCTGGAAACGGAATGGACCACCGCCGCGGTGGTCCACGAGGCGTTCGGGAGCGATCTGGTGCTGGGCGAGCAGTTGCGTATGATGTTCTCGTGCTGTCACCCCGATCTCGCCGAGCCGGTGCAGATCGCGCTCATCCTGAACCTACTGTGCGGCTTCGGCGCGCCGGAAATCGCGGCGGCATTCCTGGCCACTCGTGAGGCAGTCGAGAAACGGATCTCGCGCGGGAAGAAGGTGCTCGCGCAGTCGCGCACGCTCTTCGACCTCTCGGACGCCAACTTCTCGGCGCGGCTCTCGGCGGTGCACCGCGCGCTCTACCTGCTGTTCAATGAGGGATACCACGGCGTGTCCACCAAGGGCGTTGTCCGTGTCGAGTTGTGCGAAGAGGCGATGCGGCTCGCGGCGCTCCTGCGCGAGCATCCCGCCACGCAGACGCCGCCGACGTTCGCGCTCTCGCGCCCAGTCCGTCCAGGCCGAGCGCCTCTCGACTGGGCCACGTAATGTCGTCGACACGAAGGGCGTGGTACTCCTCTTTGGAAAGCAGGTGACCGTTCAGGAACTTCCAACGAGGCCGAGACACGATGCGCTCAGAGAGTTCGCCCAGCTGTGATCTTGCCTTACCGAGTTCGTAGTAGAGTGTGTGGTACAGGGAAGATCCCGGCTCTGGAGGTTCCTGCGGCGACACGTCAGGGGCCATCGCTTCGGTGATGGCAGGATGCAACATGCGGAGTGAGCCGAGGGCGTCGTCCAACACCTCGCGCAGCTTCAAGAGCGCCGTTGCGACGTCGGATGGCGGCTCCTGCGAACTCATAAGCCTCTACACATGTGACTATTCTGCTAAAAGCTTAAAAGTCGGTGTGATCCTCGGCCCGACGATTGCTTGGGTAGTGCGATCATTGGCGAGGCACCGATCGTCGATTGTAGACCATTTGTGGAGGTCGTTTTCGTCCACATAACGCACGCGAAAGACGACACTGAGTTTTCCTACATCCTAACGCCCGCAATAAGCTGCGAGCGGACCAAACACATCGCGAGCGAAGCGAGCGTTCCGCAGACCGCTCGTCAGCTTCATTGCATCGTTGGGCGGTGCGCTTTGAGGGGCCGAAATGCTCTCACTCTAACTCGGGAATTTCGTGCGGCGCGAGCAGCACCTTTGTTGACCGAGCCACTCCTGCGACTCGACTGATGAAGCCCTTCCGCTGAAGAGTCTTTAGCATCCCGTGAACGCTCGGAGGGGTCGTCTGAAAATAGTCTTGGATCTCGGACTCCGCTGGCGCACGGCGGTGGAGTCGCGTGTACGTCTGAATGAACGCCACGTACTGGCCCTGCTTGGGCGACATATCAACCCGACAAAGGGCTGGCCGCAGCATGTGCCAACCCGGATCGGTCTCCCCAGCGAACCCAGCTTCGACCCGAGCGAGCGCCTGCCCGAGACGCTCCATGGCCACCTCGTTTTGGGCCGAGTTCGCGGTCTGGTCGAACGCGTCTAGGAATTCGTCAAGCGCGACGCCTTCCAGTTCGAGACAGACCAGCGCGCCATGCACCGAAGCGCTGCGGAACGTCTCCGCGAAGCCGGCTAGCGGATCGCCATGCGCGAGGAGCATGTCGCGCTCGGCCGCGGTCAGATGAATGATCGCCGCCTGTCGGCGGCGCGATTGCAGAGTAGGCATTTAGGAATGGCAGAACCGTCCCAGAATCGATGCCTGATGCAGCCGCCCAACGTACATTGAATCGTTCGCCCGGAAACCCCGCCGGCCAACCAGTACTATGGCGTGCCTGCAGATCTGCAGAATGCCTTCGCGCCGACCCGCACGAACGGTTTCCCACCAGTCTGTATAATCCGGATCGCCGCCCGCATCAGCTAGACCCTGCCGGCGGACGGCTCGCAGCCTGATCCGGCAACCCTGCAGTCCCAAGCACTCGCTCCATCGCACTCCGAACTCCCAGTCCAGCGCGATTCATGGTCCAGTGCTCCCGAGCGCGCACCGCGGCGTAAGCACGACCGGTAGCGCGCGAATATCTGGCCCATCTGGCTGCGCAAGAAGGGCCTGGAGCTGGCCATGCAGGACGACGCGACGGCCGGCCTCCCGGCTCGATTGGTGCTACCGACCGGCGGGCCAGGACGACGAACTTTGCGGCCGCCGTGACCCGTCCACACGGGGCAGGGTCCACCTGAGTAGCACGGCACGCCAGCCAGGATGTCGAACGACCATCCTTTCCGCCGGCGCGCCCGTGCTCCACGTGAGCTGCATGCGCGACAGCATTGCCGCAGTCTTCATCCTGTTCGCCTTGGTCGCACCGAGCCTCCCGGCCCAGACGGTCGAGCGACCGGTCGCCTTCGATTCCGCCGGGCGGGTCATGACGATCACACCGCCGCTCGCCGCGCGCCTGCAACTGGCGGCGCCGCTGTGGCCCGTGACGGGTGACTTCGTGGAAGCGCGCCTCTTCGATCGCGGCAACGACACCTTCGTGATCGCCGTCCAGCGCTCGCAGGGCGCGATCGAGCGCTACGAGCTCTCCGCCGCGGCGCAGGAGTCGCTGCGCAGCGCGGTGACCACCGCCATGCGGCGCACGGGCTCGCTCACGACCGGCGAGCGTCCGGACCAGATCTCGCAACCGGCCAAGGGACGGCTCGTGCGCGACCAGGTCGTCCTCTCGCTCATTCTCTACGGCCCGGCGCTCGCGGCGCTTACTCACGATGCAACCGCGACCGGGGCGGTGTATCTGGCGTCGGTCGGCGCCACGTTCTTCACCGCGGCGCAGATCGCGAAGAATCGCTCGGTCTCGAAGGCGCAGAACCACATGGCGACCAACGGTGCCTGGCGCGGCGCCCTGATCGCCCGCGGCCTTCTGTATGTCGCCAAGGGCGGCGACGATCCCAGCACCGATGCAACGGCGTTGGGCCTGCTGGTGGGGGGGATAGGCGGAAGCATCCTCGGCTTTCGCGCGGGACGCGCCCTCACCGACGGAGAAGCGCACGGCGCCACCGTGGGATCCACGCTCGCGGCGCTCACCACCACCGGCATCATCGGCGCCGCCGGGGGCTTCAAGCACGCCAGCCTCGGCGTGGCGCGACCGTTCGGGACCTCACGTCGATATCCCGCTCAGGTCGCGGCGATCACCGGCGCGGCGCTGGTGGGCTTTCCCCTCGGCTTGCATCACGTGCGCCATGCGCCCTACAGCATCACGGCGGGGGACGCCGCGGTTCTCACCGCGTCCTACGCAGTCGGTGTACTGAGCGCATCAACGTTCCTTGTGGATGGCCATCCCTCCGATCAGGCAGTCGCTGCCGTGCTCACCGCTGGACTCCTTACCGGCGCGGTGATTGGAGAGATGGCGCTGGTCAAGCCCTACGATTTCACCGAGAGCCAGGGATGGCTCATGCAGCTCGGCGCCGCCGCCGGGGGACTCATCGGACTCGCGATTCCCATTGCCGCCAAGTCAGACGTGTCGGGATTCGACGCGGCCGCCGCCGCGCTTGGGGCGGTGGCTGGATTGGCCATCACGAGATCTCTGCTCGACCCCGCACGGGGCCAGCAGCGCGCGCGTGCGAACGTTGGAGCCGCGGCATCGACGCACGCGGCGCAACCTGCAGCGGAGTCGCGCGTCGCGGTCGCGCTGCATCCGGAAAGCCTCGCGCTCCTCCTCGCGCGGCCCGGGGCGAACGTCATGCTACCGCTGGTGCGCGCGCGCTGGTAGCGGGGCCAGGACCTGGGCAGGCCCCCTCGACGACCGGGCGCCGCATTCGGGTGGGCATGGCCCACTACACCGGCATGTCCGTCGTCGCCCTTGCCAACGCGCTGCTCGGACAAGTCTGGCAACGGCGCTTTCATGCCGATCCGCTCGTGCGCGCCGCCGAACTGTTGCTCCACGAGCGCGTACCGCGCCGGCTGGTATTGCAGGAGCCGCAGATCACGGGCCCCGAGAAGGCGCTTCCCGATCCCGACCTGGAGCGATCGAGCGTCCGCGAGGTGGATAAGACCGACACACCCCAGCCGCGCATCGCTTTGCTCGGCTACCTGCCGTACACCATCATGGTGACGCATTGCGGCGGAGGCTACAGCCGCTATCAGGACCGCGCGGTCACGCGCTGGCGTTCCGACGGCACGACCGATCACTCGGGGCAGTTCTGCTACGTGAAGGACGTAGGACGGAATCGTGCCTGGTCCGCCGCGCACCAGCCGACGTGCGTGAGCGCCGCTGAGTACCACGCGGTGCTGGCGAGCGATCGCGTCACCTTTCAGCGCGTGGATGGCGACATCGAGACGCGCACGGAGATCGCGGTGGTGCCGCAGGACGCGGCCGAGGTGCGGCGCGTGACGGTGACCAACAATGGCCGTGAGTCACGCGAGATCGAGTTGACGAGCTATGGCGAAATCGTCCTCGCGCCGCCCGAGGCCGATCGCGTGCACCGGGCATTCTCCAACCTGTTCGTGGAGACCGAGTGGCACGAATGGTGTTCGGCGATTACCGCCACGCGTCGCCCGCGCTCGGCGACGGAGCAGTCGCTGTGGTGCGTACACGTGCTTGCCACGGGCCCGGAACGCGTCGGTGCGGTGACGTGCGAAACGGACCGCGCAAGGTTCATCGGTCGCGGGCGGTCCCCGCGCGATCCGCTGGCCCTGGAGCACGACGGCAGCCTGTCGGGCACGATCGGGGCCGTACTCGATCCCATCTCCGCGCTTCGCACACGCGTTCGCGTAGCGCCGGGCCAGTCCGCATCCGCGGCAGAGCACAGCGGGAGCACACGGACTGCCCCTCATCGGCGGGGGCGACTGGAACGACGGCATGAATCACGTGGGCATCGAGGGGCGGGGAGAGAGCGTCTGGCTGGCATGGTTTCTCATCGCGACCCTGCGCGCGTTCGCTGACCGGGTGGAGGCTCGCGGCGACATCGCCCGGGCGACTACGTTCCGATCCCGGGCCGATGCCTACGCTGCCGCGGCCGACGCGGCCGGATGGGACGGCGACTGGTATCGGCGGGCGTTCTTCGATGATGGATCGCCGTTAGGCACGGCGTCGGCTGCCGAGTGCCGTATCGATTCCGTCGCGCAGAGCTGGAGCGTGCTCTCCGACGCTGGCGATCCCGCGCACCAGGCGCGCGCGATGCAGTCGCACGACGCCCACCTGGTGCGTGAGGACGCGCGGCTCATCATGCTGCTGGAACCGCCCTTCGATCGCGCGGCCGAGGATCCCGGCTACATCAAGGGATATCTGCCGGGCGTGCGCGAAAACGGCGCCCAGTACACGCACGCCGCCCACTGGGTCGTGGCGGCGACCGCCGTCCGGGGAGACGGCGATCGCGCCTTCGAGTTGTTCCAGATGCTGAATCCCCTCACGCATGCGACAACGCCGGAAGACGCCGCCATCTACAAGGTGGAGCCTACGTGGTGGCCGCCGACGTGTACACCGCCGCCGGTCATCTGGGACGGGGAGGATGGACCTGGTACACGGGCTCGGCGAGCTGGATGTACCGCGTGGCGCTGGAGTTCCTGCTCGGCTTCACCAGGCGCGCGGACACGCTCACCATCCACCCGCGTGTGCCAGGCACGTGGCCGGAGTTCACCATCGCGTACCGGTATGGCGGCACCGTGTACGACATCGTGGTCAGGGAGCCCGCCGCTATCGCGCAGCGTGGCGCGGAGTTCATCGTGGACGGGCGCTCGCTGGACGAGCCGGCGCTACGCCTGGCCGACGACGGGCAGCGGCACGCGGTAGTGGTGCGGCCGCGCTCCGTCGCGGCCAGCGACGTTCCCCGGAAGGGATAGCGGCCCGTCGAATCCACGCACGCCGCCCCGGCCCGGCGGCGCGTGACCGCCTAACGGGACAGGTCGCGCGCGGAGAAGGTGTCGCACGATGCGGGATCGCCGCCGTCGAGGCCGCGCTGGAACCAGCGCACGCGCTGCGCCGACGTACCGTGCGTGAAACTCTCCGGCACCACGACGCCCTGCGTTTGGCGCTGCAATCGGTCGTCGCCGATGGCGGAGGCCGCCGTGAGCGCCTCCTCCACGTCGCCCGGTTCGAGCACGGGTCGCGCCTGCTCGGTGAGGTGCGCCCATACGCCGGCGTAGCAGTCGGCCTGCAGCTCGAGGCGCACGGACATCGCATTCGCCTCGGTGCGCCCTTGCGTCGACCGCAGGTTGTGCACCTCGTCCGAGACGCCCAGCAGGTTCTGGACATGGTGCCCGACCTCGTGCGCAATGACATAGGCCTGCGCAAAATCGCCCGGAGCCCGGAATCGGGTCCGCAGGTCATCGAAGAACGACAGGTCGATGTAGACCGTGCTGTCCTCCGGGCAATAGAACGGGCCCATGGCCGCCTGGCCGGTACCACACGCTGACTCTGTGGCGTCGCGAAACGGTACGAGCCGTGGTTCGCGATATGTGCGGCCGGCGTTCCGGAACACGCCGCCCCACGTTTCCTCGGTGCTGCCGAGGACGGCCGAGACAAAGTCCCGTGTGGGGTCATTACCGATGGTGGAATCGGCCGGTGCGGTTTCGACCGGCGTGCCCTCGGTGTCCTGCAGCAGCTCGCGGGGGTCGACCCCGGCCAGCAGCGCGACGATCACCAGGACAATGGCGCCAATACCTCCGCCCAACGCGCCTCCGGGAATGCGCATGCCCCGCCGGTCTTCGACATTGCGGCTTCGTTTCAGATCCTGCCAGCGCATGTCTGTCTCCTCCTCAGCAGTCGCCGATCACCACCGAATAGTACCCGGGGTGGTGCGCCGCGGATAGCGAATCGTGGCTGAGTTCGATGTCGTGGGCGCAGCGGCTTCAAGGAGACCGTCGCTGGGCCCATGCGCTCACCGTCACTGCCGCGGTGATCTGTCCGATCAGATTCGCCGTGGTGCGAAACATGTCGGGAATGCGGCCGATGCCTAACAGCACGGAGAGTCCGGCGAGGGGAACCCCGATGGCGTCGAGGGCGGGCGCGAGCGTGACGACGCCTGACGACGGCACCGGCGCCACCGTGAGCGAGACCAGGAACGTGGTCAGCCACGCACTGCCCAGCGCGGACGCGGGGAAGGGAACCGCGTACAGGTGCGCCAGGAAGACCACGGCCGCGCCCTGGAAGAGCGCGCTCCCCGCGCGATACATCGAAGCGCCGAGCGGCAGCACGAGATCGGCCACTTCCTCGGAGAGCGCGAGGTTTCCTCCAGCGTCACCGGAAGGGCGGCGGCCGTGCTCGTGGTGGAGAACGCGATCGACGCCGCGCCTAACGTTCCACTGAAGAACCGCAACGGGCCGATGCCGCCGAAGGCACGCAGCAGCGGCAGACACACCACCCCGACGTACACGGCCAGCCCCAGGATCACGGTAATGACGAAGACCGCGAGGCTCTGAATCAGCCCCCAGCCCATCTTCGCCGTGATCGGGGCAGCGAGACCGAACACGCCGATCGGCGCCGTCCAGAGGATCCACCAGACGAGCTTGATGAGCGCGTCGCCCGCGGCCTCCGCGATACCGAGGAGTCTCGCGCGAGCCGCCTCCTGCAGCGGGCCGGCCGCCGCGGCAACGAGGGCCGTGAAGATGATGAGTGGGAGCAGCGCCCGGGACGACGCGGCCTCGAACGGATTGCCGGGAAGCAGGCTGACGAGGAGGTCGACCACGCCGGGCAGTGCGGGTGCCTCACGAGCGGCAACGGTGGGTGCGGTGATCTGTGGTGAGAAGTGCAGGCCCACCCACATGGATCCCATCCCGAACAGAATCGCCAGTGCCAGGGTGGACCAGAAGAACGCCAACGTCGTCACGCCCAGCCTGCCGAGTTTGCGCGGGTTCCCGAGCTTTGCCACGCCGGTAAAGACGACGGCCACGACCAGGGGAATGACGACCATCCGGATCGCGTTCATGAATACTGTCCCGAATGGTGCAGATGCCTGGGCCACGGTGGCGAAGAAACTGAAACCGGCCGTGCCGGATGGCGACACGGCCTTCGCACTTCGCCTGGCGCGCTACTGCGCCCGCACTCCCGTCGCCCTCGAGCGCCTCGCCTACGACGGCGCCGCGCGCCAGGTGCGCCACCGCTCCGACAAGACCGACGGCCCCACCGCGGGCACCGAGACCGTGGACCCGCTGGAGTTCCTCGCGCGTCTGACCGCGCACATTCCCAACAAGCACCAGGTGATGACGCGCTACTACGGCTACTACGCCAATCGCGTGCGCGGCGCGCGGCGCCGCCGCGGTGTCGCGCCCGACGTACCGACCCCGGTAGCCGAGCCCGTGCCGCTCGCGCTCCGCGAGGCGCGCCGCCGCTGGGCCGAGTTGCTCCGGCAGATCTTCGAGGTCGATCCGCTCCGATGCCCGCACTGCGGCGCCGAGATGCGCATCGTCGCGTTCATTACCGCGGCGCGCCACCCCGCCTAAGCGGTTCCCCCGATCACCCCCCGCCCCATTGGCCCTATTGGCCCTCTCGGCGCGGGGACCCGTGGGCTGCGCGGCCGCGCTGTGCCCCCGCTCCACACGCGATGGGGCCGTCCCCGCGACGACCCCCGTCCCGCTCCGCGGCAGCTATCGCATCGACTATCGGCTCCGTGGCGCCGACGTTGTCGAGATTGACCATCGTGCACGGGGTGCGACTTCTGCGACTTGAGGGGAGCCCACCGCTGGTGCGACACGGTGCAAGATGGCAGCGTACGGCTGGCACCGCGACGCGGTGCGCAGGTCTCTCGTAAGGCGCGACGCCTACGGCTTGCGATCCAGCTTTCGTTCTACCTGGCCGAGGGTGTCCTGCGCCTTGCCCTTCAGCTGGTCGATCTTGCCCTCCAGCTGGAGGCCGGTGTCGCCTGTGAGACCGCCAACGGCGTCCTTCACCTTTCCCTTCAGGTCCTTCGTCTTGCCGGCGGCGGAATCCTTCAGCCCCTTCTTGGTCCAGTCCTTGTCAGTCATGGTCGTGGAGGCAGGCCCATGCGAGGGCGTGATGACGAGTCAGCAGCCGCAAGTCCACGGCACCACGATAGTGGGTCACTGCTCGTCCCGGGGTCGCGAGCAGCCACTGTGCCGTTGATCGTGCGTGACGATATCCCCGCGACTCACGCAAGGTAGCGCACCTGTTCGCGGACCTGCATCGATCAGAGGGAGGGTGCCGGACTCCATCAGAGGATCGATGCCGCGAGCACATCCTGGCGGTGCCGGACGCCCGGCACGAGGAGCGACTCCGCCAGCCACACCGTCCAAAGCGCGAGGCGCTTGGCGTGGCAACTTGGACAGAAGCAGCGTCGACGCGCGCCCCGATCAGAGCCCGATGCGCGCGCCGTCCGGCACGAGAGCGATCGCCTGTTCACTGCGCCCCGGACGCTCGGATCGTCGCCGCTGTCCGGGACGCAGTCGCTACTCGGCGGTAGCGTCGTCGTCGGACTCGGTGTCCGTGTTCTCGTCCTTCAGCAGGTCCGAGTCGGGATCGGCGTTGCTCCCTCCGCGAAATCCGTCGGCGATGTGATCGGCCATGTCGTTCCCCGAAGAGCGACGTGAGATCCTCGCTGGTCCCGCTCGCCCGGCCGGTCAATTCCTCGGGGAGCGGCGTCCCGCCTTCGGTTTCCCGGTGGTCGGAGCGCGTCGTTTCCTCCACATCGCGCCGGCGTTTCCTGCGTGATCTGTCGTTAGGCATGTGCCTCTCTTTCAGCGCCCGGCGCCCGTTGCTCCTGGCGCATCCGTCACCGGGCACGGTGATAGTCATGGGTACGTGCGTTCCGCTGCTGCCCGGCCGTCATCCGTGGTCACGACGGCTGCGCCGCACGAGCGGCGGGACTCTCCGCCCAGGCGATGGCCTGCTCGAGATCGTCATATTTGAACGTCTTCACTTCCGCGTTGATGACCAGATCGGCCAGTCGCGGTGCGTACGGCGCCAGCGCGTTGTCGGTGGCCACGGCGATGCGTTTGATCTTCCTGTGGTGGTCCTTCACGAATCGCACGTGTCGGAGCAGGCCCTCCAGGTTCTCCCACCCGGGAAACCTGCGCGCGTGGATCACGAGGCCATTGAGGGTGCCGTGCGCCTCGATCCATGCGTCCGCGGTGAGCGCCAGGGCGTCGAAATCCTGCGCCCGCAGCGCCTCCTTCACTTCGACGACGATCACGCCGGTCTGGTCGAGCACCCGGTACGTCACCGCGGCCCCCTCGGGCAAAGAGCCTAACCAGGCAACCGCGTCCGCGAACTGGGCGTTGCCGAACACCTTGACCGGACACGGCATCATCACGCTCACAAGTCGAGCGAGTTCGCGGATCCACGCCAGGTCGGCGACGATGGCGCAGCCGTCGAAAAGACGCATCGCGCGAAGGCCGACCTTGGCGTCTTCCCACGCCGCGCTCGCCGTGAACCCGTGAAACTCCGGACCGAACTGGTAGAGAATGCGTACGCGTCGGCCCTGTCGCCGCGCGTCGTCGAGCAATGGCACGAAGACCTGTTCGTAATCCTCCTTCGTCACTTTCCCGACCGCCTTCAGCCCGTCGATCCCGTCAGGCATGTCCGTCAGCATCTCGATCATGGCAGCGCTCCTGATGCGGTCCAGGGCTGGGAGGGGCAGGTCACGCGCGTGATCCTCAATTATAGTCTCGTTCCTCCGTGCGATCGTGATGCGCCGCCGCCGGACTGCTCAACCGGCCTCGGCGCAACCCTGTTGCGCGCCTGCGGTGCCGGCACGGACCATCCGAAGCAGGCTCTACGCTGAATCCCCTCCACCCACCGGGAACGGCGTAGCAGCCGGGCCTTCTCTCAACGTCGGAGGCCGGGGGAGTCACCGGGGATCGATCGATCTGACCTCCACGCGGGGACGCACCGACTTCCGCGTGACGCTGCAGGTGTCACCGGTTAGCGGTAAGACGCGGGGGAAGTGATGCGACGCGCTGGGCGCGTTCGACTGATCGCGCTCCCACCGTCGTCCCGTCAGAGGCCATGAGCACCCGCGACTGTTCGTCTGCCTGTCGACCGCCGCGGAATGCCGCTACGTTGGCTCCCTTCCCACCACACTCGGAGCCTTCGGTGCATCATCGCAGAATCAGGCCCACTCTGGCGGTCCTCGGCGCACTCGCGGTCGTTACCCCCGCGCTCGCGGCCCAGGAGCGCCAAGTCATCTCGCCGACCACCGCCAGCGACACCGCGTCGTTCCCCTACAGCGGGGGCGTGCTGGTCGGCAACACGCTCTACCTCAGCGGCACGATCGGACTCCTCCCCGGGAACAAGGTGCCGGACACCGCGGCAGAAGAGGCGCGCCTCGTGCTCGAGAGAGTCAAGGGCATCCTGGCGGACGCCAACATGACGATGGACGACTTGGTGTCGGTGCAGGTCTTCTGTTCCGACCTGTCGCAGTACCGCGCGTTCAACCAGGTGTACGCGACCTACTTCCACGGGGTCTATCCGGCGCGCGCGTTCCTCGGAGTGGCGCATGTGCTCTTCGACGCGCGATTCGAGGTGCAAGCCATCGCGGTGAAGCGGTAGGCCGTCACGGCACCACGCCTTCCACACCTCCATCCGTCCCACGCGCCGATTCCTGCTCGCCACCCTCCTCCTTGTTGCGATCCCGATCGGCGGTGACCGAGTGCGCGTCCGCTTCACCAACGAAGATGGCGAGCGGCCACTGGTGATCGGCGCCGCGCACGTCGCCGTCCGCGACACCGGCGCGGCGGTTCGCGCAGGCACCGACCGGGCGATCACGTTCGGCGGCCGCACGTCGGTGATCTGGAACAGTCGCGTGAATGCAGTCCAGGCTGGAGGTGCCTGCGCCGCCCCGGCGGCGGGGATCAGGAGAACGATCGCGGCGAGTCGACGGATCGAGCGCATGCGTGACGTCTCCTCACGCGTTCAGGATGGGTTCCATCTGGAAAATCGTGTACTACACCATGCGGCCTAAGGTCGAGGAACGTCCGGCTTGAAATCGGCAGGTCTTGCCCTGAGCTGCTCCGGGGTAAGGCCGACGTTGATCCGAATGGCTGCACCAGTGATCTCGCCCAGCTTGAGTCCCGCATGATAGTTGATGCGCTTCGTCGGAAAGCGAATGCCCGCGACCGTGGTCCACGCTTCGTAGTGCATCTCGGACGGGACCGGACGGTCGGGATTGGCCAACGAAACACCCGACGACTTGATCGGTAACCAGGTCGCGGGATCGAGCGTGAAATCGTTGGCGTCATCGCCGTTGGCAATACGCAGCACATTCGGGCGGGGCGACGAGACCGTGAAGCCTGGCACTCGATCTGCGAGCCACTTGTTGAATTGGAAACCCGACACGTAGTTCTGGGCAAAGCGCAACTCGCCTCCGGTCAGGTCGATCGCCTTGCCGGTAGTGCGGAGTGGGTCGGAGCTGTTGATGTCCGGAAGGATCTCCCACCCGGAGCCAGCGCTGCCGTCGTAGAAGAGGACGTACGTGTCGCGCGGACCGATCTGGTCTAAACGAATCAAGTTGGGATTTCGCATCCAGCGTGTGCGCTTGCGGACCTGACCGAGCGGGCTTCCGTCAGGATTCCAGGTTCGTGCCTCCACCGTTTCCTCGTAGTCACGAATTGCTGCGATGCGCTCGGCTCCGCCGAGCGCATCCTGCATGCGGTGGAGGAGTTGCAGCCCTTGTCGGGTTGACGACTGCGACTCGGTCTGGGCGGGAGCGACGGATGACACACCGGCGCACGCAATCGCCGCGACAACGCATGCTGGCCAAATCCGCGTATGGATCACCATAGGCCCCTCCATGTGTTCGTAGTGCATCACTCCTCCAGGCGAGTCATAAAGCCTCGGCTCGCAGCGCGATTGCGGGATCGATCCGCGCGCTTGACCGCGCCGGGATAACCGATGCAAGCATAGCGACCGAGAGCAGTAGCGCCGCGACGCCAGCAAGCGTCCTGAAGTCCGTCGGGCTTGTCTGGTACAGCAGGGACGAGAGTAGTCGGTTCGCCAGGACCGACGCACCGAGTCCTGCGAGCACGCCCAGGCCGGCAACGGCAAAGCCTCGGCCGACTACAATTGACTCGATGTCGCGCGCGGTTGCGCCGAGCGCCATTCGAACGCCCAACTCGCGCCGCCGCTGCCGGACCATGGTTGCCATGACGCCGAACAGGCCGATACCGGCGAGCGTTGCGGCGGCGACCGCGAACACCGCAAGCAGGAAGGCGTTGAGCCGCGGCTGTGCGAGTGGCGCTTTCATGTAGGTCTCAAACGGTTCGGCTCTCGCCAGCGCGACACCGGGGGCTGTCTCCGGAATCAGTCGCCGGATCACGGGAACAAGCGCGGTCGGCACACCGGTGGTGCGAATGGCAAGAGTGGTGGGCGCGAATGGGAAGATGGACTGCGCCAGAGGGTAGTACACGCTGCCGCTCGCCTCGCGCAACTCCCGGTAGCGCGTGTCCGGTACGATACCCACGACCGTGAACCCTGCGTCGAGATTGCCCCCAATGAGAAGGCGTTTGCCGATGGGATCCTGGTTCGGCCAGTAGAGGTGCGCGGTAGTTTCGCTGATGACGACGACAGATTCGGCGCCTTTCCGATCGGCGTCGGTGAGCGCCCGTCCGCGCAACACGCGGAGGCCGAATGTACTGAAGTAGTCCGGCGTCACCAACTCCATGTTGAACATCGGATTCCTCGCAGCGTCCTCGGGCGACTGCCCTTCAGTCCCGCCTCGTCCGGTCCAACCGGCCGTTCCGGAGAAAGGAACTGCGACGACTGGTGACGCTGCTTCCACACCAGGCGTGGCGCGTATCTGTGCGAGCAGGCCTCGCAGCATGGTGAGCTGTGTATCCAGACTCTGGTACTGATCATATCGCAGCCCGAGCTCGGCGATCAACAAGTGGGACGGCTCGAATGCGAGGTTCGCGTTCTGGAGCTTCACGAGGCTGCGTCCGACAAGTGCGGCGGCGGAAAGAACGAGTACCGCGAGCGACACCTGAGCCGTCACCAGGGCATCGCGGACGACGCGCGATGCCCGGCTCCCACTCTGGCGCATACCCGACCTCAGAACGCCCTCAAGGTCGGCACGTGCGCCGACCAGCGCGGGGGCAAGGCCGAACAGGAGCATGGCGACCGCTGTGATGGCCAGCGCGCCGGCGAGCGCTGACGTGCTGATGTGCACCGTTTCGAGAAGCGGGACGTTCGCCGGAGCGAAGGCGAGAAAGCCGCGCACCGCGACTGCCGCGACCACGACACCGAGCGCGCCGCCGGCGAGCGCCAGGAGCGTGTTCTCGGTGAGGAGTTGCGCGACGATCCGTGATCGGGACGCGCCGAGCGCTGAGCGAACGGCGATCTCGTGGACGCGAGCAAGGCCGCGAACGAGCAGCAGGTTGGCCACGTCGATGCAGGTGATGAGGAGCAGCAGAGCGGCGGCGGCGGCAAAGACCAGCACCGCAGGGCGAACGTCGCCGAGGACGATGCGTGGAAAGGTGTGCGCGACACCGCGCAGGGCGCGCGACCAGGGCGACGCGTCGGGGCGTGTGTAGTATGCGGTCAGCTCGGCCTGCGCGTTCCCAGGTGTGGCGCGCGAGGCGAGCCGCCCGACGAGATCGAATGCGGCGAAGCTGGAGTCTTTGGCGGTGCGCAAACGTGCGGGTGCGAACGGCGCCCAGAAGTCTGCTCCCCTGGGGAACTCGAGACCGGCCGGCATGACGCCGACAATCGTGTACGTCACGCCATCGCCTTGAAGTGTGATCTGCCTGCCCGCGACATTCGTGTCGCCGCCGAACTGCCGTTGCCACATGCCATGGCTGATGACGATGACGGGTGCGGCGCCGACGACATCGTCGGAGGGCCGGAGCGCGCGTCCTGCTATGGGCTGGACCCCAAGAACGTCGAAGTAATTTCCCGACACGAGTGCGCGGCGAAGAAGCGTCACGTTGTCGCGGTCGATGGCGGGAGTTGGCAACGAACCGTAGTAATCGACATAGGCAACGCTTTCGAGCGCGCGCGAGCGCTGCGTGAACTCGCGCGTCTGGGTGATGTCGAGGGGCCAGTTACCGGCGCTCCCGTCGCGCTTCTCACCCCAGAGAGTGACGAGTCGGTCCTGGTCACGGACCGGGAGTTTGCGAAGCAGAAGGGCGTCGGCAACCGTGAATACGGCTGTGGAGAGACCGATCCCCAACGAGAGTGTGAGCACAGCGGTCACCACGAAACCCGGGGCGCGCAGCAGGGCGCGGGCGCTGGAGCGGATCGATCGGAGGAGTCTCATCTGACACTCGTCAAGTGCAGCGATCGTGAGACAGTGCTAGCGCGACGATGGAAGGACCATCGCGGCCCGGGCCCGGGGGTAATCAAGAACGAGCGCTCCATACTGAAAGGCTGAACCACCGAGCGCGCCTTCGACCGGAGCATCGGTATACTGCGACATGAATTGGCGAAAGTTGTCGTTGGGTCGCTCGGTGAACCACACCGGCCCGACGACGGTCGCGCCAATCGCGATCTCGGGAACGCGAATCATGCTGAAATGTGTGCCCAGTTCCGCGTTGGTGACAACGACCCAATCTGGATGGCGCGCACGCCATTGGCGAAAGCGGTCGGCGGTAATGAAGCTTGTCGCACGATGACCCGGCTCATCGGGGTCAATGCGCCGCTGCGCGCGGTCGGTAAGTTCGACGCGCGCGCCGGTATCCAGAAGCAAGTCGATGGTCTCGCCATCGATACGGACAGGAAGGCGCGGGAAGCTGTTGATGCGCCTTCCGGCACTGTCGACTTTGAAGCCAAGCTTGACCCAGCAACGATCGTCCGACGGTCCAGCTACGCGGGTGCCGTTGAAGTACAGACGCTGATTGGGGTAGCGACGTCGTTAGGACTGTTAGGCAACTCGCCTCGCCTTCCTCAGCCGCACGGTGATGGTAATCCCGAGCCGCGCGAGGAACTCTACCAGCGTATCGATCGTAAAGAGGGTCACGCGCCCTCGGACCAGATTGCTGACCCGCGGCTGCGTGATCCCGAGCACTTTGGCGGCCTGTACCTGCGTCAGGCCCCGCTCCTTGAGCACCCGCCCCACCTCGATCATGAGGTCCGCACGAATCAGGAGATGCGCCGCCTCCTCGGGCGGGAAACCGACGTCCCGGAAGACGTTACCGGAGGACTTGTGGATCCGCGTAGCCATCAGCGTTTCTCGCTCCTTGCTCTACTTGCCCCGCACGCTGGCGTCGAGCACGGCGGCGAGGCGTGCGCGTGGCAGGCCACCGGTCTGGACGCGCCGGAGGTCGAAGCCCAGTTCATGGCGGACCTCGGGCGGCATGGCGCGGAGGTCGTCCCGTGACGAACCAACCCAGGAGAGTGGCTTGGTGTCCACCGTGGATTATACAAGATATAGTATAGCCGCGCAAGAGAAGTGCGAAGCCCTGCCGCGCAAGGGCCATTTCAAAGTTGCCTGACGCAGATTAGACCGCGAATTTGGTAGCCATGTTATGCTGCAGAATCCCGCTTGGGCTGCGGCACGCCCGCAGCCTGATTCAGAGCCCGCTCAATAAGCTCTGCGCAACGGCCCCTCGGGCAAGAGGTCGTAACCGGCAACCGCGCCCGCGGATCGGATCAGGCGAACGCCCTGCAGCCTGGCGTGGCTCGCGCGGAAATCGCGGCCGAGTGCCGGTGAAAGACCCCTCGAAACGCGTCGCGACGGGACGCCGCGAAGGCGCGGTCACGCATCGTGTTCTTTCCTCAACCCCTCGCCCTTCTCCCCCTCACCCGCATCGCCGACGGCCGACATCAACCCCGCCAATCGCCCCAGCACTGTGTGCAGGTCGGGCGCCTGGTCCAGCACCGCAACGTCGGGATCGGATCCGAGTCCCTCCATTCGCTCGATCGCCGTCCTGATCGTGTACACCCGCGGATCGAGCGTGTCGTTGACCTCATCCCACCGGAGCGGCATCGACACCGTCGCCCCCGGCAGCGGACGCACGCTGAACGGCGCCACGATGGTCTGCCCGTGGCGATTCTGCAGGTAGTCGAAGTAGACCTTGTCCCCCCGCCTGGTCACGTGCCGCACGATGGTCGCGATGTCGTGCAGATCGCGCAGCACCACCCGCGCCAGCAGCTCGCCTAACGTCCGTGACTGGGCGTACGTGACCTGCCGGCCCAGGGGAATCAGGATGTGCAGGCCGGTCTTCCCGGTCGTCTTCACGTAGGTCGGCAGGGCGATCGACTGGCACAGGTCCCGCAACGCGATCGCGGTCCGCACCACATCGGAGAACGGCGCCTCCTTGGGATCGAGGTCCACCACGCACCAGTCGGGCAGCTCCAGCGATCCCACGCGGCTGGCCCAGATGTGCAGGGGGATCGAACCGAGGTTCGCCACGTAGAGGAGCGATTCCACATCGTCGCAGACGAAGTAGCGGATCTCGCGCTGGGTGTCCTCGCTCCAGATCGGCACCGTGCGGATCCACGACGGAGCGAATTCCGGCGCATCCTTCTGATAGAACGATTTGCCCTCGATGCCGTCGGGGAATCGCGTGAGCACGAGCGGACGCTCCCGCAGATACGGCAGCATCCACCGCGACACGGCGCGGTAGTACTCGATCAGGTCGCCCTTGGTGTAGCGCTCGGCCGGCCAGAAGATCTTGTGCAGGTTGGAGAACGTGACGGTCTTCTCGACCGGAGGACGCGGCGGCGGGGGAGGGACGTCGGCCGACTCGTCAGGCGCCGATGCGTTCGCACCGTCCGCGCCGCCGTCCCGCTCGGCGACCGTGCCGCCGGCAGCGACCTCCGAAACGGCAGGCATCTCGTGGTCCGCTCCCGGGATCGATCGCGGACCCCACTGACGGTCGCAATCCCGCGGCGCCTTGTCGGTCCGGATCCGGAGGAACGTCGGGTGCCGCAGCAGCCCATCGGGCGTCCATTCGCGGAAACGCACCTCGCACACGTACACCGGCTCCACCCAGGTGGTCGTCTTCGTTTCGGGGATGGCGGAGCTAGGGAGCGGCTCCGCGCCCGGCGCCGTGACCGGCCCCTCGCACGGCGGCTCCGGCGCGCACGATCGGGTCGAGCATCTCTTTGAGCTCGGTGAGGAGTCGGTCGTCGAACCCGGTTCCGGCGCGCCCCGCGTACGCCAGCGATCCATCGACCATGTCGGCGAGCTGGAGCGCGCCCAGATGGCTCCGCCCCCCCTGGGCGCGGTGAATCCGACGATCACGAAGTCGCCGGTGCGGTCCGTCTTGATCTTGAGCCACTTGTCGCTGCGGCCGCCGCGATAAGGCGCGTCGGCGCGCTTGGCGATGGTCCCCTCCAGGCCTAACGCGGCGACCCCGGCGAGGAACCGCTCGCCCTCGCGCTCGATGTGATCGAGCGTGCGCACCGGTCCGAGTCTGGGCACCGCCTGCAGCAGGAGCGACTTCCGGCGCTCGAGCGGGAGCGGCCGCAGGTCGAAGTCCTCGAACGCCAGCAGGTCGAACGCGAAGTACGTCGCCGGATACTCCACCGCCGCGTGCCGGATCTCGATCGGCGACGACAGCCGGCCGCGCTTCTGCAGCCGCGCGAAACTCGGTTTCCCGCCCGCATCCATCACCACCACCTCGCCGTCGAGAATGCACTCGCTCACCGGCAGCGCCTTCACGGCGCGGGCGACCTCGGGGAACACTCCGGTATAGTCGTTCCCGTTGCGCGACAGCAGCAGCGCTTCGCCGCGTGCCTTGCTGGCGAGCAGGCGATAGCCGTCGAGCTTGAGCTCGAACAGCCACCCGTCGCGCGTGAACGCTTGCTCGGCCGTCTCGGCGAGCATGAGCTGCACCGAACGCGGATCCACGCGTCCACGCTGCGCGCCGGCCTGTTCCACCGCGGCGCGCAGCGTGGACGCCGGCGTCCGCCCCTCCTTCACCTCCTCCACCGTAAGCCCGGAGAGCACCGACTCTTCGGGGAACTGGTCGCCGGGCTGTCGCACCCACTCGTCGCGTTCCTTGATCAGGAGCCAGTCGCGCTCGCTCTTCTTGATCTTCACCAGCGTCCACTTGCCGTGGAGCTTGTATCCGCGGAACTCGAACAGGAGCTTCCCCTTCTCCAGTCCCTCGCGCCAATCCTCCAGCGCGATCCACTCGCCGCGGTCCCAGACGATGATCCCGCCGGCGCCGTAGTTGCCCGCGGGGATGATCCCCTCGAAGTCGCCGTACTCCAGCGGATGATCCTCGACCTTCACCGCCAGCCGCTTGTCGTTCGTGTCGTACGACGGCCCCTTGGGCACCGCCCACGACCGCAGGACGCCGTCCATCTCGAGCCGGAGATCGAAGTGCAGCTGGCGCGCCGCGTGCTTGTGCACCACGAACAGGTGCCCGGGAACCGGCGACACCGTCCCCGTCGGCTCGGGGGAGGTGTCGGCCGAACGCTTGGCCCGGTACAGGCTCAGGTTGTCGGGCGGTTGTGTCTCGTCCGGACCTGTTGTCATACTTGATGCGAGTCGTTCACGCCGTCCCACCCTCCCGGCTCATCCTATGCCTGCCCGATCAATCGCCACCGCCACCATCTCGTTCGGACTCGTTTCGGTCCCCGTGAACCTGTATTCGTCCGCGGAATCCAAGGCCAGCGTGTCGTTCAATATGCTCCACAAGAAGTGCGGCACGCGCCTCAAGCAGCAGTACATCTGCCCCAAGGACAACGAAGTCGTCACCCGCGACGACACCGTCAAGGGCTATGAGTTCGCCAAGGATCAGTACGTGGTCCTGTCGCCCGACGAGCTCAAGGCGCTGGAGGAGAAAGCCACCGGGATGATCGACGTGCTCGAGTTCGTCCCCCTGTCCGAGGTCGATCGCGAATACGTGGAGAAAGTCTACTACCTCGGACCGGACAAGGGAGGCGATCGGGCGTACCGGCTCCTGGTGGCTGCCCTGAAGGAGAGCGGTCGGGCGGGGCTGGGGCAGTACGCCGCGCGGGGGCGCCAATACCTGGTGCTCCTCCGCCCGCTGAAAGACGTCCTGGTGATGGAGCAGCTGCATTACGCCGAGGAAGTCCGGCCGCCGAGCGAGGTGCCCGTTCCTGCGGGCGAGGTGAAGCCCGCCGAGCTCAAGCTGGCGAAGCAGCTCATCGAGCAGACGTCGAACGACGAGTTCCAGCCCGAGAAGTACCGCGACACCGTGCGCGAGCGGATGCTCGAGACGATCCAGCAGAAGATCGATGGACAGGAGATCACGGCCGAGGCGGCGCCCGCGGCCGGGGCGAAGATTCTGGATCTGATGGATGCGCTCAAGCAGAGTCTCGCCGCCGCGCCGGCGGAAGAGAAGAAAGAGAAGGGGCGCAAGGCCTCGTGAGGCTGCTCGCCGGCACCAGCGGATTCGCCTTCAAGGAGTGGAAAGGGTCGTTCTATCCGGAAGATCTCAAGGACGACCAGATGCTGGCGTTCTACGCCGGGAAATTTCCGACCGTCGAGATCAACAACACCTTTTATCGGCTTCCCAAGGAGCACGTCCTGCTCGACTGGGCGGCGCAGGTGCCGGAGTCGTTCACCTTCGCCATCAAGGCGAGTCAGCGCATCACGCACCATGCGCGTCTCAAGCCCGAGAGCGCCGGCCCGCTGGAGTTCCTGCTCAGGAACACGTCGGTACTGGGGAGCCGGCTGGGCGTGATCCTCTTCCAGCTCCCGCCCAACCTGAAGAAGGACCTGCCGCGGTTAGGCAACTTCCTCGCGATGCTCCCGTCCGATCGCCGCTTCACGATCGAGTTCCGCAACGAGAGCTGGTTCGACGACGAGGTCTTCGCCGCGCTCCGCGCGCGCGACATCGCGCTGTGTGCCACCGAGCAGCCCGAGTTTGCGTCGCCGGTGGTCTCGACCGCGTCGTGGGGATACGCCCGGCTGCACCGGCTGGACTATGGCGAGGCGGACCTTGCGGAGTGGGCGAAGAAGATCGCCGCGCAGACATGGACGGACGCCTACGTGTACTTCAAGCACGACGAGGGTGGAGGGTCGGGGCCGCCGGCGGTCGACACGTTCGCGAAGGCGTTCAGCGAACGGGTGACCGCTGGTCGCTGATTGCTACAACGTCACCACCCAGGCCGCACTGACGTCGGCAATCTGGTTGATCACCTCCCCGTCCGTCTTCCCCGACGACTTCAGCACGTGAAAGCCGTGGTCGGCGCCCTCGATCCAGTGCATCTCCCATCGCGTGTGCACTGATTGCAGCGCGCGCTCCATCAGCTCCCGCGTACACAGGTTGTCGCGCGTGCCACAGAAGCAGAGCACTGGCATGCGGATCTGCGGCAGGTGCGCATCGCGCAGCTTCTCCGGCTTGCCGGCGGGATGCAGCGGATACGCCAGCAGCAGCAGGCCGTCCGCCGCGAAACCCTCCGCGGCCAGCATCGACGCGGCGCGTCCGCCCATCGAGCGTCCCCCGATGATGAGACGCGACGGCCCGTGTTCGGTTCTGGTGCGCGCTACCACGGCCGCAAAGGTCTCCATGAGCTTCGGCATGGGATCCGGTCGCGAGCTCTTCCTTTCGCGGTACAGAAAGTTGAACCGCACCACGCCGATTCCGCGCGTGCGCAGGGCATTGGCCGTGGCGACCATGGCGCGATCGAACATGTTGCCGCCCGCTCCGTGCGCACAGACGAAGATCGCGGCCTCCGGACCTGTGGTGGGCGCCTCGTACATCGCGGTGGTCTCACTCTCACCGACCGCGACCTTCCACGTTTCCGCGCTCATGCCTCCTCCTCACGCTGGTCTCTTGTCTCCGCCCTCCGGACTCTGGACGCCGCTGTCTGGACTCTGGACGCCGTTGTCTGGACTCTGGACGCCGTTGTCTGGACTCTGGACTCCGTTGTCTGGACTCTGGACTCCGTTGTCTGGACTCTGGACTGCCGCCTCGAGCCCGAGTCCCATCTCGTCCAGGAACCGGTGGCCCCCGGTTGGCTTTCCGCCACGCGCGGCGGCGTGCGTCAGCACCAGCCGATCGATCGTTCGCGTCATGCCGACGTACAGCAGCCGGCGCGCCTCCTCGATCTCCTCCTTGGTGGGCCCCGAGGTCGGCGAACCACCCGGCAGCTGCGCGTCCTCGGCGCCCACGATGTACACCCGCGAAAACTCGAGGCCCTTGGTGGAATGCAGGGTGAGCAGATTCACCGCCTCGCGTTCGGGCTCGAGTCCGTCCCACTTCGAGAGCGCGACGCGCTCCAGAAAGCACGACAGTTGTTCATCGAGCGGGCCCTCCGGAATTCCGGCAAGGAGCCGGCGCAATCGCGCCATCACCGCGGGATAGCGCTCATCGGCGGTCTTCTCGGCGCGGATCTTTGCCATCAGCTGCACGCCCCCCAGCCGCTCGATGACTTCCTCCGCCCCGGGGACGGAGAGATCGTCAACCGCTTCGCGCTCGTACCACTCGAGCGCTCCGCTGTATCGCCCGAGCGCGAACGGGCGCGCGAGGTCGCGAAAGAGGCGCGCCTCCCCTCCCAGGGACTGGTCGGGGCAGAGCGCGAGTGCCACGCCCAGATGGCCCAGCAGGCCGGAAAGTGCGGTCTTGCGCGCGCGCGCCAGCTTCATCGCGTCGAGCCGGAGGAGCACCATGGCCAGCGTCCTGGAATCGTCGAGCGCGCGGTGTGACCTCCCCGGTTCGACGCCGAATCGGCTGGCCAGGTTGGGCAGGCTGCAACTGGTGGACAGGAGGTCGCGCGCCATCGGGAGCGAGTCGAACGTGCAGAGGTCGAACGTGGCGCCGGTCCCATGCACCATACGCCGCAGAACCGGGAAGTCGAAGTCGTAGCCGTTGTGCGCGACGATCACATCGTCGCCGCAGAAGTCCCGAAAAGACTGCCATACCTGCGCGAACCGTGGTGCGTCGGCGACGTCGGCGTCGGTAATTCCGTGTGTTCCACCCGCGCCTGACGAGATCGGCGTACCCGGCCTCACCAGCGAGTCGAACTCGTCGTCGATCTCCCCATTGCGCACCCGGACCGCCGCGATCTCGACGACCTCGTCCCGCCGCCTGTCGTTGCCGGTCGTCTCGACGTCGATTGCGGTGAAACTCGTGAATGCCGCGTCCCCCTCGCCCATCTCGATCAGTTGCGCCGCCTTGAACACGCCGAGGGCGAGCCCCACCGACGGCACCTCGTCAGGCGCGAGCCGCGCCACATCCCCCGCCTCGGTCCGCGGCCCATACCCATCGCGCGGCATGTCTCCGCGCACCGCGTTCACCCCGATGTCGGTGAGCATCCCCTTGATCGCGATGTCCGCCCCGCCCATCGGGGGGATCCAGACCGGCGCGCGGTGCGCCCGCGCCTCGCGCAGCCGCGTCGCCAGGCGCGACGACATCGGGAAGGGAGGCCGGATCGGTGATCTCGTCGTGACGATCGTCGAGCACCGACCGCAGCTTCCCGACCCGGCGCGACAGCAGCTCCTGCACCAGCGCCGCCAGCGAGGCGTGCTGCCTTCGCGCGGCCTGGAGATTCCTCCGGTCGGCCAGGGCGCGACGGATCTGCCGCCCGTTCTCGTCTCCGCGCGGCAGCCGTGCCGCCATGCGGTCCAACTGCTGTCGGAGCGTGATGCCGCGTTCGTCGGCCCTGGCCAGTGCCTCGTCGTACAACGGTCGCGGCAGCACGACGCGGAAGAGGCCATCGTCGAGCAGGTCATCCGACGGATCGGCGATCACCCGGAGGGCCGCGATCACGTACGCCACCACCGGGTCGTCGCCCAGCGCGCGCCCCTGCGGGAGCCGGCACGGAATGCCCGCGGTGATGAAGGCCGCTTCCAGCCGGTCTCCGATCTCGTGCTTCCGGTAGAGCAGCGCCACGTCGCCCCAGCGATGCCCGTGCGCTTCCTTGTCGCGCCGCACGTCGTCCACCAGCCAGGCTGCCTCGGCGTCGTCGCTGGCGAACCCGATGGTGCGGATGGGGAAGGTGGACACGCGGCTCGCGCGCGGCACCACGCGGTCGTCGAAGATGGGCGGATTGATGGCGATCAGCGTGCGTGCGAGCGCGAACACGTCCTGAGGGCAGCGCCGGTTCTCCTCGAGATGGATCCGCGTCGCGATGCCGAATTCGTTGACGAAACTCCGGAACACGACCGGATCCGCCCCCGCCCACGAGTAGATCGATTGCTCGTCATCGCCGACGGCGAAAATGTGACGGTGGTCGCGCGCCAGTTCGCGGATGACCTGGTACTGCACGGGATTGAGATCCTGGAACTCGTCCACCAGCACCACGTCCCATTGCGCGCGCACCGCCGCCGCGGCGTCGGTGCCCTCGAGCAGTTGGGCCGCCCTGATGACCAGCATGTCGAAGTCCAGCACGTTCCGATGGGCCAGAAACCGCTCGTACTGGTCGAACAGAGTGGCGTCGTCAGGGAGCAGTGACTCGTTGCGGAACCGACGCGCCGAAAACCGGGTGAGCATATTGCGGTGCCAGCGTCGCGGCCCTTCGATGCGCCGCAGCGCGCCGAGCTGATATTCCTCGTCCGCGATGCCGAAGCCCGGCTCGAGACCGATCGCCGCGCCGTACCGGCGCAGCAGGTCGGCACAGAACGCATGGATGGTCCCTCGGGTGATGCGATCGACCGCCGTACCCAGCCGCTTCTCCAGCCGGTGCGCGATCTCGCCGGCCGCCTTGTTGGTGAACGTGAAGGCGCAGATGCGCGCCGGATCGAACCCGTGCTGCTCGACCAGGAAGCCAATTCGCTCGATCAGGCAGAAGGTCTTCCCGGCGCCGGGCCCGGCGAGCACCAGCACCGCACGCGGCTCAGCCTCGATAGCGCGCTGTTGCGAGGGCGACGGCGTGCCGGCCGGACCCGCCTGCACGGAAGCGCTGACCGCTGATGGCTGATGGCTGCCCACCGACGGCTGTTCGCCGATCGCTGACCGCTCACCGCTGACTACGGCTCGCCGACCGCCGTTATCTGACATTCCACCCCGACACCGCCAGCGTGGGCGCTCCTCCGCCCGCGTCGGCAGTCCAGTACCGCGCCGAGAGGTCACGGCTCTCGCCCGGCAGGAGCGAGATGTAGTTGTCCGTCCAGCGCACCGGGAGAATCTCCTCGCCGCCCGTTCCGCTGGTGATCCGGACGCGCACGAAGAAGGCGAAGGTCGCCCCGGTGTTGGTGATCGTGGTGTGCGCCACGGTCTCGTCGCCGGCGCGCTCCACGCGCAGCGGACTCGCCGACACGGTGGCGGCCGGCAGGCCTTGCAACCCGGTCAGGTTGGCAAAGGCCTTGCTGGGGGTGACGTACCACGTGGACTTGTCCCAGTCCAGCGTGTCGGCGACGGTGGACAGCCAATAGAGGTTGTCGGTCAGCAGCCGTCCGTCGGGACTCGTCAGGCGAAGATCGAGAAAATACGTGCGGGGCGCATCGGGGAGCGGTGGAACGACGAACAGCCGCGCCACCTGGTCCGGAGCCAGATCGACCGTCGTGTCGGCGGAGTACACCGGTGCGAGGTCGGTGCCGAATGCCCGCGCCGACACGCGCCCGCGCGACACGCGTTCGCGCGACTGGTTGATCGCCACGATCGAGCGGTCGTCATACGAGTACATCAGGTGCTGCGGCTCCAGCGCCTTCTTCGTACCGAAGTATCCGCCGCCGGGACGCAGGAACCAGTCGTAGAGGTGCCAGATGACCGACGGCCAGGCGTCGTTCAGCATCCACTGGATCACGCCGGTGGCCCGGTACCGGTTTCGCGCGAACGCCTCGAACATCGCGCGCTCGCCCTCGTACGTCATGACCTGCGACTTCAGGGCGAAGTCTTCCACGCCGGTTGGCGCTCCGTATCGCGCGGCGAGCGCGTCGCTGAACGCGGTGATCCGCGTGAACTGGCCGCCGCCGGCGTGCAGACCCCACATGGAGTCGACCGGCCAGAGGTGGTCCTGGGGGAACATGCGCCGCAGGGTCTCGATCGGCGGGATGGCGGGCCCCGGGCTGGTCTCGGTGTTGAAGCCGAACGCGCCCCCGTGCTTGTCGTCCTGGAGCCAGTAGGCCGGCGCCACCCAGTCGTAGGGACCGGTCATCTTCACCCCGCTGGGCCCGGTGGACGCGCGCTTCCCGGTCGCCGACGACAGCACCGGATTGGGCCAGCCGACCGCGGCCAGCGTATCGACGTACATCTTCTCCACCGCCGCCGGCGGCGGGTTGTCGCTCCCGTTCAGCCACACCAGCACGCTGGGGCGCGAGCGCAACCGCAGCGCCTGATCCCGCTCCGAGTGCGCGGCGATGAGCGTATCCTCGCGCGACCACTGGCTCCACTTCTCCCAGTGATCGCAGCAGCACCACCCGGCCATCACCAGCACACCTAACGAATCGGCGAGATCGAAGAAGCGCTCGTCCTCGAGCTTGCCTTCCATCCGCACCGTGTTGAGATGCATGTCCAGCACGTACTGCAGCTCGCGCAGCTGACGCTCCGGTTGGGGACGCAACATCATGTCCGGCGCCCAGCCACCGCCGCGGACCGCCAGCCGGCGCCCGTTCACCCGGAACAGCCGCCCTCCACCCGGGGCCAGCTCCGACGTGATCTGGCGAATGCCGAATCGCAGCGTCTGGTGATCGGAGACGCGGTTATCCGCCTGGAACGTGAGCTCCAGATCGTACAGATCCGGGGTCCCGAGCTCCGCCGGCCACCAGAGGCGCGGGTTTCCGATCCGGAGCTGGGGAAACGTGGCCGGGGTGAGGCGCACCACACGCGTCTCGTTAGGCGCGAGCGACACGGCGGTGGAGAACGTGATCCGCTCGATGCGACCGTGCAACATCCCCTGTACCGGGCGGCCCGACAGGTTGTGCAATTCGGCCGACACCGTGAGCGCGGCGTGGCGCGGCGTGCCGTTGTCCACCTGGCTCGTCACCGCCGGATGGCGAATGGCGACGTCGCCGCTGCTGGTGAGGTACACCGGGCGCCAGAGCCCCATGTCCTTGTCCGGGGGAGCCGGATTCCAGTCCACCCAGGTCATCGCCAGCGAATTCGAATCCGGCGGGAAGACCTCCACCGCCAGCACGTTCTGGCTGTCCGCCCGGGCGAGCTGCGAGATGTCGAACTCGTACAGCCGGAACATCCCGGCCACCGAATCGGCGCCCGCAATCCGGCGTCCGTTGAGCCAGATGTTGGCGCGATAGTTGATGCCGTCGAAATGGAGCGCGACGTGCTGTCCCCGCATGTTCGCGGGCAGGGCGAATTGCGCGCGGTACCACCACGACACGCGGAACGGGCTGTCGCCGGGCATCGGGAGGTTGGCGAAGTTCTTCCCCACCGGATAGTCGGCGCCGGGAATCGCGCGCAGGTTCGCCCCGAAGTACGGATCCCGGTACACGCCGTTGTCCACCAGCGCCGCGAGCACGGTGGTGGGCACACCGGCACGGTACCAGCCGTCGGCGGCGAACCCGGTGCTCGCGATCGCCGAGCCGTCAGGCGCGCTCACGCGCGCCGACGACTGCAGACGCCAGTCGTCGAGCACGATGCGGGCTCCGGCGCCGGCCTGCGCGACTGACACCAACGTGGCGCCCCTGCCGGCCGTGCGGAGCTGCGTCCCGCCCAGTACGGAAACCATCACTGCCGCGCCGACTCCATATCGCGCTGTGCGCATGATCCCTGACCCCGCTCACGTGGAGAGTGCTTCCTGCACGAACGGCCACCGCCGGCCGTGCCACGACCAGACGCCGAACGCGATGACGCCCACCGCCAGCGCGCCGAGCCCGAACGCCACCACCCGCACCGGCGTGGTGGCAAAGATGAAGATCCATCCGGCCAGCGCCACCAGGCTCGGCAGCGGATAGAGCCACATCCGGTACGGGCGCGGCATGTCCGTCGCGCGCCGGCGCAGCAGCCACACCGCGCCGACCTGCCCGATGAACTGTACCAGGATGCGCGTGGTGATGAGCGCGTCGATCACCATGCCTAACGAAAAGAGCCCGCCAAGGATCGAGAGCACTCCCAGTACCAGCAGCGACACGTGCGGAAAGCCGCGCGTGGCGTGGAGGCGGCCGAACACACGAAAGAAATATCCCTCGCCGGCCGCTGCATACGGCACCCGCGAGTAGCCGAGCAGCAGCGCGAAGACCGATCCGAAGGCAGTCCAGAGGATCATCGCGGTGAAAGCCGTGGCCACCCGGGTTCCATAGATCCGCTCCATGAACACCGACACCACGAAGTCCGACTGCGGGTGGGTCGCGGCGGGCACGAACTCGCGCCATGGCACCACGCCGATGATCGACAGATTGATCGCCAGGTACAGCACCGCCACCGCCACGGTGCTCAGCAGGATCGAGCGGGGAATCACCCGTCCCGGGTTCACCACTTCGTCACCGATGTAGCACACGTCGTAGTAGCCGAGGTAGTCGTAGACGCCGATGCGCGACGCGGTACCAAGCCCCAGCAGGAAGCCGAGCGAGAACGTGAAGCCGCCGGGGGCGAAATCGAACGCCAGGCCGGCACGGAAATGCATCGCGCCGGTGACGATCACCGCCACCACCGTCAGCAGCGTCCCGATCCACAACGCGACCGTGATCTTCGCGATCGAGGTGATGCGGCGCCACAGCAGGGCGATGTTCACGATGCCGACCGCGGCCGCTACCATCCACGCCGACGTGGCGCTCATCCCCTTCCACACGTAGCCCAGATATCGGGAAAACCCGATGTACCCCGAGGCGATCTCCAGCGGCCCGCTGAGGATGAACTGCCAGACGAACAGAAAGCCCATCAGCCGGCCGAACGTCTCGCGCCCATAAGCCTGCCGCAGATAGAGGAGCGACCCACCCGATCCCGGCATCGCCGCGCCGAGCTCGCTCCACACCATGCCGTCCGCCAGCACGATCACCAGCGCGACGATCCACCCCAGCATCGCCTGCGGCCCACCCAGCGCAGACATGAGCAGCGGGATCGTGATGAAGGGGCCGATCCCGATCATGTTCGTCATGTTGAGCGCCGTGGCGTGCAACAGGCCGAACCGGCGCGACAGCGGTGACGCGGAGGTCACGGACCGGCCTTACGGACTTCCTCGCACCGGTTCATCGGCGGTCGGCAGCGGCCGCCAGGGGGACGGGCCAGGGGCATGGGACGGCTTGGACGAGGACGACCGGACGTAGACAGGGCGTCGCGCCGGGACCCG
>CAVUFA010000005.1:0-239370 GCA_963740565.1 uncultured Gemmatimonadaceae bacterium | reverse complement strand
ACCGCGCCGAGCCGCCCCAGGAATTGACCGATCGGGTGACCCGGGACGCGCAACAGCGCATCGTCGAGGCGATCAATCAGAAGGAGAAGCACACCCGCATCCAGGCCGTGGAAGCGGTGAAGGCGGAGGTGTCCGACGCGCTCGTTGCCGAGCACCCCGAATGGGCGCCGCACGTGGGTGATCTGCTGGCAACCTGGAGTACGGCGCGCTTCGGGCGCAGGTGCTCGACACCGGCCTCCGGGTCGACGGACGCAAGCCGCAAGAAGTGCGTCCCATCACCATCGACGCGCCGGCTGTTGCCAAGGGCCCATGGGTCCGCGCTGTTCACGCGCGGTCAGACGCAGGCGCTGGTGGCCGTGCACGCTGGGCACGGCGGACGACGTGCAGCGACTCGACACCATCGACGAGCTCGGGGAAGTCACGAAGTCCTTCATGCTGCACTACAACTTCCCGCCGTTCTCCACCGGCGAAGTGCGGCCGATGCGCGGCACGAGCCGGCGCGAGATCGGCCACGGCAACCTCGCCGAGCGCGCGCTGCAGGGCATCCTGCCGCCGTACGAGGAGTTTCCGTACACCATTCGCATCGTGTCCGACGTGCTGGAATCCAACGGGTCGTCGTCGATGGCGTCGGTCTGCGGAGGATCGCTGGCGCTGTTCGATGCCGGCGTCCCGATCCGCGCCGCGGTGGCGGGCGTCGCGATGGGACTGATCAAGGAAGGCGACCGCTACGTGGTGCTCACGGACATTCTCGGCACCGAAGACCATCTGGGCGACATGGACTTCAAGGTGGCGGGAACCGAGCGCGGCATCACGTCGATCCAGATGGACATCAAGATCGAAGGACTCGATCTGCAGATCATGAAGGAAGCGCTGGCCCAGGCGCGCGAGGGACGACTCCACATCCTGGGCGGATGCGAGAGGCGCTCCCGGCGCCCCGCGCCGGATCTCTCACCGTACGCGCCCCGCATCGTCAGCATCACCATCAATCCCGAGAAGATCGGTGATCTCATCGGGCCAAGGGGAAGACGATCCGCGGCATTCAGGACGAGACGGGCGCCGAGATCACGGTGGACGACTCCGGCGTGGTCACCATCGCGGCGGTGGGTGGCGAGAGCATGGAGCGAGCGAAGCAGATGGTGCAGGCCATCACCCAGGACCCGGTGGTGGGAGAGACCTACGAAGGGACGGTCAAGAGCACCACGGCGTTCGGTGCGTTCATCGAGATTCTCCCGGGCACCGAAGGGCTGCTGCACATCTCCGAGATGCGCCACGGCCGCACCGAGCGCACCGAGGACGTGGTGAAGAAGGGCGACCGCGTGAAGGTGAAGCTGATCGAGCGCGACGAGCGCGGACGCCTGCGCCTGTCGATGAAGGCACTGCAGCCAAAGCCGGAAGGGACGGCCACGAATGGCGCGCCCGAGGGCGAAGGTGAGGGCGAGGCCGAGCCGGCCGGCGCCAGTGCCGAAGGTCACGGTGGCGGTGGGGGCGGCGAGGGGAGCCGAGGCGATCGAGGAAGCCGCCGGCCGCGGCGGGGCGGCCGCGGCGGAGGACGAGGCCGGGAGGCGTGAGCACCACGGCCTCGGGCGCGGTCAGCGAATACCGCCGAACGGGCCTGGAGAATGGACTGACCGTCGTCACCGAAAACATGCCCGGTGTGCGGTCGGTTGCGCTGGGGGCCTGGATCCGGCGCGCCTCGGCACACGAGGCGCGCGAGCAGATGGGGGTTTCTCATCTGCTGGAACACATGGTGTTCAAGGGAACCGCGCGCCGCAGCGCCCGGGAGATCGCGCTCTCGCTCGAGAGTCTGGGTGGCTCGCTCGACGCCTTCACGGCGCGTGAGCATACCTCGTTTCAGGCACGGGTACTGGACGAGCACCTCACTCAGGCAGCCGACGTGCTCTGCGATCTGATCTTCCGAGCACTGCTCCGTGAGGAAGATCTGCGGCTGGAACGCCGCGTGGTGCTGGAGGAAATCGCCATGGTCGAGGACATGCCTGACGACCTGGTGTTCGAACTGCACAACGCCGCCCTCTGGGGCAACCATCCTTACGGGTACACCATCCTGGGAACCCGGGAGTCCGTCTCCGGGATGAGCGTCGCGGAGCTCCGTGCGCTGCAGCAGGCCGCCTATCAGCCGCAGCACATCGTGATCGCCGCCGCGGGGTGCGTGGGCCATGACGCGCTCCTGGAGGTGCTGGAATCCACCGGCTGGATGGAGCGGTCGCCGGGCGGCGAACCGGTTCCCGCGGTCCCGCCTCCGGTGACCGAGGCCCCATCACGCCGCCACATCGTACGCGAGGGTGCGCAGACGCACATCGTGCTGGGCGCACCCACCGTGCGCTACGGCGACCCACGACGCTACGCCGTGACGCTGGCGAGTCTGATGCTTGGCGGGGGCATGAGCTCGCGATTGTTCCAGCGTGTGCGGGAGGAGCTTGGTCTCGCCTATTCGATCTACACCTTTCAGTCCTATCACCTGGACTCGGGTATTCACGGCATCTATGTCGGGACCTCCCCTGACACCGCCACACGCGCCCTCGACGAGATTCTGGGCGAACTGGAAACGGTGTCGCGCGACGGATTGCCGGAGGCGGAAATCGAAGCGGGAAAGAACCAGCTGAAGGGTCAGCTCACGCTCTCGCTTGAATCACCGGCGTCGCGCATGTTTCGTGTGGCGGCGACCGAGTTGTACGGCGAACCGTTCCAGCCGCTGGACGCCATTCTGGCGCGCATCGACCAGATCGCGCCGGACGATATCGCCGAGTTGTGTGCCGGGTTCTTTCAGCCCTCGCAGCAGACCATCGTGACACTTGGGCGCGCCAACGTCGCGTCCTGACCACCCTTTGCCTCATCAACGACCATGCTCATCGGGGTGCCAAAAGAGATCAAGACGAACGAGAACCGCGTCGCGCTCGTTCCGGCCGCGGCTGAAGACCTGACGGCCGCGGGGCATCGAATCCTCGTCGAGACAGGAGCCGGCGTGGGGAGTGGATTCGAAGACGACCAGTACGTGGCGGCCGGCGCCGGCATCGCCCCGGATGCCGACACCGTGTGGGCCAGCGCCGACATGATCATGAAGGTGAAAGAGCCCATCGAGGCGGAATGGAAGCGCATACGATCGGGGCAGATCATCTTCACGTACTTCCATTTCGCGGCCGACGAGCGCCTGACGCGCGCACACATGGACAGCGGCGCGGTCTGCATCGCGTACGAAACGGTGGAGCTGCCCACCCACGAGCTGCCGCTGCTCACGCCGATGTCGGAAGTGGCCGGCCGGATGGCGGTGCAGGAAGGCGCGAAGTACCTGGAGAAACTGTACGGCGGACGCGGGCTGCTCCTGGGCGGCGTGCCCGGTGTGCCGCCGGCCAAGGTGGTGGTGCTGGGCGGCGGCGTGGTCGGCACGAACGCCGCGAAGATGGCGGCGGGGATGGGGGCGCGGGTGCTGATCCTCGACCTGTCGCTCGAGCGGCTGCGGTACCTGTCGGACGTCATGCCGGGCAACGTGCAGCTCATCTACTCCAACCGGCACAACATCCTCGACGCAATCGAAACGGCCGATCTCGTGATCGGCGGCGTGCTGATTCCCGGGGCCAAGGCGCCCAAGCTCGTGCGCCGCGAAGATCTCAAGCGGATGAAGGCCGGCGCGGTGATCGTGGATGTGGCCATCGACCAGGGCGGATGCGTGGAGACGATCCACGCGACGACGCACGAGAATCCCACGTATGTGGTGGACGGCGTGATCCACTACGGGGTCGCCAACATGCCCGGCGGAGTGCCGCGCACCTCCACGCTGGCGCTGACCAACGCGACCTACCCGTACGCGGTGCAGCTGGCGAACAAGGGATGGAAGAAGGCGCTGGCGTCGAATGCCGCGCTGCTCAAGGGGCTCAACATCGCCGCGGGGAAAGTGACCTATCCGGGCGTGGCAGAGGCGTTCGGACTTCCATGCCACGATCCGGCCGAGCTGCTCCGGTAGGGGCGCGATCACCGGGCCTCGCGTCGGACTGACCGGGATGGACGGGCACGGAAGCAGAGGCGACCAGCGCGATCCGTCGGCTTCCCTCCGGGTTGCCGTCAGGCGACTGGCGCATAATCAGGACCTGCCGTTGCCGGCGCGACAGACACCGGGGGCGGCCGGTTACGATGTGGCCTCGGCCGAGCCGGACTTCGAGCTGCGACCCGGCGAGCGGCGGGCGGTGGCAACGGGGCTGTCCTTCGCCATCCCGCCCGGCATGGAGATGCAGGTCAGACCGCGTTCCGGACTCGCTCTCAGGTACGGCATCACGCTGCCGAACGCGCCGGGGACGATCGACTCCGACTACCGCGGCGAACTCAAGATCATTCTGCTGCACGCGGGCAGCGGACCGGTCACCATTCGGCGCGGCGACCGGATTGCGCAGCTGGTGTTTTCCCGCTACGAGACGCCGGTCCTGCAGGAGACGGGGGCGCTCGGAGAAACCGGGCGTGGGACCGGCGGCTTCGGCAGCACCGGCTGACACGCCTCCGTCGCGCGACGCCGGATCCCGGCGCCGCGCGACGTCCGACCGGCGGACGACTCCGCGCTTCAGCCCTTCTTGCGGAAGAAGATCGTCAACTCGTTGTCGGGACCCACTTCGGCTCCCACGACGTCGTCGATCGCCGGTTTCGCCGGATGGTCCGCGATCGCCTTGGCAATGACGTCGTTCTTCTGCAGCGATGCGCGCAGGGCGGTCAGGGACGCGGCGTTCTTCTCGACCGCCGCGTCGAACTCGCTCTGATTCGCATCGGTCACGAGCTCGTGGCTATCGACCAGACGGACCTGGTCGGCCGTGAGTCCCGCGAGGTTGTCGATCTTGGTCGCCGCATCACCAGCGGCGTTGAGCGATGCCACCAGCGTTTCGTAGGTGGGCATCTTCACGACCTGACCCGGCGACTCGGTTCGCACCGGAGGCTGCGCTCCGGCAACGGCTGCCAGCAGGGCGAGCGACCCGGCGGACAGCAGCATGCGGCCTGTATACCTCATCTTGGACCCTCCTCGAATGATCGCGGCGCCGCACCCGGCCCGCCACCGCGCCGCGCGGACATGGGAACCCTGGACATGCAGAGGCCGAAGTGTTCGCGGGACATGATGTGCGTCGCGGTCATCGCATGCTGCGACGCAAGTCACTTCTTGCTGCACGCCGCAGCGACCGCAACGGTAGTGGCACGGTCGAGTCCGCGGTGCGTCGCGGCGGACTCCGCCGCGATCGCCTAACGAGCGCGCCGCAGGTGGTGGAGCGGGCGTGGCTGTGGCGTTGGCGCGTGTCGCGCGTCCTACATGCGGCGGTGGGCGATCAGTGGGGAGCAGTGGGACCGGTCAGGCACGGAGGACAGCGCGCCGGCGCGCACGGACTGTCACCGCGCTTGCCGAACCGATCACTCCCACGTCTGATGGGGCCGGAAGCTGACGACCGAGTGCTGACCGCCGACTTCCAGCACTACGTCACACGAAGCGTCTAGGTTGTGAAAACGCAATGTCTTGCACAGCTCGCTCCACCCCACTAGCTTACCTCGCGTTCCTCGCCCACCCACCCCGTCGACCGACGCGCCGCGGCACGTTGAGCACTCCATAGATGCGCTGGCCCTTCTTCAAGCCGGGGACCTTCTTCCCCGCCAACGCGATTGCCGTCGACCTCGGCACCGCGAACACGCTGATCTTCGTGAAGGGCGAAGGCATCGTCCTCAACGAGCCCTCGGTGGTCGCCATCGATCGCGAGACCAAGCGGGTGAAGGGCGTGGGGCTCGAGGCCAAGCGCATGCTGGCCGCACCCCCGACGGCATGATCGCGGTGCGCCCGATGAAGGACGGCGTGATCGCCGACTTCGACGTCACCGAGAAGATGCTGCGCTACTTCCTCGAGCTCATCATCCGGAACCGGATGTTCAAGATCAAGCCGCGGGTGATCGTCTGCGTGCCGTCGGGCATCACCGAGGTGGAGAAGCGCGCCGTGCGCGACTCCGCGTTAGGCGCCGGAGCCAAGGAAGTCTTCATGGTCGCCGAGCCGATGGCGGCGGCGATCGGCGTCGGCCTCCCCATCGAGACGCCCACCGGCAACATGGTCATCGACATCGGCGGCGGCACGACCGAGATCGCCGTCATCGCGCTCTCCGGCATCGTCAGCGACACCTCGATCCGCACTGGCGGCGACGAGCTCGACACCGCCATCGTGCAGTTCATGCGCAAGAACTACAACCTCCTCATCGGCGAGCCGACCGCCGAGCAGATCAAGATCTCGATCGGCTCGGCGGCCCCGGTGGGCGACGAGCGCGAGATGGAGGTGAAGGGACGTGACCTCGTCTCCGGCATCCCGAAGACGGTGCGCGTGCACTCCACCGAGATTCGCGAGGCGATCCAGGAGCCCATCCAGCAGATCGTCGATGCGGTGCGCCGCGCGCTGGAGATCACGCCGCCCGAACTGGCGAGCGACATCGTCGACCGCGGCATCGTCATGACCGGCGGCGGCGCGCTGATCCGCGGGCTCGACGTCGTGCTGCACCAGGAAACGGGACTCCCGATCCACGTCGACGAGGACCCGCTGACCTGCGTGGTCCGCGGGGACGGGGCGCATCCTCGACGACGAGGAGAAGTACTGGTCGGTGCTGAGTACCTGAGGGCGGTGAAGTGGCTCGCGCCGTCCGCTCGGGCTCGCGCGCGGACACCGCGGCACTCGCGGCGTGTGTGCGGCCTGGCGCTGCTCTGGCACCGTTCTGCCAGTCGCCGATCCGCGACGACCATCGCGTCGTCGCTGCGTCGGACGGTCGTCGCGCCGCTGATGTCGGCTGCAAGCACAGGCGGAGCGCGCCCGCAGTCGCCCTGCCGAGCGGGAGGCGATCGCCGCCCGGCTCGACAGCCTGGCGCTCCGGATCGTCGCAACTGGCCGAGATGGAGGAGGAGAACGAGCAGCTCCGCCGGCTGCTCGGGCTGGGTCGTCAGCTGCAATGGGGGTTCGTCCCGGCCGAGGCCCTGCACGTTCGCAAGCTCGCCGACGAGGACTCCGTGCTCGCTCACCGCGGGAGCCGCCGCCGGCGTGCGTCGAGCGCGCCCCGGTCGTCGCGCCGGACGGCCTGGTGGGCCTCGTCACCACGGTCGACCCGCAGCACCAGTCTCGTCGATCCTGTGGACGCATCCCGACTTCCGCGTGAGCGCCATGGCCGCCGACGGCAACGCGTTCGGCATCATCACGCCGCACCTCGGCGACGGCCCGGAGCGCTCCCTGCTCGAGCTGCGCGGCGTGGCCTTCCGCGCAGACGCTCAAGCCGGGACACGCTGATCGCCAGCTCGGGGCTCGGAGGCGTCTTCCCGCGGGGCATCCCCATCGGAACCGTCATCGGCGAGATCAACACCAGCGAGCGGTGGGCGCGCACGTACCTCGTGCGCCCGGCGGTGGGGCCGCCCGACGTCACCAACGTCATGGTGCTGCTGCCGGCCGGGCCGCCGAGACGCTGACCGCGTTCTGGCCGTCGGCCGCGAGCGCCGACTCGGCGCTGCGCCGGATCGCGGCGGCGGGCGATTCGCTGGCGCGACGGGAGGCAGCGGCCGCCGCCGCGCGACGCGATTCAGTGCGTGCGGCACGCGCCGCGTCCCGACCCCCATCCCGCCGGCCCCTCCGGACGCGGCCGACCACGATGCGATGGCACGTGACGCTCCGCGTGGTGATCGCCTTCGTGCTGCTGGTCGCGCTGCACTACACGGTGCGTCCGCTGCTGGGCTGGCGGGTCTCGATGGATTTCCTGGTGATCGCCGTGCTGCTGATGGCGGTCCGCGTGCGGCCCGGCGCGGCGGCGATGATCGGCTTTGCCACCGGGCTCGTCGCCGATTCGCTGACCCCGACATCCCGGGGGCCGGCGCGCTCGCCATGACGCTGATCGGGTTCGCCGGCCTCGTGGCTCAAGGCCGTATTCTTCGCGGACAACGTGGTGCTCCACGCCTTCTTTTTCTTCGTCGGGAAGTGGGCGTTCGATATCGTCTACGTGCTGGCGGAGCGGCACACGACGTCTCATCGAGATGGCGACGCAGGTGCTCCTCTGGTCGCCGCTGTCGGCGGCGCTCACGGCGGTCACCGGGGTGATCGTCATGCTGCTCTTCCGGACCACGTCCGGAGCCGCAGTGCGTCATGAGCTTTCATCCGAACGACGTCCAGCGGCGGGGCCGCGTGGCGGCGTGCTCGTCACTGGGGTTGGCCCTTCTGGTCCTCGCCGCGGCGTTCTTCCGCACACAGGTCCTCGAGCACGCCAGTACGCGCTGCAGTCGGAGAAGAACCGGCTGCGCGAGGTCCCGCTGCCGGCGCCGCGCGGCGATCATCTACGACCGTCACGGCGCGGTGATCGCCGAGAACATCCCGGGATACTCGGTGTCGATCCTGGCAGCGGCGCCCGACTCGCTGCCGCCGATGCTCGCGTCTCCTCACAAGTCGTGGTGCCGCTCAGTGAGCGACGAGATCGAGTCGGCGGTGCGACGGCTACCGGCGCGACCCGGCTCGCCCGGTCGTCGTGCTCCCCGACGCCTCATTCGACGCAGGTGTCGGTGCTGGAGGAGCATCGCACCGAGTTCCCGAGCCTGATCATCCAGGCTTCGCCCAAGCGCTACTATCCGGACGGAGCGGCCGTGTCGGCGCTCGTCGGCTACACGGGCGAGATCAGCGAAGCGGAGCTCAACGCAGAGCGCGTACGCCGGCTACAAGCCGGGCAGCAGATCGGCAAGGCCGGCCTCGAGCGCGAGTACGAGGCGCGGCTGCGGGGGCGCGAGGGGTCGCGGTTCGTCGAGGTCGACGCGCGCGGACGCGTGGTCCGCGAGGCGGGGGCGCGTCCCGACCTCCCGCCGGTGCCGGGCCCGCCGCTGACACGCAACATCGACCTCGACCTCCAGCGCTTCGCGGCGCACTATTTCGGCGACTCGCTCGCGGGCGGCGCCGTGGCGCTCGAGCCGAAGACCGGCGAGGTGCTCGCCCTCCACAGCGCGCCGTGCTTCGACCCCAACCGGTTCATCGGCGGGATCCCCGACGACTACTACGCAGCTGCATCAACGACCCGCGGCGCCCGCTGTACAACAAGGCGATTCAGGGCCTGTATCCGCCCGGCTCCACCTTCAAGCTGGCGACGGCGGTGATCGCGCTCGAGGAGGGCGTGGTCGACTTCGACTCCCACATGCCGCAGCCGTGCACCGGCGGCTACCACTTCGGCGCCCGCTACTTCCGCTGCTGGGAACACGAGGGGCACGGCTACCTCGCACTGCGCAGGCGATCGAGAAGTCGTGCGACGTGTACTTCTACCAGCTCGGCCTGCGGCTCACGCTCGCCAAGCTGCATCGCCGGCGGCGTGTCGCTTCGAGTTCGGCGACGCAGACCGGCATCGACCTGCCCAACGAATCGCAGCCACGCTGGCCGTACGCGGTCGAGTACTTCGATCAAGAAGTACGGGCCCAGGGCTGGACCAACGCCGTGACGCTCAACCTGGCGATCGGGCAGGGCGAGAACTCGCAGACCGTCGTCAACATGGCGCGGTTCTACACGGCGCTGGCCACCGATGGCCATGCCGCCACGCCGAGCATCGCGCAGCCAGACGGTCGAGCGACCCAGGATCTTCGACCTGACGCCGGAGCAGCTGGACGGGTTGCGCGAGGCGATGGCGGGCGTGGTCTCCACCCGCGGAACCGCGGCCAGCGCGCAGATCCAGGGAGTGGTGATCGCCGGCAAGACGGGCACGGCGCAGAACGGTCCCAACACCGAACGCCTGGTTCGTCGGATTCGCGCCCGGCGAGGACCCGCAGATCGTGGTGGCGTGTCCTGCTGGAGGGCGGCCAACACGGCTACCTGGCGGCGCGCGTGGCCTCGAAGATCATCGAGCACTACCTGAAGCGGCCGGCCATCGAGCCGGCGCACGTGGAGGGCGGGTGATCCGGAAAGCGGTCGCCGACTATCCGCTCGTCATCATCGCCCTGCTGTTGACCGGCTACGGCATCGCCATGGTGTACTGCGCCGGGCAGACCGACGTCACGGTCGCCTCGGTGGCCGGGGCCTGGAAGCGGCAGCTCGTCTGGTTCGCGATCGCCCTGGCGGCGGCCTGGGTGTGCACCCGGGCGTCGGTGCGGTTCTTCGAGTGGGCCGCTCTGCCGGCCTACTTGTTCGGCGTCGCGTTGCTGGCAGTCACGCTGGTGATCGGCAGCGGGGCCGGCACCGCTGCTCGCGTCAAAGGCTGGATCACGATCGCCGGGGTGCGGCTGGGGCAGCCGTCGGAGCTGGCCAAGCTCGCGGTGGTGCTGATGCTCGCCAAGGTGCTCGCGTCGCGCCGCGAGGCGCCGAAGTCGCTGGTCGACCTGGTGAAGCCGGCGCTGGTCGTCGCCGTCCCCTGGGTCCTGGTGATGATGCAGCCCGACCTCGGCACCGGCATCGTGTTCCTCGGGATCTTCTTCGCGATGCTGTTCTGGGCGGGCGGTCTCGGCGCCGCTGCTGCTGCTCGCGGCGCAGTCCGGCGATCAGTCTGGTGCTGGCGTTCAGCACCAGGCTGTGGGGAGCGTGGTTCCTGATCTTCGTGGCGCTCGTGCTGATGTACAAGCCGTACATGGTCGAGGGCGTGGCGCTCGTCATCGCCAACGTGGCCATGGGCGTGGCCGCGCCGTTGCTCTGGGAGCGCCTCGATCCCTATCAGCAGAACCGCCTCCTGGTCTTCCTCGATCCCGGACGCGATCCCGCGGCATCGGGCTATCACGTCATCCAGTCGAAGATCGCGATCGGATCCGGTGGCTGGTTCGGCAAGGGCTTCACGGCCGGCACCCAGAAGCGGCTCGCGTTTCTGCCCGAGCAGCACACGGACTTCATCTTCGCCGTGGTGGGCGAGGAGCTCGGGTTCATCGGCGTGACGGTGGCGCTCACGCTCTTCCTGTTTCTGTTCCTCCGCGTGATCCGCGTGGCCACCAGGGCCAACGACTCGTTCAGCAGCCTGGTGGCCTTCGGGCTGGCCGGGAGCTGGTTCGTGCACGTGATCGTGAACATCGGCATGACGCTCAACCTGATGCCGATCACCGGCATCCCGCTGCCGTTCTTCAGCTACGGCGGCTCGTTCCTGCTCGCCTGCTGGATCGCCATCGGCATCCTGGTCCGCATCTCGAGCGAGGGGCGCGGGCGAGGCCGGAGAGCTGCCGATCGAGCTGTAGGACGGGAGCCGGCGATCGGCGAGGCAGGGCCTGCGGCCGCATGTGCAGCCTATGGCCTATGGCCTGTCTCGCCGCCCATTATCCCTGCTATGGCTTGGTTCCGGAAGGAGAAGAAGCCGCGCCAGCCGCGCACCGAGCGCCTCGAGATCCCGCCGGACGTGTGGGAGAAGTGCGAGGCCTGCGGGCACACGGACATCCGCGAGAAGTTCGTGCGGAACCTCAACGTCTGCCCGGACTGCGACTACCACCGGCGGATCCGCGCGGTTGGACTACGTACGCCTCCTCTCGACGACGGCCGGTGGGCGGAGACGGAGGCCGACATCCGGTCCGACCGATCCCCTCGGATTTCCCGGATTATCCGAGCGCGGCTCAAGAAGGCGCGCGTCGAAGGCCGGCGAATACGACGCCATCCTGACCGTGACCGGCACGCTGGGCGACATGCCGGTGAACCTCGGCGTCATGGACTTCGCGTTCATGGGCGGCTCGATGGGTTCGGTGGTCGGCGAGAAGATCGCCCGCCTCGGCCAGCGCTCGCTCGAGCGCAAGCACCCGCTCATCATCGTATCGGCCTCCGGCGGAGCGCGCATGCAGGAAGGGGTGCTGTCGCTGATGCAGATGGCCAAGGTGAGCGCCGTGCTCTCGCAGCTCGGCCGAGCGGCGCATTCCCTACGTCTCGATCCTCACCAACCCGACGACCGGCGGCGTGAGCGCGAGCTACGCGATGCTCGGCGATGCCGATCCTCGCCGAGCCCGGCGCGGTGATCGGCTTTCGCGGGCCCGCGCGTCATCAAGCAGACGCTCGGCCAGGACCTGCCCGAGGGATTCCAGACCGCGGAGTTCCTGCTCGACCACGGCATGCTCGACGCGCGTGGTGCACCGCCGTGACCTCAAGCAGACGGTGGGGCGGCTGCTGCGCCACATGAGCGGCAAGCCGGCGGCGCCGGCTGGACCAACGCCTGAGCGCCTACCGCGACGCGCTCGACGTACCTCTTCGCAGCGCACCACCGGCGGCGAACCGCTTCGGGCTCGAGCGCACCGAGGCGCTGCTGGCGGCGCTTGGCGACCCGCACCGCCGTCTCCGCGCCGCTTCACGTCGCCGGCACCAACGGGAAGGGCAGCGTCTGCGCGACGCTGGAGGACGGCGCTGCGCCGTCGCGGACTCCGCGTGGGCGAATACACCTCGCCGCATCTGGTCGACTTCCGCGAGCGGTTCGTCGTCGACGGCCGCCCGGTCGACGAGGACGTACGTGGCGAGTTCATCGACCGATGGACGCCGGACGGTCGAGCGCATCGGCGCCACGTTCTTCGAGGCGACGACCGCCATGGCGTTCGCTGGCTTCGCCGACGCCGGGGTGGACGTGGCGGTCATCGAGACCGGTCTCGGCGGACGCCTCGACTCGACCAACGTCGTTAGGCCCGTGGTGGCCGGCGTGACGTCGATCGGCATCGACCACGTCGAGTACCTCGGCGACACGCCGGGAGGAGATCGCCGCCGAGAAGGCCGGCATCTTCAAGCCCGGCGTTCCCGCGGTCGATCGGTGAGCGCGACCCGGCCATTGCCGCGGCTGCTCGACCGGGCACGCCGAGCGCGCGGCCGCCCGAGCCGGTCGGCGAGCGTCGTGGCGCGACGCTCGCACCACGCGACATCGCGGTCGGCGACGACGGGACCCGCTTCGACGCTCGACGGTGGACGGCGCGCCAGGCCGCGCTGCACACGCCGCTGGCTGGCGCGCACCAGGCCTCGAACGCCGCGCTCGCGCTGCTCATGCTGCGCCTGGCGCCGGCGCCAGTTCGACGGACCGCGGTGGCGGCATGTCGGAGACGCGCTGCCCTCGGTGCGGCTGCCGGGCCGCTTTCATCGCCACGGCCAGTTCATCTTCGACGTGGCCCACAACCCCGACGGCGCGGCGGTGCTCGCCGCGACACTCGGCGCCGTCCAGCGTTGCCCGCCCGGTGGTCGTGCTGCTCACGGTGCTGGCGGACAAGGACTGGCGAGGACGTCATGTCCGCGCTGGCGCCGGCGGCCGACGTCTTCGTGCTCACCAATGCGCCCACGGCGCCCGCGAGCCGGGCGTGGTCGCGCTGCCGACGCCGGTGCATTCGCCCGCGGCCAGGGCTGGGCGACCGTGGTCGAGGACGATTTCGACGGCGCGCTGCACCTCGCGCCACGCGCTTGGCAGGACCGTGCTCGTGACCGGATCCTTTCACACGGTCGGCGACGCGATGGCTCGCTTGCAGGTCGATCCGCTGGCACGGTAGCTTTCGACGATGTCAGCGGGAGCGCTCCCCGGTTTTCGCGATTTCTATCCTGCCGACCTCGCCGAACGCAATCACCTGTTCGGCGTATGGCGCGACGTGGCGACGCCGGTTCGGGTTCGTGGAGTACGACGGGCCTCCGCTCGAGCCGCTGGAGCTCTACACCCGCAAGAGCGGCGACGAGATCGTCGGGCAGCTCTACAACTTCACCGACAAGGGCGGCCGCCAGGTCGCGCTCGCGTCCCGAGATGACGCCGACCTTCGCGCGCATGGTGGCCGGCACGCGCCAACGCGCTGCGGAAGCCCGTGCGGTGGTTCTCGATTCCCCAGCTGTTCCGCTACGAGCGGCAGCAGAAGGGCCGCCTGCGCGAGCACTTTCAGCTCAACGTCGACATCGTCGGCGAGACGCGACGTCGCCGGCCGACGCCGAGCTGCTCGCGGTGGCGATCGAGATCATGCGGGGCTGCGGGCTCACGGCCGACGACCGTGGTGGCGCGTGTCTCGGATCGCCGGCTGCTGACGGCGTTCTCCGCGGCGTGGCGTGCCTGACGAGAGCGTGCCGGCCGCCTTCGCCGCGATCGACAAGATCGAGCGCGAGCCCCGCGACGTCCTGGTCGAGCGCCTGGGGAAGGCGGGGCTGTCGGCTGCCACCGCCGCCGGCGATCCTCGACATCGGCGGCGCGTTCCGACCGCGACGGCGCTGACGGACGAACTGGCCTCCGACGACGAGGGCGAGGGCCGCGCTGCGACGGCTCGATCGCTATTTCACGCTGCTCGCCGCACACGGGGTGGCGGACTGGGTGCAGTTCGATCTCACGATCGTGCGCGGGCTGGCGTACTACACCGGCATCGTCTTCGAGCTGTTCGACGCCAGGGCGAGTTCCGCGCGATCTGCGGCGGCGGGCGCTACGACACGCTGCTGCAGGACGCTGGGCGGCGTCGATCTTCCGGCGCTGGGGTTCGGCATGGGCGACGTGGTGCTCGCGGAGCTGCTGCGCGCGCGGGGCTCGACTGCAGGCCGGAGCTGTCGTCACCGACTTCTGGGTCGCGTCGCGGCGCCGGAGCAGATTCCGGCGGTGGTGTCGCATGGCGGCGCAATTACGTCGCGGCGGGCGCCGCCGTGGAGTACGCGCTCCGCGAGCAGTCGCTCTCGCGAGCAGATGAAGGCGGCGTCGCAGCGCGCCGTGCCGCGTGTCCTCATCGCGGGAAGCACGGCAACCGACCTGGTGGTGAAGTCGCTCGTTGATGGAAGCCAGCAAACCACGACGCTGGCAGGTGGTTCGTGCGCACATGGCAGGAGATGGCCGGATCGACGGCCGATCGACCGTGACGCCCACGCACCCATCGTACCACCCGGGTGCGGGAGCCATCACGCGCGAGGCGTGGAGTCGCGCGGATCGAGACGCATGCGGTTCTCCGGATCCGGGGCGGATGCCGAGCCACACACCGACTTCCCCCGATCTCCCAATATCCCATGACTGACGATAAGAAGCTCACCACCCGCGCGGCGGACTTCAGCGCCTGGTACAACGAAGTCGTGCTCCGCGCCGAACTGGCGGACTATTCGCCCGTCCGCGGCTGCATGGTCATCCGGCCCAACGGGTACGGCATCTGGGAGCGCATGCAGCGCGCGCTCGACGCCATGTTCAAGGCCACCGGGCACCAGAACGCCTATTTCCCGCTGTTCATCCCCGAGAGCTTCCTGCACAAGGAGGCGGAGCACGTCGAGGGATTCGCGCCGGAGGCCGCCGTGGTCACGCACGGCGGCGGCCAGAAGCTCGACGAGCCGCTCGTCATCCGGCCGACGTCCGAGACGATCATCTACGCGATGTACGCCAAGTGGGTGCAGAGCTACCGCGACCTGCCGATCCTGATCAACCAGTGGGCGAACGTGGTGCGCTGGGAAATGCGCACCCGGCTGTTCCTGCGCACGCTGGAGTTCCTCTGGCAGGAGGGACACACGGCGCACGCCACCCACGACGAGGCGGAGGCGGAGGCCCGCCTGATCCTCGACGCTCTATCGCGAGTTCATGGAGCAGTGGATGGCCATGCCGGTGGTGACCGGGCTCAAGACCGATTCCGAGCAGTTCGCCGGCGCGCTCCGCACCTATGCCTGCGAAGCCATCATGCAGGACAACAAGGCGCTGCAGGCCGGCACGTCGCACAACCTCGGCCAGAACTTCGCCAAGGCGTTCGACCTCAAGTTCCAGAGCGAGAGCGGGAGCGATCGAGTACGCCTGGAACACCAGTTGGGGCGTCTCCACGCGTCTCGTGGGCGGACTGGTGATGACGCACGGCGACGACAACGGGCTGCGGATGCCGCCGCGTCTCGCGCCCATCGAGGTCGTGATCGTTCCCATCTGGAAGAGCGACGCCGAACGCGGCGCACCTGATCGAAGTAGCCGACCGGGTTCGGAGCGACCTGACCAACTGGTCCGGCCGCGGCGATGACCGGATCCGCGCGTGGATCGACGGCCGCGATGGAATCAAGCCCGGCGCCAAGTACTATGAGTGGGAGCTCCGTGGCATCCCGCTGCGGCTGGAGATCGGCCCCCGCGACCTGGACAAGGGATGCGTGCATGGCAGCGCGCCGCGACACGCGCGAGAAGATGTCGATCTGCTCGACTGCCGTCGCCGGCGACGTCACCGGACTGCTGGAGCAGATTCAGCACGACATGCTGGCGGCCGCCCGCGCGCGCGCGAGGCGAACAGCATTCGCGAGCCCATCACGTACGACCGTTTCCGCGAGATCATGGACGGCGACGGCGCCTTCGTCTACGCCGGCTGGTGCGGCGATCCGGAGGTCGAAGCCAAAGTGAAGGAGGAGACGAAAGCCACCATTCGCGTCATTCCCGACGAGGATTTCCGGTCACGTGAGGCACCGACGACGTGCCTCTACACCGGCCGGCCCGCGCAGGTCGAGGTCGTGTGGGCGAAGTCGTACTGACCGGAGACCTCGAACGCCGCGAGCGGCACGCTCACCTGCGAGGGCGTGTCGCTCGGCGCGATCGCCGACGCCGTCGGCACGCCGGCCTATGTCTACTCCTCGGCGAGCGTCCGCGAACAGTATGCCCGGCTGAGCGGGGCGCTGGCCGGCGTGCCGCACCGGGTCCACTACTCGCTGAAAGCCAATGGCAATCGCGCGCTGCTGGCCCTTCTCCGATCACTGGGCTCGGGGGCCGACGTGGTCTCCGGAGGCGAGCTGTTCCGCGCGCTGCGCGCGGGATTCCCGCCGCCGGACATCATCTTCGGCGGCGTGGGCAAGTCGCCGCGCGAGCTCGGCGAGGGGCTCGACGCGGGCATCCTGCTGTTCAACGTGGAGTCGGAAGATGAGCTGCGGATGCTCGACCGTTTGGCGGCGGCGCGTGGCGTCACCGCCCCCGTGGCGCTGCGGTCAACCCGGAGATCACCGTCGAGAGCTTTCACAGCTACACCACGACGGGAGAGCGGGGACGCAAGTTCGGCATCCCGTACGATGAGGCCGCCGCGGCAACGCGCCTGTCGCAGGATCTGCCGACACGTCCGGCTGCTCGGACTGGACATGCATGTGGGATCGCAGCTCTCGCGGCTGGAGGCCTACGAGCACGGCCTCGTCGCGGATGCTGGAGCTCTGCTCGGCCACCCGCACACTGGGCGTGGAGTCGCTGCGATACCTCGACATCGGCGGAGGCCTCGCCGTGCCGTACGAAGCCGAGCTGCCGCCTGATCTGGCCGAGTTCGGCCGCATCGTCCGCTCCGCGGCCGATGCGACAGGCCTCGAGATTCTCGTGGAGCCCGGGCGCTTCCTGGTGGCCGGCGCCGGCATCCTCCTCACGCGCGTGCTCTACCGGAAGCGCAGCGGCGGACGCGAGATCGCGGTTACCGACGCCGGCATGACCGAGTTGCTGCGGCCCTCGCACTACCAGGCGTATCACCGCATCGAGCCGCTGGTCGCGCGCCCTGATCGGTCCGCCTGGACGTCGTGGGACCGGTCTGCGAGAGCGGCGACTTCCTCGCCCTGGACCGCGAGATGAGCGACGTGCAGCCGGGCGACGTGCTCGCCGTGCACACCGCCGGCGCGTATGGCTACGCCATGGCGTCCAACTACAACGCGCGGCCACGTGCGGTGGAGGTGCTGGTGGAGGGCGATCGTTTCGCGGTGACGACCGATCGCGAAGACTACGACGATCTCGTACGCCTCGAGCGTGACGATCCTGGACTGGAGGATCGGCTGATGATCGTGGGACTGATGGCCGACTCGCACGACCGGCTTCCCGCCATCGATGCACTTCTGCGCGAGATGATTGCGCGAGGCGCCGGCTTCGTCCTCCATGCCGGCGACTACTGCGCTCCGTTCGCGCTCCGTCCGTTCCTGGAGCATAACGTCGCCATGGCCGGCGTCTTCGGACGCAACGACGGCGACCACGAGGGGCTGATCTCGACGGCCGCGTCGGGCTTCGGCATCGAGCTCTTCGAGTCGCCCCACAGCATCGAGGTCGGCGGCGAGCACATCCTGCTGGTGCACGATCTGGGCGACGTGCGCGAGGCGTCGATCGGCCATCACGCCATCGTGGTGCATGGCTCCACGCATCGCACCGAGATGAAGACGCGGGGCGATACCCTGGTCGTGAACCCCGGTGAAGCGTGCGGCTGGCTGCACGGCGCCCCGTCGGCCGCGGTGCTCGACCTCGACACCAAGCGCGTGGAGTTCTTCACGCTGCCGGGGGAGGGAATCCGTGATCGATCCGACCGACGGCAGCCGGATCCTCATCATCGACTACGGTTCGCAGTATACGCAGCTCATCGCGCGACGCGTGCGCGAAGCCCGCGTGTACTCGGAGATCCATCCGCCATCAGTCACGCTGGAGTGGATCCGGTCGTGGCATCCGACCGGCATCATCCTGAGCGGCGGACCCAACTCCGTGTACGACGAGGGCGCACCGGGCGCCGACCGCGGCGTGCTCGACGTGGCCCCGGTGCTGGGCATCTGCTACGGCATGAACCTGATCGCGCAGCTCGAGGGTGGGCACATCGCGCCGGCACATCAACGCGAGTATGGGCGTGCGCAACTCGAGATTACGCGTCCGGACGGGCTCTTCGCCGGATTTGCGCCGCACGAGCTGACGCAGGTCTGGATGAGCCACGGCGACCTCGTGGACCGGCTGCCCGCCAGCTACCTGGCCAGCGCACGCAGCGACAACAGCCAGTTGCTGCCTACCGCCACGGGACGCGACCGATCTTCGGCGTGCAGTTTCATCCGGAGGTCGCGCACTCGCTGCGCGGCAAAGACATCATCTCCAACTTCCTGTTCGGCATCTGCCGCGCGCGGCCCACGTGGACGCCGGGTGCGTTCATTGCAGAAGAGGTCGAGAAGGTCCGGGCCAGCGCAGGGGACCGCCGCGTCATCTGCGGACTGTCGGGGGGCGTCGACTCGTCGGTGGCCGCGGCGCTGGTGCACCGCGCGATCGGCGACCAGCTCACGTGCATCTTCGTCGACACCGGCCTCCTCCGGCTCCACGAACGCGAGCAGGTGGAGCGGACGCTTCCGCGCCAACCTCGGCATCGACCTGCGTACGGTGCGACGCCGAGGAGCGCTTCCTCGCGGCGCTGGCCGGGGTCGAAGAGCCGGAGCGGAAGCGCACGATCATCGGCCACACCTTCATCGACGTGTTCGAGGAGGCGGCCGAGGGCGTGGGCGACGACGTGGAGTTCCTGGTGCAGGGCACGCTCTACCCGGACGTGATCGAGAGCTACTCGCCGCGCGGCGGGCCGTCGGTGACGATCAAGACGCACCACAACGTGGGCGGCCTCAAGCCGGGAATGAAGTTCAAGCTCATCGAGCCGCTGCGCGAGCTCTTCAAGGACGAGGTGCGCAACGTCGGTCGGGAGCTGGGGCTGCCCGAAGAGATGGTGGGGCGTCACCCGTTCCCCGGTCCCGGTCTCGGCATCCGCGTGCTGGGCGACGTGACGCGTGAGAAGCTCGATGTGCTGCGCCAGGCGGACGCCATTTATCTGGAGGAGATCCGCGGCGCCTGGCTGTACGACGAGATCTGGCAGGCGTTCGCGGTGCTGCTGCCTGTGCGCTCGGTGGGCGTGATGGGCGACTATCGGACGTACGAGAACGTTGTGGCGCTGCGCGCCGTCACCAGCACCGACGGGATGACCGCCGACTGGTTCCCCTTTCCGCACGAGGTCCTGGCGCGCATCTCGAGCCGGATCATCAACGAAGTGAAGGGTGTGAACCGCGTGGTGTACGACGTGAGCTCGAAGCCGCCGGCCACGATCGAGTGGGAGTAGGCGTGTTCCGCCTGCGTCGCCGTCCCCGACCGACCGTAGCGTTACGCGCGCGCCGGGAACGTCACCCGCACGGTGGTACCGTGCCCGAGCGCGCTCGCCACGTGAAGCTCGCCGCGATGGTTCGACACGATGCGTCGCGCGATCTTGAGGCCCAGCCCCGTGCCGTCGCGCTTGGACGACCGAAACGGCTTGTGCGTCTCCGCGAGTTGCCGCGCGCTCATGCCCGCGCCCGTATCGGCGATCGTGACCTGGATCGTCCCGTTGCGACGCTCGGCGTCGACACGCGCGGCGCCCCCGGCTGACAAGGCCTGCGCCGCGTTGATGAGCAAATTGAGAAACAGCTGCTCCAGCGCGGCGGCGTCGCCGTCCAACTCCAGCGGGCCCGGCGTCCCGCCGAGCGCCAATCGAGCGCCGCGCTGGGCGAATTCCGGTTCGGCCGTTCGGCGCGCGTCTTCCAGCACCACGCGCAGGTCCACCGCGCGCTGGTCCATCGCGCCGCCGCGCGCCACGCGAAGGGCACCGGTGACCGCGCGGTCGATGCGTTCGACCTGCCGGAGCACTCGCGACGCGATGCGGTGAACGGACTCGGGGTCGCCGGCGACTTCGTTCACGCGCTGCAGATCGAGGCGAACGGACGTGAGCGGGTTGCGTACCTCGTGAGCGAGCTCGCTGGCAAACTCGCCGACCGCCGCGAGGGCCTCACGCTGGGCGAGCTCACGCTCGACATCACGCGACATGCGCCGCGTAACCACCATCACGAAGATCAGAACGCCGATGGTCGCGGCGAGGAGCGCCCCCGCAGCCGACTGTGCGGTCCGCTCGAACGGTGCCACGTACGGATCGACGGGCCCGGCGATCGCCAGGTCGAGCGGGGGTTGCGCGAGGTGTCGCCGGACCGACATCCAGTGCCGGCCATTCCAAACGGCCGATTCGTCGTCGAACACGTGCGGATCGACTGACGGAGGAGTGATGGGCGCCGCTCCCGCGAGAACGATGGCCGTTACGGGAGCGTCCGTCGCCGGCGTCGACGAGACGCTGGGGAGCAATGCAGCGGCTCGCACCGTCGCCTCGACCGCGCCGATCGTGTCGCCGGTCGCGAGATCGGTGACGGGAAGGCGGACGGTAATGCCGCGCAAGTCCAATGAGGGAGACGACGCGCGCTCGGCCGCGGGAAACGACGCCGTTTCGAGGACGATGCGCGCGCGCCCAGCGCGGTCACGAATGACGACGTGACTGAACGCGGTCATCTGCTCCCACGCGCGGCGAGCGAAGCCCGGCGTCTCGGGAGCGCCCGTGGCATCCGACAACACCAGGCGGACGGGCTCGTTCTCCGCCAGGAGGAGGAGATCCGATCGCCGGCTGGCCCATCGGGCGTCCACTTCGTGCGCCGTTTGGCCGAGCGCGGCATCGAGTTGCGCCCGCAGCAGCGTTCTCCCGCTCCGTGCCGCGCTTCGCGTTGTCCAGAAGCCGACGAGCGCGAGTGGCAGCACGGATCCGCCGATGACGGCGGCGAGAAAACGCCGGCCGAGCGCGTGACGACTATGCGAGGCCATGCTTCCGCATGAGGCGGTCGAGCCGCGGGCGCGAGATGCCGAGGACTTCCGCCGTCCGGGTCTTTTGGCGTCCCGTCGCGGCGAACACGCGCGCGATGTGATCGCGCTCTGCCTCCTCCAGGGAGTGGTACGGCACGTCGTGGCCGTTGGTCGCCGTCGACAGGATCAGGTGATCCGGTCGGATGACCCCGCCGCGCGCCAGCACCACGGCGCGCACGAGACAATTCTCCAGCTCGCGCACGTTTCCGGGCCAGGTGTGCGCGGTGAGCGTGCGCAGGGCCTCCTCGGACAGCGCCACCGCGTCACAGTCCATCGCGCGGCAGGCGCGGGCGACGAGTTGCTGCGCCAGAAGCGGAACGTCTCCCGTGCGCTCGCGGAGCGGCGGCAGCTCGATCTCGACCACGCGCAACCGATAATACAGGTCCTCGCGGAACTTCCCCTCGGCGATCATCGCCTCCAGCCCGCGATGCGTGGCGGCGATGACGCGCGCTTCGGTCTGCTCCGTCTTCTCCGACCCGACGGGCTGATACTCGCGATCCTGCAGCACACGGAGGAGCTTCGTTTGAAACTCCAGCGACGTGTCGCCGATCTCGTCGAGGAAGATCGTTCCCTTGGCCGCAATGGCGAAGCGTCCGCGGCGATCGTTCGTCGCGCCGGTGAACGAGCCGCGCACGTGCCCGAACAGCTCCGACTCGAGCAGCGTCGCCGGCAGCGCGGCGCAGTTGACCGGGACGAAGGGTGCCGCGGACTGCGGCGAGTTGGTGTGAATGGCCCGCGCCACGAGCTCCTTGCCCGTTCCGCTCTCGCCGCGGATGAGTATCGTGGAGCGCACCGCTGCGGCCTGGCCGATCAGCTTGAAGATGCGAATCATCCGCGGATCGCGTCCGACGAGCACGTCGAGCGATGGCGGAGGAATGGCCTCGTCGCCGTTCCTGCGCTCGGCGCGATCCGCGAACAATCGGTCGACGGTCTGCCGCAGCTCGCTCAGGTCGAGCGGCTTCACGAGGAACTCCACGGCGCCCGCGCGCATCGCCGAGACGATGGTGGGCATGTCGTCGAACGCCGTCATCATGATCACGTCGGCGTCGGGCACGCGCTCGGTCAGGAGCTGAAGCAGCTCGAGGCCGTCGAGCCCGGGCATCCGGACGTCGCTCAAGACGACGTCCGGACACCAGCGATCGAGCCCGGCCAACGCGGTCGTCGCGCTCTCCGCGGTCCGCACCTCGCGGTCGTGCCGCGCCAGCGACTCGGCCGTCGAAGTGCGGATCGCTTCGTCGTCGTCGACGATGAGAACGCGTTGCTTGGCCACTAGGGAAGCTCTGCACAGGTTAAAGCGCGATCCATCGTTATGAAATCAGCGCGGTTTGCACGCGTCAGGTCTCGCCGGATGACGGCGGGGGCTCCGAGTTCTCCCGCGGTTCAGCGGGGCGCGGGGTGCTTCGGTAGCGCGGGAGGGTCGGCGGCCGGAATCTCATGCCAGGCTCGGGATGAATCCTTTGGGCAGCAGCCGTTTCCGCAGCCGGTACAGATTGGCCAAGGCGAACATACTGAAGGCGCGCGCCGCGTTCTTGGCAATCCCGCGGTACCGCACCTTCACGAAACCCCACAGATGCTTCACGACGTGAAAGGGATGCTCGCCCATGGCCCGGTGGCGCGAGCGCGTTTGATTGATCGCCTTCTCGGACTCGGTCAAGGGCCGCTTCTTCGTGCCGCGTCGATTCACGCGGTACTTGCCGCCTTCGAGCTGCCACTGTTCGCGATGGTCCGCTTTCCAGTACGCTTGATCCCCGTACAGCGTCCCCTCCTGCCCGTGCAACAACTCAGGCAGCTGCGTGATGTCCGCCACCGCCGCATCCGTCGCTCGCACCGTGTGCACCACCCCGCGGCGGTCCGTCCCGATATGCAGTTTCATCCCGAAATGCCAGTGCTTCCCCTTCTTCGTTTGGTGCATCTCGGGGTCCCGCTGCTTTGCCGCGTTCTTGGTCGAGCTCGGGGCCGCAATGATCGTGGCATCCACAATCGTCCCCGCCTTCAAGAGCAACCGCTTCTCCTCCAACACCGTGCGGATCTCGGCAAAGATCGCTTCGGGGAGCTGCTCGCGTTCCAGCAGGTGGCGGAACCGCAGGATGGTGGTCTCGTCCGGAATCACGTCCTCGCCCAACTCAACCCCGGCGAAACGCCGCATCGACTCACTGTCGTAAATGGCGTCCTCCGCCTGGGGATCCGACAGGTTGAACCACTGCTGCAGAAAGTAGATCCGGAGCATCCGTGCCAGACCCACGGGCTGCCGGCCGTTCCCGGCCTTGGGGTAATGGGGGGCGATCAACGCCAGCAGCCGCGTCCACGGGATTACGGCGTCCATCTCCGCCAGAAAGCGTTCGCGCCGCGTCACCTTTCCCTTCAGACTCCACGCCATCGACGCCAAGGTCCGTTGCTGTCCCATGGGAAGGCCTCCGAAACAGGAACCAACCAGTCAGGAGATCACGCACGCCTAACGCGACAGCAATATACCATCATGTCCTTCACTTGTGCAGAGTTTCCCTAGAACTTGGGGAGGGCGATCGTGACGAGGCGGGTGTTGTACGACTGCTGGGCGGTGAAAAAAGCCGTGCGTCCGTCCCCGGTGACGGCGACCGGCCAGAAGTCCTTGAAGGCGGACTCACTCCCCGTCAGGATGCGCGGGGGGTCGCCGTTCATTGGAGTGAGAATGAGGTCCCACTTCTCCGTGTAGTTCGGGTCTTTGCACGACACGCACGCCGTCAAGAGGAAGTTGCGGCCGTCGGGGAGGAAGTCTCCGTGCGATACTTCGCCGCCGAGCGCGTAGGGATATTTCTTCGACTCCCCGGTGGTGAGCGACACCAGGAGCGGCTGTTCGACGAGGGGCGTTCCGTTGCCGCCGCTTTCGGCGACCATGAGCAGCCATTGCCCGTTGACGTCGATGCGCGGCCCCAAACGGGTGACACCTGTATAGAGTACGCGGCCAACGCCTGTCCGGGCATTCACCAACTGCACGGCATTCTCTTGCCTGACGACGAACAGCGTGTCATTACGCGCGATGAACGACGGGTTTCCTGCCACCGACGTTGACCCAACCAGCCGTTGCCGTCCGTCGAGATCGACCTCGTGTAGCTCGAGAAGGTGTCGCCCATTCGTCGCACGCCGCTCGAAGTAGCGCAAGGCGCGTCCGTCGGAACGCCACTCTACGCTGGGCAAGCGACCGTCGCAGTTCGGCCCGCGGCACGGATCCAGCTCGGCCGGTATCAACTCACGCGCCTTTTTCGACGCTACTTCGGCGACGCGAATGTCGGTCTCGTTCGTCGAGTACGCTATGTGCTGGCCGGTGGGCGACCAGAGCGTGCCACTGCGGGCGCCATCTACCAGAACACGCACGTTCCCGCCGCTTGTGTCGGACACCACGAGCTGGGCGACGCCAGCGCGGAGGCGGATGTACGCGAGCTGGCGCTCGTCGGGAGACAGCGCAGTACCGCCAAGTCCCCCGGAGTCGAGCGCCACGACGGTTCGGATGCGTCCGTCGGCGACCGAGACGCGCTGAATGCCCTCTGGCACGATGTGGTCGAGGGCAACCATCTCGTTGGGATTCGTGTGACTCCAACCGGAAGGCGCCAGCCTCGTGAGGGTCCGCTGCAAGTCGACCCTCCGCGCTGATTTTCCGTCGGTCGACAGCAGGTAAAGAACGGGGCGACTGAAGTGCCATTGCGCGAGCCACTTGCCATCAGGCGAGATGTCGATGATCGGCGCGCTCGCTTCGCCCAGATCGATAGCATGCTTCTCGGCGAGCGAAACCCGTAGCGTACGCGGCGCCCGATTGGGCGCACCGTGATTTACGAAGATGGAGCGTCCGTCCGGCGACCAGGCAAGGCTGTTGAGAATTCCCTCGGCCTGGAAAAGGACCTGTGCGTCGCCACCGTTGAATGGTACCGCGACAATCGACATCTGTCCGGTGTCCCGCGCGACGAACGCAATGCGACGGCTGTCAGGGGACCATGCGACCGGCCCGACGCCGGGCCGCGTGCTCACGCGCCGTGGCGCTCCGCTGGCGAGACCGGTTGCGGTGTCCATCGGAACGACCCACACGTAGCGGTCGCGGGACTCCTCCGCCTGACGGATGTACGCCACGAACCGGCCGTTCGGAGACCATCGCGGATTCGCGCCCATGTTTTCCCGGCCGAGGTACGCCCACGATCGCTTCACCCGATCGTATCGCAGGAAGCCGGAATCGTTCGACGGCGACGAATAGCTCGTGAACAGATAGAACCGTCCGTTGGGCGACTCGACGCCGTCATCGAGCCAGTCCGAGCGGATGTCACTCACGGGCACGAGTTTCCCCATCGCGGCCTTGGGCGCGGACTGTGCGCCGAGTGACGGCGAGGCGACGATGGCCAGAGCGAGTATCCAGCGAGCGGGTGATGGTCTCATGGGTCGATCTCCGAATGTGGGGTGCGGATACGGGAACTGGCACTCCCGCCATTCAAACCAGAGTCCACTCGGTCGGCTGGTAGGAACTCCATACGACCCGCGAACTTACGACAGCACGTCACATCCGGGCGCGCGACCGCGACGTCACGCGCGCGGCACGGCGTTACACGCCGGCGTTACACGATCGCGTCGGGACAAAGGGAGTTCCACAGCTACCACCACACCCTGTGGCAGGCGCTCGGTATCCGCGACGCGTTTCCACACGCCAGCCGCGGGATCCCGCACACCTGATATCAGCCTCGCTCCCGCCGCGACGATCCGACCGGCGCCCGACCAGGGGTCTAGACGCCTTTCTCTTCCAGCAGCTTCAGAAACTGCCCCGGCTCCGTGAGCTGAAGCAGCCGCTCCGGAACGTCGGGCTCCTTGCTGAACTGGGCGATCTTCCCCAGCACGGGGAGATACTGGTTCGAGACCTCGAGCGGCGGCGCGACGATCAGGAAGAAGAACTTCACCGGCTTCTCGTCGATCGCCTTGAAGTCTACGCCGTTCGGTTTTCTGCCGAACGCAACGCGTAGCCGGTTCACCACCAGCGATCGACAGTGCGGGATCGCAATGCTGCGCCCGATGCCGGTCGAGCCGAGGTTCTCCGCGGCGTTTCAGCATCTTGAAGAGCGTCCCTTCGTTCTTCTCGTCGAGCTTGAGCAGGCCGATGAGCTCGTGGAGCACGTCGTCCTTCGTGGCTCCTTCGAGCTCGAGCTTGATGGCGTCTTCCGTGAAGAACTCGCGAAGTTCCATTGGGAGGGGCGTCGGGGGTCCGGACCCAGAGTCCAGAGGTCGGAGGAGCGAATCGATGGCGAACAGAACTGCCGCGGCAGTCCCTCGCCACTCGGCGGCGCAACATACCGCATGGGCCCAAGTGGTGTCAAACCTTCGCGTTGCAGCGTTTTTCGCGGTCCGTTAGCTTCCCGACCATGCCATGGCCGTTTGCTGTCGCGCACGAAGTGCCGCTCTATCTCGCCCCGATGGCGGGAGTGTCAGAATCCCCCTTCAGGCGCCTCTGCCGCGCCTTTGGCGCCGACGTCGTGGTAACCGAGTTCCTCTCGGCTGAGGGAATCCGGCGCGAGAATCCGGCGACCATCGAGAAGCTGCGATTCGGCGCCGACGAGCGTCCCATCGGCGTGCAGATTTTCGGCTCCGAGCCGGACGCCATGCGCGACGCGGCGGAACTGGTCACCGACGTGTTTCAGCCGGAGTTCATCGACATCAACTTCGGGTGCCCGGTCAAGAAGGTGGTGCGACGCAACGGCGGGTCGGGGTGCCTGAAGGACCTCGATCTGGTCGAGCGGGTGATCCGCGCCGTCATCTGCGGGAACGCATCTGCCGGTCACCGTGAAGATCCGCAGCGGCTGGAACGAGGAGCAGCGCGACCCCGTGGCGATTGCGCTCCGCTGCCAGGACGCCGGCGCGCGCGCGCTGGCGCTGCACCCGCGCACGCGCACGCAGATGTACACTGGCGTGGCGGCGTGGGAGGAGATCGGCGCGGTGAAGGATGCCCTCGCCATTCCGGTCATCGGCAATGGCGACATCAGGACGGCCGAGGACGCGGTACGCCTGCACCGCCTGACGCAGTGCGATGGCATCATGGTGGCTCGCGGGTCGTTCGGCCAGCCGTGGATCTTCGATCAGACCCGCGCACTGCTCGCTGGCCGGCCGGCTCCCCCGGCACCGCCGGTGGAGGAGCGTTTCGCCATCGCCCTCCGCCACGCGCGCATGGCTGACGCCTATGAACCGGACCGTCGCGGTGCGGCAATCGAGTTCCGCAAGCACCTGGGCTGGTACGTGAAGGGGCTCCCGGGCTCCGCGGATATTCGCCGGCGTCTCCACGCGATCGAGTCGCTGGGCGAGATCGAGGGAATCTTCGCGGACTATCTCGCCAACCGCGACCGCTTCTCCGATCTGGAGCGGGTGGGCGATACCGACGCCGAAGTTGAGGCGGCCGTCGCGTGAGGCGGGATCGCGTCCTGGCGCTGTTGCGCCAGGTCGCCGAGGGGTCGATGCCGGCCGAAGAGGCCCTGCGGCAGCTCTCGTTCGAGCCGTTCGAGTCGATCGACTTCGCCACCATCGACCACCATCGCGCGCTCCGGCACGGATTCCCGGAGGTGGTCTTCGGAGAAGGGAAGACCCCGCACCAGACCGTGGCGATCGCCGAGCGGACAGCGGCACGCGGCGGCGGCTTCCTCGTGACGCGGGCGGGCGCGGAAACGCGCGACGCGCTCGTGGCACGGTTCCCCGATGCACGCGTGAGCGTGGTGGGGCGCACCGTTTCTCTTCCCGGCGAATCGAGTCCGCCGCCCGGCGAAGGGAAGGTTCTGATCATCACCGCTGGCACCAGCGACGAGGCCGTGGCGGAAGAGGCGGCCGAGACCGCATTCGCGATGGGCGACCAGGTGCAGCGCCTCAAGGACGTGGGCGTCGCCGGCCTTCATCGACTCCTGGCCCATGGCGATGAACTCTCGTCGGCCGCCGTCATCATCGTGGTCGCCGGAATGGACGGCGCGCTGCCTTCGGTCGTGGGCGGCCTCGTGGGGTGCCCGGTGATCGCGGTCCCGACGAGCGTTGGCTACGGCGCTTCGCTGGGGGGACTCAGTGCGCTCTTCACCATGCTCACGTCGTGCGCGTCGGGAGTGACGGTGGTGAACATCGACAACGGATTTGGCGCGGCGATGGCGGCGGCGCGCATTACGCGGGGAGTCTCAAGGGGGTGAGGTGGCTGGAAAAGGCCAAAGGGCAAAGGCCAAAGGCCAAAGGCCATGGGGAAAGGCCAAAGGCCAAAGGTCAGAGGCCAAAGGCCATAGGTCAGAGGCCAAAGGCCATAGGTCAGAGGCCAAAGGCCAGACCAGACCCGCCGAGATGCATGCAGGACGAACGAACAGAACACGTTGCGGCAATGAGGATTGACTGGCGTACCTCAAGTGACTTCGAGCTTCGCGCTCGTTGACTGCTGGGGCAGGGCGCGATAGGTTGATGGAGCAGATTACGGGGGCGACCTGGCTTCGACGGGGTCGGTGAAGCCGTGGCTGCGTGCCCAGGTCCTGAGCCCTGGTAAAACCCTCGGGAAAATCACAACTGCCAACAACAACTTGGCTCTGGCTGCGTAACGCTTAGGCGTTCTCGCACCTGCCTTCGAGGAAGCCCGCCCGAGGCGGCTTCGACGGTATCGCAATATCGGGATAGCGGGGCGTCGCGCCTTCCGGCGTCTCGCGAAAATCAAGAGGGCTCGTTCGGGAATCGGCGGCTCACCGGCCAGTTCCTGAAGACAGTGAATGGCGAGCTACGCACGTAGACGCTGTGGTAGATCCAATCTCGGACCGGGGTTCAACTCCCCGCGCCTCCACTCGCAGAAATTGCACGCGCCAACGGCGCCCACATCGGGCGCCGTTGGCCGTTTGGGGAGTGGCGATCTACGCGCGAGTCTGTCCCCGTGCTGCACCGGACCTGCGAGCACGTTCCAGGCGCGCGCCCTGATCATCGAGGCGACGCGCTCATCGCCCAGTCCCAGAGGACCGAGGCCCGCGCCACCACATCGGGCACGTCTCGCGCCAACAGGTAACCCTGGGTCACCAGGTCCTTCGCCGCCTTCTCGATCCGGGCCATGTAGTCGCCCTTGTTCGGGTAACGCTCCTCGATCGAGAGACGCGGATCGCCACTGCGCTGACGCTCGGCGCGCGTCCGGGCGAATGGGATGTACGACCCGATCTCGCCCGCGAGGTGTTCCGGGGACCCGACGCTGGCGTCCCGGTAGTTCCAGCCGAAGAACGTGCCAGCGGGACGACGAGTTCCGGCAGACGAACCCCCGCGCGATCGTTGCCGTCGGCATCCACGGCCGGCACCAGCACCGCAAACGGCGCGCCGATCTTCGGCGGCTCGTTGTCGACGATGCCGCGCGACCAGTTGGGGCCGAAGTCCAGCCGATACTTGATCAGCTGCGGTGGCGGAACGCGATATCCGGGTATCGCGGGCCATCCACCGCGTTGCCGAGGCACCAGCGTGCCATCGGCAATCTGCGGATACCGGCTCGCCGGCGGGGCGATATCGTCGGTGACCCAGCGATCCATGGCGTGGAACAGGCTGCGCACCACCGGACGGGGATCGAGCGGATTGAGCGCGGCCTTCCCGACCAGTGTGCCGGACCGGTGCGAGGCGGGCGGCACGGGGACCGATGATGTGCGGCGCCGACGACATGAAGTACAGACGGACATTGGCCGGCACGGCGACGTCCCGCGTGCCCGTCACGTCCGTGTGCAGCAGCGACCCGGCGCGATTCCAGTACTCCGAGCCCGAGAGGATGTGGAAGACCTTGGGCGCCGTGCCGCTCCGGTCGGCACGCGCCAGCAAGCCGTCGGTCTCGCCGGTCAGCGGGTCGGTCTCGAGGCCATCCGTGAACGGGAACATGTCCACGGGGAACAGAATGTTGTAATGCTCCAGCGCGTCGCGCGACGCCTGCGCGAAGCGATGATTGAACGACCCGCGGCCGGCGCCGCCGCGCTCGTCGATCACGCCGTCGAAGACCCGCCGCCCCTGCGCGTCGGCGTTGAAACCCTGGTAGAGAAAGTGGCGGAGGAATCGGCCGCTCTGCGACCCTCCCCAGGCGAGCGCATAACGAATGGTGGGCATCGGATTCGCAGACCCCTTCTCGTACTTGAAGAAGCTGATGAGGTCACGCGTGCCGGCAAGTCCGACGCCGACAACGCGAGGATCTCGGCGCCCGGTAGACGACATCGTAGATCATCCCCGGCTCGAATCCGCCGTCGAGGCTCACGCTCCAATCGCCGACGAATCGCCACTTCTCGTGTGGCACCACCTGCGGCGAATCCGTCCGGTTCGCACGCACGGTCATCACGTTCTCGGGGCTCCGCGGATCGAGCACCGGATATCCCTTGTGCCCGCGATCGGCCAGCGACTCGGTGTCGGCACGGACATCGGGAATGAAGTTCCCGCGTACCAGTCCGGTGATCTGGCGGCCGTCTTCGGTCGGAATCGGCATCTCCATCCGCATGCGCCCGTCAGGAACATCCCACTGCCACCCCATCCAGAGCAGCGTGAACCCCTGGTCCATGAGCCACCCGTCTCCGATCTGCGCTTTGGTGGACGGATCGGTGGAGCCCGTCGCTTTCTGAAACGTGACCAGCATGCCCTTGCCACCCCGGTTCCCGACCTCGTAGAAGAGCCGTCCGTTGCCCTTCTCCGGATCGACGGGCTTGAGGAGATAGAAGTCGGCGGTGACCACCACCCTGCCATCGGCGTTGCGTGGGGCCAGCGGCAGATCGACCACCATCGCATTGACCGGAAGTCCCGGATCGAACTCGAACTCCACCGTCCCGGCCAGCTTCTCGTAGGCTCCCGCGGCGCCGAACGGGCGGCTGCCGAGCACGGGCTCGCGCCGGTCAACGTGGAGGCGCACCGATTGCGACCGGCCCGCGGTCGCGGCGATGAGGGTCATGAGCACGCCTAACGACACATTGCGCATGGCGGCCAGAAGGCGGGGCCGGAGGTCGATCACGAACGGGAAGGGCACGCACCCCATAACGTACCGACGTCGCCCATCATGGGAAGGCGGCGCCGTACATCAGCGCGGGCCCCAGCCGTTGTAGGCGTCGGCGCCCGCGCGTACGTTGGTGAAACCTGTGGAGCGCCCGGACGCGCTCCCGGTCGTGGTGGTCCTCAACTGGGTGGAGGAGCTGAAAGCCAGAATGGCGCGGTAGGTCCGTCCGACGAAATGACCACGACCCTCCTTATCGCCAGCTACCTCGAGCCCGACCTGGTGGAACAGATACGCCGGGTCGATGCGCGACTCGACGTGGTGTACGTCCCCGGCCTGTTGGCGCCGCCGCGATATCCCGCCGACCACCACGGAGCGCCGTTCGTGCGAACCCCGGAGCAGGAGTCCGAATGGCGGCGACTGCTCGCCCGCGCCGACATCCTCCTCGACTTCGATCGCGCCAACGCCCGCGATCTCGCCGTGCTCGCGCCCAACGTGGTGTGGATCCAGGCCACCAGCGCCGGCATCGGTGAATACGTGCGACGGATGGGCTACGCCGCATCCATGCCACGCACGGTCTTCACCACTGCCAGCGGCGTACACGCGCAGCCGCTCGCCGAGTTCTGCTTCATGGTGATGTGCGCCTTCCACAAGAAGCTCCTCCTGGCGCTGCGCGAGCAGCGACGGAGACATTGGGAGCGCTTCGCGGGCACGGATCTGCGCGGACAAACCCTCGTCATCGTGGGCGTCGGCCGGGTGGGAGGGGAAGTGGCGCGGATCGGTAAGGCGTTCGGCATGCGCGTGCTCGGCGTGAAGCGCTCGCCATCGGCAGTCGCACCAGCCGACCTGCACCTCGACGGGCTGTTCGGCCCCGCGGACCTGCATGGCGTGCTGGCGGAGGCCCGGAACCTGGTGCTGATTGCGCCGCACACTCCGGAGACGGAGCGCATGATCGGGGCGCCCGAACTGGCGCTCCTTCCTGAAGGGGCGGTCTTCATCAACATCGGACGGGGCGCGCTGGTGGACGAGAACGCCCTCATCGCGTCCCTCCGTTCCGGCCATCTGCTCGGCGCCGGACTGGATGTCTTTCAGGAGGAACCGCTGCCGCCGTCGAGTCCCCTTTGGGAAATGGAGAACGTCATCGTCAGTCCGCACTCGGCCAGTACCTCCGCCCGGGAGAACGCCCGCATCACGGATCTCTTCTGCCGGAACCTGCGCCTCTTCCTCGACGGACAACCTCTCCTGAACCGGCTCGACACGAGCCTCGGGTTCTAGCCATGCTGACACGCGCACGCACGTGACGAACCCGGTTCTGGTCCTGTTCGTGCTTGCCGCGGTGGTCCTCGCGGCCCTCTGGCTCGAAGATCACCTGCGCCCATTCAGGAAGATCGGTGCGGCAGCGACGGCCATCCTTCTCGCGCTCACACTCTCGAATCTCGGGCTGATTCCCGGCGAGTCGCCGGTCTACGACTTCCTGCTGGGACAGGCGGTGATCGCCGGGATCATTCTCATTCTCCTCAGCGTGAACCTCGGGTCGATCCGCGATGCCGGCGCGCCGATGCTGGGGGCGTTCGCGATCGGCGCCGTGGGCTCCGGCCTCGGCGCCGTGATCATGGCACGGGTGGTCAGCGCCCCCATCGGCAGTGACGCCTGGAAGCTCTCGGGCCAGTTCGCAGCCACGTACATCGGCGGCGGAATGAACTTCGCGGCGGTGGGTCAGCAGTTGCAGACGCGGAGCGATCTCTTCACCGCCGGCATTGCGGCCGACGTGATCGTCACCGCCATCTGGCTGGTTGCGTGCCTCGTGATTCCCGAACTCGTCGCGCGTGGCCGCCAACCACTCGCCGCGATCCCGCAAACCGCGACTTCCGGGACCGTCGCGGCCCAGGCGCCCGGCGGACCTGATAGCGCGCCTGCAGCCACGCCGCCGTTGGTCGCCACCGGGGAGGCCGGCGTCGCTGCCATCGGTCTGGATGCGCAACTCCAGAGCAGCGGCGTTCCACTGACGCTCAGAGACTTCGCCGGATTGTCGAGCCTGACGCTGGGCATCATGTGGCTCTCCGACGTGCTGGCGTCGCTCCTGCCGGGCGCGCCGAAGATCGTCTGGCTGACCACGCTGGTGCTGGTCGTCGCCCAGCTGCCGGTGATCCGGAAACTCTCGGGCAGTGTCGTGATGGGGAACTTCCTGCTCCTGTTGTTCCTCGCGAGCAACGGCGCCAAGTCGGTAGTCTCGCACATCGTCGATGTCGGCCCCGCGATCTTCTACTTCGCCGCTGGCACGGTCGCCATTCACGGCATCATCATCTTCGGCATCGGCTTCGCGCTCAGGATGAACGGCGACCTTCTGGCGGTGGCGTCCCAGGCCAACGTTGGCGGAGCTGCCACGGCCATGGCGCTCTCGGGGGCGCGAAAGCGCCCGGACCTGATCCTTCCCGGCGTGGCGGTCGGGATGCTGGGTAACGCGATCGGCAACTACGCCGGGATCGCGATCGCCTACCTGTCGCGGGCGCTGCTGGGTTGACCATGCCTGATGCGTGTACGCAGTGCGGGGCCGGCATCTCCGGCGACGATACCTGCCGGACGCGCTTCGATACCCTCCTGGCCATCGAGCTCGAGTTTCCGCCGGCCTTCGGCGCGGTGCATCATCTCACGGTGGCGTGCTATTCGCTGCAGCATCCGGAGGGCTACGTGGGCGCCGCGCTCGCCATGTGGCGCCAGATGCTCGCCCAATCCCTGGACGGCCTCGCCACGCCGAAGGACCTGTTGCAGGAGGCGCGCCGCCGCTTCGAGGGACCTGCGCGGGTGCGCGAGACGGGCGCTGTGCCGCCCCCGTGGTGGCCCGCGACGTGGCCGCTGACCACTGCTGACGCGCTGCCAGCTGTTGGGGAGCACGCGAGCGCGCAGGGCCACATCGACCGGGTGCGCCGATGGGCGGCCTCCATTCGGGCCAAGCTCGACGCCGCCGACCCCCAGCCCACCCTCCGCACACCCGGCATCTGACGATTCGGGGCGGAGATGTCCGCCGCGACCCCCCCCCCCCCTCACCCCGGGACACCTAGACCAGCGCGCTCAGCTCCATCGTCTCGAACATGCGGCCGAGCCTCACCACCATGAACCCCACTTCGGCGATCATGGCGGCCGTAAAGGCTACCGCCCCCGCCGCCAACGCGAAGGTGCCGAAGAACGGCCGTGTGACCAGAAACGCCAGCCCGCCCCAGACCGCCGGAAGGATAAGGGACAGCACGAGAACCAGCGCCGATCCGATGGTAAACAGCAGATTCTGGCCGATCGCTTCGACACCACCGGAATCGGGGCCAAGTCGCGTCCACCCCGGGAAGAGCAGGGCGCCGCCGTTCTGGATGGTGATGTTCATCGCGTTGAGTGTCGCCAGGAGCAGCGGAATCGTCACGATCCCGACCACCAGTCGCGTGTTGCCGACCACAGCCCGCAGGTCACTGGGCAGCGTCAGGCCACCGGTCACGATCAGCACGACCTGGAACAGGGTGAGCACGAACGTCGGCGACGCCATCTCGGCCAGGACCATCTGCATGCCCCCAAGCGGATACGTCTTCAGGAGCGAGAGACTCGGCAGGTCCTGACGGAGATCGTTGCGCAACATGCGGGGGCCCATGAAGATCGAAATCGCGAGCACCACCGCCAGAGGAAGCTGTCCAGCCGCGAGGATCCGACTCTCCGGATTCTCGTGGGACAGTCCCGACGACACGACGGTCCCGAGCACCGCCAGGACGCCGATCATCATCACCGTCCGGGTTCCCCCCGTGCGCACGAGCGCCAGGGTGTTCTTCCAGGCAATCGCCACCGGGGCCGGTCCGACCGGGGCGAGCGGAAGCCAGTCCCGCTTCACCTTTCGCGGTCGGCTCATCGCCGAGCCACCGGCTCGCCGTTCCCGGAACGCCGCCAGGCGCTTGGCGAGTTCCTCTGACGCGACCGCGGCGGCCTCCTCGAACTCCACCTTGATGCCCAGCACCCACGCGAGGTGCAGCAGAATGATCAGGCCCACGACAGCGAACGACGATACCCACGCCGACATGCTGGTGGCTGTAAGTGGGGCGAGAACCAGCCGGAAGGGCCAGAGCGCCACTGCCGCCGGACCGGCGGTCAGTGCGTGCCCGAGAGCCCGCACGCCCTCCTCCATGCCGAGTTGCCCCACCTTGAGCACGACAGGCGCCACGCCGGCCACGAGCGCCAGTACGGCCCCCCAGGCCAGACCCTTCGCCACGATGAGCGCGACTCTGCGTCCCCCGCGTACCGGCGGCGTCTGCACCAGCGCCGCGCCCAGCCGGTGCAGGCTGAGCACCGAGAAGAACGCCCACGCGGTGGCATAGCGCAGCGGTGCGGACAGGTGCAGTCCCCATCGCCGCATCAGGACCGTCCAGATCAGCGCGTTGAAGAGGATGAGCACCTGCGACCGCAGCACCCGATACCCGATCAGTTCGCGCCTGGAGAGCGGCGCCGGGAAAAGCATCTGGACCTCGGCCGGCTGAAAGGCCAGCGCACCCGACACGCCGCCGCGCAGCCACCAGACGATCATGGTGTGGCGAGCGATACGCCGAGGAAACTCGTAAGCGCGGTGCTGACGCCGCCGGAGACTCGCGCGTCGGGCGCGCCGCTCGTCGAGCTCGACGAATACGGACGGAGGAAGGCGAACCAGAAGTACGCCACCCCGACCAGCATGGCGATCGCGTATCGCGGGCTGCGCACGCGGCCCAGCTGGCGCGCGAGCCGATTGCGCAGGGTTTGTCCAATCAGGTACGCGAGCGCCTCTCTCATCGCACGGGGCCGGCGGTGTCGCCCGTGAGCGTCAGGAAGATGTCCTCGAGGCTGCGACCCGCGAGATCAGGTTGCTCGGCAACGATGCTCTCGAGGGGGCCGTACGCGACGCACTTGCCTCGGCGCAGGATGAGCAGCGACGTACACAGTTCCTGCACGAGCTGGAGCAGATGCGAACTCAGAATGACGGCCGCCCCCTCACGCGCCCGCGCCGCGATCGTCGCGCGCATCCTCTTCATCCCGCCGGGGTCAAGGCCGGTGAGTGGCTCGTCGAAGATCAGCGCCGCGGGCGCGTGCAACAGGCCGCAGGCGATCGCAAGCTTCTGCCGCATGCCGCGCGAAAGCTCCGATGGAAACGACTTCCGCTTTTCCACCAGCTCCAGCTCTCGAGCAGGATCGGCGCCCTGGTGGGTGCCTCGGCCACCCCATACAGCCGCCCGATAAAGCGCAGATGTTCCTCGACGGTGAGGTAGTCGAAGAGCTGCGGCTCATCCGGAATGAAGGCCAGTTGTCGCTTTGCCTTCGGCCCGTCGGTGCGCAGATCGTGGCCCGCGATCCGGATGGTTCCTTCCGTTGGATTGACAATGCCGCACATCGACCGGAGTGTGGTGGTCTTCCCGGCCCCGTTGGGTCCCACCAGGCCAAGCACCTCACCGGCCGCCACGCTGAAGGAGAGCGACTGGACGGCCGTGATGTCGCCGTATGTCTTCGTGAGACCGGAAACGTCGATGACGGGATCGCGGTCAACCACGACAACGCTCCGTGGAAGCAGGGAAGGGCACCAGTGACCTCGGGGTGTGGGAAGCGGGCCGCGCGGGGCGACACGAGCCAGGTCGTGCGCCCACCGTCCGGTGGAGAATAGGGAGGGATAACGGCAGAGGGGAGACGCGATGTCACATCGGTCTCCCCCCAGCTGCCGTACCTCGGCGGACTCTTATCGGCGCCGACCGCTCTGCACGTCCCGGCGCGCCCGCGCACGGAGGCGCCTGCTCGTCTCCGGCCTCACTTCGGGCTGGCGGGAACGGTGAGTGTCAGCGAGTACCGCTTGAGCATCGCGCTCATGTTCAGTGCGCGCGCGAGAAACGCGTTCGCGTCGGCGACCGCCTTCGGCAGCGCTCCCTTCAGGTCGGAGTACTGCCGTACCAGCGCGTCGCTCGGCATTTCCCACATGCCAAGCATCTGACCCTTCAGCGCCGCGGCCCGCGCGAGGACGTTCTGCGGGTCGATCGGCGCGCCACGGCCACCGCCGCGTCCGCCACCGCGACCGCCCGCTCCGCCGAGTGGCACGCCAAACCTGTCGCGGATTCCGTCGAAGTCCTTGTTGAAGGCCGCGAACTGCTCTTTGTCGCCGGCCGTCACATCGTTCATGTCCTTGATCTTCGCCGCGATGGCGAGCATCTGCGGGTAGAGGGTATTCAGGGCAGTGGCCGCTTCGGTGGCCCGCCGCTGCATCTCGTGCAGATCGCTCACGATGTCGTTGTACCGGCGACGTTGCGCGTCGGAGAGTTGGACCGCCGGGTCCATCACCACCTTCATGGGCTTGCTGTCGACCTGCTTGCCGTCGACCATGAGGGCGACCGTGTACGTGCCCGGCAGCACGTGCGGCCCTGCGCCGCCGCCACCACCGAACCCGCCGAACCCGCCCCCACGCCCGCCGGTCCCGCCTTCCGGAGCACAGGGATCGGCCGGCAGATACCCGGGAGTGGGAAGCGGCGTTGGTACGCCCGGGATGTCCGCCTGAGCGCCACCGCGCCCGCCACCGCCGCCTCCACCCCCACCACGTCCGGCACCGCCCCGCCCACCGCTCCCTCCAGCGTTAGGCGTCTCGATCGGCTCCACGCGGAGATCCCAGCAGACGGCCTGAATGCCGGCCTGCCGCCGATTCGCCGGCACCGTGATGTCGCGGATCGTGCGGCCCGATCCATCCGTTACCCGCACGGCGAGGTCGGTGACGGGGCGCTTGAGCTCATACTGGATGACGGCGTCGGTGGGCGGATTCTCGCCGATGAAGTAGTTGTGGCCCCAGAACTCGTCGTTGCGATCGTCCTTCGCCTTCCACTCGAGCGCGGTCGGCACCGAGAACAGCTTGGCGTCGCCGCTGCTCGACTGCGACGGAGGTGTATTCCTGGATCGGCTCGAGATGGTCGAGAATCCAGAGCGCCCGCCCGTGCGTCGCGACGAGCATCGCGTTGTCGCGCGGATGCAGCGTGATCTCGTCGACGCGCACCGTCGGGCAGGTTGGCCTTCAGCCGGCGCCAGTCCTGCCGCGATCGAGCGACAGGAAGATCCCGGTCTCCGTGCCGATGTACAGCACGTCGGGGTTGCGCTGGTCCTCGGTCAGCGTCCGACCACTCTCGCCGCGGAGGTTGCCGTTGAGCGAGCGGAACGTCGCCGCCGAAGTCGGTGCTCACCCACATGTAGGGCTTCGAAATCGTTCAGCCGGTGGTTGTCGACCGTGACGTAGACCGTTCCCGCGTCGAACCGCGACGGCACCACCTCGCGAGACGAACGCGCCGGCCGGGAATCCCGGGAGTCGGCGGTGATGTTCTGCCAGGTCTTCCCGCCGTCGCGCGACATGCTGACCACGCCGTCGTCCGTGCCGGTGTAGTAGACGCCCGGCTGCCGCGGCGATTCCGCCAGGGCGACGATCGTCGGCCACTGGCGAGATGCCGTCGTCCCGGCGAGATGCGGATGTCGCTCCCCTTGAGGCCCATCGTGACGATCGTGTCGCGGTCGGCGTTCGATGGTGAGGTCGGGGCTGATGACCGTCCACGAATCACCGCGATCGGTCGACCGGAACACGCGATTCGCCGCCACCAGGAGAACGCCCGGATCGTTAGGCGAGAGGATCATCGGCGTGTCCCAGTGGAACCGGAACGTCTCGCCCTGCGTCCGGCGCCGGCGTGACGTTGTTGCGCGTTCGGGCGGATGCTCTTCGATTCGCCGGTGATCTTGTTGCGACGGATCATGTTGCCGTCCTGCGACTCGGTGTAGACGATAGCGCGAGTCGCGCTGGTCGGGCATCGCCACGAAGCCGTCGCCGCCCTGCACCTGGAACCAGTCGTAGTTCATGATGCCGTTGCCGTGCCGCGACGCGCTCGGGCCCGCACCAGTCGTAGTTGTCCTGCATGCCGCCGCAGACGTTGTACGGCGTCTCCATGTCGTAGCTGACGTGGTAGAAGAGCCCGACCGGCAGGTTCGGCATGAACGTCCACGTCCGGCTCATGTCGAAGGACTCGTACACGCCGCCGTCGTTGCCGATCAGCAGGTGATTCGAGTTCCCCGGATCGATCCAGATCGCGTGGATGTCGTCGTGCGCGACCAGCGCCGCGTCGGTCTCGAACGTCTGCCCGCCGTCGATGGTCATCTGCATCCGACGCCGCCCATGTACACGCGATCCGGATTGTTGGGATCGATGCGCACCTGGCTGAAGTACATCGGCCGCGGATTGTTGCTGCTCACCTTGTGCCAGTTGCTGCCGCCGTCGTCGGAGCGGTAGAGTCCCGTTTCCCCTTGATCCGCTCCACCACCGCCGCCGCGCCCGCCGCGCCCGCCCCGTCCGGCCGCTGCCGTATCGGGCGCCCCCGCGCCGCCCCCGCCAGAGCCGCGTCCTCCCGCCGCGGCCGGCCCCTCGATGGAGGCATACACGATGTTCGCGTTCTTCCGATAGACGTCCACCGCGATGCGGCCCAGCGAGCCGGCCGGCAGTCCGCCACCGCTCAGCCGCGTCCAGGTGTCGCCGCCATCGGTCGACTTCCAGATCCCGCTTCCCGGGCCGCCGCCGTTCATGCAGCACGCGGTGCGGCGGCGCTGATAGGTCGACGCAAAGAGGATCCGGGGATCCGTCGCAGCCATCGCCAGATCGTTCGCACCGGTCTCGTCGTCGACCTTGAGCACCTGCTTCCAGGTCTTGCCGCCATCCATGGTCTTGTAGACGCCGCGATCGCCGCCAGGACCAAACAGCGGTCCGGTCGCGGCCACCAGCACGACGTCGTTGTTGCCGGGATCGATGACGATGCGGCCGATGTGCTTCGAGTTGCCCAGTCCCATGAACTGGAACGTCTTCCCTCCATCCGTCGACTTGAAGACGCCGTCGCCCCAGGACGTGCTCTGTCGATTGTTCGATTCGCCGGTACCGACCCATACCAGATCGGGATCCTGCTGCGAGACGGTGACGTCGCCGATCGAGATGAGCCCCTGATCCTGCATCAGCGGCGTGAACAGGGCACCCTTGCTTGTGGTCTTCCAGACGCCGCCGTGTGCGCTGCCAACGTAGAAGATCGCGGGATTCGCTTCGTATACCGCGAGATCCGCGATCCGGCCCGACATGGTCGCCGGACCGATGGACCGGAAGTGCAGGTGCTCGAACTCCGGCGCTACGGCCGCCGAGGGGGTGGCCGATTGGGCCGACGCCGAGTTCCAGCCCAGGACGAGAGCGATCGCGGCGCCTGATCCAAACACGAAGCGGTGCGCTGCCATGAGGTGCCTCCGGACACAGTGGGTGCCTTGCGACGTACGTCGGGCGCTCCTGAGCGTTCGCGGGGGGAAGGCCGTTCGTTGCACAGGTGGACGACCGAACCTGAGGTGAGTCCTTCGTTGCAGCAGATGCCGAACACATCTACGTTGCCGGGTGTGCACCTGACGGTGAGCACGCCCAATGCCCCGGTACCACAGAGAGGGACGCGATACCCTCAGAGAACGTGCGGCGCCCCCGGGATGTTGGATGGACCCGGCTGCGCGAAGTCCGAGTCATCCTGGTGGTGAAGGGGATGCCATCGGCTGGGAGCGCGGGCGCCCTCGCCGGGCATTGGTACAGTTTGAGGTACCAGTGCCCCTCGCCGTTGCGGTTTGGTCGGCGGTACCTAACTTAGGGCATCAGTGCCCATCCCACGAGCCGGGATATCCGGGCTGGCATTGTGAGTGTGCCGTGGCGGTACGTAGCCTGGCGGTTCCGGTGCGAGCGCGTTCGTTAGGCGAGGATGTCCCACCTCACCAGTGCTGGCAACATGCCTTCCCTCCGAGTCCGTGCGGGTGATGCGAACCTGGGTGGGTGGGCGCGCGCTGAGTTGCAGGATGCGGCGCGCGCGGGCACCGAGGGGACCGGACGGTGTACACACCCCTCCCCGGGTGCACGACAACGGGCCCGATCGACCAATCTTGCGACGACCTCGTTCGTCGAGCGGAGGCCCGTCCGGTGAAGACGTGCGACACGTCACATCCGCCCGGCGATCACACCAGGTACGCTCTGGCAGCGGCTGCATCGGAGAAGGGACAAGTTCCGTCAATGGACCAGACCCCGTCTCGGAGGGATCGCACCCGTGACGCTCTGCCATGCGAGGCGCGACGCCCGAACAGTCTTGACCGTGCTCCATGCACAACCCGGCGACAATGAACGGCGAATCGCTGCCCGGTAGTCCGCGCGCGGGACCGCCCGGTCCACATCGCGCCGCCTCGAGCGGGTTCCTGGCAAGGCTCTCGATCGCCTACAAGGTCCCCCTGATCACAGGCGCGCTGCTCCTCCTGCTCGCTGCGGCCCTCAGTCTGGCCTCGTACTACGAGGTCCGGAGCACGGCGATCAACGCCGCCGCCGACCGACTCCGGGTGATTTCCGGGCAGATGACGACCATGGCGAACACCTCTGGACGGCAGAGCGCGCTGCAGCTGCGCGGCCTGCTGGACAGCGCGCAGATCAGAGCGTTCCTTGCGTCGCCCGACTCCCGCAGCGTAGTGAGCGCCCTCGAAGTGCTGCAGGAGGTACAGAATGTGTCACCCACCGCATTCCGCACCGAATTGCGCAGTTCAGCCGGTACGCTGCTGCTCGGAACGGGGGAGGCAGCGTTGCAAGGCTGGGCCGATTCCGGTGCGGTGTCGTTGCTCCGGCACACAAGCGAGGATTCCATTGTCTTCGGAGCACTCCGGTCGTACGAGGGATCGGTGGTATACCCCTTCGGCGTTACCTTCCAGCGTCCAACACGAGGGGCCGTGGTGCAGTGGCGGCGGCTTCCGGCTTCGGCGCGCGGCAGCGGCGCACAGTTCCAGCAGTTCATCGGATCAGGCGCCCGTCTTCTGGTCGGGAATGGCGATGGGAGCAACTGGTCCGTCTTGATTGGATCGGGTCCGCCCGATCGGCCTGCGGCCGCCCTGGATTCCGTAGTCCGATACGGGGCGACGGACTTTCTCGAGCCCGCAATGGCGATCACAAACGCCATTCCGTCCCGACCCTGGCTCATGCGCGTGGAGCTTCCGCTGGCAACCATACTCGAGCCGGCGGACCAGTTCCTGCGGAAGATCGCGCTCATCGCCGTGCTGGTCGTGCTGATGGGTCTCGCCGTCCAGTGGTTCCTGGGACACCGAATCACGCATCCGCTGCGCGTGCTCACCGACGCCGCGGACCAGGTGGCAGCGGGTGACTTTTCGCGCGAGGTGCCCACCGATCGCACCGATGAAATCGGCCGTCTGGCCAATGCCTTCCAGGACATGGCCGGCCGCATTCGCGACTCGCAGCAGCGCCTGGAAGAGAAAGTGGCGGAGCGGACGCGTGACCTCGCTCGAACGAACCGTCAGTTGCGGGATGCGCAGGAGGCGCTGCTACGCCGCGAAAAACTGACCTTCCTGGGTCAGCTCGCCAGCGGGGTCGGTCATGAGCTGCGCAATCCGTTGGGCGTGATGAGCAACGCGATCGAGTATCTGGGGATGGTACTCGAGCAGCCTTCCCCGGACGTTCGCGAATACCTGGGCGTGCTGCGCAAGCAGATCACGCTCTCGGAGCGGATCATCGGCGATCTCCTGGACGTCGCGCGCATCAAGACGCCGGACCGGGTTGCCTTCACGCTGGGCGAGCTGGTGGATGCGCAACTCGAGCGGATCGGTTCGCTCAATGGCGTGCGCGTGCGGCGGGACTTCCCGGATACGCTGCCGCCGGCGTGGGCCGATCCTCTGCAACTGGGACAGGTGGTCTTCAACCTCCTGACCAATGCGGTCCAGGCCATGGATGGAGGCAACGCGACGCTCACGCTTCGCGGGCGGGCGATCGGGCCACACCAGGTGGGGCTCGAGGTGATTGACACGGGACCGGGAATCCCCGAGGAGAACCTCGAGAAGATCTTTGAGCCGCTGTTTACCACCAAGTCGCACGGCATCGGCCTCGGACTGGCGGTGTCGCGCAGCCTGGTGCAGGCGAACGACGGTGAGCTGACGGTCGAGAGTCGCCCCGGCGAGGGGGCCATCTTCCGGATTATGCTGCCGGCCGCGACCAGCGCCGGCAGTGGGATGTCCTCATCGTTGCAGGCGTCGGGTGATCTTGAGCCACCGGGTGATCGCCCACAACCCGATGACGGTCGCGATCAGCAGGAGGCACGCGGCGATGCGCACCGGGTGCTCGGCAACGGTCGAGAACGAGATGGTCTCCAGCACGATGAGCAGGAGCGTGGTGGCCAGCCAGGCCGCAATGGTGCCGTACTCCTTCAACACGACGCGGCGCCAGTGAAACCCCATCCCCTGCACGGAGCTCGCTAGGCGCCCCCACGCCGGCAGCCAACGCCGAACCTCCCGGCAGTACTGGTCGTAGGCCGCCCCGAACCGGGCGCGCAGGTACCCTTCCTCCGCCGCGACGATCGCCCGATAGCCGAGCAGGAAGAACGGCACGCACACCGCGTAAGCCCAGACGCTGTTCCAGATCAGCAGCAGCCCGACGATGACGAACAGGTTTCCGAGATAGAGAGGATTGCGGCACACCCCGAACAATCCCGCGGTCACGAGGTCCTCCGCGTATACCCTCCGCTTGCGCCCGCCGCGGATGATGTAGGCGTATCCCACCACGGCGATCCGCAGCCCCTGACCAAGCGCCGACAGCAGAATTCCGACGCCGTCCGCGAAGGCGTCCACCCGTGCACTGCCCAGCAGACGCTGCGGGTCGGTCGCCAGCACCATCACCCCGAACACCCCGGGGAACACCGCGTCGCGGTGCCGGAAGAAGAAGGCACCGAGTCGAGCCAGCACCGTCTCGGCGACCGGCGCCGAAGACGATCGCGAGTCCGCAGTCACTTGACCGCGATCATGCCGCAGAAGTTGTACCAGCGGAACCACGTCTGAAGTCTGCTGAATCCGTTCGACAGCAGCAGCGCGGAATTCTCCTCGTAGTGATACGGAATGAGCACGTTCTCCAGCGCCTCGCGCTTCCTGGCAATCTCCAGCTCCGAGTACCCGTGTCGGCGCTTCATCTCGTAGTAGTACTTGATGAACAGCCGGTTGAAGAGCGAGTCGCTCTCGGTGAGTTTCTCCACCAGGATCAGACAGCCCCCCGGACGCAGCCCGCCGGCGATCTCGCGCGCCACCCGCTCGCGTTGCAGCGGCCGCACGAACTGCAGGGTGAGCATCATGATGACGACCGAGGCGTCCTCGATCCGGAACCCGGCGTTCAGGTCCCCCACCACCAGCCGCCGCTCGCGGGCGCTCGGCACCAGGTCCAGCTTCTGGCGCGCCTTGGAGAGCATCTCCTCCGAGTTGTCCACCCCGATGAACCGCACGGCGGGGTCCACCACCCCTTCCAGGGCGGCCAGGGTCGTGGCCGTCGCGCAGCCGAGGTCGTAGAGGTTCGTGCCGGGCACGGCGAAATCCGCTGCCAGCTCGGCGATCATCCGCTGAATCTCCCCATAGAACGGCACCGACCGGTTCACCATGTCGTCGAAGACCGCTGCCGTGTTGGTGTCGAAGCGGAAATCGTCCGGCCCCTGTGCCGCGGCGGCGAACAACCGATCAGCCTGGGTACCACTCGAGCCGGGTGAAGCCGGCGCCGGCGCGGCCGGCAATCCAGTGGCAGTGCGACTCACGGATGAAGGCTCCTGCGTGGCGGGTGAGGTGCTGTATGCCACCGGAAAAATATCATCCGGTCGGCGACGCACCACGCCCCTCACGCGAGCGCGGCCTGTCCTGCGGCAAGACGGGCGATGGGTACCCGGAACGGCGAGCAGGATACGTAGTCAAGGCCCGCCTGGTGGCAGAACGCGATGGACTTCGGCTCGCCGCCATGTTCTCCGCAAATCCCGGCTTTCAGCGTCGGCCGCACACCCCGACCGTCGTCGACTGCCATCCGGATCAGCTTGCCGACCCCGACGGTGTCGAGAACCTGGAACGGATCGTCCGGCAGGATGCCCCGCTCCACATACCCCGGAAGGAAACGCCCCGCATCATCGCGGCTCATGCCTAACGTGGTCTGGGTGAGATCGTTGGTGCCGAACGAGAAGAAGTGCGCCGACGCCGCGATCTCCCCGGCGGTCAGTGCGGCACGCGGCAACTCGATCATGGTGCCGATCTCGAACGGCATCTCGGCGCCCAGCTCGTCGAACACCGCCCGGGCGCAGGTCTCGAGAATGGCGCGCTGGTGGTCGAACTCGCGCACCATGGCGACCAGTGGCACCATGATCTCCACCCGCGCATCCACGCCGCGCTTGCGAACCCGGACCGCCGCTTCGAAGATGGCCCGGCCCTGCATCTCCGTGATCTCCGGATAGGAGATGCCGAGCCGGCATCCCCGGTGGCCAAGCATGGGGTTCGTCTCACGAAGCCCCTCGACGATCCGGCCCAGCTCCGCCTTGGTGAGCCGCAGCTGTCGGGCCAGCAGCTTCGACTCTTCACCGCCGTGCGGCAGGAATTCGTGGAGCGGCGGATCGAGGAGGCGGATGTTGACCGGGAATCCCTCCATCGCCTCGAAGATGGCCTCGAAGTCTGCACGCTGCATCGGCAGCAGCTTCTCCAGCGCCCGCCGGCGCCCGCCCTCATCGCGGGCAACGATCATCTCCCGCATGGCGTGTATCCGGTCGCCCTCGAAGAACATGTGTTCGGTGCGGCAGAGCCCGATCCCCTCGGCACCGAACCCGCGTGCGATGCGTGCGTCCTTCGGGGTGTCGGCGTTCGCGCGCACCCGAAGCCGTCGCGCCTCGTCTGCCCACGACAGCACCCGCGAGAACGCCTGATATACCGGCGCGCTGTCCACCGGCAGCTGCCCGCTCGTCACCCGCACCACTTCGCTCGGCACGGTGGGAAGGTCACCCCAATAGACGCGACCGCTCGCGCCGTCCAGGGTGATCCAGTCGCCCTCGTTGACGATGGTCCCGTCCACGCTGAACTGCCGATGCTCGACATCCACTTCCACATCCTTGGCTCCCACGACGGCGCACTTGCCCATGCCGCGCGCCACCACCGCGGCGTGGCTCGTCATCCCGCCGCGCGTCGTGAGGACCGCGCGCGCCGCGACCATGCCGTGAAAATCCTCGGGCGTGGTTTCCTCCCGCACCAGAATCACCGCATCGCCACGGGCGGCGCGCTGCTCGGCCACGTCGGGGTCGAACACCGCGACCCCGCTGGCCGCCCCGGGCGAAGCCGGCAGCCCCACCGCGATGGGCGTGGCCTTGGCGCCGGGATCGATCACCGGATGCAGGAGCTGGTCCAGATGCATCGCGTCGAGTCGGCGCACCGCGTCATTCTGCGCGATCAGTCCCTCCTCCACCATGTCGCGCGCGATGCGAATGGCCGCCGCTGCGGTTCGCTTGCCGGTGCGGGTCTGCAGGATGTAGAGCGTGCCGCGTTCCACCGTGAACTCGAGATCCTGCATGTCACGATAGTGGGCCTCGAGACGCTTCTGCACGCCGAGGAGTTCCTGGTAGGCCGCTGGAAGGAGGTCCGCCATCTCTTCGATGCGGAGCGGTGTCCGCACGCCCGACACCACGTCTTCGCCCTGCGCATTGACGAGGAATTCGCCGTAGAACCGCGGCTCGCCGGTCGAGGGATTGCGGGTGAAGGCGACGCCGGTTCCCGAATCGTCGCCCATGTTCCCGAAGACCATCGCCACGATGTTCACGCCGGTGCCCAGCGTGTCGGGGATGCCGTTCACCCGGCGATAGTCCACCGCCTTCCGCAGGTTCCACGACCGCCACACCGCCTCGATCGAGCCCCACAGCTGCTGCTCGGGATCCATCGGAAACCCGGCACCGGTGCTGCGCTTCACCAGACTCTTGTACTCGTCCACCAGCACGCGAAGCGCCTGCTTCGTCGAGTTCGGCGTCCGTCTCCACGCCCGCCATGATGCGCTTGGCGCGCAGCAGACCCTCGAAGCTCGTCGCCGGGATATCGAGCACCACATTGGAGTACATCTGGATGAAGCGTCGATAGGCGTCGTACGCGAACCGCGCGTTGCCGCTCTGTCGCGCGAGGCCCTCCACGGTCTGATCGTTGAGACCGAGGTTGAGCACGGTCTCCATCATCCCCGGCATCGAGACTGCCGCGCCGCTGCGCACCGAGACGAGCAGCGGTGCGGTGGTGTCTCCGAAGCCCTTTCCGGTCGCCGATTCCAGACGCCGCATGTTCGCCGCGACTTCGTTCCGCAGGGCGTCGCTGTACGACCCGGTGCCGAGATACTCGATGCAGGTGCTGCTGGCGAGCGTGAATCCGGGCGGAACGGTGATGCCGATGTTCACCATCTCGGCGAGGTTCGCGCCCTTGCTGCCGAGCACGTTCTTCATCTCGCGCGTGCCGTCGGCGTGACCGTTACCGAAGAAGAAGACCAGTTGGGCCATGGGACGTCAGGGGACGAAGGCGGGAACAGGGATTGCAGCCGGACGATGCGCCATCCGTTGGACGTGCGCCCGCGCGCGGCCGGACCAGCGTCTATGCCACGCGGCCGAATCGCAGTTTATCAGGGTTGGTCGGTGGAGGCGTCGGGTAATCTCCGGAAAAGCAGGCGTGGCAGAAACCGTCGGGGCCACCGGGCACGGCCTGCAGCATTCCCTCCAGCGAGAGGTATCCCAGGCTGTCCACGCCGATCCGTCTGGCGATTTCCTGGACCGGATAGTTCGCGGCGATGAGTTCTTCGCGCCGGGGCGTGTCGATGCCGTAGTAGCATGGCCCGGTGATGGGCGGCGACGACACGCGCATGTGTACCTGGCGCGCGCCGGCCGCCCGCACCATCGCCACCAGCCCACGCGTCGTGGTGCCGCGCACGATGGAATCGTCCACCATGACGACGCTCTTGCCGGCGAGCACCTCGCGCACGGCATTGTACTTCACCTTCACCTTGGCGTCGCGGTCGCCCTGCGACGGCTGGATGAACGTGCGACCCACGTAGTGGTTGCGGATGAGCGCCAGTTCCAGCGGGAGCCCCGACGCCTCGGCGTAACCGAGCGCCGCGGCGTTCGACGAGTCCGGCACGGCGAACACCAGATCGGCGCCCGGTGCAGGTTGCTCCAGCGCCAGTTGCCGTCCCAGCGCGCGTCGCGCCCGATCGACCGATCCACCGAAGACGTAGCTGTCCGGTCGCGCGAAGTAGATGTACTCGAAGACGCACCGCTTCAGGGGCTGCACATCGAATGCCTGGAAGCACCGCATGCCGTCGCTGATCGATGGCGACGATCTCGCCCGGCCTGACTTCGCGCATCAGCGTCGCCCCCACGATGTCGAGGGCGCAGGTCTCGGAGGCCGCAACCCAGGCATCGCCTGCCGCGTCCGATCACCAGCGGACGCCACCCACGCGGATCGCGCGCGGCGAGCAGCGTCTGGCCGATGAGCACCAGCAGGCTGTAGGCCCCTTCGACCCGCGCCAGCGCGTCCGCCAGCCGGTGCTCCGGGGCCACGGCCGAAGACCGGGCGAGGCGGTGCACGAGCACCTCCGAGTCCATGCTCGACGAGAAGATCGCTCCGCGATCTTCCAGCTCGCGACGCAGCTCGACGGCATTGATCAGGTTTCCGTTGTGCGCCAGCGCCAGGTGTCCCTCGCGGAACCGCGCCAGCACGGGCTGCGCGTTCTCGATGGAAGACGTCCCGGCGGTGCTGTAGCGGGTATGGCCGATGGCGATGCGCCCGTCGAGGCGCTCGAGTTCGTCGGTCGTGAAGGCCTCGGACACCAGCCCCATCTTGCGGAGGGAATGGGCCACCCCATCCTCGCCCACGGCCACGATGCCAGCCGACTCCTGCCCGCGATGCTGCAGGGCGTACAGGCCCAGCCGCGTCAGCGACGCTGCGCCCGAATGACCCCAGACTCCAAAGATGCCGCACATTAATCAGACGTCCGCTGTCAAAGTCCGCTCCGTCTCGTCACTCGCCGTGGCGATCCGCGTCATGATCGAGGGAATCGCGCCGAAATAGGCATCGCCCAGTCTCGCGACCGGCATCCGCCATTCCCTCGAACCGGTACGTCATGGAGAATAACCCGTTGGCCTCGCCCACGCGGCCGATGACGCGCGCCGGCACCGCTCCCAGCCGGGCGATCGCCAGTACCGCGTCGCGGCGCCCGTGGAGACCACCACGCGTCCCTGGGCCTCCCCGAACAGCAGCGCCCGTCGTGGCAGGGCGTCCCACGCACGCCAGGTCGATCGCGGCGCCAAGCGGCTCCGGGGTGCTCAGGAGGCAGCACTCGGCGAGTGCCACCGCGAGGCCGCCTTCGCTGCAATCGTGCGCCGACGCCACGTGACCGCCCCGGATGGCGGCGCAGCAGCGCGTCGATGAGCCGCCGTTCGCCCTGCAGATCGCACGCGTGGCGGATACCCCGCCACCACGTCGTGGATCCAGCGCAGGTACTCGCTCGCCACCGAATCTCGCCGCTGTTCTCGCCGAGCAGGACGATCGCGTCGCCCGGTCGTGGAGAATCCCGCGCGCGTCACGTGATCGAGGTCGTCGACCAGCCCCACCATGCCGATCGTCGGCGTCGGGTACACCGCGCGCCCGGGGCTCTCGTTGTAGAACGAGACGTTGCCGCCCGTGACCGGCGTGCCTAACGCCGTGCAGGCCTCGCCCATGCCCGCCACCGCCTCCCGGAACTGGAAGAACACTTCGGGACGCCGCGGGTTGCCGAAGTTCAGGCAGTTCGTGATCGCCATCGGGCGCGCCCCTGCACACGCGACGTTGCGCGCCGCCTCGGCCACCGCGATCCGCCCGCCCATCCGCGGGTCGAGATAGACGTAGCGCCCGTTGCAGTCGGTCTTCATGGCGATCGCCTTGCGCGGTCCCACGCAACCGCACCACGGCGGCGTCCGCCGGCCCGGGACCCACCACGGTGCTCGCCCGCACCGTGCTGTCGTACTGCCGCACCACCCACGTCTTGTCGGCGATGGTCGGCGAGCCGAGGAGGCGTTCCAGTGTCCAGCACGGATCGCTCTCCTCCGGCAGCTCCGCGATCCCATCCACGTCGCCGCTCGCGCAAGGCGGCGCACGTCCTCGCTCTCACGCGCCTCCGGTGTGTAGACCGGGCATTCGGTGACCAGTCGCGAGCCGGGGAACTCGGCGACGACGCGGTCGCCCTCGGTCACCCGGTACACCGGCTCGGCGATCACCTCGCCGATGACCGCCGCGTTGAGATCCCACTTCTCGAGAATCTCCTGCACGTCGCGCTCGTGGCCGCGCCGTGCCACCACCAGCATCCGTTCCTGCGACTCGCTGAGCAGGATCTCGTACGGCTCATGCCCTCCTTCGCGCAACGGAACGCGACGCACATCGATCGTCACCCCGACGTCGCCGCGCGCCGCCATCTCGGCCGACGAGCTCGTCAGACCGGCCGCGCCCATGTCCTGGATGGCGACGATGTGCTCCGGACCGGATCAGCTCGAGGGACGCCTCGAGCAGCAGCTTCTCGGTGAACGGATCGCCCACCTGCACGCGCGGACGCTTGGCGTCGCTCTCGTGCGACAGGTCCTCCGAGGCGAACGAGGCGCCGTGGATCCCGTCGCGGCCGGTGCGCGCGCCAACCGCGATGATCGGGTTGCCGACGCCCTCGGCGCGCGCCGTGATCAGCTCCTCCTCGCGCAACACGCCGACGCACATGGCGTTCACCAGCGGGTTGCCCTCGTAGGCGTCGTCGAACACCACCTCGCCGGCTACCGTCGGCACCCCGACGCAGTTGCCGTAGTCGCCAATGCCTTTCACGACGCCGGCGAACAGCCAGCGCATGCGCGGATGCTCCAGGCTCCCGAAACGGAGCGAATTGAGCAGCGCGATCGGGCGCGCCCCCATGGTGAACACGTCACGCAGGATGCCGCCGACACCGGTGGCCGCGCCCTGATACGGTTCGACCGCCGAGGGATGGTTGTGCGACTCGATCTTGAACGCGACCGCAAGGCCGTCACCCACCGAGATCACGCCGGCGTTCTCTCCGGGTCCCTGCAGCACATAGGGCGCCGAAGTGGGAAGCGTGCGCAGCACCGGACGCGAATGCTTGTACGAGCAATGCTCGCTCCAGAGCGCGCTGACGATCCCGAGCTCGGTGAACGTCGGCGTCGCGGCCCAGCATCGCGACCAGACGCTCGTATTCTTCCGCGGTGAGTCCGTGCTCGGCGACCAGGGCGGGCGTGATGACCGGGTCGCCGGGGCGGGGGACTGCTCCGCTCACCAGTGGAGTCCGAATGTGGACCGCATCAGGGAACGAATGCTGCTCTGGTCGATGTGCTCCAGGAGCTCGATCTCGCCGCCGTCGAACCAGACGCCCGAACACTCGGGGCACTTGTCGATCTTGATGTGGTGGAACTCGGTCTCGATCAGCTTGGCTCCGCACTTGGGGCAGTGCATGTAGTGGGACGCGCGTTCGGCGCGCGCCGCTCGGCGTCGAGCCGCGCCCGTTGCTCCCGAATGAGGTCGGCGTCCTTCCGGGCGAAGTACTCGTCCTCGTTTCGGCTGGGCTTTTCGTTATCCATGGCGCAGGTCGTGAGTCTGGTGTCGGGGGCAGGTCTGGGAAGAAGCCGCGGAGCGTCGCCTCGCCGGCGCATCACGCAGCCACACTCGCCAGGATCGATTCGAACAGCGGCAGTCCGTCCGTCGAGCCGAGCATGGCATCCACCGCGCGTTCGGGGTGCGGCATGAGCGCCAGCACGTTGCCGGTTTCATTGATGATGCCGGCGATATTGTCCATCGCGCCATTGGGGTTGGCCGCGGCCGTGGGTTCTCCCGATGCATCCACGTAGCGGAAGACGACCTGTCCGTTGCCTTCCAGCCGCGCCAGCCCGTCCGCGTCGATGGTATATCGGCCGTCGCCGTGGGCAATCGGAAGCCGCAGCACCTGTCCGCGACCATACTGGCTGGTGAAGTGGGTGTCGGCATTCTCCGTGCGCACCCACACCCACTGGCTGGCGAAGCGGAGGCTGGCGTTGCGCAGCAGCGCACCGGGAAGGAGGCGCGCCTCGCAGAGGATCTGGAAGCCATTGCAGATGCCGACCACCGGCGCGCCACGGCGCGCGTGCTCGACCACCTCGCGCATGATGGGGCTGAACCGCGCGATGGCGCCGGCGCGCAGGTAGTCGCCGTAGCTGAACCCTCCGGGGAGCACGACGACGTCGGCGCCCTGCAGGTCGTGATCCTTGTGCCAGAGCCGTACGGCGGGCGCGCCGAGGGCGTCGACGACCGCATGGTAGGTGTCGTCGTCGCAGTTGGAGCCGGGGAAGGTCACGATGCCGAATTTCACGCGGGCGTCACTCCAGCGATCTCGTAGTCTTCGGTCACGGGGTTGGCGAGCAGCTTGTCGCACATCTCGCGCACCACGCGCTCGGCGGCGGTCGGTTCGGCGGCATCGGCGTCGATCACCAGGTGCCGTCCCACGCGCACGTCGCGCACGTCGGCGAAGCCCAGCGCGTGGAGGGCGTCCGCGACCGCCTTGCCCTGCGGGTCGAGTAGGCCGCGACGGGGAACGATGTGGACGGCGACGCGAAAGCGGGTCATGCGCGAGGATCCTCCATGGGGTTCTGCGGGGGCTGATGGCGGGCGCCACGCACCCGTCGGCGGCGCCGCCGCCGCCTCGCCCCCGCGCCGTCCTCCCGGACGTTCGTCTCGTCGGCGGGGGTTTCCAGCAGGGTGGCATCTTCGTATTCGGCTCCCGGCAGCTTCGCCAGCAGCCCCACGAAGAACGTCCGCACCACGCCCCACACCACGTAGGCCAGCAGCGCCGGGAAGAAGAACTGCCGCGGGAGGAAGATCACCCCGACGACCGCCGCCACGACCACCAGCGAACCAAACATCTCACGCAGCGAGCGATAGCCGATCGTCGGCACCGCGGCATACTTCACGTTGCTGATCATCAGAAAGGCGAGCCCCACCATGAGGTAGCGCAGCACTGGTGCCACGGCAGGTCCACGAGCACGGTCTCCTGGTAGAGCGGCGTCTGGCTGAACCAGTAGTAGGTCGCCAGCGTGAGGCCCGCCGCCGGGCTCGGAAGCCCGTTGAAGTAATGTCTTCGCGCGGCCGGCCTGCTCGATGTTGAATCGCGCGAGCCGGATCACCGCGCACATCGTGTAGATGAAACAGAAGATCCAGTCCCACCCCGACTGGTTCAGCACGGCGAAGTACATGATCATCGCCGGCGCGAGCCCGAACGAGATGGCGTCGACCAGCGAGTCGAGCTCCTCGCCGAAGCGGCTGCCGGTGCGGGTCGCCCGAGCCACCCGCCCGTCCAGCGCGTCGGCGATGCCGCCGAACACGATGTACGCGCCGGCGCGCGAGAGATCCCCGCGCGACGCCGCGACGATCGCGAACACGCCGAAGAACAGGTTCGCCAGCGTGAACCCGTTCGGCAGCTGCACGACGGTGCGGCCGCAGACCGGCTGGCGATCGTCGCCAGCCATCAGCCCTCCGGAAGCGTCGCCGAGCACCGTGACCCCGGCGACGGTGGTCTCGCCCACCCGTTCACGGTCACCTCGCGCTGTCGGCGGGACGAAGACGTCCACGCGCGAGCCGAACCGGATGATCCCCATCCGCTCGCCCTGCTCGACGCTGCTCGCCTTCCCGGCTGTAGGTGACGATGCGCCGCGCGATCAGCCCGGCGATCTGGCGCACGAGCATGCGGTCGGCCGCCGCATTTCGATGCCCACCGACATCTGCTCGTTCTCGAGGCTCGACTTCTCCGAGGCGGCGTTGAGGAACTTGCCGGGGTTGTAGTGGACGAACCGCACCATGCCGGACACCGGATACCGGTTCACGTGCACGTTGAAGACGTTCATGAAGATCGAGATCGCGCTTGGCGCGATTGCTGCAGGAACGCCGGCTCGTCCACCTCGGTGATCATCACCACGCGGCCGTCGGCGGGCGCGATGACGAGTCCCTGCCCCGCGCTCGCCGGTCCGCTCCGGGTCGCGAAAGAAGTACGCGACCCACAGCGCGACGACGGTGAGCACGAACGCCACGAGCCACAGCCCCCACGAGCGCGGCGTTGAGCGCGAGCGCGAAGGCGGCCGCCGCCAGCACGGCCGCCACGACGATGAAGACGAATCCTTCGCGCGCGAAGTTCATGCGGTGCGAGCTGATGGCCAACGGTGACCCGGTGATGCGCCGATACGCATCGAGGTACCGCGCGCTCGTCGCCGCCACCACCTCGTCGGGAAGCGGAGGAGGCGGAGCGTCGCCGTTCCAGCGCCCGGCCGCCCGCTCGCCGTCGAGGTAGTCGCGCAGCGGCTGCTTGTCGAAGCTCGGCTGCGTGCGTCCGGGCTGGTATTCGGTCGGCCGGCCAGAAGCGCGAGCTGTCCGGCGTCAGCACCTCGTCGATCGAGGAGGATCCGTCCCCCACCGAGCCGAACTCGAACTTCGTATCGGCGATGATGATTCCCCGCGGCTCGGCCATGCTTGCAGCCGAAGCTCGTAGACGCGCCGCGTCAGCTGCTCCAGCTCCGCTGCGCGGTATCGGCGCCCACGATCTGCGCCATCCGCGTCGATGGTGATGTTCTCGTCGTGGCCGGACTCGGCCTTGGTGGCCGGGCTGAAGATCGCCGGCGTCAGCCGGTCGCTTTCCCGCATCCCAGCCGGAAGCGGTTCGCCCGCCAGCGTGCCGGTGCGCGCGATACTCCTTCCACGCCGATCCGGCAATGTAGCCGCGGATCACGCATTCCACCGGGAAGACGGCGGTGCGCTGACAAAGCATCGCCCGTCCGCGAGGAGCGTCGCGCGCGCCGGCCAGACCCGGCAGCTCATCCACGATCTCGTCGGCGTCGGCGGCGATCATGTGATGCGCGACGCTCCCGTCGAGCTGGCGGAGCCACCAGGCGGTGAGCTGCGTGAGCACGGCGCCCTTGTGCGGCACCGCCTCGCGCATCACGACATCGAACGCGCACACGCGGTCGGTGGCGACGACCAGCAACCGGTCGTCGTCCACCTCGTAGACGTCGCGCACCTTGCCCCGCCGAAAGAGCTGCAGCGGGAGTCGCGTCTCGCGTCACCGTTGTCATACGCGGACCTCTCCTGGTCGTCGTATGTGCCGCGCGTGGCGCCCGCGAGAATCGGTTCGATGACTTCCGCGCAGGAACTCGTCCACCTGCTCGGGGGCGCGCCCGAAGAACCGCGCTGGATCCGTCGTGGAGCGCAGGTCATCGAGTCCGGCCGGGAAGGCCGGGTCCGCGGCCAGGCGCTCGAGCATGTCGTTGGCCGCGCCCTCATTCCTTCATCGCGCGCGCGGCCGCCAGGCTGTGCCGGCGGATCATCTCGTGCGCCGCCTGCCGGTCGCCACCCGCGCGCACGGCGCGGACGATCAGCTCCTCGGTGGCCATGAACGGCAGCTCGTCCAGCACGCGCTGCCGAATGCGCGCCGGATGCACCTCGAGGCCGCTCGCCACGTTGCGCATGAGCACCAGGATGGCGTCGGTGGCCAGGAACGCCTCCGGAATCACCAGCCGCCGGTTGGCGCTGTCGTCGAGCGTGCGCTCGAAGTACTGCACGCCGTGCGTCTGGTTCGCGTTCGGCTCGAGCGAGCAGACGAAGCGGGCCAGCGACGCGATGCGCTCGCAGCGCATGGGATTGCGCTTGTACGCCATCGCCGACGAGCCGATCTGCTCCGTCTCGAACGGCTCCTCATCTCGCCAAAGGCCTGCAGCATGCGCATGTCGCTGCTGAACTTCGCCGCGCTGGCCGCGACGCCGGCTACCACGCCCAGCACCTGCGCGTCGACCTTGCGCGTATAGGTCTGGCCGGACACCGGCACGCTGCGCGCGAAATCCCATCGCGGCGGTCACGCGCGCGTCGAGCTCGCGGACCTTGCTCGTGGTCGCCGCCGAACAGCTCCAGGAAGCTCGCCTGGGTGCCGGTCGTCCCCTTCACGCCGCGGAACGGCAGCGTGGCGATCCGATAGTCGAGATCCGCCAGGTCGAGGACGAGGTCCTGCATCCAGAGCGTGGCCCGCTTGCCGACGGTGGTGAGCTGCGCCGGCTGCAGGTGCGTGTAGCCGAGCGTCGGCTCGGCGCGCCACCGCCGCGCGAATCCGTCCAGGATGCGAAGCGCGTCGATCACGCGGTGTCGCAGAAGGCCGAGCGCCTCGCGCATCAGCACCAGGTCGGCGTTGTCGGTGACGAACGCGCTGGTGGCGCCGAGGTGGATGAACGGCGCCGCCGCCGGCGCCACGTCGCCGAATGCGTGGACGTGCGCCATGACGTCGTGGCGGAAGCGCCGCTCGTACGCGGCCACGGCCTCGAAGTCGATGTCGTCGAGGTGCGCGCGCATCTGCGCCAGCGCCTCGTCGGGAATCGGCACGCCCAGCGCCCGCTCACCTTCGGCGAGCGCCAGCCAGAGCCGCCGCCACAGCCCGTACGGCGGTCAGGCGACCACAGCTCGAGCATCGCCCGCGACGCATACCGCTCGGCGAGCGGCGAGGAGTACGCGGTGCGTGAGCGTCACCGGATGACGAAGTCGGGTGTGGTGTAGCCACGCCCCCGCGCTCGAACACGATCCGGATCCCCTGGCGTCCGGCGTTGAAGTCGAACGCGCGCTTCACGTCGGCCGCGCTGGTGACCGGTGTCCGGTTGATCTGGACGATCACATCGCCCTCCTCGATCCCGATCTCGTCGCGCACCCGATCGCTCACGTTGGTCACCAGCGCGCCGTGGCCGCTCCGGATGCCGCGCTCGGCCCGGATCGCCGGCGTGAGGTCGGTCAACTCGATCTCCCGCAACACCGTCAGCTTCGGCGCGCTCACTTCCGGCCGATCGGCGACCGTCACCGTGATCGTCATCCCGCGTCCACCGCGCCGGACCCGAGCGGGACCTTCTCGCCCACCCGCAGCGTGAGCCGCGCCGCCTCCCAGTCGAACACGTTGCGCAGCGCCCGGCCGCGCGCCCGGACGATCTGGTCGCCGGCCTGGAGTCCCGCCTTCTGCGCCGGTGAGCCGGGGACCACCGCCCGGACGATCACCCCCGCCGTGACCACGTCGCGCGGGTTCGACGTCGTCGGCTCCTGGAGCAGCTCGCCGATCCAGGGATGACGAACTTCCCCGTGCTCGATGAGATCGTCCGCCACCCGCTTCGCGCGATCGATCGGAATCGCGAACCCGATGCCGACCGATCCGCCGTCGTGGGCGTGTAGATCGAGCTGTTGACGCCGATCACCTCGCCGTCGGCATTCACCAGCGGGCCGCCGGAATTGCCCGGGTTGATGGACGCGTCGGTCTGGATCATGTCGACGTACAGCCCGCCGCCCTCCTGCTGGCCGATCAGGTTGCGACCGGTGGCGCTGATCACGCCGGCGGTCACGGACGGTTCGGTGTTCCCGAGCACGAAGCCGAACGGATTGCCGATCGCGATCGCCCACTCGCCGATGATCAGATCGTCCGACTTGCCTAACGGCGCAGTCGGCAGGTTCTTCGCGTCGATCTGCACCACCGCCAGGTCGTTGGTCTCGTCCTTGCCCAGCACGGTGGCAGGGTAGGTGGTGCCGTCCCGCATCATCACCGACACCTTGGTCGCCCCGCTCACCACGTGGGCATTGGTGAGGATCACGCCGTCAGGGCGGATGACGAATCCCGACCCCATCCCGGGCGCTACGCGCTGGCCCGACCGCCCGCCGAAGAACTCCTCCCAGAAGTCCATCGGCACCTGCTCGACCGTTTCCGTCTGCACCGTCACCACCGACGGCGCCACCCGCGCCACGGCGGCAGTGATGGCCGTCTGCCGCGAGGCGTCCACCGCCGCGCTGGTCTGCGGCGCAGGCGGCTGCACCGTTTCGGCATGCGAGTCGCGCGGGCCGCTGCTCCCGCATGCGCCGAGCCACGGTGCCAGGGCAACCGCCATCGCCACGACGATGGCGTGTGCAAGATGGCCTTTGGCTTCTGGCCTCTGGCCTCTGGCCTTTGGCCTCTGGCCTCTGGCCTCCGGCCTTTGGCCTTTGGCCTTTGGCCTCTGGCCTCTGACCTTTCCCCCCATCACACCGCCCTCGCGCGAACCCCGGGGCCCGTCTGCAGCAGCGCGTCCAGCGTGCGGTCGGCCAGCGGGTGCAGCAGCAGGTCGCGTAGCACCGATGGCTCGAGCACCACGGCGTCAACGCCCGATGCCGCACACGCCGCCACCTGCCCGGCACTGCCCGGCGTCACCGCCACGATCTCGCACTCCAGTCGGTGCACATCGAAGATCGCGCGCATCTCACCCAGTGTGGTGGTGGCGTTCTGGCCCTGCGCCTCGAGAGCGCGCATGTGGACGAGGACCGCCGAGGCACCGGCTTTGGCGGCCAGCAGGGCCTGCGCCGTGGTAAACACCATGCTCGCCGCCACCTGCATGCCGTCGCTCATGGCGCGGTGCAACCCCTCCACCGTGTCGGCCGCGAGCGGAAACTCCAGGATGACTTCGTCCGTGTTGTGCGCCAGAGCGCGTGCCTCGCGATAGAGTTCCTCGGCGTCATGCGATCCGAGCGACAGAATCACCGGGCAGGCAAACAGCCGCGCGATCTCAAGCGCGCGTGCGGTCGCGCTCTCCACCTCGCCTTCCATCAACGCCGGGCTGACGAGCGCGCCGTCGAGGAATCCACAGGAGGCCGCCCATCTCACATCGTCGAACGACGCACTGGCGAGAAAGATCTTCATGCCGGACTCAGGTATAGCGCCGCGGGGTAGGTGACGCGCTCCAGCACGAGCGCGTGCGCTGGAGCGGGGGGTGAAACCTCGTCGTTGGTGGCGGCATCGAGGAGACGCGCGATTGTGTCCGCGTCGCGGCGCCCGCTCGCCACCTCCAGCATCGTCCCGACGAGGAAACGCACCATGTGGTGCAGAAAGCGGTTCGCTTCGATGTGCAGGCTGATGCCGCCAGGCCGGTCACGCCACACGGCCTCGAACACCGTACAGCGGTGGGCATCGGTTGGCGGCGCCGTCCCGCGCGCCGCGAACGCCACGAAGCAGTGGTTGCCCACGATCTGCGCCGCCGATGTATCCAGTGAGGCGCGCGACAGAGGACGTCGGTAGGCCCATTCGGTGCGACGCCGAAAGGGAGACCGCACATCCTCGTCTGTTCCCACCTGATAGACATAGCGACGGGAGGAAGCGCTGAAGCGTGCATGGAACTCGGGGCGCATGTCGTACGCCGCCGCGACCCACACGTCCCTGGGGAGGAGTGCATTGACCGCGCGGCGCAGCGGCGCCGCACACCACTTGTCAGAGACCCGTACACCGACCGCCTGCCCGCGGGCGTGTACGCCCGCGTCCGTGCGGCCGGCCCCTTGCGCCACGATCCGTTGTCCGCAGAGATCGGCGAGCACGCGCTCAAGTTCGCCCTGGACAGTCCGCTCATTCGGCTGTCGCTGCCAGCCCGCGAAGTCGGTGCCGTCGTAGTGCAGCACCAGCTGCACGGTGCGCGCCGTCATCGACTCGGAAATTAGCCCGGCGCCAGTTCAAGTCAAGCAACGCGCGAGCGCACGGAAACGATTGACACGGCTTCACGTACGCGCCCACATTCCTGCTCCACATAATGTCCAGCCCAGAGACCGGCAGTCGGGAATCGGTTCGAACCCGGAGACGGAGGCGCGAGCCACCGGGGGCGCTTCCTTTCCGCCGATCCGACCCTCGACCTCTGCCCTCCGACGCGTAGTGGCCACCCGCTCTCTCCCATCACTCGCCCACGCGCTGGCCGTCTCACCGGACCTCAACGCGGCACTCGTGGCGCTCGGCGAGGCGCTCGCCGACAGCGACCGCTCCGCCGTCCTCGGTCTGTTGCGCTACGATGGACGCCGCGAGATGCTCCGCGAACGACTCACCCCGGTCGGCGACCGGGTGGAGCGCGCGCCGGTCGACACCACCTTTGATCACCTGCCGCCTTCCATCAGAACCCTCGTCACCGCCGGCGGTCAGTTCGTGGACCTCGGAGATCGCTCCGCCGAATACGCCCGGTTGCTGGGGCTCTCTCCATTCGCCGACGGCGGCATCCTCTCGCTGCGCGGTCTGGCCACCGACGGCGCCCTGAGCTCCGTCCTGGCATTGTACGAACAGCGCAAGATGTTCGGCACACGCACCAGTGAACGTTTCGCCCCCGACGCGGCGCTGTTCGATCTGGCGTTCGCGCGGTTTGCCGACCGCGAGGCGCGGGCCGAGGCGGTGCGGACCCTGGAAGACATCACGCAGCGCGTGCATGGCGACTACCTGAAGAAGCTCGGCGAGATGGAGAGCGAACTCGCCCGCGCGCGCGACGCGGTCACTCACTCGGGCGTCCAGGAGACCGCGCGACTGCTCCAGCTCGAACACGGCATGGCCAGCGCCGAAGAGGACGCGCGGCGCGCGGCGCATCGGGCGCAGTCCCTCGAGCACCAGCTCACGGCCGCGATTGGCCAGCTCGAGCAGGCCCACATCGAATTGCACCGCCGTCACGAGTCGCTGCGTCAGAAGACGCGTACGCTCTACCTCATTGAACGCGCCCTCGCCCTCGACAACACCACCGGTGAGCCCGGTCCGCTCGTCGACGGCTTGCTGGCGCTGGTCGGCGATGACATGCAGGCGCAGCGGTGTTCCCTCATGTTGCGCGCGCCCGAACCGGATTCGCTGTTTCTGGCCGCGGCGCGAGGCCTGCTGCCGCACGTGCAGCTCGGACAACGGACACGCTTCGGCAAGGGCGTTGCCGGGATCGTCGCCAGCACGCGCGAGCCGCTCCTGGTGCAGGACGTGGCTGACGGCGTCACCCATCCCCTCCTTCGCGACGAGTACCTGACGACAGGCTCCTTCATCAGCTTCCCGCTCATCTACCACGACGAGCTGCTTGGCGTCGTGAACCTCACCAACCGCGCCAAGCGTGGGGTGTTCGTGGAAGAGGATATGGAGCGGGTGCGGCTGCTGGCGCTGGTTATCGCCCTCATCACCACCCGCGCCCAACTCGCCACCCGCCTGTTCGATTCCATCCATGCCGCCTAACGTCATACAGACCGCCATCCGGCGCCTGGCCTTCGGGGAGTCGCTGGCGTCGGAGGAAGCGGCTGGTGCGTTCGGCGTGGTGATGGAAGGTGAGGCCAGTCCGGCCCAGGTGGCGGCACTGCTCATGGGCCTGCGCGTCAAGGGCGAAACCGCCGAGGAGGTCGCCGGCGCCGCCCGCGCGCTCCGTGCCGCGATGGTCCAGCTCGATGCCGACGCGCCGCACGAGCTGGTCGACACCTGCGGCACCGGCGGCGGCGCACTCACCACCTTCAACATCTCCACCGCCGCCGGACTGCTGGCCGCCGGCGCCGGCGTTCGAATCGCCAAGCATGGGAATCGGTCGTTCACCTCACAGTGCGGCAGCGCCGAGGTGCTCGAGGCGCTCGGCGTCCCCATTGACGCCACGCCGGCACAGATGGCGTTCGTGCTGCGACGGGCGGGCATCGTGTTCATGTTCGCGCCCACCATGCACCCGGCCATGCGCCACGTCGCGCCGGTTCGACGGGAAATTGCCGTCCCGACAGTGATGAACATCGTGGGACCACTCGCCAATCCGGCCCGCGCAGGGCGTCAGATCGTCGGCGTCGCCGAGCTGCGACGATTGTCCCTGCTGGCCGGTGCGCTGGCAGCCCTGGACACACGCCATGCCCTCGTCGCGTTCGGCGAACCCGGGATGGACGAGATATCGCCCCTCGGACCCAGCCGGATCGCTGAGGTGCGTCCGGGCGCGGTCACGGAGTGGAACTTCGATCCACGTGAGCTCGGGATCCGCGACCTCTCGGCCGATGACCTGGTTGGAGGCGGGCCAGCGGACAACGCCCATGTCATCACCGAAGTGCTGGCCGGGCGCGGGGCGCCGGCGGCGCGCTCCGCCGTGATTCTCAACGCCGCCGCCGCCGTCTATGTGTCCGGTCGCACTCGCACGTTCGCAGAATGCGTCGACGTCGCGACCCAGGCGCTGGACCAGGGGGCGGGGAAGGCGGCCCTGGAGCGCATGCGCGACGCATACGCGCGCGCGCGGGACATTCAGTAGCGCCGAATAACGCCCACCACGACGCCCTGTATCAGGATGTCGTTCTCATGCACGTACAGGGGCGCGACCGCCTCGTTGGCAGGCTGGAGTCGAATGCGCCCGTCACGCTCGCGGAAGAAACGTTTCAGGGTGGCCGACGTCCCGTTCAGCAGCGCGATCACCATCTCGCCTTTGTCCGCGCTCTGCCGCTCATTGACGATGACAAAGTCGCCGTCGCGGATCTGCTCGTCGATCATGGAATTGCCGCGCACTCGGAGCACGTAATGCCGACCCCGCTGCTGTGCGAATTCCTCCGGCACCGACACCGTTTCGGAGCCCGCGACGGCCTCGATCGGGGTGCCGGCCGCGACCGTGCCGTAGAGCGGCAGCTCGACGGCGCGCGGAAAGACTTCCGAAGGCAGGATCTGGATGGCCCGACTTTCATTGTAAGTGCGCTTGATGTAGCCCTTGCGCTCGAGATTGCTCAGATGCTCATGCACGGTAGCGAGCGAGTTATAGTTGAAGTGCCGTGCGATCTCCTCGAAGCTCGGGGCGTACCCGTTGTCGTCCGCATAGGCCTGCAGATACGTGAGGATTTCTCGTTGACGCCTCGTGAGCGGCATGGAGCACTCCGACTGGTGGTGTCGGTGGGACCATAGGGGCACCCGAACAACGGCCGAAAACCACGATAACCGAAGAATCACCGAAGTGCAAGCGCAGACCCACTGGATACCTCCGAGCGGCGTCCTGGGCCGCCTGTGTGAGCGCGCGGCGCAGCGCGCGGCCTCGCTGTCTTCAGAGCTCGCCGCACTGCGCCGGGAGGCACTGGCTCGCGACTCGGCGCCCTCTCTCGCCGACGCCCTGCGCCAGGGAACCGACGTGCACGTCATCGCCGAGATCAAGCGCCGGGCCCCGTCGAAGGGATCACTCGATGAGAACCTGGATCCGGCGGATCGCGCGCGGGCCTACTGCTCCGGGGGCGCTTCCGCCATTTCCGTGTTGACCGAGCCCTCTGAATTCCTGGGATCGACGGACGACCTGCGCGCGGTGCTCCGAGTGACGCGGCTGCCGGTCCTCAAGAAGGACTTCCACCTGCATCCGGCCCAGGTCTGGGAAGCGCGCGCGCTGGGAGCATCCGCGTTGCTGTTGATCGTGCGGGCGTTGGGTCCCAACGGGACGGCGCGTCTCGCGGACGTTGCGGCGGAGGCAGGCATCGAAGCTGTTTTCGAGGTCCGCGACCCGGCGGAACTCGAATGGGCGCTGGAATCGGGCGCCGAGGTAGTCGGGGTGAATCGCCGAAACCTGGAAACGCTCGAGATCGACGATAGGGTACCGGAACAGCTCGTGCCCCGCGTCCCCGCGCGCTGTGTTGCCATAGCCGAAAGCGGAATCGCAGGCCGGGCTGGCGTGCTCGCCGCTGGCGCGTTGGGCGCCCACGCGGTGCTGGTCGGATCCAGTCTGTCGCGGGCAGCAGACGGGGAGGAGGCGGTGCGCGCCCTTTGCGGGGTGCCACGACACGCGCGGGGGCAGCTTGCCTGAGATCAAGTTCTGCGGCATCACGCGCAGCGTCGACGCAGAGCTGGCGGCCGAGCTCGGCGCCCGCTACGTGGGTGTCATATTCGCCCGAAGTCCCCGCCAGGTAACCGAGGCGCGCGCGCTGGAAATCACGCGGGCGGTGCAGGGACGGGGGGTGCACTGCATCGGCGTATTCGACGACGGACCCGACCGGGCGCTGGCGGTGGCCGAGCGCCTGCGACTGGATGGTGTGCAGTTGCATGGCCCCGTGGAGCCCGCCGCGATTGCGGCGGCCCGGGCGCGATTCGGAGGCATCGTGTGGGCCGTGGTGCAGGTCGGATTGTACGGCGTACCACCCGAGGCGCACTCGCTCTTCGAGGTGGCGCACGGCGTGGTCCTCGACTCCCGTTCACCGCGGGGGAACGGGGGCACCGGTGAGGCGTGGGACTGGACGGCCGCCGCCGAGGTTGTTCCGGGGATGCGGGCCGGCGCCCAGCTGGTGGTCGCCGGGGGGCTCCGGCCGGACAACGTGCGGCGCGCGATCGCCGCCCTCGGTCCCGATGTGGTGGATGTCTCCTCCGGCGTGGAGACCGGCCCGGGCATCAAGGATCCGTCGCGGATGCGTGCGTTTGTCGACGCGGTTCACGCGGACATCTCTCCTTAGGTAGACGCATGCTCGGAACCCGGTTCGGTGTGTATGGCGGGCGCTACGTGCCCGAGACACTCATCCCCGCGCTCGATGAGCTCGAGGCGGCCTTCGACGCGGCGATGGCGGACGACTCGTATCGAAGGGAGCTCGACGGGCTGCTGCACGGTTACGTGGGACGCCCCACGCCCCTGAGTGCCGCACCGCGGTTTTCCCAGCGCGTGGGGGCGACGGTCTGGCTCAAGCGGGAGGACCTGAATCACACCGGCGCGCACAAGATCAACAACACGGTCGGACAGGCCTTGCTCGCGCTCCGGATGGGCAAGCACCGCATCATCGCCGAGACGGGCGCGGGTCAGCACGGCGTGGCCACGGCCACGGTGTGCGCGCGCTTCGGCCTCTCCTGTGTGGTCTACATGGGCGAGGAGGACATGCACCGTCAGGCCCTCAACGTGTACCGGATGCGGCTCCTCGGTGCCACCGTCGTCCCGGTGACATCGGGCACCCGGACCCTCAAGGACGCCACCACCGAAGCGATCCGGGACTGGGTGACGAACGTCGCGGATACCCACTATATCATCGGCTCGGTCGTGGGTCCGGCGCCGTATCCGCGCATGGTGCGCGCGTTTCAGTCCGTGATCGGTCGGGAGGCACGGGTCCAGCTGCTGGAGGCGGCCGGGACCCTTCCGCGGACGGTGGTGGCCTGTGTCGGAGGCGGGTCGAACGCCAGCGGGATTTTCGCCGGGTTCGTTGACGATTCGGCGGTCGAACTCGTCGGAGTAGAGGCGGCGGGCGAGGGCCTCGACTCGGGGCACCATGCCGCGTCGCTGGCGCGGGGGCGGCCGGGCGTGCTGCACGGATCCTTGAGCTATCTGCTGCAGGACGAGCACGGGCAGGTGCACCCCGCCCATTCGATTTCGGCGGGACTCGACTATCCGGGCGTCGGACCGGAACACGCTTTTCTCAAGGACAGCCGGCGGGCGACCTACGCAACGGTCGTCGACCGGGATGCACTGCAGGGATTCGCGATGCTCAGCCGGCTCGAAGGGATCATCCCGGCATTGGAGACGGCGCACGCCGTCGCCTGGATCGCCGCGCAGCGCGGGCGCTGGGCGCCTGACGAGCACGTGGTGCTGTGTGTGAGTGGGCGCGGCGACAAGGACGTGGCACAAATCGTTGAAATGGATATCTTGGCACCGTGACACTCCCGACCACGTCGACGGCCACCCCGGACACCGAGCGACCCGAGCCTCCGTTCAACATCGCTCTGGTCGAGGAGATGTTGCGCCTGTTCGCGCGCGCCGTGCGGGCGCACCAGCTGTACCTCCAGAACAATCCGACCTACCAGCGCTCGCTCGACAACGTGAAGGGCGCGTTCGCGCCCATCTGGACGCACACCGACGAGCTGGTATTCGAGGTGAGCGACACACGACTCACCTGGGAAGGGCGAACCGTCGTCAACGAGCCGGACAAGACCGGCGACGCGCTGCCGTGGGTGCTGTACAAGGACGGCATCCGCGAGCTCCGCTTCCTCAAGGGAATCGAGGAGCAGGAAATCGTCACCCTGGTGCAGATCGTCGCCCGGGTGCGCAAGGCATCGCCTGACGAGGACGATCTGCTCACGCTCCTGTGGGAGCACGAGTTCTCGTACATCAAGTATCGCTACGTCGACATCAGCTTCGAGACGGCCGAGGCCATCGAGGCCACCGACGAATCCGAACGCCCGCGGCTGATCGACACCGCGATCGTCCACGAGCCGCCCCAGGAAGTGGTCGCGCCGCCGGGCGTGGTGAATCTCGACGAGTTCGATTCCACCCTCTACTTCCTCGACGAGTCGGAGGTCGAGTACCTCCGCACCGAAGTGCGGCAGCACTACGCCACCGACCTGCGCGCCAACGTCGTGACCATCTTGCTCGACGTCTTCGAGCAGCAGACGGATCCGGCCATTCGCGACGAAATCTGCGGGATCCTTGACGGCATGCTGGTCCAGCTCCTGTCGTCGGGTCACCTGCGCACGGTCGCGCTGCTGCTGCGCGAGGTGAACATCGCGGCCAACCGCGCCCGCGACCTGACGCCGGCCCAGCGGGAACTCCTGCTCTCCCTCCCCAGCCGGATGAGCGAGCCGGAGGCCCTCGCCCAGTTCCTGCAGGCCCTCGACGAACGGGTGGAACTCCCGCCCCAGGACGAGCTGAACGAGCTGTTCGAACAGCTCCGAGGCGGCGCGTTGGGCACCCTGTTCGCCTGGATGGCGCGGCTGCAGTCGTCCGCCGTGCGAAAGCTCCTCGAGGCGACGGCCGACCGCCTGGCCTCCGCCAACACCGCCGAGCTGGTTCGCCTCCTCGGCGCCAGCGAGCGCGACGTGGCTCTCGAGGCCGTACGCCGGGCCGGTGCCGCGAAGGCCGCCGCTGCCGTAGCGGCCCTCGCCCGGCTGCTCACACAGGGCGACGCCGAGATGCGCGTCGCCGTGGTGCAGGCGCTGGCGGAGATCGGATCGCCGGGGGCGCTGCAACAACTCGAACGCGGACTCGACGACCCCGAACGCGACGTGCGAGTGGCTGCCGCCAAGGCGCTCGCCGCGCGCGGCTATCGGGCGGCTCTTCCCCGCATCGAGGGGATTGTCAAGGGGAAACGCCTCCACGAGTCCGACCTCACCGAGAAGATGGCCTTCTTCGAGGCATACGGCGCCATGTGCGGCGAGGCCGGGGTGTCCATGCTCGACGCCTATCTCAACGGCCGGGGTCTGTTCGGGAAGCGCGAGGACGCCGAGGTCCGTGCCTGCGCCGCCCTGGCCCTCGGCCGGATCGGAACCGACGCCGCCGTCCAGGCGCTGCGCAAGTCCGCCACCGACAAGGAAGTCCTGGTGCGCAATGCCGTGAACCGGTCGCTCCGGGGAGGGGCGACGTCGTGACCGACACCTCCGCGCACCCCCCGGCGCCGGTCGCGGCACGGCCCGCACCCCACGGAACGGGTGCGCCCCACGGAACGGGCGCGCCCGCTCCCGCCGGCGATTTCCTCTCCGACTCGTTCATCCGCCGGGCCGGCCGTCAGCTGATCGTGTCCCTCTACGGGGCTATGCGGGTCATTCGCATGTACCCGCCGGAGAACGAGGCGGTGAAGAACGCCCTCAACGATCTCGTGTCCGCAGCCCGCGCCATCATCGAACGCGACCACGAGCTGGAGTTGCGGGTCTCGAACGAGTTCATCTTCGTCAACTCCACGCGTCTCCGCCTCGACCTCGACAACTACGCCAGTTTCAGCCACCTGCTGTCGGTGCTGCGCAAGTGCGGGGTAGGGACCGTGCGCGCATCGGAGTCGACGCAGGCGCGCGACTGGCACGTCCTCCTCTACCAGCTGCTCACCTTGAGCAAGGAGGAGGACGAGGTCACGGTCTACGACCTGCTGCAGAAGCTGGAGACCGCCGGGATCCTCGCCTTCGAGCTCGGGCCGCCGCTGGTCACCGACGACGATTCCGACTTCATGCGTCGCGCCAAGGAGGCCGCCAAGCGGACCTACTCGTATTCGGTCGCGGTCACCAAGGAAGTGATGAGCTCGCTCCGGATGGGGCAGGCGCCCAACATCCGAAAGATCAAGCGCGTGGTGCAGACCATCGTCGACCAGATCCTCAATGAGGAGACGTCGCTGGTGGGGCTGACGACCATCCGCGACTACGACGAATACACCTTCACCCACTCGGTGAACGTCTGCATCTTCTCCGTGGCGTTAGGCAGGCGACTGGGGCTGTCGAAGCTGCAGCTCTACGATCTCGGCCTGGCGGCGTTGTTCCACGACATCGGCAAGTCGCGGGTACCGCTCGGGGTCCTCAACAAGACCGACGGCCTGACCGACGAGGACTGGCGCTGGCTGGCGGCCCACCCCTGGCTCGGCGTCCTGGCGCTCTTCCACATGCGGGCACAGCAGGAGTTGCCCTACCGCGCGATGGTCGTGGCCTACGAGCATCACATGAAGAACGATCTCTCGGGCTACCCCAAGGCGATTCGCAGCCGCGTCCAGACCATCTTCGGCAAGATCGTCGCGGTCGCCGATGGATTCGATGCCGCCACCACCCGCCGCGCCTACCAGACCGTGCCGATGTCGCCGGCCGCCGTCCTCGCCGGCATGCGCGACAATCCACGTCGCGGCATGGACCCGGTCATCGTCAAGGGCTTCATCAATCTCCTCGGCATCTATCCGGTCGGCACGCTGGTCGTGCTCGACACCTTCGAGCTGGCCATCGTCCACTCCGTGCACCCGCGCCCGGAGTCGATCTCGCGACCCATCGTGCGCATCGTGAGCGACACTCGCGGCAACGTGCTCTATCCCGGCGAGCTGGTCGACCTCACCGAGCAGAATGCCCAGGGCGCCTTCCTGCGCACCATCATCAAGACCGAGAACCCCGACCGGTATGGCATCAGCGTCGGCGACTACTTCGTCTGACCTGCTGCGCCGGCGCTTCGCGGCGCTGGCGCGCGACCGACGCAAGGCGCTCGTCGCGTACGTCACCGCCGGCCATCCCGATCCGCCTTCGTCGGTTCCCCTGTTCCAGGCGCTCGAAGCCGCCGGCGCCGACGTCATCGAGGTCGGCGTCCCGTTCTCCGATCCGATGGCCGACGGCCCCGTCATCCAGGCGAGCTCGCAGGTGGCGCTGCAGCACGGAATCACCTTCGACTCCGTGCTCGGACTCGTCCGCGACGCCCGCCTGACGATCCCGGTGGTGCTGTTCAGCTACCTCAATCCCGTGGTCGCCGCCGGACCGGACGCGCTCACCCGGGCCGCCGCCAGCGGCGTCCATGGCATCCTCGTCACCGACCTTCCCGTCGGCGCCGACCCGGAGCGCGAACGCTGGTTCGCCGGCTCGCCGCTGGCGTTCGTGCGCCTCGTCGCCCCGACCACCCCCGACGACCGCATGCGCGAAATCGGCGCGCTCGGGAACGGCTTCGTCTATCTGATCAGCCGTCTCGGCGTGACCGGCGCCCGTGACGATCTTCCCGTCGAACTGCCGGCCACCGTGGCGCGGCTCCGGCGGGCGACCTCGCTGCCGATCTGCGTGGGCTTCGGCATTTCTACTGCCGACCAGGCCCGGCGCGTGGGTGCGCTGGCCGACGGGATCGTCGTCGGCAGCGCCCTCGTGAAAGCCGCCGGCGAGAGCGTGAACGCCGCCGCCGCGCTCACCAGGACGTTCCGCCAGGCGCTCGACAGCCGCTGACATGCGCCAACGGGTCCGACTCGTCTCGCGACTGACCGGACTCGCCGGCACGGTCGTTCTGGTGGTGGGCGCCGCGCGCGACCCGCGGTGGCTGGAGCAGCCGTGGCCCCTGGTGCTGCTCGTGCTGGCGACCGCTGTTCTGCGCGCGCAGGGGGTAGCCGTCACCAAGTACGCCCGGCTGACGGCGCTGCCGGTGGTCGCGGTCACGGGTGCGATCGCGGTGGGCTTGCCGGCCACGGCGATCGCGCTCTTCATCGGCGTCATCGGCGTCGACTGGCTGCTGCACCGCAAGACGGTCGACGCCGCCTGGATCAATGCGGCGCGCGAGCCGCTGGCGCTCTACGCCGCCTACGGTTTCTACGCCGCGGTCGCCTCCCAGACGGCGGGCGCGATGACCGGCGAGCTCACCGCCGAGGCCCTGCCCGCGATCGCCGTGCTCGTGTTCGCGCAGTTCCTGCTGGGGCGGGCGCTCCAGTACTTCTCGCTGATGGTGCGCGACAAGCTGCTGCCCGACGAACGCACGCTCATCCTCCGGTACGAAGTGGTCGCCTTCGGCGTGACCACGGTCGGCGTGATCGCCATGCTCCTGACGCTGGCCAACGTGCGGCGCGGCGGATGGCCGGTCGTGGCCCTCGCGTTAGGCTTCGGCGGCCTGTTGCTGAAGCGGATCGTCGAAGAAGCCGCCGCCGCCGAGGAGCTGAACCGGATTCACGCCCTCGAGCTCATGGTCAGCACCGACGCAACGGTGGCCGACGCGTTCGCCCGCGTCGCTGCGCTCGCCAACCGGCTGGTGGACTGGACCGACTTCCGCATCCTGCGGCTCGACGAGCGATCCCCCCGGCTCATCTTCACCGCCGGAGAAGGACTCCTTCCGCACGATCGCGAACCGGACCCGGCCCTGGCCGCGCTGCGGCACGAAGCCGTGGACCGGACCAGACTCGTCTCGATCGGCGATGCCGTGCGCGATCGCGGCGTGTCGGGGACCGACCGGGGCAGCGTCATCGTCGCCCCGCTCCGGTTCGGCGACCGCATCCTGGGGCTGCTCGAAATCGAGCACCGCAAGCGCGCCATGTATGGCCGCAAGCAACTGGAGGCCATCGAACGCTTCGCCGGACAGCTCGCCACCACGATTCAGATCCAGGACCTGCGGGCGCCGCTCGCCGAAACCCTCTCCCGTCTGGAAACCCAGATCGCCAAGCTGAATGACTCGGCGCACCTCCTGCGCAGCGGCGCGGAGGCCGTGGCCCGTCTTCTCGACGACATGAATCGCACCATCGTCGACGAAGCCGAGCAGGCCGCTCGCAGCCGGGAAACGGCCGACGCACTGTTTCGCGCCACGTCCGGAATCGCCCGCGACGCGCGCGAAGCCGCCGGCGCCAGCGAGCGATCAGCCGACCTGGCCGCCGAGCACCGCACCACCATCGGCACGGCGGTCGATCGGCTGGTCACGGCGAAGGCCTTCGTCACCGAGAGCACCGAGGCCATGACGAGCCTGGGGCAGGGCACCAAGCAGGTCACCGGCTTCATCGCCGTCATCCGCGAGCTGGCCGATCAGACCAACCTCCTCGCGCTCAACGCGGGCATCGAAGCCGCCCGCGCCGGTGAGGAAGGGAAGGGCTTCGCGGTCGTCGCCGAAGAGATCCGCCGCCTGGCCGCGCAGAGCGCCCGCGCGTCGGAGAGCGCCAGTTCGATCCTGACGGAATTCGCCAGCCGCATGGAGCGCGTGGCGCGCCAGATGGAGCGCGGGCGCGGCCTGGTCGGCGACGTGGAATCGCTGTCGGCGTCTGCCATGAAGGCCATGGAAGCGATCCTCGAGGGAAGCCGCGCCGCGTCCGCCTGGGCGAGGAGGATCGCCGATGTCTCGCGCGAGCAGGAGCAGGCCTCGGGGTTGATGCAGGAACGCGCCGAGCGCATCGCCGACATCTCACGCCGCAACCGCACGGGCTCGGAACAGGTGCGCCTGTCGGCCGGCGACCAGGCCCGCGCGCTGGCCGAACTCGAGAGCGCGTCGCGCGACCTGCGCGAACTGGCCATCTATCTTGGCGATCTCACGCGGCGGCTGACGCGGATTTCCTGACGTCGTTTGACACGTTGGGAAGCCGCACCTACGTTCCGGCCGTGCGCTCCGAGTACACGATCGCGCTGCGCGGACTCCGCTTTCACGCGCGCGTTGGCATCCTGCCCCATGAGCGGGAATTGCCTCAGCCCATCGAGATCGACATCGATGTCTGGCCGCGCGCTCCGTACGACCGCGATACGACCGGCACACTGCTGGACTACCGCGCACTCTACGCTGCTGCGGCCACCGTTCTCGCGCGTGGCCCGGTGGATTTTCTGGAGGGCGTGGCCGCCGCCGTGGCGGGGGGAATCATGGACGCCGGAAACGTGCGGCGGGTGCGTGTGGCGGTGCGGAAGCCCCATGTTCCGCTTCCCGGCCCCCTGGCGCACGCCGAAGTCGCCATCGAGCTCTCGCGCGATGAGTGAGGTCGCATTCATCGCACTCGGATCGAACCTCGGCGATCGCGAAGCCCATCTGGCGTTCGCGCGAGAGCGCATCGCCGCGGTTCCCGGCATTCGGGTGCTGGCCGAATCGGCGGTTGAGGAAACGGCACCGCTCGGCGGCCGGGATCAGCCGGCGTACCTGAACCAGATGGTCGCGGTGGAAACCGCGCTGCCCCCTCGCGCCCTGCTCGACCGGCTGCACGACATCGAAGCGGCGCGCGGGCGCGTGCGAGGAGAACGCTGGGCGTCGAGGATTCTGGACCTCGACCTGGTCACCTACGACGACTACCGCCTGGACGACCCCGACCTCACGCTTCCACACCCGGGCCTGGCGGATCGCGACTTCTGGAACCGCCAGGTCGCCGCCGTGCGCGAGCGTCTCGCCGCACGCGCATGACGGTGCCGGCGGTGGCGTTTCCGGACTGGGCACAGATGACGGACAAGCGCCGCAGTCATGTCGCCCGCGTTGTTGCGTTGCTCGACGCCTGGGGGGAGGCACTCCAGCTGCCTGCCGGCGAGGCCAGCGCCTGGCACGACGCCGGCGCGTGGCACGATGCAATGCGCGACGCCCCCGAAGCCGAGTTGCGCCGCTGGGCGCCGGACGATTCGCTTCCGCTCTCGGTGCTGCACGGTCCCGCCGCCGCGGCACGCCTCGCTGCCGGAGGTGAGGATCGCGACGCCGTCCTCGAGGCCGTCCGGTGGCATACGCTCGGCAACCCGGACTGGGATCGGACCGGACGGGCCCTCTTCATGGCGGATTTTCTCGACCCCGGGCGTCCGTTCATGCGCCGCGACCGCGCGTTCCTGGCGCAGCGGGTGCCAGGCGATTTCGACGGCGTCTTCGCGCAAGTCGTCCGCATGCGGCTCGAGTGGACCATTCGGGAAGGGAAGCCCGTGTTCCCCGGGACAGTGGCGCTGTGGAACTGCCTCCTCTGAAGCGGGCAGCGACCGGGGCCCTGCTGATCGCGATCGCGGCGATCGGTATTCTGTTCTGGCTGCGCCACGAGGGCGCGGGACGACCGGGCGCATCCCGTCAATCCGTGGCTCCCGCCGGCGTCCGGATCAAGGTCGAGGTGCTGAACGCCAGCGGCGTGCGCGGCCTGGCGCGACGCGCCACCTTTGCACTGCGCGATGCCGGGTTCGACGTGGTGCGGTATGCCAACGACACCGGACGGCGCGACAGCACAGTGGTGCTCGATCGATCCGGCAATGCCAACTGGGCCCGGCTCGTGGTGCGGGCGCTGGGCCACGGGCGCGTGGAAGCGCGCCCCGATTCCTCACGCTACCTGGATGTCACGGTGCTCCTTGGCACCGACTGGCGGCCGCCGGCGCAGCCGTTCCACCCGTAGCTGGCCGCACGCGGCCGCGATGTCCAGCCCGCGGCTCTTTCGCACCGCCACGCGCACGCCCGCCGCTCGCAGGCGCGCGGCGAACCGACGGATATCCGGGCCCGGCGTGGGCAGGTACGGGCCGGCGCCGCCGGGGTGCAGCGGAATGAGGTTCACGAACGCACCGCACTCCCGCGCCAGGGTGGCCAGTGTGTCGGCCGACTCGGCACTGTCGTTCACCCCACGCAGCATCACGTACTCGAAGGTCACGCGCCGCGCGAAGCGCTTTGCGGCTTCGATCACCGACGCCAGCGGATACTTCACGTTGATCGGCATCAGCGACCGGCGCAACGCGTCGGTGGGAGCATGCACCGAGATCGCCAGCCGGAACTGCTCGGGGCGCGCGCCTAACGCTTCGATGCCGGGCAGCACGCCCACGGTCGACACGGTGATATGCCGGGCCCCGATCCCCAGTCCCCTCGGATGATTGAGCAACTCGAGCGCCCGTTCCACCGCGGTCCAGTTCATCAGCGGCTCCCCCATCCCCATGAACACCACGTTGGTGGGGCGCAGCGGGGGATCCAGCAGCGCCATCTCCCGCACCTGTCCGGCGATCTCGAACGGCTGCAGATTCCGCGCAAAGCCCATCGCACCGGTGGCACAGAACGCGCACTGGAGGGCGCACCCGGCCTGCGACGAGATGCACAGCGTGAGGCGCCCGCGGTCGGGGATCGCGACCGTCTCGATCGCCTGGCCGTCGTGCAGTCGGAACAGGAACTTCTCGGTCCCGTCGCGGGACGTCTGCCGCACCTCGAGGGCCAGGCGGGGGAGGGAGAAGCGCGACGCGAGGCCATCGCGGAATCCACGCGGCAGATCGCTCATCGCCTCGAACGAAGTCGCCGGTCGCTGCCAGAGATGCCGGATCACCTGGCGCCCGCGATACGCGGGTTCGCCCTGCTCGAGGGCGAATGCGGCCACCGCCTGCTCGGCCTCGTCAGGCAGCAGATCGAGCAGATTGATCGTCATGGCGACGGCACCGACGTCACGAACGTGAAGTGGTAGATGGGGGCCAGGCCCGCCGGACTCTCGTCGCGCGCCACACCCACCAGGTACCGCGCGTAGTGCAGGTCGATCGCCAGACGCATGCGCGACGTGTAGTGTCCCGCCACCAGGGTCCGCGCCAGCCCGCCGCGCGCCTCCCACCGTCCCACCCGCGCCGACGCGGAGGCGTAGTGCTCGCGCGACAGTCCGGGTGAGTCGTTGTACGAATACCCGGCGCGAACCTGTGCCAGCGAATCATGCCCGGCAATCCGCGCGTCGAAGGCACCGGAGAACGCCGCGCCATCGCCACTCCCGATTCCCGGACGCCACAGGAAACTCGACAACCCAAGCCGCCCGTCGACCCGGGAGATGTGCTCCACCACCACGCCGGCGTCGATGCCCAGCGCCGTCCGGTGTTCCGTGTCGAGCTCTCCGTACTGGTAGCGGAGTGCCACGCCGGTCGTGACGTTCGGAGAGGAACGACGCGCCGCGAGCGCCGACACAACGAATACGCTGTACGGTAGATCGCTCCCCACCGATTGCGGATCGTCCTGCGTGAGTCCGATGCCGCTCACCGCAGCCCGCGCCACGGAAACACCGGCCGTGATCTCGCTCCGGATCGGCAAGGCAACCGACACGATCTGCCCGGCCACTCCCTCGTCGGTCCCGCTGGTGAGCGAGGAAATCGAGAATCGTGCGCGCACACCAGCCGGTACTCCGATCGACGCCGGGTTCCGCAGGCCATCACCGGTCGCGACGGCCAATGCACGCCCCTCCGCCAGCGAGCCCAGGGGAAATTCGAACAGATCCCTTCCCGGGATCTGCTGCGCCGAGACCCCCACCGGCGAAAGTGCAAGAAGCGCTGCCCAAAACCCGTTGTGGCGCATCGACTTAAGCTTATGCCCCCGACCTGGTGCGGTCAACGACGTCGCTACCCGGCCGCGACCCTGTCCCTTAGATTGCCACGGCACCAATGCCTCGACCATCGCCACCATTGCGCTTGGCCCCAGCGCGCGATCTTTGCCGCCGATGAGGATGAGAAGGTCGGGTCGCGTCGCGGACCGGGAGAATTGCCCGGTCGGAGCCACGCGCGCGTGACCGACGTGTTACCCCGATCCACGAGCTTGCGCACGCACCTGTGTGGCGTTCTGCGCCTCGAACACCAGGGGGTGAATGTGCGGCTTGGCGGCTGGGTGCATCGCGTGCGGAACCTCGGTGGACTCCTGTTCATCGACCTGCGGGACCGCTCGGGCATCGTTCAGGTTTCGTTTGCGCCCGGCAGCGCAAGCGATGACGCCCTCCGCGTCGCGGAGCATCTCTCCAGCGAGGACGTCATCCTGGTCGAGGGCACCGTCGAGGCGCGCCCGCCGGCAGGCATCAATCCCGAATTGGAGACCGGCGAGATCGAGGTGCGCGCACGTACCGCGCGCCTGGTGGGTCCAGCTGCCACCCCCGCCATCCCGGTGGCGCGCACCAAAGGCGAGAACCTGCCCGCCGAAGAGCTCCGCCTGCGATTCCGGCACCTCGACCTGCGGCGTCCCGAGCTGCGCGACAACCTGCTGCTGCGCCACCGGCTCATGCAGGCCGCGCGGCGCAACCTGAGCGAACAGGGCTTCTTCGAAATCGAAACGCCGATTCTCACCAAGCCCACGCCGGAAGGTGCCCGCGACTATCTCGTGCCGTCTCGCGTTCACCCCGGCGAGTTCTACGCGCTGCCACAATCGCCGCAGATCTACAAGCAGCTGCTGATGGTGGCCGGCTTCGACCGTTACTTTCAGATCGCGCGGTGCTTCCGCGACGAGGATCTGCGCAACGACCGGCAGCCGGAGTTCACGCAGATCGATCTCGAGGCGTCGTTCGTCCAGCAGGACGACGTGCTCGGATTCGTGGAGGCGCTGCTCGTGGCCCTGTGGCGCGATGCGGGCCATGACGTGACGACACCGTTCCCGCGCCTCGTGTGGCGCGACGCCATGGAACGCTACGGGACCGACAAGCCCGACCTGCGGTACGCGCTGCCGATCGCCGATTGGAGCAGTCATGTCCGCCCCCTCGGTGTTCCCTTCTTCGAATCGGCGCAGTCCGACGGATCGCGCGTGCGCGGGCTGGCGGTGGCGGCCGGCGCGTCGCTGTCCCGTAAGGACCTCGACCAGCTTGCCGAAACCGCGAAACTGCATGGCGCGTCCGGACTCGCCTGGGTCAAACGACAGACAGGCAAGGTGTCGGGTTCGGTGGGAAAATTCTTCACCACCGACGCCCTCGATCACCTCGGCGTCGGCGACGGCGATGCGGCACTGATGGCCGTCGGGCCCGATCGCGTGACGTCTCCGGCGCTGGATCGCGTACGCCAGGAGGTGATCAGGCGCACCGGGGCGAAACCCGACACGCGGCATGCGTTTCTGTGGGTGGTCGACTTTCCGCTCTTCGAGCCCGACCCCCAGACCGGCCGCCCGGTGTTTGCGCATCACCCGTTCACCTCGCCGCATCCCGATGACATCGATCGTCTGGACAGCGAGCCGTTTTCGTGCCGTGCGCTGCACTACGACGCGGTCTACAACGGCAACGAGCTCGGCTCAGGATCCATCCGGATCACCGATCCTGCGGTGCAGCGCCGCGTCTTCGCGCACCTCGGGATGAGCGAGCAGGAGGCGTCGGAGCGGTTCGGTTTTCTGCTTCAGGCGCTGGCCTCCGGTGCGCCGCCCCATGGCGGCTTCGCCGTGGGTTTCGACCGCACGGTGATGCTCCTCTCGGAGAGCGGATCGCTGCGCGACGTGATCGCTTTTCCCAAGACCACGGCGGCACGAGCTCTCTTCGAGGACGCGCCGAGTGCAGTGACCGACGCGGATCTGGCTGCGCTCCACCTGCGCCGGCGGTAGGGCGCTCCCTCGTGCCTGACGACTCCTCCACCCATCGCCTCAACGCGGAAGGCGCAGACCTGCTCGTGCTCGCGGGCGTGAACGACGCCAACCTGATCGAGCTGGCCAGGCAAACCGGCGCCCGCGTTGCCCTGCGGGGCGACACGCTGAGCGTCGCCGGCGCGCCCGATGCCGTGGAGCGCGCCACCGCCATCGCGCAACGCATGATCGATGCCGCCCGACAGCGGCTCACTCTCGACGCGGACGACGTCCTCCGGATGAGTCTGGACAACTCGCGGGACACGACCGAGGCGGCCGAGCGCATCGTGCTGCCGGGAGTGCGGCGCATCATCCAGCCGCGGACGCCGGGCCAGGCGGAGTACCTGCGTCTGATTCTCGACAACGACATCGTGGTCGGCATCGGCCCGGCCGGCACCGGCAAGACGTATCTCGCCGTCGCCGCCGCCGTGGACGCGCTGATGCGGAAGCGGGTGCGCCGGATCATTCTGGCGCGTCCCGCGGTGGAAGCGGGTGAGAGCCTCGGATTCCTGCCTGGTGACATGCAGGCCAAGGTGGACCCGTACCTGCGGCCGCTCTACGATGCGCTCGAGGACATGATGCCGGCCGAGCGGATGCAGCGCGCCCTCGAGTCGCGGGTGCTCGAGATCGCGCCCCTCGCCTACATGCGCGGTCGCACGCTGAGTGACGCGTTCGTCATTCTCGACGAAGCCCAGAACGCGACCAGCGCCCAGATGAAGATGTTCCTCACGCGGCTCGGGGTGAATTCCCGCACCGTGATCACCGGCGACACGACCCAGATCGACCTCCCGCGGCGCGAGGAGTCCGGCCTCATTCAGATCGAGCGGATCCTGTCGGGCATCGACGGCATCGCATTCCACTACCTCTCGGAAATTGATGTCGTCAGGCATCGCCTGGTGCGCGACATCATCAAGGCGTATGCGGAAGACTTCAACGCCTGACGTGGCGATCGACATCGACCTGGGCGGCTTTCGGCCGGCCCTGGGCGCGCGCCGGCTGCGTGCTCTCGGGGAGTCGGTGCTGCGCCGACAGGGCCAGCGGCAGGCGCTACTGTCGCTGGCGTTCGTGTCGCACCGCCGCATTGCCGCGATGAACCGCCGCCATCTCGGCCATCATGGCCCCACCGATGTGATCACCTTCGCGCTCGGACGCGCCGGTTCCGCGGCGCCGGTGGTCGGGGACATCTATGTGGCACCCGATGTGGTGCGGACCCAGGCCCGGCGGCTCGGTCTGCCGGTTCGCGAGGAACTGGCCCGCGTGGTCATCCACGGCATCCTCCACGCGTTAGGCATGCGCCACCCGGAGAATGGGCGCCGCGAGCGCTCGCCCATGTGGCAGCGCCAGGAGCGGCTGCTGCGGCTGGCACGCCGGGAGGGCCTCCTGTGAGCGTGGCGGCCATGCTGTTCGCGCTGGCGGCCGCGGCCCTGGCGGCGCTCTGTGCCGCCGCTGACGGCGCAATGCTCTCACTGGACCCCGACGACGCGCTCTCGCCGCCGCTGGTCGCCCTGCACGCCCGGCGCGAGCGCGCACATCGCGCCCTCGCCTTTGCCCGCGTGTTGGGGCACCTCGGCGCGGGAATCGGAACCGCCGTCGTCGCCGCATCGTGGACCCGTTCCACCCTCGCGTGGATGGCAACCACCATCGCCGCCGCGGTCCTGCTGGTCGGACTCGCCGAGAGCGTGGCGCGGAGCGCCGGCGATACCATTGGGGCCCCCGCCGCGGAGCGTCTGCTGCCGTTTATCCGGGCGCTCGAGAGTCTCCTCGCCCCCGTCGTCGTCCTTGGTGAGATCATCGACCGCGGACTGCACCTCCTCCTTCCGCCGCCCGAGCGCGCCGAGGAGGAACGCGAAGCAACCGCCAGACAGTTCAAGGCCGTAGTGGCCGCCGAAGCGGACGTCTCGAAGGACGAGGCGGTGTTGCTCAACGGTGTCTTTCGTCTCGCCCAGACCGACGTCCATGATGTCATGGTCCCGCGTGTGGACGTCATCGCCGTCGATCGCGAGGCGCCATGGTCGGAGGTGGTCGACCGGGTCCGCAGCTCCGAACACGCCAGGCTTCCGGTCTACAGCGACACCATCGACAACATCGTCGGCGTCCTCTACGCGAAGGACCTGCTCCCCTCGGTGGTGAGCGACGAACCGCCGCCCGGCGGTTGGCCCACGCTGGTCCGGCCCGCCGTCTTCATCCCGGGCGCCAAGAAGGCCGATGCCCAGCTCCGCGACTTCCAGGCGAGCCGAACCCACATGGCGATCGTGGTCGACGAGTTCGGCGGCACCGCCGGCCTCATCACCATCGAAGACGTGCTGGAGGAAATCGTCGGCGACATCCGTGACGAATACGATGAGGAAGAGGCCTCCGTGGTCCAGGAGGAAGGGCGTCGCTTCTGGGTCTCGGCGCGGCTCACGCTCACCGAATTGTCGGAGCTCCTGGGCCACGACTTCCAGCGCGACGACATCTCGACCGTGGGGGGGCTGGTGTACGAGCGGCTCGGACGCGTTCCCCGATCGGGCGAGGAGTTCGTGCTCGACGGATTCCGCGTCGTGGTGGAACGCGTGGACCGACGGCGCGTGCGCCGGGTCTACTTCGAACGCACGGCCGTCGACGCGGAGCACGCCGCATGATCCTGTGGAGCACGATGCTGCTGGCCTCGATCGCGGTCGTCGCCTGGCTGACCGCCGCCGCCACCGCCGTTCGTTCGGTGAGTCGCATCTGGCTCCGGCACTGGGTGGAGCAGCAACTGCGGGGCTCGGGCACCGCGGCGCTGTATCTCGACCGCCCCCACCGCATGCTCCTCGCGGCCACGACAGCCGTCTCGCTCACGGTCTTCGCCGCCGGTGTCAACATCGGCACCAGCATCCGGAGCGTGCCGCTCGTCGTGTTGCCCACGGCAATCGCCTACGCGGTGGCGCTCCTGGTGGCGGGCCAACTCGTCCCGCGCGCGATCGCGCGCCGCTGGGCGACTGCGCTCATTCCCGCACTGCTGCCGCCGCTGCGCGTGGTGGAATTGATCCTGTCGCCGGCGCTGCGCGTGGTCCGTGGCCTGACGGGTGAGCGCGCCCACGATCAGCTGCGACGGCCGCCCACCGACGATGAGGCGCTCGAGGAGCTGATGCGCGAAGGCGAGCTCGAGGGAATCGGCGCCGCGACCGAATTCGCCATCATCAGCGGCGTGCTGCAGTTCGGCGAGAAGCGGGCGGGGGACGTGATGACGCCCCGCGCCGACGTGTTCGTCGTGGACCAGGGGGTCGCCCCCGCTCAGCTCGCAGCGCTCGTTGCCCGTGCCGAATACAGTCGCGTTCCGGTGTGCCGGGGATCGATCGACCAGATCGTGGGCATGGTGCACGTCTTCGACATCCTCAAGCACTCCAACGGGGCGTGGCCGGAACTTCGCCCGGTGGCGTTCGCGCGGCCGTCGGCATCGTGCAAGGAACTGCTCTTCGCCATGCTCCGCGAGCGGAAGCACCTGGCCGTCGTGCGCGACGACGCCGGCTCGACCCTCGGCATCGTCACGCTCGAGGACCTGCTCGAAGAGCTCGTCGGCGACATCCGCGACGAGCACGACGAGCCGGGTGTTCGCGGCGCCGTCCTGTCGGCGCATCCGTGAGGATCCGTTGAGCCGACACCCGAGTGTGCGAGGCGGCGGTTCACGATGACGACCGCCTCAACAGAGCACTCCAGTGCGCTGACGCGCCTCCGCGCTGATTTCGACGCCCGCAAGCCGGCCGCGCTCGCCCGCGCTGTCAGTCTGGTGGAGAATCAGCGGCCGGGCTTCGAGGAGTTGCTGGGGAGCCTGCACGCCAGGCTGGGACGCGCCAGACGCATCGGCCTCACCGGTCCGCCCGGTGCCGGCAAGAGCACCATCACCAGCCACCTCGTCGCCGCTTATCGTCAGGCAGGGCTCACCGTCGGCGTTGTCGCGGTCGATCCCACCTCGCCGTTCACCGGCGGCGCGCTGCTCGGCGACCGGATCCGGATGGAGGCGGTGGCCCTCGACCCGGGCGTATACATCCGGTCGCTCGCCACGCGCGGCTCTCTGGGCGGCATCTCCGGCGCCACGCGGGCGGTCGCCGATGTGCTCGATGCCTATGGATTCGATCGCGTCCTCATGGAAACGGTCGGGGTGGGGCAGAGCGAGCTCGAGATCGCCGGCGTCTGCGACTCCACGGTGGTCATTCTGGTGCCGGAGTCGGGGGACTCGATCCAGACCCTCAAGGCCGGGCTCATGGAAATCGCCGACCTGTTCATCGTGAACAAGGCCGACCGTCCGGGGGCCGATCGCGTGCGCAACGATCTGGAGCTCATGCTCGGCCTCCGGCGCGGCCACGCGCTGCAGGGCGCACCGGCCCACCACGGCGTGGAGTTCGCGCCGGTGCTGAATCCCGGACGCGCGGCCCGAGAAGAAGCCGCCCGAGAAGCAGGCGACGTGTGGGTGCCACCGGTGATCAAGACCGTGGCGATGCGGGGGGAGGGAATCGACGACGTGATCGCGGCGCTCGACCGCCATGTGCGTTATCTTGAGCACAGCGGCGAGCTGGGACGGCGACGGCGCCGGCGGCTGCGCGAACAGATCGTGGACGTCGCCGAGTACCGGTTGCGCCGTCGCCTCTGGGGCGACGCCGGGGTGCAGGCGTTCGTCGACCAGATGCTCCCCCGCATCGAGTCGGGTGAACTGTCGCCGTTCGGAATCGCCGACGAGCTTCTCGCTCGGGGCGCTCACGTTATCGCGCGGACTGAGCCATGACGTCACTACGCGAATTGTCGGATGCCGTGCGCGGCCAGCAGGCCTACATCGACCGCCTTCGGGAAGAGGTGGCGCGGTGGCGGGCCCTCTACGAGGGCGCGGAAAAACGCGACATCGCCTTTGCCAATTCCGAGGGCGAGGTGGATCCGCTCTACTCCGCGCTCGACGGCGCGGAACGCGATCCGGCCCAGTTGCCGGTGCCGGGGACGTACCCGTACACCCGCGGCATCCACCCCACGGGCTACCGAGGGCGGCTCTGGACCATGCGGCAGTTCGCCGGGTTCGGGAGCGCCCGGGATACCAACCAGCGGTTCAAGTTCCTGCTCGAGCATGGGCAAACCGGACTCTCCACGGCGTTCGACTTCCCGACGCTCATGGGTTACGACTCCGATCATGCCAGGTCGGAGGGTGAGGTCGGCAAGACGGGCGTCGCGATCTCGAGCCTCGCCGACATGGAGGTCCTGTTCGACGGGATTCCGCTCGACCGCGTGTCGACGTCCATGACCATCAACGGCCCGGCGGTGATCCTGTTCTGCATGTACGTCGCCGCGGCGGAGAAGCAGGGCGTGGCGCCGGAGGCGCTTCGCGGCACGGTGCAGAACGACATTCTCAAGGAGTACATGGCGCAGCACGCCTGGTGTTATCCCATCGAGCCGGCGCTGCGCCTGATCGTGGATCTGTTCGAGTGGGGTGCGCAGCACACGCCGAAGTGGAATACCATCTCCATTTCCGGCTACCACATTCGCGAGGCCGGGGCCACCGCGGCGCAGGAGCTCGCGTTCACGCTCGCCAACGGATTCACCTACGTGGAGCGCGGCCGGGCACGCGGGCTCGACGTCGACGCGTTTGCGCCACGGCTCTCGTTCTTCTTCGACATCCACAACGACTTCTTCGAGGAGATCGCGAAGCTGCGTGCGGCGCGGCGGATCTGGGCGCGCCACCTGCGCGAGGACTTCGGCGCGCGCGACCCGCGCTCGTGGGCGCTGCGCTTCCACTCGCAGACCGCCGGGGTCACGCTCACCGCGCAGCAGCCCATGAACAACGTGGTACGTGTGGCCTATCAGGCGCTGGCCGCGGTGCTGGGCGGGACGCAGTCACTGCACACGAACTCCATGGATGAGACCCTCGCCCTCCCCACCGAAGCCGCGGCACAGGTGGCGCTGCGCACGCAGCAGGTGCTCGCCTTCGAGAGCGGCGTCCCCAATGTCATCGACCCCCTGGGCGGTTCCTATTACGTCGAGTCGCTCACCGATCACCTGGAGCGCGAAGCGGAGGAGATGTTCCGGGAGATCGAGGCCATCGGCGGCGTGGTGCGAGGCATCGAGCAGGGGTGGTTTCAGCGGCGCATCGCCGAGTCGGCGGCCCGCCAGCAATGGGAAGTCGAGCAGCACCGCCGGCTGGTGGTCGGGGTCAACGCCTTCGCCAGCGGGGAGGCCGAGCTCACGATTCCGGTGCTTCGGGTGGCCGACAGCGTGGACCGCGAACAGCGCGAGCGGCTGGCGGCCCTGCGCGCCTCCCGCGACAACTCGCTCGTCAGGCGCCGCCTGGACGCGCTGCGCGACGCGGCCCGCACCGACGCCAATCTGGTGCCGCTGATCCTCGATTGCGCGCGGGCCTACGCCACGCTGTTCGAGATCCGGCACGCCATGGAGGAGGTGTTCGGCGCCTACCGCGAGCCGGTGTTCTTCTAGGCCTGCCGCGGGTCGGCGCCGGTCGGCGGCGATCGTGACGCCCGGCGGGCGGCGCGCGACGCCCGCCCGCGCCTCGACACGTCGCCTGCCACTCGTTCCGCCAATGCGCTAGGATACACCACACTCGCGGCTCGGCCCCTGCAAACGCGCCTGCCTCCATCGATGTCCCGACCCATTCGCGTGCTGATCGCCAAACCCGGCCTCGACGGCCACGACCGCGGCGCCAAGGTCGTCGCCGCGGCGCTCCGCGACGCCGGCATGGAGGTCATCTACACCGGACTGCACCAGACGCCGGAGATGATCGCCAACGCCGCGATCCAGGAGGACGTGGACGTGGTCGGACTCTCGATTCTCAGCGGCGCCCACATGACCCTGTTTCCACGCGTTAGGCAGCTGCTGGTCGATGCCGGCCGCGAGGATGTCCTGATCACCGGCGGCGGCATCATCCCCCGCGAGGACATGGAGGCGCTGCAGGCGCAGGGCATCGGACAGCTGTTCGGTCCGGGCACGTCCACCTCAGCGCTGGTGGACTACATCCGCCAGTGGTTCACGAGCCGGCAGACGCAGGAAGCGTGACCAGCCGTCTGCGCGAACTCAGCGCGCAGGTCCGGGCGCTGGAGGAGCGTATCCGCCAGGGCGGCGGCCCGGATCGGATCGCCCGCCAGCACGCCCAAGGCAAGCTGACCGCTCGCGAGCGTGTCGCCCGCCTGGTCGATGACCCCGACACTTTCCTCGAGATCGGGCTGCTCATCGCCTGCGATGCCTACGACGGACAGGCCCCGTCCGCCGGCGTGGTGACCGGCGTCGGCGTGGTAGCGGGCCGGGAGGTCGTGATCGTCGCCAACGACGCCACGGTCAAGGCAGGATCGTGGTGGCCGGAGACGATCCGGAAAATGCTCCGCGCGCAGGAGATCGCGATGCGCTGCCGCATCCCGATCATCTACCTGGTCGACTCCGCCGGCGTGAACCTTCCCTACCAGGGCGGCGTCTTCCCCGGCCAGTACGGTGCGGCCCGGCTGTTCTACTACAACTCCATCATGCGGCGCTTCCTCCGCGTGCCGCAGCTGGCCGCCGTCATGGGGCCGTGCGTGGCCGGCGGGGCATACCTGCCCGCCCTGTCGGACGAGATCGTGATGGTGAAGGGGACGTCCTTCATGGGGCTGGGCGGGCCCAATCTCGTGAAAGGGGCCACCGGACAGGTCGTCGATGCGGAGACACTGGGGGGCGCAGTCACCCACACCGAGACCAGCGGCGTGGCCCACTACGCCGTGGACGACGACGAGGCCTGCGTGGAAAAGCTCCGGGCCCTCGTCGGACGGCTGCCCTCCCAGCCCCGCGCCGGCCTCGGCGACGCCGCCCCCCACGCCGTATCGACGCCAGGCGGCGACGCGCTCTATGATCTGCTCCCCTCCGACCACCGGATGTCGTACGACATGCACGCGGTGCTCCGCGCCCTGGTCGACGACGGGGCGCTGGACGAATTCCAGCAGAATCTGGCCCGCGAGATGATCTGTGCCGACGCCCGCATCGATGGCATCGCCGTCGGCGTCATCGCCAACCAGCGGGGAATCGTCCGCGGACATCCGGGCGAGAAGCCACGCTTCGGGGGCATCGTCTATCCCGAGAGCTCGGAGAAGGTGGCGTTCTTCATTGATCGCTGCGACCGCGAGGGGATTCCGCTCCTGTTCGTCCAGGACGTCTCGGGATTCATGGTCGGTCCGGAGGCCGAACATGCAGGCATCATCCGGGCAGGTGCGCGCTGGGTCGAAGCCATGTCGTGCGCGCGCGTACCGAAGATCGTCCTGACCGTCAATCACGCGTCAGGCGCCGGCTATTACGCGATGGCCGGGCAGGGATTCGACCCCGACTTCATCTTCACCTGGCCCACCGGACGCATGGGCGTCATGGAGGGCGAAGCAGCGGTCCAGGCGGTGCATGGCCGCGCGCTCGAAGAGTCGCGCGAGCGCGACCAGTCTCCCGATCCCGCGGTGGTCGAGGCTATGGAGGAGCTCCGCGCCGACTACGAGCATCAGCTCGACGCGCGTTATGCGGCCGCGCGCGGATTCGTGGATGCCATCGTGTATCCCGAAAACACCCGTCAGGTTCTGGCCTGCGCGCTGCGTGCGGCGTTGCACAATCCGGGGCCGCATATCGGACCCTTTGTTCTTCCGCCACAGCCGGACGCGGTGCGATGAAGAGCACCGTGCGCGTGGCGGCCGGACAGGGATTCTGGGGCGACTGGCTCGAGGCGCCGCGCCGACAGGTCGCCGGTGGCCCGATCGACTACCTGATGCTCGACTATCTCGCCGAGGTCACGATGTCCATTCTGCAGAAGCAGAAGGAACGCGACCCCGAGGCCGGCTACGCCCGCGACTTCGTCGACGCGGTCGACAGCGTCCTGCCGGCCGTGGTCGAGCGCGGCGTCAGGGTGATGGCCAACGCCGGCGGCGTGAATCCGGCGGCCTGCGCGCGCGCCGTCCTGGCCCTCGCCGACGCCCGGGGCGTCCGGGGAAAGCTCCGGCTTGGCGTGGTGACCGGCGACGATCTCCTGCCGCGGCTCGACGCGCTCCTGACGCAGGGGCACGCGCTCGCCAACATGGACACCGGTGATCCCCTGTCGCAGGTCCGTGACCGCGTCCTCGCCGCCAACGCCTACCTCGGGTCCGGACCGATCGTCGAGGCGTTAGGCATGGGGGCCAACGTGGTCGTCACGGGACGGTCCACCGACACCGCGCTGACCATGGCGCCGCTGCGCTTCGAGTTCGGCTGGCAGGCGGACGACTGGAACCGGCTCGCCGCCGGCATCGTCGCCGGACACATCATCGAATGCGGCGCCCAGTGCTCGGGCGGGAACTGCCTCCACGACTGGGAAACGATCCCCGACCTCGCCAATGTCGGGTATCCGATCGTCGAGGCGCACCCCGACGGCTCCTTCGACATCACGAAGCACCCCGGAACCGGCGGCCGCATTTCCGTTCCGTCGGTCACCGAGCAACTCGTGTACGAGATGGGCGACCCGCGCTCCTACATCACGCCGGACGTCGTCGCCGACTTCACCAGCATCCGGCTCGAGCAGGCCGGCCCTGACCGCGTGCGCGTCTCGGACATCGTGGGAAAGCCGCCGACCGACAGGCTCAAGGTCTCCATCGCCTATCGTGCGGGATTCAAGGCGGTGGGGACGCTCGTCTATGCCTGGCCCCAGGCTCTCGCCAAGGCCCAGCGTGCCGATCGTGTGCTCCGTGAGCGTCTCGCCATGCTGGGACTGCGGTTCGATGCGATCGTGACCGAGTTCGTGGGCGCCAACGCCACCCATGGTCCGCTGGTCCACGAGACGTGCGATTACCCGGAGGTTCAGCTGCGCGTCGGCGTGCGTTCCGCGGATCAGGCCCCGGTGGCGCGTTTCACCCGCGAGATCGCCCCGCTGGTGCTCAACGGACCTCCCACGGTCACCGGATTCGCCGGCGGTCGGCCCAAGGTGGAGGAGATCGTCGCCTACTGGCCCGCGCTCATCGACAAGGCCGCCGTCGAGACACACGTGGAGCTCGTCGCGTGAATCCTCTCACGGCCACGACATCCCGTACACATGATGTGCGTGCCTTGCGTCTGGCGACGTCACCCGCGGCGCGTGCCGCGAACGCCGCAACATCCCCCGACGGCAGGCCGGGAACCTCGTCGTGAACGTGCAACTGGTCGACATCGCGCACGCCCGCTCCGGCGACAAGGGCGACACCGCCAACGTCGGCGTCATCGCCCTCAGGCGGGAGTGGTATCCGTTGCTCGCCCGCGAGCTCACGGTGCAACGGGTGGCGGCACACTTCCGCGGCATGATCACCGGCGGAGTGGAACGATTTGATCTGCCGAACCTTGCCGCCCTCAACTTCCTGCTGCACGGCGCCCTCGACGGCGGCGGAACCTTGTCGCTCAAGACCGACGCGCAGGGCAAGGTCTTCTCCACGGCCTTGCTGCGGATGGTGCTCGACGTGCCTGACGACGAAGCACGCCGCCTCGCGCTGCCCGGCCTCCCGGCTGCCGCGTCACGGTCCGCCGCCGGGTCGTCCCCATGACCTTGGTCACCCGTCTCAAACTCGCACTCGCCATCATCGGCGTCGGCATCTTCGCGGTCGGCGTGCGCCTGGACCACTCGCGTCTGCGGGTGATCGGCATCGCCATCGTCGCGGCGGCCTGGGTGCTTCGTTTCGTGAAGCCGCGCGACGGCGCGCCGCGCTAGCTTCCCGGACATGGCGCGACGCATTCCCGAACTCCTTGCACCGGCCGGATCGCTCGAGGCCGTGCGAGCCGCCGTGGCCAACGGCGCCGACGCCGTGTACCTCGGCGTGGAGCGCTTCAACGCCCGTGACGAAGGAGCGCAGCTCACGATCGAGGAACTCGGGCAGGCGTGCGCACTCGCCCGCGCGAAGGGCGTACGCGTCTACCTGACCCTCAACACGCTCCTCAAGCCCGGCGAGCTCGCGCCCGCGCTCGACCTCCTGGGCCGCGCGATCGATCATGGCATCCATGCCGCGATCGTTCAGGACGTCGGACTCATCCGGCTCATCCACCAGGTTTTCCCGGGGTTCGAGCTCCACGGCTCCACGCAACTCACCGTCCACGACGAGCGGGGTGCGAGGCTGCTGCGTGAGCTCGGCGTCCAGCGCGTGGTCATGGCACGCGAGAATACGCTGGACGATCTGCGCGCGATCCGCGATGCCGTGCCGGAACTCGGCCTCGAGACCTTCGTGCACGGCGCGCTCTGCATTTCGTACTCCGGCCAGTGCCTCATGTCGGGGATGATTTCGGACCGCAGCGCCAACCGCGGATCGTGCGCGCAGGCGTGCCGCAAGGATTACGTCCTGCGCGACAGCGCCACCGGCGCCGAGCTCGATCGCGGATACCTCATCTCCGCCAGGGATCTGGCCGCGCACGACGAACTGGCGCAGCTCGCCGGTCTCGGCGTGGGCTGCCTGAAGATCGAGGGACGCAAGAAGAAGCCCGAGTACGTCGCCGTCGCGACCAGGAGCTATCGCGAGTTCCTCGATCGCCTGGCCCGCGGTGACGACACCCTGCCGTCACCGGCGAGCGTGGTGCCGCTCGTGCAGATCTACAGCCGTGGATTCACCGCCGGCATGCTGCGCGGCCGCGCCGGCCGCACATATGTCACCCGGACCCAGCCCGACAATCGTGGCCGCGAGCTCGGCGTCGTCGTCGGCAGTCGGCCGGGTGAGATCACGATCGAAGTATCCGAACCGGTTCGCGTGGGAGACGGACTGGGGTTCGAGCCGCCTCACGGCGCGTCAGGGCAGACCAGCGGATTTCGCGTGCACGACGTGCGGGCCCTTGCTCCGCGCAACGGTGCGGTCCGCCAGGCGATCCGATCACGAGCGCCGGTGCCCATCGGGTGGCGCGTGGTGCGAAGCGCGGACGCAGCGCTGATCGACCGCGCTCGCGCGAGCGCCCACCGGCTCCCCGACGACGCAGGACCGGAACGGGTCGCGATCCACGTCCGGGCCTTCGGTGACGCCGGCAGTCAGCTGACCGCCGTGTTTTCGTGCGCGGGCGTCGACGTCACCATGACCAGCGACGTCCCCCTGTCGATCGCCCGGTCGCATGACCTCGACGAATCCCGCCTTCGCGAGCACTGGGGGCGCCTCGGCGGGACGCCCTTCGCGTTAGGGCGGCTGGACCGCACGGGACTCTCCGGCGGACTGTTCCTGCCCGTCCGCGAGCTGAATCACCTGCGGCACCGGGCGGTGGAGGAGTTGCTGCGGCGCCGTCGCGACCTGGAACAGGCGCGGCTGGCAGAGCGGCAGCGAGCCATCGAGCGCGCGATTGTCACCTTTCCGTCGGCGGCCGCCGTGTACGCTCTCGCGCCACCACCGTCAACCCGCGCTGACCGTGAAGCGGGGGTCACCGGGAGTTCGCCGACGTCCCGGCCGCGCTACGTGCTGGTGGCGGAGGTGTTCGGCGACGACGACGCCCGCACCGCGGCCGCGTCGGGAGCCACGGAAATCGTCTTCGATCCCTTCCTTCGACACCCCACCCCGTCGGCATCACATGTGCGCTCGCTCGCCGCGGAGCTCGCCTCGCGCGGCATCACCCTGCGACTGCGAACGCCGACCATCCTGCGCCCCGAAGAGAATCGGTCGCTGGAGAAGTGGCTGGCGCTCGACCTGCCGATCCTGTCTGGTCATCTTGGACTGGCGTGCGCGCTCGCCGCGGAGGGTCGCGATGTGGTAGTGGACTACGCGGCCAACTGCTTCAACCAGCATACGGCCGCCGAGATTCTCATGCGCGGCGCCACCCGCATTACTGCCTCCGTCGAGCTCACCGCTGACGAGCTGGCCGAGATGGTCGCGCCGTGGCACGGACAGCAGTTCGAGGTGTTGATCTACGGTCGCCCCGAGGGGATGACGCTCGAACACTGCGTACTCTCGGCGGCATTCGATCGCAAGCCCACCACCTGCCGGGACCTGTGCGTGCGCAAGCATCCCGTGGTGGGGCTCACCGATCCGGCGGGCTACACGTTTCCCGTGGCGACCGACGCGCACTGCCGCAATCGGTTGCTGCATTCCCGGCCCATCGAGGCATCGGAATACCTGCCACGACTCTGGAACGCGGGAATACGCGCCTACCGGGCCGTCTTCAACGTCCATGGTGATCCGGTCGCCGAACTGGTCGGGGCGTACGCGGCCGCGCTGGATTCCCTGGCGCAAGCCGCCCGGCCGGCGCTGGACGCGCCGCGTGCCATTGTTGGGACGACCTTCACCCGGGGCCATTTCGCACGCGCGGTCTGAGGCCCCGTGTCACAGAGAAAATTGGGGAAATTGGGGAAATTGGGGTCAGACTCGAATTTTCAGAATTTCTGGAAATTCGAGTCTGACCCCAATTTCCCCAATTTCCCCGACCTACTTCCGGAATACGAGGCGGCGCTAAACTTTCCGGGGTGGCCAGCCGAGGCTGAAGAGCATGCATCCCGAGTCAGAGCGGACGGCGGCCAGCACAACGTTTCGACCGGCACCGAGCGCCGTCTCACCGGCCCGTTGTGGCATGGAACACGACGCCCGATGTGGTGCCGAATGCGCGACGTGGATGCGGCGGGTTCTCCCCGTTACCCTTGTCGCCTGCCTCTTACTCACACCCGGCACCACAAGGGCGCAGGTGACGCAGAGCGCCGCCGCCAGCGTGACCCTGATCGTCGTCAAGCAGCCGCCAGCCGCCCCATCCGTCACCGGCGCGCTACGACGACTCCCCACGGGTGAGACCGTGCGACTGGTCGGCCCGACGGCGCTGGACATTACCGCGCCGGTTCCGTTCGTGGCCGGTGCTGGCAGCGCCATCGGCCTGACGAGGGGGCAGTGCACTCCCGGCGACCACCCGTCGCACCTCTACGTTCGCGACAACACGGGCCGTCTGGTCATCGTGCCCGAGGCGGCCGAGGCCGGATCCGTCGTGCTTCCACTGTCCCCGGAGCGCGCAGTCCGATACCGCCTGATCGTTGACGCCGGACAATCACCCCGATCGGTCTGCCTGCGCTTCCTGCTCTTTGATGCGACCGGACAGGTGATCGCGGATCGCGAAGACGTACTGCATCTGCCGGGCGACGACTCGCCGCGACGTTAGGCTCGCTTGCGCACCACGATGGTGAGTGCCTGCTCGTGTCCCTCACGTGCCGGGGTTGCCCGTTCGGGCGCACTGACCGTCTCGTAGGTTCCCGACAGCAGAAAGTCACTCGGCAGCACCTCGAGCGGCAGCGACTGCGCCGAGGGACGGCGGAGAAAGAATTCTCCACGACGGTTCGTGTAGACCGTCTCGTCTCCCAGTCGAATGGCGGCACCCTCGACCGCGTTTCCGTCTTCGTCGATCACCCGTCCCCGCACCAGGAAACGGTCGAACCGGAACGGCAGGCCTTCGGCTCTCCCCATCGAGGACGGCGTCCGATAGAGGAAGCTTCCGCCCGACGCCGAGAAGTACGTGCGACCATCGGGCGCCACGTAGCTCCCGAGGGACAGCTGCAACGCGCCAAGCTGGAGCCTCACCGTCAGCCCCATCGACGTCTGGAACGGCTGGTTGACGCGCAGCGGGGAGTGCAACACCTGATAGTCGAGGCTCACTTCGCTGAGTCCGCCCCGGAGGGCCCCGCCGAAATTGACCGTCGTGCCGCGGTCGCTGCGCGTCACGACCTGCACCAGCTCCGCGCGAGGTGAAAGAGCCTCACGAAGGTACACCACCGGCGTGGTGCTGCGGATCCGCTGCGGCTCCCAGACCGAGAGCAGATAGAGGTCCCCCCGAAACCACGAGGTCAGGTCCCGCCGCAGGTACGCGTACGAACTGAAATTGCGCACCGAATCCGACTGCGACTCGAATCCACCCAGCGACGCGGCAAACGCGGTCGAAGCCCATGACAGCGAGGCCTGGGTGGACGTGGCGCGGGGCGACATGCCGGCCACCACGCTGTCCTGCCGGAAGCGCTGTCGACCGGCGTTGATCGCGAGCGACGGCACCGGCCGCCAGGTCGCCGAGGCATTCGCCCCATCCACTTCGGCGTGCACGCTGAGGGGTGCATCGGCGCGCCGATAGGCGTCCCCGTGATACACATACGCGGTTGTGACGTCGAAGCGATCCCGGTGAACCCGGAACGCCGACGCCGCATACGGGGCATTGCTACCCACGCCCGCGGAGGCGCTCGCCGCCATGTCGGAAAGCGGCTGCCAAGCGGCGCTCAACAGCACGGTCTGACGGTGCGCGACCACGGCGTCTCCCGACAGCGAGAGCCGCGACGAGAAGCTCCGCTCACCATGCAGGTAGCCGAGCGGTGACTCGCGTTCCGTGGACGTGAAGAGCGGAGAGGGCAGGGCGCGTGCGCTCGCCCCGGCAAACACCGTGAAGACCGTTCGGCCGCGACGCCCGCGCACCCCCGCCCCCTGCGCGAGAATCACGGGACCGGAGCCGAATACATCGGACGGGAGACGCAGCGCAATGACATCGTCACCCAGCCGAATCGTGTCCCGCCCTATCGCCCGTCGCACCCAGAGACTCGTGCGAAGTCCGCGCAGGTACCCGATGCCGGCGCCGCCGTCGTAGCCGTCGCCCCATACTTTCAGCGCGGCACCGACCCCCGACTCCAGGGACGAGGCCGTCCCCTGAATCTGGATGACCTGGGCCGGCAGCACCGATGGCGCGGCGCACGCAATGAAGGTGGCGAGAACCGAGCGAGGTCGCCGCCTGCGCACCTCAGTTCGACGCCGACCGCCGGCGCTCCTCGACCGAAAAGCCCGCGAAGCGCAGGATCACCCGTTCCGCTGACTGCGGGTGGTCCCACGGGATTTCGATGCGCCGCCGGCTGTTTGGGAAGAGCGGCAGCGCCGGCCCCACCGCCCGCGTGCCACTGCCATCGGTCACTTCCGTGCCCAGGATCCGCCCCAGCGCGCTCCCCGCGTTCTCCACGTCGATCAGCACGCGGTGCGCCACCGAATCGTAGGTCAGTCCGCGGATCGATACATCCGTCCGCGCCAGAGGATGGCGCTGCAGCAGGTAGACGACGTGAGGCATCTCGATCCGGACGCTCAGTCCTTCCGGAGTCCGCCCGCCGCTGATGGCGCTGATGATCTGGAACCACGCGGGGTACCTCGAGGCGCTCGCCTCGTAATACACGGCGTAGCTCTGCAGCGGTGGTATGGTGAAGCTCATCGCTGACAGACGGAGATGGATGTCCGTCGTGTCGAGCGGCTCGTCGATCAGTGATCCCGACTCCTCCACCCGGAATCCGCGCGGGTCGAGCACCACGTGCAGCGGATAGAGGGTCTTGTTGGCAAGCTCGAACTTGCCGCGTGCCGCTTCACGGTATTCGACCACGGCGGGGCTGATCGATTGCGCCCGCGCCGTGGTGGGGAAGAGAACGACGATCCAGAGCAGGCCCCGAACGACCCGGGAAGTCACCGCGAGCCATCGGACGTCGTTCCCGGTCATCACTGCGTGACGAGCCGGAGGTTGAGCGTGCCGGTGTACGTGCCGGCCGTGGCCGCCTGGCCGGTCATGTCGATCTGGAGTTCGAGATTGTCCGTGCGCGACGACTGCTTGTTCGCGCCGTTGATCGCCTGCGTAAACAGGACGAGACTGCCGCCCGCCGTCCCCACGCCCGCGAGCGCGTTCTGCGTGAAGGCCGTGAACGAGGTCGGGAGTCCGGTCGACACACGCCCCAGAACCAGGCTGCTTGGCAGGTAGTCGGTGCCGTTCGCGAGGGCCTGCGACGGTGCACTGAAATAGCCCACCAGCGAGATGCTCGCGGCACTCGGATTGATGTCCCAGTCGGTCTGGATCACCACCGGCGTCGCCGCGGGAAAGGTGTTCACCGTGTTGTCGACCAGATTGGCGATGGTCTGGGTAGCGCCCGACGTGATCGACACGCTCAGCGATGCAGTCTTCGCCGCCGATAGCGTCGCGGTCGCGATGTTCGAAGTGAGGCCGGCCTGCGCGGTCGCCACCCGCGCAATGCCCAGGAGCGCGGCGAAGGACAGCGTGGCTCGAGTGAGACGGTGCATCGGTACCACCTCCAGCGTTGAGGGATGGGATGCGCCGCCCTTGTTTCGCGCGAACGTCCTTGTCCGCTCGCGTCGATTTCTGCCCGTGGCGCACCATTCGGCAACATTGACGATCGCTAATGAAGCGTCGTCACGTCACCATACCGGGCTCCGGCCGAACACTGTCGGCAGCGTCGGGGGATCTCCCACAAAGTCGCTCGGAGCCGACGGAATTTCCGGCTGCGCCACGTTTGCGCGAGACCTGATGCTCGCGCGGGATTCTGCTCCGGGGCGCAATAGCGCGATGACGCAGGGCGATCGCCGAGCGCGGAGATTTCGGCGTGCCCCCGCTCACGCTCGACGATGCCCGCAGCGCACTCCGCGCCACATTCGGCTACGACGACTTTCGCACGCCGCAGATCGGCGCGGTGCAGGCCGTGCTTCGGCGCGCGGATGCGCTGATCGTGCTCCCAACCGGTGGGGGGAAGTCCCTCTGCTTTCAGATACCGGCGCTCCTTCTGCCCGGTCTGACGGTCGTCGTCTCCCCCCTCATCTCGCTGATGGCGGACCAGGTGCAGGCCCTCCAGAAGCGCGGCGTCGCGGCGGAAGTCATCAACAGCACCGTGCCGCCTGACGAGGCGGCGCGACGACTCGCCCGCCTGCGGCGGGGTGAGATCAAACTGCTGTACGTCGCCCCGGAGCGACTCGTCATCGCGTCCACGATCGACCTGCTTCGCGGGGTCCGGCCCTCGCTCCTGGCTGTCGATGAAGCGCACTGTGTGAGCGAATGGGGGCACGATTTCCGACCGAGCTATCTCCGCATCCGCGACGTGAGGCGGACGCTCGGAATGCCCCAGACGGTCGCCCTGACCGCAACCGCCACGCCGGCGGTTCGGCGAGACATTCGCGAGTTGCTGGGGCTGCGGGCACCGGTCGAAATCGTCAGCGGCTTCGACCGACCCAACCTCCGCCTTGGCGTCGCGACTGTCGCGAACGAAGCCGCGCGCGTGGAGGCGATGGGCCGACTGGTCGCCAATCCGTCCGGGGCGGTGGTGGTCTACGCCGCCACACGGCGACAGGTGGAGCATGTGGTCCGACTGCTCGCGAAGCAGCGCATCGCGGCCGTGGGATACCACGCCGGGCTCTCGCCGGACCGTCGCGCACGCGCGCAGGAGTCCTTCATGAGCGGCCGGGTGCCCATCATTGCCGCGACCAACGCTTTCGGCATGGGCATCGACAAGGCCGACGTCCGACTGGTGCTCCATTTCGCGATGTCGGGCTCGCTGGAGGACTACTATCAGGAGGCCGGCCGCGCCGGCCGTGACGGGGGGGCATCGCGCTGCATCCTCCTCTTCCATCCCCGCGATCGGCAGGTGCACGATCGGTTTCGCGACATATCGTATCCCGAACCGTCCCTCGTTAGGCATACCTACGACCTGCTGGCCCGCGAATCGGCGCCGGTGCGCCTCGACCCCTCCCGGCTGGCCGCCGGCTCACGACGACGCCTCGCGCCGGACTCCGTCAAACGCGCCACCGACTTCCTGCAGCAGAATGGCCTGCTGCACGTGGCCGAGAGCGCCGACCCGGTCGAGATCCGTCTGCTGGCCTCGCCCCTTCGGGCCGTCTGCGAAGAGGCCGCCCTCTCCGAACCGGCGCGCCGCATTCTGCGCTTCGCCTGTGATGCCGGCGGTGACGACTGGATCGCGCTCGATCAGCCGGCGCTCGTGGCGCGTGCGTTCGTGCTGCAGCGCGCACTCCAGGAGCTCGAGGGCCGGCAGCTGGTCTACGTGCGTCGGCATGTCGGCCACGGCACCCTCGACACGGGCCGCCGCGCAGAGCTCCGCCTGGCCGCAGCGCTCCATCGCTTGGAGCACCGGCGAGCCGGGGAACGTGCAAAGCTCGACGCGATGGTTGGTTACGCCGCAACACGCGGTTGCCGTCGCGAATACATCCTTCGATATTTCGGCGACGAGTCGGCGCGGGCTACGTGCCCACGGTGCGATAACTGCGACGACTGATCTGGTTCCCCCACGCCGTTCTTCGTGCGGCATCCGGGAGCGCCATGCCGTCGGCCGACCGAGCGACCCGCCGCCGGCACGAAGACCGTCGCCCGCGAGTACTCCTCAGGCCCGAATGGACGACCGGCTGTATTTCACCGAGCAGCATCTGGCGGTGCGCGAGATGGTGCGCGCGTTCGCGAATGACGTCGTCGCTCCGGTCGCCGCACGGTACGACGAGTCGGCCGAGTTCCCATGGGAGAACATCCGGCGCATGTCGGAACTCGGGCTGCTGGGCGTCCCGTGGCCGGAATCCCTCGGCGGTGCCGGTCTCGATCTGTTCAGCTACATCATCGTGATTCACGAGCTGGCCAAGGTCGACGCGTCGCACGCGCTCACGATTTCCGCGCACACGACGCTGGGCACATCGCCCATCGTGCACTTCGGCACCGATGCCCAGCGAGCGCGCTACGTCCCGCCGCTGGCGTCGGGTCGGGTGATGGGCGGCTTCGGGCTCACCGAGGAGGGCGCGGGCAGCGACGCCGGCGGCACCCGCACGGCCGCCGGTCGGAAGGGCGACCACTACATCCTGAACGGATCCAAGCGGTTCATCACGCACGGCGGCGTGGGCGAGATCTTCGTGGTGACCGCGCTCACCGACCCCGCCAGGAAAGCGCGCGGCATCACGTCGTTCATCCTCACCAAGCACAACGACGACCTCGAGCGCGCCCGCGCCGCACGGCATCGGCCACGATGCGTCGTCCCGGCCATGCCGGGCTTCCGCTCCGGCCGGAAGGAAGACAAGCTCGGATGGCGCGCGTCCGATACCCGGGAGCTGATCCTCGAGGACGTGCGAGGTGCCGGCGGAGAACCTCCTGGGCGACGAGGGCGAGGGCTTCGTCAACTTCATGCGCACGCTCGACGCCGGCCGCATCGGCATCGCTGCGCTCTCGTTAGGGATCGCCGAGGGCGCCTTCGAGCAGGCGCTCGCGGTACACGTCCGGGCCGCAGGCAGTTCGGACAGCCCATCGCGCAGTTTCAGGGCGTCCAGTTCCAGCTGAGCGATCTGGCGACGGAGATCGAGGCGGGCAAGCACCTCGTGTACCATGCGGCGTGGCTGGCGCAGCACGGGCAAGCCGTTCACCAACGCGGCCGCGATGGCCAAGCTGTTCTGCTCCGAGCTCGCCATGCGCGCCACCATCAAGGCCATCCAGCTCCACGGCGGGTACGGCTACACCAAGGACTATCCCGTGGAGCGCATGATGCGCGACGCGAAGATCTGCGAGATCGGCGAAGGAACGAGCGAGATCCAGCGACTCGTGATCGCGCGCGAACTGCTCGGGGACCTTCCGGCGTGACCTACTCGCTGCTCGCCAAGCGCCTTCGCCTCCCGCTCGGGTTCGCGCTCGCCCTGCTGTACCTCGCGTTCGCCCGCCCGACAGCCGGCGCGCTGGCGTTCGGCGGCACCGTGGCGCTGGTCGGCGTCGTGGTGCGAGGCTGGGCGTCCGGCCACATCGTGAAGAACGACCGGCTGGCCACCTCGGGCCCCTACGCCCATACCCGAAATCCGCTGTACTTCGGGAGCTTCCTGATCGCCGCGGGCTTCGCGGTGGCGGCGCACTGGTCGCTGCTCCTGGTGGTGATCTCGTTCTTCGTCCTCATCTACGCCCCCACGATGGAGCGCGAACAGGCCAACATCCGCTGCCGCTTTCCCGAGGCCTACGCAGACGTACGAAGCGCAACGTCCCGGCGTTCTTGCCGCGCCTCACGCCCTGGCCGGCTCCGCGGAGACAACGGCGCACCGTTTCAGCTTCGCGCTGTACATGAAGCACGGCGAGTGGAAGGCGGCCCTGGGCTTTGCCCTCGCCATGGCCTGGCTCGTCTTGCGGACAGGCCCGGAGCGTAGCAGCGGCATCGCGCGACGATCCAGCTCCATTTTGCAGGCTCTGAGAACGACGCTCACCGGCGACGCCGCGCGCGACTCGCGCGGTGCCGCTCCAATAGGCCGTGAGCCGCGGAGGCGCCTGTCGCCCCGGCGGGCCCGGCTGGCATTCGACGGAATCGCTTCCGAGCCTGGAACTCGATCGCATGTCGCTCCGATTCAGTCCGGCACCCGCGCCACGGCGACGCACTCGCGCTCTCCCGCCAGACGTGCGTGCGGCCGGACGCGACGTGGACGATCACGATTTCGCGATCGCCTCACCTGGTCACGCGACACGCCGCGGCCGGGAGCAGTCGGCTTCGGGTACGCGCCCACCACCACTCTCTTCCAGTCGCCGGTCCGCGGGTCGAGTCGCGACCCGCGCGAGCGCGGCGGCCCCCGATGAAACGCGAAATCCTCATCAACGCCGCGCCGCGCGAGACGCGCGTCGCCATCCTCGAAGACGACCAGCTCGTTGAACTCCTCGTCGACCGGCCGGACGCCCGTCGCATGGTCGGCGACATCTACCTCGGACGAGTCGAAGCCGTCCTGCCGGGCATCCAGGCCGCCTTCGTCGACATCGGCACCGAGAAGAGCGCCTTTCTCCACGCGTCCGACCTCGTCTTCGACGAGGACGACGGGGACCGGACGACCCGAGGACGGAGAGGAGGACGAGAGAGGACGACGAGGGACGGCCCACTCGCGGCGCGGCCAAGGCGCCGCCCATCCAGGACGTCCTGAAGAAGGGCCAGGACATCGTCGTCCAGGTCACCAAGGAGCCGATCTCCACCAAGGGGCCGCGCGTCACCGCGCAGGTGTCGCTGGCCGGACGCTTCCTGGTCTACATGCCGTTCGCCACCCGCGTTGGCGTCAGCCGCAAGATCGGCGACCGCGCCGAGCGGCAGCGGCTGCGCGAGCAGGTGCAGGCGGTGCTGCCCGACGAAGTCGGGCGGCGTCATCGTCCGCACCGTCGGCGAGGACGTCACGCGGGAGACCTTCCAGCGCGAGCTGCAGACGCTGATGGCCCAGTGGAAGCGGATCAAGCGCAAGACCACGTTCGTCCGCGCACCCTCCGTCCTGCACCGCGAGACGAGCCTCACGCGCGGCATCATCCGCGACGTCTTCAGCACCAAGATCGAGAGCGTGCAGGTCGACTCGAGGCAGGTCTTCAACGAGATCGTCGAGTACCTGAAGGGGATCGCCCCCGAGCTCGTCGAGCGCATCCACCTCTACGAGGGGAACGTCCCGCTCTTCGACAAGGCCGACATCGAGACCGAGATCCGCGACCTCTTCAAGCGGCGCTGCGACCTCCCGTCCGGCGGCTACCTCATCATCGAGCCCACCGAGGCGCTGGTCTCCATCGACGTCAACTCCGGCCGCTTCACCGGGCAAGAAGGACCCCGAAAAGACGATCCTCAAGACCAACCTCGAGGCGGCGCGCGAAGTCGCGCGGCAGCTCCGCCTCCGCGACGTGGGCGGCATCATCGTCTGCGACTTCATCGACATGGAGACGCGGGCGCAACCGCGACCGCGTGCTGCAGGAGATGCGCACGCACCTGGGCCGCGACCGGGCGCGCAGAACCCGCGCATTCGCGGTGAGCGACCTCGGGCTCATCGAGATGACCCGCCAGCGCGTGCGCCAGAGTCACCTCCAGAGCATGACCGAATCCTGTCCGACGTGCCACGGCACCGGCCGCGTCTTCACGCCGCGGACCATCGTCCGCCGGGTGGAGCGGGCGGTGCGGCGCATGCGGCGTGAAGGGCCGACGCGAGGCCGTGGCTGGTAAGCTGCACCCCGACGTCGCGCTGCACGTGCTCGAGGAGGAGCAGGACTCCTCAAGAAGCTGGAGAAGCTCGGCCGGCTTCGCCGTCGAGCTGCGCGACGATCCGCTGCCTGCGACCCGACGAATTCAGGCTGGTGGTGAAACGGCCGGGCGCGATGTCACGCAGCAGTACGCCGTGGCCTGACCGGGCGCTCGCGGCGCCGAGGCCTCGAGGGAGCGGCCGTTGACTCCAACTCCTGCGGCCCGACTATGTTTAGCGGCTCCACTGCATCTGCGAACGTACCCGAGACTCGCCCATGGCATCGTACGCGATCATCAGAACCGGCGGAAAGCAGTTCCGCGTGCAGGAACCGGGCTCGACGCTGCGCATCCCGTCGCTCGCGGGGGAGTCGGGCACTACGGTGGAATTCGACGACGTCCTCCTCGGCTCTGATGGCAATCGGCTGCACACCGGCGTCCCGCGGCTCGCGGGCGCCAAAGTCACCGGTCGAGATCGTGAAGCAGGGACGCGGCGACAAACTCATCGTCTTCAAGTTCAAGCGGCGCAAGAACTACGCGCGCAAGCAGGGACACCGGCAGGGATTCACCGAAATCCGCATCAAGCGCATCTCGCTCGGCTGACGTCGAGGACGTCAATGGCACACAAGAAGGGCGTTGGCTCCTCCCGCAACGGGCGCGACAGCAACCCGAAGTACCGCGGCGTGAAGAAGTACGGCGGGGAGTTGGTCCGCGCCGGAAACATCATCCTGCGGCAGTGCGGCACCAACTGGCATCCCGGATCGCAACGTCGGACTCGGCACGGACTACACTATCTACTCCCTGATCGATGGCGTGGTGCAGTTCGAGCACAAGAGCAAGCGCCGTATCGCGTCAGCGTCTATCCCCGTCCGGGCGCCGGTGAAACCGCTGCCTAACGGCTGACGGACGACACCGCCCCGGTCCCTGTGGCCGGGGATTTTTTTTTGCCCCGTCCGGGTGCAACTTTCAGCACCGGCGCCACGTACGACAGGCTGACTGCGGCCCTCGCCGGGGGGACCGGGAGTGGCCGGCCGGCACCGGACATCCGCCGCGACGTCTCGGAACGCGTCTGCATCGGGGGACACATGGCACTGTGGGACAAGCTCAGAACGGAACTCGACCGCGCCGGCAAGGCAGCGCAGGGCGCGCTCGATGAGGGCAAGCTCCGGCTGGAGGCTTTCCGGGCCCGCCAGCTCGCCGACAAGTCCGCTGAGTCGTTAGGCTACGCGGTGTTCCGCGCCCGCCAGGCGGGACAGGAACCCGACTGGGAATCGCTGACGCGCCTGGTGAACGCGCTGGCCGAACGCGACGCCGAGGTGAAGCGGCTCGAGGAACTCCTGCGCACGGCAAGCCAGAAGGAGGGTGCGGACAAGCCGACCGAACCCGGCGCCGGCGACACGCCACCCGCAGGCTGAGGACGGGAGCGCGGGACCACCGGCCGCTATCCGCCGGCACGCACCGACGCCAGTGCCACTTCGCTGGCGTCGGTGCACAATCCGTCCACGGACCAGGCGATGAACCGCCGGATATCGTCCGGCGCATTCACCGTCCACACGATCAACCGCCGCCCCAGTTCGTGAACACTCCCCACCAGCTCCTCGTCGACCATGTCGGCGTGCTGCCAGAGGTCCCGCGCGCCCGTGTCGCGAAGCGGACCGAGGGGATCCATGAGATAGCTCGACATCAACACACCTCCCGGTATCCCGGGCGCCAGCGCATGAGCCCTTGCGATCGTGCGGTGGTCGAAGCTGTGGACCGCGCACCACGCAGAACGGGTACGAAGGGCGCGACAGACCTGGGCTTCGATTCGCGGTGCCTTGATCTCCACATAAACCCTGCAGCGCGCGTTGACTTCCTCGAGCACTTCGTCGAGGGTCGGGATGTGACGGCCGATCGCAGTCTCCCGGAGCGCGTCCCACCGAAGGCCGACGATCGACGTTCCCTGGCCACCACCGCCCGGTCCCGGCAGCATCGGATCATGATGGACCACCACCACGCCGTCAGCCGTGGCATGAACGTCGAGCTCAATGCCGTCGACCCCGAGGTCGAGCGCCGCGCGGAAGGCGGCGATGGAGTTCTCGGCCACACCCGGGGTGACAACGCCCCGGTGAGCGATGACCTCCGGGCGGGTCATCCCGTCCCCCACGAGCGTGGCGCCGCGCGGAGACGGCCCGGGAGACCCAGAGCGGCATGGCGGCCGCCCGGATCAGCAGGGCGCCCAATTCGGCCAATCTGTCTTAACGACTGCAGCACCGGGACGTCCTATCCTGCGCAAACACATGGCTGAGGACCAGAACCGCAGCGACGCCCTCGACCAGCAATTGATCGCGCGCTGGCGCGGAGGTGATGAGCGGGCGGCCACCGGCCTCGTGGAGCGTCACGCAACCGCCCTCGCGCGGTATGTGTTGAGCCTCGGCGAACGGGACGCCGTGGATGAAGTGGTGCAGGATACGTTTGTTCGGGCGTTCTCTTCGCTCGACTCGTTTCGCGGAGACAGCGCACTCAGGACGTGGTTGTTTACCATCGCGCGACGGCTGGTCGTGGATCGACGCCGCTCCGCGAGGCGGCGAAGGGATGTCGGAACGCTGGAAAATATCGATGCGGCAACGGAGTACACGGCGCTGGACAGCATCATTGCGGACGAGGCGGAGGCGCGGGTGCGGGATGCGGTGAAGCGGCTCTCGCCGACCCAGCGTGAAGTCTTCACTTTGCGCATATCGGAGGGATTGTCGTACAAGGAGATTGCCGGGATCGTGGGAACAACCGAGGGCGCCGCGCGTGTGCACTACCATAATGCGCTGCGGACGGTGAAGGAGAGTCTGTATGTCTGATTGCACGAGCGTCGAGATCCGGGAGCTGCTGCCGGAGTACCTGCACGGCCGCCTGGCCGCGCCCGATCGGGCGCGGGTCGACGCACACCTTGCCATCTGCGCCGACTGCGTCGCAGAACTGGGAACACTCCGCGCCGTCCGTCAGGCGTTCGCCCTGGTGCCGCCCATCGACACGGCGGCGATAGTGCGCGCGCTCCCGCATCCGCATCAGCATGCCTGGACGTTCGGTCGTCCGCACGTGCGCCGGCTGGTGGCGTGGCGTCTGGCGGCCGCGATCTCGTTCATTTCGCTCGGCGGCATCTCGCTGGTGGTGGCTCGTTCGTTCTTCAGCGGCGAGAGCCGGCTGGCGCGGGTGGACAGTACCATGCTCGCGCGCGACACGTCGCAGCCGGTTGTGGTGGCGCAGGCCAGTCGTTCCGGCATCACGTTCGGCGGCGGGGTGAGCGACCTCGCGACCGAAGATCTCGAGACGCTGATCGGTTCACTCGAGTCGCTGGAGGCGGCACCACCGGCGGAGCCGGACGCGTTGCCGCCGACCGAGGTGGCGCCCGTGGTTCCCGCAACATCGGATACATCGAAGGAGTAGGAATGCGTCGATTGATTCTGGCGAGTCTGGTCACCGCGATCGCGGCAGCGCTCCCCCATCCGGCGGCGGCGCAGCGCGGGCGGGGCCAGGCGCCGCCGGACCGCGTTGCCCTGGAGCAGCGATTCCGGGACCGGCTGGCGTCGGTCGTTCAGAAGCAGGTCGGGTTGAGCGACGACGAGATGCGCCGGCTGGCAGAGGTGAATCAGAAGTACGAGCCCCTGCGGCTGAATCTCGTCCGCCGGGAGCGCCAGGCGCGCATGGCCTTGCGCAAGGAGCTCATGGAGAGCGGAGCGCCGAGCGAGGATCGGGTCGCGCAGCAGCTGCAGGAGTTGGCGCGCATTCAGCACGAACGGCTCGACGTGACGGATAACGAGCAGGCGGATCTGGCGAGGTTCCTCACGCCATCGCAGCGCGCAAAGTATCTGGGCCTGCAGGAGCAGACGCGCCGGCGAATCGAGCAGTTTCGCGATCGTCCGGGATTCGTCGACGACTCGCTGGGCGGGCGTCCCGGGGCGCCCGGACGCGGTCGCAAGCGCCCACCCGCCTAGTTCCAGCTCGCGGGCATTCACGCGGCGGCGGAACAGGGCGATCGAGCGGCACGGTCCGGGCGCGGTGGTGGCTCCGTTGAGTCCGGGCGGCGCGTGGTGCTACATTGCCGCTGAGCCCGGGTGGCGGAACTGGTAGACGCAGCGGACTCAAAATCCGCCGGGCTTCGGCCCTTACGAGTTCGAGTCTCGTCCTGGGCATCGTTGTTAGGCAACGACTTATGGCACGTCGGGCCGATCGTCGCCGTGCGGACAATTCGCGAAATTGTGCCCGTTTTGTGCCCCTTACCGGTTTCGGCGCTTCTTGGCGCGTTCCGAATGGAGAACATCAATGCCGCCCATCGGGAAGCTCCTTGCCCTGTCATGCGTGGTTCTCGGCAGTAGGGTAGCTGTCGCGCAGAACCAGGTCGCGCCGTTGCCGAGGTCTTCGAGCAGTAGGGTGGATGTGCGATACGTCCTGTTCTCCACTGAGAATATCTGGACGACGCTGCTACTCGACTCGAGCACTGGTCGCCTCTGGCAAGTACAGTATGCCCTCTCCGATTCGACTTTCGCGGGGCGACTGCCAATCATTAACGTCGCACTGGTCGATTCTTCGCGAGCACACGCGGGGCGGTTCACTCTCTTCCCGACTCACAACATCTTCACCTTTCTGCTGCTCGATCAGGACAACGGCACTGTATACCAAATTCAGTGGTCGAACGACGCGGAGAAGCGAGGACTCGTTCGCGCTCTCTCGACGATAGTTATGCCATAGAGTCCCTTCCGACTTCTGCAGGCTTGGGTCTATTTTACAGCGCGGCCGGCGTCGCCACGGCTTCAGCGACGTCCGCGCCCCGACGTGATCGCGAAGCGAGCATTCACGGACCCTCCGCTTGTGCCCGCGGGCTTCATCGCCAATTCCTTGTCCGCAAGAACCGTCTAGGATCGGCGGTCAGTCCGTCGTACCATTGAGCTTTCTAGCTGAGCTGATCCAGCGGGGGGTGTGTGCGAAAACGTTCTACGAAGCTACTGGCCGCATTGATCGTAGGTGCTGTGGGCTGCGGAACCGACAAGGGTGGGACGGCACCCACGCCAAGCTACGAGAGCCTTGCCGGAACCTACAGTGGGGAGGTGGCTGGTCTGTCATCCGAGATTGCGCTCAGCGCAACGTTCAGCCTCACAATCTCGCAAAACGCTGGATCTCTGTCGGGAAACTGGGCCCTGTCAGGAACGCTGAGCGATAGCGTCAGTTCGGATCCCATCGCTACTACCGGCACGCTCACTGGTACGGTGGCCTCTGGCAACAACCCCTATGTCACTATCGGGGTCAAGCAGGCGGCCTGTCCGAACTACCCAGCGCCTTTTATCGGCGCATACGACAGCGTCAATCGGCGGTTAGCCATGACCGGACCAGTGCAGTTCTTCGGCAATCGCAAGACATGCGACCTAGTGCTAACGTATCACACCACCATCGTTCTGAATCGCTAAGCGTCGGTGGTGACTTGGCGCACCGCGGGCGTTCGGGCGGCACAGTGAGTCAGGGAACGCTGGTGCCGTCGCGGTGAAGGGCGGCGTCACCGACGCAAGTGTGAACGGCCAAGGCACGTCCGAGATGGAGACTGGGATGAATAACACCCTGCCTCACTCCATTCTACAATGGCGTTGGCCTTGTGATCAACGGCAACGGGGCAAACGTCAATCAAGTCGGCTTGGCCCTAACGTGGCCGTAACGGCTTCGAGACGCCGAACCAGAAACAAGGCATGCAAGGCTCGCGGCAAGAGGCAGCTGGGGCCGTGCTATCGAGCCGCTTAACGAGCAGTCGCAAATGGGCGCACGGTCCGAGGGTCCGACGCACGGTCATGCAACGTGGCAAGCTTCGCCACACCTTCGGAGAGATCCGCGGCCGAAGTGATCGCATAGCGGCGGTACACGGCCTCCGTCTTATGGCCGGTCAGCTTCATCGCCACAGACCGCGAGACGCCAGCGCGCTCGAGATTCCGGACCGCCGTGCGTCGGAGGTCATGGACGAGCCGCCCCTCGAGGCCGGCCGCCTTCGTCGCTGCTTCCCAGGCGCCGCTGTACGACCGTAGCGGCTTACCGTTCCGGTGGAACACGTGCGCGACGATGCGCTGTCCCTTCCGCTCGATCGCTGAGGTATGCTCGCGCTGTGCGCGGAGTAGCTCCGCCAGGGCAGGGAAAGCGGCAAAGGGAAACTCTCGCCCCTCGCGATTCTTCGTCACGCCTGGCTCGAGCCGCAAGACGCCGGCAGAGAAATCAACGCCGGCCCACGTGAGCCCGAGTGCTTCGCCCGCGCGCCAGCCGGTGAGGTAGAGGAAGCGCATGAACGGCTGCAGCGGCGCGGGTAGGTGCGTCTCGACGGCCGCAAAGTCCGCGGCCTCAAAGAATCCCTTGCGCGCGTTATCGACGGCCACGGTCGGGATGTAGGGGCGCGTCGCGACTTTGCCCGAGCGCATGCCGAGCGTATAGGCGCGCTTGAGCATTGAGAGCTCGTAGCGGATGGTTGCCGCCGCGGCGTCGTTCTCTTGCCGCTGCGTGATGTAGCGGGCGATGCGATCGCTCGTCACATCGGGCACGCGTGAGAACGCGAAAAAGCCGCGAAGCCTGGCCAGTGCCTCGGTCGCACGCCGTGTGGAGCGCCGGCCATTGAGCCGATAGTCAGCGATCACCATGTCGGCCAAGTCGTCGAATGACGTGCGCTCGGCGTCGGGACCGATGAGTTTTCCCGATCCCATCTCGGCCAGGCGCCGCCGCAAGAGCTTCACTGCATCGCTGCGCTTCGTGGAGCCGCTCGACTCGCGATGCTTGCGACCGTGGTAGCTGTAGCGAACCCACCACGTCGCGCTGCGCTGATAGATCCCTCCGGTGCCTCGATTCATGGTGTCCCTCCGTGATGCCGTTTGATCAAGCGTCGCACCCGCGCCGCGCGCGTCACACAGTCGGCGCCGACGGCATCGAGGGCCGCGGCCACCGCCGTTGCGACGGCCGGCGTCGCGTTGCGCTCCCCGTTGACGATGCGGGCGAGCTGGACATGTGAGACGCCGGAGCCGCGCGCGAGGGCGCGCAGGCTCACCGGCGCATCGGCCAGTGCCGCCCGAACTGTCCGCGTGAGTACGTTCATTGTGGTAACATTATGTACCCACGCGCAGGACCACGCAAGCGCGTGCGGTCGCTACACGGCTCGTCCGTGCCTCACCTGCAACCCCCGAGGATGACCGGCGCGAAACTGTCGGCGGCACCGTTGGCACCGTGGAGCGCGCTGCTGCCTTGCCGTTCGGCCGCAATCGCCTCCTCCGTGAGTCGACCCTCGGAGAGCGCCCACAGCGTCTGTACGTCCTCCGGCGTCAGGCTGGCCACGTCCTCGATCGTGAGCTCTGGCGTCACATTCCACAGCGCCTCGAGCAGCGCCCGCTGATCGCCACTCCGCAACGCGGAGAAGATCGCGCGGTTGATCTCCGGCGCCATGGCCCCAAGCGGCGCCATGAGCGCCACCGTGCGGCCGTTCGCGAGCTTCACCTTCGGGCGTTTCGTGCGTTGCGCCTCGAGGTCGATCGTTCGGGCTGCGCCGCTAGACCCGTGCTGGCGCATATACGCCCGGCGCGCCGCCGCGATCCACGCGCCATCCTCCGCGCGCATGAGCGGAAGCCCGCCAAGTCGGTAAACCTCGGTAAGACGCTCCCAGTGTACCCGCGCCCGACCAACACACGCGGCGCCGATCTGTCGCCAGGCGGCGCCGTCCTCGAGGGACAATGGCGCCGGCGTGGCGCGCCGGGTGAGTCCGAGCCGCACGCGCTGATAACTCGCTTCGGCCTGCCGCTCGGCATAACTCACCGGCGTCAGCCGCCCGCGCGCCGTCGCCACAAAGGCGAGCCGGTCGGCCGTCGCGACCGGCCGGCGCGTTCCTCGCGTAACGGCGCGCACGAGCCGTCCCTCGCGGTCGGCGCATTGTTGCGCGTAGCTCAAGGGCGGACAAACGACCGTCCCCGCCACGTCGAGACACACGACGCGCTGCAGGACCGGGGCACTTCGCAAGGATCGCATCGTTAGGATTCTCCTGGTATGGCGCGCGCGAGCGCGTCGGCGAATTGGTCGAGCGCCCGCGCCGCCTGACGGGCCAGCGCGGCGAGCGCGGGCGGCTCCGACGGGGGTTCCACGGCGCGCGCCCGTGCCTCGGCCCGCTGGTGCGCAATCTCGAAGGCCCGGCGTTCGGTCGGGATCTCGCGGAAGCGTCCCGCAGCGGCCTCAAAGGCCCCGATCGCCGCCGCGGCGTCCTGCTTCATCACCTCGCGCGCATGGGGATTCTGCACGCGGCCCAAACCTTCGAGCGTCTTTCGCGCCTGGTTAGCCGCTTGCTCCAAGGCGGGCAGCGCGGCGTGGAGGCGGTCTTGTTCTTCGCGGAGCGCGCGCAGGGTCGCGAGGGCGCTGGTTGCTGGCGCGGTCATGGCATCACCTCGCGCGCCTCAGCGGCTTCCCGCTCGCGGAGCATCCAGGATTCGGCGCTCACACAGCGGTTTCGTCGCGCATCCGGCGGCGGGAAGCTCAGGCCTTGCAGAGCATGCCCCAGTGCTTCGAGCGTCGCTTGCGCTTCGGCCAGTGCGCGGCGCCGTTGGGCGCGGATTTCAGCCGCCAGGCGGTAGCGGCGCTGGCACTCGGCGCGTTTGTCGGCGTTCCGCGCCTCGAGGTCCACGCGCGAGCGTTCCTTGAGTTCTGCGAGCGCGGTCTCAAGGGCCGCCCGTTCTCGGGCGAGTTGGCTGCCGCGGCTCGCTTCCGCCTCGGCCAGCGCGGCGCGTGCCCGGCGCGCCTCCTCCTCGGTCGCTTCGCCGAGCACCACCCGCGACTCGACCCAGGCGAGCGCATCGCGCAATGCATGGAGGCGGGCGGCGACTGCCTCCTGCCGCGCCGTCTCCTGACGGGCCAATGCGGCAAGTTTCTCCTTCACGGCACGAAACTGTGTGCGGAGTGCCGGGTCCGCAGGTTCGGGCTCGAGCCCGTGCACGTCGGGGAGTTCCGCGCCAACAGTGGGCGGCCGACGCTTCGCCTTCGGCGCGGCGGTGGGCTCAGCGGGAATTGTCACGGTGGTCATGTCGTGCGCTCCGGACGCAGGGGTCAGGGTCGATGTCGTGGCGGAAGGCCGGCTAATCAGACGGGCGAGGAGGCTAGCCATGCGCGACGGGGGTGCGAGGGTCGTCAGGCACATCGAGCAGCGGTACGAGCTCGCGGCGGTGCGCATCGTTGTCGAAATATTCGAGAATGAGCCGCCGCTTCTCATCATCCGACAGCGCGGCAAAGTCGCATGGCGCTTCGGCGGCGCGGTCGCCGGGGCCGGCAGCGCCGCGGCGGAAGCGGTCATGCGTGGCGGTGTATGCGATCTCCGGCGATCCGGCCCAGGTGAGCACCTTCGCCTTGCCTTCCGGCGTCGCGCAGAACATCCGCACGATCTGCTCGGCCCGCTCTTCCATCGTCAGGCGTTCGGGCGCCCCCGCGGCACCGCCCACCCTGCCGAGCGCCGGCGCAAAGCGGACTGCATCCTCCGAGGAGGACGAGGTCCGTTGCGCGTCACAGAGGCGCTCGAGTTCCTCGCACGCCTCCTCCTCGGAAAGACGCGCGGGCAGACTGGCCACCACACGCCCATTCTCCTTGCCGATCACGGCGCCACTCTGTCCTTCCCGTTGCACCACGATGAACCGCACGCGGCCGTTTTCCGTATCGCCGCTCGCGGACGCCGGTGTGTCCTCGGCGGCCCGGCCATAGTTCGCGGGAGCGATCTTCGACGCACGCCACCGCAACGTGTCGATGCGCAGCTTGCGGAGCTGCACCTCGGCGTTCCGCAGCACGTTCAGCAGCGGCGCCGCAATGTTGCGGTCCACCTCCTGGCTGACTGCCCACTCGATCACGGCCTCGTAGAAGCCCGTTACGAGATCGGCACCGTCCGCCACCCGTTGCGCTTCCTCCGCGATCGCGTGCGCCCCCATCACCCGTGCCGCGAAATACTCGCGCGCAAACACGGGGTCGGCCTGGGCCCAACGCCACGGGGTCGACCGATCACACCCCAGGTCGCGGCAGACATCGTGCAACATCTCGCCCCGCGCGATCCGCTCACATAACACGCGCTGCCGCTCGGGGGGCGCAACCATTCCCCGCGCGCGCGAGAGCTCGTCCGGTACCACGTGGACGACTCCCGTCCCGACCGATCCGTTCATCTCGGTCGCGTGGTCGGTCACGGCGCCTTCCGACTTGCGGCCCAGCGCTCGAGCGCCGCCTGGTCAAACCGAAGCGTCTTGTGCCCGAGTTTCCGGCTGAAGGGGAGCCGGCCGGCGTGCCGGTAGAGCCACGACGGCGCCACGCCAAGGCGCGCGGCGGCCTCGTCGACATTCAAGAGCATACCGCTACCATTCCCGGCTGACGCGGCCACAGCAGGAACCCGGGGCGTCACGGCGGCGCGTTCCAGCGCCCTCGAGAGAGCGCGGGCGAGTTCGCCCGTCACCTCGGGCAACTCGGCCGGCGAGGCGTTCTCGACACGCGCGCGGAGCTCGTCGGTCCAGCTCATCGACCGCCTCGCCACGGGCACAGTACGGGCACACCCCATGTGAAGATGACGGTGCGACAAGCGGTTAGGAGAACGCAGCGATTGCCAGTCCACTGCGGCGGGCCGTCACGGGAAACCCACCGCGCCGTCCGTCGGGGCATTTGAGGTCGGCTCGCGGAGCTCTTCGAGCACGTGGTCCGCCGGATCAAAGCCGGGACAATCACGGCGGACCACGGCCCTCGCGTCCTCTTCGGTCGCCGCAACGAGTCGGAAGAGCACGTCGTGGTTGTGCTTCAAGCGCACGGCCCAGGTACGCGTCGAGTCGGGGTCACGGACCAATCGGAGGCGCGAGGTCATGGTGCGGCCCCTCGAGCGGCCAGCTCCGTTTGAATCTGCTCTTCCAAATGAGCAGCGGCACGCTCCTCGGCCGCGTGCTCGGCGGGCGAAAGTCGCCGGATTCCGCTACTGGTTCCGCCGTTGTTCGCTGGGGAAATCGGGGGAACCAGTAGGCCGCGTTCCAGGGCTTCCCGCTCGTCGCGGGCGAACTCATCGGCCGTTAATTGGCGGATTCCTGAGTCACTCGCGCCACTCACCCCCAACTCTGGAAATAGGCGCAAGTGGCGTGAGTCAGGCCGCTGCGGTTCTGCAAGTTCTTGTGACGACTCACTCTCCCCACTCGCGCCACTCACGCCACGCTCGGACGTGTGGCCCGAGAGGCACGGACGCTGGCGCGAGTCGAAGTCGGGACCCGTGGTAGCGGGCAGTCGCCACGTGCACCGGTGATCCCGGCCGTGCCCTTGGCGCTGATAGACGACGCCCACCCGCTCGGCTGCGCGCTCCAAGGAGCGCCGCGAGATTCCTTCCTGCGAGGCGCGGCGGAGGAGGTCGCTCTTGTCCAGCGGACCTGCGTCAAGCCACCCCCGGAGCGCATCACCGGCGTCGTCGACCGCATTGGACCGCCGCCGACCTCTTCCCGAAGCGCCGCCAGATCGTCCGCCGAATACGTCGACTCGCCCCGCCATTCGATCCGCGGCGCTGAGACGTCACCGGCCAGCTCGACCGAAACGCGCGCGAACTTCAGGGAGTGCGGATGCGCTGACAAGTTGTGTTTCACGATCGAGACGATGCCGGCCGCTGGGTCCTGCGGGTCTTCATCGACCCGGATGACGACTCGCGCCGCCGCGGCGAACGCAATGGAGCCGCCTCCACTCACGATTGCCCGCCCGGTTCCTTTGCGGAGGTGCCGGATGGCGAGAACGGCGAGATGCTGCTGTTCCGCGAGCGCCGCCAATGGGGCGAGCCCCCGCCGCACATCCGCATCGCGGTGCGCGTCAATGGACCCGGCCAGACCCGCGCTGATTGGGTCGACAACCAACAAAGCCGCACGCCTGTCCTGGACCACGTCTGCAACTGCGGCCACGTCATCGGGGAAGACGGCTACGCTCGGCTCCGCGTCAGGCCGTGCACGCACCCCCTGAATCACGTGCACGCGCCTCGGGTCGCCGCCTGCCGCCAGGAGTCGCGGCAGAAGCACATCGGCCGCGGCATCTTCATACGAGATGATCACTACATCGCGCGGGGCGCTGGGCGACCCACCGGGGAGTGCGCGGCCGGTAGATACCGCGGCTGCGATTTCGAGCGCGAGCGTTGACTTGGACCGGCCGGGATCGCCTTCCAACACGGTGATATATCCCAAGGGGACCCGCGGTTCCCACAGATAGCAAATGGGCTTGGCCTGCACCTCGGAGAGCCGGACCACGATTGCGCGCGGCGCAGTCGCGTTAGGCTCCACGCACTCGCCTTCCGTGCCCAGCATCATGCCGTTGCCGGCCACGATCTCGGACGCTCTCCGAAGGACCGCGGCGCGATGCGCCTCGAGATCCGGCAGTGGCGCCGTCACGCGACGCTCCGCGTGGCGTGCGTGGCGAGCAATTGCGACGCAACGCGGCGATCCTTGTTCGCGGCGCGGAGAAGCCCCTGATTCTCGAAGTCGTTTGCCCGCGCCTCCAGCGCCGCCGCACGCCACAAGCTGTCGTCCGTATCGCGCGTCCGCACGCCTAACGCCAGCTCCCGGCGCCACAGGCCGAGCGCGCCCGCCGCGCGTTCCGGGGCCACGGGGGCCGCAGGTGTTGTGTCGCGGTTGGGGTCGCCGAACAGCTCCACAACCTTTGCATCGTTCCGGCGATCGAACGCCGCTGCGACCGCGGCGACGAAACTATCGGCGTCAGGCACGGCATCCGACCGTGGCGTGGCGGAGTGGACGAATTCTTTGAGCATGCCCAGCACGCCGAATACGCGCGGCACGCGCGCGCCCTCCGCCAGAAGGGCGCGAAAGACACGCGCGTCCTCGAGCGCGCCTTGGATCTCGTCGATCAAGCCCGCCGCCGCCGCGCGCGTCACGGGCAGAGGTGCGAGGTGCCGGTGGAACTGTATTCGCGCTCGGCCAGCCAAGTCCTTACGGCCTCCTCCCTGTATCGCACCCGGCCGCCGACGCGGATGAACCGCGGCCCGCGCCCTTGCACGCGCCAGCGGGCCAGGATGCCGGGCGTAATGCCGAGCCGAGCGGCGAGCGCATTCGGAGTCATGAGCGGGGAGATCGGATTCGTCATGTGAACTCATTAGTTGTGGCCATGCGCAAGCATAGCGAGATATGTTGGCTCTTACTAGAGCGTATTTGTGCCGCTATTTTACCGGATTATGCAGCGCATACGCAGAGAAAAGCCGCGTCGTGGGCGTCCTCGGAAGGCGCGCCCGGCGCTCCTCGAGAAGGCCCGCGAGACGCCGGTGCCCGAGGTGCAACAGGTGCAGTTTTCCAAGCGGATCGAATGGGCGCGTAAGCGATTTAATCTCAACCAGGCAGAATTCGCCGAGTTGATCGGTACGAATCTCGCGTCCGTGAAGCGCTGGGAGCGTGGCCGCTCGGCGAATCTCCCCAACGGCGAAAGCCTGCGCGCGATCGCACATCGCACTGAAGTCGACCTCAACTGGTTGCTCGGATTCGGCGCACTCGATGACCCGAGGTTGCGAGGAACCGACGCCTCGCCGCCCGCGCTCTTTGACCTCCTCGCACAGCACGTTCGCGCGGAGTTTCGGCATCGTATTCGCAACGGCGAATTTGAAGATGCGGGACCGATCAAACCCCGATTCGACGAGAAACTCGATGAGGAGTGGCCCGTTGACGGCGAGGTGCTGTTCACGCGGATGATAGATCGGGAGGCAGAAGGCGTGCGCGCTTGGCTCCGCGGCGAAACGTCGGAAATGATGATTCGTGTGCTGGCTGCCGACATTCGTCGTTCGCTGGAAGCGATTGCTGACCACCGCCGAAGCGCGGGGCGAAGACGACAGACCAGTTTGCCGTGGCTGTGCACGCGCTGGAGGGACTGATGTACGTAACCGATGAGCTCGAGCTCCCGGACGAGCCTCCGGTGCGTCCCCCACGCATCGTCTGGTGGACAGAGACCGGTCGCCGATTTAGCTCCGCTCGGGAGGCCATGCGGTGGCACAAGGGTTGGCTCGCGCAGCACAGCCAGTCGGCACAGAAGGGCTGGCCTGAGCTCGGCCCGAAGGCCATACACATGCAGCAAACACCTGGTGGAAACGCCCAAGTCGAGAAGGCGTTCGCGATTCTCGAAGCGGCTGCCAAGAAGCGCGGCGACAATGCTCCGTAAAATCGTTGCCTCTGCAGCTGGTCAAGTGCAGAGTTGTGTGTAGAAGCGGATCTTCTGGGTTGATGGTCGTTAGGCCGTCTTTCGAGCTGTCGGCATCGTCACAGTGATCAGCTTGATCTCCTCCGGGTTGAGGTAACGCCACTCCATCCACTGCTCGTTGCGTTCGATAGCCAGCGCCGTGCCAAGTCGAAGCAGGCTCGCGTCATTCGGGAAGATCCGAACCACCTTGGTGCGCCGCTGCATCTCCCCGTGCTCATGCTCGATCGAGTTCGTGCTCTTCAGCTTGCGCCGAAGGTCACCGGGTGGCAGCGCGTACACCGCCAGGGTCTCGTGCGCCGTCGCCTCGAGCCACTCGGCCAGCGCCGGCAGAGGCTTTGCAGGCTCGCAATGAGGCGGGCAAGCCGCTCCTCAGCAAGCGCGCGCGTCGGGGCCGCCCAGACGTCGCGCAGCGCCGCAACCAGCTGCTGCTGCGCCGCTCCCCGCTGACCTTCGCCAGGGCGTTGCGCAGGTAGTGCACCTGGCAGCGGTGGTGGATCGCCTCGGGGAAGTAGCGCCGCAGTTCCGTGACGAGTCCCTGATGCTCGTCCGACACCACATACTGCACACCACGGATGCCGCGCTGGCGCAGCTGAGCGAACACACTTCCCCAGCTGTCCCCGCTCTCGCTGACGCCGAGCCAGCAACCCAGGTGCTCGCGATGGCCATCGGCCGAGACACCGATCACCCAGAGCATCGCTGTCGAGCGCACCTGTCCGTCGCGACGCACCTGCTCGTGGTGGGCGTCGATAATCAGGATCGGATAGGTCATGCTGTCGAGGTGCCGGCTACGCCAGGCGGCGAGCTCCACGTCGAGCTTCTTCACCAGCGCGCTCACCTCGGAGGCCGAGATCGTCGCCCCGCAGAGCTGCTCCACGATGGCGCTCACCTTCCTGGTGGAGACACCCTGGACGTACATCTCCTGCAGCGCGAGCACCAACGCCTTCTCGCTGCGCTGGTACCGGGCGAAGAGACTCGGCTGAAAGCGACCCTCCCGGTCCCGCGGAATCCGCAGCGTCAGCGGGCCGACACGTGTGAGCCATTGCCGCGTGCGGTACCCGTTGCGCCATCCGGTCCGGCGTGCCGTCCGTTCGAACGGCTCCGCGCCGATCCCGCGAGTGAACTCCTGCTCGAGGACGTCGTGGATCAGTGTGGTAAGCATCTGCCGGAGCGCGTCGTCTGGCGTCGCCTCTTGTTCACCAACCACAGCCAGGCTAGTCTTTCTTTCGAAGGCCATCGTTCATCTCCTGGGTTCTGCGGGTGTCAGCCCGCGGTGACTTTCTTGTCACCCAGAAGATTGAGCGGTGGTCTTTCTCTTTCAACGGCCTAACGGCAATGAAGAATCGATACACCACCGATTCTACACAAATCTATGCACACTCCCCTGCAGCTCGCGTAGCAGCGGTTATCCTCACATTCATAACCGAATAAGCGGAGTACCACTCATGCAGCAGACAGCGTTCGAGAAAGGTGATACCGTTCGACTCAAGCCGGGTGGGCAGGAGATGACCGTCAGTAGCGTCGATCGTACGGGTGTCGGCTGCAAATGGCTGCCAGGGGCGCACGTCGTCCGCAGTTCGGGCTATTCGAGCCGGAGCTTCTCGAGCACGTGATCAAACGCGCCTAACGTCACCGCCAGAGCCGCGGAGTTCGCGCGCGTCGCTTCCAGTCCACGGCGGCTGCGCCGGCGTTCGCGCTCGTAGGTTGCCGCACGCTGAAGCGCCTCCGGCGGATGGGCGGGTACAGTGAATATTCGCGCGCAATGGATCTTGCGGTCCAGAGCGTTGGCGTGCATTCAAGGGACATGCGCACGGCCCTGTTTCTGACCACGATCGCGGTTGTCACATGGTTCGCCGCCCGCAAGTCGCCGGTGACGCGACTCCATTCAGGGCAGCTGGTCATCCTGCTTGGGTTGCTGACGGCCGCCGCCGCGCTGCTCGGTTCCGTCGCACGCTCCTTTCAGCGAGACGCGACATCCTCGTTTGAATTCATGGCCGGCCTTCCCACTCGCTTTCTACGGCTCGAGACGCTGCATTCGCGGAGGGGAGGTATGACAACGGTGTGTCAGTGGCCCTCGCGGTCCTTTGCGCCGCTCTCGCCGCTCTCATCGTCTCGTTCTCATGGCGATACTTCGGAAGCCGTCGATCTAGTGGCAGATGATCGTTCGCGACGAACGGGCAGCGTAAGCGCGGACGGTTATGACAGCGGGCGCGAGTCGCGAGTCGCGGGAGGGGACACGGACAATCGGATCCGGCACATTCGCGAAGACTCCGGAGGGCCGCTCATGTCGCGACAGCGTCATGGATTGTCGGCGGCGGTGCTCATCGTTTCCCTCTGTGCTTGCCACAGCACCACTGCGGCAGATGCCTCCGCATCAGTCGCCGGCCGATGGTTACTGACCGCTCCCACTCTATCCGGTGGAGGCCCGATCGACTGCGCCCTTAGTCGGATGACCGCTGATCTCACGCAACGAGGGAGTTCCGTCTCCGGGAACTACAGGGACGCGATCATGACCCGCGGGTCGGGCTTCGCCGTTTCAGATACCCTGTCCGGCGTGATTACCAATGGCACTGTGAGCGGCGGTCATGTGACATTTTCGTTCGACGGCCCTGGTTTTGATTTCGACGGAATTGGGGAGCCGGTACGATGTCGGGCACGCTGATCATTGATGCCGGCATTGATGTCCTGCGCGGCGGCTTCACTGGAATCCGCCAGTAGCCGAAAAGCAGACCCGTCCGCGGCATGCCCGGCGAAGCGACGGAACGACAGGGGACTGGCTATCTTTCGGGAGCCCGCGCCGGAAGTCCCGTCACAGTGGGCCACGCTCGCATTGCTAATTGTCTTGGTCGTCGGGCTCCTACTCGACCCGACGCCTTTGCAGCTTAGAGGCCGCGGGTGGGAGACACCCTTATACGTTCGAATCCTGTGCCCTCCGTTGGACTTAGGTCACGTTTCGCGTTAGGCTATCTAGCTCAATGGCAACATTTTCGGCAACAAATAGGATCCTGCTGCCTACGGCGAGGACTTCTCTGCTTGCCTGCTTGGGCCTCGTTGTTGTGTGCCCCGTGAGCGGCTGCGGTCATCACCAGACGCCCGTCGCTCCTGAATCCGTCAATCTTTCGGGCCGATATGCAGGCAAGATTCGGTATTTCGACCCCGCACATGCTGGGCGCTACATAGACAGCACCAGCGTTCAAGCTACGGTACAACAGCCGCAGTCCTCTGGTGATTTGACCGGCACTTGGTTCACGCCCTCCGCATCCGGTGGCCTACTGGGCACAAAGGACGGGCGCTTCAAAGGATCCATTGATGTCGAGTTTCAACAGACGACGCCATGCGCAGGCTCATTCACTGGAGGAGGCGCAATCTCCACGCAGGACGGCGGGTTTTACGGCATCTCTCTGCGCTTGATCGGAAGTGACTGCCTCGGATCCTATCAGGGTACGCTGGACGTCGCGCGAATTTCGCCATGAGGCGCCCGAAGCCGGTGAACGCGAGCGATCTACTCGCCCGCATGATCGGCTGCACGCACTGCAGTGACGCGACGCCCGTGCGGAAGGAAGCCCGGCGCGCCATGCGCTTCTACTGCGCGTGCACCGCCGCGAAAGGCGCGCAGCGCGAGTAGCGTCATCGACAAAGCGGTCTCCAACTTCTCCGACTCGTGTACACACAAACCGACTCGCCGACGCCGGCTCCCGCTGCCTCCGGTGCCATTCCTGAACCCATAGAATACCCGTCTTGCGAGAATCACGCGGTCCTATGCTGGCCGGCCTGATCGGGTGGCTACTTGTCGCCCTGCTATGCGCTCGGCTGCTGCGCCCCGCTTTTCGACACTGGAGCAAGTCGCTCACGGCCGGTCAGGTGGCGCTGCACTCTATCGCCATGATCGCCGTTTGCACGGGGATACTGAAGTTCCTTTCTGCGTACGGCGATGACCTTGACGCCCCCGTCGCGCTTCCGCTCCTTGCCGTTGGCGTGACCCTTGCACTTCGCGGCTTTTGGGTGCTGTGGCTCTGGTTCGGTCGAGCACAGCCGCCCCATCACGTTGAGTAGCCGGCTCGGTCACCCGTGGCAACATTTTTGGCAACATCTGCGCCACCCGCGCGCCCAACGGTCGAAGGGGTACAGGATTCGCGCCGATCGGGAACTTGAAAACCGCCGGGTGCCGATTTCAGAGAAGATCCGTGTCCCTGTAATCCGAACCGGAGCCTTTGAATGATGCGAGCCACGCTCATGTCGCTCCGCCGCTGTAGTGACCGAAGAAGAGGAGGCAAGCGAGCACCTCTGCGGTGCCCAGACGGTGTCCGTTCTGTGCCCCTTCTATCGCGAAACATCGTCAAACACGCCTCCGCCGTCGTCGGGCCGTTGCAACCTAACGCTTCCACTTTCAAGAACATCGGCAGCACGTGCCGAGCATCGACCGGCATCTCGGTCGGACTTAAGATCCCCTGGCCGCAAGGCCATGCGGTTCGAGTCCCGCTCCCGCACTTGTTGTCACAATGGAATAAATGCGGCGATGGCCAAGTGGAGATGTCTCCACTTGGCCATCGCCTAGCCCCCTTATGTCCACGCGGGAATGCTTACACGGCCAGCTTATCCTCCAGAACGAACGGGCTGGAAATGCTCCGCTTCCGAAGGCGCGCAACAGCGCGGCGCTGTTGTGCTCATCGAGGCCAACACGATCGACAAATTCCCGCACCTGAGGCTGCGCGAGGCTAGGGATGCGCGCCATGAAGAAAGGCCACAGCTCCTTCGAAACGTAGGTCCTCTCGACATTCGGGAATCCCACAATGGGTTTCACTTCGAACTGGTGTCGGAACTCGTCGGAGTAGCGAAATTCCCAGAGGCCCTCATGAAGCCGAAGATAGCCGATCAAGAGGCTCTCGTATTTAAGCATGAAAGCGGCATCCTCGTGCTGAGGAGTTCCGACCTCCTCAAGGCCTTCGGCTGCCGTCCCTTTGAATACCCGCTTCAGATAGTCCAGCAAATCAAACATTCGCTTAGATCCCTATTCCTAGTTGCTGAGCATACTTGGTGAGACGTTTCTCCAAGCACTCCCGGATCAACTCGCGGCGCCGAGTGCTAAGTAGGCCCTTGAACTCCGTATCCAAATTACGCAAGCCAACGTCTAGTAGTTCCCGCGAGGCGAGGGATTTCAGTCTTTCTGCAAAGTGCGTGCTAGACTCGGCAACGCGCGCAATTAGCTGAAAGTGGGTGACCTGTCCATCCGGGTCGCACCCCATGACCGGCTTAGCCCGGCTGATATGCGCCTCAAGAGCGGCCGCTGTCTTATATTTGGCTAAGTCCACCTCATGCTCATTCCAGAAGAGCCCCCTCGCCGTGTCATAGACCGGTGAGAAGCGCGGGGGTCGGCGAGCCCTTGTGTGGACAATTACTCCCCAGTTGTAAAAGTGCCGGTCCTGGTTTCCGACCAAGGCGTCAAAGCCGATCATCCTCACGAGATCATCGAGGATGTCATCAGCATGGCTGGTGAACACGGCTCTGACCGCAGTACACACGACTTGAAACGTGAACATCTCGCTCTCGAGGCGCTGTTCGCCGACATGGCCGACAAAGGCCCTATCCTGTAGGTAGTCGCTCGGGTCTCAGCACCGTGATACAGGCTTTCGTCGCGTTTCAAGAAGTACCGGCTCAGGAACCTCACTTGGCCGTCGCAGAGCATGAGGCGCGACTCAGCGATCCTCATACCGAACGCTTGGCCGAGTCGGGTCATGAGTTGTTCGGTTACGGATTCTGCTGGGTAGCACTTATGGCCAACCTTCGCGATGTACGCTGGCCATGAGGCTGGGTTTGCTTTGCGCCCAGCGCCGCCTTCGTACACGTGCAGGAAGTCTTTGGGTGCTGCGCCGGCGACCGAAGTCTCGAGAATCCAATAGTCCTTCAGGCGCGCCTCAGGCAGTTTCCACCGATCAATGTGAAGCGGATAGCCTGTTTCGCGCTTGATAACGACCCTGTGAAGTCGTCGGCGAAAACGAGGTCCAAGCCTTTTCCTATTGTCGCCTCCCAGAATGATCTGTCGGGTATGAGACGCCCGTCACGGACCGAGTTAAATGTAATGTCCGCCCCCGCGCGCGGAAACGTCCAACCGCGTGGATCTGTTGCTCCCTCAACCAAGTGGCCGCAGCTGAGTCTTGGAAGATCGGGCGTTGGCTGCCTTTCGCCTGATCGACCCCACCCCCGCATGACCCTCCGTACTTCCTGGCGATACTCTCGCCCCGCAGAGTGTCGCCACCAAAGAGAGCGGCACCGTGCGAATCCGTAACATGAGCTCGCGCGTGTGCTTGTCGAAGTTGGCGCCGGCGAGCCACGGCTCGAGCAACGCGCGGAGCGGCGCACCGGTGGTGCGCCGCTCCGCCGAAGTCGAGCGCTAGGGAGTCGAGGACGCCTTCGCTGCATGCGCGCGGCCGGCACCGCGATGAGTAGCGACGACTCGCAGGCAGGCAGCCGTCACGGAGGAGTCCGTTGCAACAGGGGAATCGCTCCCACCGTACTGCGACCCGCTGTGCCCAGAATGTGCCCATTCTGTGCCCTTTCCATTGCGAAGCACCGTCCAACATGCTTCGCACGGAGCATGAACCGATCTACCTAACGCTTGCTGATGAAAGAACATCGGCGAACACTGGCAAGCATAGCACGGCCGCTCGGTCGGACTCAAAATCCGCCGGGCTTCGGCCCTTACGAGTTCGAGTCTCGTCCTGGGCACTCGCTTCCACTATGCACGTTAGGCAGGCGCGCAGGTGATCCCGGCATCGACCGGCCGCCATTGGCGAAACGATCGTCCCGGCCCTTGCCGGCGCTGGGCATCAGAAATGTTGCAGTCGCCGGCCCAGCATTGATTCAGCTCGTAGCTCGGCAAGGCGTCCCCCAGAATGCAGAAGGGCCCTCCGAGGAGGGCCCTTCGCACATCCACTGCAGCAGCCGCGCTTTGGCGCGGCTGGATCTGTGACCTACGTTAGCACTTCGGCCCTTCCAGATTGTTGTCGCCGGCGATCTGGTCCTTCGCGCTCAGGACCGTCGTCGCATTACCACTGTCCAGCGCGTCGTTGACGAGATCCTGAAGTTCCGAGAGCGTCAGCGGATACGGCGGGGCTCCAAGGTAACCGATGTTGAAGTACGCCGCGGCGGCCTGCCGAAGTAGGATCTGCTCCTTTTCCAGCAGGGTCGATCCACCCTCGAAGTGCAACGCGTCCTGGAGCGTGTAGCCCGCCAGTGCCGCCGGCGTGCTGGTGAAGATGTCGCCCAGGAGCTGGTCGCTGCCCGGCTGGACGTGCTTCTTGTAGTAGCCCGGAGAGCAACCTTCCGGCGTCACCACCGGCGGCGGCGTGAACGTGTTGGTGAAGACAACCGTCGTGCCGCGGTCGTTGCCGAATTTCAGGTTAGAGCCGCCTGCCGTTCCGGCTGCGAGATCGACAGCGATCGCGACGGTGGCCCCGCTCGTCCGTACCGCGGTGATGTCGGTCAGCTCCCAGTTCGTCTGGCCTAGCGTCTCGGTGATTGTGGCCGTGTACGTGTCACCGGCGGTAACAGGCGTGGCCGCCAGCTCGACGCACGCGTCGACATCGACGTCAGCGGAGGTCAACGCAAGGATTGACGGGGTCGCCGGCCCGGAACCCAGGGTGTGCGTGTACGAGACATCGAAGTGGAATGTGCCGGGCTCATTTCCGGCCTTGCAGACCCAGAGCTCTCCGCCACCAGGCAGTTGCGTCGTGAGTGCGGCAGCAGCGGTTTGCGACGGAAGACGACTGGTCGACGTGCCGGTCGGACCGTCGGCACAGGCCGCGAGCGCAGCCAGAGAGAGGATGGCGAGCGATGCGCGCGCCAGATGGTTGGGTGACATTGCGTCTACCTCCCGAAGAATGGAGACTTCCCAGACCAGGCTTTGGTTGGGATCCTTTCGTCGGCAGCGGGACCGTCTCGGGGATGAGACTCCGCGCTTTGCGCACCGTCCTCGCGGACGGGTTGCCCTTTAACGGAAGGCGATCAGAAAGATCGGCGTAAACATGGCGAACCGCCTCGTTGGGGAGAAGGGCTACCCAACGGTGTTGCATCATCGCGACACGGGGACTCGGCGCTGGCGGTGTGGTGATTCGGATCCGCAGAGACGCTCGGGACCGAGCCGAGACCGCGCGAACAAATTGCCGCCCTCCATCGAGTTGACCGAACGAGAGGGCGGGTCATCGATCAACTCAGGGGTCTCTGGCAAGTCGGGCCGGCAGCCTGTCGAAGGTCGTGCGGAGAAACCCGATCGCGGTCGGCTGAGAATGCGGGCGTTCCTCGCCACGCCCCAGGGACTCCGCGGCCTCACAGGCAGGACCAGCGACCTCGTGGCGCAGGGACAGCCTCCCGTTCGATAAACCACGCGCCACGACGATACGTTGTGGCACATGCCACAGCGCCCAACGGTCATCGTCACGCGACGCCTTCCGGCGCCCGCGGAGAACGAGCTGGTTTCGCGGTACGACGCCCGCCTCAATCGGGACGATCACACGTTCACACCTGACGAGCTGATCGCGGCCCTCCGCGACGGCGATGTGGTCCTGTGCACAGTGTCCGATCAGATGACCGCAGCCGTTCTGCAGCGCACGCCCTTCCGCGCGCGACTCCTGGCCAACTTCGGCGCGGGCGTCGACAACATCGCGCTCGATGCCGCCCGCGATGCCGGCCTGGTCGTGACCAACACCCCCGGCGTGCTCACCGAAGACACCGCCGATCTCACGATGCTCCTGCTGCTCGCAGTGGCACGGCGCTTCCGGGATGGCGAGCGCGACCTCCGGGAGGGCCGCTGGACCGGGTGGCGCCCCACCTACTTGTTAGGCACGCGGGTCTCCAGGGCCACCTTGGGGATCGTGGGGTTCGGCCGGATCGGACGGGCGGTGGCGGTTCGTGCGCACCGCGGCTTCGGGATGCGCGTGGTGTACCACTCGCCGCACGCCGCACCCGACGAGGTGGTTCGCGAACTCGGCGCCGAGCGAGGTACCCTCGATGACCTGCTCGCCAGATCGGATTTCGTGTCGCTCCACTGCCCGGCGAACCCCGACACCCGTCACCTGATCGACGGGCGCCGCCTGGCACAGATGCGCTCCACGGCCTTCCTGATCAACACCAGCCGGGGCGACGTGGTTGACGAAGCCGCGCTGGTGACGGCCCTGCGTACCGGCACCATCGCCGGTGCCGCGCTCGACGTGTTCGAGCGGGAACCCGTCGTCGATCCTGCGCTCCTGGCCCTCGACAACGTCGTGGCGCTCCCGCACCTGGGCAGCGCCACCACCGACGCGCGCACCGCGATGGGCCATCGGGCACTGGCGAACATCGCGGCGTTCCTGAACGGGACCGAGCCACCCGATCGCGTGGTGTAGTGGCACCTAGAAGTCATTCGCCGAGGCCTCTAGTTTTCGCCCCGCCGCTCGCAGCCCGCCGCGCTGCGACCCGTTCCGTACGGGCCGCGCGCACCCCTTCACCTTCCGGACCGCTCATGCCCCTCACGCTCGAGGTTCGGGCGTCCGACGTCACCAGCGTCGCGACGCCGCTTCTGGTGCTGCTTGCTCCCCGCATCGCGTCGGCTTCCTCCGGCCTTGCGACCGCTCGACGCCGCCACGGACGGGCTGTTGTCGCAGACGCTGCAGCGCGGCGACTTCCGCGGCGAACGCGACGAGACCCTGCACCTCAGCGGACGCGAGGGCCGGGCCCGACGGGTGCTGCTGGTCGGGCATCGGCACTGCCGAAGGACATGGCGGCTGGCGCTGCGTCGCGCGGCCACGCTGGCCGCGCGCCAGGCGCAACGCATGGGCGTGGGATCGATGGCCGTCTGGGCCGGGCGGCTGGACGCGCGCGGGGTCGAAGGGGTCGGCGTGGGAGTCCAGCTCGGCAGCTGGGAATACGCCGACCTCAAGACTCCGCCGCCTGACGAGTCCCGCCGCGCGCCGCTCGACGTCGGCCACCATTCTGGTGGCCGACGCCGCCCGGGCGCGGCGGGCCCTGACCGCAGCGGACGCGGTCGGGTCCGGATACGCGGTGGCCCGACGTCTCGCCATGATGCCGGGGAACCTCTGCACGCCCGATCACCTCGCGGACGTGGCTCGCGACATCGGCAAACGCCACCGGATGCAGGTCACGGTGCTCGGACGCAAGGAAATGGAACGGGAGAAGATGGGCTCGTTCCTCTCGGTCGCCCAGGGAACGCCGCAGGAGCCCCGGCTGGTGACGCTGGAGTATCGCAAGGGAAGAAAGGACGCCAGGCCCGTCGTGCTGGTGGGGAAGGGACTCTGCTTCGACACCGGCGGCATCTCCATCAAGCCGGCCGATCGCATGGAATTCATGAAGTTCGACATGTGCGGCGCGGCGGGCGTGCTCGGCGCGATGGAGGCGATTGCGCGGCTCGGGCTCCGGGCCAACGTCGTCGGCGTGTTCGGTGCCACGACCAACATGCCGTCGGGCACCGCCGTCAAGCCGGGCGACGTGGTGACGGCCAGCTCGGGTCGCACCATCGAGATCATCAACACCGACGCCGAAGGACGGCTCGTGCTCGCCGACCTGCTCGCCTACGTGAAGCGCTTCGAGCCGGACGCGGTGATCGACGCGGCCACCCTCACCGGCGCCTGCGTGATCGCCCTCGGCAGCGCGGCGACCGGAGCGTTAGGCAATGACGACCGCCTGGTGCGCGAGGTGGTGGCCGCGGCCGGCGCGCGCGAGCGAGCCGGCGTGGCAACTTCCGCTCTGGGACGAGTACCGCGAGCTGATCAAGTCGGACGTGGCCGACATCAAGAACACCGGCGGACGCGCCGCCGGCGCGATCACCGCCGCCAAGTTCCTCCAGGAGTTCGTCGACTATCCGTGGGTGCACCTCGACGTGGCGGGCACCGCGTACAGCGAGACCGATCTCGTCGTCATTCCGCGCGGACCCACCGGGGTGCCGGTGGGTACCTTCGTGGAATTCGTTCGGGGGAGGACGAGCTGACGACCGCGCTGCGCGCGCTGCTGCGGCGCGCGTGCCTCGGCGCGATCACCGGGGCGGCGTTGCACGGACAGGTCCAGGCGCAGGACACCACGAGCGCCAGACGCGACTCGACCCAACGCGCGCTGACGCCGCAGGACAGCGCCCGTGCCGATTCGCTCCGCGCCCGCGCCCGCGCGGACAGCCTCCGCCTCCTGGCCGAGCAGCGACGCGCGCGCCGACACCATCAAGGCGCCGTTCGCGCACGCCGAGGTCCCCGTGCTCACCGACATCGGCGACGGACTGCGATGGGACCGAACGGCGCTGTTCGCCAACGGCGCACTCACCTTCGGCGAACTCCTCGACGGCGTGCCGGGACTCACCGTGTTCCGCAGCGGATGGATCGGCTCTCCACATGTGGGCGCGTACCAGGGCGACTTCTCCCGCGTGCGGGTCTTCTATGACGGCATCGAGATGCAACCGCTCGACCCCCGCATGGGCGGCATGCTGGACCTCTCGATGGTGAGCATGTGGCCGCTCGAGGACGCACGCGTCGAACAGACCGCGGACGAAGTGCGCGTATACCTGGGAAGCTGGACGGTGCGCAGCACCACGCCCGCCACGCGCGTGGATTTCGGAACGGGCGACCTGCAGACGAACGCCTTTCGCGGATTCTACGGCCGCCGATTCCGGCCGGGCTATGCGCTGCAGCTGGGCGCGGACCAGTTCGGGACGCGCGACGTGCGCAATGGCGGCGATACGCACGACCTCTCGCTCTGGGGACGCGTGGGCTGGGCGAAGAAGAAATGGACGGCGGACGCCTCATTCCTGCGCCGCAACCGGACGCGCGACGAACAGCTCGCGCTGGTCCCGTTCACGAATCTGCCGAAACTGGACGGTTCGACGTCGATCTCGTACGCGCGCGTCGCCTATGGCGACCCGGGGCAGGGGGTCGTGGGCGCAGGCGATCGCGGCGTCGGAGCGCTTCACGCTGCACGGCCCACCGCCGCCACCGATCATCGATTCCATCCCGGGGCCCGACGGAGGCGGTCCCGGTGGATCGCCCGAGCACCCGGACACCATCCAGACTGTCCGGCGACACGACGCGCTCGATGCCCGCAGTACGTCATCGCGGGCGGGTGGAGCCGGGGCCCCCTGCGGCTCTCCGCAACGGGACGGTGCCACCACCGACGACGCACGTTCATCGTCGCGCCCAGCGTCCGCGCGTCGTTCGAGCAGCGCCGGGCACCGTGTCGGTTTTCGGCGAGCGCGCCCCGCGCGACAGCGTAGTCCGGACGGAGCTTTCGGCGCGCGCTGTCGCCGCCGCCGTACGTGCGCATCTCCGGCTGTCGGTCGGGCCGCCGCACGCCATCGGAAGCACGAGCGATTCCAACCTCCACCTCGGTGCTTGGCGAGGCGGGACTACGGCTGGGCCGCGTCTGGCTGACCGGGGGCGCGATGACGCGGGACACCGCACGTGCTCGCGCCGCCGATCGTGTTCGACACGGCTATCAATCGGCGGCGCAGGGACGCACCACCGGCATGTTCGCCACCGTGCGCGGCAAGTTCTGGAAAGACCTCGGCCTGACGTCGCACGGAGTCCGATACAGCCGGCGGACGCCTTTCGGCCCCAGTACCAGACCCGGTCGCAGTTGTACTTCGAGAGCTGTTTCCTGCAGCGTTTCCCCAGTGGGCACCTGCACATTCTGGCGGCGGTCACGCACGACTACCGGAGCCACGCGCTTTTCCGATGGCGACCGGCGACGTTCCACTCGTCGCAGTACCGCACCTGGGGCTTCCTGCTCGAGATCCGGCTGCTCACTGCCACGCTCAGCTACCAGTACCGCAATTTCTTCGGCGAGGATTACTCGCAGGTTCCCGGATTCCGCATGCCAAGACAGATGAATTTCTACGGTGTGCGGTGGAACTTCTTCAATTGACAAGGTTGTTGTCACACCATAACTTACGCCCTCACTAATGATACGGAGCATGACGGGGTTCGGCTCGGCGGAAGGGGCCGTCGGCGCGGCCCGCGTCGCCGTGGAGCTTCGCTCCGTCAATCATCGGTTCTTCAACTCCACCATTCGCCTCCCCGCGGAACTGTCGCGCTGGGAAGGCGAAGTGCGCGAGTCGCTGCGTCGGCGAATTTCCCGGGGCCATGTGTCGCTGTCGGCGCGGATTGCGCATGGGGTGTGCCGGTCCACCGGCGATCGACGAGGAGCGGTTCGCCGCCTACGTGACGCTCCTGCGCGGCCTGAACGAGCGCTTCGAGCTCTGCCGGTGACGTGGACGTTGCGACGGTGCTTCGCATGCCGGACGTGGTGTCGTCGATAACCGAAGGGAGACGAAGGAGAGGCCGCTGCAGTTCTGCAGATCGTGGAGCACGCCGCCGCGGCACTGGCGGCGTCGCGCGAGGCGGAGGGCTGCGCGGCTATGGCATCTACCTTCTGGAGCGCCTGCGCGTGATCGAGGCAGCGTGGAGCGGATTGCCGCTGCGCGCGCCGCAGCGGCTTCGGAGCAGCGCGAGCGGCTTCGCGAGGCGGTGAAGCAACTGGCCGAGGGGTGGCGGTCGACCCACAGCGACTCGCCATGGAGATCGCGATTCTCGCCGACCGGCTGGATGTGCAGGAGGAGCTGACGCGGTTGGGCTCGCACATCGAGGCCTTTCGACGGACGCTGACAGGCGCAGGGGCGCGAGCCGGTCGGAAAGCGGCTGGGCTTCCTGCTGCAGGAGATGCTGCGCGAAGCGAATACCACCGGGAGCAAGGCGAACGACGCCGCCATGCTGAACGACGTCGTCGCTGATCAAGGAGGAGCTGGAGCGGATTCGCGAGCAGGTGGAGAACCTCGAGTGAATCCGTTTCCACTCGTCCTGTCCTCGCCGTCGGGAGGCGGCAAGACGACGATCTCGCGGATGCTGCTCGAACGGCGAGCGGACGTCGGATACTCCGTCTCGTGCACCACCCGCGCACCGCGGCCCGGCGAGGAGACGGGGAAGGACTACCACTTCCTCTCGCGCGAGGAGTTCCTGGCGCGACGCGCCCGGGGGATTTCGCGGAGACCGCCGAGGTGCACGGGAATCTGTATGGCACGCTGCGCAGCGAGATCGACCGGGTCCTGAGCGGGGCAGCACGTCGTCATGGACATCGACGTTCAGGGCGCACGGCAGATCGCGAGGGCCTATCTCGGAATCCGTGCTGGTGTTCCTCCTTCCGCCGTCGGCCGAGGTCCTGCTGCGGCGCCTTGCGGCGCGCGGAACGGAGGCACCGGCGTGGATTCCTCCGGCGCATCAGGGGCGCGCGGCAGGAGCTCACTGAAGTGGGTTCGTACCACTACGTGGTGGTGAACGACGATCTGCAGCGCACATTTGAGCTGGTCTGCGCCGATCGTGGACGCGGAGACGGTGCGCCACCGACGCGTCCCGCTGCTCGTACGTCCAGCTTCGCCAGCTCGTCGCGGAGCTCGATCGGGAGATTCTCAGCCTTACCCAAACGGCCTGAGCCCAATGCGAGTCTTCACGCCCGACGAAATCACGAAGCACGCCGCCAACAAGTACCTCGGCGTCCTTGTGGCGGCGAAGCACGCGCGCGTGCTGAACGAGTTTCCGCGCGAGCGGACGGCACGCGAGAAGAAGCTCACGACGCGCGCGCTGGAGGAGCTCGTCCGAGGCGACATCGAGTACCGGGTCGTGCCGCGGCGCCGCGGGGAGTAGTCCGGTCCGCCCGTTTTCGACGGGCGCCGCGTCCTCCTCGGCGTGACGGGAGGGATCGCCAGCTACAAGACGGCGTGGCTGGCGCGGCTGCTCACGCAGGCCGGCGCCGAGGTGGACGTGGTCCTGACGCGCTCCGCCCGGGAATTCGTCGGCGCCGTCACGTTCGAGGCGCTCACCGGCCGTCCGGTGCACACCGAGCTGATCGAGGCGGGGCACGCGCTCGACCACATCAGGCTGGCGCGGGCCGCGGATGCTGGTCGTCGTCGCGCCCGGCCACCGCCGATTTCCTCGCGCGGGCCGCGGCCGGCCGGGCCGACGACCTGCTGAGCGGCCTGCCTGCTCGCCACCACCGCCCCCGTGCTGCTCGTGCCGGCCATGAACGACCGCATGTGGGCGCACGGACAGACCCACACAACGTCGCGCATCTGCGCGAACTCGGCTACCGCGTGCTCGATCCGGACGCCGGCGAGCTCGCCGTCGGCGAGGGACACGGCCCGGGACGCATGCCGGAGCCGGATATCATCTTCGCGCACGTCGGCCGCCTCCTCGAAGGCAGGGCGCCCTCGCCGGGAGGCGTGTGGTGGTCTCGGCCGGCCCGACGCGCGAGGCCATCGACCCGGTGCGATTCCTGTCGAATCGCAGCAGCGGGAAGATGGGCGTCGCCATCGCCGCCGCCGCATGGCGGCGCGGCGCCGACGTGACGCTGGTCGCGGGTCCGCTGGCGTCCCGGCCCCGGCGGGCGCCGACGATTGCGCCGGGTCGAAACACGGAGCGAGATGCGCGATGCGGTCGCGAGCGGATCTGGCGCGCGCCGACGTGCTGGTCATGGCGGCGGCGCCGGCCGACTTCCGCCTCGCCGTCAGTCGCCGATGCGAAAATCAGAAAGTGACGAGCGCGCCGGCTGCCGATGCGCCTCGACGCCCACGCCCGACATCCTCGTCGAGACCCGGACGGCGCACGACGCCGGCAGATGGTGGTGGATTCGCGCTGGAGACCGACGACGGCCTGGCGACGCGCGCGCCAAGCTCAGCGCAAGGATCTCGACCTGATCGTGGTGAACGACGCCGGCGAGCCGGGGCGGGCTTCGAGGTCGACACCAACCGGGTGACGTTCGTCGACCGCGACGGCGCGAGGCAGGCCATTTGCCGCTGCTGGCGAAGAACGAGGTGGCCGACGCCATCCTCGACCGCGTCGAGGAGGTGCTGCGGTGGACGCTAGAGAGCAGCTGCGGCGGTACCTGGAGCAGCGGCGCGAGGCGGGAGAGACGGAGCTGGTGCTCGACGGCATGACCGTCGAGGATGTCATGCGCCTGCTGGGGGCGGGCGCGGCTGCGGGCCGGGACGCCGTGGACGGCGGGCGCTATCCGATTGGCGCGCCGCGCTCGCGACGTGCGCGCAGCCGCGCGCCGCGCGGCCCGAGTCCGGAACCGGCGATCGTTCGCGAGCGCCCGGCAGCGTCCGGAGGCGACGGCCGTCCAGCAGGTGACGCAGGTTCGACGAGTGCGACCGCGCCCACCAGCGTGCCGCCAGCGTCGCAACGTCGCGGTTCGAGACGCCGTCCGGCGGTCGAGACCTGCGCCGAGCCACACTCGCCGCTCGACCAGATGCCGACCGGCCTCACCGATTGGTAGCGGCGGGCGCGAGCTGTTCGGCGGACCGGCGTCGCGCTCGCGATCGCTCGACGACCTGGTACGGGCGGTGGCGACGTGCACGAGAGTGCCCGCTCCATCGAGTCCGCGAAGCACCCCGTCCCGGGCGAGGGAAGTCCCACGGCGGACCTGATGTGCGTGGGCGAAGCCCCCGGGCGCAAACGAGGACGAGACCGGACGCCCGTTCGTGGGCCCGGCCGGCCAACTGCTCGACAAGATCCTCGCGGCGATCAAGCTCTCGCGCAACGACGTGTTTATCTGCAACGTGCTGAAGCATCGGCCGCCGGGAAACCGGAATCCCGTCCCGGACGAGGTGGAGGCATGCAGTCCGTATCTCGTTCGGCAGATCGAGCTGATGCCGACCGAAGGTGATCGTGGCGTTCGGCACGTTTGCGGCGCAAACGCTGCTGAAGACGAAGGACGCCATCGGCAAAGCTTCGCGGAAAGATCCACCACTACTACGGCGTGCCGCTGGTGGTGACCTACCATCCCGGCGGCGCTGCTCCGGAATCCGGCGTGGAAACGCCCGACCTGGGAAGATGTCCAGCTTGCTCGACGACTCCTCGATCGCGCCCGCGGTCCCTGACGCGTTCCGCGACCGGCGGCCCCCCTGGTCGGAGGATGCCGAGCAGGCGGTCCTGGCGCCATGATCATGGACCGCGACGCGATCCTGCGCGCCGCGGAGTTCGTGGACGACACCATGTTCTACCGCGAGGCGCACCGCCGCATCTTCCGCGCGCATCGTCGCGATGAACGAGCGGGGCGCGGTGGTGGACTCCTCACGCTGGCCGACGAGCTGGCCCGCGCGGCGAGCTCGAGGCGAGCGGGCGGCAAGGACTACCTCACGCTCCTCCTCGACGCCGTCCCCACCGTCCGCCAACGTCGAGTACCACGCGCGGATCGTCCGCGAGAAAGCGCTGGTCCGGCGTCTGATCGAGACGTCGACCGAACTCATGCGCGCAGGCCTTCGACGGGCGGCGCACGTCGCGCGAGCTGCTCGACCACGCCGAGCAGCGGATCTTCCAGATCAGCCAGCAGCATGGCCGCGAGGGCTTCCACCGGATCAAGGAACTCCTCTGGAGCGGCATGGAGCGCATCGAGGAGCTCGCCGCGCGGCACCAACGACGTCACCGGCGTGCCCAGCGGCTTCGCCGATCTCGACAAGCTCACGTTCGGCTTCCAGCCCTCGGAGCTCGTCATCATCGCCGCCCGTCCGTCGATGGGAAAGACGGCGTTCGTGCTGAACGTGGCGCAGAACGCCGCCTCCAGGCGCAGCATGCCGGTGGCCATCTTCTCGCTCGAAATGGCGAAGGAGCAGCTGGTGGCGCGCATGCTGGCGTCCGAGGGCTACATCGATGCGCAGAAGCTGCGCAACGGCAGGCTCACCAATGACGACTTCCGCGACTGGCCAAGGCCGCCGGGATCCTCGGCTCGGCGCCCGATCTGGATCGACGACACGCCCGGCGCTCACGGCGCTCGACATCCGCTCGCGGGCGCGCCGCCTCCAGGTCGAGAACAACATCGGGCTGGTGATCATCGACTACCTGCAGCTCATGCAGGGCCCGTCCGACTCGGAGAACCGCCAGCAGGAGATCAGCTACATCTCGCGCTCGCTGAAGATCCTCTCGCGCGAGCTCGAGTTCCCGGTGATCGCGCTGTCGCAGCTGTCGCGCGCGCCGGAGCAGCGATCGGGCGAGAACCGCCGGCCGCAGCTGTCCGACCTCCGTGAGTCGGGCGCGATCGAGCAGGACGCCGACGTGGTGATGTTCCTCTACCGCCCGGAGTACTACGAGGGCACGCACGACGAGCGCGGCGAGCCGCGCCGACTGGCCGACGGCACGCCGCTGGAGGGACTGGCCGAGGTGATCATCGGCAAGCAGCGCAACGGCCCGACCGACACGGTGCGCCTGTACTTCCACAAGAAGTACACGCGGTTCGACTCCTACACGCCCGCGACAGCGAGTGACCGCTCGCACGCAGGACGGTCTATCGGTGCACGCGAATGCGGCGCCGAGCACCCGAGTGGCAGGGGCGCTGCGATGCTCTGCGGCGAGTGGAACACGCTGGCGGAGGAGGTGGTCACGCCAGCGCCGGAAGCGATCCGCCGGCGCACGGGCCGCGCCACGGCCGCGGCGAGCGCCGCAGCGCCACCGTGCGCCTGGCGCGACGTGCACGGGAGCGGCGACCGCGCGCGGCTCACGCAGCGGCATCGACGAACTCGACTTCGTGCTCGGCGGCGGCATCGTCCCCGGGCTCCATGATCCTCGTGGGCGGCGAGCCCGGCATCGGCAAGTCGACCCTCCTGCTGCAGGTGGCCGCGCTCGTGCGAGCGCGGCGGGCGCGCCGCTGTACGTGTCGGGCGAGGAGTCGGCGCTGCAGGTCCGGCTGCGCGCCGACCGGCTCGGGCGCAGGCGCGCGGACGTGGAGCTGCGTCACGAGACGTCGCCGTCGGGACCATCCTCGCCACCGCCGCGGCGCTTCAGCCGCGGTTCTGATCGTGGACTCCATCCAGACCGTGTGCGGCCGGATGACCTCGAAGGCGCGCCGGGCAACGTGGGGCAGGTGCGCGAGTGCGCCGCCCGGCTCATGCGATACGCCAAGGAAACCGGGACCGCGGTGTTCGTGGTGGGACACGTCACCAAGGGCGGCGGCATCGCCGGACCGAAGACGCTCGAGCACATCGTCGACACCGTGCTGTACTTCGAGGGCGAGGGATCGCTGGACCATCGCGTGCTGCGCGCCACCAAGAACCGATTCGGCAGCGTGGACGAGATCGGCGTGTTCCGCATGACGCGAGCCGGCTGGTGCCGGTGGACAACCCGTCGGCGCTGTTCCTCGGCGACCGGCGACCGCACGCGTCGGGCAGCGCGCATCACCGCGCTGATCGAGGGCACGCGGCCCGTGCTCGTGGAGATGCAGGCGCTCGCCGCGAAAGCGGGATTCGGCACGCCGCAGCGCGTGGCGACCGGATTCGACGGGCGGCGCCTCGCGTTGCTGCTGGCGGTGCTCGACAAGCGCGCCGGATCCACCTCTCGCAGCTCGACGTGTTCGTGAACGTCGCCGGCGGACTGCAGACTTGCAGGAACCGTCGGGCGACCTCGCGATCGCCGCCGCGCTCGCCTCCAGCGTCCTTCGACCGGCCCGCTGCCGGCCGACGCCGTGTTCATCGGCGAGGTCGGACTCGGCGGCGAGGTACGCCCGGTCTCGCAGACCGAACGGCGGCTGGCCGAGGCGGCGCAGCTGGGACTTAACGTCGGCGTTCGTGAGCGACGCGGCGCGCCGGCGCGGCGCGACCGGGATTCGCGTCCACCGGTGCGCGACAATCGGCGATCTGTTCAGCAGGTGTTCGGGTGATGGCGGAGCGACGCAATCCGGGAATCCCGGAGCCAGCGACGCGTCCCGTGAGCCGGCGGCATGCGCGGGCCGCGATGTCGGGCGTCGTCATCGTGGCGGCCGGCACCGGTTCGCGCACCGGGGGCACGGAGCTGAAGCAGTTTCGCTGGGTGGCGGGAAAGCCGATGCTCCTGCACAGCGTGCAGGCCTTCCAGCGCCGCGCCGACGTGGCGCTGGTCGTCTGCGTGCTCCCGCGCTCGCATGCCGGCGACCCGCCCCCGTGGCTCTTCCAGTGCGACGTCGATCGACTGCTGGTCTCGGTGGGAGGCGCGAACGCGGCGACTCGGTGTGGAGCGGACTCGAGGACCTGCCTGACGAGGCGACGATCGTGGTGGTCCACGACGCCGCGCGGCCGCTCGTGACCGACGCCACGATCGACGCGGTGATCGCCGAAGGCGCGGCGCGGGCGACGGCGCGGTGGCCGCGCTTCCGGTGGTCGACACGCTCAAGGAGGTGGACGACGGCGGACGCGATCGTGCGCACGGTGGATCGGGCACGACTCTGGCGCGCGCAGACGCCGCAGGCCTTCCCGCGCGCGATGATCGAGCGCGCCTACGCCGAGGCCCGGCGCGACCGGCATGTCGGCGACCGACGATGCGGCGCTGTGCGAGCGGCTCGGTTTCCCGGTGGTGGTCGTGGTGCGCGGCAGCGAGCGCGCGCTGAAGATCACCGACGAGGCGGACTTCGCGCGCGCGGACGCGCTCGCGCCGCTGGCGGACGTAGATGCAGCCACGCGCGCGTGCCGTTCTGGTCGCGCGCCGAGGTGGACGCGGCGATCGGCCCGGCGATCGCACACCTGCGCAGGCGGGCTGCTCGCGTATCCCACCGAGACCGTCTACGGCTTCGGCAGGGCGGTCGACCTCGACGCGGTGGAGCGACTCGTCGCGCTGAAGCGGCGCCCGCCGGCCAAGCCGTTCCTGCTGCTCATCGCCGGGAGCGAGATGCTGGCGCGGCTCGGATCTGCACCTAACGAGTGCCGCGTCGCGCCTGGCGGCGCGGCACTGGCCGGGGCCGCTCACGCTGGTGCTGCCGGGCGGCGAGCGACGCGTGCCGTCGCGCTGCGTGGGCCGGAAGGCGGCGTCGCGGTGCGGTGGACGTCGCATGCGCGCGCTGCAGCGCCTGATCCGGCGCGTACGGCGATCCGATCACGTCGACGTGCGCCAACCGGCCGGGGCTTCCGCCGGCGATGTCGGCGTCAGAGATTGTTGAGCAGTGGAGCGACGCCGTCGCGCGCGGCCAGCTGCTCGTGCTCGACGGCGGGCGGCTGCGCCGCTCGCCGCCGTCGACGGTCGTGGACTGCACGGGGCGCCGCCCGCGCGTGATCCGCCCTGGGGCATCTCGTCGGCCGACGCTGCGCGGGAGCGTGCCCGACCTGATCGGCGACGTGATGCATGCGACTTCTCTTTGTCTGCACCGGGAATACCTGTCGGAGCCCACTGGCCGAGGCTATGGCGCGTCGCGAAGCGATCGAGCGTGGGCTGCAGGACGTGGAGGTGGCGAGCGCGGGCACGAGCGCGTGGGATGGCGCACCGGCCTCCGACGGCGCGTTGCTCGTGGCGCTGGAACGCAGTCTCGACCTCAGCACCCATCGCGCGCAGCAGCTGACGCGCGAGCTGGTCGCAGCAGCACGACGTCATCCTGGCCATGGGCCCGCACCATCTCGAACGCGCCGAAGCGCTAGGCGGGGAGGGCAAGACCTTCCTGCTCAGCGCGTTCGCGTCGAACGCGGCGAGCGACCGCGCCATCAGCGATCCGTTCGGCGGCGACCTGGAGCACTACCGCGACACGTTCGCGGAGCTGCAGCGGGAGATCCGCCGCGTGTTCGATCGCCTCGTCGCGGAGCGCACCCCGCACCGTTCGTGAGGCCGCGGCCGGGCCGGCTGGTCCTGCTCGGGCATCCGGTGGAGCACTCCCTCTCTCCGCGCATGCAGAACGCCGCGCTGCGCGCGGCCGGATCGATCTCGTCTACGAAGGGCTCGATGTTCCGCCGGCCGCAGCTGGACGAACTGCTGCGTCGCCTCTTGCGGGAGGGCGCGGCCGGCAACGTGACGATCCCGCACAAGGCCGTGGTCGCGGCCGTCTGTGCGCAGGTCTCGCGTGTGGCCGAGCGCACCGGGGCCGTGAACACGTTCTGGACGGAGGGCGGCCCTGGTGGGGGACAACACCGACGTCGGCGGCTTCGAGACGCTGGCGAGCCGCCTGTTGGGGGGACGCCCCGCTGCGGCGCGGGTGGCCCTGCTGGGAGCGGGCGGCGGCGCAGCCGCGGTCTGCGCCGCCGCGGAGGCGTGGCCCGAGGGCGCGCGTGACGATCTTCAGCCGCAGCCCCGAACGGGCGCAGCGGCTGGCGGCCCGGTTTGCGGGAATGGCGCACGCCGCCGTGTCGGTAACGGACGCGCTGCGCGACGCCACGCTGGTGGTCAACGCCACGCCGGTGGGACTGCACGGTGAGGAGATGCCCGTGCCCCGGACGCGCTGCCGCGTGACGCGTCGGTGATCGACCTGGTGTATCGTGCGCGGAGAAACGGCGTGGGTCCGCGCTGCACGGGCCGCGCGGCCATCTCGCCGCCGACGGGCTGGAGATGCTCATCGCGCAGGGAGCCTGTGCCTTCGAGCGCTGGTTCGGCTTCGCGCCCGACGTCGACGCCATGCGGGCCGCCCTCGAAGGCTGACCACCGGCGGTGGCGCGAGCGCGTGCCCCGCGTCGCGCGCGAGTTGCTCGAACTGCTGCTCCCGCGCTGCTGTGTGGTCTGCGGGGCACGGCTGGCCGATGCCGAGACGCAACTCGCGTGCGGCCCATGCTGGACCCGCGTTCCCGCGCTGCCGCAGCCGCAGTGCGCGCGCTGCGGATACCCGGAGCGTGACGACACCTGCCGCTGGTGCGAGCTGCTGCCGCCGTTCGTGCGCGCGGCGCGGTCCGTCGCCTGGGTGCCGGGGGGCGTTGGCGGCCGTCTGGTTCATGCGCTCAAGTACGACGGCTGGTGGCGTCTTGCCGACGAAATGGCGGCACGGATGGCGCGACTCCGCTGGCCGCCCGACGTGCTGGCAGAATGCGCGGCGCTGATTCCGGTGCCGCTGTCGCCACGTCGTGGGCGTGAGCGCGGCTACAACCAGAGCGAGCGACTCGCAACCGGGCTGGGCAAGCGATGGGGCCTTCCGGTCTGGCGCCATGCCTCGAACGTACGGATTCACGGCATCGCAAACGCGGTTGACACCAGAACAGCGTTTGCACAACGTTGCCGGCGCGTTTCGTGTCCCTGCCGACGTGGCGCGCCTGCGCGGGCTGCACGTGCTGCTGGTCGACGACGTCGTGACGACCGCGGCGACCCTGAACGCCTGCGCCACCGCGCTGTTCGACGGGGGCGCCCGCATCATCAGCTACGTCACCTTCGGCCGCGCCCGCTGCCGGGTGACGCGCCGCCTGAGCGAGGCTCCGAACTGCCCATGGCCATCAGAGTCGGCATCAACGGATTCGGTCGCATCGGCCGCCAGGTGATGCGCGCGGCGAAGGAGCAGGAAGTTCCCGGACCTCGACTTCGTGGCGGTGAACGACCTCACCGACACGAAGACGCTGGCGCACCTCTTCAAGTACGATTCGGTGCATCGCACGTACCAGGGCACGGTCGCGCACGGCGAGAACGCGTGGAGATCGACGGCGATTCGATCCGGGTCTTCGCCGAGAAGGACCCGGCCGCGCTGCCGTGGAGGGACCTCGGCGTGGACATCGTGCTGGAGTCCACCGGACGGTTCACCAAGGCCGACGACGCGCGAAAGCACCTCGCCGGCGGCGCGAAGAAGGTGATCATCTCGGCGCCGGCGAAAGGCGAGGACATCACCATCGTCATGGGCGTAAACCAGGACGACTACGACCCGGCGACGCACCACATCATCTCGAACGCGTCGTGCACGACCAACTGCCTGGTGCCGATGGTCAAGGTCATCCGCGACGCGTTCGGATTCCGGCACGGCACGATGGTGACCATCCACAGCTACACGAACGACCAGAACCTCCTCGACCTGCCGCACAACGACCTGCGGCGGGCCCGCGCCGCCGCGCTGTCCATCATTCCGACCACCACGGGCGCGGCGAAGGCGACGGCGCTGGTGATTCCCGAGGTGAAGGGCAAGATCGACGGCATCGCGATCCGCGTCCCGACGCCGGACGTGTCGCTCACCGAGCTCGCCGTCGAGGTCGAGCGGCCGACGACGATCGAGCGGTCAACGCGGCGTTCCGCGCAGCCGCCGACGGCCCGATGCGCGGCATCCTCGCCGTATCGGAAGAGGAGCTGGTGTCGTCGGACTACATCGGCAATCCGCACAGTTGCATCGTCGACGCCAAGAGCACGAACGTCATCGACGGCACGCTGGTGAAGGTGTGCGGCTGGTACGACAACGAGTGGGGCTACGCCTCGCGCTGCGTCGACCTGCTCCGGCTTGTTGGCGGCGCGCTCTAGTGCGCGAGGCGCCGATGGATCAGACCGTGTCTGGCGGTCGGAGCAGCCGCGCGCACGCGACGACCAGCTTGCGACGGCCTGACCGGTTTCGATGAACAAGAAGACGCTCCGCGACCTCCCGGACGCATTCCTCCGCGGACACCGGGCGCTGGTGCGCGTCGACTTCAATGTGCCGCTCGCCGACGGCAACGTGGCCGACGACACGCGCATCCGCGCCGCCCTGCCGACGATCGAGTACCTGTGCGCGCGCGGCGCGCGGGTGGTCCTGCTCTCGCACCTCGGGCGGCCCAGGGGCGGGCCGGACCCGAAGTACTGCCTCGCCCCGGTCGCCGCGCGCCTCGCCGAGCTGACCGAGCACCGGGTGCGCTTCGTTGCCGCGTCGACCGGCGCGGACGCCGTCGCTGCCACGAACGCGCTAGGCGATGGCGACATTCTGCTGCTCGAGAACACGCGCTTCCACGCCGGCGAGGAGAAGAATGACGAGGCGCTGTCGCGCGCGTTCGCGGAACTCGGCGACTTGTACGTCAACGATGCGTTCGGCTCGGCGCATCGCGCGCACGCCTCCACCGCGGGCGTTGCGGGCCTGCTGCATCCGGCAGTGGCCGGCTTTCTCATGGAGAAGGAGCTCGACTACCTCGGGCGGGCGGTGACCGAACCCGGCCGTCCATTCATCGCGGTGCTGGGCGGCGCCAAGGTCTCGGGGAAGATCGACGTGATCGAGTCGCTCCTCCCGAGGGTCGACGGGCTGCTGGTGGGAGGGGCCATGGCGTGCACGTTCTTCCGGGCGATGGGACTGGAAACCGGGACGTCGCTCGTGGAGCCCGATCGGGTGGCGCTGGCGAAGGAGCTGCTCGACAGGGCGCGCATGCGCCTCACGTTGCCGCATGACGCCATCGTGGCGCCGTCCCTCGATCGGCCGGATGCCGCGCACGCGGTGAAGCGCGATGCGATTCCGGCAAACGAAGCGATGTACGACATCGGCCCGGACTCGGTGGCGTCGTTCGCGCGTGCCATCGGCACCGCGAAGACGATTCTCTGGAACGGGCCGATGGGCGTGTTCGAGACGCCGCCGTTCGATCGAGGGACGATGGCCATCGCGCGTGCCATGGCGGCCGCGACGCGCGAGGGCGCGGTGACGATCGTGGGTGGTGGCGATTCGGCGGCCGCGGTGGCGGCGGCCGGGCTCGAGGGGGCGATGAGCCACGTCTCCACCGGCGGCGGGGCGTCGCTCGAGTTTCTCGAGGGCAAGACGCTGCCCGGTGTAGCCGCCCTCGACGACCGGTGACGCGATGCAACGCCCCGTCTTTGCCGCCAACTGGAAGATGCACCACGGCCCGACCGATGCCCGCGCGTTCCTGCGATCGTTTCTCACCCACTACGCGCGGCGCAGCGACCGTCAGGTCATCTTCTTTCCCCCCGCCGTCAGCCTAACGACGGTGGTCGAGATGCTGAAGGAACGGCCGGACGTGTTTGCCGGCGTGCAGAACATTCACTGGGAAGACAAGGGCGCGTTCACCGGCGAGATCTCGGCCCCGATGGCGCGTGATGCCGGCGCCCATCTCGCGCTCGTCGGTCATTCGGAGCGCCGCCACGTGTTCGGCGAAACCGACGAGGACACCGCCCGCAAGGTGGCGGCGGCGACGCGGTCACGTCTCATACCAGTGCTCTGCGTGGGCGAGAAACTCGAGGAACGCGAGCACGGTGACGCCGAGGCAGTGGTCCTCCGGCAGCTCCGCGCCGGCCTTCGCCGGCACAGCCGCACGCTCTGGCCAGCATGCTCGTCGCGTACGAGCCGGTCTGGGCGATCGGGACCGGCAAGACCGCCACCCCGGCCGACGCCGCGCAAATGCACGCCATCGTGCGGGAGGAGCTGCGGTCGCTGCTGGGCGAGAGGGGCGGCGGCGTTCCCATCCTGTACGGCGGAAGCGTGAACCGCGGGAACGCGGCGAGTCTGCTCGCGGCGGAAAACGTGGACGGCCTCCTGGTAGGAGGCGCCAGTCTGGACGCCGAGGGCTGGACGTCGATCGTGCGAGCTTGATTTGAGCCGCTAAGTGCGGCGATATTACGTGCTTAGCATCCTTCCGCACACGCAGCACCGCCATGTACACGTTTCTGCTCGTCATACTGATTCTCGACAGCCTGGTCCTGGTCGGCGCGATCCTGCTGCAATCGGCAAAGGGCGGGGGACTCGCCGCCAGCTTCGGCGGCGTCACCACGGCAGCCGATGCCCTCATCGGCACCCGTCAGGCCGGCAATGTGCTGACCAAGGCGACCTGGTGGGCAGGCGGCATCTTCCTGGGACTGTCGTTCGTCCTGCAGATCCTGTCCACCCATACGCGGACGCCCCGGTCGGTTCTCGACCAGCCGGCTTCACCGTCGGCGCCGGCCACCCGCAGGGCGTTCCTCCCGCACAGAAAGCGCCCGCCGTGCCGCTCGAACCGGCCGGGAAGGCCCCGCCACCCACCGCCGGCGGAGGCGCGGGCGGGACCAAGAAGCCCTAACGACGCGCGGTGAGTCTCCTGCGCAGCCGGCAACCGGGGTTCCTCCTCCTCGAGGACGGAACCCTTTTTCGCGGACGGCTCGCCGGCGAGGCGCCGGTGACGGTCGCCGAAGTCGTGTTCACCACGAACATGACCGGCTATCAGGAAGTCTTCACCGACCCCTCGTACAACGGGCAGATCGTCGTCATGACGGCGCCGATGATCGGCAACTACGGCGTCAACGACGAGGATCCGGAGTCGGCGCGGCCGCAGGTGGCGGGCGTCGTGCTCCGCGAGCTCTCGCGGGACGTACTCGAACTGGCGCGCCGACGCCGGCCTGGCTTCATGGCTTGCCGCCGCACGCGTCCCGATGCTCGACGGCGTCGACACGCGCATGCTCACGCGGCACCTGCGATCGGCCGGCGTCATGCGCGGCGTGATTGGCTCGGGCACGGAGCCCACCGCCGAGGCGCGCGCCGCCCTGGACGCGTGTCCGAGCATGGAAGGGCTCGACCTCGCGAGCGTCGTCTCCACGAAGGAGGACTATTCGTGGGGCCGCCCCGAGCGCGCGAGCACCACATCGTCGCCTACGACTACGGCATCAAGCGCAACATCCTGCGCCTGTTCGAGGCGCAGGACTGCCGCGTCACGGTCGTGCCGTCAACGACGCCAGCGGACGCGGTGCTCGCGCGTGAGCCGGACGGCGTGTTCTTCTCGAACGGCCCGGGCGATCCGGCGGCGGTGCCCTATGCGCCCGCGGCGATTCGGGCGATCGCCGAGCGCGACGTGCCGGTGTTCGGCATCTGCCTGGGGCACCAGCTCCTGGGCCTCACCTTCGGCGGCTCAACCGTGAAGCTGCCGTACGGGCATCGTGGCGGAAACCACCCGGTGCGCGAGCTCGCCACCGGCCGCGTACTGATCACCTCGCAGAACCACGGATTCGCCGTGCGAGGTGACGCGGACGGCATTCCGGGGGCCCCGGATCTCGAGGTGACGCACCTGAACCTGAACGACGGTACGATCGAGGGACTGCGACATCGCACGCTGCCGGTGTTCGCGGTGCAGTATCATCCGGAGGCTGCGCCGGGGCCGCACGACGCCCGTCCGCTGTTCACGCAGTTTCTGAAAGCGGTTCGAAGCCGCGTACGGCAAGGTGGGCCAACCGCTTGACACACAATAGGTAACGGTCTAAGTTCGACCGCACGTTTCGGGCGTCGGGCCGCCCTGGTTCTCCGCAGAGGCCACGCAATGACCAAAGCCGACCTCGTCGAGCGAGTCACGCAGCAGATCTCTCGCACCGCCGGTCCGATGATCTCCAAGAAGGACTGCGCTCGCGTCGTCGACGCATTTCTGGACGCGGTCAAGGAGGCCCTGCACGCGCAGAAGAACATCGAGGTTCGCGGCTTCGGCACGTTCAAGATCCGGCATCGGAAGACGCGGATGGCGCGGAATCCCCGAACTGGTTCCCCGTAGAGGTTTCCGCGAGACCGGTACCCGTCTTCAAGCCGTCGAAGGAGCTGCGGGCGATGGTTGCGGACCTCGTCCCGCCGTCGGGGGTGGCCGAGTAGCTTCAGGGCCGCGGCCGCACCCACAGTGGGAACGCGACTTCCCTGCACGCCCCGCGAGGTGATCGCCGGGGCTTTCGATTTGAGAGTCCGAGTGGGCGTCCGGACTGAGAGGTTGCTGCGCTGCGGGGACAGCGGAAGTCGGACACACACGGGCCTATATTCTTCAGTAATGCAAATGACCGTCCGCGTCCTGCTCTTCGCCAGTTACGCCGAAGCGTTCGGCACGGATGAGCTGTCGCTCGACTTGCCGACGGCACCCGGGTGGGCGACGTCGTGGACCGCATCCGGACCATGAGCGTCGTGCAGGCGTTGCCGCCGTCGCCGCTGATCGCGGTGAACGCGACGTATGCCTCGGCCATGCAAGTGCTCGCCGACGGAGACGAAGTGGCAATCATTCCACCGGTGGCCGGCGGATGATCTGGGTCCGCCTGACTCGCGAGGCGATCGACCCGCCGGCGCTGGTCCGGCTCGTGGCGAGCGACGAGTGCGGCGCCGTATCGTTCTTCCTTGGCACGGTGCGCGACAGCAATGACGGGCGGGCGGTGACGGGAATCGAGTATTCGGCCTACGAAGCGATGGCCGGGAAGGAGCTGCGGCGCATCGCCGACGAGGCGGCGGCGCGATTCGGCGATCGCGGCGACTGGCGGTCGAGCATCGGCTGGGGGAGCTGGCGCTTGGAGACGTGAGCGTCGCGATCGCGGTGGCGCATGCGCACCGTGCGCCGGCGATGGACGCGCAGCGCTACGTCATCGAGGAGCTGAAGCAGCGGGTGCCGATCTGGAAGCGCGAGCACTACGTGGACGGCACGCGCGAGTGGGTGGATCCCACGCGGCGCGGCGCGCGGAGGCGGCGCCATGAGCGAGGCCCTGCTGCGCGACCAGTGGGGGCGGAGCATCGAGTACCTCCGGATCTCGGTGACGGACCGCTGCAATTTCCGCTGCGTGTACTGCATGCCGCTGGAGGGGCTGCAGTGGCTGCCGAAGGCGGACATCCTCTCGTACGAGGAGATCGCCGAGGTCGTTCGGCAGCTCGCGCCGCTCGGGCTGCGGCGGCTCCGGCTCACGGGCGGCGAGCCGACGATCCGCCCGGACCTCGAGCCGCTGTCGCGATGCTGCGCGCGGTTCCGGGCATCGAGGACATCGCGCTCTCCACCAACGGCGTGCGGCTGCCGCAGATGGCGGCGGCGCTGCGCGACGCCGGACTCGATCGCGTGAACATGAGCGCCGACAGCCTGCGCCCCGAGCGCATTGCCGCGCATCGCCCGGCGCAACCTCGGCTTCGAGCCGGTGGCGGCCGCGCGCGGCGGCCGAGGAGGCCGGCCTGGCTCCCATCAAGATCAACATGGTCGTGATGCGCGGCATCAATGACGACGAGGTCGTCGATTTCGCGCGGCTCACGCTGGAGCACCCATGGCACGTGCGGTTCATCGAGCTGATGCCGGTGGGCGACATGCGCGACCTCACGTGGGAGCACGTCGTGCCGAGCGACGAGGTGCTGCAGCGCATCGCCGCGCTCGGCGCGCTGGGCGCCGACGCGGGGCCGGCGCGCGGCAACGGCCCGGCGACGTACTATCGCATCGCACGGCGCCGCCGGGTACGGTCGGCGTGATCACGCCGATGACGCACACCTACTGCGGGTCGTGCAACCGCGTGCGACTCACGGCGGACGGGCGGCTGCGCACCTGCCTGTACGGCGATCACGAGGTGAACCTGCGGGACCCGCTGCGGCGCGGGCGAGCCGCTGGAGCCGCTGTTCCGGCAGGCGCTCGCCGAAAAGCCGAAGGAGCATCAGCTGCTGCAGATGAAGGTGGGCGGCCTGCGCGCGCTGTCGCAGGTCGGCGGCTAGCGACGCCGCGCGCGTGAACGGCGGACGCGCGCTGTCCGACACTCCGCCGACGCGACGCGATGCGAACGCAGCGCATCGATGCGCCGGCGCCGAGTTGAAGCGCGTCTTCGCGCCCGGCTAACTTTGCACGGCCGTCCTTCATCCGCATTCACCGCACTCATGGTCAACCTCATCACGGTGGTCGGCGCCGGAAACGTCGGCGCGACCGCCGCACAGCGCCTTGCCGAGAAGGAACTCGCCAAGCAGGTCGTCCTGGTCGACATCGTGGAAGGCATCCCGCAGGGCAAGGGACTCGACCAGTGGCAGACGGCGCCGATCGAGGGCTTCGACACGCGCGTGATCGGCACCAACGGCTACGACGAGACGGCGGACTCCGACGTCGTGATCATCACGGCCGGCATCGCGCGCAAGCCGGGCATGTCGCGCGACGACCTGATGAACACCAACGCCGGCATCGTGAAGTCGGTCGCCGAGCAGGTGGCGCGCACGTCGCCGAACGCGATCCTCATCGTCGTGTCGAATCCGCTCGACGTGATGTGCTACGTGGCGAAGCAGGCAAGCGGCTTCCCGCGCGAGCGCGTGCTCGGCATGGCGGGCGTGCTCGACACGGCGCGGTACCGGGCGTTTCTCGCCGAGGCGCTCGACGTCTCCGTGCGCGACATCCAGGCGATGGTGCTCGGCGGCCACGGCGACACGATGGTGCCGCTGGTCTCGTACACGACCGTGAGCGGCATCCCGGTGACGCAGCTGCTCGAGCGCGCCGCGCTCGACAAGATCGTGGAGCGCACGCGAGGGCGGCGGCGCGGAGATCGTGCAGTACCTCAAGACCGGCTCGGCGTACTACGCGCCATCGGCGGCGGCGGTGCAGATGGCGGAAGCCATCGTCTGCGACCAGAAGCGGATCCTGCCGTGCTCCGCGTGGCTGGAGGGCGAGTACGGCATGTCGGGACCTGTTCCTCGGCGTGCCGTGCAAGCTGGGACGGCGGGGCCTCGAGCAGGTCCTCGAGGTGGAGCTGACCCCCGCCGAGCGCGTGGCGCTGGGCAAGAGCGCCGAGGCCGTACGCGAGCCGATGGCCGAAGTTGACGTCTAGCCGGCGGGCGGGACCCACGGGCGGCGCCTGACGATGGGCGCCCGAGTGCCGGCCACCGCGCCGTGACCGCTGCGGCCACGCATCCCGCGGTCGGCCGACCAGTGCGTCGCCCGGTTCTGGGCTTCGACCATCGGCAAGAAGATCGTCATGGCGGTGACCGGGCTGTCATGGTCGGGCTTTCTCGTCACCCACGCGGCCGCCAACCTGCTGGCGTTTCTCGGGCCCGCGGCAGCTCAACGCGTACTCCCGCTTCCTGCACGACACCCCGGAGTTCCTGTGGCCGGCACGCGCTCGTGCTGCTGGCCTCGGTCGTTCTCCACGTGCATCGCCGCCGCGCAGCTGCGCGCGCAGCCAGCCGGGCGGCGCGGCCCGTCGGGTACGACGCGCCGCGACCCGCAGATCGCCACGTTCGCGTCGCGCACGATCCGCTGGTTGGCGGTGGTGCTGGCCGCTGTTCATCGTCGTGCACCTGCTGCACTTCACCGGCGGCACAGCTGCTGCCGGGATTCGCGGCACGGCGACCCGTACGGCAACGTCGTGCTGCGCCTTCACCACGCAGCCGGTGATGGTGGTGTTCTACCTGGTGATGATGGTGGTGGTGGGGCTGCACCTGTATCACGGCGCCTGGAGCTCCATCCGCACGCTGGGCCTGTCGCGGCCGCGGCGGAACCCGTTCTCGCGCCCGTTCGCCACGGTGCTGGCGGTGGCGCTCTGGCTGGGCTTCTCGCTGGTGCCGCTGGCGGTGGCGGGCGGCATCCGACTCGGACGGTCGCAGGCGGGGCGTGATGGCCACCGGCCGCGTTAGGCCGCCGATGGAACTGCTCTCGCGGAGTCCCGGCCGGTCCGCTGGCCGAGAAGTGGGACCGGCATCGTCACGAGATGAAGCTCGTCAACCCGGCGAACAAGCGGAAATACCACGTCATCGTGGTCGGCTCGGGACTGGCCGGCGCATCGGCGGCGGCGTCGCTGTCGGAGCTGGGCTACCAGGTGTCGTGCTTCTGCTTCCAGGACTCGCCGCGCCGGGCGCACAGCATCGCCGCGCAGGGCGGCATCAACGCCGCCAAGAACTACCAGAATGACGGCGACAGCGTCTGGCGCCTGTTCTACGACACGATCAAGGGCGGCGATTTCCGCTCGCGCGAGGCGAACGTCTATCGCCTGGCGCAGATGTCGCTGTCACATCATCGACCAGTGCGTGGCGCAGGGCGTGCCGTTCGCCCGCGAATACGGCGGCCTGCTCGCCAACCGGTCGTTCGGCGGGGCGCAGGTGTCGCGAACGTTCTATGCGCGCGGGCAGACGGGGCAGCAGCTGCTGCTCGGCGCCTACCAGGCGCTGGCGAAGGAGATCGCGCGCGGCGGCGTCACGATGCACCCGCGCACCGAGATGCTCGACCTGATCGTGGTCGACGGCCGCGCGCGCGGCATCGTGGCGCGCGACCTGGTGACCGGGCGGTGTCGTCGCACCTGGGCCACGCGGTGATTCTGGCCACCGGCGGCTACGGCAACGTCTTCTACCTGTCGACCAACGCCAAGGGCTCCAATGCTACCGCCATCTGGCGGGCCTACAAGCGCGGCGCGGCGTTCGCCAACCCGTGCTACACGCAGATCCACCCCACGTGCATTCCGCAGAGCGGACACTATCAGTCCAAGCTCACGCTGATGTCCGAGTCGCTGCGCAACGACGGGCGCGTGTGGGTACCGAAGCGCCGGGCGACCACCGGCCGCCGGGCGAGATCCCCGAGGCGGAGCGCGACTACTACCTGGAGCGGAAGTATCCGAGCTTCGGCAACCTCTCGCCGCGCGACATCGCCTCGCGCGCCGCGAAGGAAGTCTGCGACGAGGGTCGTGGCGTGGGCCCGGGCGGGCTCGGCGTGTACCTCGACTTTGCCGACGCCATCCAGCGGCTCGGCGAGTCCACCATCGCCGAGCGCTACGGAAACCTGTTCGAGATGTACGAGCGCATCACGGACGAGAATCCGTATCGGGTGCCGATGCGCATCTATCCCGCGGTGCACTACACCATGGGCGGGCTGTGGGTGGACTACAACCTGATGAGCACCATCCCGGGACTGCACGTGCTGGGCGAGGCGAACTTCTCGGACCACGGCGCCAACCGCCTCGGGGCCAGCGCGCTGATGCAGGGACTGGCCGATGGGTACTTCGTCATTCCGTACACCATCGGCCACTACCTCGCCACGTCACCCCTCGAGCCGGTGTCCGCTGACCATCCCGAGGTGGCGGCGGCCGAGGCCGAGGTGGCGCAGCGCGTCCAGCGATTGCTAGGCACCCGCGGCAGGCGCACCGTGCAGTCGTTCCATCGTGAGCTGGGCACGCTCATGTGGGACAAGTGCGGGATGGCCCGCGACGCGGCGGGGCTGGAGTCGGCGCTGCAGGAGATTCCCGCGCTGCGCGAGGAGTTCTGGCGCAGCGTCAACGTGCCCGGCAGCGGCACGGAGCTGAACCAGTCGCTCGAATACGCCGGCCGGGTGGCCGACTTTCTCGAGCTCGCGGAGCTGATGTGCCGCGACGCGCTGCACCGCGAGGAATCCTGCGGCGGTCACTTCCGCACCGAGCACCAGACCGCCGACGGCGAAGCGCGTGCGCGACGACGAGCACTTCTGCTACGTCGCCGCGTGGGAGTACGCCGGCGACGGGCCCCCGCGACTCCACCGGGAGCCGCTGGCGTTCGAGAACGTCCACCTCGCGACCAGGAGCTACAAGTGACCGCCGTCGAGGCGGCGCGCATGAACCTCACGCTGCGGGTGTGGCGCCAGGCGGGCCCCGACGCGCCAGGCCGGTTCGTGCAATACGACGTGCGCGACGTGAGCCCCGACATGTCGTTTCTGGAGATGCTCGACGTGGTGAACGAAGGGCTCACCGAGAAAGGCGAGGAGCCGATCGCCTTCGACTCCGACTGCCGCGAGGGGATCTGCGGCATGTGCGGAGTGATGATCAACGGCGTCGCCCACGGACCGATGAAGGGAACGGCCACCTGCCAGCTGCACCTGCGCAGCTTCCCCGACGGCGCCACGATCACCGTCGAGCCGTGGCGCGCCCGCGCGTTCCCGCTGCTGCGGGACCTCTGCGTGGACCGCCAGCGCGCTGGACCGCATCATCCAGGCAGGCGGGTTCGTCTCCGTCAACACCGGCAGCGCGCCGGATGCCAACGCGCTGCCTATTTCCAAGGCGGACGCCGACCGGGCCATGGACGCAGCCGCGTGCATCGGCTGCGGCGCCTGCGTGGCCGCGTGCCCGAACGGGTCGGCGTCGCTGTTCACGGCGGCCAAGATATCACACCTCGGCACCCTGCCTCAGGGCCAGCCCGAACGGCAACGCCGTGTCCTGGGAATGGTGGCGCAGATGGATCTGGAGCACTTCGGCAGCTGCACCCTGTTTGGCGAGTGCCAGGAGGCCTGCCCGAAGGAGATCTCGATCGACGTCATCGCGCGCATGAACCGCGACTACTGGACCGCGATGCTGTTCTCGCCGCCAGAGACGGACTCGACGTCGCATCCCGGCTGACCGCCGTTCCAGGGCCGCCGCGGTCCACCCACGCCCCGTGACGCTCGAGGGGCTTCACCGCCCCTGGCACGTTCGTCCGTCCAGCCAGCCCCGGCTCCAAAACAGCGGGCCCCACCCTGCTCGAGTGGGGCCCGGAAGAGGTGCGGCGCTGAACCGAGGTTCAGGAGCCGCTGTTGAACCGCAAGCCGACAATGATGGGGATGATGCGGGTGAGGTCGGCGCCGTAATCATATCGGCCCTCGACGAACGCTTTCACGCCCGCGATGCCGATCTCGGCACCGGCGCCACCGCCATACACCGCCTCGGTGTTCGAGTGCGAGTGATGGACCGTCTGGCCGGGATTGTACTTGTTGTACATCAGTCCGGCGCCGCCAATCAGGTATGGACGGAACGACGGCACGTTGAGCGGAATCCAGAGCACCAGATGGAGGTTGGCATTCGCCAGATAGGTGCTCTCCCGGAACTCCGTCACGCGAGCGTTCCATCCGACCATGCCATCGACGCGGAGCGAGACGGAGCTGCCGATGACTGGGACCTCCAGGCCGGCCATGAGCTGGTATCCCGTCTTCGCGCTGTCGGCATCCTTGTAATCGGTCGTGGCGATGTCAACGCCAACACCGACCATGCCCGTGATGCTCCGCTGCGCGTTTGCGGTACCTGACACAAGAGCCAGCACGGCCAGCACTGAGCAGCAGCTTACGAGTCGCTTCATGTCCTCCTCCGGTTCATAGCGGGACCGCCGTTGCGCGTTCGCTGCGCCTGGGAATGTCTGCTTCGCGCCCCGGCTTGATGGGGGCCACCAAGGATCTGGGTTGGGTCAAGCCTGACTGATGATCTCAAGTCCTACGCGCGACAATTCTGAATCGTGAGAACCTTCGGCGCAACAGGGAAATGCCCGGCGGAGACGATCTTGCACCGACAGCCTGCCGCCGGCTGGTCACCGTTGGCCGGCAAGTCGTCCCGAAGGGGCCGATCTGCTCCAAATAACACCCCCGCGCCACCGCGCGCCCCTCGACATTCCCACCCAGGCATTCCGATCGGTGCGGATCATACCGCGCATACATCCAGGGCGCCAGACGAACGCGACTCCCCAACCACCGAGTGGATCAGAGTTTGGGCAGGGTGACCCCCTTCTGCCCCTGGTACTTGCCCTTCTTGTCCTTGTACGACACGGCAGGCGCCTCGTCCCCCGGAAGAACAGCACCTGGGCGATGCCCTCGTTCGCGTAGATCTTGGCCGGCAGGGGCGTCGTGTTCGAGATCTCCAAGGTCACGTACCCTTCCCACTCCGGCTCGAACGGCGTGACGTTGGTGATGATTCCGCATCGCGCGTAGGTCGACTTGCCGACGGTGATCGTGACCACGTCGCGGGGAATGCGGAAGTACTCCACCGAGCGAGCCAGCGCGAACGAGTTGGGAGGCACGATGCAGACATCCCCCTCGAACTCCACGAAGGACTCGCGATCGAAGTTCTTGGGGTCCACGATCGAGTTCAGGACGTTGGTGAAGATGCGGAACTCCCGCGCCACGCGCATGTCGTAGCCGTACGAACTGACCCGTATGAAATGACGCCCTGCCGCACCTGACTCTGCTCGAAGGGATCGATCATCCCATGGTGCGTGCGCCATCTCGATGATCCAGCGGTCGCACCGCGCGGCTCGCAACGGCTCTGCCCGCTCCGCCGACTGGGCCCAAAGTAATTCCGCGCACGGCGCTGTGGACTCGCAGGCCAGGCTTCACACGTCCCGTTGCGCGGGTTCGCAGCACAGCGCGGGTCGTGCGCGGGGCAGGCGGGCTGTGGTGCCGCGTCTTCTCGTGCGCCACCGCGGCGTGAATCGGCGTTGATGCGCGTCCGTTGACACTCTCTCGCAGCGCAAGATAATTTCAACGAGTTGCGCAAGTGAAATTTTTCACGAGACCGAGGGCGATGGATCGCACCTACCTGCCGATACTGCTGCTGCTGGGGTTCGTGATCGTGAACGCGGTGGTGATGGTCGCGCTCTCGCACCTCACCCTTCGGCAGCGCCCCACCCCGGTCAAGGACACGCCGTACGAGTCCGGCATCCCGCCGCTGGGCGACGCGCGCGAGCGGTTCTCCGTGAAGTTCTACATGGTCGCGATGCTGTTCATCATCTTCGACATCGAGACCGTGTTCATGATCCCGTGGGGCGTCTACTACCGGCAGCTCTCCTGCGCGGTCCCGCTCGTCGGCCGGCGCCTGCCCGGCCGGCCAGGTCTCGTTCTTCGGCTTCGGCGAGATGCTGGTGTTCATCCTCGATCCTGCTCGTCGGCTTCGCCTACGTCTGGAAGAAGGGAGCGCTGCAGTGGGACTGACGCTCACGCCCGGACGCGGGCGTCGTCATCGTCGAACCGACAGTCCAGGAAGGGTGGGTCACCACCCGGCTCGATTTCCTCGTCAACTGGGGCACGCGCCAACTCGCTGTGGCCGATGCCGTTCGGCACGGCCTGCTGCGCGATCGAGTTCATGGCGACGGCGGCGAGCAAGTTCGACCTCGCGCGCTTCGGCATGGAGCGGATGGCGTTCTCGCCGCGCCAGGCGGACGTCCTCATCTGCGCCGGCCGCGTGCCGTTCAAGCTCGCGCCGGTGCTCCGGCGCATCTGGCAGCAGATGCCGCAGCCCAAGTGGTGCATCTCGATGGGCGCGTGCGCCTCGTCCGGCGGCATGTTCGACAACTACGCGGTCGTGCAGGGGATCGACACCATCATCCCGGTGGACGTCTACGTCCCGGGTGCCCGCCGCGCCCCGAAGGACTGATGTACGGCATCCTGATGCTCCAGGAGAAGGTGAAGCGGGAGCGGATGACGGATCGCGTCGCTTCGCAACGAGATGGAGCCGGATCCCGCGCAGCCAGCTCTACATTCCGCCGCCGACTGATCGACGAACTGTCGGAGCCGTTCGGCAACTCGGTGCACCAGACGCGGTCCGGCCTGTGAGCGCGCCGCACCTACGTCGCACCGGGAGCGCGTCGCCCGAGCACGGCGCCGGCGACGCCGAAGAACGTGCCGCACCGCGGCGGCGCCCATGAATCCGTGCGCGGATCGCATTCGCGCGCCGCTTCGGCGCGGCGTTCGTCCGCGCCGAGGTCGTGTGGGGCGACACCACCGTGTACGTCGCGACCCGAACAGCGTGCTCGACGTCGTTCGGTATCTGCACGACGATCCGGCCGAGCAGTACGACTACCTGGTGGACGTCACCGCGGTGGAGTATCGCGACATCGAACTGCCGATCGAGGTGGTGTGGCACCTGCGCTCGCTGCCGCACCGCCGGTTCCTGCGCCTCAAGGCCGAGCTGGCGAAGGGCGCCCCGCTGCGCGTGCCGAGCGTGTGGCCCGTCTATCACGGCGCCGATTGGCTCGAGCGCGAGTGCTACGACATGTTCGGCATCGGCTTCGAGGGACATCCGGACCTGCGGCGGATCCTGATGTGGGAGCAGTACGCCGGAGGGTTTTCCGCTGCGGAAGGACTTTCCGCTCCGCGGCCGGTTCTCGCGCTCCGAGCAGTTGCGGCAGGCGCTGGCGGCGAACCCGGAGGCGCGCTACTCCATGGAAGAGCTGAGTATCGCCGACGCGTTCGAGGACCTGCCGCTCGACATGCGGCAGCGGCTGGCGCACGGGCGAGCGGACGGGGGAGTAGCGGATGGCCGAGAAGCGCACCGTCGAAGTGGCGCTCGGCACCTCCGGGCTCGACGCGCAGGGCAGGCCCCAGCGCGTGCCGCTGGTGGTGGACGAGGACGGGCACGTGTCACCACGCTCGAGGCGCCGCCGGCGCTCGAGCCCGAGCTCGAGGGCGAGCACATGCTCATCAACATCGGGCCGCAGCACCCGGCGACGCACGGCGTGCTGCGCCTGGTGCTGGAGCTCGACGGCGAGACGGTGGTGCGCTGCATTCCCGCACATCGGCTACCTGCACTGCGGCTTCGAGAAGATCGGCGAGTACCGCCAGTACAACCAGATCATTCCCTGGACCGATCGCGAGGACTATCTCAACTCGCCGGGCAACAACGTCGCCTTCGCGTTAGGCGCGGAGCGGCTGTTCGGCATCGAGATCACCGAGCGGTGCAAGGTGCTGCGGGTGATCGCGCTGGAGCTGTCGCGCATCATCTCGCACCTGGTGTGGCTCGGCACGACCTGCATCGACATCGGCGCGTTCACGCCGTTCCTCTGGTCGTTCCAGGAGCGCGAGCGCGTGTACAAGCTGCTGGAGGAGTGGATCGGCGCGCGCCTCACGACGACGCTCACCCGCGTGGGCGGCATGGGAGCCGACATCCCGGTCGGCTGGATGGACGGGCTGCGGGACTTCATCCACACGCTCCCGAAGACGATCGACGAAGTGCGACCGGATGGTGACGCGCAACGGCATCTGGGTGGGGCGCACGGTGGGGGTCGGGGCGATGTCCGCCGAGGAGGCGGTGAACTACGGCCTGTCGGGCGCGATGGTGCGCGCGTCGGGCGTGGCGTACGACGTCCGCAAGGATTTCCCGTATCTCGACTACGAGACCTACGACTTCGAGGTCCCGGTGGGCACCAACGGCGACGTGTACGATCGGTTCCTGGTGCGCATGGAAGAGCTGCGGCAGTCGGTGCGCATCCTGCAGCAGGCAGCCGACGCGGCTGCCCGACGGGCCGGTGAACGTGGACGACGCCCGGGTCATCCTGCCCACGAAGACCAAGGCGACCAGCGAGATGGAGTCGATGATCCATCACTTCAAGCAGGTGATGGAGGGCCCGCGTCCGCCGATCGGCGAGGTGTACGTGCCGGTGGAGAGTCCCAAGGGCGAGAAGGGCTACTACTTCGTCTCCGACGGGACGCCCAAGCCGGTGCGCTGGCGCATCCGGCCGCCGTCATTCGTGAACCTGTCGGCGATCCCGAGGATGGTCGAGGGGCACCTGTTGTCCGACGTCATCGCGATCAACGCCAGCATCGACATCGTGATGGGAGAGATCGATCGATGAGCGGCGCGCGCAGGGTCCCGGAGCGCCTGACGGGGAGCAAAGCCCCATGAGCCACGGTCCCTCCGCCTCGGGTGGCGCGGTGCCGAAAGCCGCCGAAGCGACGCACGGTCACGAGCCGTACGTGCCCGTCTTCACCGCCGGAAGCGCCGCGCGGAAGACGCTGGACGACCTGCTGACCCGCTATCCCACCAAGGTGGCGGCGCTCCTCCCGGCGCTGTGGATGGTGCAGGAAGCGCGCGGCTGGATTAGCGAAGCCGGCGATGGCCGAGGTCGCGCGAGGTGCTCGGGGTCACCGCCGCCTACGTGAAGGGCGTGGTCACGTTCTACACGATGTACCACCAGCACCCGGTGGGCAGGCACTTCATCCAGGTCTGCACCACGTCGCCGTGCAACGTCTGCGGCGCCGAGGACGTGGTGAAGGCGTTTCTCGAGCACACCGGATGCGGCGAGCTCGGCGTCACGTCGGAGGACGGCAAGTACACGGTCATCGAGGTGGAGTGTCTGGGCGCGTGCGGGTTCGCCACGCCGGTGATGATCAATGCGGAGTTCCTCGAATCGGTGACGCCGCGACGGTGCCGGACATCCTGAAGCGCGTCCGGAGGGGACGGAGCGTCGTGACGCTGCGCGGCGCGCGCATCCGATTTCAGCAGGCATCCGTATCCACATTCCCGACTGGTCCATGGGCTTTCCGCACAAACCGCATCCCCGCGAAACGCCGTGCTCTCGACGCACTTCGGCGATCCCGAGGCGCATCACGCTCGACGGGTGGAAGAAGCGCGGCGGCTATCGCGCGCTCGAGCAGGCGCTGGGCATGGAGCCGGTCGCCGATCCAGAACGTGGTGAAGGAGTCGGGGCTGCGCGGGCGCGGCGGCGCCGGATTCCCCACCGGACTCAAGTGGTCCTTCATGAAGCTCGGCGACGGCAAGCCGCACTACCTCTGCTGCAACGCCGACGAGTCCGAGCCCGGCACGTTCAAGGACCGGGAGATCATGCGGTGGACGCCGCACGCGCTGATCGAGGGATGCGCGATCGCCGCCCACGCCATCGGCGCCGAGACGACCTACATCTACATCCGCGGCGAGTTCACCGAACCGCTCGAGCGCATGGAGGCGGCGCTCGAGGAGGCGCGCGCGGCGGGCATCATCGGCCCGAACGCCATGGGATCCGGGCACACGCGTCAACATGTGGGTGCACAAGGGCGCCGGCGCGTACATCTGCGGCGAAGAGACGGCGCTGATGAACTCGATCGAGGGCAAGCGCGGCAACCCGCGCATCAAGCCGCCGTTCCCCGCGGTCGTCGGGCGTGTTCGCCATGCCGACGACGATCAACAACGTGGAGACGCTCGCCGCGGTGCCGCACATCCTCGTCAACGGCGTGCGGACTGGTACAAGAAGATGTCGCGCGCCCGACAATCCGAAGAGCACCGGCACCAAGCTCTGGTCGGTGTGCGGCAACGTGGCGCGCCCCGGCAACTACGAAGTGGAGATGGGATTCCCGTTCGGCGAATTCCTGCAGGAGGTCTGCGGCGGACCGCCGCCCGGCCGGCAGTTCAAGGCGGTGATCCCCGGCGGATCGTCGGTGCCGATCATCACCATGGAGGAAGCCGAGCAGCGCGCCGATGGACTACGAGGGCATGGTGGCCGCCGGCACGATGCTGGGATCGGCCGGGTGCATCGTGTTCGATGACGCGCAGAGCATGCCGAAGCAGATCGCGCGGCTGGCGCGCTTCTACGCGCACGAGAGCTGCGCGCAGTGCACGCAGTGCCGCGAGGGCACGGCGTGGACCGACAAAGATCCTGGAGCGGATCGTGGCCGGCGACGGCACCGCCGAGGACCTCGACACGCTGCTCGAGATCTCCGAGAACATGACCGGCAAGACGATCTGCGTGCTGAGCGATTCGTGCGCGGCGCCGGTGGTGTCGGGCATCCAGAAGTTCCGTCCCGAATTCGAGGCGCTGATCACCCGCAGGACGGTTCACGCCGTGCCCGCGATCGCCAGCTGATGACCGCCGACTCCTCCGCGCGTCAACCTGACCATCGAGGGACGCCCGGCCAGCGTGCCGGCGGGAACGTCGATTCTCGAGGCGGCCAAGACCGTCGGCGTGCTCATCCCGCACTACTGCTACCACCCCGGGCTGCCGGTCGCCGGCGTGTGCCGGATGTGCCTGGTGGAAGTGGAGAAGGCGCCGAAGCTCGCGCCGGCGTGCGCGACCACGTGGCCGAAGGGCAGGTGGTGCACGTGCACTCCGGCGAAGGCGCGCGAGGCGCGAACCGGCGTGCTCGAGATGCTGCTCATCAACCACCCGCTGGACTGCCCCATCTGCGATCAGGCCGGCGAGTGCGAGCTGCAGGACTACACGTACCAGGAGGGACGCGCCGATTCGCGGTACCGCGAGCCGAAGCGCTTCAATCCGGTTGAGGATTTCGGCGGCGACGTGCTGTACGTGCCGAACCGCTGCATTCTCTGCACGCGGTGCGTGCGCTTCATGGAGGACGTGGCCCATGATGCGGTGCTCAACGTGAGCGAGCGGGGCGATCGCGCGTACATCGGGAAGTTCGAGGGGAAGGACCTCACGCACCCGTGGTCCGGCAACGTGGTGGATCTCTGCCCCGTGGGCGCCCTGCTCTCGAAGGACTTCCTGAACAAGGCGCGCGCCTGGGAACTGGACCGCGCGGCGTCGGTGTGCACCGGGTGCAGTCAGGGCTGCAACGTCATCGTGGAGACGCGCGACAACGTGGTGGTGCGGCTGCGCCCCCGGTCGAACGACGGACGTGAATGCGTACTTCATGTGCGACCACGGGCGCATGAACTACCGCTGGATCAACCGCCGCGATCGGCTGGAGGCGCCGGCCATTCTCGGCGCAGCCGGGTTCGAGCCGGTGGATTGGGAGGTAGCGCTCGAGGGCGCGGCGCGGGTGCTGAAGGGGAAGCGCCTGTTCGTCCTGGCGTCGCCGAATCTGTCGAACGAGGCGCTGTTCCTGCTGTCCCGGCTGACGGAGAAGACCGGCGGGGCCGGCGCGTTCCGCGTACCACAGGGCGCGGAAGCGCCGCTGGCGGGCGTGGAGGATCTGGCGCTGCGCGCCGATCGCGCCGCCAACGCGCGCGGCGCCGAGTTGCTGGGATTCACGCGCAGCGAGCAGCCGCTCACGGGGCTGCAGCGCCGGCGACGCGCTGCTGATCGTCGACCACCCGATGACGCGAGGCGGAGCGGGCGGCGGCCGCGAAGGCGGCAGTGGTGGTCGTCGTCTCGACCACGATGCCGGAGGGTCTGAACAAGGCCGACCTGGTGCTGCCGATCGCAAACTGCGCCGAGGAGGAGGGGACGTTCACCAATCTGCGCGGCCGGGTCCAGCGGTTCCTGCAGGCGAAGGCGGCGCCGGGGCTGGCCCGGCCCAGCTGGTACGTCCTCGCCGACCTGGTGGCGCTGCTCGGGGAGCCGGCGCGGTACCTACGTGGCGTCGCAGGTGTTCGACGCGCTCGCCGCCGCGCATCCGGATTTCGCCGGCCTGTCGTACGACATCGCTGGGTCTTCGCGGGCAGCCGGTCGCCGGCGCGATGGCGGGGACCACGCGATGAGCGCCTGGTCGTTCACGCTGCTGCTGCAGGTGGCCGATCCGCAGGCGTCACCGCAATTCTGGCCCTGGTTCGTGGCCACGCTGGTGAAGCTCCTGATCTTCTTCACCGTCTACATGCTCGGCGTGGCGTACCTGACGCTGGCCGAACGGCGGATCTCGGCCTGGATCCAGGATCGCCACGGGCCGAACCGCGTGGGACCCCAGGGGCTGTTTCAGCCGCTGGCGGACGGGCTCAAGAACATGATGAAGGAAGAGACGCTGCCGCCATACGCCAACCGCGCGCTGTTCCTGCTGGCGCCGATGCTGAGCTTCGTCCCGGCGATGATGGTCTGGGCGGTGATCCCGTTCGCCGCGTCGTGGGCCTCGCCCTGGGGCCGGATCGACATGGTGCTGGCGGACCTGCCGGTCGGGTTCCTGTTCATTCTCGCCCTCTCATCGTTAGGCGTCTACGGCATCGTGCTGGCCGGTTGGTCGTCGAACAACAAGTACGCGCTGCTCGGCGGGCTGCGATCGAGCGCCCAGATGATCTCGTACGAAGTCGCGATCGGCATGTCGCTGATCCCGGTCCTGCTGCTGAGCGGCAACGTGTCGCTGCGCGACATCGTGAATCAGCAGGCGTCGATGCACCTCTGGAACGTGCTGACGCTGGCGGTGTCGTTCTTCCTCTTCCTGGTCGCCGCGTTCGCCGAGACCAACCGCCTGCCGTTCGATCTGCCCGAGGCGGAATCGGAGCTGATCACCGGTTATCACACCGAATACAGCGCGATGAAGTTCTCGCTGTTCTTCATCGCCGAGTACGCGAACATGATGACGGCGAGCGCGCTGATCGCCACGCTGTTCTTCGGCGGGTTGGGACATCCCGTTCACGCCTGCGCGACAACACCCAGGCGGTGCCGTTCCTCCAGGTGCTGCTCTCCGGTCTCATCTTCGCGCTCAAGACGGGGTTCTTCCTGTTCGTCTTCATCTGGATCCGCTGGACGCTGCCGCGCTTCCGCTACGACCAGCTCATGTCGCTCGGGTGGAAGGTGATGCTCCCGCTGTCGCTGGGGTACATCGTCGCGATGGCCGCGCTGGTGCTGGCCCTCGACGCGGCCGGGCTGACCCGGGGTCTGACCTACGGCCTGATCCTGTTCGCCGTGAACGCGCGTCCTGCTGGCGCTTCTCTTCTTCGTGCTCGACCGCGGCCGCATCGTCAGTCCGGCGTCGTCGCGGGTGGCGACAGGCTCGCCTGGCGCGGATCCGCGCCGCCACCGCCGTCCGCGAACGCCTCCTGCAGCGAGGAGCCGCTGATGGCCATCACCGTGAAGGTGCTCGAGCGCCCGATCGCGCAAACCAGCTACGTGCGGGCGACGCTCTCAGGCATGGCGAACACGCTGCGGCACCTGGTCGGCCCGCACAAGGTGACCACGCAGTACCCCGAGGAACGGGAGCCGCTCTCCCGGCGCTGGCGCGGCACGCATCGCATGCTCACCACCGAGGACGGCAAGGCCAAGTGCGTCGCCTGCGGGCTCTGTCCCACGGTGTGTCCCGCCAACTGCATCAAGCTGGTGCCGGGCGAGGACGAGCAGGGCAACCGGTTATCCGCTGGTGTTCGAGATCGACGAGTTCCGCTGCATCTTCTGCGGCTACTGCCAGGAAGTGTGCCCCGAGGAGGCCATCCATCTCGGCCGGCACTACGAGAACTCCGAGTACAGCCGCGAGGGGTTCGTCTACGACCTGGAACGGCTGACGGCGCAGACGCATCCGGTGTGCGAGATGTGGGACCCGGCCGATCCGCAAGGCGAGTGAGTCCCGCACCCCGCCGACGACATGCCGAATTTCTTCTACGAATTCAACTTCTACCTCTTCAGCCTGGTCGCCATCGCGTCGGCGCTCGCGTTCGTCACGCGGCGGAGTCCGGTCGCGGCCGCGCTGTGGCTCGTGGTGATGATGTTCTGCCTGTCGGCGCTCTACGTCATGCTCGACGCGCAGTTCATCGGCGCGATTCAGGTGCTCGTCTACGCGGGCGCGATCATGGTGGTGTTCCTGTTCGTGGTCATGCTGCTCAACCTCGGGCAGCGCGAGCGACATCAGCGACATCCGCGGCATGTGGGGACGGCTGGCGGCCGGGCTGGTGGGCCTGGCCCTGCTGGCCCAGATCTTCATCCTCGTTCGCTCGCACTACCCGCCTTCGCTGGTGCGCTCCCCGGTGCAGGCGGCCGCCGAAGATCCGCGACCTGGGAGTGGTCGGCGCGGTGGCGCAGGCCCCTGTTTCACGAGTACCTGCTCGCCTTCGAGCTGACCAGCATTCTGCTGCTCGTGGCGATCATCGGCGCGGTGGTGATCGGGAAGCGGAGGATCGCATGATCGCAGGAATCGCTCGCCCTCTCGGCGGTGCTGTTCATCGATCGGCGCGATCGGCGTGCTCACGCGCCGGAACGCGATCGTGATCTTCATGTGCGTGGAGCTCATGCTCAACGCGGTGAATCTCTCGTTCGTCGCGTTCTCCCGCTGTACGGCACGACGGGGCAGGTGTTCGTGGTGTTCGTCATGACGGTCGCCGCCGCCGAGGCGGCGGTGGGACTGGCGATCATCATCGCGATCTTCCGCCACGCGCAGTCGGTCGACCTCCGGAACATCAACCTGCTCAAAGGGTGATCCTTCTCCAGGCCGTCGCGTCCAGTGCGCCGCACCCGCTCGGGGGCAGCATCGCCGAGTGGATCTGGCTGGTTCCCGTGCTGCCGCTGCTCGGATTCCTGATCAACGGCGCGCTGTCGCTGGCAAGCGCCGCGCACATCGGCCCGGCCGATCCGTCGATGCAGCGACGCGCATCACCGAAACGATCGCACGCTGCACGGCGGTGGGGCGCCCCACCCGGATCACGCTCATGCCTCCGAGGACAATGAGGCGCGGCATCGTTATGCGGGCGTGGTGAGCCTCGTGGGCCCGGCGGTGCTTGGCCTCGCCTTCCTGCTGGCGGTGGCGATCTTCATGGCGCTGGCGGGGGCGCACGCCGAGGCGCCGTTCGTGCGACGCGTTGTTCCCGTGGATGGTGGCCGGCGACCTGCACGTCGACGCCGCCCTCCAGGTCGACCAGCTCTCGATGGTGATGACGCTGGTGGTCACCGGCGTCGGGTTCCTGATCCACCTGTTCAGCGTCGGGTACATGCGCGACGACCCGGGCTACCCGCGCTACTTCGCGTACCTCAACCTGTTCGTCTTCTTCATGCTCGTGCTGGTGCTCGGCGCCAGCTATCCGGTGCTGTTCGTGGGCTGGGAAGGCGTGGGGCTCTGCTCGTATCTGCTGATCGGCTTCTGGTTCACCGACAAGGCGAACGCCGACGCCGGGAAGAAGGCGTTCATCGTGAACCGCATCGGCGACTTCGGATTCCTGATCGCGATGTTCCTGCTGTTCGCGAACCTGGGGACGCTGGACTTCGCGAGCGTGAACGCCGGAGCGCCCGGTCTCGGTGCCGGAAGCGCCGCTGGTCACGCGCGATCTGTCTGTTCCTCTTCCTCGGGTGCACCGGCAAGAGCGCGCAGATTCCGCTGTACATGTGGCTGCCCGACGCGATGGCCGGTCCGACGCCGGTGTCGGCGCTGATCCACGCCGCGACGATGGTCACGGCGGGCGTGTATCTGGTGGCGCGCAGCGCGGTGATCTTCTCGCTGGCGCCGGTGGCGAGCCTCACGGTGGCATTCGTCGGCGCGCTGACGGCGCTGTTCGCGGCGACGATCGGGCTCAAGCAGTGGGACATCAAGAAGGTGCTCGCGTACTCCACGGTCTCCCAGCTGGGCTACATGTTCGTCGGCGTCGGGGTCGGCGCGTACGCGGCGGGGATCTTCCACCTGGTCACGCACGCCTTCTTCAAGGCGCTGCTCTTCCTCGGCTCCGGCTCGGTGATCTTCGCGATGCACCGGGCGTATCACCACACCGGCAGTCACGAGGACGCGCAGGACATGCGCAACATGGGCGGCCTGCGCCGCTACATGCCGGTCACGTTCGTGCTGATGTGGATCGCCACGCTGGCGATCTGCCGGCATTCCGCCGTTCGCCGGCTTCTTCTCCAAGGACGAGATCCTGGGCGCCGCGTTCGAGCGGGCGCGCGGCTCCACGCTGGCCGACGCGCACTGGCTGGGCCTTCCCGGCGGATTCGTGCTCTACGTGGTGTACGTCTTCGGCGTGGTCGCCGCGCTGCTGACCGCGATCTACATGACGCGCATGATGCTCTACACCTTCCACGGACCCGAATCGCACGGGCGAGCAGGAACGCGGACACCTGGCGCGAGGCACCGTGGATCATGACCGGCCCGCTGGTGGTGCTGGGCGTGCTGAGCGCGCGTGGGCGGGTGGCTCAACCTGCCGGAGTTCTTCCCGGCTGGTCCGACGCAGGCGCTGGAGCGCTGGCTGGAGCCGGTGACCGGGGCGGCATCGGTGCGCATAACGGGGGGCGAGGCGCCCCTGTCGCCCGGGACTGGAGCTGGGCCTGGTGGGGCTGGCGGTGGCCATCGCGGCACGTCGGCATTGCGCTCGCGATGCTGCGGCTCAAACCCGAGCGCTGGTGCCGCAAGGCCCAGGCGCCGGAGGCGACCGGCTTCGAGCGCGTGCTCGAGCACAAGTACTACGTCGACGAGGCGTACGATCGCGCGATCGTGGAGCCGGTGGTGGGCCTGTCGCGCGGTCCGTGCTGTGGCGCGGGATGGATGTGGGCCTCATCGATGGACTGCTGGTGAATGGCGCCGCCTATCTGATGCGCGGATTGGGCTGGATCGGCGCGCGCCTGCAGACCGGCAGCGTGGGCACCTACGCCTGGGTGCTGATACTCGGCGTCCTGGCCGTGCTCGGCGCGTTCTCTCTTCGCTGAGCTCATGAACGCCTTTCTCGATGTCGATCAGCTACAACGCCTGGGTCCTCCCGGCGCTCCTGATCATTCCCGCCGCCGGCGCGCTGGTGGTCTGGGTGGCCGGGCGCCTGGTTCGGGCGACGAGCGCGGGCGACCGTCTGGCGCGCCGCCTCACGTTCGGCGTGCTGCTGGTCGAGTTCGTGGTGTCGTTCGGGCTGTGGTGGTCGCTCGACTCCGCCGTGCCCGGCTGGCAGGCGGTGGTCGACGTGCCGTGGATCCGCGCCTGGGGCGTGCACTTCGCCGTGGGCGTCGACGGCATCTCGCTGATGATGGTGCTGCTCACCACGTTCCTGATGCCGCTGGCCATCCTCGGCGGCTGGACGAGCATCCGGACCAAGGTGCACGCCTATCACGCCCTGATGCTGCTGCTGACGACCGGGATGCTGGGCGTCTTCGTGGCGAAGGACCTCTTCCTGTTCTACGTGATGTGGGAAGTGATGCTGATCCCGATGTACTTCATCATCGGCATCTGGGGCGGGGAGCGCCGGATCTACGCCAGCGTGAAGTTCTTCATCTACACCATGGTCGGTTCGCTGCTGATGCTGGTCGCCATCGTCTATCTCGGGCTCCAGGCCGGCGTACGCGCAGGGGACGCCGAACTTCAGCTACGAGGCGATCCTGGCGGTCACGCGGCGTGACGCCGGCGGTCATGTTCTGGCTGTTCGCGGCGTTCTTCGTGGCGTTCGCCGTGAAGGTCCCGATGTTCCCGTTCCACACCTGGCTCCCGGACGCGCACGTGGAGGCGCCCACCGCGGGATCGGTCATCCTGGCCGGCATCCTGCTCAAGCTCGGCACGTACGGCTTCCTTCGGTTCGCGGTGCCGCTCTTCCCGGGGGTGGCCATGCATCCCGTGGTCCGCGGCGCGATCATCGCGCTGGCGGTCATCGGCGTCATCTACGGATCGCTGGTCGCGCTGGTGCAACCGGACATCAAGAAGCTCGTGGCGTATTCGTCGGTGGCGCACCTCGGGATTCGTCATGCTGGGCATCTTCGCGCTCACCCGGGAGAGCGTGCAGGGCGCGCTGATGGTCATGATCGGCCACGGCCTCTCCACCGGCGCGCTGTTCTTCCTGGTCGGCATCATCTACGAGCGGACGCACACCCGGCTGATCGCCGACTACGGCGGCATCGCGAAGGTGGTACCCATGTTCGCGACCATGCTCACGATCGTGGCGCTGAGCAGTATCGGCCTGCCGGGGACGAACGGCTTCGTCTCCGAGTTCCTGGTCATGGTCGGATCGTTCCGGACGTATCCGTACATGACGATGATTTCGGCGATGGGCGTGATTCTGGCGGCCGCGTACCTGCTCTGGGCGCTGCAGCGCATCATCTACAACGCGCTGGACAAGCCGCGGAACGCGCTGCTCACCGACCTCAACTGGCGTGAGATCGGGCTGCTGGCGCCGCTGCTGGCCGGGATCCTCTGGCTCGGCGTCTATCCCAAGCCGGTGCTCACGCGCATGGAGGCATCCGCGACCAATTTCGTGCAGCGCGTCGAGCGCGGCGGCCCAGCTGCAGCGCGCGACGTTCTCGCGCGGAGGGCAATAGCGTGCCGCTCGACCTGTCGCATGCCCGGGACCTGACGCTCGCGCTCGTCCCCGAGCTGCTGCTGCTCGTGGGGGCGATGGGTCTCATGCTGTACGCGGCCTGGCGGCCGGAGAGTGCGGCACACCAGCGCGATGTCGGTCTGGCCAGCATGGTGGTGGCGCTGGTCGGCGCTGGTGGCGGTCATCGTGGCCTCGGCGCGCGGCATGACGGCGTACGTCGGGCGTCATCGCGGTCGACGGCATTCCGGTGGGCGACGGACCTGGTGTTCCTCCTGGCGACCGTCATCGCGATCGGCCTCTCGCTCGACTACAACGCGCGCGAAGGGATCGACGCCGCCGAATCGCACGTGCTGGTCCTGTTCGCGACCGCCGGGATGATGATCATGGCCGCCGCGCGCGACCTGATGGTGCTGTTCCTCGGCATCGAGACGATGTCGATCGCGGTGTACGTGCTGGCGGGTCTCAATCGGCGCAGCGCGCGCGCTGCCGAGGGCGCCCTCAAGTATTTCCTGCTCGGCGCGTTCTCGACCGCGTTCCTGCTGTACGGCATCGCGCTCGTCTACGGCGCCACCGGCTCGACCAACCTCGAGGTGATCGGCCAGCGGGTGACCGGACTGGTACTGGGCGGCGAGCCGATGCTGCTGATCGGCATGGCCTGCTGCTCGTGGGGTTCGGGTTCAAGGTGGCGGCGGCTCCGTTCCACATGTGGGCGCCTGACGTGTACGAGGGGGCCCCGACGCCGATCACCGGATACATGGCGGCCGCGGTGAAGGCCGCTGCCTTCGCCGCGTTCCTGCGCGTCTGGTTCGAGGCGTTCGGCGAGCTGTACGAGACCTGGCACGCCGCAGTCTGGTGGCTGGCGGCGGCGACCATGATCGTCGGCAACCTGGTCGCGCTGCAGCAGAGGAATCTCAAGCGCATGCTCGCGTATTCCAGCATCGGACACACCGGATTCATCCTGGTCGCCGTGGCCGCCGGCACCACGCAGACCGCCGGCGCCTTCCTCTTCTACCTGCTCGCCTACACGCTCGCCATCATGGGCGCGTTCGCGGTCATCGTCGGGCTCGGGACGGCCGCAGACACGCCCGGGAGCGCGTCGACGACTATCACGGCCTCTGGTTCGAGCGGCCCGGGATGGCCGTTGCGATGACGGTGTTCATGCTCGCCCTGCTCGGATTCCCGGTCTTCGGCGGCATGGGATTCTTTGCCAAGTGGTACGTGCTGCAGGCCGCGCTGCAGGCGCCGGCGCCGCAGACCCGGCTGTCGGTGCTGCTGGTGCTCACCACCACGGTCTCGGCGGGATACTATCTGTACGTGGTGATGGTGATGTACATGAAGCCACGTCCCGAGAACGCGCCGCCCCTTGCCCGTGGTGACGGGGATCAGCCGCGCGGTGATCGTCGCCTCGGCGGTGGTATTGCTGGCGTTCGGCGTGTATCCCGATCCAGTGGTGCGCTGGACGCGCGCCGCGTCCATTGTTGGAAGCGCGTCGCGGCCGCCGGTGTCACCGGCCGCAACTGCCGCGGCGGCGGCACCCCCGGGTGCGCGGTCGCCGGACGCCGGACCGCAGGCTCCACGGCAGTGAAGTCGCGCGGGCCGCTTGCGCGGCCCGCTGCGTTTTCGAGGCTCCGATGACGATTGCTCCGGACATCTTTCGCCAATACGACATTCGCGGTATCATCGACCGCGACCTCACGCCGGACGTTGCCCGGGCCATCGGACGCGGATTCGCCGCGCTGCTCGCCAGGCGCGGCGTTTCCGGAACGGTCGCGGTGGGTCGCGACAACCGCCCGAGCGGGCCGGCGCTCGTCGAGGCGCTGATCGAGGGTCTCACGAGCAGCGGCGTGGACGTGATCGACATCGGCGTCGTCCCCACGCCGCTCCTCTACTGGAGCCTGCACAAGCTCCCGGTCGCGGCGGGCATCCAGATCACCGGATCGCACAATCCGCCGCGAGTACAACGGCTTCAAGCTCTGCGTGGGGTTCGATTCGCTCCATGGCGACGGGATCCAGGAGCTGCGGGAGATCATCGAGGCGGGCGAGTACCCGACGGGGCAGGGGACGGTCCGGCGCGAGGAGATCATCGAGCGTTACATCGCCGACATTGCGGGGCGCATCGGTCCGCTGGCACGCCCGATGTCGGCGGTGTTCGACTGCGGCAACGGCGCGGGATCGCTCGTGGCGCCGCAGCTCTTCCGTCGCCTGGGCGTGAAGGCCACGCACCTGTTCTGCGAAAGCGACGGCACGTTTCCGAATCACCATCCGGACCCCACGGTCGTCGAGAATCTCCAGGACCTGATCGCGGCGGTTCGCTCGCGCGGCGCGGATCTTGGCATCGCGTTCGACGGCGACGCCGACCGGATCGGGGTGGTCGACGCAAAGGGCGAGATCATCTGGGGCGACTACCTGCTGATTCTGTACGCCCGCGATGTGCTGGCGCGCACGGGGAAGGGCCAGCCGATCATCTTCGACGTGAAGTGCTCGCAGGCGCTCCCGCAAGCGATCGCCGACGCCGGCGGCCGTCCCCTCATGTGGAAGACCGGCCACTCGCTCATCAAGGGGAAGATGAAGGAGATGCACGCGCCGGTCGCCGGTGAGATGTCGGGACACATGTTCTTCGCCGAAGGCTTCTACGGGCATGATGACGCGCTGTACGCGGCGGCCCGGCTCCTGCGCATCGTGGCATCCGCCGGCAAGCCGGTGGATCAGATGCTGGCCGACGTCCCGCGGTTCGTCTCCACTCCTGAATTGCGCGTGGAGTGCCCCGAGGACCGCAAGTTCCAGATCGTCGCCGATGCGGTGCGCCACTTTCGCAGCGGACACGACGTGATCGACGTGGACGGCGTGCGCGTGCTGTTCGGCGACGGGTGGGGCCTGATTCGCGCGTCCAACACGCAGCCGGTCCTGGTGATGCGCTACGAAGCGCGGTCACGCGAGCGACTCGACGCGATCCGCGCGGAAATGGAGGACTGGGTCAAAACGCAGGGGGTGGAGCCCGCGCCACCCGCGTCCCCCGCACACTGATCCGCGCCGTGAGGTCGCGCCGCTGGTTGATCGGGTTCGTTCTTGCGCTGGCGGCGCTCCTGCTGGTGGGGCGCATCGCGGCCGGCTGGTATGTGGAGTACCAGTGGTATGCGGCCCTCGGGGCGACCGACCTGTGGCGCGCGCGCGCATCCGATCTGCTCCTGCTGCGCGGGAGCCTCTGCCTCGCGGGATCGACCTTCGTCTTCCTCAACCTGTACGCGGTCCGGCGTTCCTTCGGCTCCTTCAGTCTCCCGCGACGCATCGGCAACATCGAGATCGGCGAGGAGGTGCCGGGTCGATTCCTCCTCATTGTCGTGCTCGCGCTCTCGGTCCTGCTCGGCGCGCTCCTGTCGATGCGCCAGAACGACTGGATCTCGCTCGATCTCATCCGGCACGGCACGCTGTTCGGGGAGACCGATCCGTATTTCCAGCGCGACCTGGCATTCTGGGTCTACTGGCTCCCGCTCGAATCATCGTTGCATCTGTGGGCTTTCGTCGTGCTGCTCTCGGTCTTCCTGGTGTGCGTCTTCTTCTACGCGCTCACGCCCAGCCTGCACTGGCACAACGGCCGACTGCACGTCACCGGCTACGTGCGACGACACCTGTTCGCCCTTGGCGCCGTGCTGCTCCTCCTGCTGTCGTGGACCTATCGCCTGGACGCGTACGGTCTCCTGACCAGCGGCAGTGGCGCCCTCGGGACCTTTTCGGCGATCGACCATCGGGTCGGACTGCCTGTGAATCTCATTCTGTCGGTGGTGGCGGTGGCGGGCGCGATGCTCGTCGTATGGTCGGGGTGGACGGCGCAGATTCGGACGGCATTCTTCACCATCACGGCGGTGCTCCTGATCGCCCTCACCCTGCGTCAGATCGTCCCGCCCGTCGCGGAGCGATTCATCGCCCCGGCCGATCCCGAGGCGCGCGAGCGGCCGTACCGCGCCACAAGGGACGGGTACACGCGACGCGCTTACGACGTGGATCGCCTCACGCGCGAGGCACCGGCCCCTCCGGCCCCGTCGTTCGTCGATGCGGCACGCGGCGCCTCCCTCTGGGATGGCATCGCGCTCGCACGCGCCATCGAGCCCGTTCGTCCGTCCTCCCGGGTGAACGGCGCTCTCGGGTGGGAGGTCGATGACGAACGCCTGGTGGCGGTCGCGGTGGAGCAGCCGACGGGGCCGGAAAGCGTCGATGCGCAGCCGCCCTGGCACGTCACGCGAATCGCCGCCGATGTGGCCGATCAGCGCGGCGGCCTGGTGGAGCTGACCGAGTCGGGCACGCTCACCGCGTCCACGCTCTACGGCGTGCTGGTGTCGGATTCGGCGAGCACGTACGCCATCGTGTCGGACACCACAGGACGGGTCGCCGCACCGGACCTCCGCGCGTTCTCGGTGCGTCTGGCCCATGCCTGGCGACTCCAGGAACCGGGGCTGTTACGGGGGTCATTCGCGGCGGGTCGCAATCGGATCGTCCTGCGGCGCGACCTGCGCGCGCGCCTGCACGCGCTGTATCCGTTCTTCGAGCAGGGATCCGAGGTGAGCCCCATCGTGTGGCGGGACTCCCTCTTCTGGGCAGTGCATCTCTATGCGACCTCCGAGTGGTATCCACTGAGCGCGGCGATGGATCTGCGGGGCCACCTGGTGCACTACCTGCGTCATGCCGCGGTCGCGCTGGTGAACGCGCACACCGGACGGAGCATCGCCATCGGCGATCCGTATCCCGATCCCGTGACGGTCACCTGGATGGGTCGATTTCCCAGCCTGTTCGTCGAGCCCGGGGCGCTGGATCGCGATCTGCTGCGCAAGCTGCCACCCGCCGTCGACGGCACGATCATCGAAGCGGCGGCGTTCGCGCAGGTCGGCGTCCGCAACGAGTACGTCCCGCCGTCCCATCTCCCGCGGGAGACGGGCGCCGACACGGTCTTCACCATGCGCTCGGCACCGCCGTACGTCGATCACGCGACCGGCCTCCTCTCCATCGCCATTGCGGTACTCGACGCGCGAGACCGGCTTCGCGGCGTGGTAACGGGCGAGGGCGGACCCGAAGCACACTTGTCCTGGCGCCCTCGCGAATCGGAAGAAGCACGTTGGCCGCAGGTGGTGGATCGGCTGCAACGCGCCGGTGACTCGTTACGGAGCGTGCTGAGCGACACGCGTCTCCTGGAGGGGGCTGTTCGAATCGTGCCGAGCGCCGGGAGCGTGCTGTCGATCGAGACGCATTACGCCACGCGTCCAGACGGAACGCCGCACGTGGTATACGTCTCGGTGCTTCACGGTGACAGCGTCTCATCGGGGGCCACCATTGCTGACGCGGTCGGCGTGCCCGGTCCGCCGGTGAACACGCCGCCACCCACTCCCGAAGAATTCCGTGCCCGCGTCGAGGCGCTGTACACGGCCATGCACGACGCCCTGCGTCGCGGGGACTGGACGGCATTCGGCACCGCCTACGAAGCACTCGGACGCCTGTTGCGGACGGGGCGCTAGACGACGTGCCACTTCCATCCCCTCCCGTGCTTCCCTAGCTTGCGCCGCCGAGTCCTATGCCTCCACGAAAGCGGAACCCGATCGCGGTAATCGCGCTCGGCGGCAATGCGCTTGCGCCGGCGGGCGAACGGTCGACCGTGTACGATCAGTTCCGTCACACGCGCGAAAGCCTGGGGCCGATTGTCGATCTCGCACTCGATGGGTGGAACCTGTGCGTATCGCACGGGAACGGCCCGCAGGTGGGAGACGAATTGCTGCGAAACGAAATGGGCCGCGAGGCGGTAACGCCGCTTCCGCTTGGCGTGCTGGTTGCCGGCACCGCGGGATGGATCGGGTACATGATCCAGCAGTCGCTGGACAATGCGCTCCGTCGCAACGGAAGCGCACGCGATGTCGTAACGGTCGTCACGCAGACGCACGTGGATCCCGAAGACCCGCAGCTCGGCGCACCATCGAAGTTCATCGGCCATGAGGTTGACGCGGACCGGGCGGAGGCACTCCGCGCCGAAGGGTTCGTCGTCCGACCGGATGGGAAAGGACGCCTGAGGCGCGTGGTGGCCAGTCCGCGTCCGCTGGCCATTCACGAACTGTCCACCATCCGGACGCTGGTCCAGCGCGGCACCATCGTGATCGCGTGCGGCGGCGGCGGTGCGCCAGTGTTCTTCGACAACGAGCGGCAGGGTTGGGAGGGAGTGGACGCGGTGGTGGACAAGGACCTGGCGAGCGCGGTGCTCGCGCGGGATCTGGGCGCCGAGCTGCTGCTGATTCTCACCGACGTGGATGCGGTCTACCTGGACTGGGGGACATCGAAGCAGCGCCCTCTTCGGCATCTCACGGTGGCCGACGCGGAGCGCCTCGACCGCGCCGGCGCCTTCGGCGAGGGAAGCATGGCCCCCAAAGTGCGTGCGGCCGTCGACTTCGTCCGGCACACCTCGGGCAGAGCCATCATCACGGAGCTGCATCGCGGCCGGACCGCGGTGCGCGGGGAAGGTGGTACAACGATCTCGGAATCCGATCCGTCCGAGGCGAATCTCCGGGAGAACGCATGAACATCCACGAATACCAGGCCAAGGAGATCCTGCGAGGCTTCGGCGTCCCGATCCCGCCGGGCGAGGTCGCGACCACCCCCGAAGAGGCCGAGGCCATCGCGCGCCGCATCGGCGGCGTGGTGGTGGTCAAGGCCCAGGTGCACGCGGGTGGCCGCGGAAAGGCCGGCGGCGTGAAGCTGGCGAAGACCCCTCGCGAGGCACGCGACAAGGCGCAGGCGATCCTCGGGATGCAGATCAAGGGACTCACGGTCGGGAAGGTGCTGGTGACCCAGGCGGCGGACATCGCGAGTGAGGCCTACGTGGGCATCATCCTCGACCGCGCCAGCAAGAGCCCCGTGTTCATGGTGAGTCCCGCCGGCGGCATCGACATCGAGGAGGTCGCCGCGACCACGCCGGAGAAGATCCTCAAGCTCCCGGTGGACGCGCGGTACGGGTTGCTCCCGTTCCAGTCGATGCGCCTCGGGTTCTTTCTGTACGACAGCCTGGCCACAGCGCGCGCCGCCGCGCGCATCATGCAACAGCTTCATGCCGCGTTCATGCAGACCGGGTGCTCCCTCGCGGAGATCAACCCGCTGGTCGTGACCCCGTCGGGCGACGTGGTGGCGGTGGACGCGAAAATGGTGATCGACGACAATGAGCTCGACCGCCGCAGCGCGGTTGCCGCGTTGCGCGACGAGAGCGCCGAGGCGCCGAGCGAGGTCGACGCGCGTCGGGCGGGTCTTACCTTCATCAAGCTCGAAGGAAACGTGGGCTGCTGCGTGAACGGAGCCGGCCTGGCCATGGCGACCATGGACCTGGTGAAGTACTACGGCGGCCAACCCGCCAACTTTCTCGACATCGGCGGATCGTCGTCGCCGGAGAAGGTCGTGAGCGCACTGCGCATCATTACCGCCGACCCGAGCGTGCGCGCGATCCTGTTCAACATCTTCGGCGGTATCACCCGCACCGACGACGTGGCGAACGGCATCGTGACCGCCACCCGGGACCGGCCGCTGGGCGTGCCGATCGTCATCCGCCTGACGGGCACCAACGAAGAGATCGCGATGGAGATCCTGCAACGGAACGGATTCTCGGCGTCGGCCGACATGGACGAGGCCGTGAAGGTGGCGGTGTCCCTGGCGAAAGGGGGGACGGCCGCGTGAGCATCTTCATCGATCGCCAGACGACCGTGGTGGTGCAGGGCATCACCGGCCGCGACGGGTCGTTCCACACGAAGCAGATGCGCGAGTACGGAACGCGGGTCATGGCCGGCGTCACCCCTGGCAAGGGCGGCCAGCGCTTCGACAGCGAGGTCCCGATCTTCAACACCGTGGCCGACGCCGTGGCGCAGACAGGCGCGAATACCTCGGTGATCTATGTGCCGCCCGCCTTCGCTGCCGATGCGATCATGGAGGCCGCCGACGCCGGGGTGCGACTCATCGTCGCCATTACCGAAGGCGTCCCGGTGCTCGACATGGCGCGGGTCTACCCCTACGTCCGCGACAAGGGGGCGCGCCTGCTCGGTCCCAATTGTCCGGGCCTGATCTCGGCCGGTGCGTCGAAGGTCGGCATCATTCCCGGCCGCATCTGCACGCCGGGCCCCGTCGGTGTGGTCAGTCGCTCGGGGACGCTCACCTACGAGGTGGTGTTCCAGCTCACGCGAGCAGGCATTGGTCAAACGACGTGTATCGGGATCGGAGGCGATCCCATCAACGGGACCAACTTCATCGATTGCCTGGCCGCCTTCGAGGCCGATGAGGCCACACGCGCGGTCTGCATGATCGGCGAGATCGGTGGCACCGACGAGCAGAGTGCGGCGGAATTCGTGAAGGCGAACATGAAGAAACCGGTCGTCGGGTTCATCGCCGGGCGTACGGCGCCGCCGGGACGGCGGATGGGCCACGCCGGCGCGATCATCAGCGGGTCATCGGGCACCGCCGACGAGAAGATCGCCGCGTTCGGCGCGGCGGGCATCGCCGTGGCGCAGCGGCCGGTCGATTTCGTCACCCTGATTCGCGAGCGGCTGAAATAGGCCGGTGCGGCGAGCACCGGGATTCGTCCATTCCGTTCACACCATGCCATCCAACATCACCCTTGCCATCATCAAGCCCGACGCCTTCTCGTCAGGGAAGACGGGCCGGATCGTCGCACATCTGGAGGCGGCCGGCTTCCGCATTCTGGCGGCGCGCGTCGTGCGGCTCACGCGGGCCGAGGCGGAGAAGTTCTACGAGGTGCATCGCGAGCGCCCGTTCTACGGACCCCTCGTAACGTTCATGACCTCCGGTCCCTGCCTGCCCATGGTGCTGGAACGCGCCGACGCCGTGTCGGAGTTGCGGCGCGTCATCGGCGCCACCGATCCGGGGGAAGCGGCCGAGGGCACCGTCCGACGGCTGTATGCGGAGTCCAAAGAGCGCAACGCCATCCACGCGAGCGACTCGGACGACAATGCGGTGCGGGAAGCACGATATTTCTTCGCCGAGAGCGATGTGATCCGGAATCGCGCATGAGGTGGCGTCGCTCGAAGTAACGCGCCCTAAGTCTCTTTGGCGCAGCGACTTGACCCTCTCCGGCGCAGGGTCTAGATTGAGGCGTTCTATGCTGTACTTTGACCGTGCCTCTCTGGAGTCCAAGGCTGTTCTGGTGGACGGCGCGTTGGCAAGCGACGACCCGATCTGGAGGGAGGGGGACGCGAAGCCTGCCGACTCTGTCCAGGTCACCGGTCGACTTTCGTCTGCTGGAGAAGGCCGCTTCTATTTCAGCGGTCGCTTCCAGGGTGTGCGTGCAACCGAATGCCGGCGCTGTCTTGCCGACGTCGCCGTTCCGGTTGCTGAAGAGTTGCATCTCCTGTTCGCCGACGAAGGCGATGAGGACGCTGACGAGTCGGACGTGTATCTGCTGGACCCACGCGCGCGGGACGTCGACATGCGCCCTGCCGTGCGTGAGCAATGGCTGCTTGCTGTACCGGCATTCGCGCTTTGTCGGGAGGACTGCCGGGGACTCTGCCCTCGCTGCGGTGCGGATCTCAATCAGGGGCTGTGCTCGTGCGAGACCGAGACCGATCCACGCTGGCGCGCTTTGCAGGACTCGAGACCGGATAGCTGACAATCGACCACTTCACGCGATGGTGACCCGACCGCTCGAGCGGCGGCACACCGAGGAGCCGGCGCCACGGTGATGCGCACCGACCTGCGGCATCCTCCTCGACGTCGACCATCTTTTCGCCCCGACCACTCTCCCACTGCCCACCAACCATTCCCATGGCCGTCCCGAAACGAAGAACTTCGAAACGCCGGAAGCGCGCCCGTGCAACCCACCAGGCCGCGCCGCGTATCGCCCTGCAGAAGTGTCCGCGTTGCCAGGCTCCCAAGCGACCGCACCGCGTTTGCGAGGAGTGCGGCTACTACGCCGGAGAGCAGCGAGTCGCGGCACGGGAAGCCTGACGTTGGCTCGCGTCGCGCTGGACGCGATGGGGGGCGATTTCGCCCCCGCGGCACCGGTCGGCGGTGCACTGCTCGCGTTGAGTGATCTGGGCCCGCCGCTGCGCGTGCAGTTGGTCGGCCATGGAGACACCATCCGCGAACAGATCCGGACCCACCTCGCGGGCGAGTATGCGTCGTGCGCGCCACACCAGAACCGCCTGGACATCGTCGACGCGACCGACGTCATCGAGATGTCGGACAAGCCCTCCGCGGTCCTCCGCGGAAAGGCGAAGTCGTCCATGCATGTCGGCCTTCGCCTGCAGCCGGAGGGCCAATCGGACGCATTCGTTTCCGCGGGCAACACCGGTGCCCAGATGGCCATCTCGGTCATGGTCCTCCGGCTGCACGCGGGCATCGCTCGGCCAGCCATCGCCACCACCTTTCCGACCGCGCGGGAACCGATCGTGGTGCTCGATTCGGGCGCCAACGTTGACTGCTCGGCGCAGGAACTGGTGCAGTTCGCCAGCCTCGGGGCGCTCTACGCGCGGGATGTACTGGGAAGGGAGAACCCGGTGGTGGGATTGCTGAGCATCGGCGAGGAGCCGGAGAAGGGTGACGCCGTCACCAAGGAGGCGCATCAATTGCTGGCGGCATCGGGGCTCAACTTCCAGGGGAACATCGAAGGGCGCGACGTGCCCCTGGGGGCGAGCGACCGCGGACCGTTCGACGTGGTGGTCTGCGATGGATTCGTCGGCAACGTGCTGCTCAAGTTCTACGAGTCGGTGGCGCCGATGCTCGTCGGCGTCGTCCTGAAAGCGGCGCGCGTAGAGGCGCGCAGCGTTGCCGGCGCTCTGCAGCACCTCGACTACTCGCAATACGGCGGGGCGCCGCTGCTCGGCGTGCATGGGGTGAGCATCATCGCCCACGGCAAGTCGTCGGCGCTCGCCCTGAAGAACGCGATCCGCGTGGCAGCCCGGGCAGCCGATTCCAGGCTCGATGAACACATCGGCTCCCGTCTCGCAAACGCGGAGGCGGGGAAGGTCGGAGCCGCGGCGGCAGCCCCTGGCGACGGGACAGCGTGAAGCGCCCCGTGGCGTACTTCGCCGGCGTGGGCAAGTATGCGCCGCGCCGCGTCATGCGAAACGACGAATTCGCGGCAATGGGGCTCGACACCAGCGACGCGTGGATCGTGCAGCGCACCGGCATTCGCGAGCGCCACATCTCCGGCCCGGGAGAGACGAATCACGAGATGTCCGCAGCCGCGGCCCGCGTTGCCATGGAACGTGCCGGCGTCCACGCGGGGGAGTTGGACGTCATCGTCCTCGGTACCGCCTCGCCCGACCGGCTGCTCCCCGCAACGGCCGTCGAGTTGCAGGCCGAACTCGGTGCGACGAGAGCGGCGGCCTTCGATATTTCGGCGGCCTGCTCGAGCTGGCTCTACGGGTTGATCGTCGCCGAAGGTTTGATGATGAACGGCAGCGCGGAAACGGCGCTGGTCGTGGGCACGGAGCGGCTGAGCGCGATCACCGACTGGCAGGATCGAACGACCTGTGTCCTGTTCGGCGATGGCGCCGGTGCCGTGATTCTCAAGCGCTCCAGGCAGGGAAAGGGAATCCTGTCCACGTATTTTCGGAGCGATGGGACGCTCGCCGAGCTGCTGGTCCGGCCGAGTGGAGGTACCACGCATCCCTTCGACGCAGAGGCGCTGCAGGACCGATCGTTCTTCATCCAGATGGAAGGACGGGAAGTCTTCAAGCACGCGGTCCGCTCGATGTCCGATGCCTGCGACCGGGCGCTGGATGGTGCGAAGCTGACGGGCCACGACATTGATCTCCTGATTCCGCATCAGGCGAACGTGCGCATCATCGAAGCCACCGCCAAACACGCCGGCGTGCCGATGGAGAAAGTGTTCGTGAACGTCGACCGGTACGGCAATACGAGCTCGGCTTCCATTCCCATGGCGCTCGAGGAGGCGATCACGTGTGGACGGGTGGCCGAGGGGGCGACCGTTCTCCTGGTCGCCTTCGGAGCGGGATTCACCTGGGCTTCACTGGTGGTCCGTTTCTAGTGCCCCCGCCGCACGTGTCCGCCAACCACCTCGCTCCGATAACCCGTACCGATTCGGTGCAGCTCGTGCTGCTCTTCCCCGGCCAGGGGTCGCAGAGGCCGGGCATGGGGAAGGACCTTGCCGACGCCTTTCCGCAGGCGCGGGACGCGTTCGAGCGCGTTGATGAAGCGCTGGGCGAGCCCCTGTCCCGTCTCTGTTTTGCCGGTCCCGCGGCCGAACTCACGCTCACGCACAACGCGCAGCCCGCGTTGCTCGCGCACGGCGCGGCGGTTTGGGCCGTGCTCCGCGATGCGCTCGGCGATCATGTGCGGGCCGCCGCCGGTCATTCGCTGGGTGAGCTCACCGCATATCATGCCGCGGGCGCACTCGGTCTGAGCGACGCGGCGCGCCTCGTGCGGCGGCGCGGCGCGCTGATGCGCGCCGCCGGAGAGGCGCAGCCCGGCACCATGGCCGCGATCGTGGGGACGCCCTCCCGGAGCGTTGACGATATCTGCGCCGAGGCGAGCGCCAGCCCGCAAGGTGGAATCGTCGTCCCCGCGAACTTCAATTCGCCGACGCAGACCGTCGTGTCGGGAGAGACTGCGGGAGTCGAGCGGGCGATGGAGCTGGCGAGGGCAGCCGGGGCACGGGCGATGCGACTGAGCGTCGATGGCGCGTTCCATTCGCCCCTCATGGCATCGGCGCGCGATGGGTTCGCTGCAGCCCTGGCTGGGGTGGACCTCGCCGAACCGGGCGTGCCCGTGTACGCCAACGTGAGCGCGTTGCCGGTCCGCGACGCGGCCACGGCGCGTCGGCTGCTCGTGGAGCAGGTCACTGGGCCGGTGCGATGGACCCAGATCATGGCGGGTCTGGCGGCGGAGTATCGTGACGCGCTCTTCGTGGAGCTGGGCCCGGGTTCGGTGCTGACCGGTCTCACGCGAAAGCACTCGCCGGGGATACACGCCCTGACCTGCGGCACCGCAGCCGAGGTGGACGCCCTGCTCGCCATGGCGCCTGCATGAACATCGATCTCTCGGGGCGCGTCGCCCTGGTGACCGGCAGCACTCGCGGGATCGGTCATGCCATCGCATCCCGGCTGGCCGAGTGCGGCGCGCGCGTCGCGATCGTGGGACGCGACGGCGCCAGAGCCTCCGAAGTGGCGAGCGACCTTGGCGCCGGATCGGTGGGATTCGGTTGCGACGTGGCCGAAGTGGCGAACGTGAATGCTCTGGTGACGGATGTCGAACGGACCTTCGGCGCGATCGATATCCTCGTGAACAATGCGGGACTTGCGCGCGACAACATCATGTTGCGTCTCAAGGATGAGGATTGGGACGCGGTCATCGACACGAACCTGCGCGCGGCCTTCGCGACCACTCGGGCGGCCACCCGCGGCATGATGAAGCGGCGATGGGGACGCATCATCAACATCTCCAGCGTGGTGGGGCTCATCGGCAACCGCGGACAGACGAACTACGCGGCCAGCAAGGCCGGACTGATTGGCCTGACCAAGTCGGTGGCGCGCGAGTTTGCTTCCCGAAACATGCTCGCCAATGTCGTCGCCCCCGGCTTCATCGAAACGGAAATGACCGCCGCAATGTCGGCCGAGGCCCGTTCCGCGCTCACCGCGCAGATTCCGCTGGAGCGACTGGGGACGCCAGCCGATGTCGCCTCGGTGGTGGCATTCCTCGCGTCGGAACATGCCTCCTATGTCACCGGCCAGGTCATCGTCGTTGACGGCGGAATGGTGATGTAACGTTGTGCGCAACTTATCCTTATCTTTCCTGACCCCACATTGGCTCGTCCCCACGGAGAGGAGCGTCCATGGCAGACCACGCGGAGAAGGTCAAAGACATCATCGAGAAGGAGCTGGGCGTAGAACGCGAGAAACTCACCGCCGAGGCGAGTTTCATTGAAGACCTGGGTGCCGATAGTCTCGATATCGTCGAGCTGGTCATGGAGTTCGAGAAGGAGTTCAACATCGACATCCCGGACGAGGATGCCGAGAAGCTCCGTACGGTGGGTGACGCCCTGAAGTACCTCAACGAGAAGGTCTCGGCGTAATGCGTCGTCGGGTCGTCGTCACAGGCCTCGGAGCGATCTCGCCCGTCGGCAATGACGTCGCGACGACCTGGCGCGCGCTGCTGGACGGCGTCTCCGGCGCGGACCTCATCACCAAGTTCGATGCCGCGAGGTTTCCGGTCCGATTCGCCTGCGAGGTGAAGGGCTTCGATCCGCTGGCGTACATGGATCGCAAGGAGGCCAAGCGAACCGACGTGTACACCCAGTTCGCGCTGGCCGCTGCGGTGCAGGCCATGCGCGATGCCGGCCTGGAGCGGGGTGGGTTCGATCCGCTGAACACGGGCGTGATCATCGGATCGGGAATCGGTGGCCTCAAGATCTTCGAGGAGCAACACGACGTGTATCGTGCGTGGGGCCCGAGCAAGATCTCGGCGTTCTTCATCCCGATGTTCATTTCGGACATGGCGGCGGGAATCGTATCCATGCGATTCAACGCCAAGGGACCCAACTACGCCACCGTGTCGGCGTGCGCCACCAGCGCGCACGCCATCGGGGATGCCTTTCGCACCATCCAGTACGGCGACGCCGATGTCATGATCACCGGCGGATCCGAGGCGGCGGTGACGCCGATGGCCATCGGCGGCTTCTCGAACATGCAGGCCCTCTCGGAGCGCAACGACTCGCCGAAGACCGCGTCCCGGCCGTTCGACAAGGAGCGCGACGGTTTCGTGATGGGCGAGGGGGCCGGCGTCGTGATACTCGAGGAGCTCGAGCACGCGAAGGCCCGCGGCGCCACGATCCACGCCGAGATCGTGGGGTACGGGGCCACCGGCGACGCCTACCACATGACGCAGCCGGCGCCGGAGGGCGAGGGGGCGCAACGTTCGATGGTGCGGGCGCTGCGTGACGCGGGCGCGAGACCGGAGGACGTGCACTACATCAACGCCCACGGCACGTCCACGCCGTACAACGATCTCAACGAGACGCTGGCGATCAAGGCGGTGTTCGGGCCCGCGTCGCACACCCTGCACGTGAGCTCCACCAAGTCGTCGACCGGTCATACGCTAGGCGCCGCCGGCGGCCTGGAGTTCGTGATCTCCACCCTGGCCGTGACCAACAACGTGGTGCCGCCGACCATCAACTACTGCACGCCCGATCCCGACTGCGACCTCAACTACGCTCCCAACATACCGGTATCCCGGCGGGTCGACCTCGCCCTCAGCAACAGCTTCGGCTTCGGCGGCCACAACGTCACGCTCGCCGTGCGGCGGTACGAGGGGTAAGCATGCCATCCGGGATGACCGCTCCCGCCCCGTCGGCTTCGCCCGCGCCCACCGGTGGCGCGACGTTCCGCGACGCCGCCATCCGCGATCAGGCCCTGCTGCCCATCGCGCGCAAGGTGCGCGCCGGCGAGCGGCTCTCGGCCGCCGACGCCGTGACCTGCTTCCGATCGCCCGACCTGCTCGGCGTGGGCACCATGGCGGACGCCGTGAACCGTGCGCGTCACGGCAACGTGGTGACCTTCGCGGCCAACCAGCACATCAATCCGACCAACGTCTGCATCCTGCGCAAGACCTGCGTGTTCTGCGGGTACGCGCGCCTGCCGAAGGAGGAGGGCGCCTATCGGTACGACCTCGATCAGATTCTGGCCGAGGCCGAGTCGGCGCGCGATGGCATGATCCGGGAATTCCACATCGTCGGTGGCCTCGACATGAAGGCCGGGCTCGACTACTACACGACGATGTTCCGCACGCTGAAGCGCGAATTCCCGCACGTGCACATCAAGGCGCTCACGGCGGTCGAGATTGCCCACCTCGCGCGGATCGAGAAGATGTCGTGGGAGGCCGTGCTCGTGGCCCTGCGCGAGGCGGGCCTCGACACGATGCCGGGGGGCGGCGCCGAGACGTTCTCGCTCGCCGTGCGCGAACAGATTGCCGACAAGAAGCTCGGCGGCGCGGATTACATCGGCGTCCATCGCGCGGCCCATCGCCTCGGAATTCGCACCAACTGCACGATGCTCTACGGTCATGTCGAGACCATGGAGGATCGCGCCGCGCACCTGGGAATGCTGCGCGATCTGCAGGATGAGACGGGAGGCTTTCTCGCCTACATCCCGCTGGCGTATCATCCTGACGACAACGAGCTCGGCGTGCGGCTCGGCCGGCAGGGCCAGGCGACCACCGGATTCGACGATCTTCGCAGCCTTGCCGTGGCCCGTCTGTTTCTCGACAACTTCGACCACATCAAGTCGCACTGGATCATGGTCACGCCCTTCCTGTCGCAGACGTCGCTGCACTTCGGCGTGAACGATCTCGAGGGGACCGTGGTGCGGGAGAAGATCTATCACGCCGTGGGCGCCACGACACCGCAGTCAATGGCACTCGATGACATCCTCCGGCTGATCCGCGCCGCCGGGAAGACGCCGGCCGAGCGCGACTCGTTCTACAACGTGCTTCGCGTGTTCGACGGCGCCGACGCTCGCAATTGATGCTGCGCCTCGGCCGGATTCCGTATATCAACTGCTATCCCGTCTACGGCGCCATCGACGCCGGCGTGGTGTCGCTCGATGCCGCGCTGGTGAACGGCGTGCCCACCGCGCTCAACGCCCTCATGGCGCACGGCGAGCTCGATGTGAGCGTGGTGTCGGCGATCGAATACGCACGCGCCTCGGAACGCTATCTCCTGCTGCCGGACCTGGCCATCTCGTGCGACGGCGCCGTGCGCAGCGTGATCCTGTTTTCACGGCGACCGGCGTCGGAGCTCGGGGGCCGACGGGTCATCGTGAGCCGCAGCTCGATGACCAGCCTTGCGCTGATCGAGCTGCTGTTCGAGCACGTCTGGCACGCGCAGCCCGAGTTTGTCCCCGGCGACGCGGAACTCACCGACGTGGCGCGGTTCGATGATGAAGCCCACGATGCGCGCCTCGTCATCGGCGACGCGGCGCTGGTGCTGGGGTCCGCCATGGAGGAGCGAGCCCGGGGCGGTACGCGTGCCGGCGGCCTCGCTGCCCCCGGGATGCCGATGCCGAGCTATCCGTTCGCGTACGACCTCGGCTCGGAGTGGAAGACCTGGACCGGCCAGCCGTTCGTCTTTGCCGTGTGGGTCGCCCAGCGCACCGCACCCGTGGACGCGGCGCTCGCCTTGCACGCCAGCCTCATCGCATCACGCAACTGGGGACTGCAGCATCTCCCGGAGCTCTCGGAACGCGCGTCCAGGGCAACGGGGGTCGCGGTCTCGCTCTGCCATGAGTATCTGAGCGGCCTCGACTACGGTCTGTCGTATCCCCATCTGGCCGGACTCACCGAGTTCTTCAGGCGACTCGTGGCCGCCGGGCGCGTGCCTAACGGGACACTGGCGTTCCTGCCCGCGGCGTAGGCAGGGGCGGGGTGCGACCTTTGGCCTTTGGCCTTTGGCCTTTGGCCTTTGGCCTTTGGCCATTGACCCTTGGCCTTTGGCCTTTGGCCTTTGACCTTTGGCCTTTGACCTTTGACCTTTGGCCTTTGGCCTTTGGCCTTTGGCCATTGACCCTTGGCCTTTGGCCTTTGACCTTTGGTCTATGGCCTACTTCGTCCACACCAGCACCACGCCACAGGTGCCGTTGAGCTGCTGGTACTGCGGCGGGACCTCGCCGGGACGACCGTAGACCTCCACCGCTGCTACCGACGTCGCATCAACGAGCTCGTCGAGACTCTGGTACTGCGGGCCGACCGACGAGATCACCCGGATGCCGTCCAGATAGACCGTCATTCGGCAGCGGTGCCCGTTGATGTCAAACGTGCTACCGAGAATCGTGCTCTCGCGCTGGCGCAGTCCTCGCCTTACCGACACACTCGGGAGGTTCTCGATCATGTACGTGATGAGGTTGGGGCGCCGCCGATCGATGTCCTCGGGAGTGATGAACCAGCCCCACGAGATCCCCTTGCGATGGTTCCCGAGCCGATCGTAGAACCCGTGCAGCTCCAGGGCTCGCGACCGATCGGCCCCGGCCACCACCGATTTGGGGAGCGGCTGCGCCGCCGGCGTGAGCGCGATCACGATCGTGGTGTCGCCGCCCGGGTCGAGCGACAGTTCGACTGCGCGGTAGCCGATTCGCCGCACATCGAGCGTGACGCGCTCGTGCCGGGGCGCCTCGAGCCGGAAGTGCCCGGAGTCGTTCGCGATAATGCGCGTTTTCGACCCGAGCTGCACGTTCACGTACGGCACCGGATGCTGGGCCGTGTCGGTGACGCTGCCGGCGATCACGCGCGTCGTCGGTTCCTGCGACGCCGCACGGGCGGGGGACAGTCCCACCACGCCGGCCGCCGCCAGGATCGCGAAGCCAGTCCACGCGTGCCGGCCCGCGCCGGACGCGGAGGGCCGGGTGGTCTGTGGTGGTGCATATCGATACACGCATTTGTCACCCCCGCAGCGGACGTGGGAATATTGCCGCCTGAGCACCTAATCCGGCTGCTTGAGCCAGACCACCACTGCCGTCACATCCCCGACGCAGCGCGGGAGCATGTTATTGCAGTCGGGATCGCCGCACGGGAACTTCGGGTACTGCTCCCCCCACCGCCGCGCCAACGTCCCGGTCCATTCCGACTTCGGCCCGTACACCTCCACGCTCTCGATCTCGTCCGCCTCGAATTCGTTCGTGGTTCCAAAGAGGCGCGGGAGTCCGTTCACGAAGAGGCACGCCCGGTCCGACAGCCGCAGGTTGGCCCTGAGGTAAGTTGGAGACAGGGCGATCGCGTCCCGGAGACTCATGCGCTGGTAGCCGGCGATCTCGTTGGCGGGCACCAGCGCCGCCCGGCTTCCCATATAGCGGACGCGCTCCTCCATTTCGGCCAGCGGCATCGCGCGTCGCATCCCGCCCGCCGCGCTGATCGAATCGAGTACCACCGCCACCTCGACAGCGTGGTCCGGCGACACACTGATCGATGTCATCTTCGACTGGTATCCCGGATGCCGCACGAATAGCACCAGTGCTCCGGTCTCCATCGTTGCCGGGATGTCGAAGCGGCCATCCCTCCCCGTCGTGGCCGACCAGCGTGTTCGCATCAGGGTCACGGCCGCGGAATCGAGGGGGACCGTCCCGCCGTGCGCCAGCACCTGGCCAAAGACGCCCGACCGGTTCGCAACCACCCGAAGAGTGTCGAGGCTCTGCGGAAGTCGGCGAAGCACGATGGTCACCGCCACGAGCGAGTCGAGAGCCTCCACCACGCGCTCGTCGGGGCTGTAGCCAATCCGCATGGTGGACAGGCCGTGAAACCCGCGCTGCACCCGGCCGAACACGAACTCTCCAGTCACGTTGGTGCGCACGTGCCGCACCGCGCGCTGATCGCCGTCCAGGGTGACCAGGGCATTCTCGATCGGCATTCCTGCTTCGTCGCGCACCACACCCGCGATGACCATGCGTTGCGCCCCGGCGGAACGCGCCACGACGAGACATGCCAGCGCCACTGCGACCACCAGGTCACGCGCAGCCATCGGAAGCCTCCTCAATCACCGACGGGTCGCCAGGCCAGCCAGCACGACGGCGCTCATGCCCGACCAGCTCGTCACGCGTCCCTCTCCATCCCCCGGACTCCTGCAGGGGAGCTCGCGCGGCTCCCCCGAGGATGGCCTCTGCACCGGAACGAGACTGGTGACGCACTCGCCGCAGGCGCGCCGCGTGGCGAGATTACGGGGTCGCCCGCGCCGCAGACATGCCCGTCGGAAACCCGTCCAATCGGACCGCCGTTCATGAACGATCTCCTCGACCTGTACACGAACGCTCCGCTCCTCGAGCTTGGTCTCGAGGCCGACCGCGTGCGGAGCGAGAAGCACCCGCACAACATCGTCACCTACATCGTGGACCGGAATATCAACTACACGAATGTATGCGTGGCCGACTGCGGCTTCTGCGCCTTTTACCGCCGGCCGCGGCACGGGGAAGGGTACACACTCTCCTTCGAGCAGATCGGCGCCAAGATCGACGAAACCAAGGCACTGGGCGGGGTGCAGATCCTCATCCAGGGTGGGCACAATCCGTACATCCCGTTCGAGTGGTACCTCGATCTGATGCGCTACATCAAGAAGTACCACCCCATCCACATCCACGGATTCTCTCCCAGTGAGGTCGACTTCTTCGCCACCCTCTTCCGCATGGACGCCGGTGACGTGATCCGCGAGCTTCGCGCCGCGGGACTCGATTCCATTCCGGGCGGGGGCGGTGAAATCCTGGTGCAGCGGGTGCGCGATCAGGTGGCGCCGAAGAAGGCGGGCGCCGATCGCTGGCTCGAGATCATGGAGCTGGCGCACCAGCAGGGCATGAAGACGTCGGTCACGATGATGTACGGCATCGGCGAGACGCTGGCCGAGCGGATCGAGCACCTGAACCGGGTCCGCGAGCTCCAGTCGCGCACCGGTGGGTTCACCGCGTTCATCTGCTGGCCGCTGCAGCCGGAGCACACCCCCACCATGTCGCACATGCCCAAGCTCGGCGCGGTCGACTACCTCCGGACGGTCGCCATCGCACGCGTCGTCCTCGATAACGTGCCGAACCTCCAGTCGAGCTGGGTGACCATGGGGCTCAAGATCGGCCAGCTCGCACTGCGATTCGGGTGCAACGATTTCGGCTCCCTGATGATCGAGGAGAACGTCGTCTCGAGCGCCGGCACGACCTACCGCACCACCACCGACGAGATGGAGCGACTCATTCGGGATGCGGGATTCACCCCCGCCCGTCGCCGGCAGGACTACTCGATCATCCGCACGCCGGAGACGGCAGCCGCGTGAGAGCGGGCGGCCCGCTCCCTGCGGAGCGCGCCGCCTTCGCCATCGCGCTCGCGACGTCACCCTGGCTCACCGACCGGAACATGCCCGCCACCGTCCGCGCCGGGATTGGATACGACTCGCACCGGTTCGCTCCCGGGGGTCCCCTCATCCTGGGCGGCGTGCGCATCCCGGTGGACTTCACCCTGATCGGCCACTCCGACGGTGATGCCGTGGCCCATGCCCTCACCGACGCCGTGCTGGGAGCCGCTGCCCTTGGCGATATCGGCGAGATGTTTTCCGATGAGGACGCAGAGAACGCTGGTCGGAACTCCCTGGAAATGTTGCGGGCCGCCATTGCACGCGTGCATCGGGAGGGGTGGCGGGTCGTGAATGCCGACGTCACGGTGATCACCGAGACGCCGAAGCTGACCGGGTATCGATCCGCCATGCGTGCACACCTCGCGGAAGCCCTGGGCGTTGCGGTGGTGGACATCAGCGTCAAGGGAAAGACCAACGAGCGCATGGGATGGATCGGACGGGGGGAGGGACTGGCGTGCATTGCCGTCGCGACCCTCGAGCGCGCGCCGCACGCTCCCGACCCGCCGCGGTAGGCGGTCCGTGGCGAACGGCACGAAGGGCGTGGGGGGCGCGCGACGCACCCACAAGGGGTCGCGGCGACTCGACGGTCGATCATGAACCTCGCCGCGCTGCTCGACTGGTTGGCTTCGCTTCCCCCGGCCACGCTCCTCGTGGCGATGGGGCTTCTGGCCGCGGCCGAGAACGTCTTCCCGCCGCTGCCGGCCGATCTGCTCATCGCCTTCGGCGCGTTCCTCGCCGCGCGCGCCAACAGCTCGCCGGTACCCGCCCTCCTGTCCGTTCTGGCCGGCAACGTCAGCGGCGCGTTTGTCATGTACGCGCTCGGACGCCGCTTCGGCGCGACGTGGACCGAGCGCAAGTTTCGCCTCAGGAACGCGGACGAGGCGGAGTCGCGCATCACGCGCTGGTACATGCGCTACGGCGTGCTGTCCCTGTTCGTGCTGCGATTCGTGCCTGGCGTTCGTGCGGTGGTGACGCCGTTCGCGGGGGCCCTTCGCATTCCGGTGCTCTCGACGGGCCTCGCGGTGACGCTGGCGTCCGTAATCTGGTATGGCACCGTCACGCTGATCGCCTTCCATGCCGGCAACAACTGGGACGCCGTTGCCCACACCATCGGCCGGCTGGCGCGGAATACCGGGTTCGTGGCCGCGGTGATCGTGCTCGCAGCGATCGGCATTGTGGTCGCGCGTCGCCGGCGGCGCGCCCGATGATGAAGACCGTCCTGCCTGACGAGATTGCTCGCGAATTCCTGCTCGAGCGATTCGACGATTTCCTGAACCTCGAGCAGGGCAGCGCGGTGCGCACCCGGCAGGCCTATGGCCGCGACCTCCGGCGCTTCGTCGGGTTCGCCGTGGCCCGGAGCGTGCGACGCCCCGCCGACGTCGACGCCCGTCTGCTGCGCGGCTTCATGTTCCACCTGAAGGACGCCGGTCTGGCATCGGCGTCCATTCGCCGGACGGTGTCCGCACTCCACACCTACTTTGCGTTTCTCGTGGGCGAGCAGACCCTCTCCGCCAACCCCAGCGAGCGCCTCGAACTTCCCGCGCGCTGGCGCACCTTGCCGGAGGTCTTGACGACGGCCGAGGTCGAGAAGCTCCTGGCGGCGCCGACGATGGAAGATCCGCTGTACTTCCGCGACCGCGCGATGCTGGAGCTGGCCTATGCCGCCGGACTCCGGGTGTCCGAGTGGACGACCCTGGCGGTGCGCGACGTCCTGGTCGAGGAGCGGCTGGTGCGGGCGTTCGGGAAGGGGGGAAAGGAGCGCCTGGTGCCGGTGGGACGACCGGCGCTTTCGTCGGTCATCCTCTATTTGCGGGAGCTGCGTCCGAGGCTGTCGGACGGGGGTCGGCGGGGCAGGGGCGTCCTCTTCCTCAACGCGCGTGGGGAGCCCCTTTCCCGCATGGGCGCCTGGAAGATCCTGCGGAAGTACGTCGACCGGACCGGGATCACCAAGCGGGTCTCGCCGCATACGCTGCGTCACTCGTTTGCCACACACCTGCTCGAGGGTGGAGCGGATCTCCGGGCCGTGCAGGAAATGCTCGGCCACGTCGACATCTCGACCACGCAGGTCTACACCCACGTCGACCGCGAGTATCTTCGACAGGTCCACAAGCAGTACCACCCCCGCGGGTGATGTCCGCGGGGCCGCTCCACACGACTCGCGGCCTTCCTGGGACGCCGTCATGATCCTGGTGATCGACAACTACGACTCCTTCACCTACAACCTCGTCCAGTATCTCGGCGAGCTCGGCGAGGATCCGCGGGTTTTCCGGAACGACGCCATCACGGTCGCCGGCGCCGGGGCCCTGGGTGCCGATGCCGTCGTCATCTCCCCCGGGCCGTGTACCCCGACCGAAGCCGGCATCTCGGTGCCCCTCGTCAGGCAGCTGGGGGCCACCACGCCCGTACTCGGGGTGTGCCTCGGACATCAGGCGATTGCCGAAGCATACGGCGGGCGGGTGGTGCGCGCACGCCGGGTGATGCACGGCAAGACGTCGCGCGTCAGGCACGACGGCTCGGGCCTCTTCGAAGGGCTTCCGTCACCACTCGAGGTCATGCGGTACCATAGCCTGATCGCGGAGAGGACGTCGCTGCCGGATTCGCTGGCGGTCGTGGCCGTCGCCGACGACGATCCCGACGAAATCCATGCGGTGGCGCACCGTGCGCACCCGGTTTGGGGCGTGCAGTTTCATCCCGAGTCGATCATGACACAGCACGGGAAGACGCTGCTGGCCAACTTCCTGCGACTGGCACGTGCGTCGCGCCTCTCGGCCGCTGCACGTTAGGCCCGGGGCCAGGTGTCAGGATTTCCCGACCGCGGGAACGTAGCCCGCGCGCCCGCTCCCGACGACGCCCCTCCGCCAGCCGCGGCGGGGCGGTACGCGTGGTACGTGGTGCTGGTCCTCATGGTCGTGAACGTCTCGGCCCTCGTGGACCGGCAGGTGCTGTCGCTGCTGGTGGAACCCATCAAGCGCGACCTCGCGTTGAGCGACACGCAGATGAGCTGGCTCCTGGGCCTCGCCTTCGCGGTCTTCTACTCGGTCCTCGGCTTCCCGATCGGGCGGCTGGCGGACGTACGGAGTCGACGCGCCATCATCGCCTGGGGCACCGCGCTCTGGAGCGTCATGTGCGCGCTGTGCGGACTGGCGCGCACCTACACCCAGCTCTTCCTCGCCCGGGTCGGCGTGGGTGTGGGGGAGGCGTCGCTGACTCCACCCGCCTTCTCGCTCATCGCCGACTACTTCCCGCCCAGGCGACTGGCAAGCGCCATGAGCATCTTCGGCGTGGGGACCTTCCTCGGTTCCGGGCTGGGCTACTGGATTGGCGGTGCGCTCATCGATACCCTGGGGCGGATGCCGCCGGTGCACCTGCCGATCGTCGGCGAGCTCCGGACCTGGCAGACCGTCTTCCTTCTGCTTGGCGCACCGGGAATCCTGATCGCCCTGCTTGCCCTCACCGTGCGCGAGCCGGCACGCGGCGCTTCACGGTCCCGCGCCGACACCGCCCTTCCAGTGCGCGACACCTTCGCCCACATCGGGCGGCACCGGGGGGCCTTTGCGGCCCAGGGACTGGGATTCGCCGCCTTCTCCCTGGTGAACTACGCGACCGCCGCGTGGTTCCCGGCCTTCTTCCAGCGTACCCACGGATGGACCAGCGGCCAGGTGGGATTCTATATGGGTGGCGCGACCATGGTGTTCGGCACCCTCGGCATCCTGGCCGGCGGCTGGCTGGCCGACCGACTGAAGCGGAGCGGCCGAGTGGACGGAAACATGCTGGTGGGGATCATCGCCTCCGCCCTGGCGCTCGTCGTGGCCTTTCCCCTCTACCTCACCAGCAGCTTTCGCGTGCTCATCGCCGCGCTGGTTGTCACCAACGTCGCCGCGGCGCTGCCGTGGGGCGCGGCGGCGGCCGCGTTGCAGGAAATCACCCCGGCCCCCATGCGGGGTCAGATGTCCGCCATCTATCTATTGCTTATCAACGTCCTGGGGTTGGGGCTGGGCCCCACGGTGGTGGCCCTGCTCACCGATCACGTCTTCGGGTCCGAGGCGCTGGTCGCGATGTCCCTGCTCACGGTGACAATTGGGGGACGGGTTCTGACGATGGTCATCATCGGTCTCGGGCTCGCGCCGTTCCGCGGCGCACTTCGCGATGCACCCTCCTGGGGCGCGCAGTCGGCAGCCACTCCCGCACTCTCGACGCCGGGGAACTGACTGGATAGCCGGCGCGGGTTCCGGGCACTGGTACCGTACCACTGACGGTCTCCGCCGCACCTTTGAATTCGCCCCAGCCCGGCTTTAACTTGAATGGCGTGCCTTTTGCGTCGACGCACGCCCTCCCACGGGTTCCGGGTGCATGAGGACGTTGGCGGTCATCCCCGCGCGCCTCGGCGCCAGCCGCCTCCCCCGAAAGCCGCTTCGGCTGCTTGGTGGGGCCCCTCTCATCGTCCGGGTCTGGCAGCGCGTTCGCGAGATGGGAGTCGCCGATCTGGTCGTCGTGGCCACCGACAGCGAGGAGATCGCCGCGGTGATCCGGGAACGCGGCGGCGAGATCGCCATGACCCGCGGCGATCACGAATCCGGCACCGACCGCGTGGCGGAAGTGGCGGCCGCGGCGCGGTACCGGGACTTCGACGTCATTGTCAACGTGCAGGGCGATGAGCCGTTCGTGCCCGACGACGCGGTGCGCGGAGCCGCCGATCTGGTGCACGCGAGTCGCTTTCCGCTCGCCACCGCTGCCGCCCGCGCGGGGCCCGACGTGCTCGATCGTCCCGACGTGGTGAAAGTGGTGTGCGGAAACGACGGGCGCGCGCTGTATTTTTCGCGCGCGCCCATTCCGTTTCTGCGTGACCAGCGCCAGCGCGCGCTGCGGGACGCCATGCGTGCGCCAGCACATTGGCGTCTATGCGTATCGACGCACCGCGCTCGAGGCATGGGTCGCGCTGCCGCGACATGCCCTGGAGCGCATCGAGCGGCTGGAGCAACTCCGCCCGCTCGCGGCGGGCCTGGCCATGGGCGTGCACGCGATCGACGGGACGGCACCGCGAGGGGTGGACACCGAAGACGACCTGAAAGCGGCCAACAACCTCTGGAACGACCTTTACGCCGGACGGACGTGATGCAATCGAGTCAGAGCTCGCAGGCCACCCGCTACATCTTCGTCACCGGCGGCGTCGTCTCGTCGCTGGGGAAGGGCATCGCCTCGGCGTCGTTAGGCCGGCTGCTCGTCGAGCGCGGCCTGACGGTGACGATCATGAAGTTCGACCCCTACCTCAACGTCGATCCCGGGCACGATGTCGCCGTTCCAGCACGGCGAGGTCTTCGTCACCGAGGACGGCGCCGAGACCGACCTCGACCTCGGGCACTACGAGCGGTTCATCGATCGCTCGCTGTCGCAGGCGAACAACGTCACCACCGGCCGCATCTACCAGAACGTCATCCACAAGGAGCGCCGCGGCGAATACCTCGGCTCCACCGTGCAGGTGATTCCGCACGTCACCGACGAGATCAAGGCGCACATCAAGCGGCTGGCGCCCGGCAACGACGTGGTGATCGTCGAGATCGGCGGCACGGTCGGCGACATCGAATCGCTGCCGTTCCTCGAGGCCATCCGGCAGTTCCGCCAGGAAGTGGGACGCCAGAACGCCATCTTCATTCACCTCACGCTGGTGCCGTACATCCGCGCCGCCGGCGAGGTGAAGACCAAACCCACGCAGCACTCGGTGCGCGAGCTCATGGAGATCGGAATCCAGCCCGACTTCCTGATCTGCCGCACCGAACGCCCGCTGTCGGAAGAAGTGAAGCGCAAGATCGCGCTCTTCTGCAACGTGGAATTCGGCAACGTCATCGAGAGCCGCGACGTGCCGACGATCTACCAGATCCCGCTCAGCTTCCACGAGCAGGGTCTCGACGAGCGCGTGGTGCAGCGCCTCGGCCTCGACGGCGTCGGAGCCCGACCTGTCGCGCCTGGCGGGCCATGGTGCAGCGCATCGTGAGTCCGCGCGACCGCGTGCGCATCGCCGTGGTCGGCAAGTACACCGAGCTCGTGGACAGCTACAAGAGCATCCAGGAAGCGCTCGTCCATGGCGGCATCGCCAACGACGTCGGCGTCGACGTCGCCTGGCTCTCGAGCGATCTGTTCACCGTCAGCGAACGGCGCCACGCGAGCTGCTCTCCGGCTACCACGGGCTGCTCGTGCCGGGCGGATTCGGCGTCCGCGGCATCGAGGGCATGGTGGAGGCCATCCGCGCCGCGCGCGAGACCGGGGCTGCCGTTCCTCGGCATCTGCCTCGGCATGCAGGTGGCCATCATCGAGTTCGCGCGCCACGTGCTCAAGCTCGACGACACCCACTCGAGCGAGTTCGCCCCGGAGTGCGCGAACCCCGTCATCGCGCTCATGGAGGAGCAGAAGCATGTCACGGACATGGGCGGCACCATGCGTCTGGGCGCCTATCCCTGCCGCCTGCAGCGCGGCTCGCAGGGTGGCCGAGATCTACGGCGTGCCCGAGGTGAGCGAGCGCCATCGGCATCGCTACGAGGTCGTCGAACGAGTATCGCGACCAGTTCGTCGAGCACGGCCTGCGCCTGAGCGGTCTCTCGCCCGATGGCTCGCTCGTCGAGATCGTCGAGCTGGAGCGCCATCCCTGGTTCGTCGGAGTGCCAGTTCCATCCCGAGCTGCAGTCGCGCCCCACGCGTCCGCACCCGCTGTTCGCGGGCTTCGTCGCGGCGGCAGCCAGTCGCAAGCGGCGCCGCGCCGCCGCGGCCGCCGAGCGGACGCTCGTCGAAGCGGCCGACTGACCATGCTCGACGGCGTTCCCGCGCGACGCAGCTCTTCCTCATCGCGGGGCCGTGCGTCCTCGAGGACGACGCGCTCAACCTGCGCGTCGCCGAGCAGCTCGCGCGGCTCGCGCCGCTCGTGCCGGGCGGCGTCATCTTCAAGGCGAGCTTCGACAAGGCCAACCGCGTCAATGCCGGCGCGCCACCGCGGGCCCGGGCTCGACGAGGGGCTCGCCGCGCTCGGCACGCGTTCGCGCCGCGACCGGCCTCCCGCTGCTCACCGACGTGCATCTGCCGGAGCAGTGCGCCGCCGGCCGTCCGGGTGGTCGACGTGCTGCAGATCCCCGCGTTCCTCTGCCGTCAGACGGACCTTCTCGAAGCCGCCGGGGCGACCGGGCGCCCCGTGAACATCAAGAAGGGGCAGTGGATGCACCCCGGAGGGCATGCGCGGCGCGGTGAGAAGGTCCTCGGAGCGCGTGCGCACGCGGCCGGCCGGAGTGCCGGGGCACCGACGCGCCCGCCCAGAGTCTCCCTCCTTCCCGTGGCGGTCACCGAGCGCGGCACGTTCTTCGGGTACGGCGACCTCGTGGTGGACATGCGGTCGTTCAGTCGCCTGCGCGCAGGCCACCGACGCGCCCGTGATCTTCGACGCCACGCACTGCGTGCAGCGGCCGGGGCTGGGGCAGGGCGGCGCCAGCGGCGGCGCCGCGCGAGTTCATTCCGGCGCTCGCCTCGCGGCCGTCGCCGCCGGCGCGGACGGCGTCTTTCTGGAAGACGCACCCCGACCCCGATCACGCGCCGAGCGACGGCCCGAACATGCTGCCGCTGACCGAACTCGAGGGACTGCTCAGGAAGCTGCGGCGCGTCTGGGAGGCGGTGCACGCGTGACGCCCCGGTCACCTCGCCCCGCCGGCGGCTCGCTGGCGGGATCGCCACGAATCGATCGCGCCCTGGCTCGGCGCATTCGCCTCGTCGGGCTCGACGTCGACGGCGTCCTCACCGACGGCGGCATCTACCTCGGCGACGTCGCCGGCAAGCGGTTGGAGTTCAAGCGCTACGACATTCAGGACGGCATCGGCATCAAGATGCTGCAGCGCGCCGGCATCGTGACCGCGATCATCACCGGGCGGGTTTCCGACAGCGTCGCGCTGCGTGCGAAGGAACTCGGTATCGACGACGTCGTGCAGGACGAACACGCGCGCAAGCTCCCTGCGCTTCGGCGCGTGCTCGCACGCCATCGGGTGGAGTTCGAGGAGGCTGCGTTCGTCGGCGACGACCTGCCCGACCTCGGGGTGCTCCGCGCCGTCGCGCTGCCGGTCGTCGTGGCCAACTGCAGCCTCGATGCCCGGCGATGCGCGGTGCTGCAACTCAGCCGGCGTGGTGGCGACGGCGCGGTGCGTGAATTCGCCGAGCTGCTGCTGCGCGCCCGCGGTGAATGGGACGGCCTGGTCGATCAGTACGTGGCGAGTCGGGCGACGGAGCAGCTCTCGTGACGCGCGATGAGGCGATCACCACCGCACGGCGGGTGCTTCGCCTCGAGGCGGAGGCCATTGCCGGAATGGAGCAACGCATCGGCGATGACTTCGCGCGCGCTGTCGACCTGGTGGCCGGTGCACCCGGGCGCGTGATCGTCTCGGGATTGGGCAAATCGGGTCACGTGGGGAGAAAGATCGCCGCGACGCTGGCCTCTACCGGAACGCCCGCTGCGTTCCTTCACCCGGTCGAGAGTCTGCACGGCGACCTGGGAATCGTTGGGGATGGCGATGTTGCTCTCCTGCTTTCCAAGAGCGGCGAGTCCGAGGAGCTCCTGGCTCTTCTTCAGCACCTCAAGCGCTTCGGCGTCAAGACCATCGCGCTCACCGGCGCCGCCGATTCGACGCTGGCTCGCGAATGCGACGCGGTGCTCGATGCCTCGGTCCGGGAGGAGGCCTGCCCGCACGATCTCGCACCGACCACGAGCACCACCGCGGCGCTGGCCCTAGGCGACGCGCTCGCGGTCACGGTGCTGCAGCGCAAGGGATTCCGTCGGGAGGACTTCGCGCGACTGCATCCCGGGGGCTCGCTTGGCCGGAAGCTGATCATGCGCGTGCGCGAGGTCATGGAGACCGAGCGCCTGCCCTTGCTTCCTCCGACCGCAACGATGCGCGAGGCGGTGGTCTGGCTCGCCGAACGTCGCGGGATCGTCGTCGCCGTGCGGGACGATCAGCAGGTCGCGGGCGTCTTTACCGCAGGGGACCTTACCCGACTGCTCGAGCGCACCAGCGACATCTTCGCGATCCCCCTCGAGCGCGTCATGACGCGTGCACCCAAAGTCGCGCACGCAGAGGAACTTGCGAGTGCGGTGGTGTACCGGATGGAACAAATCGGCATCATGGCGATGCCCGTGGTCGACGACTCCCATCGGGTCGTGGGCGTGGCGCACCTGCATGATCTCATGAGAGCTGGGGTGGCGTGAATACCCGAATCCTCATCCCGGTCGCCATATGCTGCGCCTTCGCCATCGCGTGTCAGGAGCCCAAGTCGCCCCCCGTCCTGCACGCCAACGTCCTGCCCGATTCTGCCGAACAGATGGCGTTCGGCGTGCGCTTTCTGCTGACCGACGCCGGCGTCCGGCACGGTGAGGTCATGGCCGACACGGCGCTGACATACGACGAAAACACCCGCACGGAGCTCAAGCAGGTACGCACGACGTTCTTCACGGCGGAGGGCGTGAAGAACGCCGTCCTCACGTCACTCGCCGGCACCTACCGCATGCGCACCGGTGACATGGAGGCACGCGGGAACGTCGTCGTCGTCAGCGAGGACGGACGCAAGCTGGAGACTCCGCAACTGCGGTACAACTCGGCCCGCAATGAGATCTCCAGCGACAGCGCGTTCACCATGACCGAGTCCGACCGGGTGGTCGAAGGCATCGGGTTCGTCTCCGATCCCGACATGAATCACATGCGGATTCTCCGCGGCGCGAAGGCCAGTGGGCAACCCGTCCGGATTCCGAAGCCATGAGCGGGCCTCGCCAACTCCGGGCAGCCCTCGGGGTGTTGCTGATCGCGGGCGGATGCGGCCACGGCCCGAAGGCGGCACCGGCACCTCAGCCGGCGCCCACCGCCGCCGTCCCGCGACCCGCGGCGGATACGACCCACGTCGCGCCCCCGCCAGACACCACGCATCCACCGGTGTCCGCCCAGCCCCCGGCCGCTGCGGCCGCCGCCGGACCTCCCGAAGAAGGTCGGCGCTGCCTGCTCGACCTTCCCAACACGCCCAATACCACGACATTCCGCGTCAAGGACCTCGTGACCGGGGCGTACACGACGTATATCGGCGAAGGGATTCGCGGAAAATGCCGTGCGCAGGACATCACCATTTCGGCGGACAGTGGTGAGAGCTACGAGGCAAACCGGCTGCACATCCTTATCGGCCACGTGCACTACCGCGAGCCGCGCATCGCGATCGACGCGGACCGCGTTACCTACTACCAGTTCGACGAACACCTCCTGTTCGAGGGAAACGTGCGCGCCCAGGAGCCCGACAGCGGCGCGGTGATGGTGGGGTCGCGGGCCGAGTACTACCGTGCCGTGGCGGGCATCCGAACACAGGCGCGGCTGGTCGCGACCCAGCGCCCAACGCTCACCTACACGGAGAAGGACTCGCTCGGACGGCCGCAGCCGCCCGTTACGCTCAACGCCGACGTGATCGTCGGCGAGGGCGAGACGAAGTTCTACGCATCGGGCAAGGTGGTGCTGGTTCGCGAGGATCTGGTGGCGACGGGTGACTCGGGAACAGCCGATACCGAACGCCACTACTCGCGGCTGATGAAGAAACCGGCGATCGAGAGCCGCGGATCCGAGCCGTTCACGCTGCATGGCCGGGTGATCGATCTCTTCGGAGCGACGCGGACGCTCGATCGGGTCCTGGCGATCGATTCCGCGCGAGCGGAGAGCAAGGATCTCACGATGACATCCGACACGATCGACCTGCGAGTTGCCGGGAGCAAGCTGAGTCGGGCGTTCGCCTTCGGTCCCACCGGCGCCACGGCGGTCACGCCGGAACGCACGATCGTCGCGGACTCCCTGGATATCGTTATGCCGAATCAGCGTATCCGGGAGCTGCGTGCCATCGGGAAGGCGTACGCCGAGTCGGATCCGCCCGACACGATGAAAGTGAAGTCCGGCGAGCGCGACTGGCTGCGCGGAGATACGATCGTCGCCCAATTCGACTCGATTCCACCCAGCGACACCACCTCCCGGCCCCAGGTGCGCGATATCGTGGCCTCGGGGCAGGCGAGTTCGTTCTACCAGATGCCGGTGGAGAAGGGCGACCCCGCCAAGCCAGGCATCAACTACGCGCGCGGCCGGGTCATCCATGTCGAGTTCGCCAAGGGCGAAGTGTCCACGGTCACGGTCCAGGACAAGGCCGCGGGGCTGTACCTGGTGCCGGACACCAGTAGCGCGTCCAGGGGCCGGGGGCGACCGGCAACGCCCGCTCCACCGCGGAAGCCGCCACGGTGAGCGCGTCGCTGCCCCCTCATATCCGCGACCTGCTCGAACAGCGGGTCGGCGGCGACCGCTCGGCGGGCTTCGCACTCCATTCCGTGCTGAGCGAGGCCGATGCCGACGGTTCCGCCACGCTCGATCAGGTCGCCGTCCGCTTCCGCAACGACTATCTGGAGGGGATGCGGGCGCGCGGGCTCGATGCCGACCGGGAGGCCGGACGCCTCAGCCTCGACGAGGTCCGGGATTTCCTGACCAACTCCGTCCTCCCGCGCCTAACGAGTCAGGGCCTCGTCGAATTCCCGGTTGGTGCCCTTGGTGACCCGGGCGTACGGGTGCGCGTGGCCCCGGACCTCTGGCAGGACGTCTCGCCGCATCGCACGGCCGCGGCGGCCGCCGCACGGCGGACCGGCGAACAACCAACTGTCGCGCACCCTGCCACGCCGGCCACGGCGGCAGCCACCGGCAGCACGCTCGAAGCCGACGGCCTCGTCAAGGCGTACCGGCGGCGGAGGGTCGTGGACGACGTCGATGTCCGGCTGCACCAGGGCGAAATCGTCGGTCTGCTCGGTCCCAACGGCGCCGGCAAGACCACCACCTTCTACATGATCGTCGGCCTCATCGACCCGCTCCAGGGTCGAATCCGGATCGACGGCGAGGATATCACCCGGATGCCGATGTACCGGCGCGCCCGCCGGGGAATCGGATACCTTTCACAGGAACCCTCGGTGTTCCGGAAGTTGACCGTCGAGGAGAACATCCTGGCCATCCTGGAAACGTTGCCTATCGGCAAAGAGGAGCGTCGGGCTCGATTGGAGGCCCTGCTGGACGAGCTCAACATCAAGCATTTGCGTCACAACAAGGCATATTCACTTTCGGGCGGAGAGCGGCGACGCCTGGAGATCACCCGCGCCCTCGTCACCTCCCCCAAATTCATGATGCTCGATGAACCATTCGCCGGCGTCGATCCGATCGCGGTCCACGACATTCAGTCGATCGTGGCCGGGCTGCGCCATCGCGGCATCGGCGTGCTGATCAGCGACCACAACGTGGAGCAGACGCTCGATATCGTGGATCGGGCCTACATCATGTTCGACGGACAGGTCAAGGTCTCGGGCACCGTCCAGGAGCTCGTCTTCGACGAGGAGGTGTCGCGCATCTACCTCGGCCCGACGCTCACCGCCCGCCTGCGCTCGCGCTTTGCCGCGCAGGGAAACGGCCGATGAAGACCGGTCTCAGTCAGAGTACCCAGCTCCGGCAGGAGCTCAAGATCAACCCTCGCCTCTACCAGGCGATGGATTTGCTGTACATGCCGCTGCTCGATCTGCAGCAGCACCTCAAGCAGGAGCTGCTCAACAACCCGTTCCTCGAGCTCGTCGAGCCGGAAGACGAGGAGGAGGAGGAAACGCCCGCCGAGGACGGCGCCGAAACCCCAACCGACGTGACCGAGACGCCGACGGCGGTCGAGGAGCCCAAGCAGGATGACAACGGGGAGATTGATTGGGAGGAGATCCTGCTTGACGGATTCGAGACCGGCGGCATGCGCGAGCAGCGCGAAGACCGCGAGTACTTCGAACCCGTCTCGGTGGAGCGCCGCGACCTCGATGACCACCTCCGCGATCAGGTCGCGCTCCTCGACCTGACGCCGCGCCAGCACCTCCTGGCCGAGGAGTTCGTCGGCAACATCAACGACGACGGCTACCTCGCCTGTTCCATCGACGAACTGCTGGAGGGGATCAACGAGGTGGTCGCCACCGCCGCCGAGAAGGAGGGGCTGGAGGGCGACCTGCCGCTCTACACGCACCAGGAAGCCGAGGACATGCTGGCGATCATCCAGAAGCTCGATCCCCCGGGCGTCGGCGCCCGCGACCTGCGCGAGTGTCTGCTGATCCAGCTGCGCGAGGAAGGACGCGAGGAGACGATTCAGGGACAGCTGGTCCGGGATGCGTTCGATGAGCTCATCAACCACCGCTGGAGTGAGATCTCCAAGCGGTTTGGTGTGAGCGCGGCGGAAGTGCAGCAGGCCGCCGACGAAATCGCCAAGCTCGACCCCAAGCCGGGGCTGCGATACGGCAGCGACACCGAGAACTACATCACGCCGGACCTGGTCGTCGAGAAGATCGACGCGCAGTATCACGTCTTCATCAACGACGGCAACCTGCCGCGGCTGCGCCTGAGCCGCGCCTACCAGGAAGTGGCGCGCGATCGCCGGAAGTTCGATGGAGAGAGCAAGGAGTTCATCTCGTCCAAGCTCAACTCGGCCAACTGGATGATCCAGGCGATCGAGCAACGCCGTCAGACGATGCTCAAGGTCATGAACTTCATCGTCGAACGCCAGCGCGACTTCCTCGAGAAGGGCGTGCAGTACCTTCGACCTCTGACCCTGCGCGAAGTGGCCGAGCACATCGGGATGCACGAGAGTACAGTGAGCCGCGTGACCAACGAGAAATTCGTACAGACGCCCCGCGGCGTGCTGCCGCTCAAGTTCTTCTTCTCGTCCGGGCTGAGCACCACGGGGGGCGAGGACGTCTCGGCGCGCGGCATCAAGGACCAGATCCAGAAACTGGTTGAGGGCGAGGACCCCCGGGACCCGCTCACCGATCAGGCTATCGTGAACATTCTCCGCGACCAGGGCGTGAACATCGCCCGCCGCACCGTGGCGAAGTACCGCGACCAGTTGGGGGTGCTGTCGGCTCGCATGCGGAAGCGGCTCTGATGGAGCGCCGGACGGCCGAATCCGCCGGCCGGACCGCGCGGATCGGCGACCCGCCGCGCGAGTCCGAACTCCCGTTGTCCGACGCCCCGCGAACAACTCCGGTCGACGTGGAGCGCGTCGACCCCGCGTCGCCCGCCCTGGCGCAGCCGTCCGTGGACGTCTCGGTGCTCGTGCCGGCGAAGGACGAGGCCGAGAACCTGCCGCTGTTCATGGAGCAGGCCGCGCAGACATTCGCGTCGTCTGCCTGGCGGTTCGAGGTCATCGTCGTCGATGACGGGTCGGCCGACGATACCTGGATCGTGCTCCAGCAATTGCGCCAGCGATATCCGTTTCTGCACACCGTGCGCCATCGCGCCCAACGGGGCATCGCCGACGCCCTCCGCACCGGGTACCTCCATTCGCGTGGCGACGTGCTCGTCTTCTATCCCGCGGACCTGCAGTTCAAGCCGGAGGACATCCCGCGGCTGGTGGCGCCGATTCTCAAGGGCGAGTGCGACATGGTGGCGGGACGGAAACAGGGTGATTACGAGAAGGCCTTCGTGTCCCGCACCTACAACCGGCTCTCCCAGCTGCTGTTCGACACGCGGATCCGGGACCTGAACAGCGTGAAGGCCTATCGGCGCGAGGTCATGGAGCACGTGCCCGTACGTCCCGACTGGCACCGCTACATCATCGTGCTGGCGGAGGCGCAGGGATTCTCGGCCACCGAAGTGGAGGTACCGCTCTATCCCCGCCACGCCGGACAGTCGAAGTTCGGCATTGCCCGCATTCCCATCGGCGTGCTGGACATGTTGTCGGTGTGGTTCGAGATCCGCTTCGCGCAGAAACCCCTGCTGCTGTTCGGGATGATGGGGGCCGGGTTGTTCGCGTTAGGCGCGCTCTCCGGCGTCGCGGCGCTGGTCACGCTGGCGCTCACCGGCAAGGGCATCCGCCCCGTCTGGACCATTATCACCACCTGTCTGGTGCTGGGCAGCGTCTTCTTTGCCGCCGGACTGGTGGGCGAACAGGTGGCGGGCCTGCGGGCGCAGCTGCGCGAGGTGCGCCGCCAGATGGACGAGCTCCGCCCCGCGCGCGGGCGCTAGCGGCCCGCGCCGATGCGCGTCCTCTTCCTGACCCATTCCTACCCGCGCGAACCGGGCGATGCCGCCGGTTCCTTCCTGCTCCACCTCGCCGTGGCGCTTCGCGGGGAAGGGGTCGATGTCACCGTCGTCGCGCCGGCCGCCGACAGCCTGCCCGCGGAGGAGACCCTGGGTGGAATCCCCGTGCACCGCTTTCGCTACGCACCGCGACGGTACCAGCGGCTCGCCTACACGGGATACATGGCCGAGGAGGTCCAGCGCTCACTCAGCGCCAAACTCGCGCTCCTTGGATTCCTCGGCTCGGAGTTCGCCAGCGGCGCGCGCATCCGCCGCGAGTTTCAACCCGACCTCGTGCATGCACACTGGTGGTTCCCGGGCGGCATGGTCGGTACCTGGGTGGCACGCCTCGCTGACCTGCCGCTGGTCACCACGCTGCACGGCACGGACGTACGGCTGATGCGCACGGCGGCGCTGGTGCGCCCGCTCTTTCGCCACGTGCTCATGCACTCGCGCGCCGTCACTGCCGTCTCAGAATGGGTTGGCCGGGAAGCCTCGGCGCTCGTACCCAAGGTGCGGCCCGTGATCGCCCCGATGCCCGTCGCGACCGATCTGTTCTCGCCGGGCGATTCGCGCCACGCGAACCGGCTCCTGTTCGTCGGACGGCTCAACGCCCAGAAGGGAATCGAACGGCTGCTCGAGGCCCTGTCCCGGATGGTGACCCCCGCCGATCTCGACGTGGTCGGCGACGGCCCCGACGCCGAGGCCTTGCGCTCGCACGCCGTGGAGCTCGGCATCGCGAGCCGGGTCCGGTGGCACGGCACGCTTCCGCAGCCCCGCCTCGTCGAGTTCTATCGCCGCGCCGCTGCCCTCGTGGTACCCTCCCTGGGAGAAGGTTTCGGCATGGTGGCGGTGGAGGCGCAGCTTTGTGAGACGCCCGTGCTGGGGTTCCGCTCCGGAGGGCTTGCCGACATCATTGCGGACGGCGAAACGGGGTACCTGGTGCCCCCGGGGGATGTGGCCGCCCTGGCGACAGCGCTCGACGTCGCGTTGAGCGACCCGCGCCGGCAGGAGATCGGTCGCGCAGGTCGGCAGTCAGCGCTGGCACGCTTCGGGCCGGAGACCGTCGCGCGCCGGTATGCCCAGGTCTATCGCTCCACGCTCGTGTCGAGTGCGTCATAGACTCGCCATCGCAATTCAGGTCGTGTTCGCGGCCGGCGTCCTCTGGTTCGCCGGAGCGCGGATCGCCGCCCAATGGAGCGCGGCACGCGCCCAGGGCTTCGGATTCCACCTGAACTGGCTTCTCGTCGTCGTCTCGGCGCTCATTGTGTTCGCGGCGTACGCCATGCTCGTGGAGACCTGGCGCATCATGGTGCGCGACTGGGGCTCCAGCCTGCGCTGGCCCGATGCCGCGCGCATCTGGTTCGTGTCGAACCTCGGGCGCTACGTACCCGGAAAGGTGTGGCAGATCGGCGCCATGGGGGTCATGGCGCAACGTGCCGGCGTGCAACCCGTCGCGGCCACGGGATCCTCGGTCGTGATCAACGTCGTGCTGCTGCTGGCCGGCGTGGGTGTCGTTGCCGTGACCGGTGCACGGCTTCTCGGAAAGCCCGCCCTCGTCATGGGCGCGGCAGTTGTCGTCGGTATCGCGGTGCTTTTGACGCCACGTCTTCTACCATTCATGCTTCGCATGGCAGAACGCGCGGTGGGCCGGAAGTTCGAGTCACCACCGTTGCCTCGCCGGCCCATCTGGATCGCCGGCGCGGCATCGATCGCGGCGTGGACGCTCTATGGAGTCGCGTTCTATGTGTTCTCCCGCGGCGTGGCACCGGGCGCCACCGGCCCGGTGAGCTCCTACGTCGCGGCCTTCACGGCGTCCTATCTGATCGGCTACGTTACCCTCTTCGTGCCGGGTGGGCTGGTCGTCCGCGAGTCCGCCCTGGCGGCCTCTCTGGTGCAACTCGGGCTGGCCACCAGTGCGACGAGTGTGCTGATCGCCGTCGCGTCACGACTCTGGTTGACGGTGATAGAAGTGCTGCCCGGTGCCATCTTCTTCGCACTCGGAGCGCGCCGCCGCCCGCGCACTCCCCACCCGATGGAAAATGCCTCGAACCGGTGACGCGGAACTGACGACGGCGGCGCAAGGTCCGCGCTTCGGTACGTTGTGGGCGTCCCTGGTGTACGCGGTGGCCACGCTTGCGCTTGCTGCTCCCGCCCTGGCCGGCAAGTTCCTCGTGAATCCCCGGAGTGATCAGTACTTCGCTGGTTACGCGTTCCGCGAGTTCGCGGCGTCCACGCTGCACCAGACGGGACACTTCCCGCTCTGGAACCCGTATCTGCTCGGCGGCATGCCGTACGTTGCCGCGATGCACGGCGACATCTTCTATCCGACCTTCCTCCTCAGGCTCGTTCTTCCAACCGACGTCGCCATGACGTGGGGGATGATCCTCCACGTCTTTCTCGCGGGACTGTTCACCTATCTGTTTCTTCGCGCCGTAGGCCTCGGATTCTTCGCATCGCTCATCGGAGGCCTCGCCTACATGCTCGGTGGCAATGTGGCCGCTCAGGTTTCTCCGGGCCACGACGGGAAGCTCTTCGTCTCGGCGCTGCTACCCATGGCGCTCCTGCTGGTGGCGCGCTGCATCCGTGACGGGAGGCAGTGGGCCTACGGAGCCCTCGCCGTGGTGATCGGCCTCGCCGTGCTCTCCCCGCACCCACAACTGCTCCAGTATCTGCTGCTCACGTGCGGGGCGTTCGGCGTCTTTCTGGCGTTCACCGATCAGGGCCGCGGAAAGCTCTCGCGCCAGATGGCACTGCGGCGCCTGGCGTTGACCGGCGCGGCCGTCGCCGTTGGACTGGTCATCGGTGCGATCCAGTTCCTCCCCGTGCGAGAGTACGTCCCATGGTCGCCGAGAGCGGCAGGGAAGGGATGGGAAGACGCCGTTTCGTATTCCTTGCCCCCCGAGGAGATGATCAACTTCGCGGTCCCCCAGTTTTCGGGAATCCTCGACATGTACTGGGGACAGAACGGCATTCACCTCCACAGCGAGTACCTCGGGGCCGCGGTGCTCATCCTGGTGGCGCTTGCATTCACCCGCTCCTGGTCGGCCGGTCACCGCCGAATGCTCGTGTTCTGGACCGGCGCCCTGGTCGTGTCCCTGCTGTGGGCGCTGGGTGGATTCACGCCGTTCTACCGCCTTGTGTACCTCCTCGTGCCGGGCACAAGGTACTTTCGCGCGCCCAGCACCATGCTGTTCGTGGTCTCGTTCTGCACTGCCACCCTTGCGGCGTTTGGCGCGGAACGCGCGCTGAGCAGCGGCGTGACGCGGCGTTTCATGATCGGCTGGGGCATTGCCGCCGTTGTCCTGGTCGTGCTTGGGGTGAGCGGCGGCCTGACGAATCTCGCCGTGTCGCTCGCCAAGCCTGGCCGCACCGAAATGGCGCTGAGCAATGACGCTGCCATTCGGTTCGGAGCCATTCGCTCGGGGCTCTTCGTCGCCTTTCTCGTCGTATTGTTGTTCATGTCGGCGACACAGCGCCTCTCGCGTACCACTTGCGGAGCCCTGGTCGCCGCCCTGGTGGCCACCGATCTCTGGTCCGTGGAGCGCATCTACTGGATGTTCTCGCCGCCGGCGTCGGTGCTCTTCGCCTCGGATCCGGCGATCGACTACCTACGGAATCAGACCGAGCCGGGCCGTGTGTTGCCCCTGCCGACCGATCCTCAGGCCGTCGCCCCGCAGGATCCGTTTCTCTGGTACGACGGGCTCATGACCCACCGTATCCGATCGCCGCTCGGGTACCACGGGAACGAACTGGGCCGATACCAGCAACTCGGGCAGAAGGACGAACGATGGGCTTCCCTCGCGAACCCGAACTTCTGGGCCCTCGAGAACATCCGCTTCATTCTCACCGAGAACGCCAATCTCGGAAGCCTCGGGCTCCACGGCGTCGACCGCGTGCTGGGTCCCGTGAAGGATGCCGCGGGCACGAACGTGTACGTCTATCGATTCACCGAGGACCATCCTGCCGCGTGGGTGACTCCCGTCATCGTGAAAGCCGCGGACGATGCGGTGCTCACCACGGTGCTTGATCCGCGATTCGACGTTTACCGCGCGGCACTGTTCGACACGTCGGCGAAGGTCAACGCCAGGACCATCCAATCCCTGCCGGAAGCCTTGACCTTGCACGCCAAGGTAACGAGGTACGATCCCGGCGCCATTGACGTCGAGTTGGATTCCCCGGCGCCCACCGGTTCCGCGCTGATGGTCAGTGAGAACTACTACCCCGGGTGGCAGGCCACGTCGGAGGGAAAGGAGTTGCCGATCGGTCGAGCCGACATGTCCCTCATCGGCGTGGAGCTGCCGGAGGGCACCCGCGCCATTTCGCTTCGCTTCAGCAGCAAGACCTACGAAATGGGCAAGCTCCTGACCCTGGTGGCGCTCGCGGTCGCCGTGGCAGCGTGGGCAGGAGGTGCGATACTCGGACGGCGAGCCAGTGGCTGAACGGGCCCTGGTCATCGTACCCACCTTCAACGAGCGCGAGAACATCATCAGACTGATCGATGCCGTCCTCGGCGAAGACCCGCGCCTGGAGGTGCTCGTGGTGGACGACGGCTCGCCCGACGGCACCGGACAAATCGTCGACGAGCGCGTCGCCCACGACCCGCGGGTTCACGTCATCCATCGAGAGCGGAAGCTGGGCCTCGGCACAGCATATGTGGCAGGTTTCAAATGGGCCCTCGAATGCGACTACGAGTATGTCTTCGAGATGGACGCCGACTTCTCGCACGATCCGGCGCACATCCCGCAGTTTCTCGACACGGCACGCGACGCGGATGTCGTGCTGGGCTCCCGCTACCGCGACGGCAGAGTGACGGTCGTCAACTGGCCCATCGGGCGATTGCTGCTCAGCTACTTCGCCAATGTCTATGCGAGGATTGTGACCGGACTCCAGGTCTTCGACGCCACGGGTGGATACAAGTGCTGGCGGAGGAAAGTTCTCGAGTCGATTGATCTAAGTGACGTGAAGTCAAACGGATATGCGTTTCAGATCGAGATGAGCTTCAGGGCGTGGAAGAAAGGCTTCCGAATCGCAGAAATCCCCATCGTCTTTGTCGACCGTACCGAGGGGCAGAGCAAGATGTCGAAGAAGATCGTGCGGGAAGCAATCTGGATGGTGTGGCGATTGCGTTGGTGGTCGATCTCCGGTCGGGTCTGAACCAGTGGACTGGCTTGGACGCACGTTCTGGAAGATGACGGGGTCCGGCAACGACTTCGTCTTCTTCGATGCGCGCACGACCGGCCCCGGGACGCTCGAAACGCCCCCTCTGATCGCCGCGGTGTGCGATCGCCGAAGAGGCGTGGGCGCCGACGGAGTCGTGTTCGTCGAGCGCGACCCGCTCCACCCGTTCGCGATCCGCTATTTCAACCGTGACGGTTCGCTGGCGGAGCTGTGCGGGAATGCCTCCCTGTGTGCAGTCTCACTCGCGCAGACGCTTGGGATCGTCGAGGGCGCCGGAGATTTCGAGTTCGGGTCATCGTCCGGTCCCCTGACCGGCAGAACCACCCCGGGCGGTCCGGAGATCGACGCATCGCCGGTTCTCGGCGCGACTCCGAGGTTCGAGACGTCGCTCCAGAAGGGCGAGACGCGAATTGGATTTGCGCGGGTCGGGGTGCCACACCTGGTGGTGGTGTGCGCCGACGTCGACCAGGTTGACGTGCTCGGCCGCGGGAGTCAGTTGCGCAGCCTTCCAGAGCTCGAGGCGGGAGCGAATGCGAACTTCGTGTCGCCGCGGGGCAGGGATTGGTGCATGAGAACCTACGAGCGCGGCGTGGAGGAGGAGACCCTGGCGTGCGGAACAGGGGCGGTCGCCTCTGCCGCGCTCCTCCAGACATGGGGACTAGCGGACTCGACAGTTACACTCGTGACCAGATCCGGGCTGCCGCTCCGGGTGCGTCTCCCTGCAGGGGGGACCGCAAGCCGCCCGTCGCTGGCCGGCGAAGGACGCCTCGTCTACGAGGGAAGGCTCATGTCCCTCGGCATCCCATCGAACTGACTCAGAGCGGCTGCTGGGGGCCCTGCAGCGGCACCTGACACGCGCCGCGTGTTGCTTGCACTCACTGTCGGCCGGCGAACGGCTCCCTGGATCCCGTTCGATCCGTCACTCACACGCGATGCAGTCCCACCACCAGCCCGCGCCGAGCCGAATCCAGTCCACCGTCGAGACTCCGTCCAGGGACCCGACAATCCACAGCTTGCTAACATGTCATAGGCGAACAGCTTACGCTGCGATACGCAACAAAGCACGGGGCATGCGGCCACCTTTTTCCACGCGCCTAGTTGACATAACATTTATTATCCGAAGTAGTGGAAGCGGCCATCAGAAAGGCCGAGCGCGTGTGCTCGGCCCCGCAGCGTCAGATCACCACGGCGACACTTGCTCTCAGCCGCGATCTCAGCCGGTCGATGGTGATACCGCCTTCGCGTCCAGCTCTCCCAGTCGCACCCGCGCCTGGCCAGACAGTGGGCTATCCTCGTCCGTCGCCATCTGCTTCCACACGCGGCGCGCCTCATCGGTCTTGCCAGCGGCCTCGTAGGTCCGCGCCGCGTCGGCCAGGTAGCTCGCCTTCTGGTCGTCCGAGAGCGCGCTCTGTGCCGCCTTCTCGTACTCTGTGGCCGCGTCAGCCGGCTTCTGCGCCTGCTCCAAGCCACCCGCCCTTACCGCGTGGTACGACGTCTCCAGGGGCCCGGGATCGTGGATCGCGTCCAGGACCTTGAGGCCCTCAGCCGGCTTCTGCTGGTTGAAGTACACCTGTGCGAGAAGCAGCCGGGCCTGGATGGCGGCTGCGGTGCCGTCATAGCGCGTCAGCATCCGCTCCAGATCTGACTGGGCCAGCGGCATATTTCCGGACCCGAACGCCCGCTCCGCCTCCGTGAGGGTGCGGCTGGCGTTCACCTCCTTCTTCTCCGATGCGGTGCGCATCACCCATCCCAGCAGACCGGCCGCTACCACGACAATCGCGGCAACCGAGACGAGGCGCGAGTGCTCGCGTACCCACTCGAGGGAGGTTTCGGCGTGGTCATCCGGGGTCGGCGTCGCGGACGGGCCAGTCTTCGTCATGAGGTGGTTATCGGCGGTCGTTGATGTGGATGGGCGGGCTGCTGGTGAAAGATAAGTGCCCTCCGTGTGCGCAGGCGACTCTCTGCTCCAGCCGGACGAGAAAATGCCCCTGGCCTGACTCGAACAGGCGACCAACGGTTTAGGAAACCGCTGCTCTATCCATCTGAGCTACAGGGGCGACGGGATCTCCGGACGTCGCGCCACCTGTGCAGGCAAGCCGGGCGGCACGCCGTCCACGGCCGGAATGTATCTGCAGCCAGCCAGGTGCGACATTCGGCCCGGGGACCTCCTCTAGTAGACTACCAGGCTGGTGGCCTTGCGGGAGTCCAGTCGTGCCAGCCCGTTCAGGAATGCCAGCCGGATCAGGAACGAGCACCCAGCCACCCTGCCCCCCAAGCGTTCCACCAGCCTGCAGGTGGCCGCAGCCGTACCCCCGGTGGCGAGGACATCGTCGACCACGAGCACGCGGGCGCCGACGGTGAGCGCGTCGATGTGCATTTCCAGCGCATCGGTACCGTATTCGAGCGCATACTCTTCCCGTGCTGCCTGAAACGGCAGCTTGCCGGTCTTCCGCACGGGCACGATGCCAGCGCCCAGGGCGCGCGCCACTGGCGCGCCGAAGAGAAAACCGCGGCTCTCGATCGCCGCCACGTGCGTGATACCATCACGCCGAAACGGCTCCGTCATGGCCTCGCAGGCCTCGGCGAAGAGCGTCCCGTTGCCGAGGAGTGGCGTGATGTCCTTGAAGACGATGCCTGGACGAGGATAGTCCGGCACATCGCGGATGCCCGACCGGAGCCGCGTCTCCAGAGGGCCGCCCCTGTGTGACGGTGGCGTCATCGGACGATCGTGAACGGATCGGGAAGATCGTGGTCCGCCACGGGCACCAGCGGCACCACCTGTCGCACATGCGCGCCGGGCGGTCCTTCGTGCACCGCGGCCAGGAACTCCCGCACCACGTCGTCCGGTCCCGACGCTGCAATCTCCACGGCGCCGGTTTCCAGATTCCGCACCCAGCCCGTCAGCTGCAACGCCAGCGCCGTCTCGCGTACGAACCAGCGAAAGCCGATCCCCTGCACTCTTCCGATGACTTCGATGTGGACGACGGACACTCGCGAGTGGAGTTAGGTGCGGTCTCCCAGCATCGCAGCGAGGACGGCAGCGAGCGTGGCCGCGTCGTCGCGGGTTCGGGCACCGTGCGCAACGACAATCTCGCCCGCTCTCAACCGCCGCGCCACGCCTTCCAGCACGCCGGCGATCTCGGCTCCCGCGGCGAAGGCCGCGGCGCCCTCCAGCGCTTTGCGTGCGGCCGCCTCCGCCCCAGGCGACCTCGTGAGCGCCGGGGCTACGTACCCGGCATCGTTTTCATGGTGCAGTGCCGCCGCTGGCCCGTCGATCGGATCAGCGTCCGGCATGGAGGCCCCTGCCCCGGACTGCGTCACCGCCGCCTCCTCGTTAGGCGCATCCTCCTCGAGGGCGGGAAACGGAACCGGAGCGTGCGGTCGTTCCCACGGTCGCAGCGCGAACCGCGACAGCTCCTCGTCGAGGGTTTCGCGAATGCGGTCCATCTCCTCCCCGCCCGTCAGCAGCCGTGCCGCCGGCGGCTCTGCGGCAGCCGAGCCAATCGAACCGGCACCCAGGCTCTCCGCCCCCTCCACAGTGACACTTTCCGCCTCGTCATCAACAAGGTCCTGCTCTGCTGCGTCGGGGGACTCCTCCGCCTCACCCATGGCGTCGGCGAGGGGCTCTTCTGTCGACGGCACACCCTGCCAGGCACTCAACCCGGTTGGTGACGCTGCCATGTGATCCTGAACGTGCGTCATCGGCAGGGGGGGCATAGCGTCCGGCCACGAGGGCTCCGCCGACCCGGGCGCCGTCGCATCCGCGTCCAGGTGATCCTCCGGGGCAGGAGCGAGCGTGGCCTCGAGATGGTCTAGAATCCGGAGGGCCCGCCCATCCACCGCGTCCGTCGCCGCCGCGATGGAACCTGTGTGTTCGGGAGCGGTGGGCTCTGCTTCCTGAGGCCGCGGGACCATTCGAGCGGCAAAGGGGCGCGCCGCCGGTGCACTCGCTGGGTGCTGGTTCCCGGCCGGTGGACGAGCCGGCGCGCGGCCAGCAAACGGACGCGAGCCGAGGCGTGGACGGGATGGAGGAGGGGGATCGAAGGGGTCGCTGGCCATGGTGGCTCCGAAGGTCGCGTGACGCTGGTGCGGGGAGCCGCCGCCACTGAGTCAGTCGGACCAGCCGTGCGTCCCCACGAGCGGGACGAATCGGACGGGCGCGATGTCACGCCGCTCGAGTTCTCCTCCGCGCCTGGTCAACAGGACGAGCATCTGCTCTACCCGGTCTCCCACTGGAGCCAGGAGGCGCCCCCCTTCCCCGAGCTGCTCCATTAGCGGACGTGGCGGCTCGGGCGCGCCGGCGCTCACCAGAATCGCGTCGTACGGCGCATAGTCCCGCCAGCCGAGTGTTCCGTCACCGAGCATGAGTGACACATTGCCCACTCCGCAGGCATCGATGACCTCCTTCGCTCGCTTGAGCAACTCGGGCACCCGTTCGACCGAAAAGACCTGGCTTACCAGATGACTCAGCAGGACGGTCTGGTATCCGGACCCCGTTCCGATCTCCAGCACGCGTTCGCGGCCCTGGAGATGCAGCAGCTGCAGGTAGCGCGCGTGCACCGAGGGCTGCGAGATCGTCTGACCGTTCCCGATTGGCAGGGCGCTGTCGTCGTAGGCCCGGTGCCGGACGCCACTCGGAACGAAAAGGTGCCTGGGCGTGAGTTCGAACGCGCGGAGGACAGCCAGGTCGTCGATTCCGTTCGCCTGCAGCGTCTCGACGAGCCGCCGGCGCACACCGCGGTACTCCGGAACTACGGATTCCGCCACCAGGCCTCCGCCATGTCGCGCTGTCGCAGTTGGTTCTGTGAAGCCGCCGCGGCGCGGGGAAATCTAGCGAGGTGATCCGAAATCGGTCACTTCCGCGAGCTGATCGTGAAGGGAAGCATTGTGGCGGATGATCGCGAGGGATGCGGAGCGCATCCTGGCGGAGCGCATCCTGGCGGAGCGCATCCTGGCGGAGCGCATCCTGGCGGAGCGCATCCTGGCGGAGCGCATCCTGCAGGATACCGGCAGACGCGGGGGATACCGTGGACTCGGCCGGAGCCTCGGCGCATACTCCCGGCCAGGTCTTCATCACGCCCCGCCGGGACCACATCCGAACGGCGTCGATGCCCGGTCGAGGACGTGAACCGACTCCCTTGCCACCAACCACACCACAGGCATGGCCTCCATGGGAACGTTGCGTCTCGTGCCAGCCTCCGTCGCCGACTACCGCGCCCTTGCGGAGTCGAGGCTGCCGCGCATGCTGTTCGACTACATCGATGGCGGCGCGTACGACGAAGTCACCCTGGCTGCGAATCGCAATGACTTTCAGGCGCTCCGTCTGCGCCAGCGCGTCATGCGCGACGTGTCGCAAGTCGACACCGCCACTCGGCTGGTGGGATGCGACGTTGCACTTCCGGTGGTACTGGGGCCGGTGGGCCTGGCCGGTATGATGGCGCGCCGTGGCGAGGTGCAGGCGGTGCGGGCTGCCGAGGCGGCGGGGGTTCCGTTCTGCCTGTCGACCGTGGGGCTGTGTTCGCTCGAGGAGGTGCGTGCCGCCAGCACGCGGCCCTTCTGGTTTCAGCTCTACATGATGCGCGACCGCGGTTTCGTGCGCGCGCTGCTGCAGCGCGCACAGGCAGCGGGGGTCGAAACGCTCGTCTTCACGGTGGACCTGCCGGTGGTGGGCGCCCGGTATCGGGACGCGCGGAACGGCATGGGCGGCGGCCTGAGCGTCTGGGCGCGACTGCGCAAGACGCTGGATTTCGCCCTGCACCCGCGGTGGGTCTGGAATGTGGCGTTAGGCGGGCGGCCGCTGGTCTTCGGCAATATTGCCGACCGCGTCGCCAGTGCGCGGAACGTCACCGACTTCCGCGCGTGGATCGATTCCCAGTTCGATCCCAGTGTCACGTGGCGCGACATCGAGTGGCTGCGCCGCGAGTGGTCGGGTCCTCTGGTCATCAAGGGACTGCTGGATCCGGACGACGCCCGGGGCGCGGCCGACGCCGGCGCGCAGGCGGTCGTGGTTTCCAACCATGGCGGGCGGCAGCTCGATTCCGCACCGTCGGCGGTGGCCATCCTGCCTCGGGTGGTGGACGCGGTCGGCGACCGCGTGGAGGTGCTGATGGACGGCGGCGTGCGCAGCGGGCAGGACGTCGTCAAGGCCATGGCTCTCGGGGCGCGCGGCGTGATGCTCGGCCGCGCCTGGGTCTGGGCACTGGCGGCGCGCGGCCAGGCGGGTGTGGAGAACGCGCTGGCGCTGATCAGAAAGGAGCTGGCGGTGACGCTCGCGCTTACCGGGGAGTGCCGCGCGAGGGACCTCACCAGCGAGATCCTTCACGACCCGTCCCGGGCGTGAGCCCCGGTGGTGCGTCGTCGGGAGATGGGCGAGGAACCTCCCGCGGTCAGGCGCTCACCGCGAGAGGAACCTCCCGCGGTCAGGCGCTCACCGCGAGAGCTCGTGCGTTGGCGAACGACGCCGTGGTCCTCGCCGATCGCCGCTCCGTTCTATGGACTCCGCCACCAGGCCTGGGCGGTATCGAGCATGTCGCGGTGCGTCAGGTCGAGATGCAGCGGGGTGACGGAGATGTACCCCTCGCGAATGGCCTGGAAGTCGGAGTCGTCACCGCCCTGCCACGAGATCTCGCCCCCGCCGATCCAGTAGATCTCCCGGCCCCAGGGATCGCGCATGGGCTGGATCGAATTCGAATACACGCGCCGACCGAGCCGCGTCAGGCGGACGCCGCGGATCTCGTCGGCGCCTGTCGGAGGCAGGTTGATGTTGAACAGCGTGTCGCTCGGGAACCGTGGCAATCCGGTGAGATGGCGGAGGAGCGGGACCAGAACATCGATCTGCTCCTCCAGACGGGTGGTGTCGGCACGCAGGTCGCCGCCGGCGAACGAGATGGCCAACGACGGAATGCCGAGCGCGAGTCCTTCCATCGCCGCCGCCACCGTCCCGGAGTAGAGTACGTCCTCACCCATGTTCTGGCCATGGTTGATCCCGCTGAGCACGAAGTCCGGACGTTCGGGCATCAGGGCTTCCACGGCCAGCATGACGCAGTCGGTCGGGGTGCCGTCCACCTGGAACCGGTCCGCGCCCCGCGGAATCGGCCGCAGCGGATGGTGGAGGGTCAGCGAGTGACTGGTGGCGCTCTGCTCCCGGTCAGGGGCGACGACCGTCACGTCGCCGATCCGGCTGGCGGCCCGCACCAGGCAATCCAGTCCGTGGGCGAGAAACCCGTCGTCGTTGGTGCACAGGAATCGCACCCTAGCCTCCCGGCTCCCCGTTCGAGTTGTCCGGCGGCGGCACCGGCGCCGCCCCATCGAGCACCCGCAGGGTCTCCGTCAGCTGGCGTTCCAGTTCCGCCAGCGTCTCCACCGACAGCGCGTACCGCGCCTGACCGCGCAGCGTGCCGCTCTTGCGGTGTTCATCGATCTTCTGTCGCGCACCGTCGATGGTGTACTTCTCGGTGTAGAGGAGGTGCTTGACCAGCAGGACCAGCTCGATCTCCTTCCGCTGGTAGACGCGATTCCCGGATCGGTTCTTCGCCGGATTGAGAAATCGGAACTGACTCTCCCAGTACCGCAACACGTGCGGCTTGAGGTCGGTCAGCTCGCACACCTCGCCTATCGAGAAGAACTCCTGGACCGGTTCGTCGCTCATTCGTCGCGCTCCGCACGCAGTTCACGGTTCATGAGGTCGCTCATGGCATCGCGCGCGTTCTGGTGCTCGAACAGCACCCGGTGCACGGCCACCGCGATGGGCATGTCCACGCCGCAGCGTCGAGCCAGCGCCAGCGCGCTGCGCGTCGTGCGCACGCCCTCGGCAACGCTCTCGGTCGACGCCATCACGGCGTCGAGGGAGCGCCCCCGCCCGACCTCCACCCCCAACGCCCGATTCCGGCTCAGGGATCCCGTGCAGGTGAGCACCAGGTCTCCCAGACCAGCCAGCCCCGCAAAGGTCGACGCGCGGGCGCCTAACGCGACCCCCAGCCGCGTGATCTCGGCCAGTCCCCGCGTCACCAGCGCCGCGCGCGAGTTGAGCCCCAGCCCCAGGCCTTCGGCCAGGCCGGTGGCCACCGCGATCACGTTCTTCAGCGCCCCGCCCAGTTCCACCCCGCGCACGTCGTCGCTGGTGTAGACGCGGAAGGTCGGTGTGCTCAGCGTGTGCTGCACGAATTCGCGGGCTTCCCGGTCGCTCCCCGCAGCCACCACCGCCGTGGGATGCCCCTGGGCCACCTCGGCCGCGAAGCTCGGCCCGGACACCGCCACCACCGACCGTCCCGGGAGTTCGCTCGACACCACGTCGGTCATCAACAGCAGTGTCTCCGGCTCGATGCCTTTGGTCGCCACGGCAAGCACCGCGTCACGTTCGACAGACGGCTCCGCGGTGCGCACCACGCTGCGCAGTACATGCGAGGGCGCCACGAACAGCACGATCCTGGCATCCGCCAACACCGACGCCATCACCCCGGATGCGGCGACCGCGGGGTGGAGCGGGATACCGGGAAGGAAGCGGGTGTTCATGTGGCGCGCGTTGATGCTCGCCGCCACATCCGCCTCTCTCGCCCAGAGACCGACGGAATGCCCACTCCTGGCGAGAAGATCGGCCAGGGCCGACCCCCAGGCTCCACCGCCCACCACCGCGCACCGCATCAGACGAGCGGCTTCCGCCCCAACCGGGGCTCGGCGCCGCGCATGAGACGCCCGATGTTCGCACGATGCGTCCAGTACACGAAGGCGGCCACCACCACGGACAGACTAAACACGGGCCCGCGAACGCCCCTGAGGACCGCGATCGCCACCGGGAGTGCGGCCGCTGCGGTGAGCGAGCTCAGGGACATGATGCGGGTCATGGCCAGGACGAAGGCGAATATCACTACGGCGATCAGGAAGGCCATCGGGACCAGCGAGCCGAAGACCCCGGCCGCTGTGGCAATCCCCTTCCCGCCCCCGCGCCAGAGCAGGAAGATCGGACGCACGTGACCGACGATGGCCGCGAGACCGTACGCCATCGCCCACTCCTGTGGCCTGGTCGTGGCACCAAACAGCACGGGAAACCAGAGCACTGGAACGGCGCCTTTCGCGACGTCGGCGAAGAGTACGGCCGCTGCCGCCGGCGCGCCCAGCGTGCGGTAGACATTCGTCGCGCCGAGGTTCCCGGAGCCGTGCTTTCGCAGATCGATGCCTTTCAGCAGTCGCCCGGCGAGATACGCGAAGGGGATGGAACCAAGCAGATAGGCGATGGCGACCCCGACGATCGCCAGCCTCATGCGGCCCGCCGTCGCAATACGATGCGCACGGGATTGCCCGTGAACCCCCACGCCTCCCGGAATCCATTGTGCAGATAGCGCACATAGTGATCCGCGACCAGATCGGGGTGGTTTCCGAATACCGCAAACGTCGGCGGTGCGACATCAACCTGGGTGGCGTACAGGAGCCGTACTTCGCGGCCGCCGGCCTGCGGCGGCTGTTTCCGCGATATCAGTTCACCCAGGCGGTCGTTCACGGCAGGTGTGGCAATGCGCTTGGTGCGCTCGCGATCCACCTCGAGAACGAGGTCGAGCACGCGATTTACCCGCAACCCGGTCCTGGCCGACGCGAAGAGGAACGGCACGAATCTCAGAAACGGCGCCGTCCGCTCGCAGTGCTGCTGAAAATGGGGCGCGCTCTTGTCGTCCTTCTCCACCAGGTCCCACTTGTTCACCACCAGCACCAGTCCGCACCCGGCTTCCCACGCCAGCGTTGCGATCCGCAGGTCCTGGTTGTGGAGGCCATCGGTCGCGTCGATCAACAGACAGCAGATATCCGCCCGCTGGATGGCCCGCCGCGTTCGCAGACTGGAGTAGAACTCGACCCCGTCGCTGAGATGCGATTGCCGCCGCAGACCGGCGGTATCGACGAACACGAACTCGCGACCGTGGTAGCGCATCGACGTGTCGATGGCGTCACGCGTCGTCCCGGCTTCTTCCGCGACAACCAGGCGTTCTTCGCCCAGCAGCCGGTTCACGAACGAGGACTTCCCCACGTTGGGACGTCCGATGACCGCAACCCGCAGCGCCGTCCCGGTCTCTTCGAGCGAGTTCGGAATGCGCTCCACGATGGCGTCCAGGAGATCTCCCGATTGGGTGCCGTTGGCAGCCGACACCGGAAGCGGGTCGCCGGCACCGAGCGCATAGAACTCGTACCAGGCCGGGTCACGCGAATCGTCCACCTTGTTCGCCACCACCAGAAACGGCTTGCCGGATTCCCGCAGCAGGGCGGCGATCCGCTCGTCGATCGGATGCAGCCCGGCGCGTGCGTCCACGACCAGCAGCAGCAGGTCGCACTCCGCCATCGCCTGGCGCACCTGTCGCGCCACCGCGTTCTCGAGCAGTCCGCGGTTATCGTCGGTGATGCCTCCGGTGTCGACCAGGAAGAACGCATGCCCCGCCCACCGAACGGTCCCGAAGTGACGGTCGCGCGTGGTGCCGGCCTCCTCGCTCACGATGGCGGCGTTCTCACCGACCAGCCGGTTGAACAGGGCCGACTTCCCCACGTTGGGCCGACCGACGATGGCCACGACCGGAGTGCTCATGAGCGTGCGCGCACCGACGCCAGACCCGCGCCGGTGAGATCCTCGGTCAGGACATCCACGAAGTCGTACGACGCGCGCACGGGCATCGGCAGCGCCGCCTGGACGTTCAGAAACGTATCGTCGTCGAGGAAGATCCCGTCTTCATTCATCGATTCGGCCGGGATGAGCGCCAGATCGAAGTCCGCGCGTCCCTCCAGGGCGCGGCGAATATCTGCGCCCACCAGCAGGCCGGCGGTGGTAATCGTCGGCCCGAAGAGCGAGCTCTCGGTGACCACCAGGTCCAGCGTGGCTCCCGTCGCGTTGGCAATGCCACGAAGCATCGCAGGCATGATCGACGCCATCGCCGTTCCGGTCACCACACCGATGCGACGGCCAGCCATCAACGGGAGCGTGGCGAGTCCCTCGTTCACCTGGTGACGCAGCGCCGCCACCGCGCCGACTCCATTCTCGATCTGCGCGAAGTCCCCGTAATGACCTGCCTCCGGCAGGGCGCGCTGAGCCAGGAGATACAGCTCATCGGATCCGAAGACCCAGCGCTGGTCCCTGGTCGCGGCGGCGCGGTCGGCCCACCCGTCCACGGTGTCGAGTAGCCGGCCGGCGTCGGCGGGGGACATCGGCGTGCCCGAAAAGAGATGGTTGAAGTGCGTGAGTCCCACCGGCACGATCGCCACGGTCAGCACGGCCTCACCCAGCGCCCACAGATCCGACAGCGACTGCTCGAGCACCGCGCCGTCGTTCAGGCCAGGCACGATCACCATCTGGCAATGAAACTGGATCCCGTGCGCGGAGAGCCGCTCGAGCTGCTCGACGACGTTCGGCACGCGCGGATTGTTGAGCAGGGCGCGGCGCACCGCGACCGGGGTCGCGTGCACCGAGACGTACAGGGGCGACAACCGGTATTCGATGATGCGCCCCCAGTCCCGCTCCTTCAGGTTGGAGAGCGTCGCGAAGTTGCCGTAGGCGAATGACAGCCGGTAGTCGTCGTCGCGGAGGTACAGGTTCCTGCGCAGCCCCTTGGGAAGCCCCTCGATGAAGCAGAATTCGCACCGGTTGGCACACCGACGCACCGAGGGCGGCTCGAGCTGGACGCCCATGGCCTCTCCCTCGGGTCGCTCGATGTCGTATTCGATCTGTTCACCGCCCGGCAGTCGCGCCAGCACGACGAACGCGTCGTCCGCCGTGAGGAACTCCCAGTCGAGAAAGTCGTCGATGGCGCGGTCATCGACCGCCAGGAGCTCTGTTCCAGGGGTGATGCCGAGCTGATCGGCGATAGACCCGGGCAGAACGCGAGTGACCTTGACCATGCACCCTGAGAGAGTCGAAACGGGGGAAGATCGCCTTGGCGAGCTTCCCCAGCGATGCGGCGCACCGATCCGGCGCGAGGTTCAACCAAGTTAGCAGCGACCGTCCTCGAAATCAAGAAATGAGAAGCACTTTGACCGACTCACCTCAGTAGGGTTGTGAAACGAAAGCGGCGCCGTCGAACGACGGCGCCGCCTCATTTGCAACGCTGTGCCCGAGGCTCAGGTGATGGGACCGTACCTGAACGCGATCACGCCCGGCTTCCCGCTGACCTCGACCTTGAACGCCTTCTGCGTCTTGGCCGCGACCCCCGGTACCGACACTTCCTGCGTGTCGAGCACCGTCCCGGAGGCATCCAGGAACTCGAACTTGAGCGTGTAGTCCTTGGACTGGTCGGACAGGTTCTCGACGGTGCCCCCGAGAACGTGGTTGCCGTTGTCGTGCGAGAACAGGTTGAAGGTCACCTTGACGGTCGCGTCGCTGAACTTGGTGTACGTCTCCATCAGCTCCTTGTTCGCGTCGTCCCAGGCCTTCGTGGCGGCCTCCGTGTTCCCTCCCGGCTTATCGCGCTCGGCCTTCAGGTCCTTCGCGCGCGTTTGCCAGTACCGCGCCCAGAGCTTGTAGTTCTCCGGATTCGAGGGATCCACCGCCACCAGTCGCTCCAGTACCGCCGGCATCTTGTCGAGTCGACCAAGGGCGTCGTACGTCGCGGCGAGGTTGAACAGTCCGTCTCGCGAGTAGGGGTTCTTCTTCAGCCCCGCCTCAAAGAGGGATGCGGCGACGTCGTTCTTCTCCGCCTGGAAGGCGCCCACGCCGGCCTCCAGCAGCTGCTGGTCCGAGTACTTCTCGGGATGCGTGAGCATGTCGTCGAACAGCTGCTTGGCAGCCGCCTCGTCCCCTGACATCAGCTGCGCTCGCGAGATCGCCGCCTGGAGCTTGGGGTCATCCGGATCATCCTTCTGGAAGTCCTGCAGAAAGACCACTTCATCCTGCAGGGCCTTCTTCCGGGCGTCGGCGTCGAGGGACTGGGCCTGCAGCGTCATGAGCTGCGCGACGAGCATCACCGTGTTCTTGCGCTCGTCCACCAGTGAGGTGTCGCCCTTGATCAGGTCCACCATCTTCCGGAACGACTGGATTGCCGCGGGATAGTCGTCCTTGGACTGCTGGACGTTGCCCATGATGTTGTAGGCGATGTACGAGAGTTTGTAACCCTCGTACATCACCAGGGCACGCTTGGTGAGGGCGTAGGCCGAGTCCAGCTGCTGCGAATTGTAGGTGTTGACGGCCTCGTTGACGATTGCCCCGTAGGCACGGCGCCGGGGTTCTTCGGTTTCGTCCTTGCACGCCGGGATCGCCGCTTCCACGGCATCGAAGGCGGAATCCGCCCGCGCCAGCAGGTCGATCGTCGCTGCCGAATCCGAGAGGTATCCGATGTCCGCTCCCTTCACCATGGGCGCCTGATCGGGGAGCAGCGCCAGATCCACCAGCGCCCGTCCGAGCAGCATGTTCACGGCATTCGGGTTGTTCTTGACCTTCTCCGGATCCTTGGTCAGCGACGTCACCGCCTTGATGAAATTCTTCCGCTTGTCTTCGGGCTGGCCGAGGAGCTCGAAGCGCTTGAGCGCGCCTTCGGCGTCCTTCACCTGCCCGGGGCGGCCGTAGTCGATCTTGCATTCCTCTTGCGCAGCGGCGGGTCCCGGGGACGCCGCGATGAGCAGAGCGATGAGGGGGGTTGCCTGAAGAGCCTTCATGACGTTCTCCTGGGGGTGAGGCGGCGCCAGCACACAGCGCGATAGGGGTACCCGAGGCAGTTAGGCACGTTCCGCCTCGGCGAGGGCAAGCGAAGCAATATCGGCAAGCGGGCGACCGGTGGCCTGCGAAACGGTGCGCAGGTCGTCGAACTCGGCCTTGCTGCGACGCCCGCCGCCGGGAAGCGTGGCCGTTTTGACGCGAACCATGTGACCCAGCACGGCGACCTGTCGCTCCTCGCGGCGCAGCGCGCGACGCATCACCGCCGTGCGCCTAACGCCAAGTGTGGTGGTGGACGAGAACAGGCGCGCCTCGAGGTCGGCCACGTCACCTTCCCGGCAGAGCACTTCCAGACGGACTCCGAGACGACCCTTCTTCATCTGCACGGCCCAGGTGGTCACGTCGAGCGCCCCGTGCCGTCGCAGCAGTTCCGCGGCCTCCGCCAGGTGCTCCGCCGTCATATCGTCCACATCGGTCGCCAGCATCGTCAGGTCTTCGATCTCCCCGTCCGGTGACGGATCGGTCTCCGCCAGGATGAGGCGCAGCGCATTCGCGCGTCCCGGAAGCTCCCGGGTTCCCGCGCCGTAGCCGCTCCGCCGCACCACGTATCTTCCGGGTGGCGCACCGGCGGATAGCACGCGCGCCAGTGCCGCCCCGGTGGGCGTGACCAGTTCACCCGCGCCTTCCGGGCCGGGTCGAACCGCCATTCCCTCGAGCAACTTCAGCGTCGCCGGAGCGGGCACCGGCAAAACTCCGTGTGCAGCATGTACGAAGCCATCACCCAGAGAAATTGTCCCACAGTAAACGCGCGAGACCGCCAGTTCGCTCAGCCCCCACACCGCGCCCATGACGTCGAGGATCGCATCAACGGCTCCCACTTCATGCAGATGGACACGCTCGGCAGCCACACCATGAATCGCTCCCTCGGCCTCGGCAAGCTCCGTAAACACGTGAACGGCCAACTCCTTGACTTCCTCAGGGGCTGACGTGGCCTGCACCAGCTCCCGAATCTCACGGAGGTGCCTCCCGTGCGGTTGCACCGGAATCCGGAAGTCGACCTTCGTGCAGGAGAGCTCGTTCCTCCGCACCGTGGAGATTTCCACCGCGACGTCATGCAATCCGAGGCGACTCGGCAGGGCCCGCAGCCAGTCGGGATCGAGTCCAACGGCAAGCAAGGCACCGAGGGTCATGTCCCCCGAGATGCCGCTGAATGGATCCAGAATGGCGATCGGCACGGCCCCTAAAATTATACCGTGCCGCCGCTCCGGTGCCAGCCTATCGTCTTCCAGCTACGAGCGATACGACGCGCCGCTCCCGGTGTTGTAGACCACCACCTCGGCGTCACCCGGAATACGCCCCTCGCGCGCCAGGCGACCGGCGACAGCCAGTGCACACCCCCCTTCGGGAGCGGCATCGATTCCCGAGATCGCCGCCAGATGCCTCGTCGCTGCCCGAATCGCCTCTTCGTCAGCGCTCTCCGCGTCCCCGCCCGTTGCCCGTATGGCGCGCAAGACGAGTCGGTCACCCAGCGGACCCGGCACCCGCAGCCCGGCTGCATGGGTCGATGGATTCTCCCACGGGGTTGCCCGGTCCGCCCCGTCGCGCAGGGCACGCACCAGGGGCGCGCAGCCCGCCGCCTGGGCCACGACGATTCTCGGCAAGGGCATCGCGCGCTCCAGCCACCCCCATTCCTTCATCTCACCGAAGGCCTTCCACATGCCGATCACCCCTTCGCCGCCTCCGGTGGGGTATACGACCACGTCCGGAAGACGCCAGCCCAGTTGTTCCGCGAGTTCGAATCCCAGCGACTTGTTCCCTTCCGCCCGGTACGGTTCGCGCAGCGTCGCGACGTTGAAGTAGCCGCTATCCTGTGCGAACTGGACAGACAGTTTTCCTGCGTCACCGATGTGGCCGTCGACGGTTGTCAGCTCCACGCCCATGGCGCGAACCGTGTCCAGAATCGGCCGCGGGGTGCTGGCCGGAGCAAAGACGTGCACCGGCAGTCCCGCCGCTGCACCGTACGCCGCCAGCGCGGCGCCGGCGTTGCCCGCAGTAGGCACGACCAGACCAGGGACCCCTCTGCCCTTGGCGCGTGTTACTGCTGCACTGAGCCCACGTGCCTTGAACGAGGCCGTTGGGTTCACACCCTCATCCTTGACCCAGAGCCGGCGCACACCAAGCTCGCGCGCCAGCTGGGGGAGCTCGATCAAGGGCGTGGCACCCTCTCCGAGTGAAACCGGGGTCTCCCCGTCCTCGAGGGGCAGCGCGTTCGCGTAGCGCCACATGTCCCACCGCGCGAGGATGTCGTCGCGCGACGGCGAGGGCGACGTGAATCGTGCCAGGAAGGGCTGACCACACCGGGGGCACAAGCCCATCGGAGCGCCCTGCGGCTCCTCATGATCACACGCCGAACAGACGAGGGTCCACGTGGTCACGGGTCTTCGGGCTCCGACGGGACGGGGTGAGGGTGAGGGACTTCGTGGCTCGTCGAGGGCGCGCCGTCTTCCTGATCGGCTAGGGCGACGCAGTCAGGCGCACGCAACGCGTCGAGCAGTCGCCGGGCGCTCGCGCGAGTGAATCCCGGCAGCGCGGCGATGGCGTCTGGATCGGCTCCCCGCACGCCCGCCAGACTCCCGAACGCGCTGAGCAGGGCGCGTCGTCTCTTCGGACCGATGCCGGGGATCTCGAGCAGTTTCGACGTGAGTGTCCGGGTCGTTCTCCGCGCGCGATTGAAGGTCACGGCGTAGCGGTGGGCCTCGTCGCGCGCCTGCTGGAGCAGTCGGAGTGCCGGCGAGCGCCGCGGCAGGCGCAGCGAGTCGCCGCGTCCTGGAACGAAGACCTCTTCTTCGCGCTTGGCGAGGCTCGCCAGGGGCCGCTCCTCGAGCCCGACCGCTGTGAGGGCGTCGAGCGCCGCGGACAGCTGACCCTTGCCGCCATCGACCACGATCAGGTCGGGCAGCGACTGCTTCTCGTCCAGCCGGCGCCGGAAGTAGCGCTCCACCACCTCGCGCATCGCAGCAAAGTCATCAGCGCCGTCCACCGTACGCACCTTGTACTTCCGGTATTCGGCCCGTTTCGGACGGCCGTTCTCGAACCAGACGCAGGATCCGACGGTATCCGTCCCATGCGCCGTGGAGATGTCGAAGCACACCAGGCTTCGGGGCACGCGCTGGAGCCCCAGCTCGCGCTGCAACTCGTAAACAGGATTGCTGGCCCGTTCTTCGGCTTCCGACGATGCGAGCTTGAACTCCTCCAGCAGGTGCCTGGCGTTCTGCTCGGCAAGATCGACCAGTTCTCGTCGCGGTCCCCGGTGCGGAATCCGGATCGTCGTGGGCCGGAGCGACGCCTCGAGGAGTGCCCGGTCGTCGAAATCGAGGGGCACGAGGAGTTCCGCCGCGCGATCGGAGTCGGGCAGGTAGGCGCGCACCAGAAACGCCGAAAGAATGTCTGCCTCGCTCTCGCCTTCCACGAACTGAAGGAAGCGCTGGTCTCTGGCCACCAGCTTGCCGCCGCGGATGCGGAGAATCGTCAGGCAGGCGTCGTCACCGTCTCTCGCAAGTCCGATCACGTCGCGATCACCACCGTCCACCTGCAGCACCACGGTCGGCTCTTCCATCCGCTCCAGGTGCACCAGCGCATCGCGCAACATCGCGGCGCGCTCAAAGTCCAGCCGCTGGGAAGCGGCTTCCATGCGTTCGCGGACGCGGCGCACGACCTCGTCGGTCCGGCCGTCGAGGAACAGGACCACCTCGTCGATCATCGCTCGATATTCGGCGCTGGTTTGCAGGCCGACGCAGGGCGCCAGGCAGCGTCCAATGTGGTAATCGAGACACGGGCGTTCGGGTGCATCGTCGGGCAACGCGTAATGGCAGGAGCGTACGGTGAAGATGCGCCGCACCACGTTGAGCGCGCGGCGCATCGCACCGACGTCGGTATACGGACCGAAGTACCGCGCCCCGTCACCCACGAATTGCCGGGTGACGATCACGCGGGGAAACGGCTCCTGGACGGTCACCTTGATGTACGGGTAGGACTTGTCGTCGCGCAGCTGGATGTTGAAGCGCGGCCGGTATTCCTTGATGAGATTGTTCTCGAGAATCAGGGCGTGCGCCTCACTCGGCACGACAATGGTGTCCACATCGCAGACGAGTCGCACGAGCGCCTGGGTCTTGACGCTCCCCTCCAGATCCGCGGTGAAGTAGCTCCGGACCCGCGACCGCAGGCGTTTGGCCTTCCCCACATAGAGCACGCGCCCCTCGCGATCCTTCCACAGATACACGCCGGGCGACTCCGGAAGGTACCGGATCCTGGCTTCCACGGACTCGGGCATCGCGCGCATGAATGAAATTTACGCGAGCGCCTGAGATGCTGGCGCCGGGCCGCGCCGGTGGCACGATGCGGAGAACGCAGGGGCGGGCTGGAGCCGGATTTCGGTGGCTCGGCCTTGTTGGCCTTGATCCGAGCCACGAACGACCGGTGTGCCGGGGGCACGAGGCGCACGCGCGACGCCCACCGTGGATCACCGCGTCCGGAGACGGGCCATCCGGCGAATCCGGTGTCCCAGGTCGCGTGCCTCCGGAACACCGAGCCACCACGTCACCAGCAGATATACGACGGTGAACAAGGCGATCAGCAGCGCCGAGCGCACGATGGCGGGCAGGTGCAGGGGCAGCCACCGGGCCGCGAACGAGACTGCGGCGGCCGTCGCCGCGCCGGCCCACAGCATGCCGAGGCGGCGCCAGGACAGCGCCGCCGCTCCGATTCGTCGCGTTAGCGCGCGACGCAACAGGGTGAACTCGACCCATCCCGCGAGTCCGGAGGCCAGCGTGATGCCGGCGACGCCCCATTGCACGTCGATTCCCAGCGCGCGCGGGCCGAGCAACGCCAGCGTGGCCCCGAGCGCTATGGAAATGGTCACGCGTGCCGCTGCAAACCGAAGCGGCGTACGCGCGTCGTGGAGGGCGTAGAACGCCGACGAATAGAGCCTTCCCAATCCGGACGCCACCAGCCCGACCGCCGCTCCGGCAAGAACGGCCCAGACCCACCGCGCCTCGGCCGGTCCGAAGCGGCCGCCTCGATAGATGAAGCCGGCCACCTCATCCCCGAGCGTGAGAAAGCCCGTGGCCGACGGCACCACGAAGAACGCGATCCGGCCGAGGGCGGTTTCCACTCGCGCCCGCAGCACTCGGGTCACGTCGCCCTGAAGCCCGGCCACGCTGGACATGGCGGGCAATTCCGCGGCCGACACCGCCATGCCGAACAGGCTGATCGGCAGCATGTAGATCACCTGAGCGTACGTCAGCGCGGTGATCGCGCCCTCGCCCAGGAAGCCCGCGAGGAAGGCGTCCGAGTATCCGCTGATGCTCGTCACCCCACGCCCGAGGAACACCGGGATGAAGTTGCGCACCACCGTCTTCACGTGCGACGAGCCCCGGCCCCAGTGCAGACGGAATGCTCCCAGCAGCGCCAGCGCGGAAGGCACCTGCACCGCGAATTGCAGGAGGGCCCCCGCCACCGAGCCCCAGGCCAGCAGCCAGACGAGGCGTGTGTCGTCGGTGTGGCCGCCGAACGCGAGGAGTGTGACGATCATCGCCAGGTTCCAGAACACGCCCGACACGTACGACAGGAAGAAGCGGCCGTGGCTGTTCAGGACGCCCAGCGTCCAGGCGCCGAGTACGAACAGCGCGGCACCCGGGAACAGCACGCGCATGAGGCGCACGGTCAGCTCGCGCTTCGGCCCGCTCCACGACGGCACGATGAGGGTGACCAGCACCGGCGAGAGGGCGATCCCGATGAGTACCAGCAGCGACGTCGCCAGGAGGAGGAGTGCCAGGACCGCGCCCGCGACCTCGCGGCGCCCGGCGTCGTCGCCGCGACTGCGGAGCCGGGCGTAGACCGGAATGAACGACGCCGATAACACGCCCTCTCCGAACAGGTTCTGCAGGATGTTCGGAATCCGGAAGGCGGCGTTGAACGCGTCGGTGATGTCGGAGGTGCCCAGGTATTGCGCGAAGATGCGCTGCCTGACGAGTCCGAAGATCCGACTCAGCAGGATTCCGGCGGCGACCAGCGACGCCGCCTTCCCGCCCGAGGGCAATGAGCCGCCCTGTGGAGCGCCCTGGTCCGGCTCCGCGGCGTCGGTCATCGACGCGCCGGAACGACCGCCTCGCCGGTCACCAGGCCACGCGTGTGCGCGCGCGCCGCCTCGGTCATCCGGTCGAGCAGGGGGAGGCCGTAGCGCGCCAGCAGCGGTATGAGGTTGAGGGCGCGTTCCTGACGAGTCCCGCCCGGATACAGTGCTCCCCGCACGGTGCCGAGCTGGCTCATCAACTCTGTCTGGTGTCGCTTCACGGCGGCCGTCATCCGGCGTTCGAAGCGTGTCAGCCGCCATTCGACGCCGCGCTCGATGGCGTCCACGGTCGACGGCGCCATCCTCACGCCGCTGTCGGCCGACAGCGCCTCGCGGAGGTGCTCCGTACCTGCCGCGAGCGCACTGCGAAGGTCGGCCAGCGCCCGCACGGCGCGGGCCGGCCAGCGCGCGCGCGCCAGACGCGTCTCGACCGAGTCGGGCTCCGCGAAGTCTTCGGGTGACACGCCGTGGCGCTGCAGCAGTTCCGCCACGTGCGGCTCGATGACGGTGACGCTCCACCGCGGCAGCGCCAGGGGCCGCGGCACGTCCAGGACATCGGCGACCGCGGTGACCTGCGCGAAGTACGCGAGCTCACCCGGCCCGGCCAGGTAGGCCATCGTCGGCAGCAACGTCCGCTCCAGCACCGGGCGAAGCAGCACGTTAGGCGAGAGTCCCTCGGTCGCCGGATCCGCGGCCACGGCCGCCGCCCGGCCCGTGGCCACGCGCCGCTTGCTCGCACCGATCCGCTCGAAGACGAGAGAGAGGCCGGCGACGTCTGGAACCTGCGGTTCGAAGCCGGCGGCCCGGATCGCGACACTCCGCTCATGCAGGGCCGCTTCCAGGTCGGCGGCCCGATCGAGGGCCCGGGCAAGCAGGGGCTTTTCCGTCGTCACGACGTCACGGTGAGACGCATCGAGCACGGCGATCCCCAGCGGCTCGAGGAGCGCCCGCAGCAGCGCGACGTACGCTCCCCCGATGGTGGCGTCGCCCCGGTAGGCGCGCCGCACCGCATCGAGTGGACGCGGATCGACCGCCGATCCGGCCGCACGCTCCAGCGCGGCCACCAGCGCCGAGACATCGCCGAGTGGAACCAGGGAGAGCGGAACCCGATCCGTCGCCTGGTGCTGCAGCGCGAGGCGCTGCGCGCCGCCCGGGAGCGAAACCATCGTCCACGACGACTCGGCGAAGTCGGAGTCATCGGTGGCGGCCCAGAACACCGGCGCCACCGGCCGCCCGATCGCCGCCTCCAGATCGTTGGCCAGCGCCAGCGCCGACATCGCCTTGGCCCAGGTGTAGAGAGGCCCCCCGAACAGCCCCGGCTGCTGCCCGGTGGTGACCACCACGCCGTCGCCGCGGGCCGTTCGCGTTAGGCGGTCGCGCGCCGCGCCGCCGGCGTCGAAGGCGGCGGCCAGCGCGTCGAACCAGCCGGGCGGTACGCTCCCCCGCACTTCTTCACCGCGCGCCCGCCATTCCTCCCCGCTCGCGGGGGCCCGCGTCAGCCACGCCGGCGGCAGCGCTCCCTCGGCGGCCCGCCGCGCCAGCGGCGGCCCACCGAGGGACTCCGTCACGAGCTGGGGCGCGGGCTCCGGCATGGGCAGGGAAGATAACTCACTTGTGATAGGGCTCGCCTCGCAGAATCGTGCCGGCGCGATACAGCTGCTCGGCCAGCACCAGTCGCGCAAGTTCGTGGGAGAGCGTCCACGGCGCCAGCGCCAGCATCCGCGTGGCGCGCGCTCGTATAGCGTCGTCCAGTCCATGGGCGCCACCAATCACCAGATCCACGTCTCTTGCGCCCTCACGGAGCTGCTGCAGCCATCGGGCGAACGGAATCGAGGCCACCCGTTCGCCGCGCTCGTCGCACGCGACCAGCGTTGGCGCCCGCAGGCGGGCGACGATCCGTTCTCCTTCGTGGCGTCGCACCTCCGCGGCCGACCGCGCGCGGGACGGCTCGCCGTGGAGCTCCACGACCTCGAGCGGCCAGTAGCGTGCCGCCCGCGTTTCGAACGTCTCGATGGCGGCCGCCACGCCCTGATCGCGGGGATGGCCGACGACAATCAGACGGAACTTCACGGGGTGGCGCGATGCCCGCGCTCCGGCGGGGCGGGTCGCGCTGCCCGTGCCTCACCCGGCACGGGTCCGCATTCGCGCTGGCCAACCCCGATCCCGCGACCGCACCGCGCCGCGACCCCCGCGGCGATCACGCCGTGCCGACTGTCCGCGACGGAACACCGTCTCGTTTCGTCCGGCCGTCGTCGTTAGGCATAGATACCGCGCAGCCGGTGCACGGTGGCCACCCGGCTGATGGACAGCATGTACGCCGCGGTGCGCATGTTCACCTTGTGCTGGCGTGACAATTCCAGCACGTCCCGGAACCCATGTACCATGATATCCCGCAACCGCTCGTTGACGGTGTCCTCGCTCCAGAAGTAGCCGCCCCGGTCCTGCACCCACTCGAAGTACGACACCGTCACGCCGCCGGCATTGGCCAGAATGTCGGGAATGACGAACACGCCCTTCTCCTCGAGGATGGAATCGGCCGCCGCCGTGGTCGGGCCGTTGGCCCCCTCGCAGATGATCTTGGCGCGAATCCGGGGCGCGTTCTTCGTCGTGATGACGTTCTCCAGGGCCGCCGGCACCAGCACATCCACGTCCAGCACCAGCAGCTCCTCGTTGGTGAGGCGCTGGGCCTTGGGGTATCCCTCGAGCGTCTTGTTGTGGCGCACGTGCGCGATGACATCGTCGATGTCCAGGCCGTTCGGATTGTATATCGCGCCCGTGCGGTCGCTGACCGCGACGATCTTGCACCCTTCACGCGCCAGCAGCTGCGCCGTGACCGATCCCACGTTGCCGAACCCCTGCACTGCCACCGAGGTGCCGCGCACGTTCATGCCCAGATGCGAGAGCGCCTCCTTCGTCACCAGCATGCATCCCCGGCCCGTTGCCTCGCGCCGGCCGAGCGATCCCCCCATCTCGACGGGCTTCCCGGTCACCACCGCGGTGACCGTGTGACGCACATGCATCGAGTAGGTGTCCATGATCCACGCCATGACGCGTTCGTTGGTGTTCACGTCCGGCGCCGGCACGTCCGAGTCGGGCCCCAGCGTGGTGATGATGCCCGTCGTGTAGCGCCGCGTCAGGCGTTCGAGCTCCACCACACTCATCTTCAGCGGATCGCACACCACACCGCCCTTCGCGCCCCCGAACGGCACGTTCACCACCGCGCACTTCCACGTCATCCACGCCGCCAGTGCCGTGACCTCGTCCAGCGTCACGTTCAGGTCGAAGCGAATGCCGCCTTTCGCCGGACCGCGGGACGTGTTGTAGAGCACCCGGATACCCGTGAACACCTCGATCTCCCCGTTGTCCATCATCACCGGACAGGCCACGATGATCTGCTTCTCCGGCTTCCGTAGCACCTTGTACAGGCCGGGCTCCAGGTCCAGCAGCTCGGCGGCGCGATCGAAGCGCAGCATCATCCCCTCGAACGGATTCTCCTCGTTCAGAAACCGGTCCTTGTCGGGCTGCACAATGGCGTTCGTGGGAAGCCGCAGGTCGGTAGTCATGTCGGTCGCTCTCACACGCCGGAGCTCAGCCGGCGGTTATTGGTGTCGTCAGGCGCCGCGCGTCGACCAGCCGATCGAGCAGCGCATCGATCACCTCGCTGCCCCGCTCGACCTCAACGCGCTGTGAAAAATACCATAGCCCGGGAGCTTGGCGAGGCCAGAGATCCCGCAGCTTGACCGCGTCTTTCAGCGTGCACACCACCCGGTCAACAGTCTCGGCGCGACGGGCCAGCCGCTTGACGTCGGTGCCCGTGTATCGATGGTGATCCGGAAACCACTCCGGTTCGGACAGGGCGCCCGCAGCCTCCACCTGCCGCGCCAGCGCCTGTGGATCTCCAACCCCCGCCACCAGCAGCACCCGCTCGCCCCGCAGGCGCTCGCTCGCCAGCCGTCGCATCCCGTGCACCTCGCAGAGCACACCCAGGCGGAGCGCGATCACCGCGCCCGCCCCGGTGCGAGTCAGCGAAGCCAGCCGTTCCGCGAGCGCCACCGCATCACCGGCCGCCGCTGCCTTACGAGTCACCACCACCAGGCTGGCGCGCCGCAGTGACCCGATCGGTTCACGCCACGGACCCGCGGGCAGCAATCGCATCGGCTCGCGCCAGCGGTCGGCGCTGACGAGCACGACGTCCTCGTCGCGCGCCGCGCGCCGGTGCTGAAAGCCATCGTCGAGCACGGCGACATCGGCCCCTGCAGCGTGGGCCCGCGCGATCCCGCCAACCCGGTCCTCGCTCACCACGATCGGAATCGTGGGATTCAGCTGCCGATGCACGGCGGTCTCGTCGGCGCCGTAGCCCCGGAGCACAATGGCCGGATTCGCATCGCGCGCACGTAGTGCGCCCGCCACCCACGCCGCAATCGGCGTCTTCCCCGTACCCCCCACCGAGAGATTCCCGACACAAACCGTCGGAAGCTCCACGGGGCGCTGGACCAGGAGCCCCCGGTCGAACAGGGTGTTGCGTACGGCCATCACCAATCGGTACGCCGCCGCCGCCGGTGCCAGACCCAGCCGCGCCGCCCTCGCGCCGCGCCCCTCCCCGAACCACACGCGCTCGCCGGTCATCCCGACCCTCCCGCCTGACGCAACAAGGCTGTCATCAGCCGGGCAAACCGCGGCGCCTCATGCTCGGCGTCTCGCGCCGTGGCCGCCCGGATGACTTCCGGGTCGCTGTACGCCACGGTGATGCGCGCAAACGGCTTGGGAATCACGAACCGGTCCCACGTTCGAAGATGCCAGTCCCGCGACGCCTGGGCTCGCACGCAGATCACCGGCGCCCCGGACCGCTGAGCGATGGCCAACGTGCCGGACGCGAATTCGTGGCGCGGCCCGCGCGGACCGTCCGGCGTGATTGCCACCTCACGCCGCGAGTCCAGAACCTGTACGATCTCGAGCACCGCCCGCACGCCGCCCCGTGATGTCGAGCCGCGCACGGTTTCGTAGCCGAGCGAGCGCGCGATCCGCGCAATGATCTCGCCATCCGCGTGCTGACTGATCAGCACGCTCATGCGCTCCCGGCGATGGAGCCACAGCAGCGCGAGCAGTTCTCCGTGCCACAGCGCGAACAGAATCGGACTCCCCTCCGCCCGCAGAGCATCGACCACCGGTCGGTTCTGCAGTCGATATCGCCACGTGAGGCCCAGCAGCCGGACCAGGATGGAGCCGGCGCCGGCCGCGAACGCCACGCGGAGCCGTCGACTGATTCGGCGCGACCGGTCGACCGTCACGCCGGCGCCATCTCCGAGACAATCGCCGCCACACGACCGGCCGCACCCGGAGCCCCGAGGCGACGGCGCACGTCGGCCAGCGCCTGCACCATCTGCTCCCGTTCCTGGCTGCCCGAATCGAGCAGCGGCGCGAGGGCGTCCGCCACCGCCGACGGCTCGAGTGCCTGCTGCACGAACTCGCGCGCCACTTCGCGGCCGGCCACGACGTTGACCAGGCCGATGTGAGGAATGCGAACCAGGCGTCGCGCGATGGCATGCGTCCACGCGCTGGTCCGGTACGCCACCACCATGGGGCAACCGGCGACTGCCGCCTCCAGCGTCGTGGTGCCGCTCTTGCACAACGCGGCGTCGGCGGCGCGCAACAGCAGGAGCGACGCGTCCCGCACCTGCGGATACGGACACTGCGCGGCGTCGAGCTCCACACCGGGCGCTGCGGAGACCAGCACGCGGAGTCCCGCGTAGCGCTGCTCGAGCAGGCGTGCCGCCGCGACAAAGTCCGTGAGGTGCCGGTCGATCTCCTGTCGTCGACTTCCAGGGAACAGCACGAGTACCCGCTCGCGCGCACCGAGGCCCAGGGCAGCGCGCGCCTCGTCGCGGCACGGGAGTCCGCGCACACTGTCCAGCAGGGGGTGCCCCACGAAGGTGGCGTCGATTCCGTGCGCGCGCAGGAGCTCCTCCTCGAACGGCAGAATCACGGCAGCGCGGGTGATGAGCCGCGCGAGTTTGGGCAGGCGCCCGGATCCCCACGCCCACACCTGCGGCGTGATGTAGTACAGCACCGGCACGCCAGCCCGACGCGCCGCCGACGCCAGGCGCATGTTGAAGCCCGGATAATCGATCGTCACCAGCACCGCCACGCTCCCGCTTTGCAGCCGCCGGGTCAGCGCCTTGAGCAGGGCGAAGTGATGTGGCAATCCACGGAGCACCTCCACGAAACCCATCACCGCCATTCGGTCGGTGTGCTCGAGAAGCTGCACGCCGGCCTGCGACATGCCGCGACCGCCCACGCCGACCAGGGAGAGATCCGGCCGCGACCGGCGCAGCGCCTCAGCCAGCGCGGCCGCGTGAAGATCGCCGGAAGCCTCTCCGGCGACGAGCAGAACCTCACGCACCGCCCGCTCCGGCGATTGTCAATCCGGACACGGCGGGCAGCGTCCGTTCGATTTCCTCCTGGATGCGAAGCGCCACCGCCAGCGCCTCGCGACCCGCCGCTCCGGGCACGGAGACCGGGGCACGACCCTGCACCGCAGACACGAAACTCTCGAATTCCAGGCGCAGGGGCTCGCCCTCGGGCGCTTCCAGCGGAATGCGCTCGACGAAGGCTTCGATCTGCAGGGGCGACTGCGCCAGCGTCGCGTAATCGAGGTCGTCCTTCATCCGGTAGAACTCCCCTGCTCCGGCAGCGAGGTCCAGTGAGAGGTAACCACTCCTCTGGAAGATCCGGATCTTGCGCATGCGCTCGCGCGAAACGCGGCTGGCTGTGATGTTGGCGACCGCTCCGCGCAGGAAGGCGATCCGGGCGTTGGCGATGTCGACGAACGGCGTCAGGACCGGTACCCCCACGGCCGACACGTCCCGGACTCCGTCTCCGACCAGGGTGAGGATCAGATCGATGTCATGGATCATGAGATCGAGCACCACGGCGACATCCGCACCCCGGGGAGAAAACGGCGCCAACCGGTCGCTCTCGATGAAGCGCGGCTGATCCACGAACGGCAGCGCCGCCCGGATGGCGCGATTGAATCGTTCGACGTGGCCCGTCTGCACCAGCGCGCCGGTTCGCGTGGCAATCGCGAGCAGGCCATCCGCTTCGTCGAGTGTCGCGGTCAGCGGCTTCTCGATCAGCAGGTGCTTGCCGTGCTCGAGCGCCACACGCGCGACCGCGAAATGCGACGGCGTGGGCACCACCACCGTGAGGGCGTCGCAGGCGTGTATCAGCTCCAGGACGTCTTCGAACGCACGCACCCCCAGATCGGCGGCAACCTGTGCAGCGCGCTCCGGCCGCCGGTCGTGAAACCCCACCAGCTCCACGCCATCGAAATCCCGGAGAATGCGAACGTGGTGGAAGCCGAGGGCGCCAGCCCCCACCACACCGATCCGGGTGCGTGGCGCGTTCAGATGACCACTCCGCGCCCGCTGTCCTCGAGAAACCGGAGAAAGTATGTCACCTCCGGGAACGGCTGCAGCTCCGACCGCGCGCGCTCGAGCGCCTGCGAGACGTTGAGCTCCGAGCGGAAGAACAGTCGGTAGGCGCGCTTCAGCTCGCGAATGACCGCGTCGTCGAAGCCGCTCCGCTGCAGGCCGATGCTGTTCAGACCATACAACTTCACCGGATTCCCGACTGCTTTCAGAAAGGGCGGCACGTCCTTCGCCACCCGCGAGCAGCCGCCCACGAACGAGTGCTTGCCGATCTTCACGAACTGGTGCACCGCGACCAGGCCGGACAGGATGGCGCGGTCTTCAATCGTCACGTGACCGGCCAACTGGGTTCCGTTGGAAATGATCACCCCATCCCCGACATGGCAATCGTGGGCGAGATGGACGTACGTCATCAGAAAGCAGTGCTTGCCGACCGTCGTCCGGAACGACTCCGTCGTGCCGCGGTTGATCGTCGTGTACTCGCGAATGCGCGTCCCCTCGCCGATTTCCACCCAGGTCTCCTCACCGGCGTACTTGAGGTCCTGGGGATCGCCGCCAAGGACGCTGCCGATGCCCACGGTGACGCCGGCCGCCAGCTTCACGTTGCGCTGCAGCACGGCGCGGCTCTCGAGCACGCAACCCTCCCCCACCTCGCACCCGTCGCCCACGATGGCGTACGGGCCGACGCGCACGCCATCGCCCAGTTGTGCGTTAGGCGACACGATCGCGGTTGGATGGATGTCGGCGGTCACTTGTCCCGCAACATGGCCGACATCTCGGCCTCGGCAACGATGTTGCCGTCCACCCGTGCCACGCCCTTGAGACGCGCGGCGATGCCGCGGATCTGCGTCAGCTCGACTTCGAAGACCAGCTGATCGCCAGGGCGCACCGGACGGCGCCACTTCACGTTGTCCAGCGACGTGAAGTACACGACCTTCGTGGCGCGGTCCTTCACGCGGCCCATCAGCACGTAGCCGCCCACCTGCGCCATGGCCTCGATGATCAGCACGCCCGGCATCACCGGATGCCCCGGGAAGTGGCCCTGGAAGAACGGTTCGTTGATGGTCACGTTCTTGATGCCGACAGCCCGCTTCCCGTCCTCCTGCTCCAGAATCCGGTCCACCAGCAGAAACGGATAACGATGCGGCAACACGTTCATGATCTCTTCGATCCCCACCACGCTCGGCTCCTTCGCGGCACGACGCAGCAGCTGCCGTACCAGCGTCACAGTCCCCCGATGGCTCGGCCGGCGCGCGACAATGCGCGCCTGAAGCCGCCTTCCCGCCAGCGCCAGGTCTCCAATGCAGTCCATCGCCTTGTGGCGGACGAACTCGTCCGTCCATCGCAAGGTGTTGTCCACTACGCCGGAATCGTCCAGCAGAAGGGCATTCGTCGTCGACGCCCCCTGAATCAACCCGCGCGCCCGCAGCCCGTCGACTTCATGCGCAAAGCCGAACGTTCTGGCGTCGGCGAGCTCGCGCACGAACGTCTCGGGGGTGATCACCCACCGCCCGCGCTGCGTGCCCACCAGCGGGTGCGCAAACTCGATCGTCACGTCGAGCTCGAGCCCCTCGGCCGGGCTCACCTCGTAGCATGCCCCGCCCTCCTCGTGCCGGAACGCCACCGACACGGTGAGATACTCGGCCTTCCCCTCACTGGGCGCAACTCCCGCCTCCTGCAGCGCCCGCACGTACGGGCCAGCGCTCCCGTCCAGAATCGGCGGCTCGGGTCCGTCCATTTCGATCAGCAGATCGTCGAGCCCGAGACCGGCTACCGCCGCCAGCACGTGCTCCACGGTGTGCAGCGCCGCTTCCCCGTCGCCAAGCTGCGTCTGCCGCTCGGTCAGGAAGGCGACGTCGGCGCGCGCCGGCATCTCCGGCCTGCCCGCCCGGTCGGTGCGCCGGAAGACAATGCCTCCGCCGGTGGCAGGGCGGAACGTCACCCGGCACGGGAGGCCAAGGTGAAGTCCCGTGCCTTCGAGCGCCACTTCCCGGGCGATCGTTCGCCGACCCGCGCCGTCCCGCGCCGTCTCCTTCACCCCGGCCCTCGGCGCGATCACTCCCGGTCCGCCAGCAGGCGTTCCAGGCGCTTCATCAGCCGCGACAGGCGAAAGAGGGCGGCCGACGCGCGCAGCGACTCGCCGTGCGGGCGCGCCGGATAGCCCGACCAGGTCTCGCCCGCGGGGATGCTGCCGAATACGCCCGCCTGTGCGGCGAGCCGCGCGCCGGCGCCGATTTCCAGGTGCCCGCTCACTCCCACCTGGCCAGCGAGCACGCATCCATCGCCGATGTGCACCGAACCGGCCACGCCCACCTGCGCCATCAGCAGGCAGAGCCGCCCGATGCGCACGTTGTGCGCGATGTGAACCAGATTGTCGATCTTCGTCCCGGCGCCCACCACGGTGTCATCGATGCTTCCGCGATCGATGGTGGAATTCGCGCCGATGTCCACGTCGTCTTCGATGATGCACCGACCCACGTGCGGGATCGGCTGGTGGGCTCCGTCGCGCAGCGTGTAACCGAACCCGTCACTCCCCACGCGCGCCCCGGCATGCACCACCACCCGGGCGCCTAACGTGGCACCGGAGTAGATCGTGACCTGGGGATACAGGTGACAACCGGCGCCGAGGGTGACTCCGTCTCCCACGACCGTATGTGCGCCGATCGTCGTCCCGTCGCCGATCGCGGCCCCGTCCCCGATGATCACGTACGGCCCCAGACTCACGTCGCTGCCCAGGCGAACCCCGTGCCCGAGACGAACCGTGGCGTGCACCCCGGGCGTTCTGGTCGGTGGCCGGTACAGGTGCGGCAGGAGGCTCACCAGGGCGTCGTGCGGATTCCTGACCACGACGCGCGCCAGCGCGGCACCGGGCCACTGGGCGAGTTCGGGCGACACGAGGAGCACCCCCGGTGTACGTCCCGCCAGCTGGGGAGCGTACTTCGCCGACGCCAGAAACGTCAGATCGGTTGCCGTGGCCCGATGGATGGGGGCCACGGCCGTAACGGTCACCTCGGGTGGACCCTGCAGTTCACCACCCACCAGGCCCGCAATGCCGGCAGCGGTGAGAGTGTGCTCACCCTCACCGCTGCGCGATGCCTCCTCCCGATCCACGACTGCCGTCACCCTAGTGGCGGCGGCTTCTTCACACCGGCCGGCCCGGGCTTGGTGCCGGGAGGTTTGGTGGAATCGCTCTTGCTGACGTTCACCGAGATGGGCTTCAGGCGCGCGATCACGCGTTCCGTGATGTCGAGGTTCTTGTCCGCGGCGACGATGACCGGACTCTGGCCCACGTCGAAGATGAAGACGAACCCCTCCTCGCTGCGGATCTTGTCCAGCACCTCGCGAATCTGGGCCATGATGGGCTGAACGAGATCGGCCTGATGCTTCTGCAGCGAGTCGTCCATATCGTTGGCGCGCTGCTCGTATTCGGCGCGCTTGCTCTCCAGCGCGTCCCGCCGCCTCACCTTCTGCGAATCCGAAAGGGTCGGTTCATCCTTCTGATAGGCATTCACGAGCACGTTGAGCGAGTCCTGCATCTTCTGCACTTTCGCCATGTTCGCGACCCGCTCCTTCTCGAGCTGGGACTGCACTTCGCCGGCGCCCGGCGCGCGGTCCAGGATCACGCGCGAGTCCACATAGGCGAACTTCAGCGGCGGCGAACTCTGCGCGCTGAGCGGAACGGTTCCGAACGTGACAGCGAACAGCGCGTACCGCGCTGTCTGGCGCAACTCAAGCATTTGGGCTCCCAGTATCCTAGTAGAACAATTGACCAAGCCTGAAATGTAACTTCCATTTGGGCGCCCGTCTCCCCGCGGCGTCCAGACGATCGAAGCCGTAGGCATAGTCGAGGCCGAGGGGGCCCAGCGGCGACATGGCCGACGCGCCGATCCCCGCTCCCCGATACATCCGGGTGGGGTCGATTTCGCGGGCGCGCCGCCAGAGGTTGCCGGCATCGAAGAACGCGTTGAGATACAGCGAGTTGTTGACCCGAAGCCCGATCTCGGCCGACGTGGTCAGAAATGCCTTGCCGAACGAGCCCCGCTGCGCATTGTAGGTGTCGGTCCCCGTGACGTAGCCGTCGGGGGTGATCGAGAACTCCTCATAGCCGCGCAGGCGCTCGCCGTACTGCACGCCGCCCAACCGCGAATTCCTGCGAGAAGAAGAAGGGTCCGGTGTTGCCGAACACCGCGCCGGTGTGGGTGGTGATTCCGGCCACCAGCACCATGGGTTGGTCGTTGGGCGCCCGGGAACCGAACTGGGCCAGCGGCGTGAACGCGCTCGTTTCCACCGTATAGCGCTGAAACGCCGACGTGCCGCCCAGCGGCCCGCCGGTGAACTGGGCCGACACCGACTGCAGCGTGCCGATGGTGGGGAACGGCATGCCGAACCGCGTGTCGCGCGTATACGACCAGGCCTAACGTCGATCGGAAGGAGTTGTCCCCGAATCTCGCTGCGGACGTCGCCGAGGAGTCCGCTCGATCTCGAACTTCACCGACTCGCCTGAGTACGACACGAACAGCCTCGACCACGGATCCCAGCGCATCGGGAGACCGAACTGCAGCTGAGCGCCGGTGCGGAGACTGCGTCCGAGATCGGCGATGTAGTAGCGCGCCATCGTCCGATAGGCCGTGATCTGACCCGACACCTGCGTCTGCTTGATGCGCGGATCCGCGTAGGTCAGGTTGAAGTCGTTGAAGTACCGGCCGAACTGCCACTGCAGCGAGCCGCGCTTGCACTGGCCGAACAGGTTGGGCTGGTCGAGTCCGATGAATCCGCCGAACCCGGTCCCCTGTCCCATCGACCCGCCGAAGTTGATGTTGCCGGTGCGCTTCTCCTTCACCTTGAAGATGATGTCGACGTCGCCCTGATCGTTGGCACGCCGGGTGTCGGGCGGCGGAGTGGGCGACTCGAAGAACCCCAGATTGCTGATGCTCTGCCAGCTCTTGATGAGCCGGTCCTGGTTGAACACGTCGCCCGGAAGAATCACCAGCTGGTCGCGGATGCACGTTTCGCTGGTGTAGTCGTTTCCCACGATGTCGATCCGATTGATCAGCGCCGGTGACTGCTCGTCCACTTCCCAGCGCAGATCCACATAGCGCGAGGAGTCCGGCGCCACGTGGCGCTCCACCACCGGCCGGATCGACGCGTAGATGTACCCCTCGTTGTTGTACGCGGTGCGCACGCGGTCCGTCGCCGCCTCCCACTGTGCTTCGTCGAAGACGCCCGAGGGCGGAGGATGGCGGCGCCTGAGGAAATCCGTGAGGCGCGCGGCGAGTGGCCGGGATTCGTCCCCAAACGGGTAGAACCGATGAATGTCGTCATTGGAGAAATGCCGGCTCCCCACGACGTCGAAACTGCCGACCTTGTACTGCGGACCTTCTTTTACCGACAGGTCAACCAGCGCCTTTCCATGGTCCCGATCGATCATCAGGGTGTCCCGCTCCATCTGGAAGTCGATGAAGCCCCGACCGGAGTACAGCGCCGGAATGCGCGACGCGAGGTCCGCGGCGTAGGTCTGATCGTCCAGTTCTCCGCGCTGCCACCACCAGAAGCCCTCGGGTCTGGTCTTCATGCTGTGCGCGATATCGATGTCCGGCACGATCTTGGTTCCCCTTCCACCCGGATACCGGACACCGCCAGTCTCCGCCCTTCATCCACGTGGAAGATCCGATACCGACGACGTGTTCAGATACTTCCGTCGTCTCGGCACGGACCTTCGCGAGGTAATAGCCGTTCTTCTCGTACGTGGAATCCATCGCGTACAGCGCGTGAGCGACAAGGGCCGGATCGACCGGCTTGTTGAGGGGCATTTCCGCCCGGTCCCGGATCGTCCGCTCCGCGAGCTTCCTGGTCCCGCTGACCCTCCACATCCTGCAAGATCTGGCGTTCGCGAACGTCGATGATCAGGTAGGCGTGATCACCCGCTGGCGTGACATCGCAGTTGACGTCGACGGCGTCGAACTCCGCCGGCGGCGTACATCTGGCGCAGCGCCTTCTGCAGCATCCGGAAGTTGAGCTGGACCCCCTGCACCAGTCCCGCATCCTCCCGGACCGTCACCGGATCGAGGCGTTCGTTGCCGCGCACCACGATCGAGTCGGGCGTCGTGCACCGCCCGGCCGCCTGATCCTGGGCCGGAAGGACGTCGGCGCACAGGGCCAAGGCCATGAGAATCCAGAGGTTTCGCGACATGGGCGTAATATACACAGCGAGGCCGGTCGGGTTCGCACCAACCCGACCGGCCATTGGACACTACGAACGCGGAAACCGCTTACGCGTTGGGGCTCGGCGTGAGAACCCGGAAGTCCAGCCTGGCGCCGTCGGGCGAGACGTCGACGTCGATCTCGTCGCCCTTGGAAAAGTCGCCGATGAGGATCCTCTCGCTCAACGGGTCTTCGATATAGCGCTGAATGGCGCGCTTGAGCGGACGCGCCCCGTACCGCTCGTCGTAGCCGTGAGACACGAGGAACTCCGATCCCGCATCACTGAGCTTGATGGTGAGCTCTTCGTCGGCCAGCCGCTTCCGCACTTCGCCGAGCATCATGCCGACGATCTGCGCGATGTGCTCCCGCTGCAGCGGATGGAACACGATGGTCGTCGACCCGATTGAGGAACTCGGGGTTGAACACGTGCTGGAGTTCCTCGCGCACCTTCTCCGCCATCCGTTCGAAATGAGCCTTGAAGTTGGGCGCGGTAAACCGAGTGTCTTGTTCTCCGAGATGTCCTTGCGCGCCGAGTTCGACGTCATGATCACGACGGCGCTCGCGAAGTCGATCACGCGGCCGGAGGCGTCGGTGAGGCGGCCCTCGTCGAACAGCTGGAGCAACATGTTGAAGCGCTCGGGATGCGCCTTCTCGATCTCGTCGAGCAGCACGACGCAGTACGGCTTGCGGCGCACGGCCTTGGCAGGGGTGCCGGATTCTTCGTAGCCCACGTAGCCGGCAGGCGTACCGATCAGCCGTTACACCGGAAAACTTCTCCATGTACTCGCCCATGTCGACGCGGATGAGGGCCGCGCGTCGGCGAAGAGGAACTTCGCCAGCGCGCGCGCCAGCTCGGTCTTCCCCACTCCGTTCGGCCCGCAGAAGATGAACGATCCGATGGGGCGCTTCGGGTCCTCGAGATCCGCCGGCTGCGCCGAATGGAACGCGACGATGGCCCCGATCGCCTCATCCTGGTGCGACCACCGACTCGTGGAGCTCGTCCTCCATGCGCAGCAGTCGCGCGCTTTCGGCCTCGCTGCAGCCGCGTCACGGGGATGCCAGTCCACCGGCTCACGATGAACGCCACGTCCTCTTCGGAGA
>CAVUFA010000004.1:0-96094 GCA_963740565.1 uncultured Gemmatimonadaceae bacterium | reverse complement strand
GGGCGACGCGCACACCGATCTCCTGCGCCCGCTGGGTCACGAGGTACGACACAACCGCATAGAGGCCGACGAGCGCGAGCACGAGGGCGAGTGACGCGACGGAGCCAAGCAGCAGGAGAAGAAAGCGATGACGCGCCAGCGAGGCCTCCACGACTGCGCGCATGGTCGTCAGGCGCTTCGGTGCGACCTCGGGATCGAGCGCGGCAAGGATCCGCCGCATCGCCGGCAGCAGGGCTCGCGGATCCCCTCGCGTGCGTGCGGCGCACGTGCCTCGCGCGTGAAGTCCGCCCTGCTGGTCGAGCGGCGCGAGGATCTCCGGCACCGCGGGGAGCGCGACGTCCTTCTGCAGCGCATCCTGCACCACACCGACGACCGTGACCGGGCCGCCCCGTGCCAGCTGCCCGATTTCGCCGCGAGGAAGGGCACGGCCGACGACGCTGGACAGGCCAGGATAGAACGCGCTCGCCGCCGCCCGGTTGAGCAGCACGACGGCAGGCGCCGTGGAATCGTCGGTCGCCACGAGCCCGCGTCCGGCGACCAGCGGAATGCGGTATGTTGCGAGGTAGTTCGCATCGACGAACTTCACCCAGAACGTGAAGTCGCGGCTGCCGGCGATGACGTCGAAGCCGTCGTCCACCCAGCTCCCGCGACCGGCCACGAGTGGCGCCGGGCCGAACGCCACAGACTCCACGCCGGGAAGCGCGCGCAGGCTGTCCGCCAGCGACGCGAAGAAGCGGCGGGCGACGGAGTCGCCCGCGAGCCCGTGCGCGGACCTGAGGTCCACGGTGACGAGCGCCACGCCGTCGGGCCGGAACCCGAGGTTGACACTCGTCAGGCGCGACATGGTGCGGAGCAGCAGTCCGGCCCCGGTGAGGAGGAACACGGCCAGCGCGAGCTGGACTACGACGAGGGTACGACGCACGCGCCGCGCCGCCCGGCCGCGCCCGGGCTGCACGCCGCCCTGGGAGAGGACGGGCTGGAGATTGGACCGCGACACGGCGATGGCGGGGCCGACGCTGATGAGCAGGACCGCCAGCGCCGCGAGGAGCCCCGCAAACACGAAGCCGCTGCGGTTGACCGAGACCCGGGCGGCGCCGGCGATCTCGTCAGGACTCATGTGCACGAGCACGCGCGTGAGCCCGAGGGCGACGAGCACCCCAGCGGCAGCGCCGGCGCACACGAGGAGTGCGACCTCGGAGAGGACCTCCTGGCCGAGCGCCCACCGGCCCGCGCCTAGCGTCGCGCGCACCGCCAGTTCACGACGACGCTCGATCGTGCGGGCGAGCGCCAGGTTGGCCGCGTTGACGCACGCGAGCACGAACAGCAACGAGACGGCGGCGAAGAGCAGCCGCAGCGGCGGTCCCGCGGCCCCGTACAGGCGGTCGTGCAACGTGGTGACGGCGAGCCTGACGTCGCTGCCGCGCTGCCGACGGTTGCGGACAGTTGGCGAGAGACGTTCCAGCGCGTCGCGCACGGCGGCAACACCGACACCCGGGGCGGCCCGGAGAACGGCGACGGAGGGATTCGGCGTGCCAGCCCTCCAGAACTGGGCGTTCAGCGGAAGCGCCGTGTCTTCGCGAAGCACCCCGACCACCGTGCGGGGCTCCCCGTCTAGCCGCACGGTCCTCCCGATGACCGCGCTATCGCCGCCGAACCGCGATTGCCAGAGGTCGTGGCTGATCACGATGGTCCCGCCCCCGTCGCGTTCCTCCGCGGCGGAAAACCATCGACCGAGCGCCGGCGAGGTCTCGAGCGTGCGGAGGAGTCCGGCGCTCGTGATCGCCCCCTCGACATACGACGCCCCATGGCTGTCGCCGAGGGTTGCGTGGATCTCTCCATATGCGGACACCGAGGTGATTACCCGCGTGTGCTCCTGCCAGGCCTTCACGTCCTGGCTCAGCACCATCCAGTCCACGCCTTCGGTCTCCACCACGCCGGCGGTCAGCAGCTCCTGCCATCCGGGATACGGCAGCGGACGGAGGAGCACCGTCTCGATCATCTCATAGAGCGCCGTGTTCGCGCCGAGCCCCAAGGCGAGGGAAAGCACCACGGCCAGCGAGAAGCCCGGGCTGCGGACCAGCGACCGCGCGGCGCGACGCACGGTGCGCAGGCTCCGCTCGATGGACGGCACGCCGCGCTGGTCGCGCACGGCTTCCTTTGCCGCCTCGATACCGCCCGAGCGCGCGAGGGCGAGGCGTCGCGCTTCCGCCGGCGAGAACCCGGCCCGCACGCGGTCGTCGATCTCCATCTGGAGGTGCGACTCGAGCTCCTCAGCCAGCTCGCGCTCGCGCAACCTGCCGAAGAGGAGCCCGAGGAGGCGCGACAGCCACATGCGGAGCGAATTCACGGTCCCTCGGGCGCCGGCGTGAGGAACCAGTCGATGACCCGGCTCGTCTGGCGCCACTGCTCGGCCTCGCGTGCGAGGTGTCGCTGCCCGCCGCGCGTGAGGCTGTAATACTTGGCCCGCCGGTTGTTCTCGGACGGCCGCCACTCGCCCTTGATGAAGCCATGCTGCTCGAGCTTGAGGAGCGCGGGATACAGCGTGCCGTAGTTGAGCGCGAGCATGTTTCGACTCGTGCTCTCGATCTGGCGCGCGATACCATAACCGTGCTCGGCGCCGTGCGCGTCGAGCGTCTTGAGGACCATGAGGGCGAGCGTGCCCTGCCAGACATCGACCTTACCGGACATTCCGTCGTCTCCCGTCAGCACGGACTGATCATCGCGCGCGGCACGCATCCGTCAATGGAGCTGCGGTAACGACGGCCGGGGCCGCGTCCCACCCGGGTTCTTTCGCGCCTGCTCGACGCCACGCGAGATGAACTCCGGAACCAGGCGGAGCTGGATCGGGTTCAGGATGCCGCCGACGATCTCGAATTCCCTCGCCACTGCGAACGCGTCACGCTGTCCCTTGCTGATCCGCGCCAGCACGGCGGCCGGATCGAATTCGTCGGGCACGGCCGCCAGGTCGGTCGCCAGCGCCATCCAAGTGGAGTCCACCATGCGCTGATAGCGCGCGTTGGCATCGATCAGTGCGGCGTACTGCGCCGGGGAGAGGAGGAGCGAGTCGGCGTTCTGGAGGAGCCAATAGTAGGGGGCAAGGGCGCTGGCGCCCGTCGAGCGGATCCGTGCCAGGATCGAGTCGGCGGGGGCGCGTCGGCCGGGCGCGTTGCGCAGTGGCCGCAGGTAGTACGCCGCCTGCTGGTTCTGGATGTTGCCGGTCAGGCCTAACGATATGTCGATCGAGACACGAAACGGCTGGGACAATGCGGTGACCTGCGGACGGGAGTCGCCGAAGCGCGGGTTCACCGCGTACGCGAATTGGTGCGACGACGCGTCGAACCCGCGGACGTAGTAGAGCACCGGGTCGGGCGACGCCGGGAGGCCCCAGCCGTGCAGGTGCGCGCTGCCGTGCAGCAACTGGTCGATGCCAGCCAGGGGGTTCGCCAGGTTGAGCGAGACGCGGACCGGGTAATCCCGGTTGCGAAAGTTGTGGCTCCAGTCGATGCGCGCGTTCATCGCCACCGACCACGGACGCGCGCAACTGTTGCCAGCCGCGACGCGGCCGAGCTGGCGGCCGAGGCAATCCCGGGTCGCTCGCGACGGGCTCGCGAGCAGGTCGCGCATGCCCGCGGCCACCTCCGCACTCGGTGCGCTGGCCGGGTCGAAGATGAACGCGCGATCGTTGGAGAGGCCATCGCCATTGATGTCGCCCGCGACGACCGGCGTGAACGGATAGCCGGACTGAAGCCGCCAGAACGAGGTGATGATGAGGCCGCGGCGCGGCACGCGGTAACCGAGGCTCAGCAGGAACTGGTGCTGCGGAGCGAAGCCGGCCGACCATTCCCGCAGTCGAGGATCGCCTGCCGTGGTGGCGTCGAAGCCGCGCGACGCGCTGCGCACACTCGTCCAGGTATATGCCCCGCTCAGGTACCACGACGTGAGCGCGCGAGGAAGGTATGGCACCACTGCGAGCGTTGACTGGCCCGTGCGCGACTCGAGGTCGCTCCGCCGGCTCAGTACGGGCCCGAAGTCCGGTGAGACGCGCGCCGCGAGCGGCGACACCAGACCCGTCGCCGGCACGATCGCCGACGCGTCCGCGTAGACCGGGCGCCCGCCCTCGTTGGCGAGCGTGAAGCCGGGCGCGCCCGCGAAGTTGAGGTCGTAGGAGCCCGGCTGGTCGCGATTGAGGCTGTACGACGCGTCGATCGCGTAATGCACGAAACGGAACGCCGACGTCCAGCCGAGGTTGGCGGTCCAGCGGCGCGCTGCGCTGTACGAAGGATCGAAGAGCTGCACAGTGGGCGCAGCGCTCGCGAACGGCGCCGCCGCGCCGCCGCCCACGCAATCGGACGGAATCGACGCCGGGTTCGCGGCAAACGCGCTCCAGTCGGGAGCGGGCACGGCCGCCCCGACGCAGTCGAGGTAGCGCGTGCTCGTCCCGGGCAGGCCCGTGGACGCGATGGCGCCAGCAAGTAGGGACGGCGAGAACGGCGCGCGGAATTCACCGATGCCCCCGCGCAGGACCCCTTTTGGCGGGATGCTCACGCGGCCCAGCGGGCCGACACCAGCGAATCCGCCCCGGTCGGTCGGGAGGCGCACCGGCTGATAGCGCCACGTGAAGCCGAGGCGCGGACTCACGTGTAAGGCGTGCGGAGCGATGTCGGTGGCGGCGCCGAAGACCTGCGCCACCAGCGGATTGCCGGCCGGTCCGCGGGTGAACGTGCTCCATTCCAGTCGCGGGCCGAAGACCACCTCGAGACTTCTCGATGGCGTCCAGTAGTCGCCAAGGGAAAGAGCAGCTTCCACCTCGCCGCCGGATTGGCCCGGCGAGGCGAGCGTTCGCGAGAATCCGGACGGGAGGTTCGCCTCGAAATCGGCGAGCGAGTTGTAGCGGAAGTTGCCGAGCGCGTTGTACCTGCTGGTGCGCGAGTACCCGTCGAGCTGCAGTTGGCTGTACAGCTTGAAGCGGTGTGCGACGGCGTTTGCGGGAGAGAACGAGAACTCGTTCGTGGATTCCCAGTGCCACGAGCGGTCGTCGCTCTCGGCACCACCGCCCCCGAGCTGCAGATTCGCAATGCCGCTCACGCCATCCGGGAAGTCCGACGCGACGCGCACGGAGCCACCGGGCAGCTGCAGGTAGGGCGCGGAGCGGCTGGAGGAATACGAAAGGGCGCTGCGCGCCTCGTCGAGATACGCCGCCTCGGGCCCGAAGTAGCGAGAGTAGTTCACTTGCAGGAAGACGCTTCCGCGCTCGCTGTGGCCGTCGTGCGACGGCAACGCGAGCGGATTCGCGGCGACGCGCTCGAGGCGACTGTAGTTCAGTACAGCGACCACGCCCTTGCGTGGCAGCGTGTCGCGCATGAGACCACCGAAGTTGTACGACTTCGCGCGATCGGTGCGGAACGCGGCGTTGACGGTCGTGCTGGCAATGTCGCCGCCAATGCCTGACGACCCCACGGGGAGTCCGCTCGTCGATGCGAGCTCCAGGAATCGCGCGACGGAATCGGTCGCGATGCCCGCGCGCTGCGCGGCGGCGGCATCGAGGCTCCCCAGCGAGGGCGCGCGGGCGAAGCGGCGGCGCACCTCGAGGGCGCCGCTGTACACCCACGAGTCGGGCACCAGCTCGCCGCTCCGCGTGAGGCTTGCCTGCACGTTCGTGTACTTGTTCCCGAGCTGTCGCGCCGTGGCGCCTGCCGCCTGGAGCTGCGGGATGTCGAGCGCGAGGTGGGCGTTCGTGAAGCGGAAGACCTGTCCCGGGGAGATGTCGATGGCAATCATCGCCCCGGCGAAACCGCCGATGGCCGGGTCGTAGGCCGACGTGGTGATCCTCGGTTGCACGGGGAGGTCGCGCGGGAGCGCGGCGCCATCGAACGCAGTCCCGTTGAGCGTAATGCGGTTGAAGGCGGGATCGAGCCCGAAGGCCGAGATCGTCCCGTCGGGCGTGACCGAGACGCCGGGAGACATGCCGGCGATGGCCGCGAGGTCGCCCATCTGGTCGGGCGAGAGCGCGCCCACCACGCCATCCACGGTCGAGGTCAGCGCGCCCACCGAGCCCGGGACCTCGTCGGCGCGCGGCGGGCGCGTGCGCTGCGCGACGGTGCGCACCGGCGCCAGCGTCTGAACGTCGGCAGGAAGCACGGCATCCACGATGAAGACCGAGTCGGCGCCACTCCGTGTGACGCGACGGCGAAACGTCTTCCGTCCTTCGGCCCGAATGTATAGGAGGTAGTCGCCCATGCCCTGTGGTACGTCGATTTCGTAGCGGCCGGTCGAGTCCGTCGACCCACGAAAGACGTCGCGATTCGGCGCCATCGTCGCCAGGACCTCTGCCCCCGCGATCGCCGTGTCGCTGTCGGTCGTGACGCGGCCGCGGATCAGCTCGTGACGCGCTTGGGCAGCCAGCCGCGGCGCCAGGACGAGCAGCAGGAGGAGCACGCTGCAGCATGGGTGACGCCCGGGGATACGATGACGAGTCGGCATGTCGGGAGCCCTCGTTCCTATTGCCATAGGAACCTAATTGCCTCGTATGGGATCACAATAGGTCGTATCGAGCTTATGCGCCGAAAAGCCCCCGCAATACGTCGTCTTCCCTCGTGCTGTTGCCCCCGCGGCTGCTGAAGCCGGCCCACCGTTTCTCAGCGTTTCTTCGCGTCCGTCCGCGAACTCCGCGTTCCCCCTTTCGGGCGCACGCCGTCATCTTCACAGGAGCCCAGTACATGTCGTCGGCGTTCAGCCTCCCCTCGAGTCTCGCGTGAGCTTTCTCCTCGCCACGCTCGGCCGCACCTTCTCTTCGCTCCAGGTCCGCAACTACCGCCTGTACATCGGCGGGCAGATGGTCTCGCTCACCGGCACCTGGATGCAGCGGGTGGCACAGGCGTGGCTGGTGCTCAAGCTCACCGACAGCGGTACGTCGCTGGGCGTGGTGTCGGCATTGCAGTTCCTTCCGGTGCTGCTCCTCGGGCCGCTCGGGGGGGTGATCGCCGACCGGATCGACAAGCGACGGATGCTGTTCGTGACCCAGGTGGCCGCCGGACTTCTCGCCCTGGTGCTCGGACTGCTGGTCGAGTTCGGGGTGGTGCGGCTCTGGATGGTCTACGCGCTCGCCACCGCCCTCGGACTCATCAATACGCTGGATACGCCCACACGACAGTCGTTCGTGCTCGAGATGGTGGGTAGGGACCAGCTGCCCAACGCCGTGAGCCTGAATTCGGTGATGGTGAACCTGGCGCGGATCGTCGGGCCGGCGGGCGCCGGCGTGCTGATCACGACGCTCGGCCTCGGGCCGTGCTTCCTGCTGAACGCGGCTTCGTACCTCGCGATCATCGCGGCACTCTTTCTGATGCGCGAGACCGAGCTTCACCGCGTGCCACCACAGCCACGGAGGCGCGGCCAGATGCTCGAGGGGTTTCGGTACGTGCGCTCCACGCCCGCCCTGCTGGCGCCGCTGCTGATGATGGCCGTGATCGGGACGTTGGCCTTTGAATTCCAGGTCGTGCTCCCCCTCCTCGCCCGATTTACGTTCCATGGGGATGCCGGGACGTTCAGCCTCCTGTCGTCATCCATGGGGACCGGCGCGGTGGCGGGCGGGCTCTTCGTTGCGACCCGACACCGCCGGGAGCCGACCGCACTTGCGCGGGCTGCGGTCGTGTTCGGGATCGCGATGCTCGCGGGTGCACTGGCGCCGACCATCTGGATCGAGGTGGCAGTCATGACGCTGGTGGGGGCGACGAGTATCGCGTTCCTCGCGCTGGGCAACGCCACGCTGCAACTGGCAACGGATTCCGCCATGCGCGGACGCGTGATGGCGCTCTGGGGTGTGGCCTTTCTCGGATCCACACCGGTTGGCGGTCCGATCATCGGCTGGATTGGCGAGCACGTCGGCCCCCGGTACGCGATGGGCCTGGGCGGGGTGTCGTGCCTGGTCGCGGGTTTCATGGCCCACGGCACCCTGTCGCGGATCAACCCGGGAGCTGCGGACGCCCAGGTGATTACGTGACCGCACGTGAGACCGGGGCCTCGCTGCGCCGGGCATCTGTGCCGGGCTGCGCGCGACGAAGTAGAATTGGCAGGTAGCCCTGCCCCGAGTACCCTCTGCAGCCGGATGCCCAACATGCATCGATCGCTCCTCTCCGTCACCGCCGCGCTGTCGCTCGGCGCCGCGTCGGTCACGCCCCTGGCGGCGCAGTCCTTCCCCACCAATGACCCCGTCATCAAGCGCATCTATGCCGTTGGCATGGACAGCACGCACCTCTATGACCGAGGCGCACGTGCTCTTCGACTCCCTCGGGCCGCGCCTCATGGGCACGCCCAACATCAAGCGTGCTCAGGACTGGCTGGTGAGTCTCTACAAGTCGTGGGGCGTGGACGCAAAGGAGGAACAGTACGGGACCTGGCGGGGATGGGATCGCGGACCGTCGCACATCGATCTGGTAGCGCCGAGGGTGCGCACGCTGCAGGGCCAGATGGTGGGGTACAGCCCCGGGACCGGGGGCAGGGACGTCACGTTCGAGACGATCACCCTGCCTCGCTTCAAGGACAGCACCGAGTTCGTGAAATGGTTGCCGCAGGCGAAGGGGAAGCTCGTCATGATCTCGGCGCCGCTTCCCACCTGCCGGCCGCAGGACGACTGGGCGGCGAACGCGACGCCGGAATCGAAGGCGCGCATGGATTCGCTCATGGTCTCCATCCAGCGTGACTGGGCCACCTTTCGCGCTGATCCCAGCGACCCATCCAGTGGCGTCCGGGCCGGGGTGCGCGGCACGGGGTACTCGTCCGCGTTAGGCGGCGGGGAGCTCGGGGTCCGCCTCGAGCAGGGGGGCGCCGGCGGCATCATCACCTCACGGCCGAAGCTCGCCTGGCGGATGGGCGGCGGCACCTCGCCGGCGCAGATGGTCGAGGCGCTGCAGAATCCGCAGGCCGGCGGCGGTCGGGGAGGGCGCGGCGGATTTGGTGGGGGGTTCGGGGGTGGCGCGCTCAACACGGGGTGGGGGGCGATGGAGGTCTTCGAGACCTACAACACCAGAACCCCGGCCATCGCTCTCGACTGCGAGGACTATGGCCTCGTGGCCCGGCTCACCGAACAGGGCGACAAAGCCGAGGCTCCGGCTGAACCTCGAGGGCAAGCTCCTGGGCGAGCAACCCGTCTACAACGTGATTGCCAGCATGCGCGGAACCGAGCATCCCGACGAATACGTGATGATGTCGGCCCACTTCGATTCGTGGGACGGCTCGTCAGGCGCCACCGACAACGGGACGGGGACGCTCACCATGCTGGAGGCGATGCGCATCCTGAAGCAGGTGTATCCCAACCCCAGTCGCACCATTCTGGTCGGCCACTGGAGCGGCGAAGAGGAAGGCGAGGTGGGTTCGAAGGCGTTCACCGAAGATCACCCCGAAGTGCTCAAGGGGCTCCAGGCGCTGTTCAACCAGGACAACGGCACGGGGCGAATCCGGAGCGTCGGCGGCGCGGGGCTGGTGCACGCACCCGAGCACGTCAACGACTGGCTGTCGAAGATTCCGACCGAATTCCGGGAAGAGATCAACGGCGGGAATCCGGTGCAGTCGGGACGGCCGGCCGGCGGCGGGAGCGATGATTTCCCGTTCGGCTGCCATGGACTCCCGGCGTTCGGGCTTGGCGCCACCCCGTGGGACTACAACACCGTCACCTGGCACACCGAGCGCGACACGTACGACAAAGTCGTGTTCGACGACCTCGAGTACAACGCCACGCTGACGGCGATGCTCGTCTATCTCGCCTCGGAGGATCCGGCGCGCATTCCGCTCGATCGGGTGGATCTGGCCGCTCAGGCGGCGGCGTTCGGTCGCGGTGGACGTGGCGGCCGCGGCGGCGGGGCGTGGCCGGAATGCGAGAAAGCGCCGCGGTCGACGAATCCGCGGCTCAAGTGACCTGAATTTCTACCTGTCTATCGCCAGCGTCGGCAGAAACTGCGGAATCCGGCGAGCGTGCATCTGCCGCTCGAGCGCGTAGGCCAGCCTTAGAAGCGTGGCCTCGCTCCAGGCCGGTCCGATGAACAGCAGGCCCACGGGGAGGCCGAAGACCGCCCCGGCCGGTACAGTGATACTGGGATATCCGGAGACGGCGGCCAGGGCGGTGTCGACGTAGCCGTGCGGGTCCCCGTTCACCAGATCAATGGGAGACGCGGGCGGTGTGGTCAGGGTCGCGATCGCGTCCAGCCTGTTCTCCCGTACCACGCGATCGACGCCTTCGGTGCGGGTCAATCGATGCGCTTCGGCAAGCGCCGCCGCGTACACCGGCGATTTTCGACCGTTGGTTCCCTCAGAGTACTCGAACCACTCCTGCCCGAAATACCGCAGCTCTTCTCCCGCGTGCTCGATGTTGAACCGGATGAGGTCAGCCAGCGTCCGGTGACGCTCCTGCGGTCCGCGAGTCGCGAGATACTCCTGTATCGCGTCCTTGAACTCGCACAACAGGACCTGCGTCTCCTGCGTCGAGAGATGGTCCATGCTCGGAACCTCGACCGGGTCCACGATGATCGCTCCCGCATCCCGCATGGCTCCGATCGCATCCTGCAGGACGTGATGGGTCATCGATTCCGGGTCGTCGTTCCTGCGAAGTACGCCGATGCGCGCACCTGCCAACCCACGAGGATCGAGGGCCGCGGTGTAATCCGCGCGCGTGTGCTCACGCCCCGCCAGCGTCGCCGGATCACGCTCATCGACTCCAGCCAGAGCGCCCAACAGGATGGCGACGTCCTGAACCGTACGGCACATCGGTCCGGGCGAATCCTGCGAATAGGAGACGGGAATGAGCCCGGAGCGACTCCACAATCCGACGGTGGGTTTCATGCCCACCAGAGCGCTCGAACTCGACGGGCTAACAATGGATCCATCCGTCTCTGCCCCGATGCCAAGCGTCGCCAGGTTCGCCGCGATCGCCACCGCGGTTCCCGAACTGGAGCCCGACGCCGAGCGGTCCAGCACGTATGGATTCACAGTCAGCCCGCCGCGCGCGCTCCAGCCGCTGGTGCCCGCCGTGGACCGCACGTACGACCATTCGCTGAGGTTCGTCTTGCCGAGGATCACGGCGCCCGCCGCCCGCAGCCGCTCGACGATGAAGGCGTCCCGCGAAGGGAATGAGTCCATCAACGCGAGGGATCCCGCCGTGGTCCGCATCCGATCTGCCGTATCGACCACGTCCTTCAACAACACCGGGATCCCGTGCAGCGGACCCCGCGGCCCCTTCGCCTTCCGCTCGGCGTCCAGGTCGGCGGCGATCCTGAGCGCGTCGGGGTTGAGCTCGATGATCGAATTCAGCCTGGGTCCGCCTCTGTCGATGGCAGCGATACGCTCGAGATAGGCCTCGCAGGCGGACCGGGCGGTATACCGTCCAGTGCGCATCCATTCCTGAAGCACACCGATTGTTACTTCTTCGAGCTCGAAGGATTCGGGGCGGACAGCCAGCCTACCCGATGGGACCGCTGACGGGACAGCGCGGGGATCGGCGCGAACTCCGGTAGCGATCGCAGTTCCCAGAAGCGCTGCCGAATGGAGGAACTGCCTCCGGCTGACGCCGCTCGCTGCGTCCTGTTCAGAGTTGGTGCGACTCCGGTGCTGCTCTGGCGACATGAAGCGGTGTTGAAATGGGACTCACGCCCTACGCTGCATAACGCGGCCGAGCAAGGATTCGCTGCGGAAGCCACGCCTGACCGGCTGAGCCTCTCCGGCCACAGTCGCGTCTGATCGGTGACTCGCTGCTGCTCTCGACAGACGGCACGCGCGAGGACGAAACGACGCATCGCGTTCCCGCGGGGGCCCGGGGGTCTCCCCCACCCATTCCACGCCACTAGGGTGTTGATGTCCAGTTGACGCCGTCGCTACCGTTGCCGACCGGAGAGACCACGGAATTCGCAAGGTTCCGAAGTACCTTTCGTCGAGCAGCGGGGTTCACCGCGCTGCTATCACCCCGATCCGCCTTCCATGACACGCTCCGCTCGCGCCACGTCGCTCGCGCTCGCCCTCGCATTGATCACCGCCTGCGGACGTAGCGACTCCCGAGACGCGTTTTTCGCCAGTACCAGGCCCGACACGACGCCCCTCGTCCTCGGAGCGGGCGATGTGTTGATCACCAACTCCGATAGCTCGATGGACCTGGCGCTCGTGGGCGACCACCTCGTGATGCAATTCGGAGAGAAGGTCCAGCGCAAACTTCACCGGAAACTGGATACCACCAAAGTGGACAGCAGCACCGGGTTCGGCGCGATGATCGAACGCGCGGTGAAGCGCAGAGTCGGCAACCTCGTCAACCGGCGCATTGAGCAGCCCCTCACCTCCATTCGCTCGATCGACTATCGCGACGGGCGGATCGACATTGCGTATCGGTCGAAGCCGACGTTCTCGTTCGAGAACATGAAGGTGAACGGGAATCATCCGGTGCTGGAGACTTTTCCTCCCGAGGACGCGAAGCGGCTCGTGGCGGCGGTGCAGGCACGGCTGGCCGAGTCGACACAGAAGTAGCGGCTTCCGGTCCCCGGTGACCACCCGGATCTCGCGGGTCGACGTCCTCGACATCCGCTTCCCCACGTCGCGCGGCCGGCATGGATCCGACGCGATGCATCCGGACCCGGACTATTCCGCCGCGTACGTGCTGTTGCACACCGACCACCGCGACGGCCCCACCGGGCACGGGCTGACGTTCACGTTGGGTCGCGGCACCGAACTCTGCGTCGCGGGCGTGCATGCGCTGGCGCCGCTGGTCATCGGCGTCGCAGTCGAGGAGATCCGCGCCGACATGGCGGGATTCTGGCGCCGGCTCACGTCGGACTCGCAGCTTCGGTGGATCGGCCCCGAGAAGGGCGTGATCCATCTCTCCACCGCCGCGCTGGTCAACGCCGTCTGGGACCTGATCGCGAGGATAGAGGAGAAGCCGCTCTGGAAGCTGCTCGCCGACATGTCCCCCGAGGACCTCGTTGCCTGCGTGGATTTCAGGTACATCACCGATGCCATCACGCCTGACGAGGCGGTCGCGCTCCTGCGCGCTCGGGCAAACGGCCGAGCGGCACGGGAGGCCGAGATGCGGCGCGACGGGTATCCAGCGTACACGACGTCAGTCGGGTGGCTCGGATACCCGGAGGAGGAGATTGTCCGCCGATGCCACGACGCGATCGCCGACGGATGGTCCCATTTCAAGATGAAGGTGGGGGCTGACCGCGATCAGGACGTGCGCCGGGCCGCACTGGTGCGATCCGCGATCGGCCCGGACCGACGGCTGATGATGGACGCCAACGGCCGGTGGGATGTCGATGAGGCGATTGCCTGGATGAAGCACCTTGCGCGGTTCGATCCGTGGTGGATCGAGGAGCCCACCAGCCCCGACGATGTGCTGGGACACGCCGCCATCGCCCGCGCCATTGCGCCGATCGGTGTGGCCACCGGGGAGCAGTGTCAGAACCGGGTGCTCTTCAAGCAGTTCATGCAGGCCGGGGCAATGCAGTTTTGCCAGATCGACAGCTGCCGGTTGGGCGGTGTGAACGAAGTCCTGGCGGTGTTGCTGATGGCCGCGAAGTTCGGTATTCCGGTCTGTCCGCACGCCGGCGGCGTCGGACTCTGCGAGTATGTGCAGCATCTCGCCCTCTTCGACTACATCGCGGTGAGCGGCTCGCTGGAGAATCGTGTGGTGGAGTACGTCGATCATCTGCACGAGCACTTTGTCGATCCGGTGGTCGTCAGGCAGGGGCGCTACGTGGCGCCCACGGCTTCCGGCTACGGCGTCGCGATGAAACCGGAGTCGCTGGCGTCGTATGCGTATCCGCACGGGTCGGCATGGCGGCCGTGATGACGGTGGCGCGATCGCCGGCGTAGTCAGCGACTTCGGACCTTCTTCCCGCGACGCGCGGTGAGAAGCGCGTCGATTTCTTCCGCCGCCACCGGATGGCCGAAGAGATAGCCCTGCGCCGCATCGCAGCCGAGCTTCCGCAGACGCTCGGCCTGGACATGATCCTCGACGCCTTCCGCGATGGTGCGCAGGGAGAGCGTCCTGGCAAGCGCGAGAACTGTACGAACGACTGCGGTACCGCTGACGCCGTGTCGGAGCCCCTCGGTGAACGTGCGATCGATCTTTACGATGTCCACGGGGAACTGCTGAAGGTAGGACAGCGACGAATACCCTGTCCCGAAGTCGTCGATGGCCACTCGCACCCCGCATTGCTTGAGCTCGCGAAGCAGGGCCAGGGTCGCTTCCGCGTTCTGCATGATCACCGTTTCAGTGATCTCCAGTACGAGACACTCCGCTGGCAAGCCGGCTTCGCGCAGCGCCGCGTCGATTTCCGCAGGGAGTCCGACGTGGTCGAACTGATGGCCGGACAGATTCACCGCGAGGGTCAGGGGATCACGGGTCCGCGTGGCGTTCCAGGCGGCGGTCTGACGGCAGGCAACGTTCAGGAGCCAGCGACCCAACATGAGAACCAGTCCGCTCCGCTGCGCCACGGGAATGAAGACGTCCGGAGGAATCGGGCCCCGTTGCGGATGAGTCCAGCGCGCCAGCGCCTCGACGCCGGTGATTCGGCCGGAGCGGAGGTCCACGATCGGCTGGTATGCAACAGAGAATTCAGTCTGGGGCGCCGGGCTGGACTCGACAGATGGGAATGTACCCGTGTTCGCGAGTCGAGGACGATCCGCGAGCTGGCAGCGCTCGAGCGCGTGGCGGAGATCGGCCTCCAGCGTGACGCGATCGGTGAGCGCGGTATGCATTTCGCCATCGAACACAACCCAGCGACCGGGATCGTGGAACTTGGCTTCGTACATCGCCAGATCGGCATTCCGCAGCAGTTCGTCGCCAGTCTGGCCGCCTTCGTGCACGGCGATCCCGATGCTCGCGCTCACGGTCATGGTGCGACCCCCCGGCAGCTCCACCGGTCGCCGAAGGGCAGCCATGATGCGCTGTGCGACGACCTGCGCACCCTCCTGCGGTTCCCGATCCTCGAGCAGCACACCGAATTCGTCGCCGCCCAGTCGCGCGACCGTGTCACATCCCCGCGTGGCGTTCAACAGCAGCCCTGCGACCTGCTGCAGCATCCGGTCACCGGCGGCATGTCCCTCGGTGTCGTTCGCGGCCTTGAAGTTGTCGAGATCGAGGATCAGCGCCGCGATCTCTCCCGGGCGACGCGACGTGCGCGACAGTGCGTGTTCAACGCGGTCACGGAAGAGCGCGCGGTTGGCCAATTCCGTGAGCGGATCGTGGAATGCCTGATGCACCAGCGCCGCTTCGAGGCGCTTGCGCTCCGTCATGTCCAGCAGCACCGCGATCAGACCCAGGGTCCAGTCGTCGCCGGCGGGCGAGACGGTGAGGGCGCCCCACGCGATTTCGCCGTCACGCTTGACGAAGCGCAGCTCCGCGCTGCTGCTCTTCCGCGTCCCGGTACCCACATCGGCCACCATGCTGGCGACGACGCCGGCATCATCCTGAGCCGCGAAGTCCGTGAGACGGCGACCGTGCAGTCCGCCCTCTCCGCAACCCAGAAACGCCTCCAACGCGGCATTGGCTGCAACGATCTCAGACCCGTTTGCGAGCAATGCGAGCCCGACGGCGGACCGCTCGAAGATCGCGCCAAACCGGCCTTCGGACTCCGCGATCGCCTGACGAGCGGCGCGCGCACGCACTGCCCAGGCGCGCCGGGACAGGCCGTCAATGATCGCGCACATCCCGGCAGCCGCGCGCCGGAAGACCGCGCCCCCGGCCCGGCGCGCGCCGCTCACAGCACGCATCCACGGAGCGACAGCCGCCACCGTAGTGATCTCGGGACGGTCGCCGAGCGGGGGCGCAGACACTTCCGGAGGTGCGTCCATCACCACGCGAGTAAGCTGTCAACCGAAGCCGCCAGACGGGCTCACGTATAGGACTTGGCAGTGTCCTGCCCTGTAACGAAACCGCCGGCGCGCCTCGGCCCCTCGCGCCGCGTTATCCACCCCACGCCTCATCGGCCGTCGGGCCGTAGATCGAGGGCAGCGGTACGTCGAGGAGCCGCAGGTACACCGTCAGCTGACCGCGATGATGGATCAGGTGATTGACGTGCGTCCGCACAACGACCCCGCGCGGGGAGGTGAACAGCACGCGATCGCCGTGCTTCAGCGACCAGGGCACGGCGAGGTCGGCATCCTGCGCCGCGGTGATCGCCTCGCGCGCCTCGCGCACATTCCGGTCGAACGTGGCGATGAGCGTTTCCGTCTTCTCGAAGCTGTAGCCGGTGGCCTTTCCCAGATCGAGCTCGTTTTGGCGGAGGGTCTGGCTGATCCAGCCGGGCATCCACGAGACGAGCTGGGCGAGGTGTCCCAGCGCAAAGGACTTCGGGTGCGGCTTCCATTGTGCCTTGTCGCCGGGCACCCGTTCGAGCAGTCGTCGAGTGGTGGCCATTTCCTGATCGAATTCCGGCAGGAGGGTCTGGGCGAGGCTCATGTGGTGGGTCTCCCTTGATTGCGGAGTGAGGACGGGGCCGAGGAAGGTGCGGACTCCGATCAGGCACCGCCAGTCGCAGGTCCGCGATTCGGTCAGCCCGCGATGCCGTTCACCGGTGGCCGTCCAGCATGACCAGCCGGCCTGAACCGCCTGTTGCGGGACCAGGCATCAGACGGCTGGCCGCACAGGCGTCCCCGACCGGTTTGACGAACCGATCCCATGGCGGCAGAATTGCGCCGACGCCTGCCACGGATCGCAATGAGCGGAACCCCACACCGACTTGGCGGCCGGATTGCCGTCGTTACCGGCGGCGCGAGCGGAATCGGCAAGGCCATCGCCGAGGCGTTCTGCGCCAACGGCGCTACGGTGCATCTCCTCGATAACCGCGGCGACGCAGCCCAGGCCACCGCGAGCGCCATCAGCGGACCCGGTGCGCCGGTGCATCCGCACCGCTGCGACGTCACGTCGGCCGGCGAGGTGGACCGGATCTTCGGCGCCATTCTCGCGCGTGGTCCGATCGACCTCCTGATCAACAACGCGGGCATCGCGCACGTCGGCACCATCGAGGAGACGACCGAATCCGAACTCGATCGCCTGTACAGCGTCAACGTGAAGGGCGTGTACCACTGCACGCGCGCGGTGATCGGGGCCATGAAGTCGCGGCGCACCGGCGTGATCGTCAATCTGGCGTCGATTGCGGCCTCGGCCGGACTGGCAAACCGGTTCGCCTATTCGATGACCAAGGGAGCTGTTCGGGCGATGACCTGGTCCGTGGCCCGCGACTACGTGGCGCACGGCGTGCGCTGTGTCTCGATCTCGCCGGCGCGGATCCATACCCCCTTTGTGGACGGGTTCCTGCGCGACAACTACCCCGGACGGGAGGCCGAGATGTTCGACGCGCTCTCGGCGACGCAGCCGATTGGCCGGATGGGCACCCCTGAGGAGGTCGCCGAGCTCGCCGTCTACCTGTGTTCGGATGCCGCGAGCTTCGCGACGGGGACGGACTATCCGCTGGACGGCGGATTCCTGCGCCTGCACGGATGACCTCCCGACGCCCGCCGCCGCGCGGTTCCAGGCAACTCGCGCCCTCGCACGCGGCGTGCTCCATGAGGCGGCGAGACACATCGACGCCGTGCTCCATGAGGCGGCGAGACACCTGGACGCCGTGCTCCACGGCGCACGCGTGATGCGGATCGACGCGCACCAGCACTTCTGGCGCTATGACGCGGACCGCGATACCTGGATTACCGGTGAGATGGCTGCGCTCAAACGGGATTTCCTGCCTGACGAGCTGGCGGGACACCTCACCGCGCATGGCTTTGACGGGTGCATCGCCGTGGAGGCCGCGCCGTCGATGGCGCAGACGCGGTACCTGCTCGATCTGGCGCGGGCGCATCCGTTCATCCGCGGCGTGGTCGGATGGGTGGACCTGCTGGCGCCCGATCTGGCGCGCGATCTGGCGCTGCTCTCCCGCGAACCGATGCTCAGGGGCGTGCGACACGCCGCGCAGGGCGAAGCGGACGACTTCCTCGCGCGCGACGACGTGATCCACGGGATCGGGCAGCTCGGCGCATTCGGGTTCACCTACGATATCCTCATCTACGCACATCAACTCCCGGCCGCCGAGACGCTGGTGTCGCGTCTCCCCTCGCAGCCGTTCGTGGTCGATCACCTCGCCAAACCGCGGATCAAGGGCGGGATTCTGGCGCCGTGGGCTTCCCGGCTGCGCGCGCTGGCGCAGCACCCCAATGTCTGCTGCAAGTTGTCCGGACTGGTGACCGAGGCGGACTGGACACGCTGGCGACCGGAGCACCTGCGGCCGTACCTGGACGTGGCGCTCGACGCCTTCGGCGCCGATCGCGTGATGTTCGGCTCCGACTGGCCGGTCTGCCTGGTGGCCGCCGACTACGCGACGGTGGTGGACGTGGTGGAGGACTACGCGGCTGCCCTGACCGAATCGGAGCGGCGCGCGGTGTTCGGCGGCAACGCCGCGCGCTTCTATCACCTCGATGCGGGTCCGGTGGTATCCGGAGGGCAGGCGCGGGCATGAATCTCGAGCTCACCGGGAAGCGCATGCTGGTCACGGGAGGGGCCAGGGGCATTGGCGCCGCCATTGCGCGCGCCCTCGGCGCCGAGGGCGCCGTCCCGATCGTGGTGGACCGGGACGCGGAGGCGGCAGCCTCGTTAGGCACTGAACTGCGCGCCGCCGGCGCTCGCGTCGAGATCGTGACCGCCGAGCTGACCGATGCGACTCAGTGCCGCCGGGCGGTGGAGGAGGCCGTGGCACGGTGCGGAGGACTGGACGGGCTCGTGAACAACGCGGGGATCAACGACCGCGTCGGACTCCGAGACGGGCTCCCCCGAGGCGTTCGTCGAGTCGCTGCGGCGCAACCTGGTGCACTACTACGCCGTGACGCACCATGCCCTCCCGGCCCTCACGGCGTCGCGCGGCAGCATCGTGAACATCGCCTCCAAGGTGGCGGAAACCGGGCAGGGCGGCACGTCCGGCTACGCCGCCGCCAAGGGCGGCATTCTCGCCCTCACCCGGGAATGGGCCGTCGAACTGCTGCCCGCGGGGATCCGGGTGAACGCGGTGGTGCCGGCCGAAGTGATGACCCCGCTTGTACCGGCAGCTGGCTCGCCACCTTTCCCGATCCCGGAAGGCATGCTGGAGATCGATTCTGCAGCGCATCCCGCTCGGACATCGCATGACGACGCCTGACGAGATCGCGTGGGCCGCGCTCTTCCTCCTGTCGAGCCGGGCCGCGCACGTGACCGGGCAGCACCTCCACGTCGACGGCGGTTACGTGCACCTCGACCGGGCCCTCGCATGAGCCAGGCGGAACGGGCGACCCGCGCGCCGTTCACCGAGCGCCGGTACGTCGCGCCGCTGATCCTGGTCACCAGTCTGTTCTTCCTCTGGGCGCTCGGTGTCAACCTCAACGACATCCTGATTCCGCACCTGAAGAAGGCGTTCGGCCTCACCGACTTTCAGTCGTCGCTGATTCAGACCGCGTTCTTCGGCGGGTATTTTCTGGCCGCCTTGCCGGCCGGGTGGGTAATGCGGCGCGTCGGATATCGCAAGGGAATCATCACGGGGCTCCTGGTTTGCGCGTCGGGGGCCTTCCTGTTCATTCCCGCCTCACTGGTGCGGGTGTATCCGCTCTTCCTGTTCGCGCTGTTCGTGCTGGCGTGCGGCCAGTGCTTCCTGGAGGTGGGCGCGAATCCCTACGTGACCACCCTCGGCCCCGACGAGACGGCACCGTGGCGGCTCAACAGCGCGCAGGCGTTCAACGCCGTGGGGGCGGTGGTCACGCCGGTCATCGGTGCCACGTTCATCCTGTCGGGCATCGAGTACACGAGCGCGCAGATCGCGGCGATGCCGTCACAACAGCTGGAGGCCTATCGGACAATGGAAGCCGGCATGGTGCGCGGCCCCTATCTGGCGATCACCGCCATCTTCCTGTTCATGGCCTTCCTGTTCTGGCGGGCGCACCTGCCCGAGGTGAGGGACGCCGGTGCGACCGCGGATGAGCCGGCCCGACCCGGCGGTGCGCAAACGCGCATACTCGCGCACGGCCACCTGGTGCGCGGCGTGGTGGCGCAGTTCTTCTACGTGGGAGCCCAGGTGGGCGTCGCCAGCTTCGTCATCCGGTTCGTGCAGCGCGCGATGCCGGGGACGCCGGAGAAGACTGCCGCCGAGTATCTCTTCTTCCATCTGGTGGGCTTCATGCTCGGCCGGTTTCTGACCGCCGGGGCGCTCAAGTTCGTGCGCGCGCCCACGATGCTGGCGGCGTTCGCGGCCGGCGCGTTCGCGGCGGCCGGCATCGCCGTCAGCACCACGGGGGCGCTCGCGGTGTGGATGATCGTGCTGATCGGATTCTTCCACTCGATGATGTTCCCGACCATTTTCGCGCTCAGCCTGGAGGGACTGGGGGCGCTGCGAAAGCTCGGCGCCTCCCTGCTCGTGATGTCGATCGTGGGCGGCGCGATCATTCCCGCGGTGATGGGGCGCCTCTCGGACCTGACGACGATCCAGACCGCGTTTCTGGTCCCGATGGCGTGCTATGCCTACGTCTTCTGGTTCTCGATTCGCGGACACCGCCCGTCGCTCACGCATCCCGCCGCGAGGGTCGCATGATGCGACGCTATTGTCTGGCGCTCGACCTCAAGGACGATCCGGCGCTGATTGCCGAATACGAACGCCATCATGCCCGCGTCTGGCCGGAAATCGAGCAGAGCCTGCGCGACGCGGGGATCGAACAACTTTCGATCTACAGGACCGGCAACCGCCTGTTCATGATCATGGAGGTGTCCGACACGTTTTCATTCGAGGCGAAAGCGGCGGCCGACCGCGCGAATCCGCGGGTGCAGGAGTGGGAGACGCTCATGTGGCGGTATCAGCAGGCGCTGCCCGGGGCTCCGCGCGGTGCGAAGTGGGTGCTGATGGAGCGCATCTACGAATTGGGCGAATAGAAACAGGGCAGCTATCACAGCGGTCAGTGGCCAGTGTTCTCGTCCAGACACCGTATCCGCTCGATCCGTACTGTTCGATCGATCCGCTGTATCCGCTGTACCCCCTGTATCCGCTCTATCCGCGCCGGTGGTTCTCCGGTCTGATGCTCTTGTGCCACCTCGAGGGAGCTGCCCTGGCATGTGGTGCTCGCCGAATGCGCTGGACTGACCAGGAGTTGCTCCAGCCAGGCTTCGCCCAAGGGGGGCATCTGAGACTTCTACCTTTCTCCCCCCAGCGGGCTCGAGATGACACAAGAGTCGACGTATGTGCGCGCGACGGGGTCGCACGTTCTTCTGCCCGGCTCAGCCTCCGTTGTGACGGTGGGGGCGCCTCCGCAGCTGGAGATCAAAGTCGTAGCTCTCGCCGTTCACCAGGATGGTGATGAACTCGGTGCCGTTGAACGTGATCGTCACATCGCGCGTCACCGTCTTGCCGTTGGACCGGGTGATCGTGATCGTGCGGTGAATCGTCCCCGACAGCGGCCACGAACTGCTGCTGCGTGGCACGGGAATCACCACATCGGTCACGGTTGAAGCGGTGCTGGCCTCGTAGCTCCGGGTTCCCCCATCCGACTTTTCACGAACGGCGCTCCGAGTGCCACTTCCCGAGCCGTTCCAGGTACGCGTCGTTTCCGCGCCTTCGAGCCCGGTAACCTCATACTGCGATTCCCGGTGGAGGGTGGCCTGCAGGTAGTCACGATCGATCGACCCGTCTATCGTGGTCGATATGGTCGCCGACGCCGTGGTGGCCGGATCGTACGCCGCCTGGACATTGCCATCGGCGTCCTTGAACACGCAGGTCCGATCGACGGTGAGTCGCTCCGGAAACTCGCGCATGCAGTCGAACCGTGCGGGGTCGAAGTGCAATCCCATGGCGAACGCACCGCCCGGGCCCTGCATGACCTCGACGTCCTGCGCCGTGGCGTCGGCGGCGATGGTCGCCACGTCCGCATTCAGCAGGGCGTCGGCCGATGACGGCGCGGTGCTGCTGTCCTTCGAACAGGCGGCTGCGCCGAAGAGCAACGCAAGGACCCCTGTGCGCGTGCGGTATTGCATGTGACATCCTCCCCATCAAATGTGGTGCTGGTGAACCCACTCGATTGACGAAGAGACCTGAGCTGGCAGCCTGTCCGACGTCTGCGGGAAGGCCGGCGTTAACCCCGCGTCAGGCAGCACCGACTGTGGCGCTCGCGCCCGCCACCGATCAGGCATCATCAAGGGTGGCGCTCGCGCCCGCCACCGTGTCAGGCATCATCGAGGGTGGCACTCGCTCGCCGCCCTCGTGTCAGGGGGTCGCGCGGGGTTGTGTGTCTCACTCCGCAAGACCTGAGCAGTCTGGCGCAGTTGGCAGCAGCCTGAAGGAACACATGAGCACCTGAGCCTGCGACGCGGGTCCCCGGTCACGCTTTCGGGGCCCGCGTCGTTGCTGTGCCGACCGTCCGGCGCGGTTACCGCGACAGACGCGAGATGCGGAAGACCCAGGCGTCCGCGCTCGTGGGCTTCAGCCCGGCGGGGATTCGTGCCACGAATCCGGTGCCGGAGCGCTCCCAGGGGATCGGGCGGTCGGATCCCACCAGGCTGATGATGGCCCCCGCCGCAGGCGCGACGCGGACGGCGCTCAGGTACCTCGGCAGCGCCGTCTCTCCCTCGTCAGGCAGGTAGATCGCGTACACGGCGCCGTCCTTCCCCTGGGTGAACCGCAGCTTCCCGTCGGCGTACGGCGCCACCGGGCGCGTGCCGTAGATCGCCTCGCCGTTCACCTTCATCCAGGCGCCAAGCGCAGCCAGTCGATCGTAGGCCGCATCGGCCCACGTGCCATCGGGTCCGGGACCGATGTTGAGCAGCAGGTTGCCGCCCTTGGAGACGACATCGACCAGCATCTGGATCAGCGTTCGGGGCGACTTGTACACGTCGTTCGGCACGTAGGACCAGCTCCGCGCCATCGGCATCGGCACTTCCCAGGGATACGGGAGCGGCTGGTCCGGCACGCGTGCCTCCGGCGTGAGGTAGTCCTGGTATGGACCCGGCACCGCGCGGTCCACCACGATCAGCCCGGGCTGCAGTCGCCTCGCCTCCGCCACCAGCCCCGGCATGTCGATGTCCTGGCTCTGGAGATGCATGAACTTGTAATCCGGCGCGTTCATCTCGGCGCGGATCTCCTGGTCGCTGCGGATCCGCACCCAGCCGCCGTCGAGCCAGAGAATGTCCACGCGCCCGTAGTTCGACATCAGTTCCCGGATCTGGGCATGCGTGAACGCCACGAACCGCGCCCAGCGCTCGGGATACTTCTTCAGGTCGTAGTTGGGGTTCCGATCGGGCGTCGCGAAGTAGGGCCACCAGTAGTCGGGGCTGTGCCAGTCGGGCTTGGAGAAATACGCGCCGATCATGAACCCGCGCGCACGAAAGGCGTCGAAGATGGCGCGTGTGACGTCGGCGCGCGGGATTCGAGGAGAACGGCGTCCTGGGCGACGTGATCCGGTAGTCGGTCTGCTTCGTGTCGAACATGCTGAATCCGTCGTGGTGCTTCGTGGTGAACACCACGTACTTCATGCCCGCGTCCGCGGCCGCCTTCGCCCAGCGCTCCGGGTCGAACTTCACGGGATTGAAGGTGGTCTGCAGCGCTTCGTACGCCTTCTTGTATTCGCCGTAGTCGTCCATCGATCGACGGCACCACGGCTCGTCCTCGGAACAGAGCGACCACGACTCGACGATGCCCCATTGGGAGTAGGTCCCCCAGTGCATGAGCAGCCCGAGCTTGAGGTCCTGCCACTGCGCCAGCTTGCGCAGGACGAGGGAATCGGTCTCGGGGACGTAAGCGGGCGCGCCTTGCGCGTGCGCTGTCGGGATCCCGGACAGATGTGCCACGAGCATGGAGAGCACAACCGCGATGCGACGCGGGGCCGGCGAACCAGCGCCCCGCAGACCCATGCGCCACGATCGTGCGGAATGGTTTGAGGTCATCTGGCCAATTTGCGGCGCGCCAGCGTCGGAGCAAGACGAGCGGCCCTTTGGCCTTTGACCCTTGGCCTTTGACCCTTGGCCTTTGACCCTTGGCCTTTGACCCTTGGCCTTTGACCCTTGGCCTTTGGCCTTTGGCCTTTGACCTTTGGCCCTTGACCTTTGGCCTTTGCCCCTTGGCCTTTGACCCTTGGCCTTTGCCCCTATGGCCTCTGACCTCTCTCCAGCGTACCCTATCCGCTTCTGGTTCCCTTCCCGGAGAACTCCGTGCGTGCCCGATCGCTTCTCATCCTCGCGTGTTCGACGTCCAGTGCGCTCGCCCAGGCCAACGTCTGGCGCCATGACTCGGTCGTCGTCAACCGATCCACGAACCCGCTGCTCGCAGAGCTTCCGCTTCCGCTCGATCGGCCCGGCGAGCATGGGTGGCCGGATCGACGACATCGCGGTCGCCGAGTCGAACCCCAGCGTCATCTACGTCGGATATGCCACGGGTGGCGTGTTCAAGTCGGAGAACAACGCCACGACGTTCGAGCCGGTATTCGAGACCTACGGCTCCGCGTCCATCGGCGACATCGCCATCGACCCCACCAACCCGAATATCGTCTACGTCGGCACGGGCGAACCGAACAACCGCCAGACGTCGACCTTCGGCGACGGCATCTACAAGTCGACTGATGGCGGCAAGACGTTCACCAACATCGGGACTGCGCGAGACGCAGACGATCGCGCGCATCGTGATCGATCCGAAGCATCCGGCGACGGTCTACGTCGCGGCGCCGGGCCACCTGTTCGGACCGGACCCCGACGCGGGCGTCTTCAAGACGACCGACGGCGGCAGGACCTGGACCAAGGTCAAGTATCATCGACGAGAACACCGGCTTCACCGACATCGCGCTCGATCCGTCGAACCCGAACGTGCTGTACGCGGCGAGCTATCAGCGGCGCCGCACGCGGCTGCTGCTTCAACGGCGGCGGTCCGGGCAGCGGCCTCTGGAAGACCGAGGATGCCGGCAAGAACTGGACCCGACTGACGGGCAACGGTCTGCCGGGCGGCACGTACGGTCGCATCGCGCTCGACGTCTCGCGGTCGAACCCGAACGTGGTCTACGCGCAGATCGAGACCGACAGCGGCGCCGAGGGCGCGGCCGGCGGCGCGGGGCTTCGGCGGTCGCGGCGGCTACGACTGGTGCAACAACGGCGGGCCCGGGCCGCGGCTTTGGCGGGCGCGGGGGCGCGGCCGGCAGCGACACGACCCGCGCAGTCCGCCGAGGTCGACGGCAACGCGTTCCGGCGTCTACCGGTCCGACAATCGGGGTCGGTCGTGGACGGTGGTGAGCAACTGCAACGCGCGGCCGCTCTACTTCAGCCAGTTGCGCGTCGATCCCTCGAGCGACCAACACGATCTACGTCGGCGGCGTGCGCACGTCGAAGTCGCCCGATGGCGGCAAGACGTTCGCCACGATCGACCGCGGCAGCGGCTTCGACAACGAGACCGAGGACAACCACGCGCTCTGGATCGATCCGCACAATCCGGAACCACCTGATGCGCGGGAGCGATGCCGGACTCGCCGTGAGCTGGGATCAGGGCGAGACGTGGGAGTACGTGCGCACCATGGCCACCGCGCTCGCGTACTGGGTGTCGGCCGACATGGGCCATCCGTATCACGTCTTCGCGGGATTCCAGGACAACGATTCAGTTGGGGCGGGCCCAGCGCGACGCGCGGTCGCATCGGCATCCGGAGTCAGGACTGGTACCACCTGAGCGGCGGCGACGGCTTCCAGACCGCGGCCGATCCCTACGCAGCTTCGACTCGTGTACTCGGAGTCGCAGGACGGCAACGTGGCGCGCTCCGACTCGCGGACCGGGTCACCAGCAGAGCATTCGTCCGATTGCGCCATCCGCCGGTCGCGGTGGCGGCGCGGGCGGGGCAGGCGGTGGAGGCGGCGTGGCGGCGCAGCGGACTCCGGAGCCGGGCACCGCTGCGTGGACGGCCGGATCGTCACCGCGGGCGGCGGCGGGTCGCGGTGGCGGGGGCGGTGGGCGGCGGGCGGGCGAGGCAGCCAGACCTAACGTGGTCAACGCCGAAGCCGGGCGACAGCTACCGCTTCAACTGGAACACGCCGATCCTGCTCTCGCCGCACAATCCGCACATCGTCTGGTTAGGCGGCAACCGGCTCTTCAAGTCGTATGACCAGGGCAACACCTGGGTCGCGAGCGCCGACCTCACGAAGCAGGTCGACCGCTGCGACGTCGACGGTGATGGGCGTGGCGGGCACGAAGCCGCAGCTCTCGAAGAACGACGGCGTGAGCGCGTTCAGCACCATCACCGCGATCTCGGAATCGCCGGTGATGCCGGGCGTGGTGTGGGCCGGCACGGACGACGGCAATCTCCAGGTGAGCCGGGATGGCGGCGCGACGTTCACGGAGGTCGGCGCGAACCTCGGCGGCCTTCCGCGCGGGCGCGCTCGCCGGAACGAATCCGTACTGGATCTCGCGCATCGAGGCGTCGCACTTCGAGCCCGGCGACGGCGTACGTCGCCGTCGACGGCCACCGCTCGCGACGATCTGCGACCCGTACGTCTTCGTCACGCATGATTACGGGAAGACCTTCCCGAGCGTGTCGGGCAACCTCCCGCCAGTACGGCAACGTGCAGGTGGTCCGCGAGGATCCGAAGAACCGCGACCTGCTCTTCGCCGGAACCGAGTTCGGGCTGTTCGTGTCGCTCGACGCCGGGAAGCACTGGGAGCAGTTCATGAACGGCTTCCCACGGTGCGCACGGACGACATCCTGGTGCATCCGCGGGACGGACGACCTCATCGTGGCGACGCACGGGCGCAGCCTCTGGATCGCGGACGACATCACGCCGCTCGAAGCAGTTCACGCCGCCGTCGCGGCGCAGGACGTGGTGCTGTTCGACGTGCGTCCCGCGATCGCGTACGCGTTCGACTACCGCAGCGACGCGTTCACCGGCGGCGACAAGGCGTTCGAGGGCGAGAATCCGGCCAAGGGGCACGGCGATCCAGTACTACCTCAAGTCGCCGGCATCCGGGGCGGTGAAGGTCTCGGTCGTCGACGTGCGCGGCCGCACGCTGTGCACCTCCGACGGTCCGGCGACGCCCGGCATCCATCGGGTGCAGTGGACGCTGGTCGCTCCCCTCACTGCCGGAGGTGGCCGTGGCGGTCGAGCAGGCGGCGGGGCCGGCGGGGCCGGTGGGGCCGGTGGGGCCGGTGGGGGCGGCGGGGGCGGCGGGGGCGGCGGGGGCGGCGGCGCGGCTGAACCAGGTGGAGCCGGGGGCCGGGCAGGCCCTCCGCCCGAGACCGGCTGCGCGGGCAGTGCTGGCGGACGGGGAGGCGGCGGCGCCGCGGTCGCGCCGGGGACCTATCTCGTGAAACTCACCGTGGCCGGACACGACTACACGAAGACGGTGGAGGTGCTCGAGGACCGCTGGCTCAACGAGCGCTGACGCGACGCCCTTCGCATCAGCCGTGTCGCTCCTCCCGCTCATCGGCGTTCTCGTCGTCGTCATCGGTTTCGCGCTCCGGCTGAATGCGCTGCTGGTGGTGACGTGTGCCGGCATCGCGACCGGGCTTGCCGCCGGGCTGAGTCCGCACGTGGTGGTCGCCGACTTCGGCCGGGCGTTCACCGCCAATCGCTTCGTCGGCATCGTCTGGCTGGTGCTCCCGGTCATCGGACTCCTCGAGCGGAGCGGACTCAAGGAACGCGCGCGGACGCTGATCGCGCGGGTGCATGCCGCGACCACCGGGCGTGTGCTGATGATGTACTTCGCGGTCCGCCAGACCACCGCCGCGCTGGGACTCACCTCGTTAGGCGGCCATGCCCAGATGGTCCGGCCCCTCATCGCCCCGATGGCCGAGGGGGCCGCCGAAAACCGGTTCGGCGAGATTCCGGATGCAACGCGCTATCGCATCCGCGCTCATGCGGCAGCCGTCGACAACGTGGCGGTCTTCTTCGGCGAGGACATCTTCATCGCCATCGGCTCGATCCTGCTCATCCAGGGATTCCTCGCACAGAACGGCATCGACGTGGCGCCCACCACCCTCGCCGCCTGGTCGATTCCCACGGCCGTGTGCGCCCTGACGATTCATTTTCTGCGTCTGGTGGCGCTCGACCGGAGTCTGCGGCGGGAGCTCACGACGTTGCCGGTCCCCACCGTGGCATCGGACAACGGTCCGGCGCGACCGGCGGCGCCGGCGGACAACGCGGCCGCCCCGGCCTCTGACGCCGCCGGCGAATGATCGGGCTCGAGGCGATCTACCTGCTGATGGGCCTGATGCTCGCCGGCATCGCCCTGGTGAATCTGTTGGACCGCTGCGATTCCCGGCATCTCAACAAGGCCGCCTTCTGGGGACTCTACGCCGCCACGTTTCTCCTGGGCAGTCACTTGCCGGACTTCACCAATGGCGTGCTGGTGATCGGCATGGTGCTCGTCTCGAGCATCCGCGGCCTCGGGCGCGGCGGGCCGGAGTCGGTGACGCGTGAGGCGCGCGAGGCCCGCGCGCGCCGATTGGGGAACCGGCTGTTCGTCCCCGCCCTCCTCATTCCGGCGGTGACGCTGTTCGGAACCACCGTGCTCAAGGGCATCCGTATCAACGACGTCCCGCTGATCGAGGCCGGCCAGGTTACCGTGATCTCCCTCGGGCTCGCCACCATCGTCGCCCTGATCGCCGGCATGACGATGCTGCGCGCTCCATGGCAGGCTCCGATCCAGGAAGCACGCCGGCTCATGGATTCGGTGGGATGGGCGGCGGTGCTCCCGCAGATGCTGGCGGCACTCGGCGCCCTCTTCGCCATCGCCGGCGTGGGCGGCGTGATCTCGACCCTGGTGAACCGGTGGATTCCGCTGGACACGGCGATCGTGGCGGTTGCGACCTACACGGTGGGAATGGCGCTGTTTACGATCATCATGGGGAACGCGTTCGCCGCCTTTCCGGTCATGACGGCGGGCATCGGTCTCCCGCTCATCGTGCAGCGATTCGGCGGAGACCCGGCGATCATGGCCGCGGTGGGCATGCTCTCCGGCTTCTGCGGCACGCTGATGACGCCCATGGCCGCCAACTTCAACATCGTCCCCGCCGCGCTGCTCGAGCTGCCCGACCAGCACGCGGTGATCAAGGTACAGATTCCGACCGGCCATCCCGCTCCTCATTGCCAACACCCTGCTGATGTACTTCCTCGTCTTTCGCTTCTGACCATGCCGCGCGAAGCCGTTCTGGTGCCGACCGGAGGCGGGCTGACCGAATCGCTCGCCTCTCGCTTCGCAGCGCTTGCTCTCGCGCACGTCACGCGCGAGTACCCGAACAAGCTCGACCACGTCCTGAACGGACCGGAAGACGTCCGCAGTCCGCGCGAGCTGCATCCAATCTTCTACGGGAGCTTCGACTGGCACTCGTGCGTGCACGGACACTGGCTGCTGGCGCACCTGCTACCGGATGTTCCCGTCGCTTCCCGACGCGCCACGCATCCGCGACCTGCTCGACCGGCAGTTCACCGCCGATCGCGTTGCCGGCGAGCTGGCGTATCTGTCACAACCGTCGCGCGAGGGATTCGAGCGCCCCTACGGATGGGCGTGGCTGCTCATGCTCGCCGGCGAGCTGGCCCGGCACGAGAGCAGCGAGGGGCGGCGGTGGGCGGCGGCGCTACAGCCCCTCGCTGCTGAATTTGTCTGGCGGTTGCGCACATTCCTGCCCAAAGCCACGTATCCGATCCGCGTGGGCACGCACTTCAACAGCGCGTTCGCCCTCACGCTGGCACTGGACTATGCGGAAGCCGTGGACGACCCGGGCCTCGCCGGCTCGCTCAGCGAAAAAGCCGCGGCGTGGTATGGTGGTGACACCGACTGTCAGTGCTGGGAGCCCGGTGGTGACGACTTTCTCTCACCGGCGCTGATCGAGGCGGAGTGCATGCGACGCAGTCTGGCGCCGGTCGCCTACGGCGCCTGGCTCAGGCGTTTCCTTCCCCGCATCGGGCAAGGCAGGCCGGTGACGTTGTTCGTGCCGGCCCACGTGAGCGACCGCGGCGACGGCAAGATCGCCCACCTCGACGGCCTCAACCTGAGCCGGGCCTGGTGCTGGCGGTCGATCGCGCGGACGATGCGCGGCTCCGACGGGCGGCGCGCCCGCGCGCGCGACGCCGCCGACCTTCACCTCGCCGCCAGCCTTCCGCACGTAGCCGGTGACTACATGGGGGAGCACTGGCTGGCGACGTTCGCGGTGCTCGCCTTGAACGCGTGATGCCACCGCCGGCAGCCTCGTGGGTATCATCCGGTCCGGCGCCGATCGACGCCGGAATCGTCTGGCGTGAGTCCGGCCCCGCTGGCGGACCTCGCGTCGCGTCCGCAATCTCGTGTCCCTCGCGCTGCCTGCACGCGCGGTTCCTGCTGGCTCCTCGTTCCTGCTGACCAATGTTTGCGTTCCCGACCCTTCGTGTCCTCACCGTGCTGTCGGTGGTGCCCGCGATCCTCGGCGCCCAGCGTCCGGTACGCGTTGGCGGCGACAGCTCGATCTTCGCCCGCCTGCCCCTCCCCACGCCTAACGAATACCGCGAGGCGAGCGGGGCCCCGGGCCACGCGTACTGGCAGAACCGGGCCGACTACACCATCACCGCGCAGCTCGACACCGCGACCACCACGCTCTCGGGGCGGGTGACCATGCGGTACACCAACAACTCGCCCGACACCCTCCGGTTTCTCTGGATCCAGGTGGAGCAGAACGCCTTCCGGCACGATGCGCTGGGGACCTATGTCTTTCCCCAGGGCGCCCGGTTCGGTTTTCGCGGATTCGAGGGCGGCCTCGAGCTGGAGCACGTGGAGCAGGTGCTCACCGTGCGTGCGCGGGCGGGCGCCAGGCCCGCCACGAAATCGGTGGCCGCCCCGCATCGGGTCGAGGGCACGATGATGAAGGTCGATCTGGCGGATCCCCTTCCGCCGCGGGGCGTGGCGGTGATCGACATCGCCTACCACTTTGCCGTCCCCGAGCACGGCGCCGACCGCATGGGACGCGACGGATCGCTCTATGAGCTGGCCCAGTGGTACCCACGGGCGGCCGTGTACGACGATGTGAGCGGCTGGAACACCGACCCCTACCTCGGGCAGTCCGAATTCTACCTCGAGTACGGCGACTTCCATTATGAGGTGACCGTCCCGGCCGGGTACATCGTGGCCGGCACCGGGACGCTCGATAATCCGAAGGACGTGCTCACCAGCGCCGAGGTGGCGCGACTCGCCGTCGCCGCGAAGGCTGACTCGGTCGTGCCGATCGTGTCGGCGGCCGATCTGCAGAGCGGCGCGGCGCGGCCCGTGAAGTCGGGCATGGTCACCTGGAAGTTCAGCGCGAAGAACGTGCGCGACGTGGCGTGGGCCTGTTCTCCGGACTACCGGTGGGACGCCACCAGTTGGAAAGGAATCATCGCCAACGCGTACTACCGCCCCGGCGCCGACACCACCTGGGTGGACGCCGCGGATCAGGCGCGGATGTCCATCATGGAATACTCGGAGCGATGGTTCCCCTACCCGTATCCGCAGGTGACGGTCGTCGAAGGACCGGTGAGCGGGATGGAATACCCGATGGTGGCCATGGAAGCAAAGGGGAGCGACAAGCCGGACCTGTACAACGTCATCACCCACGAGGTGGGCCATAACTGGTTTCCGATGATCGTCGGCTCCAACGAGCGGCTGCACTTCTGGATGGACGAAGGGTTCAACACCTTCATCAACACCTTCTCGGAGGCACGCCGGTATCCGCAGAACGGGGATCAGATGGCGCGCGCCGCGGAGGAGCGCAACCAGATCGTGCTGGCGATGCGCGCCAACGTCGACCTCACGGTCGACGTCCCCGGCGACCGCATCAATCCGGTGCTGCTCGGCTACGTGGAGTACTACAAGCCGTCGGTCGGACTGCAGATCCTCCGCACCCAGGTCCTGGGCCCCGATGCCTTCGACGACGCCTTTCGCACCTACATCCGCCGGTGGGCGTACAAGCATCCCACCCCGGCGGACTTCTTCCGGCACCATGGAGGACGTGAGCGGGAAGCGGCTCGACTGGTTCTGGCGCGAATGGTTCATCAACGACTATCGGTTCGATCAGGCCATCGACACGGTGGTGACGTCGCGCAGTGGGGACTCGGTTACGGTGCGGTATGCGAACCTGCAGCGCGGGGTGCTCCCCCTCATCGTCCGGTTCACCTTTGCCGACAGCACCACTCAGGACGTTCGCTATCCGGTGGAGGCGTGGCTGTCCCGTCCGGATCGCTACGTTCGGCAGTACGTGTTCGACGGGAAGCGGCTGACCCGGATCGAGATCGACCCCGAGCACCTGCTGCCCGACATCGACCCGCGCAACAACGTGTGGCCCGCGCAACCGCAAACGCCAACCCGGACGCCGCCGGAGTGACGTTTGCCGGCCGGAGTGGCGGCGGCGCTACGGCTGCGTTACCGCCTTCGTGTCTTTCCTCGGATTCTTGACGTACATGTCGAACCAGGCGAGCCACCGCGCCCACTGGTCGAGATCGGTCTGGTACGTGGCCACGCTGTGGTCCTCGTACGGATACATGAACAGCGCCGCCGTCTTCCCCAGCCCCTGGAGCGCGTGCAGCATGCGGATCGAGCTGATGGGCGCGGTGCCGACGTTCTGGTCTTCCAGCGAGTGGTACATGAGCAGCGCGCCGCTCAGCCGGTCGGCCCGGTAGAACGGCGACATGTCGAGATAGGTGTCCTGGGCCTGGAAGAAGCTGCGGCGCTCGCTCTGGAAGCCGAACGGCGTGAGCGAGCGGTTGTACATTCCGTCGCCGGCGATGCCGGCCTTGAAGTACGGCACCAGCGTCATCGCGTTCACCGTGCTGAACGCCCCGTAGCTGTGCCCGCCGACGCCCATGTGGTCGCGATCGACCCACCCGGAGTCGACCACCGCGTCGACGACGGCGTCGAGGTTCTCGCGGAGATCCTGCGTGTAGTTGTCGTTCATCCGGCCGCTGTCACCCATGATCGGGCTGTCGGGCTCGATGAAGGCGTAGCCCTGCGCCACCCAGATTTTCGTGGCCGACGCCGGACGGGCCGCCGGCACTTCGGGGAAGCGATTGATGTTGGTGTTGTACTTCGAGCGATCGTACTCGGCCTGGGTCGTGTATTCGCGCGGATAGAACCAGATGATCCCGGGCAGACGCGTGCCCGGCTTCCAGTCGCGCGGGAGCAGGACGTCGACCCAGAACTTGACGCCGTCGCGCGGCCGGGTCACCTGGAAGCGCTTGTGCTGCGCCTGGGTGACTTCCGGCGCGACGTCGACATTGCTGGTGAGCTTCCTGCTCGTTCCCGCTGCGTCGTCGCGGAGCTAGGCATCGGCGATGACGGTCGGCGTCTCGTGCGTGTAGATGTACTGCGAGTAGTCGTCGTCGAGCGCGGTGACGAACTCGTCGTACGCGTCGGCGGGGCTGTCGAAGATGCGCGATCGCTGGCCGCTCTCGAAGTCGAGTTTGTCCACCCAGGGACGCGGCGCCTGCGTGTCTCCACTTGGCGCCCGGTGCCCGCGTGCCCGAGAGGTAGACGGTCTTGCCATCGGTGCCGACGACCACCTCCGGCTCACCGTTCGCCCCGCGGCTTATCGCGAGCGCGCCGCCAACCGCCGTGGAATCGGTGCCGCCGCCGAACGCGCCGCCGCGGCCACCGCCCCGCCCACCAAAGCCGCCGAAGCCGCCGCCGGGGAGGGTCACGCCGCGCCCCAGGTTGAACCGCTTCGACGGATCGGCGGTGCGCACCGCGAATACCGCGCCGCTGTCGGCCACGAACATCGTCTTGCCGTCGGCGCTGTAGGCGACACTCGTCAGGCGCCCGCTCCCCTCGTACATGAGTCTGGTGTCTCCCGGCCCGTAGGGCGGCAGCCAGTTCATGTAGCGCACGCTGGACGGCTGCGGGCGCTGCGCCTGCCCCGCCCGGCCCCCATTCGGAACCCCTCGGCCGGCGTTAGCACCGCTCGGCCGGCGTTAGGCACTCCGCGACCGGACCGCCCGCCGCCGCTGCCATTGGCGGCGAAGACCGACTGCAGGTACACCATCCCCGGGCCCACCGGATTCCACTGCAGATTGCGCTTGCCGGTGTCCGACGCGGACGGCTGCTGTCCGCCCCGGCCGCCGAACGCCGGCACGTCGGCGTCGTCGGTGCGCTCGCCCTCGCGAAGCGGTATCGTGCTCAGCGTGGCGATCACCCGGCCGCTCGCATCCCACAGTTCCTGCACCGATCCGAAATTGGTCATCGGCACCCGGTACGAGAACGGCTCCACCATCCGCGTCACGCGCAGATACTGCCCGTCGGGCGACACATCCACCGACGCGGATCATCGCCGGCGCACCGACCTTCTTCACCGCCTTCGACTTCACGTCGACGAGCGCGAGCTGGCCGGTCGTGTAGTATTTGAGCAATGCCTTGTCGTGCGGATCCTCGAGCAGGCTGGCGTGAATCACCTGCGGGATGATCCGCCCTTCGGTGAGCCGCACCTGCGGGTCCGTCCTCGATCCCGCCCGCGCCGTGCGTGGGCGCCGGGCCGCGGCCGTCGGGGAGGAGTACCGTGACGATGCTGCTTTCCATCGGCCGTCCAGTCGACGGAGGTGACGAGCGTGGCCAGAAGCGGCGTCTTCGTGACCTGCGTCGACTTTCCGGTGCTCACGTCGGCGACGAAGATCTGCGACGCCCCGTCGAAATTCGCGATGTACGCGATCTGCGCGCCGCTCGGCGACCAGACCGGGGAAACGATCAGGGCGCCGGGCGGCGCCGCGATCGTCCTGGTGGAACCGGTGCGAGGATCGACCAGCAACAACGCCGTGGTGCCGTGATCGGTGAGCGCGCGGGAGCGATTCGCCACCGTGTCGACCTGGAGCCCGGCGAGGTAGATGTGGCCTTTGCCATAGTACTTGACGTCCCCCCGATCCGGGCCCACCGAGCGCAGGAACCACTTGCGATCAGGACTCGGGTTGGTGAATGAGATATCGGTGCGCGGCGACGTGATGATGCGCTCCACGACCGCCGGGGGCCGCACGTACGTCTCCGCCTTGAGAATCTCGTCCGGATTCCATCCCTGCGGCGCGGCGGCGGCCTGCGCGCCGAGCGGCAGGACGACGGCAAGCAAGAGGCCTGCGGCGGCAAGGATGCGGGATCCAGTCCCGCGCCAGTCGGGGGTGCGATGCATGCGGGCTCCGTCAGTTATCAGGTTTTCAGCTATCACGTATCAGCTATCAGCTGTTCGACGTTGGAGCAAACTTGGCGCGGCGCGCGTTCTGAGCTCTATGAGCTATGAGGTGCTTGCGAAGTACCGGATCAACCCCGGAAATGTGGGCAACCGTGCCCTGAGCTGCGACCTTTTGCCTTTCTCCGGCCCCCGCCTGTGCTAGTTACGCCCCGGCAGTCCGGCCCGCTGGACATCCGCGCGCCATGAAGCGGCGACTCGCCCTGCCGGCCATCGTGCTGGCCGCGCTCGTAACCGCCGTGCTGCTCTTCGTCTATCAGGTCCGACAGGCCGGCGCACTGGATTGGGACCAATCTGCCCACGCGCTGCACGGCCTGCTGATCGCGTCCGACGCCCGGAGCGGCGACTGGATTGCCGTGCTGCTCGACAGCTACAAACAGGTGTATTGGCCGTTTCTCCATTCCTGGCTGACCGCGGTCGCGTTCCTCGTCGTTGGCCCCGGCAACGTGGCCGCGCGGTCGGTGAGTCTCGTCTGCTTCGTGATTCTGGTGGTTGCGGTCTTTCTGGCAGGGCGCGCCATGCGCGGCGGTCGCGCGGTGGCGGCGCCAGACGGCGATGCGTGCGGGTTTCTCGCCGCGGTGCTCACCCTCACGTCGCCGCCGCTTCTGGGATTCGCGACCAACGTGATGCTCGAGATCCCGGCGCTGGCTGCGCTCGTGGCCACGTTGTTCGTCCGGTTCGAGTTGCGGAGGCGCGGCGCGCGCCCGGCCGCGTACGCGCTGGTCGGCGCGGCGATCATGGTCACCTACTTTCTCAAGGCGAACTACGGCCTCCTCCTGCTGATCGTGTTCGCCGCCGACGCGTTGATCGAGGCGAGCTTCCGTCCGCGATCCCTGCTCACCCGGCAGCACGCGTATACGCTGGCCCCCATCGTGGTGTCGGGCGCGGTGTGGTTCGCGTACCTCCCCAAGCTGACCGCCACCTGGACGATGCTCGTCAACCAACCGTACGGGACCGCGTCCGCGTGGACCGCGGAGGGCCTGCTGTACTATCCGCGCGCGCTGGTGCACATGTCGGGCTCCCTGCCTGTCTTCCTGCTGCTGCTCGTCTCGTTGGTGGCCGCGTGGCGGTTGCGCGACGATCCGAACGTGCGGCTGCTGCTCCTTCTGGTCGTCCTGCAGTTCGGCATCGGAGAATTCCACCACACCAAGGTGGAACGGCACCTGTTCCCCATGTTTCCGGCGATGTTCATCCTCACCGGCTGCGTGATGGTCGCTGGCTGGCGCCGGTGGCCGCGGGCGCGGTCGGGTCGCGGGTCGGGTCGCGGGTTGGTGGCCATGGTGGCGGCCGCGGCGATCACGATTGCCGCCGTGGCCGTGGCGCAGGCGCGGGCGATCGCCGTCCAGGCGGTGCCGCAGGCGCTGTCCAGACCGGCCGGTGACGCGCTCGATAGCATCGCGGCGGCGGTACGGGCTGGCGCGCCCGCGCTGGTGGCCGCCACCACCGGGGGCCGGCTCGGGGGGCCGAGTATCGATTGGTACCTCGCAAGCCACGAGAGGCTGCTGTCTCCCGATCAATCGGGCGCGATCAACGAGATTGTGGACGTGCCGCACGAGCGTCGGGTGGCCGCGGCGGCCGGTCACTGGCCTCTGCCGCGGACGCTCCGATCCGCCCTTGTCCACGCGCTTGGCCGCTACGAGCAACCCGGCGTCACGCGGTCGATCACCTTCGGCGTTCCGACCCTGGGCGCGGATTCGGCGGAGGCGCGGCGCGGATTCGACGACGCGTTGGTGAGCGGGCAGTTCGGCAGCGTGGTGGCGGTCACGCCGGCCGACAACTCGGGTTCCTACCCGCTGCCGTTTCTCCTGCCGTCACTCATACGGGCGGGGCTTCAAGCGACGAGCACCCAGCTGTTCGCCGGTCCGATGGTGCGACTCACGGTATTCCGATGTCCGCCACGTCAAACCTCGCCGGCCGCGCAGGGGAATCGACCATGCGATTGAGCACGAAGCGGGCAATCGACGTCTATGTGGGGAGGCCGGCGCCGTCGCGCGAGGGCCATCACATCGTCCAATCTGAGCGTTGGAGGTCGATCAGAATGTCACCACGCCGCTCACGATCGGACCCTTCTTCGGCGGCTCGTCGCTTTGAGGCGCTGCAGGAGCATGTCCTCGATCTTCAAAGCGGTTCGTTTCACGCATCAAAGTGTATCCCGCAAATCACTTGGATGTCAATTCGCGAAGCAATTTGGGTACAGTGTCGTCCTTGTCATCGTCACAAACGTGCAAACCATACTCGGGGCAGGCCGGTATCGACATCGAGGCGACCCCCGTCGATTTGCTCACCCGCCTGCCCGCCTATTCCATCCGCCGCCTCGGCGACTGGCGCCCGCCCGCCGGGCGCAGCCTGAAAACCTGACTCATTTATCCCGGCGTTTCGACTTCGAGTGACCTGGTGCGGATGCTGCTACGCCCGCCGCCAGGATCAAGAGGACCACAGTCAGCAAGTACAAGTTGAAGTAGTTCCCGAGGGCGAGTTTCAACCATTCGGCAATCAACATCTTCACGCCCACTACCGTCAGGACGAGTGCGAGTGAGACCTTCAGGTATCGGAACTTCTTCACCATCCCAGCCAGCGCGAAGTAGAGCGATCGCAGACCGAGGATCGCGAACACGTTGCTGGTAAACACCAGGAACGGATCGCCCGTGATGGCGAAGATGGCCGGGATGGAGTCGACGGCGAAGATCACATCGGTCGTCTCGACCATGACGAGCGCCAGCGCCAGGGGCGTGAGGAGCAGAGTTCCCGGCCGAGCCTTCTCCACGACCTCATCCGGGACCGTGGGCGCACCAGGGATCTCGCTCTCGTACGACGCGGGTGCACCGGCGCGAACGACGAAGTGCTCGCCGTGGAACCTGGCGGTCACCGGGAACAAGCGGCGCGTCAACCGAACGACGACGTTCCTGTTCGGATCGGTGTGATCCGTCCTGAGGAAGAGCATCTTGATCGCCGTGAGAATCAAGAAGACGGCAAAGAAGTACAGAATCCAGTGGAACTCGGCGATCAGCTTCGCCCCAGCACCGATCATCGCACCGCGCAGGAGCAGAGCGCCGAGGATGCCCCAGAACAGCACGCGGTGCTGGTAGAGCGGCGGCACCGCGAACGAGCCGAAGACCATCGCGATCACGAAGATGTTGTCCACGCTGAGGGACTTCTCGACGACGTAGCCGGTCAGGTACTTCTCCATTGCCGTGGCGCCGTCGTTCGTCAGTCCGTCGACGGCGTCTGCCACGGTGCCAAGGCCGAACCACTGGCCTTCGTATGCGAAGTACACGAACACGGAGAACGACAACCCCATGGTGATCCACACGCCCGACCAGGCGAGGGCTTCCTTGACGCTGACGACGTGGGCCTTGCGGTGAAAGACGCCCAGGTCCAGTGCCAGCATCAGCAGGACAAACGCTATGAATGCTATCCAGATCCACATGATTCGCCGTACGCCTCTGTCGTGAACTTGAGCCGCCTAACGGCTACGTTTCAGCAGCGGCGGGATATCATGGAACGCTTGCGCGAGCGCAGCACGCGCAAGCATACCACGGCCCCGCCGTCTGCTGCAAACTTGTGAGGCAACACGCCGATGCGTCACTGGAGATCGTCAGGTCGCGGTCCGGTGTGTCGCGCGATGCGAGCGAGCATCCTGGGGCCGATCTCCTCGTTGTCGTGGAACGCGAAGGCGTAGTCAGGCCACCCTTCGTGCGCCAAGGTACGATGCGACCCGGACTGACGCTTGATCGTCCAGCCAAATGCGTAACAGGGCGGCCAATACGCGGCGTGCCTTGGCGGCGCCCCAGGAACTCACGCAGCTTGGAACGTGACGTTCAACAGCTCGGAGACGGCCTCGCCATGCTCGAGGCGCTCTCCTAGCACGCGCAGGGCAAGCGCCTGGACCTTAGCGACGGCGTCTGTCTTTTTTGACCCCGTAGGTAAGCACGCCCGGCAGCGCGGGGACCTCGGCCAGCCAGCGACCGTCCGTTTCCTGTTCGAGTTCGAGGATCAGCGTCATAGCTCCTTCCACGTGGACGCTACGTCGCACTGGTCAGGGACAGCCAGTGCTTCGGGGAGTGCGTCGAATACAACACCGAGCGCCCCCACGAAGCGCTCGCCGGCAAACCGCCCCAGGCGGTCTACCGGCCCTCGCTGCGCGTCTGCCCCGCGCGTATTCCGGCCCTCGAATATCCGGCCCACTACGCCATGCGGTTCGTCAACACCAACGGCGGCGTCCGCTCTCATCGACACGACATCGCGATCGCACCCGCATCGATCGGGGAACACGTGGGGTTCGAAGAGATTGCCGATGGACGCTGGGCGCTGTACTGCAATGACTACCTGCTGGGCCACCTCAACGAACGCGAAGGACACATTCGTGGCGTGCACATACTCGCAAACCCCGTCCGATCGGAAACCTGACCTGTCACCTATGTCTCCGGTCTAGTTGTTACCGATGTCTTCGGCTGCTCACGGCGAGAGCTCGCCGAAGCGCTCGCGGGGCGAGAGCGACCCGCGCCGTTTCCGCGACAGTCCTGCGCGATGCTCCTGCTCGGGAGAGCGAAGGACACATCGTCGTGAACGCGTCCCGCCTGGTTAGGCGTTAGGCAGGCGTAGTTGGCGCCGGCGGACCCAGGACGGCATCAGGTCGTCCAACGCTTTGATCGGGATCAGGTCGCAGATGATGGCGCGGCCCGGCCCGCCTGCCTGGGGCACGATGGTCATCTCGCTGGAGACGCAATCCAGTGCAGGTGCACGAACGGTCATTTCCACGTCTGGCGTGAGATCCGTGAGGATGAAGCCATTTCCATAGCCCCACCCATCGCACGGCGTCGTCTGCGTGACGATCCGGCCCGCACCCTGTCCGCTCACCACCGTGAGCATCGCGCCCGGGATGCACACACCGGATTGACTCACGACGAACCCCCAGATCGATGTCACGGAAGCGGGCGGTGTTCCGGAAGCAGTGACCTCGATCCGTATCCAGCCGCTCCTGTTCTCGCTCGAAGCGACGATCACCGCCTCCTCCTCGGACAGCGCCCGGCCGCGTTGGCGCAGCCCGGCGCGGCCTAGCATAGGAGTGTGCGGCGCCAGTCATGCGGGCGACGCGACAGTTCTTCGAGATAGTTCATCCCGCGCTGGTCGGCGCGGTGCCGCCACTTGTCGCCCACCGGCCGACTGATCCCGTAGATCGCGCACAGCTCCGTGAACGACACCAACCGACGTCGCGCGTCCCGAGCGAACTGAAACCGTTCTCTCATCACTTCCCCGTGCCTCCAAGGCATCGAGCACCGCTCCCGACCGAGGGGGCTCCAGTTTGGCGCGTGTGAGCGATGTACCCGGACTATTCTGCTACCGATCTCCCCGGCCATTCAGCCTTCTAATCGCGTCAGCGATACACGTCCCGACGGTTGCCAATTTTCACGACGACGACTTCGTGAGCTGCGTCGTCGACCGCGTACACCACTCGGTAGTCGCCCTGGCGGACGCGGAACCGATCTTCACCGGCAAGCTTCTCGGCTCCCGGTGGCCGTGGATCTGCGGCCAACCGCTCGATGCGCTTGGCGATACGTCGTCGGTCTTTGTGCGGCACGCCCTCCAGTTCCTTCACCGCGGAGGGTTTAATGAAGACGCTATAGCTTGCCACGCCGACGCAGATCCTTCACGACGTCCGCGAACGCAAGATTGGGTTCTTTCGCGCGGGACGTGAAGGCGGCCAAATCGTCGGCGTCCTCGGCGAGGCTGAGCCGCACCGCGGAGTTGACGAGATCGGAGAGGGACCGGTCGGTGGCAGCCGCCTTGACCCGCAGCGCTCGGTGCAACGTGGGGTCGAAGTACACGGTCGCCCGCTTGTTCGTAGCCATGCCGGTAATCTAGCGTCGTGACGTCATGACGTCAAAGCGTCGCAGGGCTGTCTAACAAACAGCGTTCTGCTGCGAACGCAGCAACTACGGTGGGCTCGGACCTGACGATCGCGCCGAGCCTGGCCTTCCACCCGGCCGCGAGCACTCGCGAAAGTCCGTGGTGCGGTCGATCTCTGTGCTGCCGCCACGATACCGGTCACGGATCAACAAGCGAAGGTAGCTCGCAAGATCGTAATAGTCCAAGGGTCCGTTTCCCCGCGGGCGCAGAGCGGGTGCTGACAACGAGTCCAATAAACGCTGGTACAACTCGACGGCGTGCCGATGGTCACCCTGCAAGTCGTAGAGCGACGCCCGCGCAAAGAGCGCCTTGTCGTGCATGCGCCGCAACGGTGGCCACGCCCACTGTGGCGTGCCGAGCCACTCCAATGAGTCCAGCGTCGAATCGAGGAGTACGCGATCCAGTAGCCCAGCGGCTTCGTCGTAACGGCCTATCGTCAGATGCCAGAGAGCCTCATAGTACGGAGCGAATATGTTCCCGGTATCGGCACGGGCGAGTTATTTGCGCTCCATCTCTCTCGGGTGGAGCGCAATGGCCAATCACCAACGGGCGATCACGGTCTCGACGGAGGATCGCGGCATCCTGGAAAGCCTGCTGCGGGCGCCGACGACCCCGGCGGGGTTGAGCCGCCGGGCGCGAGCGATCCTGCTCATGGCCGACGGACTGCCCGGCACGCTGATCGCCGAGCGCACCGGGTACTCTCCGGTCCAGGTCAGTCGCCTGCGCGCCCGCTACGCCGCCGAAGGGGTGTTGGGCATCGGCGAGCGGCCGCGGTCGGGACGGCCCGCGGCCGTGAGCGAGGCCAAACGGGCGCGCATCCTGGCTCTCACGATCAAAGCGCCGGCGGCGGGCCTGTCGCACTGGAGTACGCGGGAGTTGGCGCAGCGGGTCGGCGTCTCGGCGAGTACCGTGCAGCGCGTCTGGCGCGGGCATGCGCTGCAGCCCCATCGACACCAGACGTTCAAGTTCACCACCGATCCGGCCGCCGAAGCGAAAATCGAGGATGTGGTCGGCTTGTATCTCGCGCCCCCGACGAATGCCGTGGTCCTGAGCGTCGACGAGAAGACGCAGATTCAGGCGTTGGAGCGGACCCAGCCCCTCCTCCCCCTGCGGCCCCACCTGCCGGCCCGCCAAACGCACGACTACCGACGCCATGGCCTCACCAGTCTCTATGCCGCGCTCGAAGTGGGCTCGGGGCGCGTCACGGGCACGTGCTCGCCGCGCCATACGGGCGCCGATTTCCTGCGCTTCCTCAAACAGCTCGCCCGCACCTATCGGCATCACGACCTGCATGTCATCCTGGACAACTCGTCCACGCACTCGACGCCCGCGGTCAACGCCTGGCTCGCCGCGCACCCACGCGTGACCTTTCACTTCACCCCCACCGGGGCATCGTGGCTCAATCTCATTGAAGCCTGGTTCGGGATCCTGACCCGTCGGTCGGTCCGGCGCGGGTCGTTCCGCTCCGTCCGCGCGCTGGTGCGACACATCGAGCACTACCTCGACCATTGGAATGCTGATCCGACGCCCTTCGTCTGGACCAAGACGCCCGCCGAGATCATCAAGAAAGCCGTCAGGCGTTAACATGACTTCCGAGACGCGACACTAGACGAGTACCGGCCATCTCGGCGCTGTGCAATCGTTTGACGGAAGGCCCGCGAATGGAGCTCGGCGACCGGCTCATGCGGTTCGCGCACCTGCACTATGGCCCGCATTGGTTGGAAGACGCCATCGACTCAGAAGGTCGCCTTGTCGGCCGAGAGATCTCCGACGCCGAAATGCCGTTCGCCATTCCATGGCTGCAACATTTCAAGCTGAACAGCGATGGAACCACGCTCGCCGGGGAGTCGCAGCACCCAAGCACCACGACGAAGCCGTTTGATACTTGGCGCCCTCCGCTCCTTCGTACCACCCACATGCGCCGGGCCATCACGCCCCATTCACCAGCGCGAACCGGCGAGGGTGGATGTCTGCAAGGTGCCTCCACCTGCGATTGCTGGCGCGTCGACCGCGGTCTCAGTCAGTCAGACCGGAGCGCCGCGTTCGGGTCGGCTCGCGACGCGCGTATTGCCGGAATGCCGCTCGCCACGACCGCAATGCCGATCATCGCGGCACCGATGGCGGCGTACAGCACCGGGTCCTTCGCCGGCTGATGGAAGAGGAGCGGCTGCACCCACCGTGCCGCCAACGCCGCCAGGCCGAGACCGATGACGACACCAGCGAACGCAAACCGGACGCCCTGCCCCACGACGAGTCGCACCACGTCTCCGGCGCGTGCGCCAAGGGCGATGCGCACGCCGAGTTCGTGCATCCGCTGCGCGACGTTGTAGCTGATCACGCCGTAGAGGCCGACGGCCGCGACCACGAGCGCCAGCCCGCCGAACGCGATGAAGAGCGTCGCGCCCAGCCGCCACGACCGGCTCTGGTCGTCCACGACCTCCTGCAGCGGCCGCACGACGACGAAACCGTCGCCGGGCATCGCACGCGTCAGTGCGCGTCGCACGCGCTCCATCTCGCCACGCGCATCGCCATTCGCCATCCGCAGGTACATGGTGGAGATCTGGTCGGGCCAGTGCTGCGCCAGCGGCATGTAGTACATGAAGCGCGGGTCGTCCGCGATGTTCTGTTGCGCCGTGTTCTCGGCCACCCCCACCACGGTCATGCACGGCGCGACCCGGGCTGCGCCCGGCGCGCCATTGGCGGCGCGAATGCACTGGCCGAGTGCGTCGCGTCCGGGCCAGAGGACGCGCGCCATCGCCTCACTCACGACGGCCACCAGCGGGGCGCCCGCGCGGTCGAAGGCGTCCAGTGCCCTGCCGCGCAGCATGCGAATCTTCAGCACGTCGAAGTACTCGGGCGACGCCACCTGCATGTTGAATCGGCCGATGGCCTCGACCGAGTCGATGCCGTCCACGTGAATTTCGAGCGTGTTCGTCCCGAACAGCCTGCTGTTGACGCGCGCGGCCTGCTCGACGCCCGGCACCGACCGCGCCGCATCGAGCAGTCGCTCGCGCGCGGCGACCGACGCCGCGCTGTCCATCCTGTATCCGCGAAAGTCGGGCACCACCTCGAGCACGGGGCGCGCATCGTAGCCGAGCGGCACCGATCGCGCGTTGTCGAGGCTCCGCACGAACAATCCCGCCCCGACGAGCAGCAGCACCGAGAGCGCGCCCTGCAGCACGAGCAGCGTCCCCCGGATGCGCGACCGGTGATACGTCCCTTCGCGGGCGCCGGCCTTGAGCGTCGCCGCGAGGTCGGACCGCATCGCGACCAGCGCCGGGCCGATCGTCGTGAGGAGGGCCGCGGCGGTCGCACATCCGACCGCGACACCGATGGTGCGCCAGTCTTCCATCAGGTTGAACGGAGAGCCTTCGGGCAGGAGCAGGTGGCGGATCGCGACCCCGCCCCACTGCGCGACGGCAAGGCCGGCAACGCAACCGATGAGCGAGAGAACGGCGCCCTCGGTGAGGAAGTGCGCGACGAGGCGGCCGCGCCGGACGCCGAGCGCGAGCCGGATGGTGATTTCGCGGCGGCGACGGATCACGCGCGCGAACATCAGGTTGGCCACGTTCGCGCACGCGATGAACAGCACGATGACCGCGACGCCGGTGACCCAGAGGAGCACGCGTGACTCGAGTCCGGCGCCGGGACCGGCGGCCTGCTTCACCGGGCCGGCGATGGCGAGCGGGTGCGCGAGCGAGTCAGACAGCACGCGCGGGTCGAGCAGGCGAGCGCTTGCACGGCTTCGCTTGTACGCCTCGGTGAGCGTCGCCGAGACTGCCTCGACCGACGCGCCCGGCTTCCGCCGGACGAACACCTGGACCCAGTCCCATTTGTAGTCGGCGAGGTACGACGCTTCGCTCCACGCGCCGAGGTTCGCGGGAATCGTCGTGATCGGCACGAAGACGTCGGGTGCGGCGCCCGCGACGGCGCCGACGAATCCCGGCGGCGCGACGCCGATGATCGTGTAGTCGACCACGCCGACTTTCAGCATGCGACCGAGGACGTTGGCCGAGCCGAACTCGCCGGCCCAGAGGGCGTGACTGATGACGACGACGCGCGTCCCGGCGGGCGGCAGGTCTTCCGACGCGAAGAAGTAGCGCCCGCTCGCCGGCAGCGCGTCGAAGAGGCGAAAGAACGACGCGCTCACGCCAGCCACCTTGCCCACGTGGGTCGCATCGCCCGAGCCAACCGCGAACCGCCACTCGGTCTGCGCGGCGACGGTCTCGACGCCGGCCGACGCCGTCCGCAGGTCGAGGTATCGGCGGTATGGGAAGACCGCGTTGGCACTCGCGCGCCCGCGGTACGTTGACCGGGTGTACACGCGGTTCACCGTCGCCGGGTCGCGCAGGTACGGGTACGGGCGGAACATCACGCGGTCGATGACGCCGAACATCGCCGCGTTGGCGCCGATGCCGAACGCGAGTGTGACGATCACCGTTGCCGTGAAGCCCGGCGAGCGACGGAGGCCGCGGAGCGCGTAGCGGACGTCCTGGACCACGGCGTCGAGCGCGGGGAATCCCCAGAAATCGCGGCTCTGCTCGCGGAGGCCGGTGACGTTCCCGACCTGGCGGCGGGCGGTGGCCAGCGCGTCGGCGGGTGGCAGGCCGTCGTGTTCGAGGTCGCGCGCGAGCAGGTCGACATGCGACTCCAGGTCGGCGGCGAGGTCACGGTCGAGCTGGTCGCGGCGGCGCCAGGCCGCGAGGCGGCCGAGGATTTCGCGGAGCGTCACGCGCCGACCCTCCCCGCCGCACACGCGGTGGCCCTCACGACTCGGCCCCGCGGAGCACGCGCGTCGTGGCCGCCACGGACCGCTGAAAGGCCGACTCTTCGGATGCGAGCTGGCGCCGTCCGGCGGCGGTGATTCTATAGTATCGCGCCTGGCGGCCCGTTGGCGTCTTCTTCGACTCCGACGCGACCCAGCCCTTCACCTGCATGCGCTGCAGTGCGGGGTAGAGCGAGCCCTCCTCGACGCGGAGGACGTCCTTCGAGAGGCGGTGGATCTGCTGCGCGATGCCGTATCCGTGCAGGACACCCATGGTGAGCGTCTTGAGGATCAGGAGGTCGAGGGTGCCTGCGAGTATCGGTGCCGCGTCGTCGTCCATGGGTCCGCTCCATACTAGTCACGTCTATGTATAGATCAGACACCACCAACCTGCAAGCAGTTGGATTGAAGCTGGTGCTTCTCGGCTGATCACGGTCGCTGAAGCGATGACCACGATGCAGCGTCCGTACCGACGTGCTGGCGACCCGGCCCCTCCGACCCGTATGTTCGTCCCGTGGCGTCTCCCCAAACGTGGCAATGACCGACTTCACGCAGCGCCTTGGCGAGGCGCTGGGCCCCGGGCTCCGCATCGAGCGGGAGCTCGGTGGCGGCGGCATGAGCCGCGTGTTCCTCGCCGAAGACGTCGCGCTCGCCCGCAAGGTGGTCATCAAGGTGTTGCCGCCCGAGATGGCGGCCAGCGTCAACCAGGACCGCTTCCGCCGCGAAATCCAGCTCGCCGCGCGACTCCAGCACCCCCACGTGGTGCCGCTCCTGAGCGCCAACGCCGACGGCGACCTCCTGTGGTACGTGATGCCGTTCATCGAGGGGGAGTCGCTGCGCACGAAGCTCGCGCGCGAGGGGGAGCTGCCGGTGGGCGAGGCGGTGCGCCTGCTGCGCGAAGTGACCGATGCCCTCGCCTACGCGCACGAGCAGGGCGTCGTGCACCGGGACATCAAGCCCGACAACGTGATGGTGAGTCGCGGCCACGCGCTCGTCACCGACTTCGGTGTGGCGAAAGCGGTCAGCGAATCCGGAACGGGATCATCGTTGACGTCACTCGGCGTGGCACTGGGCACGCCGGCGTACATGGCGCCCGAGCAGGCCTCGGCCGACCCGCACGTGGACCATCGCGCCGATCTGTATTCGCTGGGCGTGCTCGCGTACGAAATGCTGGCCGGCCGCCCGCCATTCACCGGCGGCACGGCGCAGGCGCTGCTCATGGCGCAGGTCACGCAGACACCCGATCCCGTCACGGTGCACCGGCCAAGTGTCCCGCCGGAGCTGGCGACGGTCGTGATGCGCTGCCTGGAGAAGCGCGCCGCCGATCGCTGGCAGCATGCCACCGAAATCCTCCCGCACCTGGACGCCGTACTGACGCCAAGCGGCGGTACCCAGCCAACCACCGCCGTGCGCGCTCCGGCCGCCGCAGCGCAGGCGCTGCGCCGGGCGAATCCCGTGCGAGTGACGATCCTCTTCGGGCTGGCCAGCGCCGCCATTCTCCTGGCCGCGTCCTGGGTGGAGCGGCGGCTCGGCCTTCCTTCGTGGGTGCTCCCGGCGGCGGCCGTGCTGATGTTGATCGGCCTCCCCGTCGTCCTGCTGACGGCGCGGCGCGAACGCGCACAGATGCGGACCACCGCCGCGGGGCTGGCCGCGCCCACCCCACAAGGTCTGCGCGCGCGCTTGCTGACGTGGCGCGGAGCGCTTGGCGGGGGCGCGCTGGCGATGGGGGGACTTGCGTTGAGCACCGGCGCGTTCATGGCGCTGCGAGCCATGGGAGTGGGACCGTTTGCCACGCTGGTGACCTCGGGCGTCCTCGCGGCGCGCGACAAGCTCGTGCTGGCGGACTTCACCAATCGAACCAACGACTCTTCGCTCGGTCCATCCATTACCGAAGCGCTGCGGATTGACCTGACGCAGTCGCCGATCCTGCGCGTTGCCGAGGCGAACGAAGTCGCGGCAACCCTGCGGTTGATGGAGCGCGACCCCGGCCTCCCGTTGAGCGAGGATGCGGCCCACGGCGTCGCCACGCGCATCGGAGCCAAGGCGGTACTCACGGGAGAGGTCGCGCCCCTGGGATCCGGGTATGTGCTGTCGGCACGGCTGATCGCCGTGGCGGACAGCGTCACGCTGCTGGCCGAACGCGAGACGGCCGCCGACGCGGCCGCGCTCATCCCGGCGGTGGAGGCGCTCTCCAGAAAGCTGCGCGAGCGCATCGGGGAGTCATTGCGGACGGTCCGCGAAGGACAGCCCCTGGAACAGGTCACGACCAGGTCCCTGGCGGCACTGCGCGCCTACTCCGAAGGAAGCCGCCTGACGACAAATGGCCGGCAGCGGGACGCCATCAAGTACCTCGAGCAGGCGGTCGCGCTCGATTCCAACTTCGGTATGGCGTGGCGCCGCATTGGCGTGATCTGGAACAACTTCGACGATCCCGCGCGCGCGGTACCGGCGATTCGCCGTGCCTACGCCCTTCGGGAGCAGATGCCGCCGCAGGAGGCGGCGCACGTCACGGCGTTCTATTACAGTGTCGTGGAGAGCGACCTGCCGCGGACCGTCGAAGCGTACGAACGACTCCTGGCCTCGTGGCCCGAGGATGTGACGGCGCTCAACAACCTCGGCGTCTACTACGGACTGGCGAGCCGGGCACGCGATGCGGCGCAGCTCTATCGGCGGGCGCTGGCGCTCCGACCTGCCACCGGGCTCTACCTCGACAATCTCGCCCAGACCCTCGTCGAGCTGGACGACTTCGGCGCTGCGGATAGCCTGCTCGATGGGTGGGTCGCCGCCGATACCGGCGCCCGGCGGCGAGTGGAGTACCACCGCGCTCGCCTGGCCAGCGAGCGCGGCGACTACGAACGCGCGTACACGATCGTGGATTCGGTGTCGAAGACGGTGCCCGACTTCAGCGGCGTGGCCACCGACCTGTACCTGCGGCAGGGGCGGCTTCGGAAGATCGCGTCGAGTCTGGACCCGGTCTCATCGGCGCTGGTCGAGGGCATCATCCGCGGGAACCAGAGCGCGGCGCGGCGTCTGCTCGACCAGGCGCAGTCCGGGACGCGGTGGGATTCCGTCCCGCCTAACGATCCACGCCCCTATGGCGACCTGGCCGCGGCATTCGCGACAATCGGAAGCCCGGACCGGGCCGAAGCGATGCTGGCCCGCGAGTCCCAGAAGATTTCTCCCGAGGTCCTGCGGCGCGACGGCAAGCGCGCGTACGCGCTGGCGTCGGTCGCCTTCTCGCAGGGAAACTACCGCGCCGCGCTCGCCGCCTTTCGTGACGCACGGGTCACCCTGCGGTGCAGCATCTGCACGGCCTTCGATGAAGCCCGCAGTTTTGAGAAGCTCGACCAACCCGATTCCGCGATCGCGCAGTACCTGCGATTTGTGAACGGCCACAACGTGGACCCGGAGAACCGCCAGCTTTTTCTGGCGGCCGCGCTGCGCCGCCTGGGCGAGATGTACGAGTCGAAGGGCGAGCGCGCCAAAGCCATCGAGTACTACGGGCGGTTCGTGGACCTGTGGAAGGACGCCGATCCCGAGTTCCAGCCGCTGGTGGGCGACATCCGGCGCCACATGGCCGCATTGGCCGGCGAGCGGCCGCGGCCGTAGCGAGCGACGTTCGTCCGGATCCGCGCGTCCGGCCACCCAAGGCTGTGCGCGATGTGGAAGCGGCCTGGATTCCAACCCATGTCGACCGACAGAAGCCGAATGACCGTGCGCGTCGTTCCCGCGATATCCTGGCTGCGCTCGTCGCCGAACAGACCCGCTTTCTCGTGGTCGGCGCACACGCGCTGGCGGTCCCCGGGTATCCGCGCGCGACGGTCGATCTGTAACCGCCGCCCTCCCCGAGTCGGCCCCACTCGCGCGACGCGTCAGCGGTCAGCTATCAGCCGATTCACTTGGTCCAGATCAGGATCACGCCGCAGGTGCCGTTGAGCATCTGGTACTGCGGCGGCGCCTGCACCGCCCGCTGGTAGACTGTCGTTGGCCGTGCCGATTCTCCAGCAACTGGGTGGCCCTGCCCATCCTGCGCCACTCGATGCCCCTACCGCGCGCCGTCGGTCGCCGTCCGCGCCCGAAGCTCGTACAGCCAGTTCTGCACCACGATCGTCTGCACGTCCGACCCGGCCAGCTTGAGCATCAGAAAGTGCGCACCGTCGGGCGACACATCGTACTCGGCGTGCACCGCCTGAAACACGAAGTCGCCCTCGAACAGCTCCTCGCGCGACGTCACCGCGAACGCCGGCGTCGCGGCGAACGTCGCCGCCTTGAGCAGCCGGTTCCGGCGGTAGTAGAGCCGCTTCCCATCAGCCGACCAGACCGGCTCCGATCCGCCGTCCACCGACACCTGAACGCGCGCACCTAACGAGGGAAACGGCCGCACGTAGACCTGCTGGTCGCCGGACTCGTCCGACGAATACGCCACCCAGCGGTCGTCGGGTGACAAGCGGGGGCCGTACTCGGCGGCGGGAGTGGCGGTGATCGGATGCGACGTCGTGTCGCCGTCGAGCCGACGATACCAGATGTCCCCGGGGCCGGTGCGATAGACCAGATAGCGGCCATCGTGCGACACCACGCCTTCCAGGATGTCGGTGCCGGGCAGGCCGAGCAGCGTCTGCGGCGCGCCCGTTCCGTCGGCAGGTTGCCACCAGAGGGCGTACGCCCCGCCGCGATTGGAATCGTAGAGCACGCGCTGCCCGTCGGGCGACCATTCGGGACGGTCGTTGGCGGTCCCGCCGGTGGTGAGCCGCGTCCGGATTCCGCTGGCCAGGTCGACGATCCATACGTCGGTGGACGTATCGGTCGTGACCGTCAGCGCCACGCGCTTGCCGTCGGGCGAGAAGCGCGGGAACTCGTAGCGCCGCGCCTCGGCAATGACCGTCCGGCTCTGGCCATTCCGGTCGGCAAGCGCGATCTGCATGGTGGCCCGGCCGACCTGGTAGATCAGCGATCCGCTCGGGGAGAGCTCGGCCTTGGCGGCGCCGTCGGAATCGAGCACGACCGCGTCCCCGACCACGACCGGCGCGCCCGCAGGGCGCATCCGGCGGGTATCGAACGGGACCGCCATCAGCGCGCCGGTGACGCTCGCGTACACCAGCTGGCCGTCCAGCACGCCTAACGGGAATGTCCCCGGGAGATCCAGGATCGTCGTCGGGCCCCCGTCGATCGAGGCGACGGCGATGCGGGCGTCGGTGAGGCTGGTGCGCCAGCTCGTGTACAGGATCGTCTTCCCGTCGTCGAGCATCCGCGGCCACCGCTGGCTCGTCTCGCCAGCGGCGGAATCGAGTTGGGTGATCTGTCGCGGCGTGCCGCCGTTGGCGGACAGCACGCTGAGATGATCGGCGGTCGAGACGACGATCACATCGTTCGGCCCCCAGCTCGCGCCGTTCATGAGGCGCAGGGTTGGCAGGGCGACCGGGGCCCCACCGCTCACCGGCACCTTGCCCAGCTGTCCACGCGCGAAGTAACCGAGCCACCGGCCATCGGGCGAAAAGAACGGGCGCTCGGCGTCCTCGGTCCCGGGGACCGGCCGCGCCCGAATCTCGTTCAGGCTGCGGAGGAACAGCCGCTGCAGCCCATCGCCGCCCACGCCGCTGTAGGCGATCATCCTGCCGTCCGGCGACATCGTGACCGTGCTCCCCATGGTGGTGGCGATCCGCTCGTTGGGGGCGAGGGTGAGCGGGAACCGCACCGCGCTGCGCTGCTCCTCGCCGCGCGACGAAAGCCGGTTCCAGAGCACTGCGGCGACAATGACCGCGGCCACGACCGCCCACGGAATCCAGCTCGTCGGTCGGCGTCGACGTGCCGACGGCGCCGGCGCACTCGGCGCATTCTGCGTACTGGCCGCACTCGGCACTGCGCCAGTCTGCACGGCCGCGGCGGCCGCCTTGAGTGCATCGGCGAATTCGTGCGCGGTGGCCCAGCGGTCGGCCGGGAGCTTCTCCAGTCCCTTCTCGATCACCGCGGCCAGCGACGGCGGCACCGCCGGGCGCAGCACCCGCACACTGGTGGGGCGCTCGGAGATGACCTTGGCGATGATCGTCTGCGCCGTGCTGCCGATGTGCGGCGCGTCGCCCACCAGCATCTCGTACAGCACGGCCGAGAGCGAGTACAGGTCCGACCGGCCGTCGATGATCCGGTCACCGGTGGCCTGCTCGGGGCTCATGTACTGCGGCGTGCCTAACGAGAGGCCGGTCTGGGTGACCCGCTCGCCGCCGGCGTGCGAGATCGCCAGGGCGATGCCGAAGTCCGCCAGCACCGGCTCCCCGTCTTCCAGCAGGATGTTGGCCGGCTTGAGGTCGCGATGGATCACGCCGTTCCGGTGCGCGTAGTCGAGCGCCCCGGCGATGGCGACCGCGATCCGCACCGCCTCGTCCACCGGCAGCTGCTTCTCGCGGTCGAGCCGCGCACGAAGACTCTCTCCCTCCACGTAAGGCATCACGTAGAAGAGCAGCCCTCCGGCCTCGCCCGAATCGAACAGCGGCAGGAGGTGCGGATGCCGCAGGTTCGCCGTCACCTGGATCTCGGCGAGGAAACGCTCCGACCCCAGCACCGCCGCCAGCTCCGGCTTGAGCACCTTCAGCGCGACGTGACGGTTGTGCTTGAGGTCGCGGGCCAGGTAGACCGTCGCCATCCCGCCTTCGCCCAGCTCGCGCTCGATGGCGTAGCGACCAGCGAGCGCCTCGCCGAGCCGCGAGGCGGCGGACGTGGAACGACCTGCGGCGTTGTCCGGCATGGAGAGAATACTGCGCTACGGCCGACCTCGCTGCCAGCATGGGTTGGGGTTGCAAGTGAGGGCAGACGTGCCGCGGTGCTGCTACGGTCCCGACTGCATCCCGGGCATTCGCGATTGGCCCAATCGGAAATTGGAGTCTGACCCTAATTCTCGAGGGATTCCCGGGCGTCCATGGCCGGTCTCGCGCCAGCGCGACATCTTTTGGGATCGCGTCACTCCTGGAGGGGACATGAATCGCACCTTCATCTCGGCGGTGCTCGGCGTCGTCCTTGTTGCCTGCTCAGATGCGCCGTCCACCGCGCCGCGAGTCCTCCCGTCGGGACCCCAGCCCATTGTCAATGGGTCGCCCACTGGAAGCGCATACTCCAGCGTGGGCGCCCTGCTGTTCGACTATGACAACAACGGCCTGTCGGGAGATGACCTGTTCTGCACGGGGAGCCTGATTGCGCCGGACGTCTTTCTTACCGCGGCGCATTGCGTCGTGGGGACGCCCCCGGGCGGCCAGTTCTACGTCTCGTTCGCGCCGGACCTCTACGACGCCAGTGCCGTGTTCATCGCGGCAACGAGCGTTGTCCATGACCCCCTGTTCGGTCACGACCAGGCGAACCCGGACGACCTCGCCCTGGTCTTTCTGCCCTCGGGGTCGACGACCGGACTCACCCCGTACTCGCTCCCGACCCTGAACGCACTCGACGCCCTCGCGGCGCACAATGGTCTGAAGAAGGCGACGTTCATCAACGTGGGATACGGGGCGTCGGCAGCGCGCGTGGGTGTACCGAGCTTTCAGTACGACGGCGTACGCAAATGGTCGGAATCCTTATTCATGGCGCTCCAACCGTCATGGCTTGGACTACAGATGAACACCCGCGCCACCGGGCTGGGCGGGGACTGCTTCGGCGACTCGGGCGGTCCGAAACTCCTCGCCAGCAATCCCACCGTGGTCTACGCCACCGTGTCGGTGGGAGATGCTGTCTGCCGCGCGACGTCGTGGGACTACCGCACTGACACGCCTTCAGCGCGCGCCTTTCTCGGCCAGTATGTCGCGCTGCCGTGAAGTGACCTGAAGAACCCTCGCGACCCACCGCCGCAGACGTGCTGGCCGCGCGCCCGCGGCGGTGGGTCGCCTGGCTGATGGTCATGTCACCGGCGTAACGATCGATCGCCCAATCACCGGCCACCCCGACCGACGACCTCGAGCGCTCCATAATTCGAGTCTGACCCCAATTTCCCAATTTCCGTAAGCGCTCCCCCCGCAAGGGCTGGCAGCAGCCCCATCCGGGGCCCATCTTGGCTCTGTGACCGCCCTGCAGGAACGCCTCGAGACCGGACTAGCGGGCCGCTACACGGTCGAGCGACAGCTCGGCGAAGGGGGCATGGCGGTCGTCTTCCTCGCCAGGGACCTGCGCCACGACCGGCTCGTCGCCCTCAAGGTTCTGCGCCCCGAGATCGCGGCGGAGATCGGCGCCGAGCGCTTCCTGCGCGAGATCAAGATGGCGGCGCGGCTCACGCACCCGCACATCCTCCCCGTCTTCGATTCCGGCGACGCCGACGGCCTCCTCTTCTATGTAATGCCGAACATGGAGGGGACGTCGTTGCGGCACCTGCTGGATCGGGAGCGACAGTTGGCGCTCCCGGATGCACTGCGCATCACCGGTGAGGTCGCGTCGGCGCTTGACTACGCACACCGCCACCAGGTGGTGCACCGTGACGTGAAGCCGGAGAACATCCTGCTGCACGAGGGGGCTGCGCTGGTCGCCGACTTCGGCATCGGTAAAGCCCTGAGCGGCGGCAAGAGCGTGACCCAGACCGGCATGATGGTCGGCACCCCCACCTACATGAGCCCCGAGCAGGCGAGCGGCGAGGCCGAAGTGGACGGGCGAAGCGACCTCTATAGCCTCGGCTGCGTGCTGTACGAGATGCTGAGCGGTGAGCCGCCCTTCACGGGTCCAACGGCGCAGGCGGTAATTGCCAAGCGATTCATTTCGCCGATCCCGAAAGTTCGCGTCACCCGCGACGTGCCGGAGTCGGTGGACACGACGCTCGCCCGGGCTCTTTCGCGCACGCCGGTGGATCGCTTCCGCACCGGGGCGGAATTCGCCGAGGCGTTGCGCGCCATTGTGCGTGATACGAACGGTGGTGGGCGCACGCCGCCCGAAGCGAAGAGCGCCACGGCGCCCAAGGCCATCGCCGTGCTGCCGCTCGCCAACATGAGCGCCGATCCCGAGAACGAGTACTTCAGCGACGGGATGACCGAGGAGATCATCAACGCGCTGGCCAAGGTACCGGGCGTGCAGGTCGCGTCGCGCTCGTCGTCGTTCGCCTTCAAGGGAAAGAAGGACGTGGACGTGCGTGAGATCGGAGACAAGCTGGGGGTGACGACGGTGCTGGAGGGAAGCGTTCGCAAGGTCGGCAACCGCATCCGCATCGCAGCGCAGCTGGTCAGCGTGGAAAACGGCTATCAGCTCTGGTCGGAGACGTACGATCGCCAGCTCGAGGACATCTTCGCGGTGCAGGACGAGATCTCCCGCTCGATCGTCGAGGCCCTGAAGCTCAAGCTGGTCGACTCGACTCAGGTCGTCGCGCCGACCAAGAACCTCGACGCGTACACGACCTACCTGAAGGGGCGATTCCATTTCCACAAGTTCACGGAAACGGGACTGCGCAAGGCGCTCGATCTCTTTCAGGGCGCGTTGCTCCAGGACCCCGGGTTCGCGCGCGCGTACGCCGGTATAGCGGACGTCTGGTGCAACCTCGCTGACGACTGGGTGGCGCCGAGCGACGCGTACCCGCGCGGCAAGGCAGCCGCCGAGCAGGCGCTGCTGCGGGATCCGCAGCTCGCCGAGGCGATGACGTCGATCGGCAAGGTGCTCTCCTGGCACGAATGGAAGTTCGACGCCGGAGCCCGCGAGCTCGAGCACGCGGTACAGGTGGGGCCGAACTACGCGGAGGCGCATTTCGTGCTCGGATCGGCGCTGCCGTGCGTTGGCCGACTCGGTGAGGCAATCGGCGAGATACGAAGGGCGCTCGTCCTGGACCCGCTGGACGTGCACTACAGCGGGTGGGTCGCGCGGTTCCTCCTGTATGCGCACGACCCCACCGGCGCGATCGCGCAGGGACATCGCACGCTCGAGCTGGACGATGAATACGTGCGCGCCTTCCTGTGGATCGGGTGCGCACATCTGGCTCAAGGCGAAGCGGAGGTGGCGCTCGACTGGTTTCAGCGTGGCCAGTCGATCGACAGCGCGGTTCGCACGTACGACGCCATGATCGTGCGCGCGCTGGCCACACTGGGCCGCCGCGATGAGGCTCAAGAGATTCTCAGTCGGCTGGAGGACCAGTCACGGCAGCAGTACATCCGGGCCGAGTACCTGGCGATGGGTCACGCTGCCGTCGGCGACTTCGACAAGGCGTTCGCGGCGCTCGACCGCGCGTACCAGGCGCGGTCGGCGGGCCTGATCTATCTCCACCTCGATCCCGGCTACGAGCCGTTGCGCGGCGACCCGCGGTTCACCGCGATGGTGGAGCGGATCGGACTGCGGTAGGAGCGTCGCCGGAGCTCCCGCACCCGGAGAACCAGCAGGAGAACTCGTCCGCATGGCGACGCTTTCGGCGCGAGATCCAGCTCGCCGCTCAGGGCGTCTTGGGGCCAGCGTCCACTGGTCCCCGGACCGCGCGCTACCGGTGGCCCCCGGACTGCGCGCTACCGGTGGTCCCCGGCCTGGGTGCTACCGGTCGCGCTTCAGCTCCACCACGATCACCTCCATCGGCTTCGACGAGTCGTTCACGTCGGCGTGCATCTGCCCGGGTGGATCGGCATCCAGCCAGTACGCCTTGCCCGCCTTCCAGTCGTAGGTGTCGAGCACCTTGCGGTCCTTGTCGACCACCTTGAGCTGGCCGTCGGTGAGCGCGATCAGCGCACGCCCGTGGTCGTGGCGGTGCAGCGTCAGCGGCTGGTTGGGCATGATGATCGATTTCCACGCGCGAACCTGATCGTTCTCGAACTGCGGCTCGCGGCGCGTGCCGCCCTGGCCCTGCTGCTGCGCCCACATGGCTCCTGCGCCCGCCAGAAAGGACAGGCCGCAGCCGGTGATCGTGGCATACAAGCGATTCATCGATGGTTTCTCCGGTCGAATTCCGCATGGTGCCCAGCGAGCCTCAACAATAGGGGCGGGGCAAGAAAGTGGGAGTGACGCCCTGCCTGCTTCGAAGCTGGCCTGCAGCCGTTGCCGCGGACGAATCGGACCGCAGATTTGGAAGCCCACCCCGGCGGCGCAGCAATCGCCGCGCCGAAATCAGTTGGAACTCCATGAAGACGAGCGCAGCCTCGGACGTGCACCTCGAAGCTTCCATGACTTTCGGCCCGTCATCAATGCGGTCACGCCTTCCCTCGACGAGAGGTGGCGGAGGGCACCATGGCTGACGCGGCCGGGGTGGAGCGGGTTCAAACGGTCGTCGTGGGCGGCGGACAGTCGGGGCTGTCTGTGGGATACCATCTGGCGAAGCGCGGGCTGCCCTTTGTGATCCTCGAGGCCGGGGAGCGGATCGGCGACGCCTGGCGTGCCCGGTGGGATTCTCTTCGCCTCTTCACTCCCGCCCGGTTCGACGGGCTGTCCGGAATGCGGTTCCCGGCGCGAACCCGCACGTTTCCATCCAAGGATGAGATGGCCGATTACCTCGAGGCGTATGCCGCACGCTTCGGGCTCCCCGTACGTACACGAACGAGAGTGACCCACCTGTCGAGGCGCGGCGAGCGCTACCACGTCGAGGCGGACGGCCGTCTTCTCGAGGCCGAGCATGTCGTGGTGGCGATGTCGAATTTCCACGCGCCGCGCGTGCCCCCCTTCGCGGGAGCGCTCGACCAGGGCATCCGACAGCTGCATTCGATGGACTATCGCAACCCATCACAGCTGCGGCCGGGCGATGTGGCGATCGTCGGCGCGGGAAACTCAGGTGCCGAGATCGCGATGGAGTTGGTACGATCCCGGAGGGTCTGGCTGGCCGGAAGAGACACCGGTCACGTGCCTTTCCGCATCGATGGCACAGTGGCCCACCTCATACTGATTCCCGTGATCTTTCGTGTGGTCTTTCATCGCGTGCTCACGAGCGGCACCCCCATCGGACGCAAGGTGCGGCGCAAGGTGCTGTTCCAGGGCGGACCGCTCATTCGCGTGAAACCTGGTGACCTCGCAGCCGCCGGTGTCGAGCGCGTGCCGAACGTGACCGGGATTCGTGATGGGATGCCGCTCCTCGAGGACGGTCGCACGCTGGACGTGATGAATGTCATCTGGTGCACCGGCTTCGACCTCGGCTTCTCGTGGATCGACCTGCCAGCCTTCGAGTCGAGCGGCCTCCCCAGGCACAACCGGGGCGTCGTGCCGGACGAGCCGGGACTGTATTTCGTGGGACTGCATTTTCTGCACGCGATGTCGTCGGCGATGATCCATGGTGTGGGACGGGACGCCGCGCGCATCGCGGACACGATCGCCCAGCGTTCCCGCCATGCGCGATCGGGCTGAACCACAATCAGGATCACCAAGGTCCGCCGCAGATCCCCTCTGGCCCACGGCCTCTTCGTCCCCCCAGGGCAACCGCGTAGAGCGCCTGCCTCTTCCCAGGCGCGCCCGATACCACCGTTCAACCGAGAACCTGGCGCGCGGAACTCGCGGGGCGTGACGGTTCTCACGACGCAACGCTCCTGACGAAGCTATTATTTCGCGCGCATGCGCGTCGAAGACAATGTCTCGTCCCTGAACGGAGTGACCTCTCCCACCGAGCGCGACCAGTCCCGCGCGCCGATCGATGGGAATCGGCTCCTAGTCGCGGCGGTCCTGATCGGGATCTCGCTGGCGGCGTGGCAGTACTCCTCCAATCCGTCGCTCTGGGTGGACGAAATGGCGATCGCCCGGAACGTGCTCGACCGATCGCTCAGCACGTTGCTGCTGCGACCTCTGGATTTCGATCAGGTCGCCCCAACGGGATTCCTCGCCATCGAGAAGTTCGCGGTGACGATGTTGGGCCCCGCGGAACCGGCACTGCGAGCCTACGCGTTCGTGATGACGATCGCCGGGCTCGTTCTCACGGCGCTGCTGGCGCGGGCGTATCTCGCGCCGAGCCTGGCGTTTCTTCCCGTGTTGCTGCTGGGACTGTCGGCGCGCACCATCTGGTGGGCCGGACAGACGAAACAGTACGCGGGCGACCTCGCCATTTCGGCGGGTGTCACGCTGCTGGCCGTGCTCCTGCCGCGTGCGTCGAGCACTCGCGCGCGGGTCGTTCTGGCAGCATGCGGTGTTGTGGCCCCCTGGTTTTCGCAGCCGGCGGTGTTCGTGCTTGCGACCGCTGGCGCGGTGGTGATCGGCGATGCGCTCCGCGCGCGTGGCCGCGAGCGGGCTCGGCTCCTGGTGATTGTCGGAACCTGGGCCACCTCCGCCGCCGCGTCATTGCTCGTCGCACGCGCCCGCGTCACGCCCGACACGATGGCGTTCCTCCGCAACGCCTGGCGCACCAGCTTTCCGACGATTCCGCCCACCTCCCTGGGCGACGTGAAGTGGCCGTTCTACATGGTGCGGGAGCAATTCGACGCCCTGCTGAACGCCCCGATCGGCCGGGTGTGTCTCTTCGTCGCCGTGCTGGGCGCGGTACACCTCTGGCGTCGTGACCGGCGTGGGGCGGCGCTCCTGCTCGGTCCGTTGGCGTTCGCCCTCCTGGCTGCGGCGATGCACCAGTATCCTTTCGGGGGCCGTCTGAGCTTCTTCCTGATGCCGCAGCTCGCCCTGCTGCTCGCGGCGGGCTTCGCGGCGGCCGTTCGCATGACGGTCGGGATGACGCGTCCGTGGCGCGCGACCGCCGTCGCGTTGCTCGTCACCCTGCCGTCGTTAGGCTGGCTGGTGATCCATCGACCGCCCTACCACCTGCAGGATACCCGGCCGGTGCTCAGGGCCGTCGCACAACGGGCGCGGGACGGTGACGTGTTCTACGTGCCGTTCAGCAGCTGGCACACGTGGATGCGGTACGCGCCTCGCTTCGGCCTCGACAGCTTTCCGCACCTGTTGGGCAACTGCCACGGGAGCCAGTTGGACGTATACGGGCGCGAACTCGATCTGCTGCACGGGCATCGCAGAGTCTGGATTCTGTTCGTGCCGGCCGGACGGCTCAGTGACCCCGCGATCATCCTCCACCACGCCGACCGGATCGGGCACGAGCTCTATCACGTGGAGCATGCGAATCACGACGTCCGCCTCATCGATGATTCGGTCGGCGCCTGGCTCTACGACCTGACGGACAGCTCGACCGCGGACTCGGCGGATGCCCGGCCCGTGGCGGAGCTGCGCGTGCCCCCGCGCGCAGCACGCGGGTGTCATGGCGCGTCGACGCCGCCAGCGTCGTACCAGTCGGAGTGACACTGCGCGTGCGACCGGCAACGTCAGGCTCCGGATCCGAATCCCGGCGACGCCAGCCAGAGCCAGGCCACCGGGAACTCCGCGGTCAGCCACTCGAACGGCACCCGACACCTGGCACCATCCCTCCGCAGGGTATGGCGCGCGCCGGTGAAGAGGTGCACCACGTCCCGGCCGGCCCACCCCACCGGCACCTGCAGGGCGTCACCGGACACGGGTGCCCGCGGAGGCTGCCGGTCATCCCCGCTCCCGAGAGCCCGGCTCACCTCTGCCGCCCGCGTGCAGAAGCAGTTGACCAGTGCCTCATCACCATGCTCCCGCGACCAGGCGATCCATGGCGACGAATCGCCGCTGTCGAACTCCAGGGGACGGTACATCCCTTCGAGAAACAGCGCGGGATGCTGCGCGCGCCAGCGAAGGCACCGGCCGAGCAGGTACTGCTTGACGCGGCCGTCGGGCCAGGCGGCGAGGAGCTCACGGGCCAACTCGCTCCGCCGCGGCGGGTTCGCGGCCGGATCCAGGTAGATCTGCATGGACTCCAGCGATCGCGCGCGCCGGGTGTAGTCAACCGGGCGCCGGTTGTCGGGGTCCACGAGCGACAGATCCCACAACTCGGTGCCCTGGTACACGTCCGGCACGCCAGGAGCGCTGCACCTGGCCACGACCTGCGCGAGCGAGTTGGCGGCTCCGGGCCGGGCACAGGCCGTCAGGAACGGGAAGAAGATCCGCTGGAACCGTGACCGCATGCGCTCGCCCAGGAGCGTATCCAGGAAGTCCGCCAGCGCGCGCTCGTATTCGAGGTTCTGGTTGATCCAGCTGGTTTGCAGTTTCGCCTCGCGTGCCGCCTTGAGCAGGAATCGGCGCACGCGGGCCACCAGCTCGGCGTCTGCCGCGACCGGCTTCCCATCGGCGGCGAGCGGCCAGCATCCCACCAGCGACTGATACAGGATGTACTCGTCGTTGCGCGTGGGAATCTCCGCGGCCCGCGACGCACGGAACGGCGCCATGAGCCGGGCCAGACGCAGTACCACCCGCCGCCAGAGATCCGGCATTTCCGTCAGCGCGTTGAGCCGGGCGCGGGCATCCTCACCCCGCTTGGTGTCGTGCGTAGCGGTTGTGGCGATCCCGCAGGGGAAGGCGCGATGTCGCTCATCGAGCCGCCGATGAAACGCGGTTATGTCCCTGCCCGTCGACGACGGATCCCCACCCACCTCGCACAGCGAGAGGAGCGCGCCGTCTCGATAGAAGGCAGTGTCCTCCACTCCCTTCGCCTGCACCGGTCCGGTGAGCTGCTGGAACTTCATCGCGAAGTCCAGCCGCGCCTCGCGCGACAGCGAGGATCCGGGCGGCCGCTCCGATGCGGGCTCGAAGGGCAACAGCATCGATCGAAGAAAGGCGAAGCTCGAAGTCTCCATGGCGGGATTCTCCCGCATCGCATCAAGCAGCGCCGTGTCCACCGTATCCACGTCTTCCAGGGCGAAGCCCTCGCGCCGCCCGTACGTCCGATAGTTGGGGAAGGACGCAATGGTCTCGCGCAGGACGTCCCGGAGCGTGTCCAGGGTGAAGTCGCGGCTGGTACGGTCCGTCTCCGACAGGCGGTCCAGGAGATTGGCGAGGACATTGAGCTCACTCCCCATCGAGGTGTCGAGGATGAGTCGCTTGCATTCGCGGCTCTCCCGGGCGAATGCCTCGTCCCGTCCGGTGAAGCGCGTATAGAGGCGCCGCAGGCGCGTCATTCCCGTCCGGTCCACGAACAGACCATTCAGGTCGTTCAGGAACTCGTAGCCGGTGGTTCCATCCACCGGCCAGTCGGCGCGCAGCCGCTCGTCACCGCAGAGAATCTTCTCCACAACTATATAGATGTCGTCGCCCGGGCCACTCACCGGCTTCGCGCTGGCGCCATCACCCGTGGACGCGGCCGTCATCGCGCGCAGCGCCTCCAGATATCCTGTCGGATCGTACAGTCCGTCGACGTGGTCCAGGCGCACGCCGGTGGCGCGGCCGCTGCGGATCAGCTCCAGCAGCAGGCCATGGGTGGCCTCCCTCACCTCCGGCAACTCCACGCGAATCGCGAGCAGCCCGTTGATGTCGAAGAACCGGCGGTAGTTGATCTCGTGTCCGGCGGTGCGCCAGTAGGCGAGACGATACGCCTGGCTCTCGAGGAGCGCGTGCAGCAGATCGAAGCTCCGTGTGTCGCCCGGAGTTCCGTTGAACGCGGCGAGGTTGCCGTCGATGAACGTGCGCACCGGCGCCGACTCCTCGGTCAGTACCGCCAGCCGGCGTCGGGCCACCTCCTTCTCCCGCTGGCGCTCCCGGATCTTCGCGGCGTCGGTCTCGAAATAGGCGGGCAGGTTGCGCAGCGCGGTGAGGATGCTGAGGAACTCGATGGTGTGCGGCTGGCTCTCCTGTCCTGGCAATCGACCCTGCTCGACGCCGTACCCCAGCACCATGGGCGCCATGCGCGGGTTGATGGGAAAGCGATGCTCGTGGTAACACACGACCAGTGCGCCGTGCGCGAAGTCGAGCCGCAGCTCTCCCCGCTCCAGCACCCGGCCGTACTGATCTCCCAGTACCGGAAGGAGCACCTTGCCCCTGAGGTCCGGCTTCACCGGTTCCCAGTCGATGTCGAAGTAGCGGCCGAACGGAGACGAGGGGCCGTTCTCGAGTACATCCCACCACCATGGATTCGTGAGTGGATCCGCGCCCATGTGGTTCGGGACGAAATCCAGAATGCACCCCATGTCCGCCGCGCGGAGCGACCGGGACAATGCCTCGAAACCCTCCTCGCCACCCAGGTCCGGGTTGATGCGGTTGTGGTCGCAGATGTCGTATCCGTGCGTGCTGCCGGGACGAGCCAGCAGGATGGGGCTGAGATACACGGCCCCGACGCCCAGCGCCTTGAGATAGGGGACCAGGTCTTCAACCCGGGCGAACGGAAACTCCCGGCTGAGCTGGAGGCGGTAGGTGGAGGAAGGTGCGCTCATTCCGTCGCGGGATGCGCCCGTCGCGTCATTCCCTGCGCCCCAGTCGCAGCACGGCGAGCGATCGCTCGCGGAGCTCGTACCGCGCACCCTTGCGCAGCGGACCGGCGGTGGTGTTCGCCCATCGCGTATCCAGTTCGCGCATCCAGGTATGCCGCGGCCCCGGGTCGGGCAACGCGAATGGCACAGCCTTGCTTCCGGCGTTGAACAGCAGGAGAAACGAATCTCCCTCGATCCGCTCCCCCTCCGCATCCACGTCCTCGATGGCGTAGCCGATCAGGTACACCCCCAGACACTGGACGTGGGGAGCGTTCCACGAGGAGTCGGTCATCTCCTTTCCGTTCGGGCCGATCCACAAGAGGTCGCGCACACCCTCGCCGCGGATGGCCCGCCCCTGAAAGAAGCGACGCCGCTGAAAGACCGGGTTGCTGCGCCACAGCGCCGATACGGTGCGCGTGAACTCGAACTGTGCTTTCTGCGCCGGTTCGAGTTTCCAGTTCACCCACGAGAGCGCGTTGTCGTGACAGTACGCGTTGTTGTTGCCATGCTGGTCGCGGCCCATCTCGTCCCCATGGCTCAGCATCGGAACGCCCTGCGAGAGGAAGAGGGTGGCGAGGAAATTCCGCTTCTGCCGCTCCCGCAGCGCGATGATTTCGGCGGCGTCGGTGGGGCCCTCCGCGCCGCAGTTCCAGCTGTTGTTGTGGTTCTCGCCGTCGCGGTTGTCCTCGCCGTTCGCCTTGTTGTGCTTGTGGTTGTAGCTCACCAGGTCGTTGAGCGTGAATCCGTCGTGGCAGGTGACGAAGTTGATACTGGCGTGGGGACGGCGGCCGCTCGTCTCGTAGAGGTCGCTGCTGCCGGTGATTCGCGTGGCGAATTCCGCCACCGTGCCGCCGTCCCCCTTCCAGAAACGCCGCACGCAGTCGCGGTATCTGGCGTTCCACTCCGTCCACCCGACCGGGAAGTTCCCCACCTGGTATCCGCCCTCGCCCAGGTCCCAGGGCTCGGCGATCAGCTTGACCTGCGAGAGCACCGGGTCCTGGTGCATGATGTCGAAGAACGCGCCCAGCTTGTCCACTTCGTGCAACTCGCGCGCCAGCGCAGTGGCCAGGTCGAAGCGGAAGCCGTCGACGTGCATCTCCAGCACCCAGTAGCGCAGGCTGTCCATGATCAGCTGGAGCACCCGGGGGCTGCGCATGTTGAGCGTGTTGCCGCATCCCGTGTAGTCCACGTAGTAGCGCCGGTCAGTCCGCACGGTACGGTAGTAGGCGAGATTGTCCACGCCGCGAAGCGACAGCGTGGGGCCCAGCTGGTTGCCCTCGGCCGTGTGGTTGTAGACCACGTCCAGGATCACCTCGATCCCCGCCTTGTGCAGGGCCCGCACCATCGTCTTGAATTCGCGTACCGTCTCGTTAGGGTTGCCGTCGGCCGAGTACCGCGGATCGGGCGCGAAGAAGGAGAGCGTGTTGTAGCCCCAGTAGTTGGACAGGCCGCGATCCTGCAGGTGCCGGTCATTGACGTGATAGTGCACCGGCATCATCTCCACCGCCGTGACGCCCAGGGCTTTCAGATGCGACAGGACCTCCTCGGTGGCCAGACCGGCGTAGGTGCCGCGCACCGCCGGGGGAATTCCGGGATGCATCCGGGTGAGACCCTTGACGTGGAGCTCGTAGATCGCCGTTTTGTGCCACGGCGTGTTGGGCGGACGGTCATCGCCCCAGGTGAACGCGCCATCGATCACCGTCGCCAGCGCCGCGCCCGATGCGTTGTCGCGCTCGTCGAACGACAGGTCCTGGCGAGGATCCCCGATACGGTAGCCGAACGCCGCGTCGCTCCACTGAATCACGCGCCCGATCGCCTTGGCATAGGGATCGAGAAGGACCTTGTTGGCGTTGAACCGGTGGCCCGCGGCGGGATCATACGGTCCATGCACCCGGTACCCGTAGAGCTGCCCGGGCCGCACATCCCGCACGTACCCGTGCCAGACCTCGTCCGTGGTTTCGGGCAGGTCCAGGCGCCGGGATTCCACCTCGGCGTCGGGCCCGTCGAACAGGCACAACTCGACGCGCTCGGCGTGGGCAGAAAACAGCGCGAAATTCACTCCCTGCCCATCCCAGGTCGCCCCGAGCGGATAGGGCTTTCCGGGTCGGATGCGCATGCGTGGTCAACCTAGTCCCTGCACGATTCGAGCGTAACCAAACACCGCCGCGCCGTGAAAATGGGGTCAGACTCGACTTTCCGGGTAAATGGGGTCAGAGTCGAATTTCCCGTCCTCCGCACCGGCTATCTGGAGGGCATTTGGGGTCAGACTCGAATTCTCTCCTCCGCACCGCGACGCTCCCCCACGGCCCGCTCAGCGTTTCGCCGCCGCGAAGGTGCGGAAGAGGTAGAGCAACGAGGGCACCAGCACCGCCGCGCCGCCGAGCAGAGCCAGGGCCAGGAGGCGCAGCGTGACGGTCGGCGCTGCCGCCTGCCGGATGCCGATTGCGGAGGGGACGAGATAGGGATACTGCGCCAGCGCCCACCCCCAGAGAATCAGCGAGGCCTGGACAGCAGCGGCCACACGGGCCAGGCCCCAACGCCGTCTCACGAGGGCGAACAGGGTCGTGCACGCACTCAGTCCGACCAGGAGCTGGAGTGGAAGCGCCCAGGCGGTCCCGGTCAGCCCGAGGTGCATTCGCGGCGCCTCCGACCGCGCCACCGCCAGGCCGCCTAACGCGACAACCATCACCGCGCCTGCCGCGCCCAGCGCGCGGCGCCGGAAGTCGTCGCGCAGAGCATCGTCGTCTGCCTCGATGGTGAGGTACACCGCGGCCAGCATCGCGAACAGCGCGAGCGACAGCGCACCCACCGCGATCGGGAACGGCGCCAGCCATGGCCAGACGTACCCCGCGACGAATGACCCACTACGCACCGGCAATCCGTCGGGACCGATCCGTGCTCCCACCGCGCCCGACGCGATCGCGCCCACGTTCACGCCGAGGAAAACCGGCGCGATGGTGCTCGTCACCGCGAACACCCGCTCCCACCGGCGCTGCGACGCGGTCTCCCGGCTGCCGTAGTTCCGGAAAACGAACGCCGCGCCACGCAGTACGATGCCGATCAGCATGATCGTAAGCGGGATGTGCAGCACGACGGTGATCGCCGCGAATGCATCCGGAAAGGCGGTGAACAGCACCACGATCGCGACGATCAGCCAGACATGATTCGCTTCCCATATCGGCCCGATCGCACGCGCCACCAGATCACGCTGCCGCTGCTTCCGTGGCCGGGTCGCGAGCAGATCCCACACCCCGCCGCCGAAGTCCGCGCCGCCCGTAAGGACGTAGGCGTTGAGCGCCAGCACCACGATCCCCGCCAACACCTCGGGCAATCCGATGCCGTCAACCGTCGCGCTCATGGCTGGCCGCTCACGTCGTGCGCCCCCGCCCTCCCTTCCCCGTGCCACCTCCCCGTCCCCCGGCATCCGCCTCGCGCCCATTCGGTGGTGCGGCGTCCCCCCTGGGAACCACGCGCACCGCCGTTTCCCGCACCATCGACGCGATGAGCACCACCACCACGGCGGCCAGCCCCAGATAGAGCAGCGTGATCGCAAGCATCGGGACCACCAGCCCCGGCATCGGCGTCACGGCGTCGCGCGTGAGCAGGAGTCCCTGCACCACCCACGGCTGGCGACCGACTTCCGTGACCGTCCATCCCGCTTCCGTGGCGATGAAGCCGAATGGCGTGACGATCGCCAAGGCGCCGAGGAGCCACCGATTGGCCGTGATATCCCGGCGTCGGACTGCGGTCCACATCGCCCACAGGCTCGCTGCCGCAGCCGCCAATCCCAGTACGACCATCACCTGAAAACTCACGTGCACCGGTCGCACCGGCGGCCGAAGGTCCCGCCGGAACGCCTTCAGCCCCATCACCTCCGCGTTCCACCGGTGATACGCCAGCAACGACAGACCGTGCGGAATCTCGATCGCCCAGCGGGTCTCTTCGCGCTGCTCATCGGGCCATCCACCGATGCGGAGCGGAGCACCGCGCTCGGTCTCGAACTGCCCCTCGAGCGCCGCCAGCTTCACCGGCTGCGTACGCGCTACCAGTCGCGCGCTGAAATCGCCGGATATCGGCTGCAGCACGGCGGCCGGCGCGCCCACCGCCAGCGCAGTCGTGAGCGCGTAGCGATGAAAACGTGACGCCGCCCCACGCCGGATCATGGCCGCGTGGATCCCCGCCACCGCCAGCCCGGTCGATGCGTAGGCGGCGAGCAGCATGTGCACCGCCTGTGGTCCGGCGGCCGGACTCATCATCCCTGCGATGGGATCGATCCTGCTCAGCCGGCCGGCGGCGGCGAGTTCATATCCCGCGGGCGTGTTCATCCACGCGTTCACCATCACCACGAAGATCGCCGACGCCGCTCCGCTCACCGCGACGATCACTCCGGCCCCCATGTGTGCCCGCGGGGAGAGCCGGTCCCATCCATAGAGATAGACGCCGAGGAAGATCGCCTCGGTGAAGAACGCAAAGCCCTCGAGCGAGAAGGGCATGCCGATGAGGGCACCTGAGAAGCGCATGAACGCGGGCCAGAGCAGCCCGAGTTCGAACGAGAGCACCGTTCCAGACACGGCACCGACGGCGAAGAGAATCGCTGTACCCCTCGCCCACCGCTTCGCGAGCTCGAGGTACGCAGCGTCACCCGTGCGCCGTGCCCGCCACTCGGCGAGCACCATCATGAGCGGCATGGCGATCCCGATCTCGGCGAAGACGATGTGAAAGCCGAGCGAGACCGCCATCTGCGTGCGGGCGGCCAGGAGGTCGGACATGAGGGGGAACGTCTACCCGCAATCTACGCCGGCGTCCGGGCGAACTGGTCGTCGAGCGCGTTGTACTCTCCGCCGACGTCCTTGCGCGCCTCGACCGACATGCCAACGGACCCGGAATCGGCGACGGCTCGCCGCGATCGGTCTCGGGGTGTGAGAAGCGGAACTCTGCCGGCCGAATCTGTCCGCTGCACGTCACTCAGCCAGTGGTTTCGGAGGCATCGCGTTCCGTGCCCTGTCATGCTCCAGCAGGCGTCGGCCGGCGCCGGGATCAGTAGTTCACCCCCACGCTTACCCGGATCGCGCGCGCTGTCATGCGATAGTACTGAGCATCGCCGAACTCGCTTTCCGAGACGGCATCCCGGCGATTACCGAGGTTTTTCCCGTCGAGTCGGTATTCCATTCGCAAGGTACGGTATCCAATGCCGGCGTCAACGGTCGAAAACGCCGGCGCCAGGGCGCTATTGCGCTTGTTGAGATAGCGGTCGCCCGTGTAGTTGACGCTGACGCTGCCGATGAGACCCGTTACGGGAGACAGGGTGAGACCGGCCGACGCCAGCTGCCGCGGCGACATCTCGACGCGCTTCCCGGCAAGCTGCGTCGGCGTGCCGTCGAAGTCCTGCACGAAGTCCACGAACTTGCCGTCGTGAAAGCTGTAGGTCGCCCGCGCAAAGACGGCGTGCGGCAGCCGCAGGTCCGACGCGAGCTCGAACCCCTGGAACCGCGTCTTCCCCGAATTGATCAACGCCGGGAGGTTGTTGACCACCGTGGCCGTCACCAGGTTCTCGAAGTCCATCCGGAATACGCTCGCTTCCACGTCAAGGCGTCCGTCCCCTCCGCGCACCTTCACCCCCGCTTCGTAGCTCTGTGATGTTTCAGGATCCAGCACGCCTTCGTTCTCGGCCAGGCCGAAATCGAACGCCGCGGGCTTGAAGGTGTCGCGATAGTTCGCGAAGACCCGGAGGTGATTTGCCCCGTCCTCCCAGAGACCAAACATCGCGCCGAGACTGCCGCTCAGACGGGTATTGGTCACCTCCTTGCCTTCCCCGCGCTTTTCCGATGTCGCGTTGAGGCGAACCCCGCCGCTGAAGCTCAGGCGTGCGCCGGCATGCCATTCCGCCGACCCATACGCGCCGACGAAGGTACGCTCGTCTCCGGAATCGCGATCGAGTATGGCCGGCTCCTGTACCGCTGCGCGCGTCGACCCGTCCAGAGGCGCGGTATACGTGAACGTGGCTCCCCTGGCTTCGCCGCGCGCCAGCAGCAGGTCGGCGCCGGTCAGGAACCGGAGCCGCGCCACGCTTGGCCAGATGATATGCGTATCGGCGTACACATCATTGATGTCGATCGTCTCCTTGAAGCCGGAGGCGTTGTCGGCGCTGTTCGAGACGTCGGTGAGGAATCCGCGGAAGATGCGCTGCGCCGAGTGCGTGAAGGACGCCGTCGTGCCCCAGGTCCCGCCGTTCAGGACGGGGCGCTCCCACCCGCCTGACGCGGTGATGCGGGTGTCGTTCAGATACGCGTCCGCCGGATTTTGGTTCGCGTCGAGAGGCACGGACGAGGACAGGGATGCACCTTCCCGCGGGTGTGGACTGGCTGGATCCTGGCGCAGGATGTTGAGGTCGGCCGTGATCCAGGTCTTGCGCGTATCCGATATCGTCCCGGTTCTCCAGAGCGCGTGGCCCCGCGAGTAGGATGTGTTGTCGTCCGCAAACCCCTGGTGATCAAAGTCGGCGCTGGCGCGGGATTTCCACGAACCGGTGAAGGGCACCGCAATGTCGATCGCGCCGCCCCCGCTGCCGAAGCTGCCGCCGTGCGCTTCGGCGTATCCGGCGGTGGCCGCCGCGTCCTTGTGCACCACGTGGATGACGCCGACGAACGACGTGGCGCCATAGGTGACCGGCGCGGGACCGCGGAGAATCTCGATCCGATCCACGTCGCGCAGGTTGAGCGTGGAGACCGCCGGATTCAGGGCGCCACCCCACGGGACTCCGTCCACAACGAGCAGAAAGGCGTCGAACTCGCGCAGGCCCCAGAACTCGGGCACCGCGCTGGCAGGGCCGCCGTCACCGCCAGGAGCGATCGCTATGCCCGCAGCCAGCGCGAGCGCGCTCCGCAACGACGTCACGCCCCGGGCGCGCAGATCGGCGCCAGTGATGACCTCGATCGAAGCCGGCACATCGTGAGGCGCTTCCGGGAGCCGTGTTGCTACAACCTCCACGGGAGGGATGGAGACGGGCGGCCTGGGTGGAGGTCCTTGCGCGGCGGACGGCGCGGCCACTATGGCGATAGCGAGCGGAAGCGTCGTGCGCAAACCGGTCCGCAGCGGATGACGACTCGGCATGATGATGGCCCTCTCTCAGGGGGCACGGCGGGAAACGGGACCCGCGACTGCCAGGCTCGTGCCATCGGGCAGGATCGCGACTGCGCCCGACACACCGTCGACGAACCGAGGCCACCGCTCGCCCCGGATTGCACGTCGAATAGCGATTGGGCAAAGGCCGGATGCGCGCAGTCCCGGCGTGGGCATGCATGAATTTTACATGAATTCGCGCGTTCGGGAGGGTGTGACGACGACTTGGTGAACGGACCGTCACACCTCGCGCGAGGCCCGCTGCAAGGACGAGAGCAGCGCGACCCGCCGGCCATTGATCCGGGCGAGGGCCTGACCGGTAAAACCGGCGAACACTGTCACGACCCATGGCACCCAGAGCCATACCAGCCATGACACCCGCTCTGCCGGCGACATGGTCAGGAGCAGATTCGTCGCCAGCGCAGGCACGGTAAGAGCGAGCAGGATCGCGGATTCACCGGCCGCCACGCGGCGGCGTTGGATGACCTCGACTGCATCCGGCGACCGGGCAGCCAGCCGGGTGAGTATCGCGGATTCCAGCGCGACCGGCGTCATCGACCGCCAGCCCGGGATCGTCATCACGCTCCAGGCGGCCGCCGTCCGTCCCCATCCGTGATTGTTGGAGCCGGCCACGAGAACGAGTCCGTTGCGGTCCGAAGCCCGCAGGATTGCTGCCCGATCCCGGTCGAGTTGGTCCAGCCCGCGGGGCGCCGCGTCCACCAGTTCCATGCCTTGCACGCCGCCACGCGCGCTGCGGGCCAGCCTTCCCTCCGGCAAGGTGAGAATCGTGACGCGCGCGATGGAGGGCCCCGGGTCCTCCTCCCACCAATCGAGTTCCGGCTCCGCTCCATCGCCACAGTCCGGCGCGGCGCCCCGGGCGCCCGCGCCGAGCAGGAGCAGGTGGGAGCCGTGACAGGCACGTTCCGCGCCGAACAACAACACCGGGACGCCGGCGGCGCCGACCGCCCGCGGCGGCCGGTGCGCGTCCGCGTCAGGCTGGACGTGATCGGTGACGAACGCCACGTCGAACCCCGCGTCACGGTGCCAGTCGCGATTTCGCGCCAGCGTGAAATCACGCCGCGCATCGTGCGACGCGTTGGTGTGGCTGTGAAAGTCCACCACCACCTGCCCGGCCGAGTCCACCACCAGCGACGCCATCGGGCGCGGCGCGCGGGTCACGCCCGCATAGAACGCGAATACCAGCGCCGCCAGCGCCGCCCCCCCACCAGACTCGGCCCACACCGACGGGCGTTGACCCCGTCGTCGCCGCCACCAGCGCACCCCGACATACGCAATCAGAATCGTCACGCCCAACGCGATGTGCTGCCGGACCGAGAGCAGGGATATCTCGTCGAACAGGTCCGACAGGGGCGCGAGCAGCAGATAGCCGGCGGGGAAATGGAGCGAGGCCGCGACCGGCGCCCCCGTGGCCGCGTTGCGCAGCGGCGAAACGGCGAACAGGGCGGGCACGCCGACCAGGCCGGACGCCGCGAGCAGATAGCCGACGCCACGAACGTCCCGGCGCGGCGTCACTTGCGGCGCGCGGAGATGGATACCACGAAGTCGCCCGCGCTGTCCGGCGTGAGTGCGGGGGTCATGCGCTCGCCGATCCGGTCCAGCACCGTCGCGCCGCCGACCCGGATCCGCAGTCGCCGTACGGCGCTCGGAACCGTGACCAGGTACGAGGCAACCGAGCCGCGGTTGCGCACCAGAAGTCCGCGCGGCTGTACCACGTACTGCGCGTCTCCGCCCTCCGCCTGGACCGAGAGGTCGGGCTGCGACCCGAACCGCAACCGGATCTCGCCGGTGGCCTGCGCCGATTCGAACTCGAGCGCGAAGTCCAGTCCCGGCACAACACTGATCGCAGACGCGCGCGCCTGGCGAGCACTCGACGGTACCGGCGACGGCGCGGCGGCATGAGGGACCCGCTCGCGCGCGATGGCCCCGCGGATCCACCGGGTGACCGGCGATCCAGGCATGGCCAGCGCCGCAGTGGCCCCCGCCACGGTGACGAGCGCGGCGATCGCGAGGCGCGGCCCACGGCGCCGGCGTGTCGCGGCGCGCCGCATGATGGCGTCGGCGCTGATGCCCGGACGCTGGTGATCGAGCCGTCGCAGGGCGTCGTCTACCACTCCCTCGAGGTACTCGTCAGGCATGGGCATCGGTGTCCGCCCCGAGCGCCTGAACGAACTGGATCTTGGCACGGCGCAGCAGCGTTCCCACGCTCGATTCGCGCATGTGCAGGATCCGGCCGATCTCGCGGTAGCTGTAGCCCTCGCTTCGCAGCACCAGCATCTCCCGGTCACGAGGGGGCAAGGAGGCCAGGGCCGCGCGAACCGCTCCGCCCTGCTCCTCGATGTCGACTGCCCGGTCGGCGGGGGGAGGCGGATCGGGTGGCGCCACCACCAGACGCAGCGCGAGCAGAATCGCGCGGCGGCGCTCGAGGCGTCGTGCGGTGCGCAGGCGATTGTGCGCCACGGTCACCAGCCACGCCCGCAGATCGTCGGGCATGCGCCCGCGCTGGAACAGGCGCACCAGCGACTCCTGCGCGATGTCGGCGGCCAGAGCCGGGTCGCCGCTCAGGCGATCGAGATACCGGAAGAGCGATGCATGGAGTTCGTCGAACCGCTCGCGGAAGACCGCCTCAAAGGCGTCGGACTCCCTGGTCCTCGAGGAGTCCAACCCCTTTGAGGCGGTCCGGGCGCCGATGCCCACGCGTTCAAACGGAACTGCGCCGACAGTAGTCACGCCAAGGGAGCGCGCGAACCCCCGACGTTGTGACAGCGCCCCGCCGGTGGACACCGGCGGCGCGAACACGCCAGTCGGAGTTCACCAGATCCACTCGAGACCGGCCGCGAGCAGCGACGGGGGCCGCCCGGCCAGGCCCACCAGTGGGTCGGTCGCACGCGATGCCGACGTGTACGCCCACACGTTGTGTCGCCCCAGGAGGTTCGCGTACGACGCGTACGCCGTGAGCTGCCTCGCCCGCGTCCCCATCCGGAACGACCACGTGTGACGGATCCCGGCGTCGAGGCGGACGAACGCGGGTACCGCCGTCCCGTCCAGTGGTCCCACCGTCCCCTGCGGCGTGCCGGCAGCCTCGCAACCGATGCCGAGCGGGTCGCACGCCTCCCAATCGAACGGCCCGCGCACGATCGACGTGGTCGTGCGGCTGTGCGCCACCGCCGCGAGACGTACCAGCGTGTTCGGCGTCGCATTCAGGGCGAGCGACGTGACCAGCGCATGCCGGGGGTTGAACCCCACGTGATACTCGTAGCGCGGAGCACCACGGGAGGAGAATCCGAGCGTGTAGGTCGCGGCCAAGACCGCACGCGCGGTGCGGCGCCGCAACGACACCGACATCCCGCCGGCCTCGCCCGAGCCCGCGTCGAAGCGCTGATTCGCGAACGGGAGCGCGGTCACCGGCTCCACCAGCACCAGCCCGCGCAGCCACCGCCAGTATCCCTCCACCGTGACTTCCGTCCGGGGGTCGGGTTGCGACGTCAGTTCGACGAGCACCTGGTCGGACCTGGCCCGGCCGCGGCCCTCGCCGCTGATCACCGGCAGGTCCGCGGCAAAGAGCGCGCTGGCCAGCGACGCGCCGTTGCGCAACGACTGAATCGGCTGGTAGGAGCGGGAGAAACCGGCGCCCACTGTCAGCCCGCGGCGAAGGCGGTAGCGCACCGCGAACCGCGGCTCGAGATCGGCCGCGCCCCGCATGCCTAACGCGGCACGGAGGCCGGTGCTGGCCGACAGTCGCCCGGTGTCGAACCGATGCTCGACGAAGCCGGCCACGCGGCCCAGCGCCGCGTCGGAGGCCAGGGCCGAGTCGGACACCAGGGCCGAGTCGGACACCAGGGCCTTGGCGGCCGCGCTCCCGGGATCACGCACGCCGTATCGGACCCGATCGCGCTCGGCGTCCAGGCCGGCTGCCAGAGACCCGAGCGGCAGCAGTCGACTCACTCGGGCCTTGAGACCGCTGGCGTACCGCGCACTCGACACGGCCAGCGGTCCCTCCGCGGCCTGCCAATCGATCGTGGTCTGCAGGTCGGCGCTCCAGACCTGCAGGCTCGCCGCGCTCGACCCGGTGGGATGCCCGTCCCACCGCGCCGACCAGGTCGACCCGCGCCAGTCGAACCGATGCGACGCCAGGGGAGCCGGCACCGTGGTCCGGGAGTCGCCCGGACCATGATCCCCAGCAGCGGCGGTCGCGGGATCGGATGGATCCTCGGCCTGAAAACCCAGCGCGTTGTCGCTGCGCAGAAACACAAACTCGACCCTGCCCTTCGTGTCGAGCGTGACCTTGCCGAGCACGTCACCGTTCGCGCCGATCACCTGTGCATCCGTCTGCGGCTTCGTGAACAGTGCGGTCGATTCATGTCTGACGCTGAGCAGGAATCCCATTCGTCGGGTCAGCGGACCGTCGAGCGTCAGGTCGACGCTGGCCGGACTCAGCCCGCCGCGCGCGTTCACTCGCGCCGTCCCGGGAGTCAGGGTGCGCGCGGTGACGACACTGGACAGGGCGTCGCCCCAGGCCGCGCTGGGGACGCCCGCGTGCAGGTCGATTCCCGCCAGCGCGTCGGGATTCAGCGTTCCGATGGTGGTGCCGAAGTGATACGGAGCGAGCACCGGCGCATCGTCGAGGAGCACGAGGTTCTGGTCGCTCTCGCCGCCGTGCACGTGCAGGCCAGCCGAACGCTCCAGGTCGAACGCCACACCCGGTGCGTCGGCCAGCGCCGCGAACGGATCGGGCTGGCCGAGCCAGCTCCCCTGGGAGCGCGTCCGGGTCGCGGCGACGGAACTGAGACCGAGCTCGGTGAACGCAGGGTCGCCCAATTCTCGTCGCGCGGCGTAGAGCGGATCCGCGACGACCCGCATCGCCGCGAGCGTGCGCGGGACCGGTTCGAGGTCGATGTCGACGCGCAGGGAATCGTCGTCCGGCACGACCACGACCAGTCTGCGAGCGAGATACCCCGTGCGGCTGACGAGCACATCGTAGCGGCCGGGCGTCAGGTCGCCGATCTCGTAGGCGCCGGAGGCGTCGGTCGAATCGCTCCGTCCAGCGGCCGGAATCTCGACGACTGCATCGCGAAGCGGCCGCCCGTCCGTGCTCGAGCGCACGGAGCCCACCAGCGCCGCGTGGGCAAAGACCACGAAGGCGGGAACGGCCTGCACCACGACCCACATGCCCCGAACCTACCGCTTCGGCCCGCGGCCAGGAACGGGCCATGATTCACGCCTGCGGGACCGTCCCAAGGGGCAGCGAGTCAAGAGCTATGACCTTTGGCCTATGACCTTTGGCCTATGACCTTTGGCCTATGACCTTTGGCCTTTGACCTTTGGCCTTTGACCTTTGGCCTATGACCTTTGGCCTCTGGCCTTTGGCCTACGACCTTTGGCCTTCTCAATGAACAATCCTGATGAACCACGCTGCGACGATGGGGCCGCGCGGGCCGCGACCACCACGCCCGCTGGGCGGCGGCGTCCCGGGAGCGGGCTCAGGCGGCGGGCCGTATTCGGGCTGGAACAGATACGCCGCGTGGGTCACCGGATCGACCGTGATGGTCTTGGCCCCGGGGAAGGTCTCCACGGTGGCCACCACCGTGTACTTGTCCGGGGAGTCCTGATGCACGACCGTCACGTTTCCACTGCGCCCGGCCGGAATGTAGATCAGCTTCTGTGCGGGATCCCAGCCTAACGCGTCGACGCCGTTGCCGTTGGCGATCGTCGCCACGATGTGGCCGTTGGTGGGGTCAACCACCACCGAGGTACCGCTGCACCCGGAGAAGATCCGGTTCGAAGCCCGATCGTAGGCGATGCCGGTGGGTCCCTCGCACGGCGCCAGCGGCCAGGATGCGATCGCCTTCATCGTCTTCTCGTCGATCACCTGGATCGTGCTCTTGCCCTCGTTGTTGACGAAGAGCTTCCCCTTCCCGTCGCTGGCGGCGCCTTCGGGCGCGTTGTCCTCCAGCTCGACGGTTCCAACGACGTCCCCGGTCCTGGCGTCGATCGCCACGACGGTCCCGATCGGGCGACTGTGATTCGTCAGAATGATCCGGTCGGAGTAGTCGTCGTACATGATGCCATCGAGACCGCCCTCCTTGACCTTGATCTTCTTGATGACCGCCAGCGTCTTGAGATCGAACATCGTCACCGTGGAATCACCGCCGTTGGTGGTGAAGCCGTGATTCGACTTCAGGGCCAGGCCGATACCGTGCATGCGCGGCGTGTCGGGAATGTCACCGAGCACCTTGCCGGTATTCCCGTCGACGACCATGACATGCGAAGCCCGGGAGACGAACACCCGGCCGGTCCCCGGCTCGACGTTCACGTAGTCCGTCCCGCCTTCGCCGCCGATATTCCACTTGTCGACCTTGAATGTCTGGGCGCTGCTGGCGCGGGGCGCAGCCAGGGAGATGGCGAAGGCCGTGGCGGCCAGAATGCATTTGGTCATGGCACCCTCGAGGGTGGGGCGGAATTCGATGCCGCAGGGACGCAATCAGATTGTCGCGGTGCACCTGTCGCGGAGGTGACAACGCGACGGATACCCGATGACGCTACTCGACATTGTCCTGGGATGGAAGGCCGCACGGTTGCTCAGGAGATCCCTGAGGCAATGTCGTCCGAACCCCCATAGTCGGGGCCGGGTTCGGGGGTACCGTTCGAACAGGTGGTTCACGCCGTCGGGGAAGTCACGACTGCGCCACGACGATCCGACAACCGTGCACCGCCCAGTTTGCGCTTGACGTGGACAATTCACGGCGGCGGACTTGGCACCGTGAACAGACCGGTACGACGTGGCCGGCGTCCGGGATTTCCATCGGGAGGACCGACATATGCCAGACCTTTCACGCACCCCGATCGACACACAGACGGAGACGTCTCGGCCAAAGCGGAAGTCGTCGCGGTTCAAGCTGTTCGGAGCCGAGTGCTACTGCGGTCTCGGTCCTGACTGCGCCATGTTCCGTGTCATGACGCCGGCTCAGCGCACCGAATGCTCCGCCGACATGCGGCGCACGATGCAGTCGCACTTCAAGAATGGGTTGGGCTGGTAAAGCAGCTATCGGCTTTCAGCTATTTCTGACCACGGCCTTCATTCCACCCGCAGCGACTCCATCGGGTCAACGCGGGCCGCGCGGCGCGCGGGAAGCCAACTGGCGAGGAACGCCGTCCCGGCGAGGAGCGCGCACACGCCGGCGAAGGTGAACATGTCGAACGGGCGAATCCCGAACAGGAAGGCCGCCACGAGACGCGCGATCCCGAGCGCGATCGCGACCCCCGCCGCCGACCCGATGACCGCCAGCCGTAGCGCGTGCCGCTGCGCCAGACCGACCACGTCCCGGCCGCGCGCGCCAAGCGCCAGCCGGATCCCGAATTCGCGCGTCCGTTGCGCGACATGGTACGCCACCATCCCGTAGACCCCCAGCGCGGCAAGACCGAGCCCGGCCAATCCCAGCGCGCTCACGAACCAGGCCGCCACCCGCTGCGGAAGCACGTAGACATCCAGCTGCTGCTCGAGCGGCATCGCCTGCTGGAGAGCGATGTTCGGGTCGAGGTCCCGCACCACGGCGCGCACCGCTTCCAGGGCCGCCAACGGGGCGCGGGTCGCCCGGGCATACACGAGCAGCGCCGAGGAATACCGCTGCCCCAGCGGCAGATACGCGTACGGCACGGGCGATTCGCCGAGACTCTGCACCTTCGCGGTGCGCACCATCCCCACCACCTCCCGGTCCCTCGGGAAATTCGGGTTGCCCCCGGTTTCCACGTTGATCGACCTGCCGAGCGGCGACTCGTTAGGCCAGAAGGCAGTCGCCAGGGCCTGGTTGACGATCAGCGACGGCGCCGCGCCGGCCGCATCCGACTCCGAGAACGACCGCCCCGCAAGCAAGGGAATGCGCAGGGTGGCGAAGTAGCCCGAGTCGGCCACACCGTAGCGCACCCCCACCCGATGCCCGTTCGGCCACGGTTCGCCCGGCAGCAGAACACCGCTGCCGTTGAGCCCGCCGCTGAGCGGTGTCCAGATCCCGAGCCCCACCGACCGTACTTCCGGCCGCGCACGCAGCCGTGCCTCGAGCTCCGCATAGAATGCGCGGCCGCGCGCCGTGGTGTACCCGTGGGGCGCCAGGTCGACACGCCCGACCACCACGTTCGTGGGGTCGAACCCCGGGTCCAGGGTCAGCGCCCGCTGGAGCGCGCGCATGAAGAGGCCGGCGGTGACCAGGAGCGCCAGCGACATCGCGAACTGCGTCACCACGAGCAGGGTGCGAAGGCGCCCCGGACGGCCCGTGCCCTCCGACGCGCCACGCAGGGCACGGTTCACGTCGAAACGTGTCGCCTGCAACGCAGGCGCCAGGCCGGCAAAGAGACCGGTTGCCACCGAGGCAAGGATCGCGATCCCCAGCACCACCTTGTCAATCGGAAGTTCGAGCCCGAGGCGCGCGGATACGGGAGCCTGCACCGCCGGGATGAGGGAGATGAGGGCGCGCGCCACCAGCAGACCTCCGCCCGCACCCGCGAGGCAGAGGACCAGGCTCTCGATCGCCAGCTGCCTGACGATTCGCCCTCGACCCGCCCCGATCGCCAGGCGGATCGCCACCTCCCGGCGGCGCGCGGTGGCGCGAGCGAGCAGCATGCCGGCGATGTTCGTGGCCACGATCGCGAGCACCAGGGCCGCCACACTCGCGAGCATCGCGGTGAAGCCCGCCGCCTCCGCCTTGCCCATGCGCGGCAGCGCCGCCACCGGATCGAGGCGGACACGCCAGGTGGGCGCCTTCGAGTAGGTCCGGTCGGGATACGGATCCGACACCACCACGCCGAGGCTGGCCTCCGCCTGCGACACCGTCACGCCGTCACGCAGGCGCCCAAAGACCGTCATGTTCACGCCATCGTGTCGCGCCCGGAGCGCCGAGTCGGTCACGGCCGGTGGCGGACCGTCATAGGCGGGCGACGAGATCCAGATCTCGCCGATGATGCCGATGAATATCCCGCGGAAGCCCTTCGGCGCGATGCCCGTGACCGTAAGCGGCCGGCTGTCGACGTGGATGACACGGCCGATTATCGCCGAATCGCCGCCGAACCCGCTTTTCCACAGATCGTACGCCAGCACCGCCTCAGGCTGTCCGAGGTCGGGACGGTCACGGCGGAACGTCAGGAACCGTCCCAGCGCCGGCCGGATGCCGAGCAGATCGAAATAGTTGGGCGTGACGATCACGGCGCTCAGCGGCCGCGCATCGTTCCCCGCGCGCAGCGACACGCCGTTGTACGCGTACCCGGCTACGTCGTCGAAGATGTTGCGCGATGCGCTCCGCAGGGTGGCGACGTAGGCGCCCGGATACATTGCGAGTCCCATCGACGTGTTGGGCGTCCCCGCGGCTCCCTCCACCTGCCAGACGTTGTACAGCCGATCGGGTCGGGTAACCGGCATGGTGGGAAAGACCAGCGCCCGGACGGCGCTCACCACGACAGTGGTGGTGGCGATGCCCAGCGATAGCGTCACTACCGCGGTGGCGGCGAACAGCGGGCTCCGCGACAGGCCGCGCACTCCGTAGTGCACGTCGCGCCACGCGTCCTCCAGTCGCGGCAGTCCACGCACGGCGCGATGTGTTTCGCGCGTCTGTTGCACTCCCCCGAACGCCGCCAGCGCGCGTCGCCGCGCCTCGACCGGATCGAGGCCCGCCCCCAGGTATTTGGCTGTCTGGCGTTCGATATGGAACGCGATCTCGTCGTCGAGGTCGCGGTCGGCGGCCTGCCTCTTCAGGACGGGACGCAACCGTGCCCGCAGCCGCCGCCACATCGCCTTCACTCCTCCCGCAGAGTGGTCGCCGGCGCCACTCGCGACGCCTGGGCAGCGGGCAGCCACGTCGCCGCCACCACGGTCAGCGCCAGCACCGCAGGGACGGTGATGAACGTGAGTGGATCGGCCGGCGTGACGCCGAACAGCAGACCGCGCATCACTGTCGCCGACAGCCAGGCCACCGGCGTGCCGGCGCCCACGCCGTACGCCAGCAGCGTCAGTCCATGCCGCACCACCAGCCACCGCACGTGGCCGGCATCAGCGCCTAACGCGATCCGGATGCCTATCTCGCGCGTGCGGCGCCGCGCCAACTGCGCCACCACCCCGTACACCCCGATGATCGCCAGCATCATCCCGACGCCGGCGAACCCCAGCAGCAGCGTGGTGAGGAATCGCTCCCGACCCATCGACTCCGCCCGAACAGCGGTCATGGTCCGCATCGATTCGATCGGGACATCGGGGTCGCTCTCGGAGATCAGACGCCGCATGGCCGGCTCCAGCGTCACCGGATCACCGCGCGTCCGAACCACGATCGACAGGCGCGGGCGCGGCTCCTGAATCATCGGCGTGAAGATCTCGATTCGCGCGTCACTCCCGAGGCTGCCCTGGTGTTCGCTGCCCACCACGCCCACGATCGTCCGCCACACCGACGCGGAATCCGGTACCCGGTCGAAGGCGATCCGCTGGCCGATCGGATCCTGCCCCGGGAAGAACTTCCGGGCCAGCGCCTCGTTGATGATCGCCACCGGCAGCTGCCGGCGCTGATCGTCCTCCCTCGTGAAGGTGCGGCCGGCGAGCAGGGGCACCCGCATCACGCGAAAATAGTCGCCGACCGTCTCGCGATGCACGACCTCGCTGCCGTAGTCGTCAGGCGGACGCCCTTCCACATGAAAGTCGCTGGACCACGCGGTGCCGGTGAGCGGCAGCACGGTGACCGCGGCCGCGGCCTCCGCGCCGGGCAGCGCGCCCGCAGTGCGGATGATCCCGTCATAGGCGCGAAGCACCTGGGCCACCGAGTCATACCGCGAACCGGACAGCGTGATGGTGGTGGCGAGCACGTTGCGCGGCTCGAAGCCGGGGTTCACCCGCCGCAATTCCAGCAGACTGCGCGTCAGCAGGCCCGCCCCCACCGTCAGCGTGAGCGCCAGACACACCTCGACCACCACCAGCGTCTCGGTCAGGCGCCGGGCGCGCCGGCTCCCGGTGTCGGACCGGCCGCCTTCCTTGAGCGCTTCGGCGGGCAGTCGCCGGCGACTCCACACCGCAGGCGCGATGCCGAACAGCAGGCCGCACGCCGTCGTGATGGCGAACACGTATCCGATCACGCGGGCGTCCACCGCAATCCGCGACACCGGGAGCATCCCTTCGGGCAGCAGAGCCACCAGCGCCCGGGTACCGGCCATCCCCAGCAGGATGCCGGCACCGCCCCCCAGCATCGCCACCACCAGCGACTCGGTCAGCGCCTGCCTGACGAGTCGCGACGGCCGTGCGCCCAGGGCGAGCCGCAACGCGGTCTCCCGCCGTCGCTCGGTGGCCTTCACCAGCAGCAGGTTGCCCACGTTGGCGCAGGCGATCAGGAGAAGCAGCGAGACCGCGCCGAGGAGCACCACCAACGCGAGCTTCGTGTCTCCAACCAGAAACGCGTGCAACGGCGTCATCCCCGCACCCATCAGACGATTGGTCTCGGGATACTGCTGCTGCAGACGTCGCACAACCGTCTGCAGTTGTGCGCTGGCTTCGGCTTCCGTGGCCCCGGCCCGGAGCCGGGCCACCGGACGGATCCAGTGCGCGCGCCGGAAGAACACCTGATCGCGATTCCCGGGCGGCCACGCCATCGGCTCCCAGAAGAGCGTCTTGTCGCTGGGAAACGCGAAGGACTGCGGCATCACGCCGACCACCTGCGTCTGCCGGCCGTCGACCACGATCGATCGACCCACCACCGCGCTGTCACCGCGGAATCGCTCCTGCCACAGTCGATAGCTCAGCACGACCACCGGCACGCCCGTCTGCCACGTCTCCTCATCCCGGAATCCCCGGCCGAAGAGGGGCCGCGCGCCCAGCACGGAGAAGAAATTGCCCGTGACGGCGCTCCCGAACAGGATGACCGGAGTGCCCTCTCCGGTGAGCGTGAGGTGGTCAAACTCGGTATAGCCGCCCACTCCGCCAAAGGCCGGTACCTGTTCGCTCCAGTCCAGCATGTTCGCGGGCGCGGCCGTCGCCTGCCGCCACCCCTTCTCAGGATTGGACTCCCACAGCATGTACAGCCGGTCGGCGCCGGGGAACGGCAGCGGCCGGATGATGACGGCGTTCACGGCCGAGAAGATCGCCGTGTTGGCGCCGATGGCGATGCCAATGGTGAGGATCGCGGCCACGCTCAGCGCCGGCGATCGGCGAATGACGCGGAAGGCGTAACGTACGTCGCCCCGCAGCTCGTCCACGCCCGATGCACCCCGCGCGTCGCGATGCGTTTCTCGCGCCTGCGTCACGCCGCCGAAGACCGCCAGCGCCTGGCGCCGCGCCTCGGACTCGCTCAGCCCGATGCGGCGCCGCTTGGCAGTCTCCTGCTCGAGGTGAAACGCGATTTCGTCGTCCAGATCGCGGTCCGCGCGCCGCCGCCTCACCAGGGCGCGCAGCCGGACGATCAGGCCCTTGAGCAATCCCATGTGCGGTCTCCGCGCGCGCAGCTCGTCACTCGCCCCACCGCCGTCACCCGAGATCGAGAATCAGGTCCACCGCCTTCACGTACCGGCGCCAGCTGGCGGTCTCGGCGCCCAGCGCGCGCCGTCCGGCTGTCGTCAGCCGGTAGTACTTCGCGCGCCGGTTGTTGTCGCTGGTGCGCCACTCGCTCTCGATCCAGCCGCGCTGCTCGAGTCGCTGCAGCGCCGGATAGAGCGAGCCCTGGTTCACGTCCAGGACGCCGCGCGACACCTGCTGGATCCGTTCCCCGATCCCCCACCCGTGCATCGGCTCCAGGGTCAGCGTCTTCAGAATGAGCAGGTCGAGGGTGCCGCGCAGAACGTCGCTGGACTCGGAGGACATCTGACGAGGGCGTGAGCGTCGCTACTGTAGAAACTCGACAGAACGATTGCCACGCTTCTGTCGGAAGTCAAGAGGAGCGACCGCGCTGACCGTCCACCGAGGTGAGGTGACGATGCGGAGGAGTGAGGCCGGGCGCGGATGCCCGGGCCCGGCCTCTCCAATCCGTGTCACGCCTGCTCGCTCGTCTCCTCGGAGGTCTCGTCGGGCGCGAGCCGAACGGCCGCGGCAGCCTTGGCTCGCAGGCCGTCGAGTTTCGCGCCGAGCCGCTGCAGCGACCGGATTCCGTCGAGGATTTCCTTGCGCGCCGCCGCGGCCTGCTTCGCGTACACCGGACCCCACGGGTCGACCGGAACCGGCCCGCGTGGACCGAGGGCCCAGAGTGGTCCGTCCGCGAGGCTTCCGATCAGCCAGGCGACGGCGACATCGTCGAAGACCGGCCAGGGGAACCAGAACGGGGCGACCGTGATGGGACAACAGGGCGACGAGATGCCATTCGCCACGACGCAGATCTCCGAGGGGCCCAGCTCGATGTCCCACGGCACGTGGAAGTTCGTCGACGTCGGGGCCGATCCGGTGGCGACGCCCATGGTGGAATGGTCGCTGGTGCGGCAGTATCGCACGTGACCACTCGCCTTGTTGCGGATGCGGACGAGCGGATAGTTCGTCGACGCCGCCGCGTCGTCGCCGTATCCGACGGCCTGCGACATGCCGTTGAAGCGGTGCCCCTCGATCGTGTACGACCGCAGCGGTCTCACCACGCTGGGATACGTGGTGATCGTCGGACGCCAGCAGGAATCGGGACACCCGAAGTACGAGTAGGCGTAGATCTCGCCCGTCTGCGCCGCGAACAGAATCTGCCCCGTGGGAAGGAGCAGCATGCGCCCGATGTACGGAACGCCCGTGCTGTTCACGGGATCGCTGACGCGGTTGAGCGACGCGCCGTTGTACTCGAAGAAATACGTCGGACTCAGCCAGTGGGAACCGTCCACCGGACCTGCGGCGATCAGGATCTTGCCGTTAGTCATGAGGCACGCGGCCGAGTCCTTGCACCCCACAGTCTGCCCGAGCGTGTCGTTCGGGAAATCCGGTCCCTGCGTCCACGTCCCGGGATCGCTGGCCACGGCAGGCGACGTATAGAGGGCGGTGTAACCGTTCGCGCCCGCGAAGAAGGCCCGGCCGTCATTTCGCAGCACGCCGGCTCCGATCTCGCTCGACGAGATCTCGATGATCCCGACCGGGAGCGTGCCGCCATCGACCCAGGTGTTCGACGCGGCCACGTACTTGTCGGCGCGTTTCGAGCTGTTGCAGCGCACCGTGACGACCGTCTCGTCCGGAAGGAGTACCCAGCTCTCCTCGGATGAGGCGGCGCCCTTGGTGGGTCCGGCAGTCCAGGTTTCGGCGACCGGGTCGAAGATGATCGTCCGCGTCCCGTAGATATCGCCCAGGAGCACGCGTCCGTCGGGAAGCACCGCGCACGGCGCGTCTCCGACGCTCGACCAGCCGGTCGGCGGCGTGAGCTGCGTCCAGATGTCGGTGACCGGATCGTAGATCTCGGTGACGTTCGTTTCACTGCCCGCGTCACTGTACTCACCGCCGCTCACGAACACCCGGCCATCCTTCAGCACGGCGGACGCGTAATAGCGCCGTGTGTTGTGCATGGGCGCCAGATCGCTCCAGGTGCCGTTGATGTAGCTCCCATTGGCGTCCGGGGTGAGCTTCTTCCAGCGCAGGCCGCCCTGCTCCTGACACATGACGGTGCCGTCGGTGAGCAGGAGCATCGTGCTGGCGCCGAATCCCGGGTTGTTGGCCAGCTTGCTCCACGAACCGGGGAGCCAGGAAAGCAGCAGACAGATGATCCGCATCCAGTCGATCGGCGTCTTGTAGCGACGCAGTACGTTATCGACAGCGCTCAGCACCGTCGTGCGATCGAGCTCGGGAAAGGCCCTGGTGATGATCGGCGGCAGCAATTTCTGGTACTCCGCAATTCTGCGCGGGTCGAACCGCGGGCCGAGGGACTCGGCGAGCTGTGCCGCGACCGCCTCCCAGTCGCGCGCGTGGATGTCCGCGGCCAGATCCGCGGCTCGCTTGTGGAGCGCGTCAGCGCGCTCGCGTGCGCCGCTCGCGACAGCCGATCGGCTGTTCCGTGTCGAGCGGCGATTCCGGGTCTTCTGTTTCGGCGGCATACGACTCCTCCCTGATGTAGACAGGCTTTGCTTGCGGTCCCGGTGACTGGCTCCTTGCTGGTGTGCGGACAGGGTGGATGTGGAGGGCGGAGGCTCGGCGGCGACGGTGCTGTCGCCTAACGACGATTCCGCGGGCTTCGGGATCCGCGCCCATTCCTCGTCCGGGCGCAGGCGTTCACCCGTCCACGATGCCACGAGCCGATGCGCGGCACCGACACGTCACGTAACCTGTCGATACACGACGTAACATTCGGATTCGCGCATGGCTGGCGTAGTCATCGGTACGGCTCGTCGATCGGCCCTTGACCAAACCGCTGAGGCTGTCGCACTGTGGTAGGTGATCCGACTCCTCGCCCGGCGCGTTCCATGTCTCGCCGCCGTCGTTGTCTGCGGCGCCCTGCCCGCTGGTGCACAGACGGCGGCGCCGGCAGCGCGGTTCGTCAGCGTCTCCGGTGTCGTCTACGACAGTCTGATCGCACACGGGCCATTGCGCGACGGCGAGGTCGTGGTCATGGGATCGGGGGCGAGCAGTCGGACGGATGGTCGCGGCCGCTTTCACCTCGACAGCGTGCCGGTCGGGCGTCAGGTCCTCGCGATCTTCCATCTCTCGTTCGACTCGCTCGGCATCGGCGCCCCCCTGCGCGAGGTCGACGTCCCCGACCGCGGGATCGCGAAGCTGCAGCTGGATACGCCCTCGCGCACGACGATCTTCCACGTGCAGTGTGGTTCGACCGACACACCCGAGGTTGGACTGCTTGCGGGACGCGTTGGCGACGTGGACACTGGCGAGCCGCTGGCCGGCGCCGTCGTCGACGCCCGGTGGAATGAGTGGCTGCTTGGCCGGGACGGTCTCACCGCCGATCCCAAACGCGTGACCGCCGTCTCCGACTCGCTGGGCCGGTTCGGCCTGTGCGGGGTCGCTACGGACATCGCGCTCGAGATTCACGCCGGCAGTGGCGAATACGCGGCCGGAACCATCGAGTACCACATGCACGACGAGCCGTTTGCCGTTCTGGCGCTGGACGTCAGCCGGCGGGACACCGCGGCACGCGTGGTCGCGCGGGCAGCCGACTCGGTTGCGGTCGACTCGCTCCCGGCGCAATCCGGCGGGAGCGCGCGACTGATCGCGCACGTGCGCGACAATACGGGACGAGTGGCCGTGAACGCCGAGGTGTCGGTGCTGGGAATCGCGCAATCGGCGCGCACCGACGCGTCAGGTGTGGCACGGTTGATCGGCATCCCCGCCGGATCCGTCACGCTGCAGACGCGCGCGCTCGGATTCGCCCGGGTCAGCCGTGTCGTTGCGCTCCGGACCGACGCAGCGCGCGACGTGGACGTCGTGCTCGACCGCAACGCCGTGGTGCTGGCCACCACCAGGATTGTCGGACGCGCCGCGAGTCGCGATCGCGTCGGTTTCAGCAATCGGCTGCGATCGGGGATGGGACACTATCTGACGCGCGATCAGTTCGAGAGAGACGCCCCCTTCGACCTCGGCGATGTCCTTCGCAAGGCACCGGGGCTCATGCGTGAATTCGCGCAAGGGAATGCGATCTACACAATGCGCGGATCCACTTCGCTTGCGGTCTTTGGGTCTGGCGGCAACCGGTGCCGGCCGACGTTTTTCCTGGACGGGATGCCTCTGTTCGGCATCGACGACTCCTTCTTCGGTTCGCCGGAACACTACATCCTTGCCGACGAGGTGCAGGCGGTGGAGATCTACTCGGGCCTGGGGACGATTCCGGCGCAATTCGATCGTCATAACGGGTGCGGCTCGATTGTCGTGTGGACGCGCACGCGAGTGCGGCGATAGAACGCCGAGAGGCGAGGCCGGATTCGCCGAGGGTCTGGACTCACCCGACTTGAACGCTTCGATCGCGCACCGGTATTATCTGCTTCATGCCGCAGCTTCCGGTCCCCGTCACCATGGGCAGCGAAGGTTTCGTGACGCGCGACGTCGCGAGCCTCCAGGTCACGCACGCGTGGTTCCCGCCGGGCGCGTTCCTCGAAGCGCACGTGCACGAGCGTCCGACGGTCGCCGTGATGCTGGAGGGAGGTTTCGATCTCGTCTTCAGCAGTGCCGCGATCCGGCGACGCACTCTCGAATGCCGGCCCGGCACCATCATCACCGAACCCGCCTGCGAAAGGCACGCCAACTTCATTGCCGCGACCGGAGCGCGCGTGGTCGTCGTCCAGCCCGACCTTTGCAGGGGAGACTGGCCGACCCGATGCACCGCGCTCTTCGAACACATCACCCACTTTCGCGATGCGCCTATCGCGGCGACCGCGCGGCGGCTGGCTCGGGAGCTGATGTGGCCCGACGACCTGACTGCGCTGGCGGTCGAGGGTCTGGGACTCGAGCTGGTGGCGGAAGCGGCCCGCCTGGAGGCCGCGCCGACCGCGGGGCGCGGCGCCGGGCCGGGATGGCTCGACCGAGTCGTCGAGTACGCTCACGAACACTACCGGCGCGCTATTCGGATCGCCGACCTCGCAGCGGCGGCCGGAGTGCATCCGGCGCATCTGGCAGCCGTCTTCCGGCGGGTGCATCGCGTCCCGGTTGCGACCTATGTGCGGCGCCTTCGCGTCGACTGGGCCGCCGACCGACTGGTCGCGTCCGACGACTCGATCTCGCTCATCGCCGCCGAAGCCGGGTTTGCCGATCAGGCGCACCTCACCCGGGCGTTCAAGAGGATGATCGGCGCCACGCCAGCGGCGTGGCGCCGGGCGCGGCGCGCGCCCCCGCCGGTCCCATCCGGCCGCCCGCGTCGCCTAACGACGGGAGCCGCTGACGGCTCCGGACGGCGCCGCGTTCCGCTCACGCCGTCCCGCGGCAGGCTGACCTCGTCGGCACTCGTTTCAGACAAGACGCATCCGTGACGTACAAGACGGCCCGGCGCCGAGGGGGCATAGTGCGATGACTCCTGCCCCATCGAGGCTCGAACATGCGAATCATCCGTTACTGCACCGCTTTCCTCTCCATGTCGCTCGTGACCGCGTGCGACAAGACGCCGGACCCGCCGATGGCGCCGTCGCTCCAGCTTTCGGGGAACAGCAACACGTCGCTGGTGACCGGCGACTATGTCGCCAACATCGGAGCCGCCGCACCGATCTACGGCGCGTACAATCTGGACGGCAGGACCGACAAGAACGGCATGTCGTCGGGAGCGTTCACGTTCTTCGCCCCGACGAGCACGGGGACGATCGACTTCGCCGGCCGGGTGACGTGCCTGTACGTCGACGATGTACTCAAGCGCGTGTGGATCGGGGCCGTCATCACACGCAACTCGTCCACCCGGGCAGCGTACGACGCCACCCAGGAAATCCACCAAGTGGGGCACGACGTGTGGTTTCGCGTGGCTGACCGTTCACCGGGCGGGAGCGGCGACCCTGACCGGACGACGTTCCTCGGCTTCGAGGGGAGCGGCGGGATCGCAACGTCGGCCGAGTATTGCGCGCTGCACCTCTGGGGGAACGACGGCGTGGGGATCACCTCGGGGAACCTGACCGTGCATTGAGCGCCGGAATCCTGGTGACGGCTCGCGCTCGAGCACCACGGGACGGGCCGTCTCCAGCCTGCTCGCCGGGAACCGGATTTCGAGGCACGAGAGCCTTCTGCGTGCTTGCGCGCGGGACCGGCGCACGGTACAACTATGTCCTCCCAGCGGCGCGCCGGTCCGTGTCCAAGGAGGGCCGCCGCGCCGAAGGACGGTTGCGTCATGCAGACTCCAGCGCGCGATTCCATGTCCCGCAGGGCCAGGACGGCGTGGACCGTCGCCTATTGGGTGCTGACCGTCGTCTTTCTCGTCACCGCCTTCCTCGGCATCCAGCGGATTTCGGCCGGCTTTCTGACCAACCACGCCGCCGACCTTGCCTGCCCCGCGTGGTTGTACATCGGGCTCAGGGGCCTCCACGGTTCGCGAGCGCCGAGTAGGCTCGGCCGCTTCTTTGCGACCACGCCGGAGCGGGCCGCGCTGGTTCTCTTCGGCGGCAGTACGCTCACCGAACTGAGTCAGATCTGGTGGCCGCACGGGCTGTTTAACGGCACGTTCGATCCGTACGACATCCTGTCGTACGCGATCGGCGTCGGAGCCTGTTACCTCTTCGAGAAGGTCTCCGTTTCCCGAGCCAGCCAGGTGGGTTGACGGCTACCAGAGCGCGTTGATGATCCGGCCCGCCGGGACCGCCGTCATCTTGCATTTCTCCAGCCACTTTCCGAGCGCGGGGAATTCCTTCCAGCTTGACATCGCCAGCTGAAAGTGGTTGGCCACGCCGGCGTCGGACTCATACACCTCGGTCAGGACGAAGCAGGTGTTCCCCGTGGCAGCTGAGTTCAGATCCATCGGGTTCGTCAGCTCGGGTGCCTTGCTGACGTGGTAACTCAGGAGCGCCTTGTCCCCGCTGCGGGTATGTGACGATGACATCCACGGCTCGTGGCTGCGGAAGATGCGGTCGCCCTCCGCGACCTGATCGGGGGGAGCAACGATGATGAATGTGAGCTGGGTCTTTCCCTTGTCGGCCATGATGCTCTCCAGGTGGAAGTGATCCGGTTGAGGCGGAACGGGGCAACGGTGTCACGGTCGTGGACCGCGCCTGTCAGCGCGGGTCGCCGCCGCGCCTGTCAGTGCGCCGCCCCGAATCGGAACACGTCGCGACAAATATGCGCTGCCCGCAACGGCCGGACGAGCCCCCTCCCTTTGACACCCTGGGAAGGGCGCGCTATACTCTCTCTCTCACCTAGACATCCTAATGGAGCGAGCATGCCCCGGTCGTCGGTCGATCTCCTGCAGGGCAGCCTCGACATCATCGTCCTCAAGACCCTGAGCTGGCAACCGATGCACGGCTTCGGCATCGCCAGGTGGATCCAGCGCATCACCGACGACGTCCTGCAGCTCGAGGAGGGCTCGCTCTACCCGGCGCTCTACCGCCTGGAGAACAAAGGGTGGGTGAAGGCGGAGTGGAAGATCACCGAGAACAACCGCCGAGCCAAGTACTACCGGCTGACCGCCGCCGGACGGCGCCAACTCGAGCGCGAGACCGCCACCTGGGACATCTTCATCACCGCGGTCGCCAAGATCCTGCGCTTCACACCGCAGTCCGCCTGACGAGCGGCGATGCCTGAGCACGATGCGGATCCACAGCCGCTCTGGCGGCGCTACCTGCGGTTCCTCGGCACCGACGTCCGCGCCGACGTCGACGACGAGATCGCCTTCCATCTCCAGGGTCTGGTGGACGACTACATCGCGCGCGGCCTGCCGCCTGACGAGGCGCGCCGGGCCGCACTCGCCCGATTCGGCGACCGGAAACGCATCGCCACCGCCATGCACGCGCTCGCCATGCAACGGGAGATCACCATGCGCCGCACGGAATGGCTCGACGCCCTGGGACGCGACCTCCGCTTCGCCTTGCGACAGCTTCGCAAGCGTCCGGGCTTCACCGTCGCCACCCTGGTCACCCTGGCGCTCGGGATCGGCGCCAACACCGCCATCTTCAGCGCGGTCAACTCGGTGCTCCTCCATCCCGTTCCCGCCCGCGACCTCAGTCGGCTGACCTTCATCGAGGAGAACATCGCTCCGCTGAATCTCTTTCACGACCGGCTCGATCCCTCCGAGGCGATGGAGCTGACCTCGCGCACTGATCTCTTCGAGGCAAGCGCCGGCCTGATCGGCACGACGCTGGTGCTGAGTCGCCGAAGCGATGCCGAGCAGCTGACGGCCACGCGCACGTTGGGGCAGTTCTTCGCGCTCTTCGGCACGGTACCGTATCTGGGTCGTTTCTACCGCCCCGACGAGTCCCGGAATGGACAGGACAAGGTGGTGGTGCTGGCGTACGACCTCTGGCGGAGCCTTGGCGCCGATCCCGCGCTGGTGGGTTCGAGCATCGAGCTGAGCGGAGACTCCTATCAGATCATCGGAGTCGCGCCACCGGGATTCCGGTATCCGCGCGGGGTGCAGGTGTGGATGCCGTATCCCGTCACGCCCCAGACGCTCGAGAACCATGGTCGGATGATCACCACAGCCCTCGTCATGCCACGTCCCGGCGTCAGCCCCGCCCAGCTCCAGTCGCAGCTGGCGATCGAAGCCGACAAGCTGCACCCCCGGACCGGCAACTCGTCAGGTCAGAGCGTGGTCGGGCGCGCTGACTTCTTCTTCACCACCCAGGGGTTCGTGTCGCGGCTGGCCGGCCCTCTCCAGCGCGTGCTTCTGGTGCTGCTCGGCGCGGTGGCCTTCGTGCTGCTGATCGCCTGCGCCAACATCGCCAGTCTGCAGCTGGTGCACGGCACAGTACGCGCCCGCGAGTTCGCGGTGCGGGCCGCGGTAGGGGCGGGACGCGGTGCGATCGTCAGGCAGCTGCTGATCGAGAACCTCGTGCTCGCGCTCAGCGGTGGTGCGCTGGGCATCGTCACGGGAACCGTCCTGCTCCGCCTGGTCGCGCGCGCGGGGGCTGCGCAAATGCCGGCCCTCGAGCACATGCACCTCGACGGCGCGGTGCTCGCCTTTACCGCCGCCGCCACCGTGGCCTGTGGTCTGTTGTTCGGGCTGGTTCCCGCGTGGCGAGCCGGACGCGTGGATCTCCACGAGGCGCTCAAGGACGCCAACCGCACGAGCTCGCTCGGCGCACGGAAGCACCGTCTGCTCGGTTCCGCGGTGGTGCTCCAGGTAGGGCTCGCGCTGGTGCTGATCCTCGGGTCGGGGCTGATGATCCGCAGCCTCGCGCGGCTGCTGGCCCAGGATCCCGGATTCCGGAGCGCGCAGGTCTCCACCATGCGCCTCACGCTGGCCGGGCCTCGTTATGCGGACTCTCGCCAGACCACGATCTTCTACGACCGGGTGCTCGACCAGCTCCGCGCCATGCCGGGCATCGACGCCGTCGGCCTGGTGAGCGAGCTGCCATTCAGCGGGACCAACGACAGCAGTCCGTTCCGGGTCATCGGCCGGGACACCGACCGCAACGCGGCGCCGCCGCACGCGAATCTGCACACGGTGGGCGGCGACTACTTCGAAGCGATGGGCATTCCCCTCATTCGCGGTCGTGTGTTCGACCGCACCGACGCGAGGGACGCCACGCCGGTCGCGGTGATCGACGCGCAGCTCGCCCATCAGTATTTCCCGAACGAGGATCCGATCGGGCAGCGCATCAATCAGGGGCCCGACGTCACGATCATCGGCGTGGTGGGGAGCGTGAGCCAGGGAGAGCTGGGAGAACACGCCTACGCGACGGTCTACTACCCGCAGCATCAGCACGACTGGTACAGGAACATGTTCCTCACCGTGCGGAGCCAACTGCCGCTGTCGGCGATCCTGCCGACGGTACGGACGGTCGTGAAGTCCACCGATCCCACCGTGCCGGTCTACGAAGCGCGGACCCTGACCGAGCGCATCGGGTCGTCGCTGGCACCGCGGCGACTCACGATGGTCGTGCTGAGTGGACTGGCGGCGCTCTCGTTGCTGCTCGCGGTCTTCGGCCTGTACGGGGTGATCAGCTACGCCGTCACCCAACGCACCACGGAGTTCGGCATCCGCGCGGCGCTGGGCGCCGGTCCGAGCCGCGTTCGCGCGATGGTCGTGCGCGAGGGGATGGTCCTGGCGCTCGCGGGAATCGCCGTCGGCCTCCTGGGCGCCGCAGCGTCAACGCGGGCGCTCGTGGCCCTGCTGTTCGACGTGTCGCCCCACGATCCTCTCACGTTCACGGGGTCGGCCGTGGTGCTGGGGCTGGTGGCCGCGGTGGCGAGTTACATTCCCGCGCGCCGAGCCACTCGCGTGAGCCCGGTGGAGGCACTCCGGACCTCGGGGTGAACGCTCCAGCGGGGCCGTTGACCCGGGGCTCTGCGCCATCAAGGCGGTGTTGCGCATCGCATGGGGCACCCCCGTTGCCGCGAACCGCTTCCCGATGCACTGTCAGGGTTCAACCGCCCATGCGAACCCCACTGCGCCCGCCCCCGTTTCCCGGCGTCTCCAACATGCCAACAGACTCCCATTGGTCAGCCCGTTGCGGCCTCTCGGCCCGCGCCCTCTCGCTCGTCGTCATCGCGACTTCTGTCGGCGCGCAGCAGCCGCGCCAGTTCACCACAGCCGACTATGACCGGGCGGTGAAAATGCTCGGCCCCAGTCTCACGGGGCTGGTGGTGGGCGGGAGCGCGACCGCCACCTGGCTGCCAGGCGACCGCTTCTGGTACCGGAGCACCCATGTCGTGGATGCCTCGGGGCAAGCGACGAGCGGCTCTGACTTCCTCCTCGTGGATCCGGCCAGGAAGACCCGGGCGCCGGCGTTCGATCACGCGAAGGTCGCGGCGGCGTTGTCCGCGGCGGCCGGGGCCACGTATCACGGTAACGACCTGCCGTTCCAGTCGATCGACTTCTCCACGAAGATGGACAGCATCTCGTTCGACGTCGATGCGCGCCGCTGGCAGTGCGACGTGCGCGGCACGAAGTGTGTGTCCGCGGGCGCGGCGACCGGCCGCGGTGGGCGAGGGGGTCGAGGAGGGTTCGGAGGCCGCGGCGGGCGGGGCGGCGGACGCGGGGGTGCGTTCGGGAACGCGGTAGCGTCACCGGATGGGAAGCGAGCGGCATTCATCCGGGACTGGAACCTGTGGGTGCGCGACGTCGCCACCGGGCAGGAGAAGCAGCTCACCACCGACGGCGTGGAGAATTTCGGGTACGCCACCGACAACGCCGGATGGGCGGGGAGCGACCGTCCGATACTCCTCTGGTCTCCCGACTCGAAGAAGATCGCGACGCAGCAGCAGGACGAACGCCAGGTGGGCGACATGTACCTGGTGGAGAGCCGGGTCGGGCATCCGGCGCTGCGCGCGTGGAAGTATCCGCTCCCGGGCGACACCGTGGTGGCGATGATCCACCGGGTGATCATCGACGTCGACGCGGGACGCGTGGTCCGGCTGCAGATGCCGCCCGATTACCACCGCGCCATGCTCGGCGACAACCTGAGCATGAGTGATCTCGACTGGAGTCCGGACGGCTCGCAACTGGCGTTCGTGTCCACGGCGCGCGACCACAAGTCGGCGACCGTCCGCGTCGCCGACGCGGCCAGCGGCGCGGTTCGCACGGTCTTCGAGGAGACCGTGCCGACGCAGTTCGAGAATCGCATCGGGCTGCGGATACTGTGGGGGTGCAACGAGGTGCTGTGGAATTCCGAGCGCGACGACTGGAGCCAGCTGTATCTGTACGACCTCACGACCGGGCAGCTCAAGAACCAGATCACCACCGGCGACGGACCAGTGACGCAGGTGGCCCGCGTCGACGAGAAGGCGCGCACGGTCTGGTACGGCGCCAACGGCCGGGAGCCGGGACAGGACCCGTACTTCCGCCACTACTATCGCATCGGTCTCGACGGCAAGGCCGCCATGTCCCTCACGCCTGACGTGGGCACGCACGACGTCCAGATCTCGCCGGACGGCCGGTATCTGGTCGACACCTACTCCAAGCCCGACGACGCCGCCGGTGGTGGCCCTCCGCGACGCCAAGACCGGAAAGCCGTTCATGCCGCTGGAGAAGGCGGACATCTCGAAGCTGCTCGCCACCGGCTGGAAGCCGCCGATTCCCATCACGGTGAAGGCGGCCGACGGCAAGACCGACCTCTACGGCCTGATGTTCCGGCCGACCAACTTCGACTCGACGAAGAAGTACCCGATCATCAACAACGCCTATCCCGGCCCGCAGTGCGGGAGCACGGGAAGCCGCGCATTCACGCCGGCGCGCGGCGATCGTCAGGCGCTGGCGGAACTGGGCTTCATCGTGGTGACGATCGACGGCCGGGGCACGCCCGACCGCTCGAAGTCGTTCCACGACGCCTACTACGGCGCCATGGGACGCGACAACACCATCCCCGATCAGGTGGCCGGGATGAAGGAGCTGGCGCAGCGATACCCCTGGATCGACATCGATCGCGCCGCGATGTGGGGGCACTCGGGTGGCGGCTTCATCACCGCCGACGCGATGTTCCGCTATCCGGACTTCTTCAAGGTGGGCATCTCCGAGTCGGGGAACCACGACCAGCGCGAGTACGAGGACGACTGGGGCGAGCGGTACCAGGGGCTGCTCGCCCGCGCGAACGGAACCGACAACTACGACGCCGAGGCGAACCAGACGTCGCGAAGAATCTGAAGGGGCATCTGCTGCTGGCGCACGGCACCATGGACAACAACGTGCCGCCCTACAACACGCTCCTGGTCATGGACGCGCTCATCAAGGCGAACAAGGATTTCGATCTCATCATGCTCCCTAACCCGGCCCACGGGTACGCCAGTGACGGAAACTACATGATGCGCCGGCGCTGGGACTATTTCGTGAAGTGGCTGCTGGGCGCCGAACCGCCGAAGGAGTACGAGATCCGCACCGGGCAGGCGGTCGGGGCGCGGACCCGGATAACCGCATTGACTCCCTGGTTATTATGCGAAGTCAGGCTTCATCAGCTGCACTTCGCAGGGAGATTTCGTGTCCATTCGTCCAATCAAACGCATCATCGAGTCGAGGCCCACCATCGAGGGCGCGGGGGTACGGCTGCGCCGCGCCTTCGGGTTCGGGGAAACCAGGGAGTACGACCCGTTCCTGCTGCTCGATGATTTCCGCAACGATACGCCCGCCGACTATCTGGCGGGATTCCCGTGGCATCCGCATCGCGGGATCGAGACCATCACCTACGTGCTCGCAGGCACCGTGCAGCACGGGGACAGCCTGGGGAACAGTGGGGCGCTGGGTGCGGGCGACGTGCAGTGGATGACCGCCGGCAGCGGCATTCTGCATCAGGAGATGCCGCGCGGCGATCCGCAGGGGCGGATGCACGGCTTTCAGCTCGGCCAATCTGCCGGCGTCGCTGAAGATGACGGCGCCGCGGTATCAGGACATCGCCGCGCGCGACATCCCCGAGGAGGTCGACGACGACGGCACGCGCGTGCGGGTGGTGGCCGGCTCGTTCTGGGGAAAGAGCGGACCGGTGGACGGGATCTCGACCGACCCGAGTTACCTCGATGTCTGGG
>CAVUFA010000003.1:0-114646 GCA_963740565.1 uncultured Gemmatimonadaceae bacterium | reverse complement strand
GACTCGCACACCGCCACATGTTCCTCGATGCATTCCCTCGGCGGGCGGGAGCGCCCCGTCGAGCCACGCGTGAATCGTCCCTTCGTCAAGATGCGGCATGTGATCCTCCCCGCGCCCCGCGCCCGCCCGTTTGTAGAGTCTCGTACGCCTCCACCAGTCGTCGGCGCGCCCGCGACAGCGTCGTCCCCACCGATCCCACCGACAGGCCCAGCGCTTCGCGATCTCGTGGTAGTCCAGTCCTTCCTCGCGCATCAGCAGCGCCTGCCGGTCGCGCTCCGCCAGCGCCTCTACCGCCTGACGGGCGAGGGACGCTTCCTGGGCCCGCTCGAGCGACGTGGGCTCCGGTTCGAAGGTCTGGTCGCGCTCCTCCCCGGCCAGGATCGCCAACCGGCGCCGTCGTCGCTCGCTCTCCGGGCCTCGTCGCGAACCAGATTCGTCGCCACGGCGAACAGCCATGACCGTTCACTCGTGAGGCTGTCCTGCCGGAGGGCGCGCAGGAACGTCTCCTGCGCCACCTCCTCCGCCCAATCGCGGTCGCCCAGCCGCCGGGTGAGGTAGCGCACGAGCGGGACGTTATAGGTGCGAAACAGCCGTTCCAGCTCCTCGTCTTTCATCGTCCTACCAGGCCCTGACCAGATCGACCATCTCCCGATCGCTCAGCGACTCGGCGCCGTCGGGACCGAACCGGAGCACGACGTCGCGACCCACCACGACAATCTGATCGCCGAGCACAAGCGCCTCCGAGAGTCCGGGCAGCCGGTTCACCAGGTCGAAATACAGCGGCGAGTAGCTCTTCACGCGCACGGTGCGCTGCGATGGAGTATAGCGCTGATCGATCCAGACGCCGTCCTGCAGGGCGAACCGGCGCTCGCCGATCTGGCGCTGTCCGTCCTTGGCGGTCGTCGCCCCGGTCGCCGAGACCGAGTCCACCTGCGCCAGGGACGTGGCCGAGCGCTGCACCGCGGACTTCTTTGCTTCCTCGAACTGCACCTCATTCGCGGCCGTACGCACATCGCGCATTCGTACCGCGCCCGCCGCCATCGGGACCGCTTGCGGCCGGTTCACTCCGCCCGCGTCGGCGCGGCCGGTGACCACCTGCTGCCCCGGTTCCACCACCAGATAGGACGAGAACTCGGTCGGGATGCCGTACCGCTCGCCTAACGACTTGATCTCGGCGTCGAGCTCGCTGGTACCTCCGTTCCGGCGCTTCTCCGCGGCCAGCCAGCCCAGCCGCTGGGCCGCCCAGAGGCGCGGGATGAACGGGTTGTTGCGCTCCCGAGCGGGGAACTGCGCGGTGGCCGTCCAGCTGACCATCCCCGTCACTTCCCGCGCTTCGACCCGCAGACGCGCTTCGCCAGTCCCGTCGTAGCGTGCGAGAAGGACCAGATCCTGGCCCGCGAACAGATCGACCGGAAGCGACGGCTGCATCCGGCTCAGCCGGATGCCGTCGGCCAGGACGCGCACATCGGTCAGTACCGGCGTGGTGAGCCGCGACGCAAGCAGCGATACTGCTCGCTCCACCGACTCCCCGCTGCGCACGAACTGCGCCGTCCCGTGACCCTCGATCGCCAGCTGTTCGATCAGCGCTGAATTGACCTCGGCGCTGACACCGACGCTGAACAGCCGGGCTGTTCCACGCTGGCGCGCGGCACGAGCGGCGATGGCGTCGGGATTGCGTTCGCCCACGGTGGGCTCGCCGTCGGTGACGAACACCACCAGCGGCAGGCGGTCGTCGGCTGACGGCATGTCGAGCGCCGCGTCGAGCGCGCCTGAGATGTTGGTGGACCCGTCGGCGACGAGGTCGTCGAGATAGCGCCGCGCCGCGCGCAGGTTGGCCGCGGTGGCCGGCACGAAGTCATCGCGGAACGAGCGAACATCGGTGGAGAAATCAATGATCCGGAACCGGTCGCTGCCGCCTAACGTCGCGAGCAACGCGCGACCGGCAGCCTTCGCCTGTTCCAGCTTCGGTCCGCGCATCGAGCCCGACACGTCGACCACGAAGGTCAGGTCGCGGGGAGTGGCCTGCCGCGGCGCCGACGGCGGGCTGATGGTGATCAGCGCAAATCCGTCCTCGCCTGGATCGCGGTGGGTCAGCACGGTGAGCGACGCCGCGTTGGCGTGCCGCAACGGGAGCAGGATGGTGACTTCGCGCCCGTTGCCGCTGGCGGTGACCGTGCGCCGGCCCAGGCGATCGCTGGTCCGCAGGGTGTGCGTGGGTGAGTACGGGTTCCCGTACTCGTCAGCCATCGGATAGGTCAACGTGAACGTATTCGGCGATTCGGCGCGCCCGGCTCCCGCATCCTCGCGCTCCTCGCGCACAATGGGCCCCGGCGCTGGCTGCGACGCCGGATCCGTGCCCCGCACGTAGTCCACCCGCAGCGCACTCCCCTCGCGCGACGCGATGGTCTGGAATCGCACCACCACCCGCTTCTCCTCGCCCGCCTGAATCGGGAAGATGCGCGCGCGCAGAAGACCGGATCCCATCCATTCCACGAGCGCGGGATCGCGTCGCTTGCGGACGATCTCCTCGTAGATGCGCCGCGCGTCGCCGGCGCTCATCGTCTCGCCCGACACCAGCTCCCCGTTGATCGACAGCTTCAGATCCTCGAACGCGGCCCCGGCAGGGAGCGGAAAGATGTAGTCCGCTTCGCCAAGACCGGCGCCGCGATTCACGAAGGTCTCGCTGATCTCGTACCGCAGCACCCGGTTGACGAGGTCCACGTGTACGGTGCTCGATGTGCGGACGATGGGATTCCCGGTGGGACACGGGAGAACGGCGACGTCGATGCACCGCCCGTCGCGGCAGGCCGGAGAGGGCTGGGGCGGAGTCGTGCACGGACGCGGGATGATCTGCCCCTGGGCCAGAAGCCCGGTTGGGAGGAGCAGGGCCAGCGTGGCCAGTGGCCGGAGGAGCATTCCCGGGAAGAGACAAGCGGAGGGTCGCATACGTTGTCCTGGCTTGAGGTTCGCCAGGGAGACGCTGCCGGGCGGGGCAACTTGCACAGCCGGGTGCGGGTCGGGCTCCCCGGAGAGGGGCGGAGCCCCAGGGTAGCGAGCCCACGCGCTGGGAATTGATGGCGGCACTTCTTCCGGAATCTCATGGCGCTGCGTTTCTTAGATGAACCCCAGATGTCACAGGCTCCATTCGGCCGCAGCCGCACCTCGGAGATCTTCACGACCATGACACCTCACCAGCTACACCGCGTAGCGGATGCTCGTCCCGACCCGCTCACCACGCACGCCGCCGAGCACTCGCGCGCGCGCCGACGGGTTGCAGGAGCACTCGGCCTTTCCCTCGTGGCCGCTGTAATCGCGGCGGCGTGCGCGAAGAAGGAAAACGCTCCGGCTGCCGACACGTCGGCCATGACGGCGATGGCTCCGGCGGTGACCGTGACCATCTCGAGTCCGGCCGAGGGCGACACCATCCACGGCGACACCGTGCATATCGTGCTCGGTGCCACCGGCATCGAGCTCGCGCCGGCGGCGGAGGGACGCGCCGGGACCGCGCACCATCATCTGTATCTCGACACCGATCTCGGCACGCCGGACCAGCCCATCCCGGCCGGCACGCCAGGGATCGTCCATCTGGGCAAGGCGGAAACCACCTATGACTGGGTGAACGTGGCGCCGGGTCCGCACCGCATCATCACCATCCTCGCCACGCCCGCGCACGTGCCGCTCAGTCCCCTGGTGGCTGACACCGTGCACATCGTGGTGGTGAAGAAGTAGTCGCATCGCCCGCCCGCCACCCGGCGGGCCCTGCCTGACGAGTTCGGCATCAAGCCCGCTCCGCCCGTCGTCCCGGTCGGCGCGGGCCGATGATGCGCGTGGTTTCGGCCAGTGCGCGCCGGCCCGCGGCGAAATTCGAGTCTGACCCCATTTTCCCTAGGGAAACTCTGCACAAGTGAAGGACATGATGGTATATTGCTGTCGCGTTAGGCGTGCGTGATCTCCTGACTGGTTGGTTCCTGTTTCGGAGGCCTTCCCATGGGACAGCAACGGACCTTGGCGTCGATGGCGTGGAGTCTGAAGGGAAAGGTGACGCGGCGCGAACGCTTTCTGGCGGAGATGGACGCCGTAATCCCGTGGACGCGGCTGCTGGCGTTGATCGCCCCCCATTACCCCAAGGCCGGGAACGGCCGGCAGCCCGTGGGTCTGGCACGGATGCTCCGGATCTACTTTCTGCAGCAGTGGTTCAACCTGTCGGATCCCCAGGCGGAGGACGCCATTTACGACAGTGAGTCGATGCGGCGTTTCGCCGGGGTTGAGTTGGGCGAGGACGTGATTCCGGACGAGACCACCATCCTGCGGTTCCGCCACCTGCTGGAACGCGAGCAGCTCCCCGAAGCGATCTTTGCCGAGATCCGCACGGTGTTGGAGGAGAAGCGGTTGCTCTTGAAGGCGGGGACGATTGTGGATGCCACGATCATTGCGGCCCCGAGCTCGACCAAGAACGCGGCAAAGCAGCGGGACCCCGAGATGCACCAAACGAAGAAGGGGAAGCACTGGCATTTCGGGATGAAACTGCATATCGGGACGGACCGCCGCGGGGTGGTGCACACGGTGCGAGCGACGGATGCGGCGGTGGCGGACATCACGCAGCTGCCTGAGTTGTTGCACGGGCAGGAGGGGACGCTGTACGGGGATCAAGCGTACTGGAAAGCGGACCATCGCGAACAGTGGCAGCTCGAAGGCGGCAAGTACCGCGTGAATCGACGCGGCACGAAGAAGCGGCCCTTGACCGAGTCCGAGAAGGCGATCAATCAAACGCGCTCGCGCCACCGGGCCATGGGCGAGCATCCCTTTCACGTCGTGAAGCATCTGTGGGGTTTCGTGAAGGTGCGGTACCGCGGGATTGCCAAGAACGCGGCGCGCGCCTTCAGTATGTTCGCCTTGGCCAATCTGTACCGGCTGCGGAAACGGCTGCTGCCCAAAGGATTCATCCCGAGCCTGGCATGAGATTCCGGCCGCCGACCCTCCCGCGCTACCGAAGCACCCCGCGCCCCGCTGAACCGCGGGAGAACTCGGAGCCCCCGCCGTCATCCGGCGAGACCTGACGCGTGCAAACCGCGCTGATTTCATAACGATGGATCGCGCTTTAACCTGTGCAGAGCTTCCCTAGGCGGTACCGGCGAGCATCGCCTGCCGAATGAGGCGGGCGATGATCACGAGGCCGGTCGAGACCCCGACCAGCACCGTGCCGGTGAACATTCCCATGAATCCGCCGAGCAACGCGGTGTCGGCGGCGAGGATGAGCGCGCACACCAGCAGCCCCGAGTCGGCGGCGATGCGCACGCGGACAGCGGCCAGGACGAGGAAGGCCGCGATGAACAGCAGATGAACCGGGAACATCAGCCACAGCCCTTCGAGCGTTGACGTGGCTGCCCGGTCCAGTCCTGCCGCCCGGAGGGTCCGCGTGAGATCCGGGTAGGCCGTGGCCTGCAACATGGCGGTGCCCGAGAGGATGAGCGCGGCCGCGACGAGCAGCCCGCGCCACGGAGCCGGAAGCCGCAGCGGCATGGGCGAGGCTAGCGCCGCCGCCGACGTTCCATTTCGGGCGGAAGCGACGACCACTCGCCCGAACGCGAGAGCACCCGCACCCCGATCAGGTTCTTGTCGGCGCGGGCCATCGTCTCCTCGAAGGTCTCCCCTTCCGCCCGCTTCGCCCAACCCAACGAAAATGCCACCGGCGCGCTGCGCGCCGCGCTGTGGTGCAGCCGCGTCGCCACCGTCTCGGTGCGCTCGGCGTTCTCGCCGCTGAGTGCAATCACAAACTCGTCTCCGCCCATGCGAACCACCGGCTCGTCGGCGCGAACCTCGCGCATCAGAAAGCGCGCCATCCGCCGCAGCACCTGATCGCCGTTCTGATGCCCATGGCGGTCGTTGTAGACCTTGAAGTGATCGATATCGATGTAGATGCACCCCCAGCGCGTCTCCGCCTGACGCTCGAGGTCGTCCTCGAGGTCGAGGAGAAAGCGGCGATTGTAGCAGCCGGTGAGCGCGTCACGTATCAGCTGCTCGCGCAACTGGCGCTCCAGTTCCTTGCGCGCCGTGATGTCGATCAGCACGCCGTGATAGAACACCTCACCGGATCCCGGATCCCGCACCTGATAGGTCGTGTCGAGCACCGTCCGTCGCTGCCCGTCCGGCCGCACGATTTCGAGCTCGAAATCCCGCACGCTGCCCTCCCGCTCCAGCTCCTTCAGCTCGATCCGGCGCCGCTCGGGGTCGGCGAGCAGGTCGGACGCGTGGAACTGCTCCAGGCCCTTGAGCGACGACACGCCGAAGATGTCGAGGAACGCGGGATTGCAGTCCAGTATGCGCCCGTCCCGGTCGGTGACGTAGATCCCCTCACCCAGGGTGCGCGCCAGGAGCCGCAGCGTCTCTGGATCATCGAGGCTGCGGTAGCGCCGGGGCTCATCACTGGAGGATGTCATCTGCGCGCGATAGTGCGCCCGACCCGCCGCGGATGCAAGGCCGCGCGACGTGGGGGTAGTGAGTCAGTTTGAGGACCCACTACCCGACGTGGGCTGCGCGGTCCGGGCCGGTGCCGCCGCGAGGGAAACCCTGACCTCCACCGTCTTTCGGCGACCCTCCGCCGGCGCCCGCCTCCGGATCGATTCTCTATCTGGACGCGACGAACCGCCAGCGCGCCGTGACTATCGCCGTTACGGTGATGTCACGCGGTGAAATCGGGGTCTCCGCGCGAGCCATTCCACCGGACGCCAGCGCGAACTGCCCGTATGGGATCGGTCCGGGGCGATTCGGCTGCGCCTCGAGCCCCAGGAGGTCTCCCAACCGCCCGCCCGCTGCGGCAGCCACGGCCTCGGCCTGGAGCTTTGCGTCGGCCACGGCGTCGGTGAGCGCCTGGCGCGTCGCATCACGACTGTCGCGCAGCGTGTACTGCACGCCGGCAACCGTGGTGGCGCCCGATTGCAGGGCCGTATCGATGATCCGACTCACGAGTTCCAGTCGCCGCGTGTCCACGCGCACCGAGTTGGTCGCGACGTACTGCGTGTCGCGCATCTGGGGACCATAATCGAAGCGAATCGTATAGAACGCCGTCGAGATTTCGTCCTGTGTCAGGCCGATCTCGCGGAGCGCCTTCTGCACGGCGGTCATCCGATCGGCGTTGTCCGCACCGGCGCGACTCGCGGTCCGGGCACGTGTGTCCACCGCCAGCTGCACGATCAACTCATCGGCAGGCACGGAGTGCTGGCCCTGTCCGGTGACCGCAATAGTCACCGGCGCGCTGTCTCCCGCTGTCGGGACCTGTGCCCCGGCGAGGGGCGCCGCAAGCACCAGCAACAAGGGGGTGAGCAGTCGCATGAGGCTACTTCCTCCGTTCGAGACGTGAAGCAGAGCATACCCCGCCGAATCCGAGGAGGTCATTCACCCGGACGGACACCGAGTGCCCGGTGCGGAATGCGTGAACTGGGTGCTGAGGCCTACTTCCTCCTGCTGTCGCTTCCCGCGCCAGCCTAACCCCGCTCGCCGATCCCGTGAGCTCACCCCGTGAAGCTGTACAGAAAAGCGGAGCCACTTCTGTGAACCGATACCGGGCGCTGAACGTGCGGCCCACCATGCGTTTATCCCCCGAGACGCACACTGCAGTCGTTAGCCAGGAGGTGACGCCATGTATCGCCACGTTACGTGGCGTGTTGATCTCGCTCTCGGTAAACCGGTACGATTGCTAGTGGAAGTTCCCGTCATCCCGAGGAGTCAGAGCGCCAGCGAGGACCCCTGCGATATTGAAGCGTGCCTTCAGCAGACCATGAGGAATCAGTGCCGCGCGATCGAGTGAAGAGTACGAAAAAGGGCAAAGCAACGCGGGCCACGAAGCCGGCGCGCCGCTCGTGCGCGTATGTGTTCGAAATAGCCGCCAGTGCTCTGTCGCGACGCAAGGAGCTGTCGTTCTCGTACAGGTCGATGGAGCGGGATGAGGTCGCGCAGCGTCGTGTGCAATCATATGGAGTGTTCTTCCTCGGCTCCAACGGATACCTCGTCGGTTACGACCTCGATCGTGCAGCGTTGCGGAATAATCGGCTCAGTCGAGTGCGACGGCCCAAGGCCAACAGTGCGCGACCCAACTCTTCGGACTTCGACGTGCCGGCATCATTCGATCTTCGCAAGCATGCACGATCGTCCGATGCGTGGGAGCTCGGAGAGACCGACGCGGTAGACGTCACCGTTCGCTTTATCGGTCACACCGGACACCTTGACAGCGCGCGACAACTCGGCGCGCCCGTCGAAGGCGCGCCTGATTCCCGCCGTTTCCGCTGCAAGGAGCTACTCGTCGTTGATCTCGCGTGTCAGTCCGGGACGACCAAGTGAGTGTGCCCTCATCACCAGTACCGGAGGCCAGTGGACGACCCATCCTACGCTGGGCAGGTAGCAAGCGGCAGCTTCTCCCACTGCTTCGACAGTATTGGTCTCCTGATTTCGAGCGATACGTAGAACCGTTTTGCGGTTCGTCTGCGCTTTTCTTCGTCATACGACCTGCACGCGCACTCTTGGCGGACTCGAACAGTCACCTCATCGAATTCTACGAGGAACTACGGGACGATCCGGTAACGCTTTGGCGTGAGGTGACGAGCATTCCTCAAACGCCAGCCACGTATGAAGCGCTTCGCACGCTGGTGCCCGCCCGCATTGCGAAAGCCCGCAGGGCCGTTCGCTTTCTCTATTTGAATCGCAACTGCTTCAACGGTCTCTATCGTACGAATAACAGTGGGCAATTCAACGTTCCCTTTGCGCCTTCGCGCACGGGTGCGATGCCGGCGCTAGCTGACTTCATCAATGCAGCAGACCGATTGAAGACTGCGCGCCTACGCTCTTGCGATTTCGGCCACACGCTGCGCGATGTACGCAACGGCGACTTCGTTTACCTAGACCCTCCTTTCTTCGTGCGTGCTCGGCGTGTGTTTCGCGACTACGGTCCGCGAAGGTTTCTACAACAAGACATCGATCGACTTGGTGCGCACCTCGACAAGCTCCACGCCAGGGGAGCGAAGTTTCTCCTCAGCTTCGCCGACTGTTCGGAGGCACGAAAGCTTGCGGTCAACTGGATCCATCGTCGAGTGCGAGTGCGCCGCCAGATCGCCGGGTTCGCTGACAATCGACGTTTCGCTTACGAGTTGATCATTTCGAACACAGCGCCGATCTGAGGATCGCCGATGCCCATTGATGCTGCCAACGCCACACTCGCTCAAATCAGGGTCGATAGCGTGGATCCCAACCGCGAGAATCCCAGGATCCACTTCCGGCAGAAGGAGATGGACGAACTAATGGAGTCGATCGCGATTCACGGAATACAGGTTCCCGTATCTGTGTATCGCGAGAAAGGACGCTTTGTGTTGATCGACGGCGAAAGGCGCTGGCGCTGCGCTCTTAAGCTGAACCTCAAGACCATTCCCGCACTCGTTCAGGAGAAGCCCGACCGCCTTACGAACCTGCTTTTGATGTTCAACATCCACGCGCTCCGAGAGCAGTGGGACCTTTTGACCATTGCTACCAAGCTAGCTGTCATCATCAACCTGCTAGAGCGCGCGAAGAAGAGTCGCCCCACCGAGGCAGAAATCGCCAGGAATACCGGACTTGCAAGAGGTGTCATACGCCGCTGTCGTTACCTCCTGGGGCTCCCAGCAGAGTTCCAGGAACAGCTTCAGAGCGAACTGAAGAAACCCAAACGAGAACAGCGCCTTACGGAGGATTTCTTCATCGAGATGGAACGCGCCCTCACCACCGTCGAGCGGGCGATGCCTGATGTCATTGATGACAAGAACAAGGTCAGGCGTGTCCTCGTCCAGAAATTTAGGACCGACGTGATCGCGAACCGTACGCACTTTCGGGACGTGGCCAAGATTGCCCGTGCTGCGCGCGTGAAGGCGAATGTACCGGCCGCTAAGAAGGCGCTTAGCCGTTTGTTCACCTCCAACGACTACTCCATAGCCCAGGCGTACGAGCACACGGTCGCCGGCGCCTATACGGAGAAGGACATCGCCGTTCGTCTGGACGGTTTGCTGCAGCGATTGAAGCAACTGCATCCCGAAGACATCGACGTTGAGCTCCGTAAGAGGTTGCGCGCGTTGGTAAGTGTGGCCCGCGACCTTCTGGGGAAGTAAGAATGCAGTATCGTGCATTGGCCGGCTCTCTTGTGCCTGTCGCTGAAGCTGCACGAAAGCACTTCGCGAAGATGGAAGGTGCGAAGCGCTTCCGCGCAGAGGAGGAAATCGCAAGCGACCTGTCTTACCGGCCAACTCTCTCGGCGGAGAACCACGACAAGAGTATACTCGCCATTGAAGTGAACGATGGCACGTACACGAACGCACTTGACACGTTCGTCGTAGAGTGCCTCACCGCGGGCCTTCCCATCAGGCTGTTCGTCGCCGTTCCCTCTGGAGGGCCAGCCGCCCAACTTCTCAATCTCGTGCGTCAGGCTAGAAAACGGGGCATAGGAGTCGTGGAATTCGATGGAAAAACGGTCCGGTCGCTGCTCCCCGCGGTCTCATTATCACTCTTTGGTGTCAGGCCGGTAGATCGAACTCGGTATCCAAGAGGCTACTTTGCGCAACTCCATCAAGCCGAAGAGACGTTTCGCAACGGGGACGCCGCGAAAGGGTGCGGTCGTGTCTACGACCTGATCGAGAAGGGAAGCCGAACCGTTGCGACCGAGATCGACCGGTTGTTGTTGTGGAGAACCCTGCCCCCTCCGTCGAAGCCCAGGTTTAGAACCGCCGCGTGGGCAAGGGTACTGGAATACGTTGATCTGAACGCCGACTTTCCCAAGCTGTTGGCAAGTACAGTACGAATTGACAAGGCGTTGTGGGCGCGAGTTCGCGGTCTAACACCGCATCGAAATCAGTCCGGGCATGCGCCAAGCACCCGTAAGGAGTTGCAGCAACGGGACCAACAGTTACGCACTCGCTTCGAACATGCTGTGGATACGCTCGCAGATCTCGTTCGAGCGTGCCCGCTGATTGGGAAATGAGCACATCGTAGGGTCAAGGTCTCGGACCGACGCGTGAACTTCTTCATCGCTGATACCTTCACGGATAGCCTAGCTCGATTGTCCAGTGAAGAACTTCCCTGGCGGTCCATTAAGAAGGTCCGTGCTGAGCACGCTCTATACTGTTGTTGCTCGCAATACCGATACGAAGCCGCGAGTTCTGGCGCTCAGCTTCATGCGCACGCAGTTTTGCCTCATGCCCGAGCCTAATGTTCGCGTTATCGCCGCCGTCATCAGCCGTGGCGACCAGGTGCTCATCTGCCAACGCCCTCACCACAAACGCCACGGGGGCCTTTGGGAATTCCCCGGCGGCAAGTGCGAGCCCGGCGAGAGCGACTTTGAGGCCGCGTACCGGGAACTGCGCGAAGAACTCGGCGTCCAGGTCACCGCCGTGGGCGTCGAGGAGTTCGCGATCGCCGACCCTGGGTCAGCATTTCTCATCGCCTTTGTCCCCGTCTCCATCGAGGGCAATCCGACATGTCATGAACACATCGACATGAAATGGGCGCTGCCTGATTCACTCCTTGCGCTGCCTCTCGCCCCAAGTGATCGCCGATATGTCGAGTTCCGGCTTTCAAACAATGCGGCCGCAAGCGCATGACTCAGCGATCTCGCGCACCGGATTCCACGATTGATGCAGCCGTTCGTCGACTGGGCGAGCGGTGGCACGTGCCCACGCTCCACAAAGAGCTCACAGTCAACTTCAGTACGCGCCTCCAGCGCACGCTCGGTCGTGCCGTTCCCTCCACTGGACAGGTAACCCTAAGTGCCGCCCTCAGACGCGGCTCGAGAGACCGCTTGCTTCGAGTGCTCTGCCACGAGGCCGCGCACGTCGTCGCATTTTGGCAAGCCGCCGCCAAGGGTGCAGCTCCCCCGCGAGCCCACGGTCCCGAATGGGCTGCACTCGTTAGGGCAGCAGGCTACCCGCCAACAGTGACGGCCGCACCGCGCGGTGTGTCAGCACGTGGTGTTGAGAGTAGAAGCGCACAGAGCGTTGCCCCGGCCGTCGTGCACACATGCCCGGTGTGCCAATGGCGCCGCCGAGCGCGACGAGTGATGTCAGCCTGGTTGTGTCCCGAATGTCAGACCAACGGCCTCCTAACTCGTTTGGTCGCAACGCGGGCTGTGCCGACTCAGCGCGCGACACACAGAGGATCGGTGGCGCGTTGAGTACCGAGCGCTCCCGAGAGCCCACACCTGATGACTCACTCGGCGATCACGTTCCGATCGATTGCGCCCTCTGCTCCATTTCAGATGATGCCTGTCTCCTTGTCGAAGAGCGTTCGCGAGCTCTTTGGGACACGCACCCCGTCTCGCCCGGTCACGGCCTTGTCATACCGCGACGGCATATCAGCAGCTGGTTCGACACTTCTCCGGCCGAGCAGCAGGAAATGCTTGCGCTGGTCGCGCGGTTAAGAGCCATCATTGACCAGGAGCACACCCCCGACGGATACAACATTGGCGTCAACGTAGGTGCGGCTGCTGGTCAGACGATAGACCACGTGCATCTGCATGTGATTCCGAGGTATAAGGGAGACCTCCCCGACCCGCGTGGCGGGTTGCGGTTCGTGATCCCGTCGCTCGCCAACTACCTGACCGATCCCGCGAAGTCCGGTGCCCCTCATGGCGAACCGCTGATCCGAGGCGCCGGCGATCCGCTTCTTCCGCACCTGGTCTCGCACATCGCCGGCGCGAGCCATGTCGACATTGCGGTCGCCTTCACGATGGTGAGCGGCGTGAAGCTCGTCGAGGAACACCTTCGCGACGTCATCGGCCGCGGCGGAAGAGTGCGACTGGTGACGGGAGACTACCTCGATGGTACCGAGCCAGACGCTCTGCGTCGCTTGCTGGACATCGGTGGAGGACTTGACCTCCGCTTCTTCCAGGCCGACGGAACGAGCTTCCACCTCAAGAGCTACATCTGCGCCGAAGGCGACGGACGGGGAACGGCGTTTGTCGGAAGCTCGAACCTCACGCAGACTGCGCTACGTGAGGGCATCGAGTGGAACTATCGCGTGATTACCTCCCGCGATGGCGCTGGTTTTCGGACAGTCCACGATGCGTTCGAGCACGTTTTCGCTGACGAACGAGCCGTCCGCGTTACTCCTGACGTAATAGCGGCGTACCAGAAGCGACGGCGCATGCAGGCCATTGTGTTGCCCGTTCCTGTCGAGCCCCCGCTTCTGGTCCCCGAGCCGCACCCTGTTCAACGCGAGGCGCTCGAAGCGCTGGCGGCCACGCGTGCCCAAGGGAACACCGCTGGTCTCGTCGTTCTCGCGACGGGGCTCGGCAAAACCTGGCTGAGCGCCTTCGACACCGAGGCTTTTGGCGCCGAGCGCGTGCTCTTCGTGGCACATCGCGAAGAGATTCTCGACCAGGCCATGCGCACGTTTCGCACTATCCGTCCGCAGGCCATACTCGGCAAATACATGGGGGCCAGCCGCGAGACGAATGCCGACGTCACCTTCGCGTCCATTCAAACGCTGAATCGCCGGGCGCATCTCGAGCGTTTCTTCGCTACCGCGTTCGACTACATCGTTGTCGACGAGTTTCATCACGCCAGCGCGACGACGTATCAACGACTGTTGGATCACTTTACCCCGCGCTTCCTGCTTGGCCTCACGGCAACGCCCGAGCGCACCGACGGCGCGGATCTTCTCTCGCTTTGCGGCGAGAACCTCGTGTACCGGTGTGATCTCGTCGAAGGAATTCGCCGAGGACTGCTCGCCCCCTTCGACTACTACGGTGTGCCGGACGAAGTTGACTACACCAACATTCCATGGCGCAACGGGCGTTTCGACGAGAAGGAGCTCACGGCGAGCCTCGCGATCGAGTCCCGCGCCGAGAATGCCGTCGATCAGATGCGACGACGCGGAGGAACGCGAACCCTCGCTTTCTGCGTGTCGCTACGGCACGCGGACTTCATGAAAGATTTCTGCCTAGGTGCCGGACTCCGGTGCGCGTCCGTCCATTCTGGGCCCACGAGCGATCCACGCGCCCGTTCGCTGGAGCAGTTGCAGGATGGTCAGCTCGATGTGCTCTTCGCGGTCGACATGTTCAATGAAGGCGTGGACCTGCCTGATGTCGACACCATCCTCATGCTGCGCCCCACGGAGTCACCGGTGCTGTGGCTGCAGCAGTTCGGGCGAGGGCTTCGCTATCGCTCGGGGAAGCGGCTCAAAGTCATCGACTACATCGGCAACCATCGGTCGTTTCTCCTCAAGCCGCGCACGCTCTTTCAGTTGGACGGAAGCGCCGCGAGCACGGCATACGCGCTTCGGCTGGTCGACGAAGGCCGCGCTGGTGAACTCCTGCCTCCCGGCTGCTCGGTCACCTACGATCTCGAGGCCATCGAAATACTGCGGACGCTTCTGCAGCGCGACATGGACCGGCCACAGGCGCTCATGTCGTACTACACGGACTTCCGCGACCGCAACGGTGTCCGCCCAACCGCGACCGAAGCATTTCACGACGGCTACGATCCGCGAGCGACTCGGCAGGGTTACGGCTCCTGGTTCCAGTTCGTGCGCACCATGGGAGACTTGGACGCCGACGCGGACGCCGCCGAGTCGCGGCTGCGAGCGTTTCTGCAATCGCTCGAGGTGACTCCGCTCACGCGGAGCTTCAAGATGGTCGTGCTCCTCGCGATGCTCGCGGAAGAGGCCCTCCCCGGCTCCATCCCGATCGAGCGTCTTGTTGCCCGCGTGCGAGTCATCGTTCAGCGAAGTGCTGCGCTTCGGACTGAATTCGCGGATGCGCTGGCCGACGATGCTGCGCTAGTCGCGCTCCTGGAGGAACATCCCATCGCCGCGTGGGTCGGCGGCAGGGGTACAGCCGGCGAGAAGTACTTCAGCTACGAGAGTAAGCAGTTCGCAGCGCGCCTCGATGTTCCCGATGCGCTCCGTGATGCGACTGCCGCGTTGGTTCGCGAGATCACCGAGTGGCGACTCGCGCAGTACATCAGGCGGACCGGAATTGTGGACGGTGCGCCGCGTATTGTGTGCCGAGTGTCTCATGCCGGCAGTCAGCCCATCCTGTTTCTCCCGTCGCGCGACAGGGTGGCGGGGATTCCCGAAGGCTGGGTTGACGTCACCGCGGATGGAGAGCCGTACCTCGCGAACTTCGTCAAGGTCGCTGTCAACGTCATGCATCGCAAAGGCGCCGAGGCGAATGTGCTCGGCGATGTGCTGCGAAAATGGTTTGGCGAAGGCGCGGGCCAGCCAGGCACCAGTCATCGCGTCATGTTCCAGCGATTGAACGACGAGTACGTACTATCGCCGGACCGGGGAGAAGCGGACTCGCAGCCACGCTATTGGCAGCGCTACACGCGCGCGGACGTGCCGAAGCTGTTTGGCTTTGAATTCAAGGCGTTCGAATCGCAATCCGGCGTGGTCGAGCGACCCGGGCTCGTGCTGCTATTCGTCACGCTGGACAAGACTGGCAAGCCTGAGGAGCACAAATACACCGATGAGTTTCTGGACCCTTCCACGTTTCAGTGGCAGAGTCAGAACCGAACGGCGCGGGAGAGCGATGCGGGTAAGCGGTTAGCTGGGCACGAGCAGTTGAACATTGGAGTGCATCTCTTCGTTCGGGCCACTGCAAAGCAGGCGGGCAAGACGCTGGGGTTCGTCTATGCGGGACCGCTCAGGTTCGTGAGCTGGGAAGGTGACAAGCCGATCACGGTCCGTTGGAAGCTCGACTGAGCCGGTACCGGCGCCGATGAGAGACGAGCTGGGCGTGCCGGAGAAGTAGCTCCATTACCCTAGGCCCCATCGTTTTCATCGGCAACTAGGTATAGTTTACGTGTAGTAATCGGTGTTACGACGATGTTACTACACGCAGAATATACCAAAAAAATGTCAGCGCCGCTCCCCTCCGAGGCCAAACGCACGCTCTCCCTGCTCGCCCGCTCAGCCCCGAGCGGGATCATCGACGTAAACACGGCGGCAGTGACCCTTGGGCGTCCGCGCGGGCGAGCTTCGGCACTTCTGTCGAACCTCGCGCGAACTGGTTGGGTGACGCGGCTGAGACGCGGCCAGTACTTCATTCTACCGCTTGAAGCCGAATCCGGCGCGACCACCACACATCACGATCCATGGCTGGTGGCGAGCCACCTCTTCACTCCCTGCTACATCGGTGGGTGGAGCGCAGCCGAACATTGGGGGCTCACCGAGCAGATCTTCGCGAAGACGTTCGTGGTCTCCGCCGCTTCGGTGAGAGCGCGCGAAGTTGCAGTCCTGGGACTTCGCTTTGTCATCAAGCGAGTGCCAGCTGTACGAATAGCCAACCTAACGACCGTCTGGAGAGGCAGCGAGCGGGTGCACGTCTCATCGCGCGAACGCACGCTCGTCGACGCGCTGCGCGATCCATCGTGGCTCGGGGGAGTTCGTAATGTGGCTGATGCGTTGACGAATTATCTGGACTCTTCCAAGGGATCCGTCGCGGATCTCGTGCGCGAGCTCCCTCGGCTTCGTGGCGGCGCCCAGGCCAAACGTCTCGGCTGGCTCCTCGAAACAATGGGCGTCGGCGAAACTGTTGTGATCGACGAGCTGTTGTCTCGCAAGAGTGCCGGTTACATCAAGCTCGATCCCGCGATTCGGTCACGCGGCAAGCTCTCGAAACGGTGGGGCCTCTGGATCAACGCCGACGTGCATCAGCGGTAACATCCGGTGATCACCAAGCAGGATATCGTCGACCGCGCGCGCGAATGGCGCCTGAATCCAGCTGTTGTCGAGAAAGACTACGTGCTCGGGTGGGTGCTTGCTGATGGCGGCGACCCCCAGATCTCGACCAACTGGGTTCTGAAGGGCGGAACGTGTCTCAAGAAGTGTTTTCTCTCACCTCGCCTGCTTTTCGATATCACCCAACACGAGGTCATCGTCGATGAGCCCGACGCACGTCCGATCTTTCACTCCTATCCAGATCAACTCCCGCCTGGCACGAGCGTTTCTACATACACCCTCGAAGAGTTACTCGCCGAGAAGACTCGCGCTCTTTTTGAACGCGCGCGCCCGAGAGATCTGTACGACGTGGTGTATGTCGCGTTCAGCGGCGAGCAGATCGACACCGAACGCGCTCGCGAGATCTGGCTCGAGAAGTGCCGAAGCAAGTCGCTGGTCGCGCCATCACGCGACGAGCTGGTGGAGCTCATTCGGAGGTCGGAGGAAATCAGGGCCGACTGGCGGGACATGATCGCGCATCAGCTTCCAGAAGTCGTCGATGTCGAGACCTTCATTGACAGGCTGCCGGAGGCGCTGGCGTGGCTCGAGGAAGCAGTGATCGCGGCGCCTGCTCTGGCGCCCATTGCAACGCGAGGTGGCGAGTCAACGGTCGTTGCGCCCAGCGCGAGACTCTGGCGAGAAGGGGCTCCCATCGAAACCATTCGGTTCGCCGGCGCCAACCGTCTCATGGTATCGTTCCCGTATTCCGGTCAAATGCGGACTGTCGAACCTTACTCGTTCAGACGACCGCAAACCGGCAACCTTCTACTTTATGGTTTGGAAGCTGAATCAGGACAAGTAAAGGCCTTCAACGTCGCGAAGATGGGGCCGGTCACGGTGACACAACGCACGTTTACGCCTCGTTACCTCATTGAGCTGACGAGCATACCGGCGGCAGCGCCGAGGCGTTCACGCTCACGAGGAGTCTGGCGTCGGCCGAGGTCGTCCTAGCGGTATCGAAACAAACAGTTCCATCGGACCATGGTCTCAATGTCTCTGCTCGATACGATTCTCGATTCACTGAATCAGTATCACCAAAGGGCAACGTACGGAGCGGTGGCCGGACTCGTCGGAACGATTCCTCGCTCGGTCCTGTCGGGGAGACCCAAGAACTGGCGTCATTGTTGGGTCGTCAACGAAGAATCCCTGATGCCCACCGGCTATTCGCCACTCCAGATACATGCGTCCATCGCGGAGCGTTCTCGTGTGCTGACAACCGCCGAGGATCTCAAGCGTTGGCTGACGAACCCCTCTTGATCGCGGTCATGTCAGACGTCCGCAGCCTTCCGCGATTCGCGCGTTATATCGGCATCGATTACTCCGGCGCTCAGGTGCCCACGGCGAGCCTCAAAGGACTCAGGGTATACGCCGCAGATCGGGCAGCGCTACCAACCGAAGTGCCACCGCCCCCGAGCGCCCGAAAGTATTGGACTCGGCGTGGCATCGCAGAGTGGCTGGTGGAGCAGTTACGTGAAGAACGCCGCACGATCGTCGGCATCGACCACGGGTTCTCTTTCCCGTTGCGCTACTTCGAGACGCATCGCTTGCCACCGGACTGGCCGGCGTTCCTCGACGACTTCCAGCGCCATTGGCCGACGGATGACGACAATATGTACGTCGACTTCGTGCGCGACGGATTGCATGGAAACGGCGCCGCGCGTCAGGGCAACTCCCGCTGGCGCCGCATCACCGAGCTCCGCGCCGGCGCCGCAAAGTCGGTCTTTCACTTCGATTGCCAAGGCTCGGTCGCCAAGTCCACGCATGCCGGCATTCCCTGGCTTCGCTATCTGCGCCGACAACTCGGCGAACACCTCCACTTCTGGCCATTCGACGGTTGGGAGATCCCCGTCGGCCGGTCGGCGATAGTCGAGGTGTATCCCTCTCTATGGAAGCAGAGCTTCCCTCGTGAGGATCGCAACGACCATCAACACGACGCCTATACCGTCGCCGCGTGGTTGCGACAGGCCGACAGCAGCGGTGCGCTGTTGGACTTCCTGCATCCTGGCCTAAAGCCAAGCGAGCAGATGGTCGCGACGGTCGAGGGCTGGATACTCGGCGTGAGGTAGCCTCCGGTTCGCACGTTGGGTGACTCCGCTCACTCCGAGCTTCAAAATGGTCGTGCTCCTCGCGATGCTCGCGGAAGACTCCCTCCCCGGCTCCATCACGATCGAGCGTCTTGTTGCCCGCGTGCGAACCATCGTGCAGCGAAGTGCTGCGCTTCGGACTGAATTCGCGGATGCGCTGGCCGACGATTCTGCGCTAGTCGCGCTCCTGGAGGAACACCCCATCGCCGCGTGGGTCGGCGGCAGGGGTACAGCCGGCGAGAAGTACTTCAGCTACGAAAGTAGGCAGTTCGCAGCGCGCCTCGATGTTCCCGATGCGCTCCGTGATGCGACTGCCGCGTTGGTTCGCGAGATCACCGAGTGGCGACTCGCGCAGTACATCAGGCGGACCGGAATCGTGGACGGTGCGCCTCGTATTGTGTGCCGAGTGTCTCACGCCGGCAGTCAGCCCATCCTGTTTCTCCCGTCGCGCGACAGGGTAGCGGGGATTCCCGAAGGCTGGGTTGACGTCACCGCGGATGCAGAGCCGTACCTCGCGAACTTCGTCAAGGTCGCTGTCAACGTCATGCATCGCAAAGGCGCCGAGGCGAACGTGCTCGGCGAAGTGCTACGAAAATGGTTCGGCGAAGGCGCGGGCCAGCCCGGTACCAGTCATCGCGTCATGTTCCAGCGATTGAACGACGAGTACGTGCTATCGCCGGACCGGGGAGAAGCGGAGGAGCACAAGTACACCGATGCGTTTCTGGACCCTTCCACGTTTCAGTGGCAGAGTCAGAACCGAACGGCGCGGGAGAGCGATGCGGGTAAGCGGTTAGCTGGGCACGAGCAGTTGAACATTGGCGTGCATCTCTTTGTGCGTGCCGCCGCGAAGCAGGCGGGCAAGACGATGGGGTTCGTCTATGCGGGGCCGCTCAGGTTCGTGAGCTGGGAAGGTGACAAGCCGATCACGGTCCGTTGGAAGCTCGATGAGCCGGTTCCGGCATCGATGAGACATGAGCTGGGCGTGCCGGAGAAATCGAAGTAGTTGCTACGGTTTCACCCTGCGCGCTCGCTCGCGCTTGGCTTGCACGCGAGTGGGGCGTTGATGGTGCATCACCATCTCCGGTCGCAGCAGGTTCGCGACGCTAACATCTTCGTCGCAGAGCGGAAATCGAATTCCGATGCCGCCGCCCAATAGTTCGTGCACCTTCCGGGCCGACGCCGGCGCCGCATCGAGTCCCGGAAGCATCTCGAGAGGCACGATGAGCACACGGGAGTCATCGAGCGTGACGATCAGCTGCCGGCGAACTACGCGGACGCCCGTAGCGCGCGGACCTTTATATGGTCGCGCCCTTCCAGGCGTCCATGACATGGGCGCGGCCGAGCGCGGCTTATGGTGCTTCGGGGAACCTCGCATACCACTCCTCAAGAATTGCAGGTCGATTCCTCAAGAAGAAACGATATCCGTCTTCGCGGTAAATCACGGGGCTCATGAAGGCCCACGCTGCGCTCACGCGCCGCGAAGATCGTCACCACTGCATTGCGCCTCGAGTCACTATGTCGCAAGCGGTCGCGAAGCCGCGGACGCTCATTCCGTCCCTCGCGTCCGCCATCATGGAACCTTCCGACGCAGCTCAGCCGGGAAGCCCTGTACCAGGACCAATGATAGAGAAACGGCTCCCGACGCGGAGCCGACGCGCAACATCAGGAAGCGCCGCCCATCCGGCGACACGTCGTACGCCTGGGCCCACGGCGACGCGAAGTAGCCTGTCGCCGAGAACAGCCGCTGCTTGTTGAGGATGCCGAAGCCTGGCTTGGTGGCCACCCTGACCGCCTCCATATCGCTTGCGCCATCCAGGAAGAACAATTCGTCTCCCTGCCGGCTCCAGCGCGGCGACGCCCCTCCCGCAGTTGAAACCTGCCACTTGCCAGACTGCACGTTGGGGAAGGGGCGAACAAAGATCTCAAAACGCCCGGTCTCGTCGGACGCGTATGCCAGCCACTTTCCGTCGGGGGAGAGCGCCGGGCTCCGTTCGCGGAACGAGGTCGCCACCAATGGAACGGGAGCGCTATCCACCCCGGGTCTCATTCCCAGAATGTCGCAGCAGACGTCGTCCGCGGACCGCAGCACGAGCCAACTTCCGTCGCCTGATTCGAGTCCTTCGCCCAGGCCACGAGCGCCTGATGCGACACGCTGTGCCGGGGCGCTGCCATCGGCGCGCTGGCGGTAGAGCGCCGGGGGTCTCGTCCGGTCGGACAGGAAGAAGATATCGCGGCCGTCGTGCGACCATGTCGGCCGCTGGTTGTTCGCACCCTCGAAGGTGAGTCGGGACAGCGCTCCTCCATTGAGGCGCTTGATCCAGATGTCGGGGCTGCTGGTGTTGGAATTGCCGTTGATGAACTCCGCAGCCATCTGCGATCCATCAGGAGATAGCGCCACGGCATAGACCAGCCCGTCCGGCCACGCCGCATCCACGGGGGTGGACGCGCCGTCCCTTGTCACCCACGTGGGTTCGGCGATCGTTGAGTTGTAGTCGGTCGTATAGAGCAAGGATCCGGTCGAGGCGAGGGCGATGTCCGCCACCCCGAACGCACCGAGGCCCAGGCCTCGCCAGAGCAGCACTGGCGACCCGGTCAGCTCGAGGCGGTCCAGATCGAAGCGGCAGGCCATCAGCGAACCGTCTGCGGTCACGTAGAGCAGGTGCCCGGTGGGAGAATACCGTGCCACGGCCGCCTGCACCACGAACTTCACCTTCCTTGTGCGGAGGTCCGCGACCATGATGCGGTAGTCGGCAACGTCGTCGCCGATGCGGCGGATGCGAAACAGCACCCCGTGACCTCCCGGCAGCGCCTCGGGCCACGCCACACCGACCTCACGCTGCAGTGAATCGAGAGCGTACACGACCTCGCGGCCCGCTCCGTCAGGACGAATCCGCGAGAGCGTCGTGAGTCCGTCGAAGTAGATGAATCCATCATCCCCCCACGACGCGCCGCCCCCCGAAACGTGGTCCCCCACCAGCATCGTGGCGCTGCCGCCGTCTGGTGTCACCAGCTGGACGGCGAACGGATTGAGGTTGATGAAGCCGATTCGGGTTCCGTCGGGCGAGAAGAACGGGCTTGTGGCACCATCGGTGCCCGGGATCGGGACCGCGTCGAGGGCGTCGAGCGAGCGATGCCACAATTGCGTCCCGCCGCTGCCGGGTCCCACGTAGAGGAATGAGTTCCCATCGGGCGCCCACGCCAGTCGAGTGCCACCTGGTGCGGTCAGCCCCTGCGCAGGGGGGAGGGCGAGGCTGAACCGAACGAGCGGGGACGGAGCGCCGCCGCGTCGCCCCCGCACCGCCAGCCCCGTGGAGACGACCGCTATCAGACCGAGTGCAGCGATGATCGCACCGGCGTAGCGGCGCCATCCCGACGGCGTCCCCGCGTGGGCCTGGGCGACCGTCCGCGAGCTGGTGAACGACGGATTCGCCAGCGCCTCGCCAAACGCCCGCGCACTCTCGAACCGGTCCGCCGGCAGCTTCTCCAGCGCCTTCGCCACCGCCGCTTCGACGTTCACCGGCACCGTCTTCCGGTACTTCGTCACCGGCTCCACCGGCTCGGCGATGATTCGCATAATGATCTGCTGCGCGGAGTTCCCCGTGTGTGGCGGATTCCCGGCCAGCATCTCGTAGAGCACGCTGCCCAGCGAGTAGATGTCCGACCGCGCGGAGATCTCCTTGTCCGCCGTCGCCTGCTCCGGGCTCATGTAGTGCGGCGTACCTAACGACAGCCCGGTCTCTGTCATCCGCCTGCCGGCGGCGGCGCTCACCGCCAGCGCGATGCCGAAGTCGGCCACCATCGGGCGCCCGTCGTGCAGCAGGATGTTCTCGGGCTTGATGTCGCGGTGGATCACCCCATGCCGGTGCGCGTAGTCCAGGGCATCCGCCACTTCACTGGCGATCTTCACCGCCTGGTCCACCCCCAGCTGCGTCTCGCGATTGAGTCGGTCCCGCAACGTCTCGCCGTCGATGAACGGCATCACGTAGTAGAGGAACCCGTCCGCCGATCCGGAATCAAAGAGCGGCAGAATGTGCGGGTGCTGCAGCGCCGCTGTGGTGGTGATCTCCTGCACGAATCGTTCGGCGCCTAACACGGCGGCCAGCTCCGGCTTGAGCACCTTGAGCGCGACCTGCCGCTTGTGCTTGAGATCCTCGGCGAGGTACACGGTCGCCATCCCGCCGGCGCCGATCTCGCGCTCGATGCGGTAGCGGTCGGCCAGGGCGGTGGTCAGGCGCTCGAGGGACATCGGTTCCTCACGTGGTGAACCCTGGTTTCGCCGCGATCTCCTGCTGGCGCGGATCGAGGGTGAGAAAGGTCAGCTCGGCAGGATCCGGAACGATGTGGAGCGCCGTCGCCAGGTGCCAGCAGTCCGCACCACGGATATACCCTGCCTGCAGCACACGCACGATTTCCGGACTGAGGGAACGCTCTGGTTGCACCCACATCAATGGGGCAAACCACCCCTCATCGACGGGCGCCTCCTCCCGGTACGCGGCCGAGCGCACCTCGGCTTCGAGCAACGGGGCGGAGAAGAGTTGGTCGAATTGCCGGAGACGTCCTGCGATCGCTGCTGCAGCGCCCTCGACGAACGCAATCGCGGTGATCACCGAATGTCGACATAGGCCGCTGCCACTACCGGTCATCCAGGAAACGTTGCAGCGCGCCCGGCTTCGGCGTGCCCAGTCGGAATGCTGCAGGGTCGGAGGGCTTCATCCTGGCCGGGATGATCTCTCCTCGGGCGGTCAACTCGGCAATCCGCTCTTCGAGGGTCTGTGGCCGGTCCGGCTTCAGGTATGGCCGGAGCTCGGCCACGGGCTCGCCGTGGACGGTGATGATGACGCTCCGCCCCTCGCGAACCAGCGCATCGGTACGGAACGGCCCGTCCGCGGCCGGCGCTTGAACGCCCTGCCGCCCCGATGGGAGTGAGTCGTCAATACATATGTATTGACAAATGAGGTTCCGGCTGCACATTTTTCGCTCATGCCCGCCAAGACGCAGCAGCTTCAGATCCGGGTCACGCCCCAGCAGAAGGCCATGCTGAAGCGACAGGCGCGCGCCGCCGGTTGCGACGTGTCAGCGTTCGTTCTGTCGCGGCTGCTGCCCGACGACCCGAATCGCTTCGCTGAGCTCCTGCGCATGCTCCAGTCGGAGTCCGACCACCGGTACGTGCTGGCCGAACTGAACGACCTGCTGCACGCGTCGCCGCCGGTGAGCTTCGCCGAACGCGTCGCGGTCGCGGACCTGCGCGGGCTCTCCCCATACCTCCAGAACTACGTGGCGGCGATGGTGGAGCAGGCGGCGGAATCGAAGCAGGTCGCCCCGCCGCCGTGGGTGAGGGACGTCACGCCACTCGACACGCCTCGATTCGTCACCCCGCTGCGGAGCCTCCGGATGCACCTGCTGCGTTCGGCGCCGGTCCCGTTCAAGCGCCGCAACATCTTCATCGACGCCAGCGTCGGTGCACGGGTCTGAGCGTGGCGGAACCGGTCCAGCTGTCGAAGGCGGACATCCTGCATCTCTTCGAGCTGCTCAACGCCGATCTCGCCACGTCGGACACCCACGCCGAGGTCTACCTCGTGGGCGGTGCGGTGATGTGTCTCGCGCTCGACGCCCGGGCAGCCACGCGCGACGTGGACGCCTGGTTCAAGCCGGCCGCGCTGGTGCGACAGTCGGCAGCGCGGGTTGCGGCGCAGGCTGCCGTTCCCGCTGACTGGCTGAATGACGCCGTGAAGGCGTGGCTCAGTCCACGCGGCTCGTACGATCGATATCTGGAGCGCTCGCACCTCAAGGTCTTCGTCGCCCAGCCCTCGTACCTGCTGGCCATGAAGTGCGCCGCGATGCGCCTTGGCGAGGAGTTCCACGACCTCGACGACGTCCGGTTCCTCCTCCGCTACCTCAACATCACGAGAGCGTCCGGTGCCCTCGAGATCGTGGGACGGTACTTCGACGACACGCAGATTCCACTCAAGACACGCCTCGCGCTGGAAGAGCTGCTCCCAGGCTGAGTTTGCTCGCCGCACCACCCGCGGTTCGGCGCTGTGCTCGGTCGCCCGGTCGCCCGGTCGCCCGGCCGCCATCCCGCCCTGCCCGAGCTCTCGCTCGATCCGGTAACGGTCCGCAGGGGCAGCGGCGAGGCGGTCCGTGGTGCTCATGCCGTCTCCCGCAGGCGTTGAACCATCTCGCTGAGGGGAATTGCCGTCACTCCGCCTGCCATCGGCCACTCGTCGGATCCACCGTGCACGATGTACCGCTGCCTTGCGCGGGTCGCTTCGCAGCCCAGTCGGAATCCCTTCGATGCTTCCGGTGCGGTCGACCGCTTGATCTCGACGGCAATTTCGACCCGACCACCCCGTTCCAGCACCAGGTCGATCTCGGATCCATCGGCGGTTCTGTAGAAACAGGGAACGCGGCGATCCCCGGCGGCCTGGATGAGATTCTCGATGACGAATCCCTCCCAGCTCGGGCCGGCCACTGGGTGACCAAGGACGTCGTCCCAGCGTTCGAGCTGGAGCAGTGCGTGCACCAGTCCGCTGTCACGGACGTACAGCTTGGGTGAGCGCACGAAGCGCTTCCCGATGTTGCCGCTCCAGGGCTGCAGGCGCCTGACGAGCAGGAGGTCGACCAGCAGGTCCACGTACCGTGCGACCGCGGGCGCCGAGACACCGAGGCTGGACGCCAGGCGTGACTGATTGAGGAGCGTCCCCTGACCATGTGCCAGCATGCCCCACAGGCGCGCGATCGTTTCCACCGGGAAGCGTGGCGCGAACATCGGAACGTCGCGTTCGAGATAGCTTCGAATGAAGTCGCGACGCCAGGTCAGGCTCGCGTCGTCGCCTGCTGCGAGGAGACTGTCGGGGAAACCACCTCGGTTCCAGAGCACATCCACGCCGCGACGGGGACCGATCCACTCGCCGACCCCGACATAGGCGCTCAACACCACTGAATCGGCATCATTGCGATACGGGATCGCGACGACGTATCGCGTTCCAGCCGATCGGGCGAGTGAACGCGCGCTCTGCATGGTCAGCGCCGACGCTGGCACGGTTGCCATCGGCAACGCGCGGACCGCTCCCAGGTGCAGTGATACCAGGCCGCCAATAACGCGGTCGGTGATCAGCGCGCCGAGGTGGTCGCCAGTGCCCGCCTTCGCAGCGGCTGAGGCGCCATACGCTGGCAGAACCGCGACGGCATGATCGTCGAGTGTCGGACGGCTCATGAACGCCGCGCAGCAGCTGCACCGCCGAGCGCGAGCAATACCAATGCGCCCAGGACGAGCAGGACCCTCTGGCGGCGTGTCCGCTCAGCCACGTCAGGCCTGGTCGACACGACCCTGAATGCCTCGGCACTCGACGGTGCATCAGCCACGCCGCGGCGCCCCGAGAGCGCCAGGATGGCCAGCAACGCCAGTGGGCGACGCCGCGCCTCCGCGGCACCACTGAACTCTGCGTTCTCCACGGACAACCCGCCCAACGTACGCAGGATAAGCATAGGACAGATGTGAGGCAGGTCGGCCCACGCTCGCGCTTCAGCGTCCCAACATGCTACGTCCCCCTCGATCGAGCGACAAGGAGGGCGGTTTTCGCACGCTCTTCCGGGGTGGAATGGCTCGCACGTGCTCCAATTCACGCCGACGTCAGGCTGAAATCAGGCGAGCCGGGTAGGTTCGCGGCCTGTTCAGGGTCCTGGTCCTCGCCAGTCAGGGGGAGGCCCAGGGCCGTTCTCGTGGACCACTCTCCCCCAAGAGGCCCTCTCATGTCCTGGCATCTTCTCCCGACTCTCACCCAGCGGCTCCGCTCGAGGATCTGCGGGCGTTGGCACACCGTAGTCCCAGCGGCACTTGTGGTGTGCGGGGCCTGCGCGACGCCCACCGATTCGCGTGTCAGCCTATCTCGGTGACCGAGCAGGCGTGTTCAACTTCGACACGTACGTCGCTCCCACCGGGAAGAACAGACAGCCACCCTGTGCCCCGCGATCGGCGCCCTACGACTTCAGCAATCCGGTCGATCCCTCCAACACGTACCGGCCGAATCCAGACAGCTGCTACGGTGACCACTTCTCGACCGGCGGCTCGGTCTACAGCCCGACGACGCCATGGATTCCCTTGCAGCAGCTGGGCGTGAACGGGAATCCCAGCACGGAATGCGGTTACATGGGGAACAGCTTTCGCACGAGCACGACTGGGTGGACGGTGAGCTTCCACAAGGGGCTGGAGAACACCGCCGACAGCCCGAGCGCGTTCGTGATGTTCACGCGAACGAGCGTGAATCCGGACGAGTGGACGGTGCAGGCGAACGGATCGTGTGCAGTCCATGAAGACGTCGCGGCGCTGCACAACAGCGATACGGGGGAGCTTCTCGGCTACTACCATCTACCGTTCAAGATGACGCTCCGTCTGAAGTGACGGCGCGTCAGGCAGTCCGCGGTCTGGTTGGCACAATTGTCACTCGGGTTCATGCGACAACTGCTGGCATGGGGGGCCTGTCATGGTGCTGCGCCGACCACGGGCCCCCCGTCCAGTCGACGTTGGCGTGTGCTATCGACAGCGACAGGGCGCGTGGGTCTACGTGGTTTCGATGATAGGAGTTGCGTTTGTCACATCACGACACTGCGCAGCCAGGCTATCGAGGAATCACCGGCAGCACGACGTGCTACGGATGACTCACGCGCGTGAACGGGGCACATTCCGAACAAGCACCAAGTGATGACGCGCTACGACGGCTACGACGCTGGGCCGAGTTGCGGCGGCAGATCAGGGTGGGCCCGCGGCGCCTAGCTTGCCGGAGGCTCCGGGATGGTGGACTTGATCCACGCGGTCAGGAGCGGATCCTCGAGCCGCAATCGCGCCGACCCCTGCGACAGTTCCTCGCGCAGTATGCCGCGCTGGGTCAGCGCCTCGATCGCCCGCTGCATCGTCGACGGCGAGAGATGAAACCGTCGCGTGACGGCACCCGACGTCAGCCCCTTGTCCTGGTCGTACACGGCAGCGAGCAGGGCGCGCTGCTGTGGTGACGTCAGATTCGTCCACGTCTGCGTGTACAGCGGATCGTTTCTCGACGCCATCTCCTTCTGCGCGCGCTCGACGACGTCACGAGTGAGCGTGAGGCCGCGCGGATGTTCGCGGCACTCATCCCAGCACGCGTGCGCGAGCAGCTGCACGTTGTACGGGACGTCCTCTGCGATGTCGAGAATCGCCTCCACACCGTCGTCGGTCACCTTCGCTACGCCGGTGAATCCCTTCTCGAGGGCCTTGCGAAACGCCGGGCGCGGGATTGGTCCCAGAAATCGGCGCGTGCCTAACCGGTAGAATGGTCGGTCGGCGTCGCCGGTCATCGCGGCGAGCAGCCCCGTCTCCGATCCGGCGAACGCGTAGGCAACCGCCGAATGTTTCTGGATAGTGGCGCGGATCTGTCGCTCGGCGTCGATGCCGCCCGGCTTGACGATGCGCTGGAATTCGTCGATGATGAGCGCGGTGGGAGTCTTGCGAGTACGCGCGACTCTCTCGAGTCCATCGAGCGCATCGCCCAGCAGTGGCACCGGAGCATTCGACGTGGCGGCGCTCAGTTGCGCCGTCCAGGTGCCGTCGCTCGGATTGAACACCAATTGCGGCCTGAGCGCAGCGAAGAACGTCGCGATCGCTTTGGCGACCTTCGAGGCGCTGCCGCTCAGCGCAGATGCGGCGTCAGCGACGATGCGTGACGCGAGCTGATCGAGCGTCGGAAAATGCTCGGCGTTGTAGCGAAGCACCGTGGCTTTCGTCTGGCTCGCGCGGGCAGCGGCAGCGGCGAGAAGCGACGTCTTGCCATAGCGCCGGGGTCCGATGAGGAAGTACTTGCGCGCACTGGTGAGGGCGCCGACGAGCTCCTCGAGTTCGTCCTCGCGATCGACGAGCTCACGGAGTGTGAGCTCGCGGCCGAATTCGAACGGGTTGGTGATGGTGGCCATGAGAGATCGGGGCAGGGTTACGCAGAAGTGCGTAATGCAGTTTAGCGTAACGCACGCTACCATATCATGCTGGCAACGGCAAGGCCCCGCCCAAGCCCGACGCCCGGCGGTGGTCCTGCGACCGCTCCGTCCGGCGCGACCGAACCTGGGTGGTAAGTCCATTGTAGCTCGCAGCCGGCATGCGCTCCCGAATCGCCTCATCCGCAGCCACGCACCGGCATCAGGTCACCGGGGGCCGGCGCGATCGCCAGATCAGGTACACGACGCCCAGCACCGCGAGGACCATGAGCGGACCGGTGAAGATCATGAACAAGGTCCGCTTGCGCGTGGCTTCATCACTTCGGAGGCGCTCTGCGTCATCGCGGATGGCGGCGAGGTGGCCGAGCACGTCCGCGTAGCCGTACCACCACGCGTAATCGGGGCTCATGTGAAACGCCCCCTTGTAGCTCTTGAGCGCGGAGAAGAAAAACATGTCGAAGTACTCGCGCTCGATGGGCGTCACGTCGTAGTACAGGCTGGCCGGCGAGTGTTGCGCCACACCGCCAGGAAGCTCGATGGCGGTGAACCGCGGTCCCGGGAGCAGTCCCGCCGAACGCGCCGCATGGCTCGGCTGAATGAGGCCGTCGCGATAGAGTCCGGCGAGCACGTTGCGCGCATCGATGACGAGCGCGTCGCCCGCCAGCTTGTGCGCGTCGGCGGATGAGAGATAGCCGCGCGCCCTGTCCTCAGAATGGCACGTCATGCAGACCTTGATCATCTCCCGCCGCTTCGCCTCGCCCCGGGACGTGGTGGCGAGATCGGTGAGCTCTCCGCTTGCCGCCTGCACGCCCATTCCCCAGATGATCTTCCGCGTCATGTTATGGCTCACCGTGCGCGCGCCGCTGTCCGACACGTAGACCATGTGGCAATACGCGCAGGTGGGCGTCTCGTACGTCGCCGAATCGAGGAACGTCGTCCAGTTCCACCTGGCGCCGCGAGCCGCGTAGATCGATCCGTGCTTCGACGCCATGTACGACTCGAAGTTCGGATGATCGGGGCCCATGTGGCACGTGTAGCACGCTTCCGGCTTGCGCGCTTCCTCGAGGTTGAAGGCGTGCCGCGTGTGACAGGCGATGCAGCCGTTGCGATAGACCAGGCTGCTCAGGTCCACATAACGATGCAGGGAATCGCTCCAGTATTTCTGGTCCGATGCGCCAGCCTGCGCATGGCAGGCGTCGCACCCCATCTCCATGACCTTGCGCGGCATCTCCTTGTAGTGCGGCATGCCGATGTTGCGCTCCCAGTTGATCCCCAGCGTTCCCGGTCCGGGACCATACGAATGCCCCGCGTCCAGCACGTGCTCCTTGTAGATCTGCGGATGACAGACGCCGCACGTGGTCTCCGGCACGCGTCCCTTGTCCGCCATGATCGTGTCGTGATTGAGGCCGTGGCAGTCGGCACAGGTGATCTGCCGTCGCGGGTAGATGACGCGCGCGTCCTGCATGCCCGCCTTGCCCATGGCGCTCGACAGGAACTGCCGCGTGATGGTGGGCTCGAGCTTCGCGTGGCACGGCAGGCAGCTCTGCGCATCGAGATTGCCGTGCGGCAGATTGCCCAGAATGCGGGGCGGCGGCGGCGGTACGGTCTGCAGGAAACTCCGGATGGCGGCGGCGTCGGCGTCGCTCACGATTTCCGCCGGGAACGGCGGCATGTACTGTCGCGGCTGGCGAAGCTGATGGCGGAATGCGTCGAGCGAGAGGGTCGTGGCGGCCAGCGCGGGTCCCACGCCTCCGCGCCCGCTCGCGCCGTGACAGCCGAGGCATCCTTTGACGATGTACAGCTCGCTGCCGGGGGGCGTCTGTTGCTGGGCGAACAGTGCGCACGGCACGATGGTGAAGAGCAGTGCGAGCCGATGAGGTCGAGTGACGGCCTTCGCGACGGCGAACATTCGTGAGAGCGCTCCTGCGAATCTCCGGAATGCAACACGGTGGCACACGCCGGAGCAACTGGCTCCTTGCGGATACGGATGACCAAAGGTCTCTCGGGCGGTAGCGCGGTCGCTGCCGCCCTGCGTGCAGGTCCGGCAAACCTCGCAACCATATGTTCGCTGTTGGCAGGCCAACGGAGCTGGCGTCATCCGGTCAGGCGAATCCCCGCCGGTCGGGGTGATCTCGCTGACTGCGCGAGCACCGTTGCGCGTGTAGCCTGAATCTCTGGCGGCAAGATCCGCGTCAACGACGCGTACTGAATCGAGGGTACAGGGTTCGCGACGTCCAACACGCGGCCTCCGCCAGACGGACCATTCTGCGAGGAGGACGTATGAATCCGCTGGAAACCTTGAAAGCCGGAGCGGCGGGAATCGCCGAGAAGGTCACCGGAGAGAATCCCAAGCTGCTGCAGGAAGTGATCAAGTTCGTGCAGAACCTTCCGGGCGGCTTCTCCGGGCTCATGAAACAATTCCAGGACAGGGGGCTCGGCCAGGTGGTGGCGTCACTGACTGGCAAGGGGCCAAAGGTGGCCCTGACGCCGGACCAGATGCTGAAGGGATTCGGCAGCGACAAGATCAACGCGCTGGCGACGTCGGCCGGCCTCGACCCCAAGGTCGTGCCGGAGAAGCTCGCCTCGATCCTTCCGAAGGTGGCGGAGCAGTTCGCGCCGCTGGCGAAGGTGGCGGGCGCGCCGTAATTCGAGCGCAGGCCGCCTCGCTGCGACAGGCAAGCGAAGCGAGGTGGACAGCGCGCGCCGTGGATGGACGCCGGGGAATCGTCCATCCACGGCGTCGTCATTCAGCCCAGGCGTCGTCGCGCGCGCGCATCCGAATGAAACCGGTCGCCAGCACCGTGACGACGCCCATGACCGCGAGCCCCGCGTACGCCTGGTTGCGTCGAGCAAGAGGCCGGCGCGCGACAGCCGTCACCGAAGTCGCGACGTCCGGTTGCGACTCTGCCGACTGCGCGACCTCGGCAGCGTCGACTCGGGGAATGTCCACTTCCGTGCGGACGTCTGCTGTGCCGTTCGTCGATGCGCGCCGCGTTGGCGATTGCCGCAATTGCTCGGCGAACGCGGCGACGGCGGGATCCTGTGCGGCCCCCAGCCCCGATTCGAGCAACGCCGTGTGGGCGGTGGCCTCCCTGAGCGCGGCCGCGCGGTCGCCGGCGGCGTCCAGCGCTTCCATTAGATGAAGTACCACGCGCGCGTTGAGCGGGTCTGCCGCCGAGCGTCTGCGCCAGAGAGCGACCGCGCCCGGCCAGTCCCCGCGGGTCCCGTAGTCGACCGCCAGCGATTCGAGCGCCTGCGCGTGCATGTCGGCCAGACGCGTGCGTTCGTTGCCCACCAGCCGCTCGAACTCCGGTGCCTCGGTGAGAAAGAATCCATCGAGCAAGGGACCGCTGTACGCGCGGTCCGCGTCGCCCCACACGCGGCGCTCGATCGCGGCCTCGAACTCCCAGACGTCGCAGCCGATGCGTGCGGGATCGAGCCAAACTTCGTCGCCGGCCGCCACCAGGGCATCGGCTGCGAGCGATTCCCGCAGGCGGTACAGGCTCTCGCGCAGGAGATGGCGCGCGCGATCGGTGTCGCTCTCTGGCCAGAGCAGGGCCATGAGCCGGTCGCGGCTGGCGGCGCGAGTGCGGGACAGTGCAAGCACGGCCAGCAACGCCATCCGCGTGCGTTGCGCCGGGTTACGTCTGGTCGCTGCGCCATCGAGCGCATCGACAGAAGCGCCGCCGAGTAGCCGGATGGTCTGCAAGTGCGCCTCGCTCGATGGTTGCACGACGGAGGCACGACACCGCGTTGACGGCCTCAGCGAAAATTGCGTGCTATCCGGGAGCTTGCAAGCAAACGGGCCTCGCGGGCGGCCCAGGCTCCCGAACGACACGTCGTGAGGAGGTGCTAAATGCTTGCCAGTCAACGCTTGGTGGGAATAGGTGCGGTCATTGCGACCGCTTTGTCGCTCGCCGGTTGCAGCGATCGTTCGAGCCCGGTTTCGCCATCCACCCCGATCGCGAACCACCTGTCATCGTCCGCGCAGGCCGCCGTGAGTCAGCAGTATTTCGAGATTCCCGTTTCTTTTGATGGTCCGCTGGACGCGGTGGCCTGTGTCGATCCTCAGGACCCGCCCTTTGCGCACGTCAACGGTACCGTGCAACTCTACGTCCTCACCTCGCCTTCGGGAGTCGTGAGCACTCGGAACTACTTCAACATCGATCGCGCAAACACCTGGGTGATCTACAAGGGTGTCACGTACTACATCGCGCAGGGGAGACCGGGCAAGGACGATATTTCTCACATCCTCCAGAACCCGAATGGGTTGTACGTCGAGGCCGGAGTCGAGCCTGACTTCGAGGCGTCCGGCCAGCCAGGCCAACGACTGCAGCTCAACTTCCACTGGCAAATCGTGATCGATCCAAACGGGAACGCGCGCGTGTCCAAGAGCACGGGGACATGTCCCTGGACCGGGATTTGATGTCATCCTAAGCGCAGCATTGTCATCCTGAGCGGAGCGAAGGATCACGGAGTCCAGTTGTTACACGGAGCTCCGGGATCCTTCGCGAAGCCTCCCTGAGCGAAGCGGCAAACTCCGGATCCTCTCTCCCGTAGCCGCGAAAACCGCGTTCAGCACCGCGGGAGTCTTCGCGTCAATCAGGGTTCGTCACGGCGCTCGGGTCCGAACCGTCGTCGGGCGCTCGGCCAGCGCGTCGAAGGCCGGATCGAGATCGTGCCGACCACGCGACCGAACAGCTTGGCGCGGCGCACATCCCACGCGGTCAGATACGCGCCCGTGCCATGGCGTCGATAATCGGACGAGACTCGCATCGTGCGGCCGATGGTCGGTCGCGACGCCGAGGCGGCTGTAGACCTGAGGCCGCTCAGGGAAATAGACGAATAAGAAACACGGCAGCGACAAGTCCAAGGAGAATGAGCACTCCAACGTGGCGAGCTGGCCACGAGCGCAATCCGGGGACTGGAGGCTGCAGCCGCTCACGGATCGCCTGGTCGACCGCAGCCGGCGAGATTCCGGCTTCGGTCGCGATGGCGCGCAACGCGGCGGCGTCAAGTCGCTCGCTGCGTTGGGCATCGAGGGCTGAAGCGCGCGCCATGATGTGCTTCGTATCAGCTTCGTCGAAGCCCGGATCGGGACTGACTGGATCGGAACTCATACGAAACCTCCAGAGTATCGCGTGCGGCGCCGCCGCTCCATCGAAGTCACAACGACCCGCGCGTGAGTAGTTCGTAACCGGGACCTGTTCCGCATACGGTAGCTGCCGCGATGGCAGAGCGCTACGGCGGCGGTATCGCGGCCAGGAGGGCCGATCCCCGGTATCGACCAGTCGCGCTTCAAGCGAGCGACCCGCGGCGCCGCCGCGGGAGCCCGAAGCCCTTTGGCATCTGCCTTCCCCCCTCTCCCATCCCGGATTCAATCCGCCTTGAGAGTCCGAACCGGATCGGTGCGGGCGGCGCGCCACGCCGGGAGCAGGGCAGCGAGCACGCCCGAGACGAGGAGCGCCGCGGCCACGGTCGCGAGCACGGTGGGATCCCGGGCGACGTCTCGAACAACAGGCCTCTGACAAAGGGACCGAGCACAAGCACCAGCGCGACGCCGGCCGCGGCGGCGAGCACGGCCAGGGCCAGGGCCTGCGCTGTCACCAGCCTGATGATCTGGCCGCGCCGGGCGCCTAACGCGATTCGCACGCCCATCTCGTGGGTGCGCTGCGAGACGCTGCACTGCATCACGCTGTACATTCCCACGGCCGCCACCAGCAGCGCCAGGGCGCCGAAGATCCCGAATACCGAAGCGCCGAGCCGCCACGGTCGGAGCTCCGGCGCCACCACGTCCTCGAGCGTCCGCACGCTGACGAACGGCAGGTCGGCGCGGACGGCCTGCAGGCTCCGCGCGAGCGGGATCCGGATGGACTCCGGATTGCCGGCACGGACCAGCAGTGCGAGGTCGCGCTTTGCGTGGGCGGGGGCCTGGGCGAGCGGCACGTAATACTGGAACTGGCGTTCGCTCTCCAGGAGCGCTTCGCGACGCGCGTCTTCCACGATGCCGATCCGGCGACAGTTCTCAACGACGGGTAGGCCGTCGCACGCAACGCGCAACGCTTCTGCCGACCATCATCGCGGAGCTGGGCAACGTGCGCAGCCTCACCCTCGATGGGGGCGGAGCCATCAACTTTTCGGCGGCGAGCACACGCCCCAAGCTGCGTGCGCGGACGAATTGCGAGATCACGACCGTCAGTCCCACGGGCAGGACCTGACCGGACATGGTTAGCGGATTACCCGCGGCTCGCTCCTTGAGATTCCAGGATGTGCAAAGTCGAACGCGAGCTCCAAGGGCCGTGCGATCGCGCCACGGCGGTCAGCCGTACGGATGGGCCCCAACGTCACCAGGTGCGGTCCGGCGAGTGCGGTCGCTCATCGGTGCGGGCGACGCCCGCGGTCGCCCGCATTAACTTCCTCGGCAATGGATCGCTCACGGATGACGGCCCGCGTGGTTCCGCTCTCGAGCCGGGAGGCAGGCGACGCGCGCATGGGTGGAACCCCGGAGGAGCGGCTGGTGGCCCTTACTGAGCTGACCCTCGAGGCGTGGCGACTTGCCGGCCTGCCACTTCCCACATATACGCGCGCGACGATGCCGGTCAGCGTCGGCACGCTGAAGCAGCACGCGGGTAGCTCGTGATCGTCGACTTCCGCGACCTGCTCGCGGCGCTGGTCGACCGCGATGTTCGCTTTCTTGTCGTCGGCGCGCACGCGCTTGCCGTGCACGGCGTGCCGCGCGTCACCGGCGACCTGGACGTGTGGGTGGAGCCGACGACGGAGAACGCCGCCAGCGTCTGGCAGGCACTGGCCTCATTTGGCGCCCCGCTCGCTTCGCTGAGCATCCGCGAGGCTGACTTTGCTAGACCCGACCAGGTGATTCAGCTCGGCCTGCCGCCGTATCGGATCGACCTCATGACGTCTATAAGTGGCGTCGATTTCCGTGAGGCGTGGGCCAGTCGGCTATCGGGAACCGTGTTCGACATCCCGGTCGGGTTCCTCGGCCTCGAAATGTTCATCCGTAACAAGCAAGCGAGCGGACGTCCGAAGGACCTGGAGGACATCCGCTCGCTGCAGGGGTGACGTCGGTGGGGTCTGCTACTTTCTGACCAGCGTGATCTGCCCCGTGGCTTCCCGCGCCTTCAGCAGAGAGTCGGCGATGGGCTCGTATCGCAGGTCTCACGGCACCCGGTGTGCACCCGATGCCAGTTCACCGGCGAAATCCGATGCGGGTAACCCGCGAACCAGGGCTCCCGACGCATCGGTAATCCGCGCCGACACCGATCGCGCGGCGCTCCGCGGGTAGTACGTGACCGCCGCGCCAGGGTCCGGGTTCCTTCCCCCAGAACCGCCGATCGCCGGGGCTCCGAAATGCTGGTCCTTGTTGAGTGAAACGAAGAGGCCGGCCTCGGTGCCGACGAAGAGCACGTTGAGGTTCTTCAGGTCCTCGGTGATCGTACGGACCGCCTGCCCGGCGGGGATCCCGCTCGTGATGGCGCGCCAGTCCGTGAATAACAACACCGGCCCAGGGCTGGCGTGGGCGTCAGGATCCGGACTCGGCGGAGCCGTGTACTGGCGGAGGCCGTAGCGATCTGACCCGCCGCCAGAGGCCGCGACGAGTGCGCCGACGAAGCCTAACGACGGGATCACGGCCACCGGAGGGGTCGAAACGCGTGCTATGTCTTGCCTGGAATCTCCTCGGGCAGTGCGCGGGCGCGAGAGACAGGACTGGCTCCGCGGTGCGCGCGGAGCACCAATCGGATGCACGGGACGGATTGATGGAGCGGCTGGCAAGACCCGCCTGGATGTTTGGGCTCGCGCCAGCGTCGCGGCGACCATGGTATTTGCGCCTTCGTCGTCTGCGGGCGGAAGGGGTAACCCGCCGAACGGGCCGCACCGGGCGACGGACTGCTGCCCGGCGCGGCAGCGCGTCACACCTAGTCCATGCGCATCGCCGGCTGGCGACGTCGCTCGACACCGTGCCTGACGGACTCCGGGACCACTACCGGGCGGCCGACTACGACGAGCTCGTGGATTCGCCGATCGTCGCCGGTTAGGCCGCAATTCGCGGCCGTGAGTAACCAGCCTGCTCACTGGCCTTGAGGCGGCTGCCATAGCTCGACCTTGTTTCCGTCTGGATCAATGACCCAGGCGAACTTCCCATACTCGGTGTCGTCAATCTTCTCGAGCACATTGCAGCCTTCTTCCTTCAAGGCCTTGACCAAGGCGTGGACGTCTTCCACTCGGTAGTTGACCATGAAGGGAGCAGAGCTCGGATCAAACTGCTTACTTTCTTGCGGAGCGATGAGCCATGCAGTTGTGCCCGCAACCGGCTTGCCCTCGGCGTCGGTCCAGGTGAAGGCAGCTCCGCCCCACACCTGGACATCGATTCCCAAATGCCGCTTGTACCATGCCTGTAGTGCCGGAGAGTCTTTGGCTTTGAAGAAGATACCGCCAATGCCAGTGACTCGCTTCATTCGGATTACTCCGTGGGATTGAGGTCGGCCAATTCTAAGGTCTCGCGCCTACCCGCGCGTCACCCATTCGGGCGATTTTCACGAATTACGTCAAATTCGTCCATTCGGATGACGATATGGGCACACCGGCCGGCGGCGGATCGTTCACGGCCGTCGGCGTTGCCCTGCTTCCTCAGCTTGACCGCCCCGCCGGACGACGACTCGGCCATCACGACGCCGTTGTTCATCACCACGGACCTTCGAGGTCGGGTGGTGGTGAGGGAGAGTCTGTTTTCTGCAGCCTAACGCCCAAGTTGTCCTCGGCGACACGATCGTGGGCAAGTACCAACAGCGCGTCGGAACGTGGCGGTTCCTGCGGGTACCGTAAGCGAGATGCAAGAAGAACGAGGAGCCGAGCTACGCCCGGACAAACTTCCCCTCGCGCGTTGGGACCAAGTGCTGAGACATTCTCGGCGAACTTGCGGCCCTGGCCGTCAAGACCTACTTCGCGGTCACCCGTCCGACGCCGGCGCTCCAGCGCGCGAGCTGGTTGGTGGTGAGCCAAGTGCGGGCCGCCGGCATGCCTCGGACGTAGGCATCGAGGAACGTGAGCCCTGTGCCCCCGATGAACAGTTCCAAGGGATCTCCCAAGGACATACCAAACGCGGAGTGAGAGGCTTCGGGGGAAACAAAGTAGGCCTCGTATTTGTTCCCTGGCGGCATCTGGGTAAACACCTGGCGGCGGTTGGCTGGACCAATCACGGCGAAGTCATTGGATCCGGTCTCGATCATGACGGGACTGCCGACAAGGGCCCACGACGTCTCGGTGAAGCCTGCCCGGCCAATGCCCATGGGCGAGGCCGCCAGGAAGGCCGTGAATCGCGTGTCTGCCATGGAGACTGACTTCACCGATCGTGAGATGTCGACCGTGGCGCCGGCGAGGAGCATGACCGTGTGAGCGCCACCGGACCACCCTGCGACCGCGACGTGCAATGGGTCGAACTGAACGCCGAACGCGTTGGCGATCAAAGTGAGTTGATCAAGGACCGCACTGGCGTCTCTCGCGCGGGCGACTCGGATCGCGGGGAGAGTGCCACCGAGCGAAACCTCAGTATTGAAATCGGCTGGCTCACATTCAGCCGCGGGAACATGGAATTCGCTGCAGAGAGCGTTAGGCTCAATGTCGGAGGCGTTCAGGTGGATCACCGCGAACCCTGCGCTCGCCAGGAGATTTCCCCAACGTTCTCCTGCCAACGATCCGTCGGGATAGACAGTGCCTCCCGGTGAGAAAATGATGACAGGAAGTGGCCGCGGCGCATCAAGGGGAAGCCGAACCAGCACCGTGATATCGCGGTGGTGCACGTCGTCATGAACGTTCATCGATCCGGCCGCATCAACTGTATAAGTGTTCGGCGTGCTGTACTCGCAACAGGAGACGCTGACGTGCGCCGATCCGCTCTTGCCTTCACTCGTTGCCGTTACCGTCGCGTCGCCTTGTGCCATCGCGGTAACGAGGCCGTATGCCGACACCATCGCGACCGCGGAATTCGATGACGCCCAGGCGAAGACTGTGCCATTGACGGGAGCTCCTTGAGCATTGCGTGGTATGGCCGTGAGCAGCACGGTCATGCTCTTCCCGAGAGATACCGTGTCGGGGGAAACCGTCACGGTGGCCACGTGCGCAGACGTCACCGTGATTTCCGCACTGCCGCTCCGACCGCCGCTGGCCGCGACGATGGTGGCTACGCCGCCGGATGCCACGCCGGTGACCATCCCCGTTCCTGATACGGTCGCGATGGCGGCGTTGCTCGATGACCAGTTTATCGTGCGACCCGCCAGGGTCGCGCCGCCCGCATCTCTAAGCACTGCAGTCAACGGAATCGTTGTACCGACCTGAATCGATGCGCTGGCTGGTGAAACAGACACCGAAGCGACGTCCACTGCGGACGTAGCCGGATCGCCGGTGCAGGCCCATAACACGAGGAACGCCGGGACAGTCAGCGTTCGCGCCGCCAAAGTCGCGGACGTTCTCGACAGGTCCATTACTCGCTCCCAGGGTACGTACATTTGTGAAACGGGCGGTGATGCCGACCTGTGCGATATCGGCAGCCCTTCGTTGTCGCCGATCACCTGGTAGCCGGCCCAGTAGAAGGGTGCCGCGAATCGCGAACTACGCAGCACGTCGCGCTGGGCGGCAGCCAGTGCTTCAGCCGGCGGCGCCGTTCGCAAGGGGACGTAGAACCGCTCGCCGAACGACGCGGCGCCCTCATCGCCAATTGGCCACAACGTCGCCACGACAGTTGCGAGCCCCGGCGAACGTGTCCCGGGTCCGATCGTGAAACGCCGCGTCGCTCCGAAGGCCCTGAAGGCGATGAAGGACCGCGTCCGAGCGATCACCACCCGGTCCGGCGGCCGGAGCCTCGCGCAAGTTGCGGCGAGGCTGCGGAGCTATCTCGTGGGATGGAAGGCGTACTTCCGCCTCGCGGACACCCCGGGCGTCTTCGCCGGGGTGGATAGCTGGATCCACCGTCGATTACGTGCGCTCATGCTGAGCAGGCATCGTTAGGCCACACGCGGTGCGTTGGAAAGCTACCGCACGCGCCGTTCTGGTGACGGTCTCCGCGCGCGGCGGCCGTATGCTCGGCGCTCCCGTGCGCTGGAGCGCTGCGTTCGATGTCCCCGCTGCCCGCGTGCGCGGCCCCGGCGGCCGGCGACTCCGAAAGTCTACAAGGCGCGCCGCCCGCAGGCCTAGAGATCGCATGTCTACCGACGGCAAGTCCGGCAGGAAGCCTCGTGACCACGGCGAAGAGACGAGTCGCCCCGATGCTCCTCAGCTCGAAGGCGGTACGCCACTCCCCGAGGAGTTGACGGGCCGGGCGAGCGGGACCGGCGAGGACCTCACCGCGCTGTTCGTTCGCCCATCGTGCTGACGATCGGGCATTCCACCCGCTCGCTCGAGGAATTCACCGGCCTGCTCCGGGCACACGAGGTAACTCGTGTCGTGGACGTGCGGACGGTACCGCGGTCCCGGCACAACCCGCAGTTCAACAAGACCTCGTTGCCAGGCGAATTGCAGAAGGCCGGATTGGGCTACGTTCACCTGCCCGCGCTCGGCGGGCTTCGTCATGGGAAGCGCGATTCGCTCAATCTGGGTTGGCGCAACGTTTCCTTTCGCGGGTTTGCGGATTACATGGCGACCCCGGAATTCGAACGGGGCCTGGAAGAGTTGATCGAGTGGGCGAACCGGGAATGCGTGGCGGTGATGTGCGCCGAAGCGGTCCCGTGGCGCTGTCATCGGGCGCTCATCGCTGATGCCTTGCTGGCTCGTGGCATCCGCTGCGAGGAGATCGTGAGCCGCACGCGCTGCCAGGTGCGCACGCTCACGCCTTTTGCCAGGGTCCGGGGCACCACGATCACCTATCCCGGCGAGGCGTCTCCGCTCCCGGCGGTCACGACAGCTCGACCACGGAACTGACGCGGCATTATCCCCCTCCAACGAGCGATTGTGCCACAGGCGGGCGTCGTTAGGATTCTCGACGGGGGCGAGTCCCTCACGCAAACGGACTCGCGATCGGCACATGCGGCCCCGCGCTCGCCACTCCATGCGGAGCGAACCCTGATCAGCCGCGCCTCATCCGCCGCTGCACATGCTTCAAGCGCAGATGCTCCTCCCGCTCCCGCTCCTCGAGCGTCTGCTTGAGGCTCAGCGATCTGCGCGTTGAGTTGGGGTACCACGCGTTGCTCCAGCGTGCGCACCCGCCGCGAGCTCAGCGCCACGGCCTCGCCGATCCGCCGGATGCGCTGCTCCGCCGCCGCCGCGTCGATCAGTTGCTCCGCGAGTGACTCGAACCGTGATGCGGTCCGCGACGTACCGTGGGCCCGGCGGTTCCGGGCGCCACCCCGCGCGCATCCAGCGTCCGCTTCAGCGGGCGGACGCTCCACGATGTCCGAGACGCTGATGCCCCACACCTGCGCCGGTACCAGGCGGAGCGCGATGTCGCGGGATGGCCACGACAACGCGCGAAGCCCCGCGCGCCCGTGGATCGCGATCGCTCCGAGCACGCCCGGCGTACGCCTCGGACAAATGCCGTCGGCGATGCGCTCGCGCATGTCGACCGCCGGGCGGGCCAGATGGAAGAGCTCGCGCACAAGCGCTTCCCGCTGCCGCCGCAACAGCACGGCGCCCTGTCTCCACCTGCACCAGTTGGCGCCGGGCGCGCAGCAGATTCACGCGCGTGGCCGCCAGACGCATCCCCGGCATCGTCACGTGTCCGGCTCGCGCTGCGACGTCGTGTCGCCGCCGGCGTTCGCGCGACGCGCCTGCCAGCACGCGTCGCTGATGCGCGACCAGATCTTCCCGCGGCAGCGACTCCAGCAGCTGCCAGCCCAGCGCCAACGTGTCCGCGATCGAGCGCCGCGCGGCGCCCTGCGCGACGAATTCCCGCTCGAATCGATCCGCAAACGCGAGGGCGCGGCGGTCAGCGGGTGGCAACCCGGACTCGCCGAGAATTGCCGCCATCGTGCGCGCCTCACGACCGCGTGCGTACGTGGCATAGAGCTGATCCGACCACTCGCGATGATCCGGCCTCGTCCGCCCCTGCCCGATGCCCGCGTTCATGAGTCGCGACAGCGATGGCAGGACGTCGATTGGCGGGTACAGTGCGCGCCGGTGCATCTCCCGATCCAGAACGATCTGTCCCTCGGTGATGTAGCCGGTGAGGTCCGGAATGGGATGCGTGATGTCGTCGTCAGGCATCGTGACGATCGGAATCTGCGTGATCGACCCCGCGTGTCCGGACAACACCCCCGCACGCTCGTAGAGACTCGCCAGGTCCGTGTACATGTATCCGGGATAGCCGCGCCGTCCCGGAATCTCCTCGCGTGCGGTGGCGATCTCGCGCAAGGCCTCGCAGTAGTGCGTCATGTCGGCGATCACCACCAGCACGTGCATCCCGGCGTCGAACGCCAGGAACTCCGCCGCCGTGAGCCCGAGCCTCGGCGCAAGCAGCCGTTCCACGGCCGGATGTCCGGCTTCGTTGAGGTACAGCACCGTCCGTTCCAGCGCGCCGCTCTCCCGGAACCGCGTGAGGAACTCGTCGGTCTCACGCGCGGTGATCCCCACGGCGACGAACACTACCGCGAACGGCTCGTCGTGCGGCGCGCGTGCGCCTTCCACGATCTGCGCGGCCAGTCGCAGCCCAGGCAGCCCGGGTCCGGCGAAGATCGGGAGCTTCTGTCCGCGCACCAGCGTATTGAGTCCGTCGATGGCCGAAATGCCGGTTTCGATGAAGTCGTTAGGCCGGGCGCGCCGCGCCGGATTCATCGGTGCGCCCTCCACCGACCGGATCGCTTCGCCGATGGGCGCCGGCAGGCCATCCATGGGCACCCCCGCTCCCGTGAATGCGCGCCCCAGCAGCTCGCGTCCCACCACTGCCGTCGCCACGTCGCCGGTCAGCGTGATATCCGACGACGCTCGGCGCCAGTCCGACCGTGTCATCGAGCACCTGCACCACGGTCATCGTGTCTCCGGCGTCGATCACCTGGCCGCGCCGATCGGGTTGCCCGGCGGAGTGCACCAGTACCCACTCCCCGAGCGCCGCGCGATACGTGCGGTCGAGAAAGAGCAACGGCCCCGCCGCCGAGCGAGCGCCGTGATAGGTCCGTGGAATGCGAGTCATGACGCGCCCTCTCCATCACTCGAGACTCGCGACCCGCGACTCGAGACTCGGCCGCCGACATTGCCTCCTCGCGAAAGCGCTCGAGCTCATCGGGCGCCGCGTCCCGCAGTCGCGCCAACGCGCGCCGCGCCGGCTCCAGATCGATTCGTCCCATCGACGTGCCCGCGTCCAGCGACGCCAGGGCCGAGTGGTACAGTTCGCGCATACGCCAGCGCCAGCGCGTACGTCTTCTCCACCGACGACGCGCCGTCGTGCGGGTGATAGGCGTTCTGCCGGAGCATGATGTCGCGCACGGTGGCGGCGATTTCCATGACGAGACGGTCCCGCGGCTCCAGCGACTCGGGCCCCACCAGTGCGGCGATGTCGCGCAGTTCGCGTTCGCGCTGGAGCAGCGACATCAACTCCTCGCGTAGTGCGGGCCAGTCCTCGCCCACGTGCTCGCGGAACCAGGGCGCGCAGGCGTCGGCATAGAGCGAGTAACTCGTATCCCAGTTCACCGCCGGGAAATGGCGCTGGTGCGCGAGCGAGGGATCGAGCGCCCACAACGCGCCCGTCACCCGGAGCGCCGCCTGCGTCACCGGCTCGGAGAAGTCGCCTCCCGGCGGCGAGATGGCGCTCACGATCGTCACGGCGCCGTCGCGCCCGGGGCGCCTAACGCTCTGGCACCGTCCGGCGCGCTCGAAGAAATGGCCCAGCCGCGTTGCGAGATACGGCGGGAACCCTTCCTCGCCGGGCATCTCCTGCAGCCGCGCGGAAATCTCCCGCAACGCCTCCGCCCAGCGCGACACGCTGTCCACCATCACCGCCACCCGGTACCCCATGTCGCGGTAGTACTCGGCGATCGTCGCGCCCAGGTAGATCGATGCCTCACGCGCCGCCACCGGCATGTTGGACGTGTTCACCACCAGAATCGCGCGATCCATGATCGAGTGCCCGGTACGCGGGTCGATGAGCCGCGGGAACTCCTCGAGCACTTCGGTCATCTCGTTGCCGCGCTCGCCGCATCCCACGAACACCACCAGATCCGCGTCCGCGAACTTGGCCAGTGAGTGCTCGATCACCGTCTTCCCGGTGCCGAACCCGCCCGGTGCCGCGGCGCTCGCGCCCTCCGCCACCGGGAAGAAGAAGTCGAAGACCCGCTGCCCGGTGATGAATGGGCGGTCTCCGGGAAGGCGCTGCGCGATGGGCCGCGCCAGCCGCACGGGCCACCGCTGCGTCAGCATCAGTGGCGTACCGTCTTCGAGCGAACCCACCGGTTCCTCGATCGTGTAGTCCCCGCCCCGCGAACTCACGAATGACCCCGGTCACCGAGGGCGGCACCATGATGCGATGCAGGAACCCGGGACGCTCATCCACAGTGCCGAGGACCGACCCGCCGTCCACGCGGTCGCCGGCGTGCAGTGCGGCGTCGAAGCGCCAGCGGCGGGAGGCGTCCAGCGTGTCGGCACGCACGCCGGGGGACAGATAATCACCATACGTGGCAGCGAGCCGGTCGAGCGGGCGTCCCGTTCCGTCGAGAATCGACCCGATGAGCCCGGGCCCGAGCTGCGCCGTAAGGGTACTTCTCGTGAGGCTCACCGCCTCGCCTAACGCCACGCCGCGCGTATCCTCGTAGACCTGGAGCGTGGCCGTGTCGCCGTCCAGCCGGATCACCTCGCCGAGCAATTCGCGGTCTCCGACCAGCGCCAGCTCGTACAGGAACGCGTCGCGAGCCGGCCGCGCTTCCACGAGCACGCCGGATATGCGCACGATCCTCGCGCACACCGCACCAGGCGCCGTTGTCGCGGTCATTGCAGCCTCACGCGATATCCGATCGCCCGTCGCAGCAGCTCCAGGACGTACGATTCGGCCGGCACCAGGGCCTCGGCCCAGGACGGCGCCGGGAACGGCACGATGATCGGAGACGCGCGACCCATCATCTCCTGGCGTTCGGCGGCGCTGACGGCCTGCAGGAAATCCTCCTGCACCAGCAGCATGCCGGCATCGGGCCGGGCCGCGTGCGCGCGAATCAACGCGGCGCCATCGGCGGCGTCCGCGGCCTCCACCACCTGAATCCCCGCCAGCGCGAATCCCGCCGCCGCCACGGGACCGGCGATCACACGGAGGGCGTTCATGCGGGACTCATGAGATCTTCAGGCCGCACAGCCGGCGCACCAGAGGCAACGCGCCAGATGACCAGTCGCAGATCACGGAGCTCGGCGCGGATTCGCAGCACGAGGGCAATCGAGTGGAGCAACACCGAGTGGTTCCCGCCGCGCCGCCACGAGCGCATCGCGGAGCTGCGCGGTGAGCGCGGCATCTTCCCATGCGCGCTGTCGTGCCGGTCCGAACGCACCCGCGAGTGATGTCCCCGCGAAAAGCGCGGTGGAGCAGCGCCTCCGCCGATACCACGTTCGTCGACGACGCTGCGGCCACAAATGCCGTCCGCGAAAGCTGCTCGCCGCCGTCAACGAAGAACGCGCCGGGATCCGTGCGGTCCGGCTCCGCGGCGAGCTGCAGCGCCGTCCACGCGTTTTCCAGTCGATGGTGCGCCGCACAAAGCCAAGCAGGTCGCGTCGTGCGCCGTCCGGGCGCGGCGCGCGCCGTGCCGCCTTCAGCGCGCGGGCCGCATACGCCCGATTCATCGCCTGCTCCAGGCGGAGCAAATCCGGCCGCGAGGCGCGTCCTTCCGGCAGCAATGCGTGCCCGAACGGATGCCCCCAGGCGGCCAGCAGCGCGACGATCCGGGTTGTCGAGGGCTGACGAGCCAACTCCTCGAGCGCGCGCTCCGGCAGCGCCGGAGTTGGAACCACACCGGCGAGACGCTCGCTCGGCGCTCCTTCCGGCGGCTGCTCCCCGCAGCAGCGCGCGAACACTTCGCCGGTCCTCGTCGAGGTAGATCGGTTCGAGCAGACCGACCCGGTCGCCGCTCCATCGCGCCACCACCCGAAGGGCGCCGGCGGCGTGACGCCGCGCGCCGAGCTCCAGCCGCTCGGGCCGCGCGTCTCCGTGCGGGGGCGCCTAACGCATGCTCCCAGATTGCGCGGCGAGCTGCGACAGTCGCGCGCATGACCGAGCTGCGCGATGGTGGCACGGGTCAGCACGTGGGTCGCGAGCCCCCGGACGCGGGCGGCGACATCCTCCCAGCCGCGTCTCATTCGATGGCTCCGGTGTCGTCACGGCCCGCGCGCGCCGCCGGTTCCGCGGCGTTCAGACGCGAGAGCACAGCGATCGAAAGGATTGGGCGGAGGCGGCGCAGGCGTTCAACGAGCGTCCTGTCCACGCGCGCCGATCCGTCCTGTGTCTCGAGCACGACGCCCGCGGTCACCGTGTCATCCTCCCGAACCCGCCGATACCCGACGCGGCGGCAGCCGGCCGAGCGCCTCGGCGAGGAGCCGCCGAGCAACGCGCCTACGAGCCCCTCGCGGGGAAGTATGCCGCCGCCTCCCGTGCCAGCGCGCCGCATAACGCCGGCATTCGACTCGTCCGCCAGGGCCGCCCGGCAATCGCTCCGCGGCCTGGCGAAAGATGAGATCGAGCAAATGCGCGCCGCGCACGAAGACACTTGCCCGTCCCTCGTGAAGGAGCGTGCGCGCGCCGCGATCCCGCTGCGGCCGCCAGCTCGCCTCGCTGCGCCGGTCGACCGCGACCTCACACCGCTCCTCCACCAGCGTGCGCGCCGCCGCCGATGCGTGCCGCTTCCGAGCGCGCCTCACTCAGCACGGCTTCGGCTTCGCCTTCGGCGTCGTGCGCGAGAGACGCCAACAGCGCTTCAAGCGCCATTGCGCGACCTCACACTGTGCGAAGAATCATCATCATCGCCACCACGAATCCGAGGATGGTCATCGTCTCCGGAATGGCCACCAGAATGACAATCGTGTTCGTCAGCTCCGGCTTTTCGGCCAGCGTCGCGGCGCCGGCCGCGCCGATGCGCGACTGCGCCCACGCCGTCGCGAGGGCCGAAATCGCCATCACCAGCGCGGCTGCCAGAGGGATCCACAACGTGCTCATGTACACTCCATCGGAGAGGGTTACCTGCTGCCGGCCGCGGGCGCCGGCCGCCAGTGTGCCAACGGCGCATACGCCCGCCCGCCCGGACTGTAGAACTTCCCGAAGAACTCCACGTAATGCAGACGCAGCGCGTGGATCGTCGGACTGAAAATGCCGATCGCGAAATTCACGAGATGGAACAGCAGCGCGAAGAGGAACCCCACCGCCGCGCTGCCCACGGCGCCCGCCATCCGGTTCGCCACCACCGCCAGCATCACGCTCGCCACGCCTAACGCCATCACACGCGCATAGGACAGGATGTTGCCCAGCGTGGAGAGAAACTCCACCGGCGCGATGATCCCCTCCGCCGCCACGAGCACCGGAAATGCCACCAGGAGTGCGATCACGCTCGGCGTGAGCAGCCCGTGCGGCAGGATCTCCAGCGCGGCCAGTAATGCGAGGATGATGAACACCACCATCAGCGCGGCCACACCGCTGCCGATTGCGTGTCGACGCTCGTGCTTCCACCGCGTCAGCACGCCGAGCACCAGACCGAGCAGGATGTGCACGACGCCGAGGCCAACCGCCACCAGCAGGAACGAGAACAGCGCTTCCTCACGATCGAGGAGGAGTGGCCGCAGCCCCAGGACGCGGCGCCGCCGCATCGCCGAAGAATTCACCGAACAGCAAGCCCGCGACGATGGCCATGGCCGCGCACGGACCCATGATCTCCGCCGCCGCCCGCACGAAAGAGCCCGGTTTCGACCGCGCGTGCAACAGAAGGCCCAGCCCGCCAGCATCAACCCGTAGCCGACGTCCCCCAGAATCAGCCCGAAGAACACCGGGAAAAACACCGCCACGAATGGCGTCGGGTCGATCGACCCATAACGAGGCAGCGGCATCATCCGCACCAGCACTTCGAACGGGCGAAACAAGCGCGGATTGGTCAACACCACCGGCGCGTCCTGACCCACCCAGTCCTCGGTGGCCAGTTCCTCCACCGCCACCAGTCAGCCGATCCTTCGGCCAGCAGATCCATCAGCCGCGCCTTGTGGATGGCCGGCACCCATCCGTCGAGGCGAACGCCGCGACGTGATGCCGCAGTGTGCCAGCGCGTCGAGCCCGCGAGAGGTCCTGACCGCGATCCGGGCGCTGCCCAGCTCGGGACCCTCCTCGTGCCAATGGCGCGAAGTGCGCGAGCCGCTTCCCCTTCCTCGCGCGGGATCGCGTCCAGACGCGCCACCATCATCGGCACCGCCTCGGTCAGCGACCGCGCGCGGAACCCGGACGGGAGCGGCACCTCGGGAAGCCGGGCCTCGGTGAGCATGCGCTCGATCTTCTCGGCCGACCGTGCCGGCATCACGATCAGCACGACGATGTCTCCGCTGCGCAGCGGCTGCATCGTCACCGCCGATCGCCGTTCCCACGGGCGCGTAAGGCGGCGATCACTTCCTCGGCTGCCGATCGCTCGGCGGCCGGAATCACCACCGCATGCGTGACCACCCTCGGCATGCGCGCGAGTTTCTTCAGTTGAGGGCCGAGGGCGTCCAGGAGCTCACGATATCGCTGGATGAGGGCCCGCTCCTCCTGGAGCCGCACCTGTGAGGCAAGCAGCTCGGCGACGCGTTGGCGGACCCGGCGCGCACGCCGCGCCCAGCGCGCCAGGTCCGACACCTCCGCCGGCGCGGCCGCGGGCGCCATCTCCTGGTGAAGTCCGAGGGCATCCAGCGAAAACTGGACGTCGTCCACGAGTCGAACGAGCTGACGGCGCCGTCGCAGGTCGTGGGGCGAAAGCGCCAGAGGGGCAAGCGGCCCGTGCGGCGTATTCTCCGCCAGGTGCAGCAGACCGAAATCCTGAAGCACACGCAGCGTTTCGGCCAGGCGTTCACGAGTCCCGACCACGCGGATCTTCGCCATGCGCACGATCACGCGGTCGGCTCCGGGCTCTCGATCCGCAACACCCGCTCGACCACGAAGTCCACGAGCGCAGCTATTCCGGCCTCATCAAACGCGGAGAACGCGGCTGCCCGACGATCGGCATCGCCTACGATTTCGGCCAGCGCCGCGCGAAGGCTCTCTCCACGCCGGGATTCCAATCGCCGGACGCGCTCTTCTATGGTTGCGGCACAGGTGTCGTCGGCCAGTCCCGCCGCGTCACGCGCGCGTCGCACGATCTCCCCGGCTTCATCACGTGCGGCATCGAGCCGCACCGCGAGGCGGTCCTCTGCCTCCAGCAGCGTCGCGAGCATGTCGTCGGGCGTGTGCGTCGTGCTGCCCTTCTGCTTCTCGTGCCGCATGCTTCTCCCGAACGCGGGAACGGGGGCGGACGCGACAGGCGACGAACTCACACCTCGTCCTACCAGTGAGCCCGCCGCGAGCCGTTCGAGCGGACGCTAGCCCGGCCCCGGGCAGGGAATAGCCGGGAGAAGGAGACCTGCGTGTCGGGTAAAGCCCGACAGAGTACGTCGCGCTCAGAACTTCGTGCGGAGTCCGAGGCTGAGGGTGCGACCCGGGACGACGGTCACGTTGTCAGGTTCGCCGCGCTGCTGGCCCAGCAGATTGTCCCCGGTCAGGACGAGCGAGAAGCCTCGCAGCAGGTCGCGGGAGAAGCTCGCTCTCAACCGCGTGACACCGCCGTAGTCCTTCCAGTAGGAGCGCAGAAGCGCTCCCGTGAACTGTCCGGCGCCGCCCTGGGCCGCGGCGAGGTTCTGCGCCAGCGAAAGCCGATCGTAGTTGATCCAGTCGGCGGCCCGTGTCAGGCTCCAGGACGTCAGCCAATGCGCGGCGCGCCAACTGGCGGTGAGGCTGGTGGTGCGCGCGGGCACCTCGAGCATCCGGTCGCCAGGCCGAAGGTCTCCGGAATAGCCGGCAGCGATACGCTGCACCCGGCTGTCCACCAGTGACAGCGCGCCCGAAAGCGAAAGCCGGCCCAGAGAAGCCGTGGTCTGAAACTCCCATCCACGGTTGGAGACCTGTCCCATGTTCTGCAACTGATACCAGACGTGCTGACCCTGCGCCGGCGTTCCGGATTGCGGGTCCGTGGCCACGGCGACCGACTGAATGAGCCCGGAGGCGAGCTGGTCGAAGCGTGTCACCTTGAGAGAGAGAGTCTCTCCGATCAGGACATCGGTCCCGACCTCGATACCGGATTGGGTTTCCGGCTTCAGTTCCGGAGATCCGTCATCGTCCCCGCCTCTCCAGAGCATCTGGTGAAGCGATGCCTGAGGGGGGCGGATGCCCTTGCCGTACGCGGCCCGCAGCTTCACCGTCACCGGCCCGCGATCCTTCACATAGGCCACGCCGAGGACGGGCAGTGCCGCCCACAGCGCCTCGTCGGTGTAGCCGCTGTTTCGCTCGAACCGCAACCCGCTGGTCACGAACCAGGCGTTGTGAATCGCGAGGTTGGTCTGTGCCACCAGTCCGGTCGTGTTACGCCACGCCACGGCGCGAGCCGGCGCGGCGGAGTACATCGGACCCAGGTCGGCAACGGTCGCCTCGCGGAAGGTCGACTGTTCGGCGGTCAGCGTCACCCTGGCCGATGTCGCCTCGGGTGCGCCGAACTGCGCCACGCTGCTCAGCCGCACGGTGCCCCGGTCGGCGCCCCCCCGCGCCGCCCGCAGCGCCGAATCGGTCGCCGAGGGGATCGGTCCGTTGTCGAAGGCGACGTTGGTGAGACGGTAGCCGTCGATCCCGAGCACCACGTTGTGCGTCCAGCGGCTGCCGGCGAGCAGGGTTCCGGTGGTGCCTAACGTGTATTCCCGGACCGACTGCGGCCCGGCCAGGCTGGGCGCGCCTGACGATTCCAGCGAATCATCGGGCGTTCGCTGCAGATCATCGTACGTGCGGCGGGTGGACTGGGAACGCGACGCAAACCACGCGGCCAGCACCGGACTCGGCGCGGTGCCGGCGCGCTCGTCGAAGAATCGGGCCGACGCGGTCAGACTGCCCCGCGCGCCGATGAGCCGCGTCGTGCCGTTCAGGTTGAGGTGCCGGCTGTTCCCATCGGCCACGAAGTTCCCCATGCTGCCGACCGTCATGTCCAGATCGGCCGACCGCAGGCTGCTTCCTGTCCGGAGCGACAGGGCGTGATCCTGCACCAGCACGCCAAGCGGCGAGAACGCGCTGCGGGACACGCCCGCGCTGGTACGCAGCGTGGCGCGCGGCTGGTCCGGCGCCGCGCCGTCGTGACGGGTCACGACGTTGATGACGCCGCTGACGGCGTCCGCCCCGTACAACGCGGCGCCCTGCGGGCCGCGAATCACCTCCACGCGCTCCAGCGCTTCGGGATTGAACTGGGTCAGGAGAAGCGGATTGGCCACCTCGATGCCGTCGATGTACACCTTTGGATAGTTGACGCCGAACGAGCTGGCACCGCGGATACTGGCGTACCGTGACACCAGACTTGCCGGCGACTGTTCCCAGATCCAGACGCCGGGAACGACTCCGTCCAGTGCGTGCGAGAAATTGTCGGCATCACGCTCCTGCATCTGGCGCGACGGCACCACGTCCAGCGACATGGTGAGCGCGCGCTCGGTCGTTCCGGTCGTGCTGTCGGTGACCACCACGCGGTCAAGCGATTCGGCCAATCGTGGCGCCGCGACCGTCCCGCTGTCGGGACGCGCGCGTCGGGGCGCGAGCACGACCTGGTCCGGACCAACGGCAACCGGCGTCACGGCCGCCCCGTCCAGGAAGCGCTGGAGTACGTCACCCACGTGCGCGTTCACGAAATCGCCGCACACGCGACGATCGAGCTCCAGTAGCTCCGAGGAGTACGAGAAGCGGATGTGTGAGGCGGCGCTCAGATGGTCGAGTGCCGTGCGCAGCGAGGTATCGCGCAGGTGCAGGGAAACGAGCCGGTCGAGCGGCGGAAGCCACTGGCGCGATTCCGCAGCCGAATGCTGCCCGCATGGTTCGAGGGCGCGCGCCGTTACCGGCGTCGCGGCCGCACCGACCGCGACGACGCAGGCTATGAACAGGCGAGGTCGGCCGCGATGGCCGACCCACCTCACTGCGGACCTCCTTTGGCGTGGATGACCGCCGTGTCGCCGCGATGCTCCACCCGGGCGCCGAGCGCGAGCGCGACGTTCTGCAGCACTCGCTCCAGTGGTTCGCCGGTGAAGGTCATGGTCAGGTGACGCGATTCGAGGCTGGTGTCGGCAACCCGTAACTCTACGCCGTACCAGCGCCGCAGTTCCGAGCGCACCTCCCCCATCGTCGCTTCCCGGAATACCAGGCGCCCGGCGATCCACGCAAAGTCGTCGCTCGATGCCGCGCCCCTCTGCGCTACCACACCCCCGTCGCGCGCCAGCACGCCGACGTCCGAATCGTGCAGGACCACCCCGCGGTCCGCGGGCGCACCGGCGGGTGAGAAGAGAACGGCACCCGAGCGCATCGCTACCCGGATTCCCGTGCCATCCTCCGATCGCACGCTGAAGCTCGTACCGACGTCCCGGATGATCGCCCCGCCCACGTGCACCGTGAAGGCATGGGCGTCGTCATGCCGCACGTCGAAGAAGGCTTCGCCGGCGAGCGTCACCTCTCGCGCCGGGTCGCCGAAGCCCTGCGCCACCTCGAGCCGGCTGCGTGGCCCAAGCACCACCAGGCTGCCGTCGGCCAGGTGCACGGAATCGGTCTCGCCAATGGCCGTCTCGTAGCTACGTGTCAGCGTTGCACGTAACGGGCCGCCGTCCGCCTGGCCGGGTCGCCGACGCACGCTGTTCCAAAGCAGGGTACCGGCGGCGATGATGCCGACGAGCGCGGCCGCACGCAACGCGCCGTGCCGCCACCACGGCACGGGAGCGCGGAACGGTGCGCGCGTCCGCGGACGGACCGAATCGTTCCGGTGCACGCTGACCCGGTGCAATGCTGTCTCGACATCTCCCTCCCCGGCGGCATCCCGCCGCAGCGCCGCGCGGTGTAGCGCCGCCTCGATGTCGATCTCCTCGGTGGCCACATTCCCCACCCGATCGAGGATCCCATCGAGCGCGCCCACCAGCTCGGCATCGGCCGGATGAGCATCGAGCCAGGCGCGGACCCGAGCCGTCTCGTCCGGCGGGCTCTCCTCAGCCAGAAACCGGGCAAGCATCTCCCAATCCGGAGTGCCGTGCGGCGACATGCTGGCGGGTGGTCCTTTGGGAGGAGGGGAGGCGGCCATGGTATACCTATATACAGCCAGCCGCGGTCGTACCCTACGTTTCGCATTCTGCTCCGCCACACGAGGGGTTTGGCCTTTGGCCTCTGGCCTTTGGCCTCTGGCCTTTGGCCTCTGGCCTTTGGCCTCTGGCCTTTGGCCTCTGGCCTTCCTCTGCCTTGGCCCACGACCTTTGGCCTATTCCCGGAGTATCAGATCGCGCCTTTCGTTCAGCAGTCGTTCTCCTTCGCCCGCCGCCGACCACGAATGACCGACGAGGAGCAGTTCCAGCGCCTGCGTGACGGCGATTCGGCGGCTTTCGAGGAGATCTTTCGCAGGTCATACGCGGCGCTCGTGGGAAGCGCGGAACGAATCGTACGCAGTCGCGCGCAAGCCGAGGAGATCGTGCAGGACGTGATGCTGGAGTTATGGCGCCGCCGTGAAACGCTCGCTCCGCACGGTTCGCCACAGGCATATCTCTTCCAGTCGGTTCGTAACCGGGCGCTGAACGAGGTCCGGCACCAGCGGGTGGAACGCCGCAGCGAGCCGCACCTGTCACTCGAGCTCGCGCGACACGCAAATGCCGACTCGGGCGTGGTCGAGGAGGAGATCGAAGCGGCGCTGCACGACGCGATCGTGTCATTGCCCCCGAAGTGCCGCCAGGTATTCGAGATGAGCCGCGTACGCGGTCTGCGGTACGCGGAGATCGCCCAGATCATGGGCGTCTCGGTGAAGGCCGTGGAAGCGCACATGGGGCGTGCCCTGCGCACCATGCGTGAGCGTCTCGCGCCATGGCTTCCAGACGGGGAGGCGTTGTGAGTGGGAGAGGGTGCGCCGCCACATGACGAGGCAATCAGGAATGTGCGCCTGCAGTGGGGCTGATACGACGTGCAGCCAATCGCTATAACGTTGGCACGCCGCGCGCGGATCTCATTCATCGCGTTGCTGGCGTGGGTCGTGCCCGCGCTCGCGGGCGCGCAGAACGTGGTGGGCGACACTGCAACGCAGCGGGCTCCGGTCATTCGCGCCGTCGAGATCCGGCGACAGACCGTCTTCGATTCACTGGAAGCCGAGTTCTGGCTCTACCATCTCGTCAACTCGCTGCACGTTCGTACGCGCCCCTATGTGATCCAGCGCGAGTTACTCTTCGCGCCGGGTGAGCCCTACGATTCAGCGCGCGTCAACGAGTCCGAGCGCAACCTGCGCGCCCTCGGCATCTTCCAGGATGTGGCGATCGACACGGTGATGAGCGATTCCGGTGTCGTGGTGCGAGTCCAGACGATCGACGCCTGGACGACTACCGCCGGACTGGGGCTCAGCACATCGGGGTCGCAGTACATTCTCGACCTGTCGCTCCAGGAGCTGAATTTCCTGGGTACACGTACCGTTGCCGCGCTCGGGTACGTGAACGATCCCGACCGCAGCAGCATCTCCGTCGGCGTCAGCACACCCCGCGTCATCAACAACCGCATTGGCGTCGGCGCGTCATACCTGGACCGGTCCGACGGTCACGCCGGGGCGCTGTCGCTCACCTATCCATTCGTGAGCCTCTCGTCACGTCACGGAGGCTCACTCCAGACGCAATTCGTCAACGGCCGGGTGCTGCGATTCTTTCGTGGCAATCCGGTTCCTTCCGAGGAGCTGCGCCGGCTGTATTCGGTGGTACGGGGTGATGCGGCCGTGGCGGTGGTGGGCAGTCCGCGCGGATACGTGCGGGTGGGGCTGGCTGCTCAGGTGCGACGCGAGGACTTCGGACCGGACGACGGTTCGCTCGCCATTCCGCGGACCATCACCGCGGCCGCGGGGCCCACCCTTGGCGTCAGGCGGCCGCAGTACATCCGGATGCACAACTACCGGACTATGGGCCGGGTGGAGGACGTCGATCTCGGCGCGTGGATGCAGAGCGAGATTCTGGCCGCGCCCCGCGCTTGGGGCTATGACCGGGATGGCGTCGGCGCCGCGGTCACCGCCGGGATCGGGCATCGTATTCCTTCGGGATTCATCCAGATCGTCGGAGGCGCCAACACGCTCGTCACCAGTCAGGGGACGGACTCCGCGTCGGCCGGCGCGTCGGCCGTGCTCGTTATGCAGCCCGGCCCCCGGCACCTGCTGGTGGCACACGCCGGCGCGGGAATGCTCAGGAACCCGTTCCCCGGCGGCGAGTTCGACTACGGGCTGGGCAACGCCCTGCGCGCGTTTCCGGCGCACGCCTTCACCGGCGACCGCGAATACCAGCTGCACGCCGAATACCGATTGATCCTCTGGCCGCGCATCCTTGGCCTGGTGGGTGTCGGGATCGCCACCTTTGTCGATCACGCCGGCGCCTGGTACGATACTCAGCCGTCGAGAACGGGCACGGATCTGGGGGTGGGGTTGCGGATGGCCTCGCTGCGCGAGCCGGGGAGTGCGTGGCGCTTCGACCTCTCGCGCCGTCCGGCGACCGACGTGCTGAGGGCGGCGTGGGTGATTTCGGTCGGGCGCGGGTTCGTCTTCCCGACATTCTGAGGGGTGATGCGCCCGGCGTCGCCGAACGGCCGCGACATCACACCGATTGACGGTCGTCCGGCCCGAAGCCGAACTGGACGGATGACGACGCGTGCCGTGACCGCGGTGCTTCACTGCCGGTGGCAGGCGAATGTGTGCGAGTTGTATCAGCCGGCCGCGGGCTCTTGACGACCCGCGACCGTCATCCTATGATCCCCGAACAATCGAACGCCCGTGGTGATTTGCCGCCTATTGCCGCCACGTAAAACAACGAGCTAAAAAGCGACGCGCCCGGCGGCAGTCTCAGCCGGGCGTTTTCGTTTTGGTGTCTTTCACCGGCAAGCCATGATCGCGCATCGCGCGCAGTCATTGCAGGTCTGCATGTGTACACCCTGGCGGCCTCCCTCGGGAGAGCGGTCCGGGGTTGCCGTGCATGGCGCACGCGACCCGAGCTAGAGCGAGAGTCGCTCCAGCGCCCGGCCCGGCCCTCCTCGAGGGCCGGGCCCTTTTTCTTGCACGCAGGAGAAAACCATATGACCGCTGTTGAGACTTGGACCCGGCCGCTGGCTGTCCTCCACGAGCATCCCGACTGGTTCCGTCCGCTGTTCGCCGAGCTCGATCGCCGGGGCCACGAGTATCTCCGGCTCGACGCCGCATCGCACACCTACGACCCCGGCGAACAGGACGTGCCGTATTCGATCGTGTTCAACCGCGCCAGTCCGTCGGCGTATCTGCGTGGGCACGGCGCGTCCACCTTCTTCACGCTCCACTGGCTGCGGCACCTGGAGCGTCATGGCGTGCCGGTGGTCAACGGGAGCGCGGTCTACGCGCTGGAGCTCTCCAAGGCATCGCAGCTCGACCTCCTCGACCAGCTCGGACTGCCGTACCCGCGCGCGGTGATCATCAACGACGCCGCACACGCGGCTGCGGCCGCCCGGCTGCTGCGGTACCCGATCCTCGTCAAGGCGAACATCGGCGGCAGCGGCGCCGGCATCGTGCGCTACCAGACGCCGGCCGAGCTTGCCGACGCCGTGGCCGGAGGTGCGGTGACCCTGGGCGTGGACGGCACCGCCCTGGTGCAGGAATGCGCGCCCCTGCGGGGAGGACACATCACCCGCGTCGAAACGTTAGGCGGCCGGTATCTGTACGCGATCAACGTCTTTCCCGCGACCGGCTCGTTCGATCTTTGCCCCGCCGATGCCTGCCAGACCACCAGTGGGGTGGAGCTGGTGCGCGGCGCCTGTGCGGTCGACGCGCCACGCGGGGGACTCCGGGTCGAGGCGGCCCACCCGCCGACCGCGGTGATCGCACAGGTCGAGCGCATCGCCGGCGCGGCCCAGCTCGATGTCGGTGGCATCGAGTATCTGATCGATGATCGCGACGGGCAGGTCCGCTTCTATGACATCAACGCCCTCTCCAACTTCGTCGCCGACGCCCTGAACGTGATCGGCTTCGACCCGTTCGTGAACCTGGTCGACTATCTGGAGTGGCGTGCCCTGCGCGACCAACCCGACGCGCCGGCCACGACGTTCGGGTCGCCGCACCTCTCACTCTCCACCGCTCACCCCGTCACGCCATGAGATATGGATACTGGCTTCCCGTTTTCGGCGGCTGGCTGCGCAACGTCCGGGACGAAGGCATGGAGCCCACCTGGGACTATGTGCGGCGCCTCGCGCAGCGCAGCGAACGCAGCGGCTATGACCTGACGCTCATCGCCGAACTGTTTCTGAACGACATCAAGGGCATCGAGGCGCCGTCGCTCGACGCCTGGTCGACCGCGGCGGCGCTGGCGGCGGTGACGGACCGTCTCGAGCTGATGGTCGCGGTACGGCCCACGTTTCACAACCCCGCCATTCTCGCCAAGCAGGCCGCCAACGTCGATCGGATCTCGAATGGCCGGCTCGCGCTGAACGTGGTGTCGTCGTGGTGGAAGGACGAAGCCAGGCGCTACGGCGTGCGTTTCGACGAGCACGACGAGCGCTACGCCCGCACCGCCGAATGGCTCGCGGTGGTCGACGGCGTGTGGCGAGAGCCGACCTTCAGCTTCGACGGGCGGTTCTATCGCGTGGAGGAGACGGTGGCGCAACCCAAACCCGTCCGCACGCCGCGCCCCACGATCTATGCCGGCGGCGAATCGGATGCCGCCAAGGACCTGATCGCCCGCACCTGCGACGCGTACGTGATGCACGGCGACCCACCGGAGCGCATTGCGACGCGGATCGACGACCTCCGCCGCCGGCGTGATGCGCTCCATCTTCCCCCGATGCAGTTCGGTGTGGCGGCGTACGCCGTGGTCCGTGCCGACGAACGGCGTGCGCGCGCCGAAGTCGAGCGGATCACCAATGTCGCGCCGGGTTCGCCGGGGTATCGGCAACTACCAGGACTGGGTCGCCAATACGAAGCTCGAGCAGCGACTCAGCCTGGAGGACTATTCGGTTTCCAACCGTGGGTTGCGCGCCGGCCTGGTCGGCACGCCGGCGCAGGTGGCGGAACGCGTGCGCGAATTCTCGGCGGTCGGCGTGGATCTGCTGCTGCTGCAGTGCAGTCCACAGGCCGAGGAGATGGACCGGTTCGCGGCGGAGGTCATGCCGCTCGTGGGCGGAAGCGATCGGGCGGCCGCGTGAGCGGGTCGCGCACTGCCGCGGATGGTGCGTCAGGCGCGGAGGTCAGGCCGGCGACCGCAACGTGCCGATATGGTTCTCTGCGACCTCCGCGGCCTCTGCGGTGCGAACCGCAGTTCCTTCACCGCCCCGGAGTACCGGTCGGCGGCGTCCAGAATCCCGCCGCCCCTCGGGCCTGCGCACCGAGATCGCGCGAGAAGAACGCTGCGTTGAATACCGCCCGGAACGTCCCCTGCGGTTGGCCCCGCCACTCCGGCTGGAACGCGAACAGCACGACATGACCGTCCCCATGACGTGCGTCGATGGCCGCGGCATATCCCTCCATGTACTTCTCGCCCTTCAGAAAACCGGAACGGAGCGGCGAGACATCGCTCGCGTACTTCGCGAGCACCGCGCCGTCGAATCCGTCGAGCGTGGTGAACACCGGACTGCCGCTCACGAAGACATCGGCCTGCGCCGGCATCCCCGCCATCACCGGATGGGTCGGATCGGTCGTCACGCGCATGATCGAACCGCCCGTGAAGTACTCCTGCCGCGAGACACCGGCGACGACGTTCCGCACCGGCAACTGGAATGTGCCGATGGCCGACGAGGTCCCCTGATTCCAGAAGACGACGGTCCCGCCGCCCCGCACGAATTCGTCGACCGCGCGTACCCGCGCACTGTCGTCCATCGCGCGCATCCGCGCACTGTCCTGCGCCGCCTGACTCAACGCCGCGCCGCCGCCTCCACCACGCCCTCCACGGCCTCCGCCACCCCCGCCGCGGCCGAAGCCCCGTCCCCCAGCCGACAGTCCCTGCGAACCGAAGACGATCGCATCGAAGCGCGAGCCCAGATTGCCCTCCTTCAGTTCGTCCGGCCCGATGAGCGAATACTTGTAGCCGTGCGTGTCGAGCAGCCACTCGCTCCAGCCCTCGTCCATGTTCCCCGGCGAAGCCTTGTACAGGGCGATCCGCGTGGCGACCGGAATCGACGATCCGCCAGCCGACGACAGGCGCTCACCGTGCACCCACAGTTCGCTCGCCCACGCGCCGAGTTTCGTCGCGTCGACCCCCGAGACGAGATACCGCGCCGCCCTCCCGCCTGTTGCCGGCTCGTAACGCACCGATCCGCCGTCGGCGAGGGCGCGGTTGATGAGACGGAACGTGTTGGTCTGCGCCGGGTCGAGTGACAGAACGCTTCCAGAACCGGTCAGCACGCCCGGTGGAGGCACGATTCCCGCCGCCTCGGCGTTCGTCGTGAATGGATAGTCCGGCGCCGCTCCCCACGCGGCTGCCTTCCCGGTGACCGGCGCGAGCGCGGACCGGAAGGCCGACGGCAGCGGCACGGTCCCCTCCACGACCTGCACATTCAATTGATAGGGGAGCGTCCAGCCGGCCGCATCGTACGGCAGGTCCTCGCCCAGATCCGGGTACTGCTGCGGCTCGAACAGCTCGCGCACGAGCTGCGCGAACTCCTGGTCCATCGGAATGACCCAGGTGCCGCGCGGATACGAGGTGCCGTTGTACGACGCGTCACGACTCAGCTGTTGTATCCGGACACCAAGAAAGGCCATGCGGCGCAGCAGTTCCACCGGTGCTACCGGGTCCCATTGCGCCTGGGGAATGATGTAGGCGTACGGCGCCGACGTCCGGAACTGCTGAATGGTGCGCGTGCCCGCCTGATACCGGTTGTACAACACCTCCTCCTTGAACTTCGAGGCATACCGCAGTGTGGCAATCGACGCGGTGACCATATAGTCGACCGCGTCCCGAAGTCCCCACTTCCCTTCCGCCCACGGACTCACGTACAACGGCTCGGGGCGCAGATCGCGATAGGCCTTCGGCAGGCTGTCCACCGTGGTCGTGCGCGGCGTGGCGCAGTTGCCGCCCTGCGTCTCGGTCCACCACGACGGGATGTTCTGGTACATCGGCATGTAGTCGATGTAGCCGGGATACCAGGCGTCGTACGTCGCCAGCATATGCACCGCCCCGGGCTTTCCCTGCGCGTCGAGCTCCTCCGCGATCCGCGTGCCGATGGCGTTGACCTCGCGCGCCATGATCGGCGGCACTCGCAGGCCGACCGGATCCGCGAACGGCGGAATCCAGATACGGGTGGGGAACGGCGAGGATTGGTGGTGCACGTAGATGATGTCCGGCTCCCACGCGCGCCACGTATGCGCGATCACCCGCGACTCGATCTGGTTCAGCATGTAGCTGTCGCGGTTGTTGTCGTGCCCCACGTATTTCTGATAGAGCTCCATCGGTCCCGGGTTCTTTCCCTCATCGCGCGCCCGGCACCAGTTCACCACGATATCCTGGCCGTCCGGATTGATCGACGGCCACAGGAAGAGAATCACGTTATTGAAGATCGCCTGCATCTCCGGGTCGTCGGCGTGCGACAGCAGTTCGTAGGCGAGTTGCGGGGTATGCTGCGAACCCGCGATCTCGGACGCGTGCAGTCCACCGCTGATGTCGACGATCGCCCGACCCTCCCGCGCCAGACGGTGCGCTTCGGCGTCCGTCAGCCCCTCCGGATGCGCCAGCTGCATGTTGATCTGCCGGAAATGGTCGATATTCGCGAGGTTCGCCGGCGACGAGATGAGCGCCACCGTCCACGCGTGACCGAACGACGTCCTGCCCACCTCCATCAGGCGGATGCGGTTGCTCGCCGCAGCCAGCTTCCGGAAGTACGCGATCGACTGGTCGTAGCCGAACAGCTTGTAGTCGGCGCCGACCGGGAATCCGAACACCGACTCGGGCGTGGGGATGGCGGGTCGCTGCGCTGGTGTCTGCGCGTCGCCTGGCTGGGCGACCGCGACCGCGAGGGCGAGCGTGGCGAAGGATCGAAGGGCCTGGTGGCCCCGGGGAGCAAGGCGCGGCATCGAAATCTCCTGCGTGGTATTCGCGCGAACGTACCGGAAAGGAAGCGAACGGTTTGGCTGCCTAACTAAAACTTGTCGAGAGCGACGCACGGCCTCGCCCACGCTGGCGAAGATGCGTGCGCTCGCCCGGTCCCACCAGTCCTGCATCGTCCCACGACGTCATCGTTCACGGGTCCAGAGCAGCAGGACCCCGCAATCGGAATTCACTGGACTGTAGCCCGCCGGCAGCGTCGCGCCGCCGGCGTGATACTCCACGCCGGCAAAGTCGCGGACGCTCAGACGGCTGAAGTCGGGTCGAGTGGCGAGAGGCTGCGAATAATCCCAGATCCGTGCCCCATCGATGTAGACGGTCACCCAACACGTGATCATCCGGTCGGCGTTCAGGAACACCGGTCCTGGAGCCTGCTTCCGGCCGGACGCCAGATAGATCGCTCCACTCACCCGCACCAGATACACCCCCGCGATCTGGGAGAGGATCACGCTGTTCAGCATCTTGTCGTCGTTCTTGCGCAGCGTCTCCTCGGAGATGAAGTGTCCGAATCCGCGGGCCCGGCGCTCCTCGAACGCGCGCAGGGCCGGCGAGATGTACGTGTGGGTCGTCGCGGTGTGCACCGTGTCCAGCACCTGGACCTGTCGCGTCAGGGCGTAGTCGCGTCGGGCCGTCTCGTCCGCAGCCAGCGTCACGGTGTCCCGTTTGGGGAGGAAGCCGATGCGCCGCACTTCGATCGCCAGAGCGCCCCCAGGCAGCCCCGTGAGGCGAAAGCTCCCATCCGCCGCGGTCACGACCCGGCGCTGCAGCACCGGAATGGACACTTCCGCGTCCGCGAGTCCCATCCCCGTCGAGTCATCGGTCACGGTCCCCACGAGCGCCGCAGTCGGGGTCGGCTGCGCCGGAATCGCGCGTACGACCGAGGCGAGCAGCAACCCCGCGGGGATGAGGTGTCGCGTCCAGCGAGGCATCGGTGATCCCGGGTATGCCGGCGTGCCGGCTATAGCGCGCCGACGGCGACCGTGCGAAGCGTGGAGCTGCGAAGGATGCTCTCCACGACCATGCGCTCGGTGGCGTGAATCTCCTCCTCGACCAGTCGCTTCGCCTCGGCCGCTCGCTTGCGGCGGAGTGCCGCGAGCAATGCCTCGTGGCTGTGAACCGCTTCCTGACTCTGTGGGTGCAGGAGCATGCCGAACTGGATGATGCGCTGACTCTCCACCAGCAACTGGTCGACCAGCGCGGCGAGCTTCCGGTTGCCGCAGGCGTCCGCGATGGTGGTGTGGAAGAGGCGATTCGCGTGCAGGAATGCGCGCACCGACTCCGGCTTCGTCACGTCGTACCCAACGTGACACAGCTCGTCCAGGGCATTGGTGCGCGCCCGATCCAGCCGGCCTGTGGCCAGGGTGACGGCGGCCGGTTCGACGAGCAGCCGCAATCCGCAGAGATCTTCCACGTCCCGGAGGCTGATCGGCGCGACGGCATATCCCTGCCTGGGACGCACCACCACCAGTCCCTCGTGCACCAGGCGGCGCAGGGCCTCGCGTACGGGCGTCTTTCCGGCCCGCAGCTGGTTGGCGACCTCGCTCTCCGTCAGACGCTCGCCGGGCGGTCGTTCGCAGGCGATGATCGACTGGCGGAGTTGCACGTACGCGATTTCGCTGGCGGAGCGCGCGGTGAGCGACCGCATCGGGCCACCCCGTCGTCCTGGCCGGGTCGCGCTGGGTTGGTCCGCGAGGCGACGTGGAACGCCTTTCAGGATCTTTCTCATTCCGTCCCCGGGGTCGAGCTGCCTTCGTCCCATCTGCATTGACACGACATACCAGGAGTCGTACAGTAATATATCACGACCCGGTCGTCGGGCCGCGAATTTTTTCGCACCGACTGTCGTCTCCAGCGGCGCACCCGCGCTGGTGTCGAGCGATCGTCGATGTCAATACAGGTCGGAGTCACCAGAATGCCCGGCGCATCGGCACCACGTTTGCCGGTACGCCTGAGTGGTTTTCGTCAGCCGCCTAACGAATGATGCGCCTGCCGCGACCTGCGGTGCGCGCCCGCTCGTGACCGGCGGACGAGTGAGCAGGTCGTTCGCACTCATCAGCATGAGGACTCCGATTATGACCCTGTTTCATTGCAGACGTCTGGCGGTCACGGGCGCGGTGCTCGCCCTTCTCGGACCGCCCCTCCATTCCCTCGCGGCGCAGGGCACGCTCACCGGCAAGGTCACCGCCCAGGCCAACGATCAGCCGCTCGCCGACGCCACCATTCTGGTCCTGGGGTCCAACTCGTCGGCGGTGACGGGACCCGACGGCAGTTACACCATCAAGAACGTCCGCGCCGGCACGTTCGACGTGCAGGCGCTCCACGTCGGCTTCCGGCCCCTCAAGAAGTCGGTCACCGTCAACAACGGCTCTACCACCAAGGCCGATTTCGTGCTCGAGATCTCGATCGTGCAGCTCCAGGAGGTCGTGACCACGGCCACCGGCCAGCAGCGGCGCATCGAGCTCGGCAACGCCGTCTCCACCCTCGGCAACGTCTCCAAGGTCGTGGAGCAGTCACAGGTGCGCTCGGTCTCCGACCTGCTCCTGGCCAAGTCGCCCGGCGTGGTGGTCCTCCCCAACACCACCCTGGGAGGCGCACCGACCGTCCGCATCCGCGGGACGTCGTCGATCAGCCTGAACAACGCCCCCATCTACTACGTGGACGGCGTGCGCTTTTCCGCGAATGACCTGACATCCGGCACCGACACCCGGTTCTCCCTGCTCAACACCCTGAATCCCGATGAGATCGAGGATGTCGAAATCGTCAAAGGCCCGTCGGCCGCGACGCTCTACGGCACCAACGCCGCCAATGGCGTCGTCCTCATCACGACCAAGAAGGGAAGATCAGGGCAGACCCACTGGAACTGGACGGCCGAAGGCGGACGGGTCAAGGACGAGGTCCCCTATCCCACGATGTACGCCAACTGGGGCCACTCTCCCACCGATCCGAGCAAGATCATCCGCTGCCGGCTCGCGACCATGGGACCCACCACCTGCATTTCCGACAGCCTGACGAGCTACAACTACCTGCGTGATCCGAGCCGGACGTTTCTGCACGACGGCAACCGGAGCCTGTACGGCGTGAACGTGCAGGGCGGTAACGACGTCGTGCGCTTCTTCGCCAGCGGCGACCTCGAAAACGAGATCGGGCCGATGCAGATGCCCGGCTACGAGATCCAGCGCTTCGACTCGCTGCACGTCAAGGTGCTGGATCAGTGGAAGAACCCCCTCGCGATGAACCGGAAGTCGTTCCGCGGCAACCTCTCGGCCACGCTGAGCCCGAAAATCGACCTGAGCGTCAGCTCCGGCTTCACGAACCTCTACAACCGGATCCCGCCCGAGAGTGATCTGATCATCTCGTTGCTCTACGTCGGGATGCAGAACTACGGGTTCAAGGGCCCCGGACTCGACAAGATCACCAACCAGGTGAACGGCACCCCGCTCAACGACGCCTTCCAGTGGGCGCCTGGCGACATCATGCAGAACATCAATGAGTCGACCGTCCAGCGGACCACCATGAGCACCAACGGCAACTGGCGGCCGTTCTCGTGGATGCAGAACGACGCGACCATCGGCATGGACCTGGCCAATGCCGGATACTATCAGATCTGTCGCCTGGAGGAGTGCCCTCCGCAGAACGCCACCGCGCGACTCGGGCGTGTAACCGACAACAAACACAACTACCTGAATCTCAGTGCCCGCTTCTCGAGCAACTCCTCGTGGAACGTGAGACCGTGGGCCAACCTCCAGACCTCGATCGGGGGTGACTACACGAACGTCGAAGACGACTTCGTGAATTCGAACGGGACCATCCTCCCGCCGGGCGCGTCGACGGTCAGTGCGGCCTCCACCCGGTCGGCATCGCAGCAGCAGCCGACGGCGGTGAAGACGCTCGGTCTGTACGTACAGGAGCAGGTGTCACTCCGCGATCGCCTCTTCCTGACCGCCGCGATCCGCACCGACCAGAACAGCGCCTTCGGGACGAATTTCCAGAAGGTGTACTATCCGAAGGCCAGCGTCTCGTGGCTCGTGTCGGATGAATCGTTCTTCCCGCGCCTGTCGTGGGTAAACAGCTTCCGACTGCGCAGCGCCTATGGAGCGAGCGGTGTGCAGCCGGGTGCCACCGCGGCCCTGGTGACGTTCAATCCCGGCAGCGTGAGCATCCCGGCACGCGGTACCACCTCCGGTACCGATACCCCGGGCCTCACGGCGAATCAGCCGGGGAACGCCAACCTCAAACCGGAGAAGTCCACCGAACTCGAAGCCGGCTTCGAGTCCCAGCTGCTCGGCAACCGCCTGCGCCTCGACTTCACCTACTATCGGAAACAGACCAAGGATGCCCTGGTCTCGGTCAGTCTCGCGCCGTCGTCTGCATCGTCGCAGCTCAGCCCGCTCCAGAACATCGGCTCCACGCGTAACTGGGGGGAGGAAGCGACCCTCAACGCCCAGCTCCTCGATATCAAGCCCCTGAGCTGGGACGTGACCATCAACGCGTCGCACAACAGCAGCAAGGTCGTCGACCTTGGCATCGATCCGAACACCGGTGAGCCGCGCATTCTCCGCAGCGGCAGTCAGGGTGGCGAGGTGCGCCAGATTCCCGGCCTGCCGATCAACTCGATGTTCTATCGCCCTTACACCTATAGCGACGACAACGGCGACGGCATCCTGCAGGTCGACGAGGTTCAGGTCGACTCGGCGTTCAAGTACTTCGGCTATCGTACGCCGCGCGACCTCGTCTCCGTTCAGACCGGTGTCGAGGTGCTCAATCACCGCCTCCGCATCAACGCCACCTTTGATCACAAGGGCGGCGGGGGCACGCAGGACGGCGCCAACAACTTCCAGTGCTCAACGGGACCGTTCGCGTGCCAGGAGGTTGAGGATTCCAGAGCTCCGCTCGCGCTGCAGGCGCGCGCGGTCGCCAAGACCTACGGCACGAAACTGGGCGGCACGACGTACAAGACCGGTGCCGGCTACTGGATGCCGAACAACTTCTGGAAGTGGCGCGAGATCTCCGCGGTACTCACGTTGCCCGATCGGGTGGTGGGCTACATCAGGGCGCAGACCGGATCGAGCATCGTCTTCGCGGCGCGCAACCTGCGCGTCTGGACGAATTTCACCGGCTACGACCCCGAGTCGAACTACGGCCTCAATCAGTCGGACGCGCAGAACGAGTTCCAGACCGCCGGCGCGCCGACGTACTACACGATCCGCGTCAACCTGAAGTACTGACCCCCTTCCGAGGACGATACTCATGACCAGATCTGCATATCGCGCTCGATGGGTGGCCAGCACCCTGGCGGCTTTCGTCGCCATCGCCGCGAGCGCGTGCAACGTGAAAGACACGCTGCTCGAGCCACAGAACCCGGGGTTGATCGACGAGTCGGCTGTGGGATCGCCGTCGGCGGCCCTGGCACTGAAGGTCGGCGCCATTGGCCAGATGAAACGACTGGTCAACTGCGGCGGCGAGTGCATGTGGGAGGAAGGCGGGCATCTCGCCGACGAGTTCACGAACTCCGATTTCCAGCCCACCCGCCAGGACGTCGATCAGCGCACGATGACGACCAGCAACACCATCCTGAGCTACAACACCGTCACGACCATTCGGGGATACATCCGCACGGCAATCGAGAAGATGCAGCAGTACCTCCCCGACGACCATGCCAACATCGCCGAGTTGTATATGGCGCTCGGATTCGTCGAGATGTCGATGGCCGAGACGTACTGCAACGGGATCCCGCTGGGCAAGACGGTGGCCGGCGTGGTCGATTACTCCGATCCCGCCTTCACACCACTGACCAACGCCGAGGTGTACGCGGTCGCCGCGACCCACCTCGACAGCGCGCTCACGCTGCTGGGGTCGGCGTCCGACGCGGCCAGCACCGACGTTCGCCGGGCCTCACTGATCGTCAAGGCGAGGATTCTGGTGAACCTGCAGCAGTTCAGCGCCGCGGCGGCTCTCGTGCCGACCAGTGCGGTGCCGTCCACCTACCAGTACATCTGGACGAGCTCCACGGCGAGCAATGGCGACGATCTGGGAATCTGGAGCCTCAACAACTCCGTGGCCCGCATTACCGTGAGCGACAGCTTCGACATCATCAACGGAGAGTACAATCAGATACACAACGCGATCCCGTTCGTCTCGGCGAATGATCCGCGCGTGCCGGTGATCCCCGGGAGCCAGGTCAACATCGTTGCCGAAGACGGAGTCACTCCGCTGTTCATCCAGCGCATCTGGCCCAATCGCGACGATCCGATTCCGATGGTGTCGGGGATCGATGCGCGGCTCATCGAGGCCGAGGCGAAGTTGAACGGCAACGATATCGCGGGGATGATGACGATTCTGAACCAGCTGCGCGCCGATCGTCCCAAGATCGGTAACTACCAGCCGGGGACGATGGCTCCTCTCGCCACCCCGGCCTCGCAGGACGCGGCCGTTTCGCTGTTCTTCCGCGAGAAGGCGTTCTGGACGTTCGGTCGCGGACAGCGGCTGGGCGACCTGCGCCGCCTGATCCGGCAGTACGGCCGGCCGCAGGACCAGGTGTTCCCCAGCGGGAACTACCTCAAGGGGGGCGTTTACGGCAGCGACGTGAACTTCCCGGTGCCCGACGGCGAGCTGGTCAACCCGAATTTCCACGGGTGTCTCGATCGGAACGCCTGACGCATCGTGTCGTGCAACACGCAGCCCGCGCCGGACCATCGGTGCGGGCTGCGTCATTTTCCGGATGCAGGAAGGGTCGTGCAGCTGCGCGCCCCATGAGTTCATCGTTTACGCTCAGGAGTGGTCCAATGTCCCGCGTTCTCCGGTGCATCACGCTTACCGCCTCCCTGATCGCGGTGCCGGTCGCCGCCCAGCAGGGCGGACCGCACGTCTCCACGTCGGCCGCGGCCCTGCCGCGCGTCCCCGAGAAGGACTATTCCCGGTGGGAAACGTTAGGCAGCGGCGCGCTCTCGCCCGACGGCCGCTGGGTGGCGTATGACTTCCGCCGGGTTGGCGGAGGAGGCGAGCTCCACTACCGGGCCGTCGCGTCGCTCAGCCAGCAGGCCGGAACCGAACGGATCGTGCACAACGGATCCGGCCCCGCCTTCACCAGCAACAACCGCTGGCTGCTGTATACCGTGAACGGCGATACGACCGGCGGTGGACGGGGAGGCGGCGGGGGTCGGGGTGGGCGGGGCGGTGGCGCTGCGGGCGGCCGTGCCGGAAACCGCAACAAGGTCGGTATTGTGGATCTCGGCTCGGGAACCACGACGCTGCTCGAGGAAGTGCAGTCGTTCGACCTGAGCAATGACGGCCTACACGTGGCGCTCCGCCGCTATCCGCCGCCGGGAGGCGGCCGCGCTGCCGACCTCGTGGTCCGCGACCTCGAACACGCCACCGACGTCTCGTTCGGGAACGTGGCCGATTTCGCGTGGAGCGATGACGGTGCGTTGCTCGCCATGATCATCGACGTACAGGGCAAGACCGGAAACGGCGTCCAGGTGCTCGACGCGTCGACCGGCACGCTGCGCGCGCTGGACGCCGGTGACATGCTGTACGCCGGCCTGCAGTGGCGGGACAAGAGCGACGACCTGGTGGCGATGCGGAGCCGCGCCGACAGCGCCTTTGCCGACACCAGCTATGTCGTCATCGCCTGGCACGGGGTACACTCGGCAAACCCCGAGAAGCACGTGTATGACTTCGCGACCGACAATACCTTTCCGGACGGGATGCGGGTGGCGGCGTATCGGGATCCCCAGTGGTCCGATGACGGCGCCACGCTGTTCTTCGGCATCGCACCGCGCGAAGTAAAGGTGCCGCCGCCGCCGCGCCGCGGCGGTGGGCCGATGCCCGCCCGCGTCGAGGTCTGGCACTGGAAGGACCTGCGCGAATACCACCAGCAGGATCGCCAGTCCGCCCAGGACCGGACGCGCACGCACCTGGTGGCGTGGCACCTGGCGTCCAACAAACTCGTCCGCCTGGCCGATGACTCGCTCGAGAACGTGCAGTTGTCCGCCCACCGCAACGCCGCCATGGCGTCCGACGAGGATCCGTACTTCACGGACGTGATTTCGGGACGAGCCTACCGCGACATCTATTCGGTGAACGTCGCCACCGGCGAGCGACACAAGGTCGTGACGAAGACGGCGTTCAACGGCGACCTCAGTCCGAGCGGCCGCTATCTGCTCTACATGCAGGGCGGCCAGTGGTGGTCGCTCGACCTCGGCTCGCAGACCCGCACCAACCTCACGGCCAATATCCGGAGTGTCTTCGTCGACATGGAAGACGATCACCCCGTGCACGAGCGCCGGCCGTACGGCCTCGCCGGATGGACGCCTGACGAGAAGGCGGCGCTGCTCTATGACCGCTTCGACGTCTGGCAGGTGAACCTCGACGGCACCCACCCGGTGCGTCTCACCCGCGGCAAGGAAGACTCCACCGTGTACCGGGTGGTATCGCTGGACGAGGACCGGCCGGCCTTCGGCGGCGGCCGAGGTGGCGGCGGCGGCGCGACGACCGTCGATCCCGCCAAGCCGATCGTCCTCTCCGCCACCGGCGAGTGGAGCAAGAAGAGCGGCTACGCCCGCCTCACGCCCGGTCAGCCCGTGGAACGGCTGATCTGGTTCGACAAGAGCGTTACCCGCCTCACGAAGGCGAAAGACGCGGACGAGTACCTGTTCCTCGAGCAGACGTACGAGGACTCGCCCGACTTCTTCGCGAGCGGGGCGACGATGCACGACCCCCAGCAGGTCTCCCACACCAATGCCTTCCAGAGCGACTATGCGTGGGGGAAGCAGGTGCTGATGAACTACCGCAATGGACACGGCGACCAGCTGCAGATGATGCTGACGTATCCGGCCGACTACCAACCCGGGAAGAAGTACCCGATGGTGGTCTACTACTATGAGAAGCTGTCGCAGGGCTTCCATCAGTATGTGGTTCCCACCGATCGGGCCACGTACAACACCACCGTGTTCAGCCAGGAGGGGTATTTCGTTCTGCGCCCCGACATCCGCTTCCGTCCCCGCGACGCCGGATTCTCGGGCCTCGATTGCGTGACGTCAGCCGTGAAGGCGGCCATCGCCGCCGTGCCCGACATCGACGCGAAACACGTGGGCAACATGGGCCACTCGTGGGGCGGATATCAGTCGGCGTTCTACGCCGTGCACAACAAGGGGGTGTTCGCCGCGACCATTGCGGGTGCCCCGCTCACCGACTTCATCAGCATGTACGGCTACACGTCGTTCAACACGGGGGCACCCGAGACCGGCCACTTCGAGACCGGACAGGAACGGATGCAGGTATCGCTGTGGCAGGATCCGATGGCGTACGTCCGCAACTCCACGGTGTTCGCCATCGATTCGCTCAGGACGCCGCTCCTGCTGGAGGAAGGCGACGCCGACGGCAACGTGAACTACTGGCAGGCGATGGAGCTGTACAACTTTGGCCGGCGGCTGGGGAAGCAGGTGGTCTTCCTGATCTACAATGATGAGAACCACAGCCCGGCCCGTCCCGAGAGCCAGATGGATTATCATCGGCGTCAGATCGAATGGTTCGCGCACTTCCTGAAGGGCGAACCGGCGGCCGACTGGATCACCAATGGCGAGACCTACCTGGCGCGGCAGAAGTTGTTGCGCGCTGCCGGGGCCAACGGCGCGGCGACCGCCGATGCGGCGGCACCGGCGGGCGGGGGGCGGGGGCGGGGCGGCGGGCCGCCGAATCCGTAAGCGCGACGCCGGCGAAGGGATCGGGACCGGCGCATTGCCGTTTCCCGGAAACACGACGGGCCGAGCAGGTTGCTCGGCCCGTCGTGTTCATCCGGAGCGAGCCATCAGCGCACCATCGCTCCGGCCCGTTGCCTATCCGGCATGTGTGGCTGAATCATCACTCCGATGATCAGCACGCTCGTTAGGTTCAGTTGCTCGCCTGAATGCACCCCAAGCCGTCGTACCCCGACCGGCTGTTGTACGCCGCGTTCGACCAGTTCCCCTGGATCTTCCATGACGAGCCGTTGGGGAAGCTCACCGAGCTCGCTCCGAACGTCCACGCGCACTTGTCGGCGTTCTCGGCGCCATTCCGGTCGTACCAGGCATTGAGCCGCGGATCGGTCACCGCTTCGGAGAGCTCATGGCCTGACACGTTGGCGAGCGCGGAAAGTCCCTGGCTATGACCGAGCGAGGTGCTCGCACCGGGGTTGCAGCCGGCGTCGCCGTCCAGGACGAAGAAGAACGCGAACTGGACTGGCGTTCCCCCGCACGTCCCGGCGCTGTGCCAGGCGCAGTAGCCGTTGCGGCCGCGCGGGAGATCGGTATAAACGGGATAGTAGCCGTTAGTAACCGGACTCGAGATGTTGCTGCAGACTCGTGCCAGCACCGTCGACGTCGACGGGGCACTCGATGGACCGGAAGAGACGTCGGTCACGTGCCCCTGGTAGGTCACACCAGCGCCGACGTGCGTACCGCTGCTGTTCGTGTATTCGGTGTTGGTCTTGAGGTATCCCGAGTTACCGACGCCGCCGTAGAAGGTGTCGAGACCGCTGATCTTGTCATCGACGAACGTGCCGTTCGACCACGACGTACCCCAGAAGATGGCCTTGACTACGGTGCTGGCGAGGATCGACCCTCCGTGATAGGTCATGTTCGGCGACAATCGTCCGCCGCCGCCGTGCCCTCCCTTCGCTGCCCGCGTTACGCCCCGGATGAGGTGCAGGCGCGCCTCCGGCTCGCCCGGACGACCCTCGTCAGGCACCGTCATGCTCATCGTGGGATCCACCACCGTACCGATGTTCGGCGCCGTCGGCGCGGCATCGGGATTGGTACACGCGGCCACCACCAGCATCGCCGCCGCCGACAACCAGACCGCTCTCTTCATAAACGACTCCTCCAGGCGAATGTGCTGCACGTGAACTCGTCCCGACCCTGAACCCGGCCCAAATACATCACCGCGTGCCGGTCCCGCTCAGCACGCGATCGATGATCCGCTGAAAGACTTCCATCGGCTGCGCGCCCTCGAGCGGCACACCGTTCACCACGAAGCCCGGGGTTCCCGAAAACCCGAAGCGCCTGCCCTCCTCCCGGTCCGCGTCGATCACCGCGCGCACCGCCGCGCTCCCCGCATCCCGCTTCGCGCGCGCCAGATCCGCACCCACCTTCCGCGCCGCCGCGTCGACGAACGCCGCCCCCTGCGTCGCCAACTGATCCTGGTGCTCGTACATCTCGTCGTAGAATCGCAGCGCCATGTCCGGGTTCTGGCGCGCGATGGCCTCGAACATCAGCGCCGCCGGCATGGCATGCGGATGGAATTCCATCGGCATCTGCTTCACCACCAGCCGCACGTCGTCGCCGTACTGACGCATGACGTCTACCAGCACGGGCCGTGCCTCGCGGCAGTAGGGACACTCGAAGTCCGTGTACTCGACGATCGTCACCCGGGCATGTTCACTGCCAAACCCAATCCGGTGATCGAGAACCGGGTGCAGCGGGTGCTGGAAGGCGGCCTCGATGCGCCGCGTCTCTTCCTCCGCCATCCGCGCCTGACGCGTGGACTGTGTCGCGCGCGCCACACTATCCAGCAGCACGACGAACTGCTCGGGGTGCGCCCGAATGGCATCGAGCACCACCTCGGGGTGTCGCACCAGCGTCTCACGGATCTGGTCCGGTGACGGTGAGGCACAGGCCGTGGCAGTCAGGAACCCTGCGATGGCGCCGCCCCGCAGGCGGGCGCCTAACATATCTCTTCGTCCACGCGCTGGAGTCTCCTGCCGCTGGTGCACCACGACCCCGGATGCCCTCGGTTCCGTGCCGAAACGATCGGGACACTCTAGGGCCCTCCGGCCAATCGCGCAATTGTCGCGCGCGCGCATGGGGGGACGTCACCGTGCCCAGGCCCCCTGGCGCACATCGCCGTGGTGTGCTCTGGACCTCCGCCCCCCGGGCAAGAGCGATCCCGCGACACGATGCCCGCACGGTCGCGTCCGGTTCCCCCCCGCACCAGGCTTACTTGCCCCGGACAGGCTCCCCACTACGTTTAGTTCGATCTAAACGTACGTAACACTCCGCACTGCCACCCCCGCCGCCTGTGCCCCCACACGCCGAGCGCTTCACCGAACAGATCGGCGTCATCCTCGAGAAAGAAGGGCTCCCGCGTTGCGCCGGCCGGCTCTTCGGCTGCCTCCTGATCGCCGAACGCGAGACCTCGCTCGACGACCTCGCCCAGTGCCTGGCCGTGAGCAAAGCCAGCGTGAGCATCAACGCCCGCCTCCTCGAACAGCACGGCGTTCTCGAGAAAGTCAGTCGCCCCGGCGACCGCCGCGACTACTATCGGATCGCCGAAGACCTCTTCGAACGCATGATGGAACAACGCCTCGGCAAATGGACGCGTCTTCACGAAGCCGTCTCGGCCGCCCGGCGCACGCTGCCCGCCAGGAGTGAACTCGTGAGGCATCGGCTCGACGAGTTCGCCCACGGCTCCGAGCAGCTGATTCGACTCATCCGCAAATCGATCGCCGCCTGGCGCAGGCAATCACGCCGGCAGCGACCCTTCCGCGCCGTGACACGCTGATGCGCATCTGCCTCGCCATCCGCGCTGCCGCGGTCGGGGCCGTGTTCATAGCCCGTCCAGGTCACGGCCAGAGCCCGGTTCAGCACGCCCTCTCCCTCGGCGATGCCGCCCGCCTCGCTGCCCGGCAGAGTGTCGACGCTGTCACCGCGCGGCTCCGCGTCGCCGAAGATGCAGCCAAGGCCCGACAGGAACGCGCCGACCTGCTGCCCGACCTCAGCGGAGCGTTCGGCGACGGCCAGCGGACCTACAACACCGCCTCGTTCGGGATTCCCTTTCCCGGCTTCGACCCCAACGGGCAGATCATCGGCCCGGTGCGGACAGTCGACGTGCGGGCCCGCGTCGTCATGAGCCTGTTCGATCCGGTGGCCCGCGGCGAGTATCGGCACGCCAACGCCACCACCGATCAGGCCGAAGCGGAGGCCGCTTCAGCCGGTGAGCGCGTCGCCGCCATCGCCGCCGCGGCCTACATCCGAGTGCTCCACGCCCAGGCGCGGATGTTCGGCGCCACCATGGATTCGACGACCGCCGACGAACTGCTCGCTATCGCGAGAGAGCAGCTCGCCGGCGGCATCGGCGTGGCCCTCGACGTGACCCGCGCCCAGACCCAGGCTGCCGAGATTCGCCTGCGCCTCATCGCCGTCCGCAACGAGCGTGATCGCGCCCGCCTCGACCTGCTCCGCGCGGTGGGACTCCCGCTCGACGCCGACGTCGTGCTGACCGATTCGTTAGGTCCACCGCTGCCCGAGGAGAGTGCGCCCGGTGACTCGGCGGCGGTCGCACGGGCTCTGGGACGTCGCCCGGCCATACGCGCCGCCGCGGCGGCCGTTGAAGCGGCACGTCGCGACCGCGCCACCGACCGGGCGTACCGGCTCCCCTCGATTGCCGCCTTTGCCGACAAGGGAATCACCAGCAATTCCTACGGCAATCTGCTCGGCACGTACAACTACGGCGTCCAGCTCTCGGTTCCGGTCTTCGACGGATTCAAGACCCGCGCACGGGTCGAGGAAGCGGATGCCGTCCTCCAGGCCGCCGAAGCGCGGGAACGCGACGTGCGCCAGCAGGTGACTCTGGAGGTGCGACGCGCCCTCGTGGACCAGGAGGCGGCGCGGCAACAGGTGAGCGCGGCACAGGAACACCTCCGACTCGCGCAGCAGGAACTCGATCAGGCCCGCGAGCGTTTCCGCGTCGGCATTACCGGGAACGCCGACGTGGTCAGCGCGCAGCTCGCTCTCGGATCGTCACGCGGGGCGCTGGCCGACGCCCTGGCGGCATTCCTGAACGCCCGCGTCGCCCTCGCGGCCGCCGAGGGCGACCTCACCCGGCTACCGTAACCGATCCCCTTTCTCCCTTCCCGCTGCCCGCGCCCGTGCCGCACTCCGGGAGTCCGCCCGGACCCGACCTGCCACCCATGGCCACGACTGTCGAGAACCAGCCCGTTACCGCCGCCCCACCACCGAGCTCCGTGTCACCGCGAGACCCGCACACGCGAATGCGACGCACCGTCATCGTTATCGCCGTTCTCATCGTGGCGCTGGTTGCCGGTACGTGGGGCTATCGGGCCTGGCGCTACTCCAGAAGCCACGAATCCACCGAGAACGCTCAGGTCGACGGCCACATCGTTCCGGTGCTCGCCAAGGTGGGGGGCTTTGTCAGCCAGGTGCGGGTCGCCGAAAACGACACCGTGCGGTCCGGTGACACGCTGGTCATGCTCGACGACGAGGAATACCGCGTGAGGCTGGCTCAGGCGGACGCGGACCTCGCAGCCGCCGGGGTGACCGCTGGAGCAGGCGCCGCGCCGGGACAGTCCCAGGCGCAGGTGGCTACCGCCACCGGCGAGCAGTCGGCCATCGACGCCCAGATCGTGGCCGAGCGCGCCGTCGCGGCGAGGGCGAAGGCCGACCTCACGCGCTACGAAACGCTCGCGGCCAGGCAGATTGTCTCCCAGGCGCAGCTGGATCAGGCGCGGGCCGCGGCCCAGGAGGCGGACGCGCGCGTGCAGGCACTTGAGCAACAGGCCTCCGCCGCCGGCGCCACGGTGACGAGCGCCGAAGCCGGCGTCAGGCTGGCGCATGCCCATCTGCTCGCCGCCCGGGCGGCGCGCGAGAATGCCGCCCTGCAGCTCGCGTACACACGGGTGGTCGCCCCCGAGGGGGGCGTGATTGCGCGCAAGCAGGTCGAGAAGGGGCAACTGGTGCAGCCCGGCCAGCCGCTCATGGCGATCGTCGCCGACACCGGCGTGTGGGTCACCGCGAACTTCAAGGAGACGCAGCTCGCCGCGGTGCGCGTCGGACAGTCTGCCGAGATCGATGTCGACGCGTATCAGGACTGCACCGCCGAGGGTCGGGTGCAGAGCATCAGCTCCGCCACCGGCGCGCGCTTCGCCTTGCTGCCGCCCGACAACGCCACCGGCAACTTCACCAAGGTGGTGCAGCACGTTCCGGTGCGCATCGACGTCACCCGCGGCTGCGGCCCCGACCGACCGCTCCGCCCGGGCATGTCCGTGGTGGCTCATGTGCGCGTCCGGTAGGTCGCCCGAAACGCGTTCGACCATCCGCATGCGCTCCGCGGCGATCCGCCGGTGCGGATCCATCGCGGCCGTCCGCACCGGCGCCTGACGAGTGACATCGGCTCAGGGGGCGCTGACCGGAGGGGGTGGCGCAGCCGCGGTGCCGGCGCGCCCGGTGTCGCGCGATCGCGGCGAGCCGCACAAGTACCTCATCGCGCTCGCCGTCGTGCTCGCGTCGCTGATGCAGGTGATCGACACCTCCATCGTCAATGTCGCCATCCCGCACATGATGGGCGAGCTCGGCGCCAGCATCGACGAGATCGCCTGGGTGTCCACGGGCTACATCCTGGCCAGCGTGATCGTCATCCCCATGACCGGCTGGCTGGCGGCGTTCTTCGGGCGCAAGCGGTACTTCACCACCTCGATCATCATCTTCACGGTCGCGTCGTTCTTCTGTGGCGCGTCGGGTTCACTTGGCACCCTGATTTTCTGGCGGATCGTGCAGGGCATCGGCGGGGGCGCCCTCCTCGCCACATCCCAGGCGGTGTTGTACGAGGCGTTCCCGCGGGACGAGATCGGCACCGCGATGGCGCTGTTCGGGGTGGGCGTGATGATCGGTCCCACGATCGGTCCCACGTTAGGCGGCTGGATCACCGACAACTACAGCTGGCCGTGGATCTTCTTCATCAACGTGCCGATCGGGATCGCGGCCGCCTCGATGGTGGTCGCCTACGTCCACGATACGGCATACCAGGTCAAGGCGAAGACGGTCGACTACCTCGGGATCGTACTGCTCGCGGTCTCGGTCTCGTCGCTCCAGTATCTGCTGGAACATGGCCAGCGGGAAAACTGGTTTGAATCATCGCTCATCCTCGCGCTGGCCGTGGTCGGGGTGCTGGCCGGCGGGGCGCTCGTATGGCGTGAGCTCACGGTGGACGAACCGGTGGTGGACTTTCGCATCCTCCGGCACAGGGACGTCACCATCGGCATCGTGATCGGGGTCGTGTTCGGCGTCGGACTCTTCGGCTCGGTGTTCGTCCTCCCGATCTTTCTCCAGGGCATGCTCCACATGTCCGCCTGGCAGACCGGGTGGGTGATCTTCCCCGGCGCCGTGGCCACCGCCATCTCCATGGCAATCGTCGGCCGCATCACGAACTACGTCGATGCCCGTCTGTTACTGACCGTGGGAACGTCGCTCTTCTTCTATTCGATGTGGGGCCTCGCCCACATGACCGCGACGGCGGGTGCCCACGATTTCTTCCTTCCGCTCATCTGGCGCGGCCTCGGCCTGGGGATGATGTTCGTTCCCCTCACCAACATCACGCTCGCCGATCTCAGCCTGCGTGAGCTGGCGCAGGGGACGGCCCTGTCGAACTTCCTGCGCCAACTGGGCGGCTCGTTCGGCATCGCCACCATGGCCTCCCTGCTCACGCGGTTCTCCAGTCAGGCAAAGAACGTGCTGGTGGAACACGTGTCCGCGTACGATCCGGCGACCCTCGAGCGCCTGTCGATGTTCACGCGCGGTTTCATGTCGCGGGGCATGGATCCCGAGACGGCGCGCCGGATGGCGCTGAGCGCCATCGACAACCAGGTGCTGGGCCAGGCCAATGTCATCGCCTTCGGCAAGGTCTACTTCCTGAGTGGCCTGCTCCTGCTCTCGACGTTGCCGCTCCTGCTCTTCGTGAAGAAGACGCTGCCCACCGACGAAGGTCCGCGCGCACACGCCGAATAGCCCGGCTGCACCAGCGCACGGGCTCGGTTCGCGGAGCCCTCTGGTCAGCACGACCGGCGTACGACATATCTATAGAAGCAGCTATCCGTCATCGGCTATCAGCTGTCAGCTGTCCGTCATCAGCTAAACGTTATCAGCTGTCAGCTAACAGTTATCAGCTATCGGCTTTCCGCGAACAGCTCGGAGGCATCCCCATGCCACTACAGAAGCTGAGGGAGTTCCTCGATCGGCACGGCGCGAGATATGTGACCGTATCGCACTCACTGGCCTATACGGCCCAGGAGATCGCGGCGTCGGCGCACGTATCGGGCAGGGAAATGGCGAAGACGCTCATGGTGAAGCTGGACGGCAAGCTGGTGATGGTCGTGCTGCCGGCGTCGGAGAAGCTCGACTTCGATCTGCTGAGAGACGCCACGGGGGTGCGCACCGCGGAGCTCGCGACCGAGAACGAGTTCGCCGGACTGTTCGTTGGGTGTGAGCTGGGTGCGATGCCGCCGTTCGGCAATCTCTATGGCGTAGACGTGTACGTCTCCAGCGGTCTTGCCAAGGACGAGGAGATCGCCTTCAACGCCGGGTCGCACACGGAGCTGGTTCGGATGTCGTACGCCGACTTCGAGCGCCTCGTGAAACCGACGAAGATCGTCTCGATCGCCCAGCGCGCGCGGTGGTAACGTAGAGAAACGCTCTCGGGCGGGCTGACGCGGAGGTGCGCCCGGCGTGAGCAGCGCCCTTGGGTGCTCTGCGATCTCTGTGCTCTGTGTGGTTCAGACGGTTCTGTGCTGATCACAGCGTGCATGAAGAACGCAGAGGCGGCGCTGGCGCGTGTGGCGGCGCACGACGCTCTGCGGCTCAAACGATTGGTTGCGGAAAGAGCCGCAATCCTCTGCGCCTTCCGCGGTGTTCAGCTCTCGCGCAGCACGCGCATCGGCTCCACCCGCGCCGCGCGCCGCGCCGGCACGTAGCTGGCCACCAGCGCCACCCCCATGAGCAGCAGCGCCACGCCAACGAACGAAAGCGGATCCGTGGCGGCGACCCCGAACAGGAAACGCGTCAGCAGGCCGGTGAGCGCAAAGGCGATTGCTGCACCCACCACCACTCCGATTCCCGCCAGAAGCCCGCCCTCGCCGAGGACCATCCGCACCACATCGCCGGTCCGCGCGCCTAACGCCACGCGCACGCCGATCTCCCGTGTGCGCTGAGTCACCAGGAACGCGATCACGCTGTACACCCCCAGCGTTGCGAGCACCAGGGCCGCGCCGCCGAACACGCCCACCAGCACGAGCAGAAACCGCCGGTCGGCCAGTGAGCTTGCCACGATCGTCTCGATCGTCCGGAACCGCGGCGGCACGTCGGGGCGCAGCGTACGCACGATGCGCTGCACCGGCCCAGTGACGGTAGCGGGCGCCGTTGATCGAATAACGACGTTGATCGAGCTTACCGCGTTCGGCCGCTGACGGTAGAACGCATAGAATGTTGGCCGGGGATCGGTGGCCAGACTCGCTTCGTGCACGTCCCCGACGACGCCGACAATCGTAAACGGTGTCACATCGCCATCCATGTTCCCGAACTGAATGACCTTTCCGAGCGGATCCACACCGGACCAGCGGGTCTTCGCCAGCGATTCGCTGATCAGCGCAACATGGGGCGCGTCGGGCGCGTCGCGATCCTCGAACAGTCGGCCCTTGAGCAATGGAATCCCCATCGCCGGGAAGTAGCCTGCGCTGGCCACGCGGAACTCCGCATACCCGGTACGCGTGGAGTCGTGCATCAGCGCTTCCATGTTCGACGGATCGAGAGGCTCGTCCACGCTGCGCATGACGAGAAACGTGCCGTTGCCGCCGCTCGACTCCGTCAGGGGAAACGCGCTCACACCCCCGACGCCGGTCACCCCCGGCAGCTGTCCAATCCGGGCCAGCAGGTCGTCGTAGAACCGAACCAGCTCCCGTCTCGCCCCGTCATTGCCCGGGTACGGAAGCGCCACGTCGAGCACCGTCGCCCGCGTCGTGCGAAACCCCGGATTCACATCCACCAGGTGGAGAAAGCTCCTCCCGAGCAGCCCCGCGCCCACGAGCAGCACCAGCGTCAGCGCGATCTGCGATACCACCAGCGTGGAGCGGATCCGGACGCCCGAGCCCACGCCCGACTGCGTGCGCTGCGATTCGGCCAGCGCTTCGCGCAGCTCGCCGCGCGTCCCCCGCCAGGCCGTCAGCAGCCCGAGCGCCACCGCCGCCAGCACCGAGACGCCTAACGCGAAACCGAGCACCGGCAGATCCACCCGGACTTCGCCCACACGCGGTAACTGCCCGGGATCGAGGACCAGCAGTGCCTTCACCCCCTCCCATGCCAGAAACACGCCAAGGAGTCCCCCCAGTAGACTCAGGACCAGCGACTCCGCAAGGAACTGCCGCGCCAGGCGCCCGCGTCCCGCCCCCAGCGCCAGCCGCAACGCCACCTCCCCGCGCCGCGCTGACAAGCGCGCCACCAGGAGGTTCACCACGTTGGCGCACGCGATGCCCAGCAGCAGGATCGCGGCACCGAGCAGTACCAGCAGCGCGGGCCGCACGTCGCCCGTCATCTCCTCGCGCAGTGGAAGGACGGCGGCGTCGGTGAGATTGACGAAGTCGCCGTACTGCACCTTGAGCCGGCGCGAGATGGCGGTCATCTCGCGGCGGGCTGTCTCCAGGGAGACGCCGTCCCGAAGGCGCCCCAGCACGCGCCAGTTGTGCGCCGTGCGGCTGGGATACCGCCGATTGAGCTCGCGCGGCGTCCACAGGTCGACCCCCACGGGGAAATCGACCTGCGGCGGCATCACGCCCACCACCGTGTAGGTCGCTCCCTCCATGGTGAGCGTCGCCGAGCCGACCGCCGATGGATTGGCGCCGAGGTAGCTCCGCCAGAACGCGTCGCTCACGACAACGGTCCCCGGTCCACCAAACGTCTGCTCGTCGGGGGAGAAGAGACGACCCCGCGACGGATGCACGCCGAGCGCCGAAAAGAAGTCCGTCGAGACACTCGCGGCGCGGACGCGCGTGGGCTCCGATCCGCCCGACACCGACACCACACTTCCGCCGGTGAACTCGGCGAGGGCGGCAAAACTGCGACTTTGCGATCTCCAGTCCTCGAAATTCGGGTCCGCCGCATTCATGCGATTGCCGCTCGCACCCACCTCCCACACCCGCACGATCCGGTCGGCGTCCGGATACGGAAGGGGACGCAACAGCACCCCGTTGATGACGGAGAAGATGGCGGTCGTCGCGCCAATGCCCAGCCCGAGCGTCAGAACCGTGACGCCGAAGAAGCCCGGCGTACGCACCAGCGCGCGGGTCACGTAGCGAATGTCGCGGAGGAAGGAATCCATGGATCGTTGGCCGGGTTGCAGTCGACTACGGAGAGCCCCCTGGTCCGGATTCGACAACGCCGGCCGGCGAAGGGGTTTCACCCGCTCGCTGGTAGCCGCTCCAGTCACGGCGGCCTACATTTGCGAGGTCGTTCAGCTCAGGACGCATGACCACGGACATCAGGACGCAGCTCCAGGCGACCCTTGGCAACGCGTACACCCTCGAGCGCGAGCTCGGAGGCGGCGGCATGTCGCGCGTGTTCGTTGCCAACGAGACCGCGCTCAACCGCAAGGTAGTGGTCAAGGTGCTGCCCCCCGATCTCGCGGCATCGGTCAGCGTCGACCGTTTCAAGCGCGAGATCCAGGTCGCCGCAGCCCTGCAGCATCCGCACATCGTGCCCGTGCTGGCGAGCGGCGAAGTGGAAGGCCTGCCCTTCTACACCATGCCGTTCGTGGATGGAGAGAGCCTGCGCGCGCGCGTCGCGGGCGGCCCCCTCCCCATCTCCGAGATCACCGCCATCCTGCGTGACGTGGCCAAGGCGCTCGCGTTCGCGCACGATCGCGGCGTCATTCACCGCGACGTGAAGCCGGACAATGTTCTGCTCACCGGCGGCAGCGCCACCGTCACCGACTTCGGGATCGCCAAGGCCCTGAGCGCCTCGCGACTGGAAGGCGTCGCGGCCGCCACCCTCACCCAGCTCGGCACGTCGCTCGGCACGCCCGCGTACATGGCGCCCGAGCAAGCCGCGGGCGACCCGTCGGCCGACCATCGGGCCGACATCTATTCATTCGGCGCGATGGCGTACGAGCTCCTGACTGGTCGTCCGCCGTTCCACGGGCTCTCTCCGCAGAAACTCCTCGCCGCGCAGATGTCAGAGCGCCCCGTGCCGGTGACCGACCTGCGTCCCGACACACCGCCGGTGTTGGCCGACCTCGTGATGCGGTGTCTGGAGAAGGAGGCACAGGCACGTCCACAGCGCGCGGCCGAAGTCCTGAACGCGCTCGATTCCACGACCAGTGCGGGGTCGCAGGCGGCGATGCCGGCCGTGCTGCTGGGCGGACGCGGAGCCCTGCGGAAGGCGCTGGCGATCTACGCCGCCGCGTTCATCGTCGTGGCCGTGCTGACCAGGGCGGCCATCGTCGGCATCGGGCTCCCGGATTGGGTCTTCCCCGGCGCGCTCATCGTGATGGCGCTCGGACTCCCGATCATCCTCTTCACCGGCTACGTGCATCGCGCCACGCAGCGGGCGCTCACCGCCACCCCGACGCTGACCCCCGGCGGTTCGGCGGCTCCGGCGTCGACCATGGCCACCCTCGCCTTCAAGGCCGCGCCGATGGTGAGCTGGCGTCGCACCACGATGGGCGGCGTGTATGCGGTGGGCGGCTTCATTGTCCTGGTCGGTGCCTGGATGCTGATGCGCACGTTAGGCATCGGACCGGCCGCATCGCTCATGGCGGCGGGCAAGCTCGACGCGCGGGAACGCGTCATCCTCGCGGATTTCAAGGGTCAGTCCGAGGATTCCACGCTCCGCCTGACGGTCACCGAGGCCTTCCGCGCAGACCTCGCGCAATCCAACGCACTCACGGTGATGCCCGCCAACGCCGTTCGCGAGACGCTCCGTCGGATGCAGCGCCCGATCACCACCCCGGTGGACTATCCTGTGGCCCGGGAGATCGCCACCCGCGAAGGCATCAAAGCCGTGATCGAAGGCGAGGTCCTGAGCCTCGGCGGGCGCTACGTGCTGTCGGCGCGGCTGGTCGCCGCCCAGACGGGCGACGAGCTCGCCAGCTTCAGCGAGAATGCCAGCGACGCCAACGACATCATTCCCGCCATCAGCCGGCTGTCCAGGAAGCTCCGCGCCAAGACCGGCGAATCGCTCCGGAGTATCCAGAACGCCCGAACGCTGGAAAAGGTGACGACGCCGTCCCTGGATGCGCTGGAGAAGTACATGTCGGCCATCCGGACGATGGAAATCGACGGCGACTTTGCGCGGGGCCGTGAGCTCCTCGAGCAGGCGATCGCCATCGACACCGGATTCGCCATGGCCTACCGCAAGCTCGCGGTGGAACTGAACAACCGCGGGTTGCAGCCAGCGCGCGTCTCGGAAGCCATCCAGAAGGCGTACGATCACCGCGAGCGGCTCAGCGAATCAGAGCGATACCTGACCGAGGCGATCTACTACTCGTACGGACCCCACCCGGATGCGTCGAAGGTCACCTCGGCCTACGAGTCTCTCCTGCAGCGCGATCCCGAAAACACTACCGCGCTCAACAACCTCGCCATCGTGTACATGGTCCGGCGCCAGTTCGCGCGCGCGGAGACGCTGCTGGTCCGCGGGGTCGGACTCCAGAACGCCGCCGCCGTCTACCACATCAATCTTGTCGAGGCGCAGCTCGAGCAGGGCAAGCTCGCCGATGCCGAGGCGACCGTGACACGGGCGGTGACCAGCCTGCCTCGGAATCCCGGCATCGCCATGTACGTCCGAGGGCAGTACGAGCTGGCACGCGGGCAGTTCGACGACGTGGCGCGGCTCCTGGATAGCATCCGCGCGGATCGCAGCGGCGATCTCGCCACGCAGCGCGACGCAGACTATGGGCTGGCTACGCTGTCCGCCCTGCGCGGCAAGCTGCAGGATGCGGTCCGCTGGAGGCGCACCGCGCGGGATGTCGCGCTGCAGATCGGGGCGCCCCAGGCGAAGCTCCGAACCACGCTCGACGAAGCGGTCGTTGACATGTGGTACCGCGGACGCAAGGACGAAGCCGTGAGGAGTGTTGACACCGCACTTCGTCAGGGTGCTCTGGATTCGTTGCGTGCGGACCAGCGCCCCTACGAGAGCCTCGTGTGGTTCTATGCCCGAGCCGGGCAGGTGCCACGCGCCAGAGCCATGCTGGCCGGTTACGACAGCACCAGGTCGTCACAGGACCCCGAGCAATTTGCCGCGGTCCAGCATCGCATGCAGGGAAACATCGCGCTCGCCGAAGGCAAATGGGATGACGCCGCACGCGAACTGCGCGCCGGACAAACCGGCGAGTGCACGACCTGCGTCCTGCCCGACCTCGGCCGCGCCTTCGACCTCGCCGGCAACGCCGACTCGGCCATCGCCGTGTTCTCGCGATACGCCACCGCCGGGTACCGCGACCTGCCGACTGACGCCGTAAACCTCGCCGGCTCGCACAAGCGGCTTGCCGAGCTGTATGATGCCAAAGGCGATCGCCAGAACGCGATGTCCCACTACGCGCAGTTCATCGAGCTCTGGAAGAACGCCGATCCGGCGCTGCAGCCGCTGGTGAAGCAGGCACGTGACCGGCTCTCGACGCTCCAGCGCGCAGAGCGGAAGTGAGCCGTGACCTCGCCGCGCGCACCTCGCTGCTCGCGGGCGAGGGAGCCCTGGACGTCTTCGCGCGGGCTCGAGCCCTCGAACGCCAGGGGCGGGAAGTCATCCATCTGGAGCTGGGCGCCCCCGACGTGGCCGCCCCACCGCACGTGGCCGAGGCAGCGATACGGGCCCTAAGGTCGGGTGACGCGCGTTACGTCGCCCCCGAGGGGATCCCTGAGCTGCGGGAGGCGATCGCCGCCGACGCCCGGTCCCGCGCGATGGATGCCGTCGCCGGGAACGTGCTCGTCACTCCCAGCGCCAAGACCGCCGTGTTCTATTCGCTCCTCGCCACCGTGGAGGAGGGATGCGAGGTCCTGGTCCCCGACCCCGGCTTCCCCATCTATCCGTCGGTCGCGCGGTTCGCGGGCGCGACTCCCGTCGGCTATGCGGTCGATGAAAGGAACGCTCCGGACGTCGGCGACATCGAGGCCCGCATCTCGCCCCGCTCCAGGGTCCTGTGCCTGAACTCACCCAACAACCCCACCGGCGGCGCCCTGACCGCGAGCGGGCTGGAACGCCTGGCCACCCTGGTCGAGGAGCATGACCTCATTGTCGTAGCGGATGACATCTACTCGCGGTTGGTCTTCGAGGGCGATCGGGCGCCGTGCATTGCGGCCTTTCCCCAGGCCGCCTCACGCTGCCTCATCGTGGACGGGTTCTCGAAGACATTCGCCATGACCGGCTATCGGCTGGGCTACGTGGTCGCCCCGCTCCGGTGGATTCCGGCCCTCACCACACTCGCTGTAAACGGGCACACCTGCGTGGCGCCGTTCATCCAGCGGGCGGGTGTCGCCGCGCTGACTGGACCGCAGGACGCGGTCGACGCGCAGGTCGCCGCCTATCGAACCCGCCGCGACCGAGTCGTTCGCGCCCTGAACGACATCCCCGGTGTCGAATGCCCGGTTCCTGCCGGAGCCTTCTACGCGTTCCCGCGTCTCACCGGGACGCTGGCGAGGCATGGGCTATCATCGCGCCAGTTTGCCGACACGCTTCTCGAGGACCATGGCGTTGCCACCATCGATGGCGCAGCCTTTGGCAGCCGCGGCGAGGGCTGCCTTCGGCTGTCCTTTGCATCCGCACAGGCAGACCTCGAGACCGCCACCTGCCGCATCCGGGATGCCGTGGCCGAGCTTGGGAAGTAACGAATCCGACGCCAAAAACCAGATGAATGCGCCAGTGGGTCCAGATATCACGTCGCAGGTGAGGTGCATCCGATAATATCCTGCAAATCATGGTGTTATCTTGGTATCTAACTCATCAGTTCCATTCTTCAGAAGGTCAGATGCGCGAATACTGTCGCTCGGGTGTCGACTTCGACGACGCGATGATTTGACATCGTGTGCAGGGGACCACGTCCAGAGGTCCGGCCGGAGACTGAAGACTCGCTTCGCTCCCTTGCGCTTCGCCAACTGTGCTGTATTATTCATCCATGAATCAACTGCCTGACTCGGTGGATGTGGCGCCGGTCGTCGAGCCCACCAGCGCCAGCGACCTCGTCCTGTCGTTGCTGATGGCAGCTCACAGTCTCGAGGATCGAATCGAGCAGGAACTCGACGGCATGGGACTCTCACTCGCCAAGCTGAACGTCCTCAGTCGAATGGCCGAAGCGGGAGAGCCCCTGGCCCTGGGGGAAATCGCGGCGCGACTCAATTGCGTCCGCTCCAATGTCACGCAGCTCATCGATCGTCTCGAGGGGGATGGGCTCGTTCGGCGCGAAGCCGACTCCGGCGACCGCCGGAGCATCCGGGCCGTGCTGACCGTTGAGGGTCGCAGTCGGCAAAGTGCCGGGGCGAGCGCGCTGGCGAAGATGAAAGATCAGCTCACGGCAACACTGCCCGCTTCTGATCGCTCGGCTCTGGTCCGCGCCCTCGGGCTGCTGACCGGGTAGGCAGTGCTCACAGCGGAAATCGCTTGGGGCAATCAAAACGCTCGTATGATTCATAGCTGAAGTATACAGTAGCGAATTGTGCATTACTGATCAGACACAGAAGGGATCACCCTCTGAGAGGAGCAGGAGCAGCCATGACAGCAGCCACAGTTTCGAAGCCGAGCGCCACCGCGTCGCTGGCCGGCACACGTTGGGAGCTCGATCCGGTCCATACCACCGTCGAATTCGCGGTGAAGCACATGATGATCACCACCGTGCGCGGCCGCTTCGACAAGCTCACGGGAAGCGCGTACGTGAATCCGGACCATCCAGAAACCCCGCAGGTGGAAGTGACCATCGATGCCGCGAGCATCGATACGCGTGAAGCGCGGCGGGATGAACACCTCCGTTCACCGGACTTCCTGAACGCCGCCGAGCATCCCACGATCATGTTCAGGAGTCGCCGCGTGGAAGGCGACATCATGGGAGAGTTTCGACTGGTCGGCGATCTGACCATTCGCGGCGTTAGCCGTGAGGTTGCGCTCGAGGCTAGGTTCGAGGGACGCACGAAGGACCCCTGGGGCGGCGAGCGCGCGGGCTTCAGCGCCACCACGAAGCTCAATCGTCATGATTTCGACCTGCGGTGGAACGTCGCGCTGGAGACCGGAGGCGTGCTGGTGGGGAACGAGGTGAAGGTCTCGATCGACGCGGAGCTGGTGAAGCAGGCGCAATCGAAGGCGGCGTAGCCGACGGTTCCGCTGACCAACGAAAGGCGAGGGCGGGAGACCTCAAGATCTTCCGCCCTCGCGTGTCCGTCCCCTCGCCCCTAGGAGGTGGTCGGTCTCGCTCTCCGTCGGGTGGCATCGCGCCACTACCTCGCTGCGTACCTCGCGCCTACCTCGCTGCGTACCTCGCGCCTACCTCGCGCCTACCTCGCTGCCTACCTCGCGCCTACCTCGCTGCCTACCTCGCGACGGCCACGGCGGTCACCAGTCTCACCAGTGCGTCCAGATCGCGGAGGTCCAGCACTTCGGCCGGACCGTGTGAGTAGCGCCCCGGCCACGACAACCCGATGTTCGGCGGGCCCCACTGCTGGATGGACGATCCGTCGGTGCTGCCGAACGTGGTACCGAGCTGCAGTGGTATCGCGCTGGCTCGTGCGATTCGGATGATGCGGTCGCGCTCCGGTCGCGGTACCAGGCTGGCGTTGTCGAGGGCTCGCAGGACCGGGCCCGCACCTAACGGGGCATACGCGAAATGCGGCGACTCGAGGGGCGTGTCGCTCGTGACGAAGGTGTCGATGCTGTACACCCGTCGGAGCGACGCCCCGTGGCGCTCACCGAAATACCGGGCTCCGGTGAGCCCGCCCTCCTCCTGTACCGACCATACGAAGATCACCTTGTGCGAAAGCGAGTCGGGCTTGAGACGCCGAATGGCGAACAGGAGCGCGGTATCACCCGAGCGGTCGTCGCTCGCGCGGCCCGTCATTCGCGTCCCGGCCAGCGGCTGCGCGCGCTTGTACGCGGTCACGCTCAGTCCCGGATGCACGCCGCGGGCGACCAGCTGGGCCGAGTCGAGCCCAAACCACGCTGTAAGCGAGCCGGGCGACTTCACTTTCGCCGCGTCGCGAGGGACGAACACGCCGCGCAGGGACTCCGGCGCGGCACCGCTCGCGTCCGGATCGAAATGCAGGTACGCCGGTACGCCTTCCCACGAGGTGATCACGGCGCCCCCGCGCGTTCGCAGCGTCGCGCGCCCGTCGGGCAGGATGTTCGTCACCTCGAATCCGACCTCGTCGGTGTGTGCGATGAACGCCACCGAATCACGGTCAGGGCCCATGGCGACGATGATGTTCCCCATCGAGTCCACCACCGCGATGCGCCGCGCCCACTCGGGTAGCGCTGCCAGCACCGCCGCTCGCACGCGCCACTCATGACCGGACACACCCGGCAGATCGGCAAGCGCCATCCACTGGCGCGCGAGGTCGGCGTATCGATCGGCGTGAAGCGCCGCGCGCGCGCTGTCCAGCGGCGGTGCGATCCAGGCGTCGCCCGGCAGCCGGACGTTCGCCGCGTCCGCCACGGCGCTCTTCAGGGCTCGCGCATCGTCGGCGGAAATGGTCTCCACCAGCGACCCTCCCCATCTCACGCGCGGGCCGATCACCCGCACCGAGTCGATGCCGATCACCCGCGACGCGGCGCGGAACTCCTGGCCGAGCCGATTCCGCGGCGATACGGCGTCGTAGGCCGCGCTGCGTCCCTCGCTGACGATGGTGAGTGCATCGTAGCTGCCCAGGTGCGCGAGAAACGCGCCCAACCCGACCCATCCCAGCGGCGCCTGTGCCGAGAGCACGAAGATGGTCTCGCCCGACTGCACCTGGCCGGTCGATGCGGTCGCGACGGCAGCGCATCCGGCCCGCTGTCCAGCGGCCGGCCCGGCGGCAAAGCCCTCGTACGTCCACGGCGGCCGGTCGACCGTGACCGGATCGAGGAGCGAGACGCCGAGCGCGCGCACATCGGCAGCCGTGGCGGCGCCGACGTCGATCCAGAGATCGTCCACGCCAACCACGGTCGTGTCGCCGCGATGCTGGGCGGCGAAGTGGCCGTTCGCCACCGCCACCACGCCGGGCACGGCGCCGCGCGCCGAGAAGACCTTGATCGCTGCGCCTCGTGGAACTGATCCCACAGCGGATGCGGCGGCTGGCCGCCCACGCGGCGCAGACGCAGGTATCCCTGATCAGTGATCTGGCTGACCACGTAGCCGGAATAGTCCAGCGCGCACGCCACCACCCGGCGCGGCGAGCCGGCGCCTGCGCGCCTCACGAGATTTCCCCAAACGTCGGCGGTCCATCCGCGGAGCGTTGCCGCGAGCCGGCCGGTAGCCACCGCCGGATCACCCGGCGGCGCGTCGAGCGCGGTCCAGGCGGCGACCGCGTCCACCACCTGCCGGTTCGGATCCGGGGCCTGCGCACCGAGGCAGGCGGGGACGGCCGTCAGGATCGCAGCGGCCCGAAGAGACTTGGCGAGGTCCGGCATGACGGGAGGGGCGAGAGAGAAGAGGAGTCTGCGGCCGCGCGCGGTCTCCGGCAACCGCCGCTGCGGTGATGGCATGCGGTCAGCGTCTTGTGCTAACGCGCGTTTATTTTAGATTCGGTTCATGCCCACCCCCCGCCTCCCCGATGCGGTCGACGATATCGCCGTGCTCGCCGATCCCGTGCGGCGCCGGCTCTACCGTCATGTCTGCAACCGGCCGGACGCGGTGAGCCGGGACGACGCCGCCCGCGCGGTGGGAATCTCCCGGGCTCTGGCGGCGTTTCATCTCGACAAGCTCGTCGCCGCGGGACTCCTCATCCACGAGTACCGTCGCCTGACGCGGCGACGCGGCCCGGGTGCGGGCCGTCCGTCCAAGCTCTACCGGCGGGCGATGCGGGACATCAGCGTCAGCCTGCCGCCCCGCGATTACGAGCTGGCTGCCCATCTGCTGGCGCAGGCGGCCAGCGCCGGGCATACCGCGCGGGCGCGCCGAACGGCGGCCTGCGCGGTGGAAGAAGCAGCACGACGACACGGTATCGCGATGGGACAGGAGACCGGGAGACGATCGCCGTCCAGCCGGGGAGGTCGCGCCGCGGTCGAAGGCGCGCTCCGGAACGGCGGATACGAGCCGATTCGCGTGTCGTCAGGCGACATCCGGCTGCGCAACTGTCCATTCGATGTCCTGGCTGGAGAGTACCGAGAGCTCGTCTGCGGGATGAACCTCGCGCTCCTGCGGGGGATGCTTGACGGGCTGGGCGCCACGACGCTGCAGGCGGCGCTCGATCCGCAGCCCGGGATGTGTTGCGTCGTTCTGCGATCGTCGGCCAGGCCTGACGCCAGACCGTAAAAGGGAGAGGGCGGAGATGAGTGAACACGACGCGGACCTCACGGGTCCGGACCTGTCTCGCGGCGTATCCATCCGCGACGTTCCCGAAGGGGGAATGCTGGTGGGGCACGCGAACGGGAAGCCGGTGCTGCTGGCCAGAACAGGCGGCGAGTTCCACGCCGTGGGTGCCACGTGCACGCATTACGGCGCGTCCCTCGGCGACGGACTGCTGGTCGGCGACACCGTGCGCTGTCCCTGGCATCATGCGTGCTTCAGTCTGCGCACCGGTGAAGCGGTTCGTGCGCCCGCCCTCAACCCGCTCTCGCAGTGGACGATCTTGCGGAAAGGCGACCGAATCCTGGTCACCGAAGAGATCGTCGCGCCGGACGGAGCGACCGCTGCGCAGGGTCGGGAGCCTATCGCGTCTCCACCGTCGTCGGTGGTGATCGTCGGGGCGGGTGCTGCCGGCAATGCCGCCGCCGAAACGCTTCGTCGGGAGGGATTCGAAGGTCCGGTGATACTGATCGGCGCCGATCACGATCCGCCATACGATCGTCCCAATCTCTCGAAGGACTATCTCGCCGGCACCGCACCCGAAGAGTGGATTCCGCTTCGACCGCCGGAGTTCTACGGCGAGCACGGGATCGATCTCCTGCGCGCACGCCGCGTCGCGTCGATACGCGTGGCGGCGAAGGAACTGCGGCTCGATGACGGACGCGAGATCATGTTCGATCGACTGCTGCTCGCGACCGGAGCCGATCCGATTCGCCTGCCGATTCCCGGCGCGGACCTCCCCCACGTGCACTACCTCAGGACGCTCGCGGACAGCCGCGCGATCGTCGCGCGCGCGACGGACGCGGGAAGGGCGGTGGTCATGGGAGCGAGCTTCATCGGGCTCGAAGTGGCGGCATCGCTGCGGCACCGCGGCCTGGAGGTGCACGTGGTTGCGCCGGAGTCGGTGCCCCTGGAACGCGTGATGGGGCGCGAGCTCGGGACGTTCATCAGGGGCCTCCACGAGGCGCACGAGGTTGTCTTTCATCTCGACGACGTGGCGGTCGGGATCGACGCCGGCCGGGTTACGCTGCGCAGTGGTGTCACGCTTGCGGCCGACCTGGTGGTCATCGGCGCGGGCGTGCGTCCTGCCATCGAGCTCGCACAGGGCGCGGGTCTGACCATCGATCGCGGCATCGAGGTGGACGGGCATCTGGAGACGAGCGCCAGCGGGATCTTCGCCGCTGGGGACATCGCGCGCTGGCCCGATGTGCACACCGGTGAGCGCATTCGCGTGGAGCACTGGGTGGTGGCCGAGCGGCAGGGCCAGACCGCGGCGCGCAACATCCTTGGGCGGCGGGAACGTTTCGACGCGGCGCCGTTCTTCTGGAGTGCGCACTACGACACGACCATTCGCTACCTGGGGCACGCCGAACGGTGGGACGAGGCGATTGTGGAGGGAGCGCTGTCGGAAGGCGCCGCAACGGTCCGCTTTCGCCGCGACGGCCGAACCCTCGCGGTGGCGACCCTCGGGCGGGACATCGACAGTCTGCGCGCCGAGGTCACGATGGAAGGAGGAAACTGATGCACGAGAATGGGCGCGGAGGAACGGGCGGGGCCATCGCGGGCGGCTCATTGATGGCGCTCGAGGGCGCGCCGGGTGAGGCAGAACTCGAGGCGCTGGTTGGTCGCCAGCTCGAGCTGCTGGGGGAGGATCCCGAGCGTGCCGGTCTGGCGCGCACGCCGTACCGGGTGGCGCGCTCGCTGCGCTGGCTCACGCGTGGCTATGAGATGACCGTCGAGGACGCGGTAGCGGACGCGCTGTTCGCGGAAGATCACGAGAACATGGTGATGGTGCGGGACATCGAGGTGTACTCGTTATGCGAGCACCACCTGCTGCCGTTCTTCGGCAAGGCGCACGTGGCCTACATTCCGGACGGTCGGATCGTGGGCTTGAGCAAGTTGCCGCGTATCGTGGACGTCTTCGCGCGCCGTCTGCAGGTGCAGGAGCGACTGACGGAGCAGATTGCGCAGGCCATCGACGACGTGCTCGCGCCGAAGGGCGTCGGCGTGGTCATCGAAGCGGCACACCTGTGCATGATGATGCGCGGCGTGGAAAAGCAGAATTCGCGAACGATCACCAGCGCGCTGCGCGGCAAGTTCCGCGACTGTCCGATGACGCGGGAAGAGTTCCTGCGGCTCGCCCACGGCGCGCCGATCGCGCTGTAGACCAGGCCTATGGCGCATGGCCTCTGGCCTATCGCCTCTGGCCTCTGGCCTCGCCGTCCCCTACGGGCTCTTGTCGCCCAGACTCACGACCGCCTTGCCGTAAGGCCGGAACCCGGCCCCGTCGCCAACGCCAATCACTTCCAGGGACAGATCATCGCCGTCCACGTGCACGACGACGAAGTGATAGGGGTTCTCGATGAGCGTTTTCGATGGCGTCACCACGCGAACCAGCCTGACGGAATCCGTCGCGTTGTCACGCAGGTATCTGGACACGTCGGGATCGCCCCGGTACGCGTACGGGGGCGCGCCCCCGCCGGCGCTCACGATCTGGTCGATGCGATGGTCGCCCGTCTCGTCGTGATAGTGCTCCACCCAGTGCTCGTACAAATGGTCGTGGCCGGCGAACAGCAGTCGCACGTGTTCACGGTGAAATAACGGCATCCACTTCGTGCGGAGCGCGGTGGTGGCCGGCTCCACGCGGCTGAACCCATGGGGCCCCGACGAAAACACGGGATGGTGAAAGAACGCCACGACATTCGTGTAGCGCTGGCGATCGAGTCCTTCCAGCTGCTTCTGCACCCAGTCGAACTGCGCCCGGTCGTCGGCGATGTCGGTGTCGAACGTGATGACGAACGTATTGCCGTAGCCGAAGGCGTACGCCGGAGAGCGGGCGAACCGTCGTGGATCGCCATCCGGCGGGATCAGTTGCGCCATCGCCGCGAAATAGTTGGCCACCCCGGCGCGTCGCTGTGGGCCGTTGAAGCCGTAGGGGCCGGGCACATCGTGGTTCCCGAGCGTCAGGAAGTAGGGCACGTTCCCGTCTTGCGTCAGGAGGTCAATGAGCGGCACGAAGGACACGTTCCACTGCCTGGCATCGCTGCCATCGCTCACCGCATCGCCGCTCTGCAGTACGAACCGGATCGGATCCGGACCGCTCCGGCGGCTGGCGATGGTGTCGAGCATGACGTGCAGGACGACTGAATGCGCGAACTGAAGGTCGACGCCGTCGTCGCCACTGCGCGTGTCACCGTACACGACGAACGAGAAGCGCGTGCTGTCGGCGGTCAGGGCCTCCGGGGGAATCCGTGCGGCCGGCGGGGTGATGGCCTGGACGCCGCCTCGCGGCACCGGCGACTGTGAGGAGGCTGGTGCGCACGCCGCGGTCAGGGTGCCGACAGCCATGGCGAATGGCGCGATTTTGCGAGCGAAAGGCATGGAATCGGTCGGTGGAATGTGCATCGGAACAGCTCGGCGACCTGGAAGCATCCACGGTGCAGCAGGGAACGCTTGAGTGGAAGGGCGCGGACGATCATCTGTACCAGCGTGCAGCGGCCGGAGACCGCCACGCCCGCCGACAGCTCGCACTGCCCGCGGTGCGAGTCGCGATAATGGATAATTGGGGTCAGACTCGAATTTTGGATATTGGGGTCAGACTCGAATTTCGATCGAATTTCGATCGAAATTCGAGTCTGACCCCATTTTCCCAATTCGAGTCTGACCCCAATTTCTCCAATCTCCGTCCTGTCTGAGCCCCCGAGACCCGTTCGCCTGGTGGCCGGGACCTTTCCTGTGGATCGCGGATTCATCGTGTGAACACCAAATAGGCAAGGAAGAGTGACTACGCAACTCGAACAGGCCACGCTGGGCGGCGGGTGTTTCTGGTGCCTGGAAGCCGTCTATCAGGAGCTCGATGGAGTGACGAGCGTGGTGTCCGGCTACGCCGGCGGTGGCACGGGACAATCCGACCTATGAAGAGGTGTGCTCCGGAACGCACCGGACACGCGGAGGTCGTGCAGGTGACTTTCGACCCGGGTCGCGTGACGTACCGTGAGATCCTCGAGGTCTTCTTCGCGATCCACGACCCTACCACGCAGCGACCGGCAGGGAAACGATCGCGGGCCGCAGTACCGCTCGATCATCTTCTGGCACGACGAAGAATCAGAAGCGGACGGCCGAGGGACTGATCGCCGAGCTGACGGCGGAACGGGTGTACTCGGCGCCGATCGTCACCGAGATCGCACCGCTGGACCGGTTCCATGCCGCCGAGGCGTACCATCAGGACTACTATAGAGAGCACCGCATGCAGCCCTACTGCGCGTTCGTCATTTCTCCCAAGCTGGGGAAGTTCCGGAAGAAATTCGCCGAGCGCACGAAGGCAGCGGTGGCGAACCGCGCCTCCGGGTAGCGCTCGGAAAGACGACGGGCATATTGCCGGGGGCCGCGGGCACACGCTCGCGGCCCCTCGGCCATTCTGGGGCAGCGGTGGCAACGCCGGCGTCATCCCATGCGTTGTCCGAGCATTGTGTCCTCGAGCCGGCGCCTGGTCTGCAACGGGTAGATCGGCGTCTTCGTCCCTCAACCGTCGTTCTCGCATGCACATTCCTTCTGGCGCAGATGGCACCGATGGATCGGCGTCCCCTCCGTGATGTTTCTCTGCTTTGCGGCGGCACCACTGGCGTGTGGTGGCGTTTACGGAGTTCTTCGGTGCCGATGAGGCGCTGCGGGAAGCAACCCGCGATCTCATCAGCCCAGTCACCGTGGCGTCGCCGGACAGCGGACTGGTCGCACCGATGAGCCGTGCCTTCGCCGCCGCGTCACACGCGCTTCCCGTCGCGCCGGTGGACAAGGTGGAGCTGGAGTTCAAGGGCGAGCATCCCACGGTGACCGTCTTCACGGGAAAGGCGACCGGTGGCGAGGACCGGAAGCTCGTCTTCGATGCGAAGACGGGCGAGCTGGTGGCAAACGAGACCTATGCCGACAAGCCGTTCCTGTATCGGCTGCACAGCGGTGAAGCCTTCGGCGACGGCGGGCTGGTCGTGGCGATGTTCTGGGGAACGGCGCTGTCGCTGATGTGGCGAGTGGAGGGCTCATCTACTGGCACATGTATACCGGATGCGGATTCGCCACGAATCCGGGAATCCGGCGCATCTTCTGGTAGGAGCGGCGGCAGGCGCCGCGGCTTGCTGGCGAGAGAGTGGCGGGGGCCGTAGAATCGTGGGACCAGACTCACATTTGTTGGGAGGGATGAATGCGTCGTGCAATGCGGAGTAGATGGGGGGCTGCGCGCGTCCTGCCATTCGTGCTCGGGATTCTCGTCATCGGTCGCCTTCGGTCTGGCGCAGGGATCGGGGAACGCGCAGTGGGATGCCGTCGGTCGGATCCTCAAGTCTCCGCCCGCGCCCGCGGCAGGATATCCGGTTCAACTTCCCCCGCCCGACATCAAGCTCACCATCGGCGACGTCACGTGTCGACGGCGCTGGCATCGGGCACCTGGGCCGGGCTTCAGCGGCGACTCCCGCCAGCGCCACGATGATGGGCGATCTGGTGCTGCTCGCCGAGCGAGCTCAAACCGGTGCTGGCGGAACTGCCACCGGCAGCATATTGCGGTCATGGCCATCCATAATCACCTGGCAGGCGAGTCGCCGCCGCTATCTTACGTCCACTATCACGCGGAGGTGCCGCCACCGACCTGGCACAGCGACTGGACCGGGTGCTCGCCCATACGGCGACGCCCCGCCCCGTCACGCCGGCGCATCGGCGCCCGTCACCATCGACACCGCCCTGGTCTTCGCACGTTAGGCCTTCAGGGCGCGCCCAGGGCAACGTGGCCCAGGCGTCCACGATGCTGGTGAGCGGTCAGGTGACGATCGACGGCCACGTGGTGAATCCCGCGATGGGCTACGGCACACCGATCAACATTCAGATGGTGAGCGGCAACCGCGCGGTCGCGACCGGTGACTTCTCGGTGCCCGCCACGAAGGCGTAGGACATGGTGCGCGCGCTTTCGGTAACGGCATTACCACGACCGCGATGCACACCCACCTGGTGGGAGAACAGCCGCAGATCCGCTACATCCACTTCTGGGCCGACGGGCCGTTGCCCGACGTGCTGCGCGGACTCAAGGCCGCGCTGGACGCGGCGCGCCCCTGATCGCCGGCCAACCACCGCCGCGACCGTGTTGCGCGGACTGCCTGCTGCCGACGCGGCCGGGCGAATCGGACGGGTCGTGTCGCATGGTGCCTAACGACTCGCGGCCTCGATCACCTTGCGGAAAAGGTCGAACGGAATGGCCCCGGGAATGACCTGACCGTTCACGAAGAACGTGGGCGTGCCGCGGATGTTGAGGGTGGTGGCCAGCAGCGTATTGTGTTCGATGCGCCGCGCCGCCGTGATCCCCTTGGCGCAGGTCGCAAACCGCGCCGCGTCGAGCTTGAGATCCCGCACATAGCGCGCGATCACGACCTGCACGTTCGACGCCCCCATCCATTCCGTCCGGTGCGAATACAGCAGATCATGCATCTTCCAGAACGCGTCCTGTTCGGCGGCGCACTCGGCGGCGACGCTGACCTCCCGCGAGTGTCTGAAGGTCCCCGTCACGAACGGCACGAACTTCCACTTCACGATGCCGGTGCGGATGTAGGCGGAATCGATCCGCGGATAGGTCTCGGCGGCGAATCTGGCGCAGTAGCTGCAGCCGAAGTCACCGAACTCGATGACATAGACGCGCGCGTGGTCGCCGCCGCGGTCGTGCCCGACCCCCGCGAGATCGATTCCCGCGCCTCCGCCCTGCGCGCGGGCGAGCCCCGGCGCGGTGAGTGCCACGAGAGCGACGACCAGGAGCGCCGCAATCCGCGCGGTCCGGATGGGCATCGAGGGTGGAAAGGCGGGCGGCTTGGGCATTCATATGTATGTAATGGAGGCCACAGGTCATGGGCCATGGGCCAATCCAGGCCAAAGGCCATAGGTCAGAGGCCATAGTCAGAGGCCAAAGGCCATAGGTCAGAGGCCAAAGGCCATAGGTCAGAGGCCAAAGGCCATAGGGGTGTGGCCTTCCGCGCGCTGCAGACAGGGCCAGGCGCCTTCAGTATGGCCCATGACCCCCGGCAACCCATGGCCCGTGACCTTCCCAGCCACCCCCAACTCTTTTCGCCGAGCCCGTGTCGAAGGGTGTGGAGAAGATGACGCACGCCGCGATCGTGAACGATGCCTCAGCCGGCGAAAGCGAGGGTCTCCTGATCGCCCGTGCGACGCGGGGAGATCGGGAAGCCGCGCGTGCGCTCTACGACGCGCACGCGCGCCGTGTCCACCGGCTCGCCTATCGGCTGTGCGGCGACGAGGAGATGGCACAGGACTTCACGCAGGACACGTTCGTGCGGGTGTTTCAGAAGCTCGAGACGTTTCGCGGCGACGCAGCGTTCGGGACCTGGGTGCATCGCATCGCCGTCACGGTCACGCTCAACGGACTTCGCAAGGAGCGCCGGCTGGCCCGGCGGTCGGACAATCTGGATGCGGTCGCCGACATGGCCTCGGCTCCAGCGAGCGCCATCGAACCCGATCTCCGGGCGAAACTGGCGGCGGCGATCGAGGCGCTCCCCGAGAGCTGCCGCACGTCGGTGGTGCTGCACGATCTGGAAGGCTACACGCACGGGGAGATTGCGGCGATGCTCGGGATCGCCGAGGGCACGAGCAAGGCGCGGTTGTTCGACGCGCGAAACAGGTTGCGCAAGACTCTCTCGCAGTTCTCGCAGGAGCGGTAGACACCATGACGGACGAACGACTACAGGAACTTCTCGACGACGCGGCGCGCACCTGGCGCGTTCCGCCGGAACCCGACCTCGCAGGAATGTGGTCCCGGGTGGAGCATGCGGCGTTCGACGGATACGGCAAGCGTCGCCGCTGGATGAAGGCGCCCGGATGGCGCGTGCTGGGGCTGGCGATGGCGGCTTCCCTCGTGATCGGGGTGGCGCTCGGGCGGATCGTATCGCGTCCGGCCTCCACCACGCCGCTGGCGACGACGCCGGACACGGCGCGCAGGGTTGCGTCGGCGTACGACCAGGCGGCGACGGATCTCCTCGGCCGCTCGGCGGTGCTGCTGACCGCGCTCCCGGCGGAGGTGCGCCGCGGGGGGGCGAACGAGCGCTTCACGTCGCAGGCGAGCGAGCTGCTCACCACCACCCGCCTCCTCCTCGACTCGCCGGCGGCGTCCGATCGCCGGTTCAAGGAACTGCTCGAGGACCTGGAGCTGGTGCTGGCCCAGGTGGCCCGGATGAAGCCGGCGCGCGGACACGAAGAGATGGATCTGATCACCGATGCACTGGAAGAGCGCGACGTGGTACCGCGGATCCGTTCCGCGGTGGCGCGTCTATCGTTAGGCGATGGATAAGGGAGATTACGCGAATGAGAACGACATGGATGGCGCTCGTGGCGCTCGCCGGCGCGAGCGCGGTGGGAGCCCAGCAACGCCCGGTCAGGCCGCCGGTCCCCGATACCAGCCGCGTGGCGCCCGGCGCCGGGAGAGGAACGGGGACGGCCCCGCGCGTGGATCGCGGCCAGCCTGGAATCGCACCCCTGCCACCGTCCGGCTGGGGAGGGTTCTACCTCGGTGGCCTCGGCAGTCTCTCGAACCTCCCGGGTCAGGGCTTCGACGCGCTGGACAATCTCGCGGATCTCCCCGGACACGTCTTTGGTAGCCTGGGCGATTTCTCGGACCTCTCCGGTTACGACTTCGGACTGTCGCTGCCGGGCTTTCAGGGCGGCCAGGGTGTTCAGGGAAGCGGCTGGGCCCAGGGCACCTCGGATGCGCTTCGGGCGCTCCGCAACCGGTTGGAGGATATGCGACTGCAGCAGTTCGACCTGCAGCAGAATCTGCAGCTCGACGCCCTCAATCAACAACTGCAGAGTCTCGACCTGCAGCACAACCTGGCGTGGGGACTCACCAGCAGCGGCACGGTGCTGAGCGAGCGCATGCCGGCGCCGTACGCACAGGGAGATGTCGCCGACTCCGTGTACCGGAGTGCACGCGAGATGGTGAATCGGGGCGACTGGCGCATGGCGGCGCAGACCCTGCGCGCCCTGCCGCAACGGTATCCCAACTCGGCGTATGTGGCCGACGCCCTCTACTGGCAGGCATTCTCGCTCTATCGCATCGGCACCACGACCGACCTCCGGCAGGCGCTGACCGCCCTCGACGCGCTGCGTGACAAGTATCCCAACGCGCGCACGCAGGCCGATGCGTCGACGCTCTCCATGCGCATCATGGGCGCGCTGGCGGACCGGGGCGATGCGCAGGCGCGGGCCGACCTGGCACGTGCCGCTGCCCAGAATCCCCAGGGGTGCGACAGGGACCAGCAGGCCGTACAGATCGAGGCGATGAACGCCCTCAACCGCACCGATCCGGAGAACATGAGCGGGCTACTGGACAAGGTGCTGGCGCGAACCGATGCGTGCTCGGTACCGCTTCGCCATGGCGCGGTCTTCCTGATCGGGAACAAGCGCGACGCCGGCTCGGTGGCGCTGCTGGCGCGTGTCGCGAAGAACGATCCCAGCGGCGACGTGCGCGTGGCGGCCATCGACTGGCTGGGTCGCATCCCATCCGAGGATGGGCTGAGCACGCTGGAAGAGCTCACGCGTTCGAGCGACAGCGAGAACGTACAGCGGGCCGCGATACGCGCGCTGGTCGCACATCCCAGCGCGCGCGCGCGCCAGCTCGTCCGTTCCATCGTCGAGCGCGAAGACGTGCCGGAGCGCCTGCGGGCGGAAGCGCTGTCCGCGTTCGACCGCGACGGAACGTCCGCAGAGGACGTCGTGTGGTTGCGCGGCGTCTACGCGAAACTCACCAACTCGCGGCTCAAGCAGCGCGCCTTGTCGGCCATCACGCGCGTCGGCGGAAGCGACGTGGATCAGTGGCTCGCCGGGATCGTGCGCAACGAGGACGAGTCCAGCGACCTCAGGGCCATCGCGCTGCGGCGGATCGGCAAGTCGATGTCGGTGGCCGACCTCGGGAAACTGTACGACGAGGCGTCGGCCCGGATCGTTCGGGAACAGCTCATCAGCATCTTCGGCGATCGCAAGGAACCGGAAGCCACCGACAAGCTGATCGACATCGTGAAGAAGGGGACCGACCCCAATCTGCAGAGGCGGGCCATCAGCGCGCTCTCCTCGAAGAACGATCCCAGGACCACGGCCCTGCTGCTGGAGATCATCAACAAATGACGACGACGATGCGCGCCGCAGGCTGGGCGGGGGTGTTGGCGATGCTGGTGGTCGCCGCGCTGCCGGCCTGCGCGCAGACGGTGGAGCACCGGGTGAACGGCGCCCCCACAGGCAACGTGACGTTCCACTTCGCGGCGCGCGCCAACGTGTGCGGCGATGGCCAGAACTATCTCAGGTCGGACTACGGCAGCTGGTACGGGAGCAACTACGACATGTCCCGAACGCTGTCGTGCGACGCGGGTCCGGTGCGTGTGCTCCTGGTGCGCGACGGTCGCGATCTCCTGCGGATCCAGACCTTCGCCGGTCCGCTGGCAACGGATCCGAACGCGACGGATCTGGGCGCCGTCCCGGCCGCCGAGGCGGCGTCGTATCTGCTGGGTCTCGCGAAGAGCGTGGATGGGCGTCCCGGGCGCGACGCGCTCTTGCCGGCGATGCTGGCCGACAGCACGCTGGTGACGCGGGATCTGCTGGCCATCGCCAAGGATGCGCAGCGCACGCGCGAAGTGCGGCGGAGCGCGCTCTCGTACCTGGTGCGGCGGCGCGGTGACCGCGGCGAGCTCTCGGCCGACGAAGTGAGCCGCGCCCTGACCACGATTGCACGCGATGAGTCGGAGACGCGGACGGTGCGCGATCAGGCCATGGGCTCGCTGGCGCGCGTCGAGAGCGGGGAAGGGCTGACGGCGATGGTCGCCATGACCGAGGATGCATCGGATTCGTGGATGGCCCGGCGCGCGGTGGAGCTGCTGGCCAACTCCGGCGATCCGCGTGCGCGTCCGTACCTGCGCACCGCCGCCGAACGGACGGAGCTGACCGAGGAGGCGCGGGTGGCGGCGATCGGCGGGATTGCGGGCGAGTACGCCACCTCGAAGGACGGGGAGTTCCTGCGCGGGCTGTACGTCCGGCTCAACTCCGACCGGCTGCGCGAGGCGGCGCTGAGCGGCGTCGCCAACATCGGGGGCGCCGACAGCCGCCAGTGGATCATGGGCATCGCGCGCGATTCGAGTCAGGACATCCGCCAGCGGAGGCGGGCGGTGGAGCTGTCCGACCGGATTGGCGTTACGGCTTCGGACCTGAGCCGGATGTACGATGCCGTCGGCAACGACGAGGTGCGGTCGTCGATCATCGGCGAGCTGGCGCAGCTGGGAACCGGGGCGGCGTCGGACAAGCTGATCGCCATCGCGAAGAACGACGCGTCGGTGAGCAACCGCCGTCGCGCGATTCAGGCGTTAGGCAGGTTCGACGATCCGAAGGTCCGGGAAGCGTTGCGGGAGATTGTGGGGAGGTAGGCCAAAGGCCAAAGGTCAAAGGCCAAAGGTCAAAGGCCAAAGGTCATGGGCCAAAGGCCAAAGGCCAAAGGTCAAAGGCCAAAGGCCAAAGGCCAAAGGTCAAAGGTCAAAGGCCAAAGGCCAAAGGCCAAAGGCCAAAGGCCAAAGGTCAAAGGCCAAAGGTCAAAGGTCAAAGGTCAAAGGTCAAAGGTCAAAGGTCAAAGGCAGGTCACAGGTCACGCTGGCGATCCGGGAAGCAGTCAGCATCCTGCGCGACGTGGCCCGGGCGCTGGCGTTCGCGCACTCCCACGGCGTGGTGCACCGCGACATCAAGCCCGACAACGTGCTCCTCTCCCAGGGAAGCGCGACGGTCACCGACTTTGGTATCGCGAAGGCCATCAGCGCGGCCCGCGCGGCGGCTCCGGGCGCGACGCTTACCATGGCCGGCACCTCCAATCGGAACGCCGGGCGTACATGGCGCCGGAGCAAGCGGCGGGCGATCCGAACATCGACCACCGGTCGGACATCTACGGCAAGCGCCGCTCGCCGGCCTGGAAGCGCCTGCCCCGATGTCCGCCGGCCGGTCCTGCTCGGGCGAACCGGACGGTGGACTCCAGGCGGCCACCGTCCGAGCTCTTTGAGGCAGCGCCGGTTAACGCCCGTCCCGACTTTCTTCCTGCTCGCTGCGGGGCGGCGTGGGGCTCAGCACTCCGTCGCTCTCGACTGCGGCGCGCGCCGTCACCGCATACGCACTCGCCGCGCCGTGCTGGTAGACCAGCTCACCGCCCGAGCGACCGACGTTCCAGCCGGCGGCCAGTACCGCCAGGGTGCCCATGGATCCGAGCGCACGACCGGCGGTACCGGCTCGGCCGTTGACGAAGCCGAGCATGGAGATGACCAGGACTCCAGAGGAGATCGCCAGGAACGTCTCGGCGGCTTCCTCGTGCGCGCCGATCACCTGCTCGGAGACGACGTTCTCGACGCGCTCTTCCTGCTGTTGGCCTGTCTCGAGCGCCAGCCAGGCGCTTCCGACGAGCGCGGCGAGGGCAGCGGTCGCGACACCCCAGGCGACGCGGGGAGCGGAACCGTGACGGATCATCCACAGGGAGCCGGCCGCCACGAGAGGAACGAGGACGGCGAGCGCGACGGGCAAATGGACTACCGCGGGATGAAGCGGATTGGGCAGCAGAGACATGAGAAGCTCCGGTCGAAGGTCGCTGAGAAAGAGGCCGACTCCGGAGTGCGCGGTGTATCCGGCAATTGTCCCGTTTGCCCCGTATGTTTGCCTGATCCGGCGGATGCCGGATGTCAGATATGACCGCTCAGGAAAGGCGCAGCGACTCCGAGATCGCGGGCGACGTGTCCGATCGTCCCCCGTACCCGCGTTTGGTGCCAGGCATCTTGTTGCTGGTGGCGGTCGCGGGCGCCATCGATCTCGTCACCGACCGGCCTCGCACCTGGGTGTCGCCGCATGTGGTGATCGAGGTCGTATTGCTCCTGGTGAGCCTCACGTTCTCCGTGGTGCTGTGGCGCGCGTGGGGGCGGGCGAGCGTCGCGCTCGGCCATGCCCGGCGCACGATTGCCGAGCGTCAGGCAGAGCGCGACGCGTGGCGCGAGAGTGCGCGGGCGGCGCTGGCGGGGCTCGGTGCTGCGGTAGATAGTCAGTTCGACAAGTGGGGGCTGACGGGGGCCGAGCGGGAAGTGGCGCTCCAGCTGTTGAAGGGACAGGGCCACAAGCAGATCGCGGCTCGCACGGGACGGAGCGAGCGCACCGTGAGGCAGCATGCGGTGTCGGTGTACGAGAAGTCCGGACTGGGAGGGCGGGCGGAGCTGGCGGCGTTCTTTCTCGAGGGAGTGATGCTGCCGGTGGAAGCAGAGACGGCTGGACCGCGATCGGCCCCGGGGACACCGAAGCCGCGGTGACTATCGTGGGGTCGCTGGCGCGTGCAGGGGCTGGAGGGGCTGGTGCGGTGGACGCGCGGCGGCGGGAGCGCATCGGTTGTCTGACGGGAGCGGCGAGGTGAGATTGCGGAGCCGGTCTTCGTGCGTGGAGCGAGGGCCGCTTTGTTTTTGGGGCGTAGCTTAGCTGGCAGAGCGCCTGACTGTTAATCAGGAGGTCGGTGGTTCGAATCCACCCGCCCCAGTTCCTACTCTGCGCGAATCGCCTGGATCGGATCGGTGCGGGCCGCGCGTATGGCCGGCAGCAGCGCGGCGACGACTCCCACCCCCAGCAGGAGCCCGGCCCCGGTCGCCAGCGACCCCGGGTCATGCGGCGAGAGGCCGTACACGAGGCTTCGCGTCAGCCGCAGCAGCGGGAACCAGAGGACGAAGCCGGCCACGAGACCCATGGCGATCGTCCGCAGCGAATCGCGCAGCACCACCCACGACACCGCCGCCGGCGAGGCGCCTAACGCCAGACGCACCCCCATCTCGTTCGTCCGCCGGGCCACCGAGTAGCTGATCACGCCGTACAGTCCGATCGCCGCGAGCAGCAGCGCCAGCACCCCGAAGCTCCCGGCCAGCCGCGCCACCAGTCGCTCGGTCGTCAACCCCCGCTCGAGCAGTTGCTCGATGACCACCACGTCACGCACGGGAAGGTTGGGATCCACCGACGCGAGTGCTGTCCGCATTCCGGCGATCGCGGCCTGCGGCGCGCCGGTGGTCCGCGCCTCGACGCTCGTGATGTATGCCTGCGTGCGTTGCGCCAGCGGGTGGAACACCAGGGACGCCGGCGCCTCGCGCAGGCCGTTGACGCGGACATCGCGCACCACTCCCACCACCTCGAGCTCCGGCGGCGTGCCATATCCGAAGTGCCTTCCCACCACCGTGTCCGTGCCGAAGAATCGTCGTGCCGCAGTCTCGCTGATCACCACAACCTGAGGGGCGTCCCTGGTGTCGCGATCCGTGAAGGCTCGGCCCCTGAGCAGGGGGACCCCGACGGTCTGGAAATAGTCCGGCGTCACGAAATCCTCTTGCCCCGGTCTGGTCCCGGTCGCCGGTTCGCGGCCGGGCACGGTGAATCCGCTGATGACGCGGGATCCCGACCCAATCGCGTGGCCCGAAAGGCTCGCCGACCGCACGCCGGGCACCGCGCGCACCGCCGCCAGCAGCCGGTCGTACAGCGCCGGAAGTTGCTCGAAGGTGTAGCGGGCGGCGCGCAGGTCGAGCTGAGCGGTCACCAGCCGCTCACGCTCGAACCCGGGGTCTATGCTGAGCAGGTTGCGAAACGTCCGCACGAACACCCCGGCCGAGGTCACGAGCACCAGCGAGAGTGCGATCTGCGCCATGACGAGCAGGCGTCCCAGTGGCAGGCGATGCGACTGCGGCGCGGAAACCACTCGCGTTCCGCCCTTGAAGCTGTCGTGCAGATCGGTACGCGCCACGCGCAGCGCCGGCGCCAGGCCGAAGAGCAGGCCGGCCACGACCGTCACGGCGAACGCGAACGCGAGGACGCGTCCATCGAGCGACGCGTCGAGCGGAATGGCCCGGGTGCCGGTGGATGCCAGACGCAGCAGCGCCTGCGTGGCCCACTGGGCGACGCCGAGCCCGAGCAGCCCGCCGATAATCGCGAGCGTGAGGCTCTCGGTCAGTGTCTGCCGGACGAGTCGTCCGGGCCTTGCGCCGAGGGACACGCGCACCGCCATCTCGTGGGAGCGTGCCGCACCCCGCGCGAGCAGCAGCCCGGCGAGATTGGCGCAGGCGATGAGCAGGATGAGGCCCACGCTCGCCATCAAGGCACGCAACGGATCGCCGAATTCCTCGCGCAGCGGCGAGAATCCGCGGCTGATCGGTTGCAGCGAGATGTGCGCGCGCGACCAATGCGCCCGGGTCGCCGAGTCGCTATCGGCCAGCTCGGCGTCGAGATTCGCGCGGAACGGCACGTCGAGCCGTGCCGCGATCGCGGTTGCCTGCGCCGGATCGACCCGCACGACCAGGGTCAGCCAGCTCACGCCGCTCTGCGGGAGCCACGGCTGATCGGGGTCCGCGTTCGACGCGCCGAAGTTCGAGATCCAGTGCAGGTCGTGCTGCATGACCAGCGGCACGAACAGATCCATCGTCTGGCCCACCGTGAGTCCACGGAACCCGGCCTGGGCGACGCCGATGATCTTGAGTGGCACGCCGTTGACGCGCATCGTCCGTCCCACCACCGACGGGTCGCGCCCGAAGCGACGGTCCCAGAAGCTCTCCGTGATCACGACCACCCGCCCGCCGCCTAACGTCCGGTTGTCGTCAGGCGTGATCAGGCGGCCCGCCAGGGCGCGAACGCCGAGCATGGAGAAGAAGCTCCCGGAGACCAGCTGCGCGGCGACCGCCTCCGGCCGGTCGCCGATCGTGGCGTAGAGCCCCGACACCGAGGTCATGGCCCCGATGCACAGTGTATCGGACAGCGCCTGCTGGTACCGGAGCATCAACGGGTGCGACACCAGGTCGTTTTCGTCGTCGATCCCCGTTCGTGTAATGGTGTGGAGCTCTTCCGGACGCGCAACGGGCAGGGCGCGGCGCATCAGCGCGTCGACGATGCTCCAGACAGACGTATTGGCGCCCACGCCGATGGCGAGCGTCAGCGCGGCGGCGACGCTGAAGCCGGGCGACCGCGCCATGGCGCGCAGCGCATAACGCGTGTCCTGCCACCAGTCCTCGATCCACCGCGTGCCGCGCGCGTCGCGGGTGCTCTCCTTCACTTGCTCCAGGCCGCCGAGGTCGACGCGGGCCCGCCGGCGCGCTTCGGCGCGCGAGACTCCAAGGCGCTCGAGGTCATCGGCCGCGGCGTCGAGGTGGAACTGGAGCTCCTTGTCGAGCTCACGCTCCAGCGCCCGGCGCCGAACGAGACGGGAGATCCACGACATGGGAGCGGATCAGGAGATGCCGAGGATGAGGGCGATCGCTCTGGACAGCTCGATCCAGTCGGCAACTTCGGTGTCGAGCCGGCGTTTGCCCTTGGCGCTCAGGCGATAGAACTTCGCTTCACGTCCGGTGGCGGTGGCGCGCCACTCGGCCTTGAGCAGGCCCTGGTTCTCGAGTCGATGGAGCGCCGGATAGAGGGAGCCCTGCGGCACGGTGAGGCGTCCGCCGGAGATGAGCTTGAGCCGGTGGACCAGCGCGTAGCCGTGGAGCGGCTCGTCGGCGACGGCGCGCAGGACGAGCATGTCGAGGGTGCCCTGGAGGAGGTCGGCCCTGGCGGTCGCCATATCGAGACATTCTAGGCATCAACGCCGAGGATGTCTAGGTATGTGGGCGGCCGTCCTTTCACCCTGTCCGGGGCGATTCACCTGCTGCGGGGCCGCACGGTGATTGCCGGTGCCCAGGCTCTTGCCACTTCACGGTGAGCGACATATCGAGTATGATCGGATATGTCGAAGATGCCATCATTCGCCCGGATCGCCATCACGCTGCCCCGGCCGGTCCTCGCCGCCGCCGACCGGGCGGCCAGCGCGCTCGACCGCTCCCGGAGCTGGGTGATCGCCGAGGCGGTGCGCCGCTTCACCATCGAGCCCCCCGCGCCGGTATCCCCATTGACGCCCGGCGTCGGTCCATTGCGACGGGCGCAACTCACGGCCGACCTCCGCCTGTCGCCGGAGGAACGCGTGCGCGAGGCCGAGGAGACCATGCGGACGTCCCGGCTCGCCCACGGTGCCGGACGCCACGGGATCGTGGCATTCGACCGGTACGAAGACTACCTCGACTGGAAACGATTGCAGGACATCGCCCTGTGAAACGGGAGCGCACGCGTCTCGCGCTCGTGTGTGGCGCGCTGGAGGCGGAAGGCGCGCGTTACGTGCTGGTCGGCGCGAGCGCGATGCAGCTCTGGGGAACGACCCGCGCGACACGAGACGTGGACATCCTCATCGACCCGACCGTGGCCAACGCGCGACGTGTGCTTCGGGCGCTTTCGTCACTGGGGTTCGGATTCGCGAAGGAACTGCTTGCGGAAGAGGTAGCGAAACGACCGGTCACGATCGTCGGCGACATGCCAAGCGTGGACATTCTCACGATCGCGTGGACGGTGCGCTACGCGGAGGCTCGGCGCGATGCGACCGTGTTCGAGCTGGAAGGGGTGAAGATCCCGACGGCGTCGATCGACCACCTGATCGCATCGAAGCGCACGGGGCGATTGCAGGATGCCGCGGACATCGAGATCCTCCAGGAAATCCGACGGCTGCACGGCTCCTGACATGCCGTGGAAGCTTCTGCGCACAGGGATGACCTGGTGGCAGGAATCGCGTTCGAGCGCTGGAACTCCAGCGAGAGAACCATGGGGGCGACAGCCATCCCCGGAGCTTCGGGACTCCGGCCGGGTGTCGCAGGCATGTGATTCCGCGCGCTGGCAGCGGTCCTCCTCGCCTGCAGCCTTCGACCAGCGGCTCACCAGCCGACCCTTCTCCCGGCCACGCCGCGCGAACCCGAACGGGCTGCCGACGCTCGTGGTCTGGTTGAAGGAGTGACCCGCTGCTCACTGGCGTCTCCTCGCCGCGCATGCATATTCGGGCCAAGGGACTGCTCCGGGGCAGGCCAGCGGGCGATTCCATCACGCCTAACGCAAGGAGATCCATCATGAAGCGGACACTGATCCTGTTGTGTGCCGCAGTGGCCGTCGCGGCGTGTGCGCCGGCCGGTGGCGGCGGTGCGATGCCCAAAGTGAATGACCCGGCCGACCTCGCGGCTGTTGGACAGGTGCGATCCGACTGGCAGGCGGCGTTCAACGCGGGTGACAGCGCGAAACTGGCGTCCTTGTACACGGCGGATGCACGGAACATGAGCGACCAGCAATCGACAGTCGTGGGCGGTCCGGCGATTGCCGCGCTGAACATGGCTGGGCGCGACATGCTGACATCGGCCAGCGCCGAGATCACCCCGGAGCGGACCGAGGTCGTGGGTGACATGGCGTACGACCAAGGCACGTTCAAGGTCTCGATGACACCGAAGACCGGTGCCGCGATGACTCAGGAGGGCCGGTATCTCGTCGTGCTCCGTCGTCAGGCAGACAGCACGTGGAAGCTGGTGGCGGATATCGGAAACACGGCCACCCCGCCGGCGCCGCCTCCGGGGAAGAAGTAGGATTGCCTTCGGGATCATGGAGACGGGCGCCGCGGACTGGGGCGCCCGTCTTCGCATGGCCGAGGCCACAGGGTCGCGGCGAAGGCGAACCCTATCGCAAGCGACGGCCCAGGGCCTGCTCCAGCACGGCGTACTGACCCAGAAAGTCGTAGTGGGCGTTGATCAGCGCGGAGCGCTCGCACTCGAACTGCTCGCGCGACATGGTGATGTCGAAGGTCGAAACCGATCCCAGACGATACCACTGGGTGTCCAGGCCAGGGAGGGGAAGCAGGAAGTCGGAGGTCGCGTGAAGTCCGGGGACAGTGTAGTGTAAGGAGAACCGGCTCAGGGCCGGCCGCCTGCGGTCGAGCAGCGTCGAACGGAGAAGGCGCATGTGGCCCGATTTGAAGTGTGTCGCCCGACGCCTTGGTCGACGTCGACTCTATTCTGCGATCTGTGTGGTCTGCGTCGGCGTTGCGGTGGCGGCCTCCTGCGTGGCGTATTCGCTCCTTGACGCGACGCTTCTGGCCCCTCCAGCGGACGTGCGAGCTCCCGCGGAGTTGTTTCGTGCAACGGTCTCGGTAACCATCGGCGATACGCGGGCCGTGCCGCTTCCCGCGGTCTCTTTTCCGCAGTACGAAGCAATGCGCGCGAGCCTCCGCGGGCGTGCTTCCCTCGGTGCGTACATCACGCAGCCGGTGACCCTGGGCGATCCGGCGTCGGCCATGGTGGGGTGGGGCATTCCTCACCACGCACGAGATGCTCGAAATACTCGACTTGCGACCTACGTTCGGGCGCTCCCTCACTGCTCAGGACGATGCGCCCGCTGCCGATCCGGTGGCCATGATCGGAGTCTCCTTCTGGAATCGCCAGTTCGGCAGGCGACCGGACATCGTGGGTCAAACGGTGCGGGTGAACGGGCATCCATTCTCGATCGTCGGGCTTCTTCCGCCGTTGTTCGATGGACTGAACCGGCGCCGCATCGATGTGGCGCTACCGCTGCGGGCAGTTGCGGCGGAGATGCTTGCAGATCCTCGTGCCCTCACTGACCGCCGGTACTTCTCATATTCGGTGGTCGGTCGTTCCCGTCATCTGACCAACGACCTCACCTGGTTGGCCTCGCAACTCACCGCCACCTTCCGGCGTAACGCGGTCGACGGTCCGGAACTCGACCCGCACGCGCTGGTACACGTGACTCCCGTGATGCGGGAGGTCATTCCCCGTCTCGAACGCGTTTCGCAACTCAGCGTATGGGTAACAGCCCTGACCACTGCGATGCTGCTGCTTGGCTGTTTCAACGTCGCCGGCCTGGTGGCCGCGGATACGATGGCTCGGCGCCAGGAGGTGTACATCCGTCGCGCGCTCGGGGCGTCATCCTGGGCAATTCTTCGACTGCTTGTGCTGGAAGCGTGCGTGCTCGGAATCATCGGCCTTGGTGCCGCGTTACTGCTGACCGCTGTGGCGCAACGGGTGATCTATCGGAGCGTGCTCGCGCACCTGCAGATGGACCCGCTGAGAGTCTCTGTAGGTCTCATCCTCTTCGCTCAATTCGTCGCCGGCGGTGTGATCGTCGTGGTGTCGACTCTGGCCGCCATTATGGTGACAAAGGCGTTGCGTGGCGAGACGAACCTGGCGATCGAGCTGCATCGGTTTCGGAGACCCCGGCTCGCGGAGCGACTTGTTCCTTCGATTCAGGTCGCGCTGGCGGTGCTCCTCCTGATTGCGGCAAACCAGTTCATCGCGGTCATGGTTGGGGCCCGCCGCGCGGACCTGGGTCTCGATTTGGACCATCTCGTGAGTGTTGGTATTCCGGGAAGCACACCGGGGCTCGCAGACAGGTTGCGGGAGGACCTGGCTGGCGAAACCGGCGTTCGCCGAACGGCGGTGCTCTCCGCGGTTCCGTTCGGGAGGCGGATGATCGACGTGGTCCAGGTCGATCCGCCGGGACGCGCCCCCGCGTCGATCGAATCCGCGGCGAGTATGGTAGGCGTCACGCCGGGATTCGAGCAGGTTCTGGGACTGTCGGTTGTCCGTGGACGCCCCCTGCTGGCCAGTGATGGTAGCCAATCCCCCAAGGTGGCGGTGGTGAGCAGAAGGATGGCGGACGTCTACTGGCCCGGGACGGATCCGATTGGCGAGTGTCTTCGCCTGGGCGGTCCGGCCCAGCCCTGCTTCCGTGTGGTCGGAATTGTCACCGACTATCGGACTGATCTCTTCGAGCCAGCGGCTCCGCAGTTCTATATCCCGCTCGATCAGACGAATCGAGCATCGGGTAGGGCAGTTATCGTACGGACGGTGGCCGGTGGCCGATCGATGAAGGAGACGGTTGCACGGGCGGTTGCGCGCATTCCCCCGTCCGGTGGCTCGCCCCGAGTCGAGGCCGTTGGCGAGTCCTTTGACCGGGTGTTGGCACCGTGGCGTGTCGCATCGTGGACACTTGGCGCGTTGGCGGCGGTTGCGCTGCTCATCGCCCTGCTGGGGGAGTTTGCGTCGACGAGATTGGAGCTTCTGAGAGAACGATCGAACATCGCTGTTCGTGCGGCTCTTGGAGGCTCGTCGCGGCAGGTGATGGGAGAGCTGATGGCGAACCGGTTCGTTCCATTCCTGCTCGGCACGACCGCGGGCGTGCTGACCTTCATCCTCGTCCGGGGTCTGTTGGCGAAAGTGACTGCGCTGCGGGTTCCCGTCGCCCCGCTTGGTATCGTGATCGCCGTGGTGGTATTCGCGCTGGGGTCGTCAGCCGGGCGAATCCTGCCGATTCGTCGTGAGCTTCGCCGTCCCCTGCGCGAGCTGCTGGACGCGCGCTGATCCGTGCGCTTGTGGATTCCGCTGGGTTGTGAGAATACCATCGAGGTGTACATGGTCATGGCGTCATGCAACATTGCCGGCTGCCCGGCGCCGCCTCCGGCACGGGAGATACTGACAACCTGCCGTGCGCGCGCAGCCTGACACGACTTTGTCCGCCTGCAGCCGGCTTGTGAGGAAGGAGGATCTTCTCGTGCGGGTGCTCTACAGCTGTGCATGTGCTGCGGTCGTGGCGGGATTCGCTCGACAACCCGCCGCTCAAGCGCAGTCGTCGCTGGTGGCTGACCCTCAGCCCGTTCTCAGTATCGGAGCTGAGGATCGCGGCGCTCCCTACCTCTTCGCGGGCATCGCGGGCGCCTTACGGCTGGGCGACGGGATTCTGGTCGCGGACTGCGGTTCGAGCGAGCTACGATTCTACAACAGCGACGGGCTCCACATCCGAACCTCGGGACGAAACGGGTCTGGCCCGGGCGAGTTCCGCTACCTGCGGCGTGTGTTCCCTGCCGGCGGTGATTCGATCGGCATCTTCGATGGGGCCGCACGTCGCGTCTCGCTCTTCACCGGCAGTGGCGACTATTCCCGTTCGTTTTCAGTCCCCGTTCGCTTCGATGTGCTTGGTCGCATGGAGGACGGAACCTTTGTCGGCCGCGCCATAACGGGGCCAACTGGCGACCTCGGGATTCAGCGGCTCACCATCACGCTCGTCCGGTTGCGTGCTGACGGGACGGTTGTGGATTCCGTGTCCGGGTTGCCTGGCATCGAGGTACTCAGGCAGGCGAACCGTCGCATGATGTTTTCGGTGCGGATGGAGCGTGCGGGCGTCGTTGCGGTCCTGGCAAACGGAATCGCTTACGGCGACCAGGAGGCAGCAGAGTTCATTGAGTTCGCGCCGGACTTCTCGATCCGGCGGCGGGTAACCTCGTTTTCGAAGCCGGAACCCGTGACAGCAGCGATGAAGCAACGATGGGAGTCGTCACGGCAGGTGATGGTGCCCGATGGTGGCGTAGGGGCGATATTCGGAGCCGAGTATGCCGAGGCGGCGCCTGCATATCGAGACATCGTCGGTGGCACCGACGGCCGCATCTGGGTTCAGGATCCCGCGAGGCCACGGGTCTATCCGCTGGTTTGGACTGCCTATCATAACGGGCGTGCCGAGGCCCGACTCGAATTGCCTCCCCGGCTCTTCCCGACGCAGTTCGGCACGGATTGGGTGCTGGGCGTTCGGTACGTCGAGGACGGCATGGAACGCGTCCAATTGCTTCACGTACGAGGCGGCCAGCACTCAGGCAAGGAGGTCACGCCACGCGACGGCGAGCCACCTGCGCAACCGCGCTGCGGTGCGTGGACGGCGCGGTAGGAGTGTTCAACGCGGAACGCGCGGCATAACGTGGTTGTCACGGGTCACGCCGTCCTGCCGGCACGAACAGCGTCGCGAAGCAGCTTACACCGGAGTCTCGGTCGGTGACGGAAGGCCCCGGATACGCGGCCGTATTTCAGCGGACGAAGATGTTACGCGACGACACAGTTCTGCTCCGGGACGGACGAACGCTGGCGTACTCCGCGTGGGGTGATCCACGCGGTCAACGCGTTCTACGGAACGCCGTGATCGTGATTTGGCAGGAATCCGGATGCCGGGCTCTATGCGCGTGTCCCCGCGCACGTGGTGACATTCGATCGACCGGGCTATGGCGGGTCGTCGGCACGTGTGCAATTTCAGCCGCCGATTCTGTGCAATTTCACTCCGCCGCTAACAGATGGAATTGAATCGAGAGGGATGGCGCCGGGCGCGAGAGGGTCGTATGAGTCTCGAAGCATTCATGGCGGAGCCGGCGAAACAGATCATGGCGGACCCGGTCGGAATGATCGGGGCGTCCATGAGGTACGCCTGGGCCATTGATCGGGGCATGCTCGAGCGACCCGAGGTCCAGGCCGCGCTGATCGAGCAGCTTCGCGAGGGATTCCGGCAGGGACCAACAGGATGGTTCGACGACGCATGGGTTCTCATGTAGCCCTGGGGATTCGACCTCGACGAGGTACGTGTACCGGTCTGGATGTGGCACGGCGAACTCGCTCGCAATTGTTCGGTGTCATCCGGGCGCAGGATGGCGGAGCATCTTCGGGTTCAGTCGTTCACGGAGTTTCCCGGGCAGGGCCATCTCTGCATGATCACCGAAGAGAAAGCATGCTGAGAACCTTGCTCGCGTAGCCGCTCGTGCCTGAGGCAGGACATATTCCGGGGGACTCGGACAAATCGTGTTTCTTCACACGGTAGGATCAGTGTACGGCACAACAGAGCGCATCGGCGTGCTACGGCACGCCTGACGGCACCGAGCAAGCTGCTTCTATGGATGAGACACGCCCGGAACCATCGGCTGCCCTCTCGAGAGCCAGTAACGGAAGTGGCTCATCGCGCCCATCGCCACCGGTAGACGACGAGTTCCGACCGGGCTAGGGTCCTGGTCGCGACAAGCAGCGGGGCACGATGCGACGCCGCGAGGATGCCGAACGATGCTGGTGGCTCGGTTGCCCGCACGAATCGGCCGAAGCCGTCATACAGGACGAGCAGCCGATGGTCTGCTGCGGGATCCATCAGGGTCTGCACAAAGCCCTTGTCCAGAGCAACCGTGGGAAGTGCTTCCCACGAGCGAAAGCTCTCGGCGTGTTCCCGGCTGCCGAATGACAGCGCTGCCGCCGCGGAAGAATGACGCTTGCCCAGGCTGTCGAGACGCATCCACAGGAACAGCCAGTGCAAGTACCTGAGCAGAATTTCGCCGCGCCCCAGTGTGAGTCTGGAGCGGGAGACATTGTAGGACTTGTCGAAGAGCGGATCGAACGACACCGTGATGACGGGAGCGGTCCCGAAGCGAAGCCGTTGCAGCTGCGCTGGTCCAGACCAGCGTCGCGCCACACCGGCTCGGGCGTGTTGGATTGAATTCCAACACCCGGGGCTACAGAACGCCAGGCGCCGGCGGTACGGAGTCCGACAGTCGGTGAGCTCCGCCGAGCAACTGCGCTGCGTGGGCGACGCAACTCCCATTCCCGACTGGTCGGCGGTGGCCTGGGAGCGGAAAGGTGGGGCGGTCCGCGAACATGTGACAACGCGCCATTCCGGAGCCG
>CAVUFA010000002.1:0-144908 GCA_963740565.1 uncultured Gemmatimonadaceae bacterium | reverse complement strand
CTCCGGACATGGCCAGCGGGTCGCTAGAGGCTCTGAGATCATCGCGCGGGCGTTGGGTCTGAATGACTTGGACGTCGAACGCGTCTCCATCGCTGGGCTACTCCACGACGTTGGAAAGATCGATGAGCGCTTTGCCCCGATCTTGGCCAAGGAGGGGAGGCTGACGCCGGAGGAGTGGGCGATCATGAAGGTGCATCCGATTCGGAGCGCCGAGTCGGTTCGAAAGCTTCCTCCACCTTGCGCGACATAGTGCCTTCCGTTCGGCACCATCATGGGGACACTGGGATGGAACCGGGTACCCAGATGGGCTCAGAGGTGAAGATATTCCTCCCGCCTCAAGGATCATCATGTTCGCCGATACGCTGGATGCCATAACCACCGATCGGCCCTACAGAAAGGCTCTGGGAATTGAGGAGGCTCACACTCCAGTTTCATTCGGTTCAGAGGAAAGCAATTCGATCCTGAAATATGCGATGCAGTAGTGTCGCGCGACGTGTGGGCGGAGGGCGCTGTACACATGTTTGGGAGCCCAGGAGCCGGCAGGGAAGTCATGCAGTAGCCTCATAGCGCCCAATGTGCAGTTGGGTGGCAATCCGACGAAGTGAAAGAGGTGGCGCTCCCCGATCGCGCCTTGTCAGTCCTACGTAGTCACTGAGGATCACTTTCGCGACTTCCTGTCGGCCCGTGCTTGCTAGTCCGCGAGCCAGAACCGCGACTGGATAGTCCTGGCACCCAAGCGCTCCGAGAGAGGAATGGAGATCGAGAAGACGGGCTAACGCTGTCGATCTTGACAGGTCCTCTCTCAGTACAAGGCTGGCGGCAACCTGTGAGGTCAAAAGGACTTGTAGTGGTCGCTTTAGCCTCAGCAGCGGGCTTGCATCCACAAGGACATCGCGGCCATCGGAGAGGCTGCCGGATCGTCGGCTTCGAACGCAAGTCGAGCTTCGAGCTCAAAGACCATCGCGCGCAAGTACGTTTTCGATGCGCTGCATCGATCTCTCGCGCTGCCGACTCGGGGATGCACGAGCCTCGCTGAAGTCGCCCCATATCAAGACAGATGAAGCCAAGAAGCTCGATGGCTGTGAAGGCCCCCTGGCTGATCCGCAGCCGTTTTGCGATTGCGAGGGATTCGTGGCAGAGTTCGCGAGCGCGTGAGTAGCTGCCCGTTCTGCGATACGAGTGCGGCAGCAAGTCGCAACAGGGAGACTCTCTTTGCCGGATCAAGAATAGCAAGCGCCCACGCGACACGAGTTGTCCAGCCGACTGTTCCGCGACATCGATGTCGCCAAATCCGGTGTGAAAGACCATTTCGATCGTGAGCCGCTTAGCGACATCATCGATTGAGGACTCCGTTGCGCTGCTGGAAGCATCGTAGTACGAGCGAGCCTGCAACCGGGTCTGCATCGTTGTCGGCATGCATCAAGCCCAGTATAGCGGCGTCAAGCCGATGAGAAACTGACGCGGAATCGCTACTGATGCACGACGATAGGTCTGCCGGAAGCCGCCCGAAACTGCTAGGCGGGTAGTACTTGAGCCTCGATTGGAGTAGTTCGAGATCATCGTGCGGTCGGTCACTCGGAGCAGCCTGGACCAATGATCGGATCTGCTTCGCGACGTCAAGCACACGGTCCCAGTCGCGGAGAATCCGGCCTGCGCGTGCAATCGCTAGCAAGAGACCTGGTACGGTCCGCAACCTGTGCGCAGTGCGCGTCAACGTCCTCCAGCACTCGAATGGCCTCTGCCGCGAGGCCAGCTGCTAGCAGCTTCTCGGCGAGCGCAATGGCGAGACGGGCACCGCGTTCCGGAACGCCAGCGCACGTCCAGTGATGAACGCACTGCCACAGATCTGGGACACCCCTGCGCTTGGCGACCTCCCTAGAGAGCAGCAGTGCGGCCTTCCGGTGCAACCATCGTAGCGCCACCGGCGGCGTCCCTCCTTAGGACCGCTTCAAGATCTCACCGCAAAATGTCGTGGCGACACATCACGAGATTCTCGCTTGACGAGGATCGGTCCCGCTCCCTCAAGCTCGGAAACCGCGTCCAGCGCCGGGAACCCCAGTGGGTCAACCATGCGTTCTAGCCGGTCCATTGTTGAAAGCGATCCAAGAACCGCGCACGCCTGAAGTAGCTGGAAGGATGCCTTGCTTAGCAGTGCAAGCCTCTGCTCAAGCAGTGCTTGAACGGAAACAGGAAGCTCACCTGCTGATGAGATGTCTTTGCGATACCTGAGCAGCTCGATGAGAAAGTCAGGGGGTACCCACTAGATAGAGTGATCACGCGTTCCCTGGCGGCCGCTTCCACCGTCACGCCATTCTGAACACTGTACTCCGTAACGAGATGGGCGGCAGCGTTATCAGAGAGCGGGCCTAACCGGTGATGGATGCTGACCTCGAACAAGCCGGATAACTTGTCCGACGCATGCGGACCTGCGTGGTCCCGAGCACACAGAAGTAGGCCGAGAGGTTGCTTGTCGAAGATCTGAGCAAGATCCTCGAAGACGAGTACGCTTGCCGGATCTGCATTCTGCAAGTCGTCGACGTGCAGCACGAGGAGGACCTTCGCTGACGATTGCGTCTAGCAGATCCCGTATCGCCCGACGAACCGATGCAAAACGGACCTCTCCATCCGATGGCATCGCGGGGTGATCCATGCGTTCGGTGCTCGGCGAGATCCACCGGAGGCGTTCGAGCGCCTCGGGAGCGGAGCCTAGCGCGCCAGGTACGGCGAACAGTCGGGGTACTAGCTCAGTTAGGGTCGCGAGAGGCTGGGTTCTATTGCTTGGCTGAGTGTTCATACTGACCACACGTGCGCCCTGCAGGCGCACGATACGACGGCGCTCTCTAGCTTGGCGCGTCTTGCCGATCCCGCCCTGCCCGGAGATGACGTACGACACGCATCTCGGGCTCCGCAAGCGCTGGAGTGACGATACGACGCGTTCGAGGTCATGCTCTCGTCCGATCAGGGATAGCTGCCGTTTCTGCGATCTCGGAGTACGCAATTCCATCCCGCGATTCGTGCCTTCAGCAACTCCCCGGAAATCCGGAGCTCCACGCCGTAGTGTCCCACTTCGCGCACGTACCGATCGATCATCCCCACCGCCTCCGCCTTCCCGCCCGCCAGCGCAATCGCTTCCGCCAAGGCGAGTGTCGCCTCCTCGTTCAGCGGATCCAGCGAAATGCAGTGCCGCGCCAGGCGCTCCACGTCCGTATACCGACCCCGCGCACGCATCTCCGCAATCGCGCGCACCAGACCGCGCCGCAGCTGCGCCCCGATCTGGCTCCGAAACTCCTCTACCCACCGCGTAAATGGAGCAGAAAACCGTGGGGTGTAGCCGGGGAGCACCGCCACGTCGCTCAGCGCTACGTACAGACTCGACGATGCCCCCTCGGCGATAACCGGTGTGTAATCCGACTCGACCATTCGCTCATCGAGCATCGTGGTCTTCGCTCCGCTCCGCACCGGCACACCCACCGCTCGCAGCCGATACAACGCCTGACGCAGACAGTGCCGCGCCCCCTCCAGGTCCTGCTCCGGCCAGAACAGCCCTGCGACCTCGTCCCGCGGCACCTCCCGCCCCGCATTCGCGCAGTAGAACAACGCGAGCCCAAACTGACGCTCGGCCTCCGGCGTCAACCGGATCCCTTCCGTCCGAATGTCGGTCTGGCCGAGAATTCCGCAGTAGACTGTGCGTTGCATGCCGGTTTACGCCCCCCGCGAATCCTGCCGCATCCGACGTGAGCACCTGTGCGTCACGCCGGCGTCACATGAAGGGGTGACATGACACGTCCGTTCTGCCGGCCGCAAGAGACGGGGAAGGGCGCCGCAGATCGAACCGAAGGCGGGCCGAAGGTCGCCCGCGCCCCCGGAGGGTGCTACAAGGGGAGCACGGATGGATTCCCGCGCGTGGCTCGAGCCCGACGGGAGCCGAGAACGCCGCGCCGCGGCTACGCCTTGAGCACCAGTTCCACCAGCCGGTCGGCCCCTACCCCCTCCGCCTCCGCCTGGAAGTTCAGCACGATGCGATGACGCAACACCGCCATCGCCACCGCCGCGCACGTCGTCCAGGTCGGGCACCGACCGGCCGTCCATCGCCGCCCGCGCCTTGGCCCCCAGCATGAGATACTGCGACGCCCGCGGACCCGCGCCATAACTCACGTACTTCCTGATCTCGCCTAACGCGCCGGGCTCCGTGGGCCGCGTGGACCGCGCCAGCGCCACCGCGAACTTCACCAGCGTGGGCGGCGCCGGAATGCGCCGCACCAGATGCTGCAGCTCGATCACCTCCGCCCCCGTGAGCACCGGCCGGATCACCGCCTCCGTATCACCCGTCGTCGACGACACGATCAGCTCCTCCTCGGCCACCGACGGATACTGCACCCTGAGCTCGAACATGAACCGGTCGAGCTGCGCCTCCGGCAACGGATACGTCGCCTCCTGCTCGATCGGGTTCTGCGTGGCCAGCACGAAAAACGGCGACGGCAGCTTGTACGTCTGCCCCGCCACCGTCACCGACCGCTCCTGCATCGCCTGCAACAGCGCCGCCTGCGTCTTGGGCGGCGCGCGGTTGATCTCGTCCGCCAGCACGACGTTCCCGAAGACCGGCCCCTGCACGAACTTGAAGATCCGCTTCCCCGTGGCGTGATCCTCCTCCAGCAGCTCGGTCCCCGTGATGTCGCTCGGCATCAGATCGGGCGTGAACTGCACCCGCGAGAACGTGAGATCCAGCGCCTCCGACACCGTCTGCACCAGCAGCGTCTTCGCCAGCCCCGGCACCCCCACGATCATCACGTGACCGCCCGCGAGGATCGCCGCCACCAGGTTCTCGACGACCTCCTGGTGGCCGATGATCCGGCGCGCGATCTGCCCCGTGAGCGTCGTCCGCGCCACCGCGAGCTTCTGCAGCAGCTCGAGGTCGTGCGCGTCTTCGAGCGCTGCGACGACGATGCGGCCTGTGTTGCCACGACTGCCATGCCCCTGAGATGAGTCCCGGAAATTAACCGCCGCCGCACGAAGGGTTAAGGGAGCCCGGCCCTGCGTACGAACAAACCAGCGCGCGGCCATGGAACACACCAATGCAGAAGCGGCGCGCCATCGGCGCGCCGCACGGGTGTCGTCTCGTGTTGCGATGCCGCGGCGCGGCTCAGGGCAGCGCGAAATCCACGCGGTGCTCCACCGGGTGATTCTCGCTCATCAATGAGGCGACCGCGACGTACTGGCCGTGATGCTGCACCGGATCCCAGCGCGCCTCGTACGTCATCGTCTCGCTCGTGTCGAGCAGCTTGTTCTGCATCACCTGCGTGAAGAGCCGCCCGTCGCTCCAGCGCCAGACCTCGCGCCCGATGGAATCCAGCACCACGATGTCGTGTGTCTTCCCCGACGGGAACGTGATCTCGAGTTGCTTGCTCGCGTTGTTGGTGATGTGGAACGCGAACGCGACATCATCAGTGACGCGCACATCGAGCGAAGAGGCGACGGCCGGTCCCGCGACCGCCTGCATTCGCGCCGGCTCGGCGGATGGCGAGTGCGGACCGCATGACAACGCGAGTGCCGCTGCCGCGAAAAGGCCGAGGATGAGACGGGCGCGCATGAACAGTTGTGGGACGAATGGGGCGTGACGCGAGCGGACGGCGGGAAGGTACAGTGCGATGGCGGCCAAATTAGTGATGTGTGTCACAGCTGTCAACAAATCGGAAGGCGCTAAGCCCCGGAGCCAGACCATCTTCACGCGTTCACCTGAAGTGCCATCTATCTGCGGGCCATGCCAGATATCACAAATATTGTGTGGCCGGCCGTTGCTTGCGAAAAATTTCACAAAGTCCTAGATTCCCGCCCGGCATGGATGGAGATCCCAGCGCGCCAACGCCTGATCGCGAGCAACCGGATCGCGGCAAGTCGGTCGGCAGCGCCGCCGCGTATGCCGGGATGGGCGTGCAGTTCGTGGTGGCGATCCTCCTCTGTCTCTACGCCGGACGCTGGGTGGATGGGAAGCTCGGCACCGGTCCGCTGTTTCTCGTCATCGGAGTCTTTGTCGGCGCCGCCGCCGGTTTCTGGGCCATCCTGCGACGCGTGGCCGATGACCAGCGCCGGGAGGACCAATCGCGACGCTCGTGAGACGCCTGACGGGTTTCGCCCTCGCCTGCCTGACGGTGATCGTGGGCACCGGACTGCTGCTGTTGCTGGTGTTCCGGCAGCCGGACGATCAACGGGCGCTGCTCGTGGGCGCGGTGGTGGCGCTGGCGGTGCAGCTCGGAGCGTACGCGGTGGCCCGGTCGATGGCACGCGAGAATGCCATGGCAGGATGGGGACTGGGAGTGGTGGTGCGGCTGGTGTCGTTCGCAGTCTACGCGCTGGTGATCGTCCCGCGGCTCGACCTGCCGCTCACGGCGGCGCTGGTCAGCACGGCGTTGTACCTGTTTCTTTCCACCCTCATCGAACCGTTCTTCCTCAAGGCATGAGATCGGCCGCCTCGCTGTTGCTGATGCTCACGGTCGCGGTGCAGGCACGCGCCGCGATTCCCGCGATCCCCCCGGCCGCCGCGCGCCCGCCCGCGCCGGCGACCGCTGCGCGGGCGGTTGTGTCCATGCCGGCGCAGGAACAGGGTGCCGCCGAGCCCAACGTCGACATCATCACCCCGCACATCCGGGATTCGTACGAGATCGAGATCCCGTACTGGGCGCCGCCGTTCACGAAGGAGCTCTGCCTGGGCCGGGAGACCGACGGCCGCTGCGGCCCGCTCTGGAATCCGGTCCGGATCGGCCCCCTCACGCTCCAGCTCTCGCCCACCAAGCACGTCGCGATGCTGCTGTTCTCGTCGACGCTGTGCATCCTGGTCCTCGTGGGCATCGCGCGTTCGCACACCCGCGCCACTTCCATGATCGGGCGGCCGAAGGGCTTCGCCAACGGCATCGAGGCGATGGTGCTGTATCTGCGCGACGAGATCATTCTCCCCACCGTGGGGCCGCACGGCGAGCGCTACGTGCCGTACCTGCTGTCGCTCTTCTTCTTCATCCTCTTCGCCAACCTCCTGGGCCTGATCCCGTTCGGCGCCACGCCCACCGGCAACATCTCGGTCACCGCGATGATGGCCATCCTGTCCTTCGTCGTGATCGAGATCTCGGGAATGGTGTCGCTGGGGCGCGGCTACCTGAGCACGATCTTCTACTGGAATCCCGATCTGCCGATCTTTCTGCGCGTGCTCCTGTTCCTGATCATGTCGCCGATCGAGCTCGTCTCCAAGCTCACCAAGCCGTTCGCCCTCGCCATCCGGCTGTTCGCCAACATGACCGCCGGGCACATCGTGGTGCTGGCGTTCATCGGGCTGATCTTCACGTTCCGCAGCCTCGCGTCGGGGGCGCCGTTCCTGATGGCGGTGGGCGTGATGCTGCTCGAGATCTTCGTGGCGTTTCTGCAGGCGTTCATCTTCATGCTGCTGACCAGCGTCTTCATCGGGCAGGTACGGGAAGCGCATCATTAGGAACTGCATTACAGGCGGCGGGAGAACGGCTCCACCTCCCACCGCGGTACCCGGCCGGGCGGCCGGGGAAGCCCGTTGAGGCCCGGGCCTCGGTGACGGGCGGCGGCGCGCCGTGAGGCGCCGCGGAGCACCGGATTTCCGTGGTTCTTCGACCTAACGAGGACAGGCAATGCATCTCTTCGCTCTTCTGCAGGACGTCGGCAACGCCGCCGGCAACAATTCCGGTCTCGCCCAGAGCGGTGCCGCCATCGGCGCCGGGCTGGCGGCGATCGGCGCCGGCATCGGCATCGGCCGCGTGGGCGGGCAGGCGGTGGATGGGATGGCGCGGCAGCCGGAGGTGGCGGGCAGCTCCAGACCGCCGGCATGATCTTCGCCGCGCTCATCGAAGGCGTCGCGCTCTTCGGGATCGTGATCGCGTTCCTGATTCAGGGCAAGTTCTAGTCACCGGGCCGGACGTGGCCCCGGGGCTGCGTCCGGCACGGATCCCGACCCCCATGAACCGGCAAGGTCCACGGCATGGACGGCACCGATTGCAGCGTCGCGCCGGCGCGGTGCGCCGGCTTCACCCCCACGGTTTTCTTCCGACGATGATCCGACACCCATTTCGCGCGAGTTTCGCCGGCGCAGCGCTGCTGGCCATCCGGGCCCTGCCGGCTGCCGCCCAGGAAGGGGGGGGCGGCCGAGTGAACCTGCTCACGCCCAACGGCGGGCTGATGTTCTGGACGATCCTCATCTTCGCCGTCCTGCTGTTCGTCCTGTCGCGCTATGCGTTCAAGCCGATGCTGGCGGCGGTGGAGGCGCGCGAGCAGTCGCTGCAGCGGGCGCTGGACGAGGCGCGCCAGAGCCGCGAGGAGGCCGCGCGCGTGCTGGAACAGCACCGCCAGCAACTGGAGTCCGCCCGCGGCGAGGCGCAGCGGCTGATCGCCGAGGGACGCGCCACCGCCGAGAAGATGCGCACGGACCTGCTGGAGCAGACGCGCGCCCAGCAGCAGGAGATGCTGGAGCGGGCGCGGCGCGACATCGAGACCGAGAAGACCAACGCCATCGCCGATCTCCGTCGCGAAGCGGTCGATCTGGCCATCGCCGGCGCCAGCAAGGTGATCGAGCGCAACCTCGACACCCAGGCGGACCGGAAGCTGGTGGAGAGCTTCCTGGTCGCTGCAGCTCACGGGGAAGAGATAGTGCGCGATACCACGATCGCGCGGAACTACGCCGAGGCGCTGCTGGCGCTGGCCCGCAAGGCCGGCGACCTGGACGCGTGGGGGACGGCGATCAATGGAGTAGCCGTCGCGGTCAGGCGACGACGAGCGACTCTGGAACTTCCTCGCCGCGCCGCAGATCTCGGCCGGCGAGAAGAAGACCGTCATCGGCAAGGCGTTCACCGGAAAGCTGCCGCGCAAGATGGTGCTGTTCCTCCAGAAGCTGATCGACAACCGCCGCCAGCTGCTGATCCCCCAGATCGCGGTGGAGTACGGCAATCTCGTGGATGAGGCGGAGGGACGCGTGCACGCGCAGGTCACCGTGGCGCGAGAGTTCGAGGAGGCGGACCGGGCGCCATCGCGCGGGAGCTGTCGCGCGCATTCGCCAAGGTCGTGGTGCCGCACATCCACGTGAATCCCGCGATCCTCGGCGGCGTGGTGGTGCGGGTGGGCGACCGAGTGATGGACGGCTCGGTGCGGCGCCGGCTGGCGACGTTGCGGCAGCAGGTGATGCGCAACGCGTAACCGCGCGGAAGCGTTACAATGGGACAACGGATGGCCAGCAGGCTCCGGCCCTGCGCTTCCGCTCCGCCGCATTCTGCTCCTCCACCCGGACCCCGGACTCTGATCTCCCGTGCCATGACCGGCCGCATCGACGTCACCGTGGTCCCGAAGCCCTGGGGACACGAGACGATCTGGGCGCACACGGACCGCTACGTCGGCAAGATCCTGCACATCAAGGCCGGGCACGCGCTTTCGGTCCAGTATCACGAGCGCAAGGACGAGACGGTGTACCTGTTGTCGGGGGAGATGAGGTACTGGGTGGAACCGCGCTGCGGCGGCGGGCGCGGTTGGTACCGAAGGAGCCGCGGTCGCGCGCCAACGCCGGGGCGCGGCCGGCTCGAGCTGCGAGCGGCGGGTCGCGGCGCTCGCCGACGTGCACCTGCGGCCGGGCGACGCCTTCCGCATCACGCCCGGAACGATGCATTACATGGAAGCGGTCACCGACTGCGACGTGCTGGAGGCGTCCACGCCGGAGCCGACGACGTCGTCAGGCTCAAGGATCGCTACGGACGGGAGGGGACGAGCGCGCCATGAAGGTGATCATTCCGCTGGCAGGGAAGGGAACGCGGCTCCGGCCGCACACGCACGTCACGCCCAAGCCCATGCTGCACGTGGCCGGCAAGCCGGTGATGGCCTACATCCTCGAGGACCTCGAGCGGCTCGGCGACGTCGAGCAGATCATCTACATCACCGGCCACCTGAAGGACAAGGTCGAGGAGTACGCGCGCGCGCGAATTCCGCATCCCGTCGGTCTTCATCGAGCAGGTCGTGCAGGACGGGACGGCCGGCGCGGTGGCGCTCGCGCGCGGGTACGTCGACCAGCCGGTCCTGATCATCTTCGTCGACACCATCTTCGACGCCGATCTGGCGTGGTGCATCGCACCGACGCCGACGGGATCATCTGGGTGAAGGAAGTGGAGGACTACCAGCGCTTCGGCGTGGTGGTGACCGACGCCGGCGGGAACATGACGCGGATCGTCGAGAAGCCCGAGACGCCGATCTCGAAGCGCGCCAACATCGGGCTGTACTACGTCCGCAACTGGAAGCTGCTGTTCGAGGGGATCGACTGGGTGCTCAGCAGCCGAAGAACAAGGGCGAGTATTTCCTGACCGACGCCTTCCAGTACATGATCGACCACGGCGCGAAGATCCAGGTGATCGACGTCGAGGGGTGGTACGACGCCGGGAAGCTCGACACGCTGCTCGAGACGAACCGCGCGATGCTGGAGAAGGGGACGCGCGCGCATTCCGGCGACGATCGCGCCGCGATCAGGTCGTCGAGCCGGTCTACATCGAGGACGGCGTCACGATCAGCAACTCGCGCGTCGGCCCCAACGTGTCCGTCGGCGCGGGGAGCGAGATCGTGGATTCGACGCTGCGCGACACGATCGTGGGCGACGGGACGCGGATCGCGCGGTCGGAGCTGCGCAACTCGCTGATCGGCGACGCGGTGGTGGAGGGGATCGAGGGGGCGGTGAGCGTGGGGGATCATGCGGAGGTGCGGGGGCACGCCAGGCCCGGCTGAGCGGCGCTACGCCAATCCCGCCGCCGCCGCCACCAGCATCAGCGCGCGCACCACGCCGCGCGCGCCGTCGCGGTTCTCGTACCACTCGTGAGGCGTGTGGGTGTCGCCGCCACGCCCGCCGCCGCCGATCGCTACCGCCGGGATGCCGAGGCTGATCGGGATGTTCGCGTCGGTCGACGCCACCGCCAGTTCGGGTGCGCGCCCGATGTAGCGGGTGGCCGACGCCGCGGCCTGCACGAGCGGATGATCGTCCGGCACCTCGCCGGCCGGCCGGTCGCTCAAGGGCGTGATGGTGACCGCGAGCAGCGCCGTCCCCGAGGCGCGGCGCGCGTTCTCCTCCTCCAGTGCTTCGCGCGCCGACACGCGCAAATGGCGGTCGAGCCGATCGAGCTCGGCGGTTGAGGTGGAGCGCATGTCGACATCGACCCACCCGTCCGCGGGAATGGCGTTGATCGCGCTGCCGCCGCCGATCCGGCTCACGGTGAGCGTCGCACCGCCGCGCCGGGTGAGCGGCAGCGCCGTGAGCCGCGTCACCAGCCCGGCCGCGGCATGCACCGCGTTAGGCGTGCCGTAGGCGGCCCAGCTGTGCCCGCCCGCGCCGCGATACTCCACGCGGTAGCGCCGGCAGCCGAGCGCGCGGGCGACGATGCGCTCGTCGCCCGCGCCGTCGATGGCGATGGCGGCGCGCGCCCCGCGGCCCAGCGTGTCGAACAGATGGCGCGCGCCGCGCAGGTCGCCGGCCCCTTCCTCGCCCGTGGTCGCCGCGAAGACGATGCTGTGCGCGGGGCGGAGGTGCGCGGCGAACTCGTCGGCCAGGGCCAGCATGGTGGCCAGGCCGCGCGCGTTGTCGCCGATGCCGGGCGCGCACAGCCGCGGCCCGCGGCGTGTCACCGTGATCGGGCTGCGCGACTCGAACACCGTGTCCAGATGCGCACAGACGACCACGGGCCAATCGTCGGCCGCGCCTCTTCGGATCCCGACCGCGTTGCCGGCGTCGTCGATCCCGACCCGATGGAGGCCGGCGGCGGCGAGGCGGCTGGCGACAAAGGCGGCACGCTTCGACTCGCTGCCGGTGGGTGCGGGTATTGCCGCGATCGCAGCCTGTTCCGCGACGACGGCATCGTCGGCGGACTGCAGCCGGAGCCGTGACGGCGCCACGGCCTGTGCTACGGTGCGGAACGGTGCGGCGGGCGATTCCATCTGCGGAGAGATGATCACGCAGCGCGGGGGCCGCAAGTCCGGGTTCCGGAACAGAGGAAGTCGCCAGAGTCTCCAGAAGGAACCCCGAGGAGAGCACGAGCTCCGCTTCGCGCGCGTCGAGAAGCCGCTCGGCGGCAGAGCGGCGAGTGCCCGCCAGTGCGGGCGACTACGCCTTCAGCTTCGAGACGATTTCCTTCGCCAGCTCCTTCTCGATCGACTGCGTCTGCGCGACCGGGAAGCCGTATACGTGGATTGCGAAGTAGGTGTCGCCCTTCTTGACGCTCAACGTCGCCGTGATGCTGCCGACCGTGATGAGGACCGCGTCATCGCCCACGCTGCTCACCGGGGTCTTGACGATGGCGGTGCCGGCCGGTGCCTTCGCGAAGTTGAACTCCCGTTCGTCCTGAATGGTGACGACAACCGCCGGAATCCGGCCGGGCCGACCATTTGGTTCGGCCCACCGGCAGACCGTGGTTCCCAAGGCAACGCCGGCGCCGACGCTCCCGCCGAGCGCTGCATTCACCTGGGCCTGCGTGAGCAGCGAGCATGGATCGGGCGGATCGCCGAACGCAATGCGCGGGGCCGCGCAGACGAAGACCACACCGGTTGTGAGAACGAGACGGGCTGATCGCGGGAAGGACATCGTCGACTCCTCTAGGTGCGCCGGGGCGCAGGTCATCTCATCATGTCGCGCGAAAGCCCGCGTCGGCAAGCAGCAGGCGATAGCCAGCAAGCTCATCGGGTGTTCGCGACGGCCCGCGGATAGACGGCTGATCGCGATACTGTTCGACGCCTCTTTCGTGCGGGAGAGTACAGAGAATGTCGGCATGTAGTCGCGCCGCGATGTCGATGTCCCGGGGCGCCACGGTCCGATCGCAGCGAGAGTGGCCGCCCTCAGGTCGGGTCGACGGCAAGTCCGAGCGCGCTCGCGTTGCCGCGAATCCGGTCATCGATCGAGAGGACCCGCACCTTGCCCAGCGTGTCGTCGAACACGATCGCCGTCGCGAGATGCAGCGCGTCCAGCGTCCTGACCGGTTCCAGCGGGAACGGTCCGCGAGCCCGGTGGGCAACACGGTCGGATATGTCCAACACGCTCCACGCGGTCGCTGCCTCATCCAGCAGATGAAGCGCTGCCAGCTCTTCCGCCGCCGTGGCCCGCCCAAGCGCGCGCGCACGCGCGAGGCCGCGACTGCATTCGATGACCGTCAGCGTGGAGCTGACGACGCGGTCCGCTGCCGACAACACGGCGAGAATGTCGTCCTGTCGCGGTTCGCCGAGCAGCCACGCGAGCACCGCACTCGACTCGGCGTAGACGACGCTCACTCGTCGCGTTCCTCGTCGATCAACCGCTGCGCGAGCCCATCCGGTGAACTGAGCGGTGACGCGCGATACGACGCACGCGGCCGCTCGGCGATGCGCAGGTGGCCTTCCGCGGCGAGGCGCGCGAGGGCGCGCTCCTCCGGCGACACCAGCCACTGTCCGGCGTCCGGGCGGCGCAGTTCCGCAATGACGCGCCCGCGGTCCGTGATGAGATACACGTCTCCGTCGCGCACGCCGCGCAAGACCTGACTGAGGGTTGCCTTGAGCTCCCGAACGCCGATGGTCCGCATGCGACGCAATGTAGTCTCGTGTGACTACATCGTCAAATCGACCGGCCTCAGGGAACGTCGAATCCCTCTCGGCGTGCGGCGAGCGCGAGCCGGTCGTCGAGCGTGTGCAGTGTCTTCCCCTGGGGCCGACCGCCACTCCACACGAGCGCTGCGCTCAACTGCAAGGCAGCAGCCGCCCGCAGGTCATGCACCCGCAACACACGCTGAGCCACCGTCTTTACGGCTTCGATGTCGACTACTACCTGGCTGGCTGCGGTCAGCTCCTGGCCTCGCACATCGGCGCGGTGCGCCACCGCTTCCGAAAGGTCACCCTGGCGCACGAGGCGCCACAGCGCCGAGGTGATTTCGACGAGCGTCAAGGTCCACATCGCCAGGCTCGCGTCCTCGCTGAACCACCGGTCCGTCTGCACCGACGGCGCTTGTTCAATCAGGAGAGGAACGATCGCGGAACTGTCCCAGAACCTCATCGTCCGCTCGCCCGCTCCTCGAGCAAGGCTCCCACCACATCGCTCGTCACTTGCACCCGCTGTCTGAGCCAGTCGGCCGACAACGGGGCGGTGGGCGGGCGGACAGTCCCGATCCGCTCCAGTTCCACCGTCCAGTCCCCAACGTCCTCGCTGCTCGCGGCAGCGACCGGGTCGATGCGGGCGATGGGCCGATCGCGATCGTACACGAGCACGGACTGCCCTCGTCGCACGAAACGCAGGTAGTAACTCAGCCTGTTCTTCAGTTCGGCGATCTTGGCCTTTTTCATAGCTTTATCATAGCCCTGCAACAAAGCTATATCAAGGCTATATTGGCGCGAATAGCGCCAGTTTGACGGTGTGCGACGGCACGCAGGGCCAACCGGTCACCAACAACAGTTCGTGATCCGGCGGGTTCTTGCTCGCGCCCGCCGCCGATCAGGTATACTCGCCCGACCAGAGCGATGTCAGGAAATCGTGCCAGGGGATGAGCATGATCGACCCCATGCGGCGGCGCCGCTCCTCCAATGTGACACAAATGCAGCGCTTGAGCCTCCGCTCATCGGAGAGCGCGCGGAGGCCTTTCAAATCGTTGTCGGTGACGTTCCGGGACGCCTTCACCTCCACGGCGGTGTGTTCGCCGATCAGGAAGTCCACCTCGAAGCCGGAGGTGGAGCGCCAGAATGCAAGCCCATCGCCGGATTCGTAATCGGCGTAGGCACGCAGCTCGTGCATGATGTATGTCTCCAGCCCTGCACCGAATTCCGGCGTACCGAGGCGGATCGGTCGTCCCTGGAGCGCGCCCGCGACCCCGACGTCGAAGAAGTAGAATTTCGACGCGACGATCGGCTTACGTTTTACGCTCTTGCGCCATGCGGGCAGTTCCAGCAGGATCAACGTGTCTCGCAGGATTTCGAAATACTCGTAGACCGTGGTTCGCGGCACCTGAGCATCGTTCGCAACGTTCGTGAAGTTCACGATGGTTCCGTTGCACGCCGCGGCGACCCGGAGAAAGCGGCTGAATGCGGGAACGTTGCGCGTAGCGCCTTCCGCGATGACCTCGTGCCGCAAATAAGTCCCGGCGTACGCCTCGAGATCCGCGCGCGGATCATCGGAGAAATAGACCGAGGGGATGGTCCCCCGCTCCACGGCGCGGGCAAGATCGAAGTGCACTCCAAGCTCTGCCCGGGTCAATGGGTGGAGATACCTGGTGCGGGCGCGTCCGCCGAGAAGGTTCACGCCGCCGTGGCGCAGGCGGCGCGCGCTTGACCCGGTCAGGAGGAATCGAATGCCACGGTCTTCGATCAGGCGGTGGACCTCATTGAGCAGATCCGGGAGACGCTGGATCTCGTCGATGGCGACCAGCCTGGTCCTGGCATCGATCTCGGAGGCCAGCCGCCCCGGGTTGTGGCTCAGCGCCAGATAGGTCGCGCTATCGAGAAGGTCGTAGACTGGCGTGTTGGGGAGCGCGTCCCGGATCAGCGTCGACTTGCCGGTCTGGCGCGGTCCGAGCAGGAAGTGCGACTTGCGAGCCAGCAGCGCGCGAAGGTCGAGCAGCCGATGAACGTGCGGATGATCTGACGGCATTGTCGTCATTTACCATGACAAATGACGACAGTGTCGTCAAGGCTGAAGGCGTCCCATCGGCTCGGTACCAGCGCTCGCCCTCAGCAGCAGCGGCTGCCGGGGCGGCTGTAGCGATCCTCCAGACGCTGCTTCGCGAACTCGTCGCGCGTCATCGGCACGCGCCCCGGATGACACTGCCGGACATGCTCCACGTAGCGCTCGTAGTCTGGCGCACCGATGATCGTCCGCAGCGTGCGGGCTGCCGCCCGCGCCCAGCCCTGGACGTGCTCTCGCGTGGTCATCGTTCGCGCCCTCCCGTGCTCGCCGCCTTGGTGGGCAAGTGCGCCTCGAACAACTCGAAGATACGCCGGTACTCGTCGGTCCACGAGTCGGGACGCACGAAGCCGTGGTTCTCCACCGGATACACCGCCAGCTGCCATCCGGTTTTCCCGAGCTCGATGAGCCGCTGGGTGAGCCGCACGATGTCCTGGAAGTGCACGTTGGTGTCCACCATGCCGTGCGCCATCAGCAGCGGATCCTCCAGCCCGTCGGCGAAGAAGATCGGCGACGAGCGTCGATAGGCGAGGGTGTCGGTCTGCGGCAGGTTCAGGATCTGCGACGTGTACGGGTGATTGTAGTGGGCCCAGTCGGTCACCGAGCGGAGCGCGGCGCCCGCGCCGAACTCCTTCGGCGCGGTGAACAGCGCCATCAGCGTCATGAAGCCGCCGTAGCTCCCGCCGTAGATGCCGATGTGGTCCGGCGAGATCCCGAATTCCTTCTGGAGGTACCGCGATCCGTCGACGTTGTCCTGCAGGTCGCGTCCCCCCATCCACCGGTAGATGGCCGTGCGCCAGTCGCGTCCATATCCGGCCGACGCGCGATAGTCGATCGCCAGCACCACGTATCCCCTGGACGCGAGGAACTGATTGAACATGTACTCGCGGGCGTAGAAGTCCGACCAGTAGCGGTGCACGTTGTGCGTGTAGCCCGCGCCGTGCACGAAGATGACGCCGCCGCCGTTCGGCCGCGCGCCCATGTCGGCGGGGCGGTAGATCTGCGCCGGCACCTTCACCCCATCCGACGCGGTGAACCAGACGATCTCGGGTTTGATCCAGGGGAAGCTCAGCCAGTCGGCCGTGGGCGACGTGGTGAGCTGGGTCAGCGCCGCGCCCGCACGGTACGGCATGATGAAAAGCTCGGGCGGACGGTTCGCGGTAGAGTAGACGTCGGCCAGCATCGTGCCGGTCGGCGACACCACCACGTCGTGTCCGCCCACCTGCGTCGTCATGCGCTCGGCCGCGCCACCGTTCACCGGCATCCGGTAGAACTGCCGCTCGAACGGGGATGCCTCGCTGGTATGGAGCTCGAAGTACCGGCGGTCGTCGGAGACGCGCGCATCCAGCACCTCCCACTGTCCGTGGGTCAGCTGCCGGCGGTCGGTGCCGTCGGCATTCATCGTGTACAGGTGCGCGAAGCCGTCGGCCTCGCTCACGAACCAGACGCGGCCGCCGCCCCCGTCTGCGCTCATAATTCGAGTCTGACCCCTATTTTGGGCCGCCCCATCCGGGAGGAACCCGCCGCACGGGAAACACGGCCCGCCCACCCACGCGGAATCGCGCAACGCGTCGACCGTCGTCAGGCGCCCGTTCGCCGCGTCCAGCTGGTAGAGGTACCGCTCCTTCCAGTCCCGGCGCTCCGCGAACAGGAGGGCCTGGCTGCCGTCGTCGTTCCAGTCGAGCACCGCCACCTGGGCCGCGGTCTGCGTGCTGTCGTTCGGGATCGGATGGATCCAGCGCAGTTCGCCCGACGGCAGCTCCATGAAGGCGACCCGCCCACCGTTAGGCACGTCGCCCACCTTGGTTCTGGCGGTGAGGTCCTCGGTGTACCCGCTGAGGGTGACGTAGCTCGGCACTTCCGCCTGACGATCGTCGGCGGCCGGAATCGTGGTGGTGAGAATGAGCGCCTTGCCCGACGGCGACACCGACAGGCTGGTGACGCGCTCGTTCTTCATCAGATAGAGCGTCTTCGGGTGCAGCGAGTCGCGTGCTGCACGTACTGCTTTGGCGATGGAATCCTGGCGCAGCCGATCGCGGATCACCTCGAAGAGTTCCTTCTGCTGCGCTTCCAGCGCGGCGCGCTGCGCATCCGGCTTGGCCGAGTCGGCGGGGGCGGGACCGGCGCGGATGTCGGTGAGCTGGTGCACCAGGGGTGAATCGAGGTCGAGCGACATGATGTTCATGCCGTCGCGCACGAACAGCACGCGCCTGCCGTCAGCCGAAAAATGCGGGTCGCGCTCGTCGACCATGGTCTCGGTGAGGCGGCGCACGGCCGACGTCTGCATGTCCACCAGAAAGAGGTCGCCGTTGTACGAGACCACCTTGCGCGGCGGTCGCGCGACATCGAGCCGCTCTCGAGGAGCGGGCCGGCGCTGTCCATCTGGGCCTCGGTGAGCCGCTCGGGCGCGGCGCCCGCCTGCGCGCGCACGCGGTACGGGGCCATGGACTCGCGCCAGTCCGAGCCCGGCGGGAGCCACATGAAGTAGAGGTACTTCCCGTCCGGAGTCCACCGCACGCGCTGCGGCGCGCGGCCGAACACCTCCGGGCCGCGCATGATGTTCTCGATGGTGAGGTCGAAATGGGGCGCGGCAGACTGCCCCGGAGCCGCCCGGGGAGTTGCCGCCTGCGCCGCACCAGGTCCGGTGGCGCCGGATCGCACGCCCTCGGATTGCGCTGCCGCCGGAGGGGCCATGAGCGGCAGGAGTGCGGTGGCGGCGAGAACAGCACTCGTCAGGCGGATGGCCGAAATCACCCACGACCGCACCGAGCGCGCCGGGCGTGATCTGGCCGGCGCGGCGACTGCAACCGGAATGCGCGATCGCATCAGTCCCCCGCCACCGCCACTCTGGGCTCGAACGGGATTTCCGTCGACAGCGCCGGTTGGTGCTTCACCACTACCGCATACCATTCCCGCGCCGACGACGCGAGGATCACGATCACCGAGAGCCCGAAGAACGCGGTGACCGCCGCGTCGAAGCGGTCGTTGAAGATGAACCGGGTCGCCGCGGCCGCGCTGGCCACCCCCGCCGGGAGGTTGCCCGCCGCCAGTGTGGACTCGTACAGCCGCGCGTGCGCCAGGAAGCCCAGCCGCGGGTCGCCGGCGAAGACCTTCATCCAGCTCGCCGTCATGGTGACGGCGGTGAGCCAGGCGAGCGGCAGCAGCGTGATCCAGGCGTATCGCGCCTTCCCCATCTTGATGATCACCGTGGTCCCCACGCACAGCGCCACGGCCGCCAGCAGCTGATTGGCGATCCCGAACAGCGGCCACAGCGTGTTCACCCCGCCTAACGGGTCGATCACCCCCTGGTACAGGAAGTATCCCCACATGAAGACGAACACCGCGCTGGTGAGCACGGTGATGGGATACGACGCGCCGCGGCCGAGCGGCGCCCAGACGTGCTTCAGGAGGTCCTGGAGCATGAACCGCCCCACCCGGGTGCCGGCGTCGAGCGTGGTCAGGATGAACAGCGCCTCGAACATGATGGCGAAGTGGTACCAGATGCCGAGCGCGGTCGTCCCGCCGAGCACGTTCGAGAAGAGATGGGCCATGCCCACCGCCAGGCTCGGCGCGCCGCCGGTGCGCGAGAGGAGCGACACCTCGCCGATATTCTGCGTGAGCTGCTGGAATTGCGCCGGGTCGAGGCTGAAGCCCCAGTTGCGTACCGCCGCCGCGGCGGTCTCCACCGTCCCACCGAGCGCGCCGGCCGGCGCGTTGATGGCGAAGTAGGTGCCCGGCGTGAGCACGCAGGCCGCGATCAGCGCCAGCGTGGCCACCAGCGATTCGGTGAGCATGCTGCCGTAGCCGATGAATCGCGCGTCGGGCTCGCGCTCCAGCAGCTTGGGCGTGGTGCCTGACGAGATGAGCGCGTGGAACCCCGAGATGGCGCCGCAGGCGATGGTGATGAACGCGAACGGGAACACCTTGCCCGCGAAGATCGGGCCGGTGCCGTCCACGAACCGCGTGAGCGCCGGCATCTGGAGTGGCGGGAGCACGATCAGCACGCCCGCCGCCAGCGCGACCACCACCCCGATCTTGACGAACGCCGAGAGGTAGTCGCGCGGGGCGAGGAGCAGCCACACCGGCAGCACCGACGCCGCGAAGCCGTAGGCCATGATCAGCCACGCGAGCGTCGACCGGCTGAGCGTGAACGTGGGCGCCAGCGCCGGGTTCTCCGACACCGCGCGCCCCACGAACAGCGCCACGATCACCAGCACGATCCCCATCAGCGTGGCCTCCAGCACCCGGTGGGGACGGATCCATCGCATGTAGCCGCCCATCAGCAGCGCGATCGGAATCGTCAGGCCCACGGTCACCACGCCCCACGGACTCGAGCCCAGCGCGTTCACCACCACCAGCGCCAGCACCGCGATGAGCACGATCATGATGCCGAGCACCGCGACCAGGGCCGTCATCCCCGCGACCGGGCCGATCTCCTCCTTGGCCATCTGCCCGAGTGTCTTGCCGTTCCGGCGGACCGAGGCGCAGAGGATCACGCAGTCCTGCACCGCGCCGCCGAGCACGACGCCCACCACGATCCAGATGATGCCGGGGAGAAACCCGAACTGCGCGGCGAGCGTCGGCCCCACCAGCGGGCCGGGTCCGGCGATGGCCGCGAAGTGGTGCCCGAAGACGATCCACCGGTTGGTGGGGACGTAGTCGCGCCCGTCGTTGAGCCGCTCGGCGGGGGTGCGCCGGTTGGCATCGAGCGCGAAGATGTTGGACGCGATGATCCGGCTGTAGAACCGGTACCCGACGAGATACGTGCACACCGCCGCCGTCACCAGCCACGCGGCGTTGACCGTCTCGCCGCGCGAGAGCGCGAGGAAGGCGAACGCGCCCGCGCCGGCCAACGCGACGAGCACCCAGATCAGGATCGAGAGAGGGCGGGGCATGTTCGGGAGTCCGAAGGCCAGAGGCCAGAGGTCGGAGGTCAGAGGGACTTCGCCACTCGCGGCGTGGAACAGCGGCTCGAACTTGCGCCCCCGTGCGGCCGCGGTCAACGACAATCCGGCGTGCCGCTGCCAAGCCCGGGGCGAGCCGCTTACCTTTCGCCGTGCCTTGCCGTGTGGTGAAATCCCGTCGCGTCGCGCTCGCGCTGTTGCTGGCCGGATGCGCCCGTTCCGGCGGCCCATCGCTCGCGGAGACCGCGCCCGTCCTGTCGGAGCCGCTGTCGTCGTTTGCCACGCTCCGCATGATCGTCTTCCCCGTGCAATCGCTGCGCGGCGGAGACACTCTGGGCTGGGCCGCACAGGTGGGCAATCCGAAGGCGTTCCTGGCCACGGTGGACTCGGCGCTGGAAACCGAATTCCGGGATCGCGGGCTGGGGACCACCTGGGCGATGCCGAGTGACCTGGCGCGCACCGCGAGGCGCAACCCGACGTATGCGACCGACCCCGCGCTGATCCGCGCCGGCGATGCCTCACGAGTCATCGAGCGCCGCCGCGACGGGCAGATTCCCGAGCCGGTGGCATCGCAGATGCGCGCTCTGGCCGGATTCCACGATGCCCGGCACGCGCTGGTCCCGGTGGAGCTCCGCTTCGAGCCGGCCCCGGTGGACGCCGACTCGGGACAGCGCCTGGTGCTGCACGTGGTCGTGCTGGATGTCCGCGGGTCGCGCCTGGCCTGGGTCGGGGATGTCGCGGGCGCCGCCGCGACCACGTTTTCGCCGGCACTCGCAACCCAGCTGGCGCGACGGTTCGCGGATCTGGTCGTCGCGCGGTGAGGTAACGTCGATGGGTGTCGCGTGCACGCTGATCCCGGGTGACGGGATCGGGCCTGCCATCTCCGCCGCAACGGTCGGGATCCTCGAAGCCGCCGGCGCATCGTTCGAGTGGGACCGGCAACTGGCGGGAGCGGCCGCGCTCAAGGCCTGCGGTACGCCGATGCCCGAGGCGACGCTCGATTCGATCCGTCGCACGCGCCTGGCGCTCAAGGGTCCCCTTGAGACGCCGGTGGGCGAAGGCTACCGGTCGGTGAACGTGGCGCTGCGGCAGACGTTCGACCTGTACGCGAACGTCCGTCCCGCGCGCGACATCGTTCCCGGTGGCCGGTTCGAGAACGTCGACGTGGTGCTGATCCGCGAGAACACCGAGGGGCTCTACGCCGGCCTCGAACACTACATCCGAATTGGTGACGATCCCCAGGCAGCCGCCGAGTCGATCGCGCTGATCACGCGCGTAGGGTCGGAGCGGATCGTGCGCTACGCGTTCGACTACGCGGTGCGTCACGGCCGTCGCAAAGTCACGCTGGTGCACAAGGCGAACATCCTCAAGTTCTCGCAGGGGCTGTTTCGCGCGGTGGGACAGGGGATCGCGAAGGAATACGAGGGGCGGCTGATCTACGAGGAGCGGATCATCGACGCGGCGGCGATGCATCTGGTGATCCGGCCCGAGCAGTACGATGTGATCGTGACGACCAACCTGTTCGGCGACATCCTATCCGACCTGGTCTCAGGCTTGGTAGGCGGACTGGGGCTGGCGCCGGGCGCCAACATCGGCCGGGACACCGCCATCTTCGAGGCGGTGCACGGCACCGCGCCCGATATCGCGGGACAGGGCATCGCGAACCCCGGCGCGCTGCTGCTGGCCGGCTGCCTCATGCTCGAGCATGTGGGCGACCGCGACCGGGCGCAGCGTATTCGTCGTGCGCTGGAGGCGACCATCCGCGACGGGGCGACGCTCACCCGCGATCTGGGCGGCACCGCGTCCACGGCGGAGTTCTCGGCGGCGGTCGTCGCTCGGCTGGCGTGACGCGGCCGGCGCGGGCGCCTGACGAGGCGGGCGGCGGGGGACGTCGCGCCGGCCACTCGGGTGCCACAGGTCCCCACGGCGCGGGAATCTCCGATCGTGGCGGTGACCCTGGGCAGGACGCCGTGGTGCTTTCGCTGCTTCACATCTCGGATCTCCATTTCGGGCGACCCGCGGTGCCGGCGGTGGTCGATGCGATCGAGGAGCTGATCCGCGAGCACCAGTACGACGTGGTGGCGGTGAGCGGCGACGTGAGTCAGCGGTCGCGGGCCGGCGAGTTTCAGCGGGCGCGCGCCTTTCTGCGCGATGCGGCGCGGGTGAGCCAGGTGGTGGTGGTGCCGGGCAACCACGACGTGGCGTGGTGGCGCTCGCCCCTTCACCTGCGCGGCGCCGCCACCATTTATGGACCGTATCGTCGCTATATCTCCGAGGACCTCGAGCCGGTGCTGCGTCTGCCCGGGGCCACCATCGTCGGCCTCAACACCGCGCATGGCGTGAGCGTGACGACGCTCACCCGCAACCCGCGCGACATCTCCATCATCGGCGACGTGCGGCCGCGACAGCTCGATCGGGTGCGTGCCGAATTCGAGGCGTCGCCCGGGCACGACGCGCGGATTATCATCATGCATCACAACCCCGTGCGCGGTGCACTGTCGCGCCGCTACGGACTAAGTACCCCGCGCGGCTGCTCGACGCCCTGTCGGGGATGGGCGTGGATCTGGTGCTGTGCGGACACGACCATCAGGAGTCGATCGACCTGATCGAGCGCACCGAAAAGGGCATGGTCATCTCCACCGCGGGGACGGTGTCGAACCGCTCGCGGGGAGGCCGGCCGTCGTCGGTCAACGCGGTCCGCCTGACGCCGTCGAACATCGAAATTTCCACACTGGTCTGGTCATCGGCTGAGGGCGCCTTCGCGCCCGGTGCCGTCGCGCCGCTTTCCGCGATGAGCGCCATCCCTCGCCTGCCGCCTCGGGAGCACCAGCTGGAGATGGAGTTCCCGGCAGCGCCGGCGCGTGTCAGCCGCCTGCCGGACGTCGACGCGATGCTCACGGTGTTGTGCGCCCTTGGCCTTCGGAGCATCACCCGCTGCCGCCTGACGAGGAACCGGACGGTGATGGTCTCGTTCCGCGGCTCCGAACTGCGGGTCCACGAGGCGTTTCTCGAAGCGCCCCCGGAGGTGCTGCAGGCCATCGTGGCATTCGTGCAGGGCCGGGGCGTCGCGCGGCGGCGCGCGAAGCGGCTCATCGTCGAGTATCCGATCGGCTCACGTCCCGCGCCGCTGCGGCGCGAGCAGACGCATCCCGACGACATGCTGCTGGTGGCGCGCCTGCTGGAAATGCACGCGCGCTGCAATCGCGACCACTTCGACAGTGCGCTGGGCACGCCCGCGATCCGCGTCTCGCGTCGCATGCGGTCCGCGCTGGGCAGCTACCATCCCGCGCGCCCGGATGAGCGGGGGGCGGAGATCGTCATCAGCCGGCGCCACATCCGGCGTCATGGGTGGGTCGCCGCGCGCGAGACGCTCCTCCACGAGATGGTGCATCAGTGGCAGGAGGAGAGCCGGACAGCCGCTGGATCACGGATCACAGTTCCGTCGGAAAGCGCGTCAGGTCGGCATCACCGCGTCGGCCAGGCGTCATCCGGAACGGACGCCGCTCGACGACCTGTTCCGCTCGGCATGATGCGTCCGCTTGGCACCGCGGCGGCGGCCGCCGGACTCGGCATCGGCCTGTGGGCGGGCGCGCGCGGCATCGGTCCGCTCCCGCCGCTGGGCGGGCTGCTCGACCCGGCCAACGGCGCGTGGGCGGCGGCGCGATTCGCCGAGCTGCCGGGTGACGGCGAGGTGCGGATTCCGCATCTGTCGGCGCCGGTCGATGTGCGGTACGACCGCCGCGGCGTGCCCCACATCTTCGCCGCCACCGAGTCCGACGCCGTTCGCGCGTTAGGCTACGTGGTGGCGCGCGACCGGCTCTTCCAGCTCGACCTCCAGACCCACGCGGCCGCGGGGCGCCTGACCGAGTGGGCGGGGCCGCGCGCGCTGGACGCCGACCGCGAGATGCGGGAGCTCGGGTTGCCGCGCGCCGCCGAGCGGGAGATCGCCGCGCTCGCGCCGGACGACGACGAGCGGCGGCTCCTGGACGCCTACGCCGACGGCGTCAACGCCTGCGTGGACGGGCTTTCGCGGGCCGAACGTCCCATCGAGTACAAGCTGCTCGGCGCGCGCCCGAGCGGTGGGCCCCCGTCAACTCCATCCACCTGTTCAACCGGATGGGGTGGACGCTGGCCTTCCTCGAGGGGGAGCGGGAGCGACTGTCGGCCGCCGGAGTGGTGGGCGACAGCGCCGCCCGCGCGCTGTTCCCGCTCGATGCCGTCATTCAGGAACCGATCCAGCCTAACGGGCAGCGGGCGCCGCGCTTCGACTTCGGTCGCCTCCCGCCGCCGGGCGCGCCCGACACGCAGGCCCTGGGCCTGTCGTCGGCCCTCGGGGCGAACGGCCCCGGCGACGACCGGACGTTCGCCAGCAACAACTGGGCGGTGGCGCCGCGACGGACCGCGCGACGGCCACGCGCTCCTCGCTGGCGACCCGCACCTCCAGCTCACGCTCCCGAGCATCTGGTACGAGGTGCACCTGGTCGTGCCGGGCCGGCTCGACGTCTATGGCGTGACCATCCCCGGCGTGCCGGGCATCGTCATCGGGTTCAATCGCGACGTGGCGTGGTCGTTCACCAATACCGGCGCCGACGTGCGTCGATTTCTATCGCGAGACCGTCGACGACGCGGAGCACCCATCGGGTTACCTGGTCGACGGCGTCTGGCGGCCGCTCGAAACGCGGGTGGAGACGTATCGGGGGCGCCACGGGCGAGGCCGTCCGGACCGACACGGTGCGGTATACGCACCGGGGACCGCTGTCCCGCATGAACGGCGCGTGGGTCTCGATGCGCTGGACGATCCTCGACGGGGGGCTCGACCAGCGCGTCTTCCTGCATGCGGCGCGTGCCCGCACCGTGCGGGCAGTTTCTCGATACGCTGGCCGCGGAGTTCGGCGGACCGGCGCAGAACATCATCGCGGCAGACCGAACGGGATCGATCGCCATTCGGTCCACCGGCAACTATCCCGCTCCGCCCCGGCGCCGGCGACGGGCTTACGATCCGCGACGGCTCGACGAGCGCGAACGACTGGCAGGGCTTCTGGCCCGTCTCGCAGTACCCGCAGGCGTTCGACCCGGCGCAGGGGTTTCTGGCCTCGGCCAACCAGCAGCCCATCGACCCGCGCGCAGCGCCCGCGTATCTCGGCTACGAGGCGGCCTTCGATCCGTGGCGCGCGCTCCACATCAATCACCTGCTGCGCGACGACTCCGCGGTGACCGTCGACGCCATGCGGCGCTATCCAGACCGACCCCGGAAGCGAGCGCGCCGAACTGTTCGTGCCATTCTTCCTTTCGGCGGCGGCACACGCGCGGCTGCCGGGCGCGGACTCGATCCGGCTCGACTCGGCGCGGGCGTGGCTCGCGGGGTGGGACCGCCGCTACACGCGCGAGAACGAGCGCGTCGCTGCTGTTCGAGACGGCGCTGCGGCAACTGGCGGCGCGCACGTGGGACGAGCTCGCACCCGACGGTGGACGGCGCGCGGCCACGCCGAGCACCGAGGTCCTGCTGGAGCTGCTGCACGATTCGGCGAGCGTCTGGTGGGACGATCGCCGCACGCCGGACAGAGTCGAGCGGCGCGACGACATCGTGGCGGCGTCGCTCGAGGCGGCGTACGACAGCCTGGTGCAGCGATTCGGGCCGCCGGGTCCGGCGCTGGCGCTGGGATCGCGTGCAACCGGCGCGCGTGAATCATCTGCTCGGGCTTACCGGGGTTTTCGGTGCGCGACATTCCCGTGCAGGGCGGTCCCGGCACGTTGAACCCGGCGGGGCCCGGCGCATTCGGACCGAGCTGGCGGATGGTGGTGGAGCTCGGCGCCGAGGTGCGCGCGTGGGGCACTTATCCCGGTGGTCAGAGCGGGAACCCCGCCAGCCCGCGGTATCTCGACCGGATGGCGCTGTGGCGGGAGGGTCAGCTGGATACGCTTTTCATGCCGCGGGACACCAGCGCGTTCGGCCGCTCCGTACGCGCGACTGCGGCTCGTCCCTCCACCTGGCGCGCAGGGAGGAGCCCCGTGAGCCGCGCGCTGCGCATCGTTGTCGGCGCCGCGGTCGTCGCGTTAGGCACCTGGTTCGGTGGATGGCTGGCGCCCGCGGTCTGGGGCGCGCTGGTGGGCGCGGCGCTGCCCCACGGCCGTTCCGCGCGGCGGGCCGCGGTCGACGCGGCGCTGGGGTGGGCCGCGATTCTGGTCCTGCTCGCCGTGCGGGGCGATCCGGTGGGCACGCTCGCGGTGCGGCTCGGGGGGGCGATGGGTGTGCCGGTGGTGGGGCTGGTCGCGGCGACGCTGGCGTTCCCGGCGCTGCTGGCGTCCTGTGCGGCGTGGCTGGCGGCGCAGATCCCGACCCCGCGACGCCGGGACAGCCGCGGCGACAAGTCGCCGGCGATGATCATGCACGAAGCGGCCTAGGCTCTCTCCGCCGCCGGCCGCTATGTTTCGCCCCGATGGCCGCCCCTGCCGACTTCTTCGACATCGACAGCGCGCTCTCCGAAGAGGAGCGTGCCGTGCGCGACAGCGTCCGCCGCTGGGTGGACGAACGCGTGCTGCCGGTCATCGGCGACGCGTACGTCCAGGGCCATTTCCCGATGCGAGCTCGTGCCCGAGATGGCGGAACTGGGCGTGTTCGGCGCCAACCTGCCGGAAGAATATGGGTGCGCGGGCCTCAACAACGTCGCCTACGGACTCATCATGCAGGAGCTCGAGCGCGGCGACTCGGGCGTGCGATCGTTTGCGTCGGTGCAGGGCGCGCTCGTGATGTATCCCATCTTCGCGTTCGGCAGCGAAGAGCAGAAGCGCTACTACCTGCCGCGCATGGCGAAGGGCGAGATCATCGGGTGCTTCGGGCTCACCGAGCCCGACTTCGGCTCCAACCCGGCGGGCATGATCACGATGGCCCGCGAGCAGTCCGACGGCACGTGGGTGCTGAACGGCGCCAAGATGTGGATCACCAACGGCTCCACCGCGCAGGCCGCGATCGTGTGGGCCAAGACAAACGGCGACCCGGACCCGCGCTCCATCCGCGGATTCATCGTCCCCACCGGCAGCCCGGTTTCACGGCGCGGGACCAGAAGGGGAAGCTCTCCCTTCGCGCCTCGGACACCAGCGAGCTCGTCTTCCAGGACGTCTGCCTGCCGGCGGACGCCCTGCTCCCGGATTCCGGCGGGCTCAAGTCCCCGCTCATGTGCCTCACACAGGCGCGCTACGGTATCGCGTGGGGTGCGGTGGGCGCGGCCATGGCCTGCTTCGAGGAGGCCGTCTCCTACGCGAAGAACCGGGTGATGTTCGACAAGCCGATCGCCGGCTACCAGATCCAGCAGCAGCGGCTGGCCGACATGCTCACCGAGATCGTGAAGGGTCAGCTGGTCTCGCTGCACCTCGGGCGGCTCAAGGACGCGGGGACCTACACGCCGCAGCAGGTGTCGCTCGCCAAGCGCAACAACGTGAGCATGGCGACCGACATCGCCCGCGAGGCCCGCCGCTTGCTAGGCGCGGTCGGCATCCTCGCCGAGTATGCGTCCATGCGCCACATGGCCAACCTCGAGAGCGTGTACACCTACGAGGGAACGCACGACGTGCACTCGCTGGTGCTCGGACAGGCGATCACCGGACTCAATGCGTTCAGCTGAGGAGACGCCGCGTTCCTCTCGCGGGCGGACAGCGCGTTGACGGGGATCAGCGCCCGACAGCGGCACGCGGGGACGAGTCGTCGCGCCCGAAGGCGAATCGCGCTCGCGGCCGTGCTCATCGTTGCGCTCGCCGGCGCGTCACGTGCGGTCGACGGCCAGGCGCCGTGGCTTCCGCGGATGCGCCTCGACAACGACGCCTACGACTTCTGGCTGCGGCCCGGACAGCGCCCGGACGACGAGTACACCAACGGCGTGCAGTCTCGCTGTCCAGCGCGCCAGCGCACCCTGGTGGGGGCGGCATTTCGCCCCGCGCCGCCACGACTGCGCCGAACGGGTCGCCGAGCCGGCTCCGTGCCGGCGACGACCGTACTCACGTTAGGGCAGGACCTGTACACGCCGCGGCTGGACCGCGTCCCGTACTCGATCCCTGACTGGCAAGCGGAGCGGCCGTACTTCGCGTGGCTGTATCTCGGCGGCGAAGCGCGCATGCTGGCCGCGCGCGCCTGCGGACGGTCGACCATCGCGCTCGGCGTCACCGGTCCGCCGGCCGGCGGAGAGCTGGCGCAGAAGGTCGCGCACGCCATGAATCGCCGCTACACCCGCCCCGCGACGGGCTGGGAGACGCAGATCGGATTCGAGCCGGGGATCATACGGCGTTGCGCCAGCGCATTCTGGCGGCGCGTCTGCGGCGCGGAATCGGGTCTCGGTTTCGACTTCGCGCCGTCGGCCGGCATCTCGCTGGGCAACATCCTCACCAGCGCCGATGCCGGCGGGGTCGTGCGCCTGGGATGGAACCTCTCGCATCCCTGGGATCCGCGAACGTGGAACGATCGCGGCCCCGTGGAAGGATGGCTGACGGCCGGCGCGCGCGGACAATACGTCGCCCACAACATCTCGCTCGACGGCACTACACTGAACGCCGACCGCCACGTGCGACCGCGTGCCGGGAGTGTTCGAGTACGAATTCGGCGCCGGCATCGCGATTGCGTCGGTTCACGCTCACCTACCGCGCCGTGACACGGAACCGCGAATATCGCGACCGGCCCGTGGCACCATACGTACGGGTCCATGGCGGCCGGCTCGATTTCGTGCCGTAGCGATAGCTCGGCCTCGCGCTCCTCGTTCCGTGAAAGGCTGTGGTCCGGCCGCCTGCGCGGACGGAGGAAGGTTCGGGGCGCTCGTCCGGCGCGCCGAATGAAGCCGGGGATCGCGGACACTTCACCGCCTCTCAACTGTCGCCGTCACGGCGCCGCCCGACTCCGTGAAACGCCGGCTCAACCGGATCCGGCAGAACGCCCGAAGACGCAGCACGAGGCAGCCGCAGGAAGACCATCAGGTGGCGGATGACGCCACGGAACGACCCGCGCCGGTTTCCCGCGACGCATCGCGGTCAGCGATTCCGCCACAACCCGCGTCGCGTGCAGCCACATCCAGCCCGGAATCCGTCCCTTGTCCGAATGCATCCGCTGATGGAATTCCGTGTGCGTGTATCCGGGACAGAGCGCCTGCACGTACACGCCGCGTGCCACGCGTCTCGACCGCCAGCGCCTCACTGTAGATACGCAGATACGCCTTCGTGGCGCAGTAATTCACGTTCCCGGGGCCGGTAAGAAAGGAGGCCATGGATGACACGTTGATGATCGCACCGCGCCCGCGCCTCACCATGCCCTGGACCGCGGCTTGCGCGAGACGATGCGCGGCGAGCGCGTGGACGCCGCACCATGTCTCCTGTGGCTTGCGCGGCATGCGAGCCAATCGGCCGGCTCACGCCGAATCCGGCGTTGTTGACCAGAACGTCCACCGGAACGAGCGTCGATCCGTTGCACCACGACCCGGGTTCGTCGTCCTCGGCTCAGGTCGGCGGAGAGCACCTCCGCGCTGACGCGCGTACCGGTCGCGACCAGGTTCGGCGGCCACCGCGCGAGCAGCTCGCACATCGCGCGCCACCAGCACGAGGTCGCATCCGCCCGCTGCGAATTGCTCGGCGAATTCCCTCCCGAGACCTGCCGTAGCTCCGGTGACGAGGGCGAGGGGCATGGAATGCGTGGGAGGAAGTCGGAAGCTTGGTCGTAGGGTGGTGTGAAGATGCGCGGCGGCGTCGCCAGCGCGAGCGGGCCTTCCGGCGCGGTCTCGTCGCCACAGCTGTCGTCCAAATTCGATGCGGAGTCCCACCGCGCCACCGAGTTCGAGGCGGAGCCCCATCCGCGTTGACGTGGAGCAGCCTCCATGAAGCGGCCGGCAAATTCCATCTGCCCCCAATTCCCATGCTGGGCGTCGCATCTCCCACCCACCCTCTCCGCAGCTATCTTCGATTGTGAATTCTTTCACATACTGAGACCGCCCGTGAAGATCGCCGTGTGCATCAAGCGCGTCCCCGAAATGGACGTGAAGTTCAGAATCGCGGCGTCCGGACTCGACGTCGACGAGACCGGCCTGAAATATGACATGGGCGACTTCGACGGCTACGCCGTGGAGTTCGCGCTGCAGCTGACCGAGAAGCAGGGCGGTGGCGAGGTGGTCGTCGTCTCGCTCGGGCCCGACGCCGTGCAGGAGACGCTGCGGAAGGCGCTGAGCATGGGCGCGCACGGCGCGGTGCACCTCAAGTGTGCCGCGGTGCCGGTGGACAGCTTCGCCGTCGCCGAGGCGCTCGCCGCCGAGCTGCGGGGGGCGATACGACCTGATCCTGTTCGGCCGGATGTCGCAGGACACGGCCAATGGCGCCGTGGGCCTCATGGTCGCCGAACTGCTGGACCTGCCGGCGGTCCATGCCTGCTCGAAGCTCGAGATCGCGGAAGGCCGCGGGCACCGCGCGCCGCGAGCTGGAGGGCGGAGCCGAGATGGTGGCGTTCCCGCTGCCGGCGCGTGCTCACGATCGACGAAGGCATCGCCCGGCCGCGATATCCATCGCTCAAGGGGATCATGGCGGCGAAGAAGAAGCCGCTCGACGTGAAGCCGGCGCAGCTGGGCGCCGAGCGCGCTCACGGTGGTCCGCATGGAGCTTCCGCCCGAGCGACAGGCCGGCCGCATCATCGGCGAAGGCGCGGCCGCCGTGCCGGAACTCGTGCGCCTGCTCCGGACCGAAGCGAAGGTGCTCTGATGGCGAACATCCTGGCGTTCGCGGAAACCCGCGGCGGTGCGCTGCGCAAGGTCGCCCTGGAGGCAGTCTCGGCGCGCGCGCAGCTCGCCCAGCAGCTGGCGGCGAAGCGCACGCCATCGTGGCGGGTGCTCCTGGCGATCGCCGACCGCGCCGCGGCTCGGCAGCACACGGCGCCGATGTCGTGTTCGTCGACCGAGCACGCGGCGTTCGCCCATACAATCCCGAAGCGCGGCCGTTCGCTCGTCGCGGAGCGCGTCAGGACGGGGGGCTATCGCGCCGTCGTGCTCGTCCGCCTCCGCGCAGGGCAGGGACCTCGCCCCCCGCGTCGCCGCGCAGCTCGGCGTGCCGATCGCCGCCGACGTACTCTGCCATCGCCTGGACGCCGGGACGCATCATGGTCACCCACTTCGCCTACGCCGGCAAGGTCGTTGCAACGCTCGCCTGATCGGGCGAACCCGCCGTCGTCTCGCTGCGCCCGGGCGCGCTGCCCGGCCGCCACGCGCCCGGAGCCGGCGCGCGTGGAGTCGGCGCCACCGGTTGGCGATCCGGCCGCATCGCGGGTCGTGGTCACCGAGACGATCATCGGCGACGCGCGGAAGCTCGACCTGGCGGAGGCGCCGGTCATCGTCAGCGGCGGTCGCGGCCTCAGAGCGCCGGAGAACTTCAGGCTCGTCGAGGATCTCGCCGAGGCATTCGGCAACGCCGCGGTCGGGGCCACGCGCGCGGTCACGGACGAAGGATGGCGTCCGCACAGCGACCAGATCGGCCAGACCGGGCGTCAGGTGAGCCCCGATCTGTACGTCGCCGTCGGTATCTCCGGCGCGATTCAGCACCTGGCCGGCATGCAGACGTCGAAGACGATCGTCGCCATCAACAAGGATCAGGAGGCCCCGATCTTCAAGGTCGCGGACTACGGGATCGTGGGTGACGTGTTCGAGGTGGTGCCGGCGCTCACCGCCGCGGTGCAGGAAGCCAAGAAGCACGGGTCACCTGACCACGCACGAACATCGTCTTCGCGCTTGTCCTCGCCGTTGGCAGCCGGCCTCGTTCTCGTTCAACGCGCAGCGGCTCGTATCGCTTCCTGCGCCTGGGCGCGCCGAGCCGCGCTCGACGAGCCCGCTGCGACGCCTGTGGAACGTGCTCGTCGATCGGCTTCGCGCAGCGAAGATCCTGCGCGACCCGGTGGCCGGCCCGCTCCACGCGTTCGTCTTCTGGGGATTCATCGTGCTCACCGCCGGCAGCGCCGAAATCCTCGTCCGCGGCGTCGTTCCCGGCGTTCTCGTTCGAACGCGCTCCTCCCCGTCCGCTCTATGCGGCCTTCCTCCTCTCGCAGGAGCCCTTCGCCCTCTTCGTCCTCGTCGCCGTGGCCGTGCTGCTCTACCGGCGGATCGTGGTGCAACCACGCCGGCTGCAGGGCGACAACGTGCACAGCGGCGACGCCATCCTCATTCTCTCGATGATCGCCGTGCTGATGGTCACGCTCTTCCTCGCGGCGGCCTTCGACCGCAACCTGGGCGCCGCTCACTCCCCGGCTCGTGCAGCCGTCTCCACCCCGCTGGCGATAGCGCTGGCGTGGATGTCCCCCGCCGCGGCCCGCGCGGGTCTCGACGCGAGCTGGTGGATCCACGCGCACGCTCCTCCTCGCCTTCCTCAACTATCTGCCGTACTCGAAGCACCTGCACGTCATCGTCTCGCTGCCGAACACCTACCTCTCGAACACCAGCGGACCCGGGCGTCATCGGCGCGATGCGACCGATGGACCTCGAGACCGAGGACGCGAGCAGTTCGGCGCCGAGGACGTCACGCAGCTCACCTGGAAGAACCTGCTCGACGGCTACGCGTGCACCGAGTGCGGGCGCTGCACGGCGGCCTGTCCGGCGAACATCACCGGCAAGCCGCTCTCGCCGCGCAAGATCGTGATCAACACGCGGCAGCGGCTGCTGGAGCTCGCGCCGGTCATCGTCGGCGACCGCGATCCGGCGGCCAGTTCGTTCCTGGGCACGCGCGGGCCGGACGAGGCCGACGCAGCGCAGCGCCGCGCGTCACCGGCTGCTCGACCACTTCATCACCGAGGAGGAGCTCTGGGCGTGCACGTCCTGCCGCGCCTGCGTGTACGAGTGCCCGGTGTCCATCGATCAGCTGGAGATCATCAACGAGATGCGGCGCAACCTCGTGCTCTCCGAGTCGCGTTTCCCGGAAGAAGTCCTCCCCGCGTTCGAGTCGCTCGAGCGCAACGGCTCGCCGTGGGCGTTCCAGCGCGACGATCGCGCGCATGGGCCGAGGGCCTCGACATCCCGACGATGGCCGAGCTGGCCGCGCGGGGCGAGCGGCCCGACGTGCTGTTCTGGGTGGGCTGCATGGGATCGTTCGACGACCGCGCGAAGAAGATCGCGGTGGCGTTCGCGCGCATCCTCCAGGCGGCCGGCGTCCGCTTCGCGATCCTCGGACAGGAGGAGAGCTGTCACGGCGATCCTGCCCGCCGCCTGGGCAACGAGTACCTCTACCAGATGCTGGCGAAACAGGCGATCGAGACCCTCGATCGCTACGAGGTCACCACGATCGTCACCAGCTGCCCCCACTGCTTCCACCAGATCGGCAACGAGTTTCCGCAGCTCGGCGGGCACTACGAGGTCATCCACCACTCGACCTACATCGACGCTGCTCCTCCGCAGGGCCGCGTTCCCCTCGACACCGGACGAGCACGAGCGGCTCACCGTGGCCTATCACGACAGCTGCTACCTCGGACGCTACAATGGCGTCTACGACGCGCCGCGCGAGGCGCTGCGGCGCGCGCTGCCGGTCGTGACCCTCGTCCGAGCCGCCGCGCTCGCGCGATCGCGGCCTCTGCTGCGGCGCCGGCGGCGGGCGGATGTTCATGGAGGAGCGGACCGGAAAGCGCATCAACGTGGAGCGCACCGAGGAGCTGCTCGGCACCGGCGCCGACGCCCTGGCGGTGGCGTGCCCGTTCTGCATGACGATGATCTCCGATGGCGCCGCAGCGCTGGGCAGCGATACGCCGGTTCTGGACGTAGCGGAAGTAGTGGCACAGCGGCTCTCCAAGTCCGCCACCGCCCGGCTTCGGAGTTAGCGACGACGCGACGGCAGGAATCGCTCCGCCGTTGGGGTGGTGGATGTCGGGAGCCCAGTGGTGCGGACGAGCCCGGCACGTTGCCATCGCTCGACGTGAAAGACATTTTGCAGTACCCACGCGGCGCGGCGGGTACAACCGCGCCGAACTGCCGACGGGATCCGGAGACAGCAATGCGTCATCTCAAAGCCGCGTCCCCTCTGGGCATGTTCGCCCTGCTCGTTGCCGCCGTGGCCATCGCGGCCTGCGGTGGCGGAAGCGAGCAGGCCGCGCCGAGCGCCGACAGCGCGGTCGCTGCCGCGCCCCCGCCGCCACCCGAGTCCTTCGCCGTAACGGGAAAGGACGACTCGTGGAACGTCGACATCACCCCGGCGAGCATCGTCTGGCACAAGCTCAAGGGGCGGAAGGACTCGATCGTCTTCGATTTCAAGGCGCCCACCGTCGACGGCGCCATCATGAGTACGAGTCGATCCTGACCGCGCCGGACACCCACACGATCCACGTCACGTTGTCCATGGTGCCCTGCACCGACAACAGCAAGAAGGAATACACGCACCAGGCGCAGGTCTGGGTGGATCGCGTGGCCTACAGCGGCTGTGCGGTGAAGAAGTAGCGCCGCTCAGAGCGCAAACGATTCCGCGAGTTCGGCGTCGTCGCTCACGAGCAGCGCATTCAACCGCTCGCCCGCTTCCGATCGCGGGCGGTCTTCAGGGACGATCAGCAGGGCGTTGGCACGCGCCATCGACGTCAGAATCGCCGAGCCCTGCGGCCCGGTCAGGCGCGCACCAAGGGCACCGTCTTCGCGCACGCGCACCACGGCGCGCAGGAAGTGCGTGAGCCGTGCGCCGATCGTCACCGGCTCCTCCAGCACCACGGGGACCGGTCGCCGGAAGAGTCGGGTGTGTCCCAGCATCCGCCGAATCACGGGCCGCACGAACAGCTCGAACGTCACCATCGCGGAAACGGGATTCCCCGGCAGACCGACCCACGGCATGTCGCCGAGCATGCCGAACCCGAGCGGCGCGCCGGGCCGCATCCGCACCCGCCAGAACCGGATGTCGGCGCCAAGGGACTGCAGCACGTCGCGGGTGTAGTCGAACTCGCCCACCGACGCGCCGGCCGAGGTCACCAGCAGGTCCGCGCCCTCCGAGCGCTGCAGGAGAGCGCGCAGCGACTCGGGCGTGTCCGCGGAATTGCCGAGGTCAATCGGCGTCCCACCGGCTGCCGGACGAGTGCGCTCAACGTGTAGCTGTTCGAGGCAAGGACCTTCTTCCCGTCGAGCACCTCGTGGAAGCGGTCCAGGTCCACCAGCTCGTCGCCCGACCCGGCGATGGCCACCACTGGGCGCCGGTGGACCTCCACCGCGGCGTACCCCAGGCTGGCCAGCACGCCGATCTGCGCCGGCGCCAGGGGCGTTCCGGCGGGCAGCACCACGTCGCCCTCGCGAAAGTCCTCGCCGCGCGGTCGAATGTTGCGGTGGCGATCGCGGTCGTTGCGAATGAGCACCTGCTCCGTTCCGCCATCGGTATCCTCCACCCGGATCACGGAGTCGGCGCCCTCGGGAAGCGGGGCGCCGGTCATGATGCGGATAGCCTCGCCCGCGCCGACGGAGAGGCGTGCGAAGCCTCCCGCTGCCACGGTCTCCAGCACGCGCAACGTCAGCGGGTGCGACTCGCTGGCACCCTCCACGTCGCTCCCCCGCACGGCATAGCCGTCCATCGCGGAGTTGTCCCATTGCGGTAGCGTGTACGATGCTGACGCCGGGGCAGCGAGCACACGGCCCAGCGCGTCGAGCAGCGGTACGCGCTCGGTGAGTAGCGGGCGGATTCCGGCCAGAATCTGGCGGCTGGCTTCGGGTACGCTGAGCATCAGGGACGACCGAGTCGCATGCGGGTGAGCCGCGCGGCGATCGAATCCTGCACCGCGGTGACATCGGTTGCCGGGACGGTCCAGTTGTTGCTCAATACGCTGAAGATCAGGGGGTGCCCGTCTGCGGTCGTGGTGTAGCCCGAGAGTGAACGCACCATGTCGAGCGAGCCGGTCTTGGCGTGTACCTTGCCTGCAGCCGCGGTGCCCCGCATGCGGGTGGCGATGGTGCCATCCACGCCGGCCACCGGCAGCGCGTCGTAGAACGCGGCGAACGCGGTGTCGCGGCGAATGGCCGCCAGCACGCGGACGATCGTCTCCGGCGTGACGAGGTCGTGCCGGGAAAGCCCGCTGCCGTCCCGCATCACGAAGCCGTCGGGCGCAGCTCCCCACGCCAGGAGCTGGCGCCTGACCACCGCGGCGCCGCTGTCGGCGCGTCCCACGCCGGCCAGCGATCTGCCTAACGTCTTGAGCAGAATCTCGGCGATCTGGTTCTGCGACGGTTTGAGAAACGGGGGGAGGATCTCCCTGAGCGGCGGCGAGACGACGGCAAAGAGCGGGTAGGCGTCGCCCTCGGCGGGGGCGTGCACCCCCGGCATGTCACCCGACCCCATCGAGTCCACGACCAGGGGCGGGGGGGCGATCCGTTCCCGGACGCGGCTCCGCACGTTCCCGTCCACGGCGATGCCGCGTTCGGTCAGCGCTTCGCGCAGCGCGGTGAGAAAGGCGGCCACGTTGTCGCGGTAGCGTGATGGTCGCGGACGCGGTGTCGCCCGGCGCAACCTGGCCGCTGGCGACGATGGCCCCGGGGTCGACGGAGTCCTGCGCGACGCGCAGCCGGTTCCGGCCGCTGGAGTCGGGCGGCGCCGTCACGACGCTGCTGTGGACGCGCGGGTAGGTGTGCGCCGGAGCCGTGGTGACGATCGCCGGGTCTCCGACGGCCGCTCCGCCGTGCGCCACCACGCGCGTGAAGCCTTCGTTGAAGTAGAGCTCGTCCACTCCGGCCGCGTATGCGGCGTCGAGATCGTCCCAGTCCCACCCGTACCCGAGGGAGGCGTCGGGAAAGGCGTCGATCCCGGTCGCCAGATCGCCGGTGATGCGGACGACGCCCCGGGCGGCCAGCGAGTCGGCCAGTTCACGGAGGCCCGCCATGGCGTCACCGCGCATGTGGTCGCTGATGCTCGGATCGCCCGTCCCGAACACCACCAGGTCGCCGTTGATGACGCCATCGGCCGGCGCGGCGGTCGTCCCCACGGTGGTGGAGAACCGGAACCCGGGGCCCAGCAGGTGCAGCGCCACCGCACCGGTGAGGATCTTCTGGTTCGACGCGGGCATGAAGAGCTTGCCGGCGTTGCGCGAGTAGAGCGTGTCGCCGCGATCCGGATCGACGACCAGAATCCCCCACTCCGCGTTGCGGAACCGGGTGTCGCTGACCAGGGAGTCGATTGCCGAGGCGAGGGCCGCCACGGCCGGCGCCGGACGGCTCCGCACCGCCGCCCGGCCGGTGGCACAGGCGGCGATCGCGAGGCCCATCGCCGGCCACGCGCGCCGCATGCCTAACGCTCCATGACGTCGCGCTCCACCAGCGACGCCAGCCGGTCCAGCCAGTCCCCGTCGTCGAGCCGGATGACCGGGAGCGGCGCCTCGAACGTCGCGTCGTCGGTCACCACGGCACGGTAGTACGCCGCCGCCTCGGATTCCTGGAGCCAGAGCGGCCGCGGGTTCACCGCGCGCCGGTGGATCTCGATCTTCGGCAGCGCAGACGACTTGAATCCCTCGCACAGCACCAGGTCGGCATCGCTCATGTACGCCTCGCGACCTCCTCGGCGTCCCGCTCGTCGCTCCAGCGCATCACCAGCGCGAACTTGTCCGGCGCCACCATCGCCACCCGCTCGGCATTTCCCTCGTGAAAGTGCCGGTAGGTGTCGGTGGTGGCCGGGTCGATGTTGAACGTGTGCGTGCCGTGCTTGATCGTCATCACCCGATAGCCCCGACGATGCAGCTCGGCCGCCAGCTTCACCAGCAGCGTCGTCTTGCCGCTGTTCTTACGTCCGATGATCGCCACCATCGGCGGTCGTCGCATGCGCCTCCGCGCGGACCAGCTCGTCCGGCGTGTTGACGTTCATGAAGAGCCACTCGGGATCACCGAAAGCTGCCACCTGTGCCCATCCAAGGCGAGCGACCCGCACCGCGTCGAAGAAGCCGACGACGCGCCGGTCACCGGCCGCCACACAGCGCTCGATCGCCGGCCGGCACGACGGGGCGTACTAGGCGCAGAGCGGTTCGACCCCCCGGCGCGAGCCGCTCTCGGGAACGGCGGCGTCGGCCCCGGCGCCGAGCTCCCGCAGCTGCCGCAGCAGTCCGGCAGGCACGAACGGCATGTCCCACGCCACCACCAGCACCGGGCCGGGCGCGTGCGTCAGCGCGGCATGGATGCCCCCCAGGCCGCCCACCCCGGCCAGCACGTCGCCCGCATGCCTAACGCCGGGAAGCCACGACCCGGCGGCCGGGTCGTTGGCGACCAGCAGCAGGTCGTCGGTCACCTCGCGCAGCGTGTCAGCCACCCGATCGATGATGCGCCGGCCTCCCACCCGCTCCAGTCCCTTGGGCAGTCCGCCGTATCGCGACGCCGCGCCGCCCGCCAGCACCACGCCGGTGCAGGGTAGCGACTCGCCCTTCGACGCCACCGCTCAGAAACGGTGCAGCTGCGGCTGTCCGCTCACCGCGCGGCCGATCAGCGTCATCCCCGAGGCGCGGGCGATCTCCACCGCCACGGTCGACGGCACCGACGGCGTCGCCACAACCGCGATGTTCGCGCGCGCGGCCTTGTACGCCAGCTCTCCCGAGATCCGTCCCGTCACCAGCAGCACCAGGTCGTCCGGTCGCTTGCCGTCCTGAACGGCCGCGCCCACCACCTTGTCCACCGCATTGTGCCGGCCGATGTCCTCGGCGTGGTAGAGCAGCGACTCGCCGTCGGTGAGCGCCGCGGCGTGCACGCCTCCCGTTTCCTTGTACCGCGATGCCCGGCCGAACATCGTCTTGAACAGCCCGCGAAGCCGGGGCGTGTCGAGCTCCGGAGTCGCACCGCTGCGCCGGGAGACCGCCGCCAGGCTTCCCAGGAATTGCGTGACCGAGCCGCATCCCGACGCCAGCACCCGCCGGCGTCCCGAGAGCTCCACCGCTGCCACGCGCTCGGGATCGATGTCCACCCAGAAGCCGAGCTCACGCGTGCACGGACGCATGCGCTGGATGTCACTCATGCCGTCGATGTATCCCTCGCCGAACAGCCACCCCACCACCAGCTCGTCGAGCTGATCCGGCGTGCACATCCACGTGACCACCGGCGCCCCGTTGATCTCGAGCCAGACCGGGGTCTCCTCGACCGCATCGAGCGGGACCTCTGCGCGTGTTGCCTCAGCCATGCTGCGAAATCTCGCGGGACGGCCGCGTGGCAGGAAGCATCAGCGCCGCCGGTGAATCCGATTCGCCGTCGCTCTCCTGGAGCGAGGCACGCCTACCCATCGACGGCCGGCGTCGATCGCCGACACGCGGGTTGATGGCTCTCCTGGCGTCAGGCGCTCCGAACGGACACCCGCAGCGTATCGTCCTCGGCGATCACCACTTCACTCACCGCCACAGCAGACCCCAGGGCGCCCTGGACCCGCTCGAAAATGAACTGCGCGAGGTTCTCCCCCGTGGGAACCTGCTTTCCCTCAGCGAACTCCGGCACCTCGAGGTTGATGTTGCGGTGGTCGAACCGTTCGAGGACCTCGCGGCGCAGGACATCGTCGAGCACCTGCAGATCGATCAGCATCCCGGTGACCGGATCCACGCTCCCGTTCACCGTCACTTCGCAGGTGTAGGTGTGCCCGTGAAAGTGCGGCCGCGCACACTGTCCGAAGACCTCCGTGTTGCGGCGGTCATCCCAGTCCGGCCGCCGATACCGGTGCGCCGCGGCAAAGCGGACGGTGCGGGTGAGAAACGCCGAAGGCATGCCAGGGGGTGGCGGCGATAAGGGCGCGTCCGCGGCGCTAACGCCGGAACAGATACGATATGCCGAGCTGATACGACCCGTTGCGCCGCCACAGCGAGTGCGGCTCGTCAGGCAGCCGAACCGGGTCGTCCGTTCCGGTCTTCAGGTAGTAGGAGTCGGGGTAGTGGATGCGATAGATGTAGTTGGACCAGTCGAACCGGGCCTGCCATCGGTTTCCCGACGGCACCCACTTCACGCCCGTGCCGAACGTGAACGTGAGCGGAAGGCCGAACCGATATCCCGCGATGTCGTTCTTGCCTCGGAGATCACCGGAGAAACCGAGCCCGCCGCTCACGACGGGGATCAGCGAATGCCACGTCCGGAATCCCGTGAGGTTGAGCGAGAGCGCCGCATCGATGAACGTCAGCGGTACCGTTTCCTCCCCCACGATGCGCTGGCCGACAGGCTTGGTGGGATCGAGAATCCGTCGCTTGAGCCCCGCTCCCCCCACCCGCGTCGTTACGTAGGCCGGGCCACCAAGTCGCACGTCCCACCGCGTGCCGAACATCGGACCGCCGCGTGGCGCCACGCCCTCGGGATCCTTGCGCGCGTCGAAATAGCCCACGAACCAGGTCCACTCCTGGCGGAACTCCAGGTCGCTATAGGGACTGGTCGCCGGGGTGTGTCCCACCTGCGCGATCGCGCGCGGCGCCACGGCCACGCACAGCGTCACTGCCAGCAATCCCCTCACCATGCCTCCGTCAATCCGGTGGGTCACGAAGGTCCCGCCCCGTCATCTCGTCAGGCCGGTCGAGACCCAGCATCGCCAGCACCGTCGGCCCGACGTCGCGCAACGCCCCGCCGCCGCGCAGCGGCCGATCGCCGTCGGGATCCACGACGACCAGAGGCACCGGATTGGTGGTATGCGCGGTGTGTGGGCCACCGGTCGCCGGATCGATCATCATCTCGCAATTGCCATGATCGGCGGTCACCAGCACCCGTACGCCCGCCCGCTCCGCCGAGCGCAGTACGCGGGACAGACACTCATCCACCGTCTCCACCGCCCGGATCACCGCCGGGAGCACACCGGTGTGCCCCACCATGTCGCAGTTCGCATAGTTACACAGCGTGAAGTCGTATGATCCCCGATCAATCGACTTGCACAGTACCTCGGTGACTTCGTTCGCTGACATCTCCGGCTGGAGATCGTAAGTCGCGACCTTCGGACTGGGCACCAGCAACCGTTCCTCTCCGGCGAATGGCACCTCGATGCCGCCGTTGAAGAAGTACGTGACGTGGGGATACTTCTCTGTCTCCGCCGTCCGGAACATCGTCATCTGGGCGTCCGAGACGACTTCCGCCACGATCCGCGCCATCGAAAACGGCGGAAACGCCACCGGAAAGCTGAATGTCGTGTCGTACGACGTCATGGTCGCCAGCGTGAGCCGCGGACGTCCGCTCACGTCGAAGCCCTTGAAGTCCGGATCCGTCATCGCCCGGACGATCTGGCGCATCCGGTCCGACCGGAAATTGAAGCAGATCACCCCGTCGCCGTCACGCATGGGCGCGAGCGGCCGGCCGTCGCCGCCGACCACCACCGCCGGCGTGATGAATTCGTCGGTCTCCCCCCGTGCGTACGCCTGACGAATCGCCTCCACCGGATCGTCGACCGTGGGTCCCACGCCGCGAACCGCCGACATCGTACCAGCGCTGGATCCGCTCCCATCGCCGGTCGCGATCCATGCCGAAGTACCGCCCGCCAAGACTGGCGATCACGGCGCGCCCCTGGGCGCGCGCCACCAGCTGCTGCATGAAGCCCAGTCCGGAGGTCGGCATGGTGTCGCGTCCGTCGACCAAAGCGTGGATCGCCAGGCGCGGCACCCGCTGCCGCTCGGCCAGATCCAACAGCGCGAACAGATGCCGGTCGAGCGCATGCACGCCGCCATTCCCGATCAGCCCCATGAGGTGCAGCGTGCGGTCCTGGTCGCGCACGTGTGCGCAGACGTCGAGAAAGGCCGGCCGGGTAAAGAATGACCCGTCGGCTATCGCGTCGCTGATCCGGACGATGTCCTGCTCCACCACGCGTCCGGCGCCGAGGTTGAGATGCCCCACCTCGCTGTTGCCCATCTGCCCCTCTGGCAGTCCCACCGCCAGTCCGGATGCGTCGAGCAGCGTGCCGGGGTGCCGCTCCTTGAGCGCGGTCCAGGTCGGCGTCCGCGCCAGGGCAATCGCATTCCCCTCGCGCTCTTCGCGATAGCCGAATCCATCCAGGACCACGAGCAGAACGGGGCGCGAAGGGCGGGAAGCCATTTGGTGTGGAAGCGGACCAGACGATAAACTGAGAGGCGGGGACGCCGGTGGAATGTATGCACGCACCAGGAACCACTCCAGCAAAGGAATCGAAGTGGCGCATGTTGCGCCGCAATCATCCCAGGATGGTCGCGGCGCTGTCGATCATGATTGGAGGCGCGATGCTGGCCAACGTTGCGCTGGGATCGCAGCTGCTCCGTTACCGAGGCGAGGTGAGGCGTTTGCGCGCGGGCATGAGCGACGCCGAACGGCGGCGCGCCGACCTCGCGCTGTCCTCGGAGCAGCACCGCATGCGCGTGGTGCTCGAACTGGTGCGACGCCGCGCACGGGGCGATCGTGAACTGCACCTGGCGGTGGCGGTCGACAGCGGCCGGATGTACCTGGAGCGCGAGGGCGTGGTGCTCCGTACCATGTCGGTCCGCATCGGCCCGGAGCGGTTGGTCGGCACCGCCCCCGACACGCTTCGTCTCGTCGCGCCGCGGGGCGCGCGCACGGTGGCGCGCATTCTCTCCGCGCGCGACGCATGGGAGGTGCCCGCCTGGGTATTCGAGGAGCGTGGGCTTCCGGCGCCGGAGAACCGTGAGCTGAGCGGGGCCCTGGGCCAGGCGGGGGTGCTGCTCACCGGTGGCACGTTGCTCTACGCCACGCCGTCCTCGGGGCCGCTCGCCGACTCGTCGTACGTCCTTCCGGGCGCGGTGCTGGTCGACCGCGCCGACCTGGCCGCCATCGCGCCCAACGTGGTGCCGGGTCTGTCGGTGTATTTCTACTAGCCGACGCCGCGCCATGGGTTCGATCGTTCGCTTCTACCGCTCGGGCGGGGCGCTCTCGTGGGCGCTGACCGCCATCGCCGTTCTGGCATGTGCCGGCACCGTGGGGATGGCGACCACCACGGCGAACGTGCGGTTTGCCCGCGACGTCACGCGAATGGTCTTCAACGACAATCTCGAGCTGCTGGCCGACGTCCGGCGCCGGGTGGGCACGGCCAGCGACTCGCTCGACGATCTGATCGCGTCGCCGGGGGACACCGCGGTCGAGCACGGCTCGATCGTGGTCAGCATCGCCGACCATCGTCTCTGGTATCGGGTGGGTGATCAGCTGGTGTTCGAGACGCGGGTCGCCACCGGCAGCGGCAAGGTGCTGGCACAGGGCAGCACGAACCACTGGAAGTTCGAGACGCCGCGGGGGCGGCTCGTGGTGCAGAACAAGGAGAGCGATCCCACCTGGGTGCCGCCCGACTGGCACTACGTCGAGGTGGCCAGGAAACAGCACCTGCGCCTGACGAAGCTGATCCGCGGCAAGTCCATCGACCTGGGCGACGGCAGTGCCATCACCGTGTCGGGCAACAACGTGGTTCTCCGTTTTCCCGACGGCCACGAAGAGCCCTACGAGGTGAGCGAAGGAAAGGAGATCACGGTCAACGGAATGCTCATCGTCCCGCCGTTCGGGACCAATCAGCGCCGCTATGAAGGGGTGGTGGGCACCGAGCGCCTGAACCTCGGGGATGGATACGGACTGCATGGCACCGACGTGCCGTCGTCGATCGGACAATCGGTGAGCCACGGCTGTGTGCGGTTGCGCAACGAGGACATCGAGACGTTGTTCCGGATCGTCCCCGTCGGGACGCCGGTGTACATCTACTGACGTCGATCGGCGCCCCGGGACCGAGGGGTGGACCCGAGCGGTTCGCAGTGACATCTTTCCCGCACCCCGTGCGTGCTCGGGCTCACGTTGCGAGTGCGTGCTCCCTCTCAAAACCCACGATGGCGTGACCTCCGCGGCCTCACACCGGTCGTGGCCTGTAGGACATTCGTACTCTCCGGGGACATGAGACCGAGCAGCAGCCGAAGAACCATCATCGCGGTTGGAGTCGCTGCCGCGTTTGTGAGCGCGACGGCGTTCGTGCGCACGCCGGGAGCCGGCGCGAGGCCGTCCGTGCGCCCCTTGCCGGAATCGACCACCTCGGCGGCGTTCAACGCCGACACGCTGACCGGACGCAGCGGCAAGCTCCTCATGCGGCTGATCGATCGGGCAGGTGACGGCGGAGTGGCCATCCTGCGCCGTCTGTTCGGCGACACCGCGGTCACCCATCCCGGCGTGTACGTTACCTTCGACAGCGCGACGAGGCGGCCGTTCAGTTTTGTCACGCTGGTCCCATTCGCCGAGAAGGTGAAGGGAACCATCGGGACATACCGTATGGGGTTCTGGCCTGGCGAACGCCGGGCGACGCGCTCCGAGGCGTATCAGAACCCGGAGGGTTTCGTCGAGGTGACGCCCGAGAACGAAGACACCCCGGTATCCGAGCACTTTCGGCTTCGCGACTTCCTCACCCACGATCAGGCCGCGGTGTGGCCGAAGTATCTGGTACTCAGCGAGACTCTTGTCGACAAGCTGGAGCTCGCCATCGCCGAGCTCCAGCGCCGGGGGATCCGCGCCGATCACCTGGCGGTCCTGTCGGGCTTTCGCTCGCCGCAGTACAATGCCCGCGGTGTGAAGCGGGGTGGTCGCGCCGCGGACAGCCGTCACCAGTACGGCGACGCGGCCGACGTGTTCGTGGACGGCAACGGTGACGGGCGCATGGACGACCTCAACCACGACGGTCGCGTGAACGGTCGGGACGCACGGATCCTCAAGCAGGTGTTCGAATCGGTGGAACGGGAATACCCCGACCTGACCGGCGGCCTGGCCATCTACGCCGCCACCAGGGCGCACGGCCCGTTCGTGCACGTCGATACGCGCGGCGTCCCTGCTCGCTGGGGTCTGCGCTAGTGCCTGTGCGGGATCCCGGGCTGCGAGGCCCGGTTCCGGACGCCGGCGGAGACGGTCCGGAGCGGGGCATCGCCGTGCCCGACGTACCGCGGCCCGTTAGGCAGACGGGGTCCCGTGTCGGACGGGCCGCGCGGCACCTCCGGCTCGCCATCGCCTGCTCCCTCGCCGTCGGCTACATCGCGTTCCTGCGCCCGGCCGAAGGCCTCGAGAGCACCGCCACCCGCCTGGGGGCCGGTCCGCTGGCGCGGCCGGCAGCGGAGGCCTTCGGCCGCAGCGGACACGTGCGCATGCGATTCGCGCTGCCCGGGACGCTCCTCGACTACCCGCTCGAGGTGGCCACCGAGGTGGACTCCGTCCGCTATGACTGGATCCCCCTCAACACCGACAGTGCGCTCGACCAGCCGCGCGCCCTCGCCAACGGCCTCGTTGCCCCGGACCAGCCGGGCTTCTACCGGCTTGAACTGCGCACCAGGGCCATCCGTCGCATGGTCAATGGCGTGTCGCTGTCGGTGCTGATGCCGTTCTCGGAGAAGAACGGCGCATCGCTCAACGGCTACCGCATCGGCTACTACCGCGGCGAACGGTCGCGTCGTCCCACCCCGGACATGCCGGCGGGCTTCGTGCAGATCGATACCTGCGATCTCGACCTCCAGGTTTCCGACCACCTGCGGCTGGGCGATTTCGTCAGCCGCGACGCGCAGTCCACCTGGCCCCGCTATGCCGCCGTCGATCCACGCATTCTCGACAAGATCGAACTGGTGCTCGACGAGATCGAGAGCTGGTACGGTGGAGCGCGCCGCGCGAATGTGGCCTTCGACGTGCACTCGGGGTTCCGCACGCCGCTCCACAACCGGCAGGTTGCGCGCGCGGCGCGCGACAGCCGGCACCAGTTCGGCGATGCGCTGGACCTCGCCGTCGACGCCAATCTCGATGGCCGGGTGAGCGCGGCCGACACCCGACTGGTGGCGCTGGCGGTGGAGATCGTGGAGCGCGCCCATCCCGACCTGGTGGGAGGCATGGGCATCTACACCCACTTCGGCACGCCATACGTTCACATCGACACCCGTGGCCAGCGCGTTCGCTGGCGGGGATGAGCCGCCATGCACCCTACGCTCCGCGACCGGATCATGCGCCATCTCGAGCCGCTTCCCGATGAGCGTGCCTATCAGGTCCTCGACTACATCGAGTTTCTCGAGAAGAAGTACGGGACCGCGGACGCGTCGTCGGCGAACCTGTTTCAGCGCTTCACCGAGGGAGTGGAAGACACCCTCCGCGCCGGGAAGGTTTCGACCACCGCCATCGGTGAGACGATGGGTCTCCTCAGCAAGGCCATGGGTGTGCTGAGCGGCGTAGCGGCGGCGGGGAAATCCGTCGCTTCGGACATCGTCGATGTCGCCTCCCGCACTGTCAGCGGCGCGACGTCCCCGGGCAATGCCGATTCCCGCGGACGCGTGACGGGCGCCGACGTGTCCGGGGCCGCTGCGCCGCCACCGGCGGTCCCTCGCCGGGACAGTCGGAACCGCCGGTGCCGCCGACGCCCGGAACGGCCAGGCAGGGAGGCACTCCCGCGCCTTGAGTTCGCATCGCTCGCCGCCTAACTTCCGCCATGGCGAGCAGAAGTCGATCACACATGCGGCCCGCGTCTCCGGCAACGGAGAGCGGGCCGTCGCGCATTCGCGGGAATGGCGCCGCGCCCGTCCGCCGCATCCGCGAGTCGCCGGCGCTCACCTTCGACGACGTCCTCCTGGTGCCGCGCGCACTCGGTGCACCCATCCCAAGGACGTCGACACGACGACGCGCTTCACGCGCGGCATCACGCTGAACGTGCCGCTCGTCTCGGCGGCGATGGACACCGTGACCGAGTCGGAGATGGCGATCGCGATGGCGCGCGCCGGCGGCATCGGCGTGCTCCACAAGAACATGTCGATCGATCGGCAGGCGGCCGAGGTCGATCGCGTGAAGCGTTCCGAGAGCGGGATGATCCTCAATCCCATCACGCTCTCGCCGGACGCCACGCTGCGTGAAGCGGTGTCGCTGATGACGCGCTTCAAGATCTCCGGCGTGCCGATCGTCGACGCCGACGGCCGCCTGGTCGGGCATCATCACCAATCGCGACCTGCAGTTCGAGCGCGACCTGCGATCGCCCCATCCGCGACGTCGATGACGGCCGAACGTCTCGTCACCGCGCCCGATCGGCACCACGCTCGACGAAGCCGAGCGGATCCTCGGCCGGCATCGCATCGAGAAGCTCCCGGTGGTGGACGAGCAGGGCACGCTGCGCGGGCCTCATCACGGTCAAGGACATCCACAAGCGGCGCCAGCATCCCGACGCGAACAAGGACCAGCACGGCCGGCTGCGCGTGGCGGCGGCGATCGGGGCCGGCGGGCGACTATCTGGACCGCGCGCGCGCCCTGGTCGATGCCGGAGCGGACGTGCTCGTCATCGATACGGCGCACGGCCACAGCGACGGCGTCCTGCAGGCAACCGCGCGTGGTGCGCGAAGCGTTCCCCGACGTGCAGCTCGTGGCCGGCAACGTCGCGACCCGCGAGGGCGCCGCGGCGCTGGTCGAGCGCGGCGTCGACGCCGTGAAGGTCGGCGTGGGACCCGGGATCGATCTGCACCACGCGCGTCGTCACCGGGCGTCGGCGTGCCGCAGCTCACGGCCATCATCGACGCGGTCGGCGGGGCCGGAGACGTCCCGGTCATCGCCGACGGCGGCATCAAGTACTCCGGCGACATCGTGAAGGCGCTCGCCGCCGGAGCCGTCAAGCGTGATGATGGGCTCGATGCTCGCGGGCACCGAGGAGAGTCCGGGCGAGTCGTTCCTGCTCGAGGGACGCCGGTTCAAGATGATCCGCGGCATGGGCTCGCTGTCCGCCATGCAGGACGGCAGCGCCGACCGCTACTTCCAGGAAGGCGAGATGTCGCCGCGCAAGCTCGTGCCCGAGGGGATCGAAGGACGCGTGCCGTACAAGGGCCCGGTAGGCGACGTGCTGTACCAGATGGTCGGCGGACTGCGCAGCGGCATGGGATACGTCGGATGCGCGAATGTCGACCGAGCTGCGCACGCGAGCGCAGTTCGTGCGCATCACGACGCGCCGGGTCTGCGCGAGTCACATCCGCACGACGTGACCATCACGCGCGAGGCACCGAACTACAGCCTCTGACGCGGTCGAGCGCGCACGTTCCGCCGTCCTCGACGGGGCGCTCGGACGCACTCAGCGGTGCACGAAGCACACCGCCGCGCTTGACGTGCCTTGCTCCGGGCTGGACACTCTAGCGGCCGCTTCGATCCGGCGTCTGACGCCCATCATCCTGAGGTGCGCATGGGACCTGTTCCGACGAAAGAGCATCACCGATCTGCAAGCCGAGGCGGAGACTGATCGACAGCCTGAAGCGCGCGCTCGGTGCGCTCAACCTCACGCTGCTCGGCATCGGCGCCATCATCGGCACCGGCATCTTCGTGCTCACCGGGACGGCCGCGGCGCAGAATGCCGGGCCCGCCGTCGTCCTGTCGTTCGTGCTCGCCGGGCTCGCGTGACTCTTCGCTGGCGCTCTGCTACTCGGAGTTCGCCTCGCTGATCCCCATGGCCGGGCAGCGCGTACACCTACGGCTACGCCACGCTGGGCGAATTCGTCGCGTGGATCATCGGCTGGGACCTGATCCTCGAGTACCTCTGCGGCGCGGTCGACCGTCGCGATCGGCTGGTCGGGCTACTTCGCGTCGTTCCTGAAGAACGTCGGCATCACCCTGCCCCCGGCGCTGTCCGCCGCACGCGGCACCCGGTCGAGTGCGCGCCGACGGGTCCACGCGTGACGGCGATCTTCAACCTGCCGGCGGTGCTCATCATCGCCATCGTCACCACGCTGCTGGTCATCGGGATCAAGGAGTCGGCGCACGTCAACAACGTCATCGTCTTCGTGAAAGTCGCGTCGTGTTCCTGGTGTTCATCCTCGGTGCGTTCCGCGCGATCAACCCGGCCAACTGGCATCCGTTCATTCCGCCGAAGCACCGGGACGTCCGGCGCAATTCGGCTGGAGCGGCGTGATGCGCGGCGCCGGCGTCGTCTTCTTCGCCTACATCGGATTCGACGCCGTGTCGACGGCCGCGCAGGAGGCCAAGAACCCGCAGCGGGACATGCCGATCGGCATCATCGGGTCGCTGCCGATCTGCACCGTCCTGTACATCTCTGTCGGCGCATCGTCATGACCGGCGTCATGCCGTACAGGCGAGCTGAACGTGCCGGATCCGATCGCCGTCGTGGCCGACCGGCGCCGGCCTCGGCTGGATCTCGTCGCTCATCAACACTCGGCGCCATCGCCGGCCTCGTCGTCGGTCGATTCTCGTCATGCTCCTGGGGCAGTCGCGCATCTTCTGGACTCGATGTCGAGGACGGCCTGCTGCCGCCGGTTCGTCAGCAAGGTCCACCCGAAGTTCCAGACGCCGTGGATCTACATCCATCATCACCGGTGTGGCGGTGGCGTTCGTGCCGGCGCTGCTCACCGTGCGTGAGCTCGGCGAGCTCGTCTCGATCGGCACGCTGCTCGCCTTCGTGATCGTGTCGCGCCGGCATTCTGGTGCTGCGCGTGCGCGAGCCCGAACCTGCCGCGCCCGTTCAGGACGCCGCTCGTGTTCGTGGTCGCCCCGCTCGGCGCCATCTCGTCTGCGCTACCTGATGGCCTCGTCTGCCGTGGCGAACGTGGGAGCGTCTGATCATCTGGTTCGTGATCGGCCTGGTCATCTACTTCCTCTACGGCGTCGGAATTCCCGATTGGCCAAACGCTGACCGGACGCCCCGCAGGGGACGACGCGGATGGTTAGCTTTCAGCGGCGCTCCCACGGGGGCGCCGCTTTCGCTTTCCCCAGAGAGCACGTGAATCTGTCGACGCTGCTACAGGTCCCGGCCGAACGCGGCGAGGCGATCCGGCGCATCGCCGGCGCACTCGATGGCGTACGCACGGTCGGGCTCACGACCCACATCAATGCCGATGGGGACGCCTGCGGCTCGGTGAGCGCCATGGCGCGCCTGCTCGCGCAGATGGCATCGCACCGCGGTGGTGGTCAATCCCACGCCCTGGCCTGTTCTGTTCAACTTCCTCCTCGGCAACGATGTGGACGACCGCAGCGCGGAAGGCGCGGACGCGCTCTCGGGTGTCGACGCCGTCGTTGCGCTCGACGTCAGCGACATGAAGCGGCTGGGCGGTCTGGCAGGTACCGTGCGCGCGCATGCGGGTGCCGCGCATCGTGATCGACCACCACATCGCGACCGACGAGCCCGCCGGCGAGATCATGCTGGCCGATGTGACACGCGTGCGCGACCGGCGAGCTCCTGTTCGACTTCGCCGTCGCGACCGGGCTCGAGATCACGCCGGCCATCGCGCGCTCGCTCTACTGCGCCATTCTCACCGATACCGGCGGCTTCCGCTACAGCAACACCTCGCCGCGGTGTCACGCCATCGCCGCCGTGCTGCTCGAGCGCGGTGTCGATCCCGAGTCGATGTACCGCCGCATCTACGCCTCGATGTCGCCGGGCCGCCTCCATCTGCTCCGCGATGCCCTGGGGACGCTTGGCGTCGACGAGACGCACGGCATCGCCTGGGTGTCGGTGACGAACGATGCGCTGGAGCGCTATGACGTGAGCGCCGAGGACCTCGACGGCATCGTCGAGCATCCGCGGTCCATCGCCGGCACGCGCCTGGCGCTGTTCTTTCGTGACCTCGGCTACGGCAAGGTGAAGGTGTCGTTCCGGAGCACCGGCGACGTGGACGTGAACCAGCTGGCGCGGCAGTTTGGGGGCGGCGGTCACGCCAAGGCGTCCGGCGCGCTCGTGGTCGGGTCGCTCGACGAGGTCATGGAGCGGGTGGTCGGGCGCGGCCCGCGAATTCGTCGGCCCGGCGCCCGGCCCGGAATCCAACGGCCGGCGGTCCGAAGGCTGAGCCTCGATTCAGATCGCGCTGCGGCGCGGGGATGATCTCGACACATGGGACAGACGTTGCAGGAGCGGATCGCCACGGCGCTCGGCACGGTGCGTAATGCCCGCACCGGAGCCGATGTGTCCTCGTCAGAGTATGGTGCGCGACATGGCGACCACGCGCGACGGCAAGGTGCGCCTGACGATGCTGCTCGACGCACAGCGACGACGCCACGCTGGTGCGCGACGTGCGCCAGGCCCTGCAGCGCGTGGCCGGCGTGAGCGACGTCCAGATCGATGTCCGCGATCCGCGGGAACTCGATCGGCCGCCAGCCGCGTCCGCGCAGGACGGCGGGTCGCGCCCTGCCCGGTGATGGATGAACGGCCGCGCGCCGCAACGCCCGGCCGCGCCGACGCCCTGTCCTGTACCCCGATCTGGGCCACGTCATCGCCGTCTCGAGCGGCAAGGGCGGGGTGGGGAAGTCCACGGTCGCGGTGAACCTCGCCGTCTCGCTGGCGCAGCAGGGGGCGCGCGTCGGCATCATGGACGCGGACATCTACGGACCGGACATCCCGCGCATGATCGGCGTGAACGCGCCCCCCGCCGTCGTGGACGAGCAGATCATTCCCGCTCGAGGCCCACGGCGTGAAGGTCATGAGCCTCGGCTTCCTCATCGAACGCGACCAGCCCGCCATCTGGCGCGGTCCGATCGTCATGAAGATCGTCACGCAGTTCCTGCGCGACGTGACAGTGGGGCGAGCTCGATTTCCTCGTGGTCGACATGCCGCCGGGCACCGGCGACGCCCAGCTCTCGCTGGTGCAGGCGACGCAGGTGCGTGGCGCGGTCATCGTCACCACGCCGCAGGACGTCGCCGCCGGCGACGCGCTGCGCGGCGCGAAGATGTTCATGCGGGTCGGCGTCCCCGTGCTCGGCATCGTGGAGAACATGAGCTGGTTCGAGTGCCCGCACTGTGGCAAGCCGACGCCGCTCTTCGGCTCGGGCGGCGGCCAGGCGGCTGGCCGATGAGCTGGAGCTGCCCCTGCTGGCGAAAGATCCCGCTCTATCCCGCGGGTCATGGCCGGGGGGGACTCCGGCAATCCGATCGTCGACGCCGAGCCGGAATCGAGCGCCGCGCGCGAACTCGGGCGCATCGCGGAACGGATCCGTGATTCGCTCGGCGCACCGGTTCGCGCGTAGTACTTCCTGCCTCGGCCTGCGCTTGCCCCTCATCACGCTCCTCACCGATTTCGGCACCGCCGATGGCTACGTGGCGCAGATGAAGGGCGTCCTGGCGACTGGCGCGCCGGGCGCGGACCTGGTGGACCTGTCGCACGAGATTCCGCCCCAGGATGTGGAGCTCGCCCGCCTCGCCGTCGCGCGGTACTGGCGGTGGTTCCCTCCGGGTACGGTGCACCTGGTGGTGGTGGACCCGGGGGTGGGAAGCGCGCGCGTCGCCCTGGCCGCGATGAGCGACGGACGGTATCTGGTGGGTCCCGACAACGGCGTGCTCTCCCCGGCGCTCCTCGTGCCGGGTGCGCGCGTGGTCGCGCTCGCGAGCCCGCCAGGCGCCGCACCCACGTTTCACGGTCGCGACGTCTTTGCGCCGGCAGCCGCGGCACTCGCCCGGGGAACTGCGCTCGAGGCGTTAGGCACGTGGTTCGGGGAGCCGTGCATCCGGCGCACGCCAGAGCCCAGCCGCGAAGCCGACGGCAGCCTGCGGGGAGAGGTGATCGCCGTCGATCGGTTCGGCAACGCGGTCACCAACCTCGTGGGCATTCGCGGCGGCATCGTGTCCGTCGGTTCGCGCCGCATCCCCGTGCGGCTCACCTACGCCGACGTACCGCTCGGTGACCTGCTCGCGCTGGTGGGCTCGTCGGGGCTGCTCGAGATCGCCCAGCGCAACGGCAGCGCCGCCGCCGCGCTCGGTGTGGGGCGCGGAACCGTGGTGCGCTGGCACCCCGACGGCTAGACGACCCCCGCCGGGACGTCCGCTCCCTGCCGGGCTCTAGACCCGGTGACGGGACGTCGCGGCTGGCGTAGGCCGGCGCGCGGCCACCACGCCGGTCACCGGCGTCGGCGTCAACCAGACTGCCATCTCGTCGCTGGCAGCTCGCGGGCGCACTGCGTCTCGCCGGGTGCCCGCGCGCGACAGAATCGCCGCGCCAAGCCCCGCCGTCGCCGCAACGTAGGTGATCGCCAGGGCCAGCACCCGTGCGACGCCACTCAGCAGCGGCGACCACTGCAGCAGCGCGGCCGCCACCCACATCCCCAGATAGAGCAGGATGCCCAGCACCAGCCCGCGCAGCGCGCTCCCACCGGCCGACAGGCGCTTCGACCGTCCCGGTCCCATACTGCCACCGGTCAACCGGGCCATCGCGAGGAATCCGAGCGTCACCAGTCCCGCCACGGCCAGCAGGTAGGCCACGACGGCGAACGGGATCAGCAGGATACCCACCACCGTGACGGTGAGCGCGATCAGCAGCAGCGCCAGCACCGGGCCGATCCCCAGCTCTCCCGCCACGCCCACCAGAAACGATCGCCAGAAGCTCTGTTCCAGGACGTCCGTCACCCCGGCGAGATAGTCGCCGGCAAAGGCGTGCACGCCGATGCCGATCAGCAGCACGATCACCAGCCAACCTAACGAGAGGTTCAGTGCCCCCTGGGTCGAGAGCCGAGCCGCGCGGCGCGCGGGCGTGAGCCCCAGCCGCGACCCCAGGGTGGCGGAAATCGACCGCTGTACGCCTGCTACTGCACCGGACGGGGCCCGAACGGCTCCGAACGCAGCGATCGCGTCACCCGTCACCCGTCCCCCATCCTCCACGATCAGGTCCCCGGCGATGACCACCGCGGTACCGATCACCGTGCCGCGCACCCGCAGATCGCCCAGCGCCACCACCACCGGACCCTGTACTGAATCGCCGGCCTGGATGACCCGGCCGCCAAAGCCGATGGTGTCCGACCCGACCCTGGCGTCGCCGGGCGCCTGCGGCAATGCCGTCGTGGAGTCGCTGACCCGTCCCGCAGCTCCAGCCTGTCCGGCGGTCGTGTCGCTCTGCGCAGCCCCCTCGACCGAGAGGGTGCTCAGGGCGACCATCGACGCGACGGTAACCGCATGAACCGTCGCGCGCATGTTACGACCTCCGGTGACGGGACGGCGCGGTCACCGCGCGCAACGAGACGGCGGCAACCAGAACCAGGACAATGAAAACGGATGTGGCGACCAGGGCGACGACCGAGGAGCTCCCGCCCAGTGCGGCCGTCACGTTGTGGCCGAACGTGGACGACAGCAGACCATTCACCACGTCGATGACCGACGAGCGTGCGCGCTGTGTGACCAGGCTCACCAGAAAGAGCACGGCATCCAGACGTCCCACCGCCCAGATCGTCGCGGCGGTGAACGCGAGTGCGACGACCCCGGCGGCGGAAGCCGCGAGAGCCCTCGCCGGCCCCGAGCGGGGCACGAAACGCTGCGCCGCTTCCAGCGTCGCAACGTGCCACGGCTCGAAAACCTGTACGTCCCGCATCACGTGGTAGGCAAACAAGGGCGACGGCGACAGATGGGACAATCGCTCGAGCGCCTCGACCGTCGCACGACGCTGGTCGAGTCCGGCGCGGCAGGACGGACAGCTTTCGACGTGCAACATCAGGGGCGCAACGCCAAATCCCTCCTCGCCATCGACGAGGAGGTCGAATTCATCAGGAAGGAGATGCCGATGTTCCACAATGCCTCCAGGGGCCCTTTACGGCGGATCGGAGATGAAGGTTTCGATGAGCAGGCTTTGGGTATTCCAGATGCAGGTCAGGGCGTTCGCCCGAGCCGGGCGGGCAAAGCACGATCGCCCGGGGGAGCCGAAACGGGCTTCCAGCTGGAGCCATGACCGCTTTCCCTGCCGGAGCATGGCGGATCCGATGGCTCATGCGCGCTCCTCCCCCAGGGCTTCACGCAACTGGTGTCGGGCGCGGTGGATGTAGGTCTTGACGGTGCCCAGTGGCAGGTCGAGGGTGGCCGCGATCTCTTCGTACGAGCGTCCCTCGACGTGGCGGAGCAGAATGCACGACCGGTACTCGGGGCGCAGCGCCGCAATGGCGCGTTCGATGGCGCTCCCCAGTTCCCGCGCCTCGAGTTCATCGAGCGCCGACTCCTGTCGGGCGATCACGTCGAATCTCGTGGCTTCCACCTCGGCGGCGGTCGCGGCGTGGGGAGAGCCATCGATCCACACCGTGTCGATCTGGCGTTTGCGCAGATGATCGATGGCGACGTTGTTCGCGATCTTGAAGAGCCAGCTCGAGAACTTGAACTCCGGCCGGTACCGGTCGACGTTGTTCAGCACCTTGATGAAGGTGTCCTGTGCCAGATCCTCGGCGGTCTCACGATCGCGCACCATGCGGAAGATCAGCGAGAAGACCGGCCGCTCGTACCGTCGGATCAACTCTCGGTATGCCGCCTCGCGCCCCTTGCGGGCCAGCGCGACTACGTCAGCGTCCGGGACGTTGTTGAGATCGAGCAGTCGGGGCATGTAGCGGGGCACGGGGGCGGCTGCGCCGCAGCCAGCCCGGCAAGAGATCGGAAGGTATCGAGGCGCGGAAAGGCGGGCCAGCGCGCTTGCTCCACCCTCAGCGCGCGCCCAAGTTTCGCGGCGATGACTCCGACCGGCATCGACGCGGTGGAAGCGCGAGCGGCTGCGGCGGGTGGAGCGGGGAAACGAGCCTTCGTCCGCCGGATCTTCTCGGAGATCGCGCCGCGCTACGATCTGCTGAACCATCTGCTCAGCTTCAATATCGATCGCCGCTGGCGCCGGTTGGCGATCCGCGAACTCGTGTGGTGGGATTGCCCGGCGGGCATCTACATCGACCTGTGCGCCGGCACGCTCGACGTGGCCGGTGAGCTGGCGCGGCAGGACCGTTTTCGGGGCCTCGTGCTCGGAACCGATTTCGTCGAGCGCATGCTCCAGCAGGGGCTGCACAAGGCACCGGCGGCGTCGCTCGCTCCGGTGGTGGCCGACGCCCTGGCCCTGCCGCTGCCCGACCGCGTGGCAGCCGGTGCGATCGTGGCGTTTGGCGCCCGCAATCTCGCCGACCTCGATGCCGGCCTGTCGGAGGTCCACCGCGTCCTTGTCCCTGGCGCCCGATTCGTGATTCTCGAGTTTTCCACCCCGCGGGATCGCCTGGTGCGCGCGGCGTATCATGCGTACTTCCATCACCTGCTGCCGGCCGTCGGTGGACTGGTATCGGGCAACGGGGCCGCCTATCGATATCTTCCCGAATCCGTGGCGACCTTCCCCGAGGAGGAAACGCTGGCGAATCGAATGCGCGAGGCCGGGTTCAGGAACGTGCGCTGGCACTCCCTGACGTTGGGGGTCGCCGCAATCCACGTCGGTGAGAAAGATGGGCCGGACCAGCCCCCCGCCCGACAGGCGGCCCAGGCATGAGCATCGATTCGATCCGGGACTTCATCGCACTCCTGGAGCGGGAAGGAGAGCTGCGACGTGTGCCCGCATCCGTCTCGGCGCGCCTCGAACTGGCCGAGATCGCCGACCGGGTGATGAAGCAGCCTGGCGGAGGCCGCGCGCTGCTCTTCGAGCACGTGGTGCTGGACGACGGCACGCGCTCCCGGTATCCGGTGGCGATCAATCTGTTTGGATCCCACCGTCGCATGGCGATGGCGCTCGGCGTGACTGACCTCGACGAGATCGGGGCACGCATCACCCGCCTGCTCGACCTGAAAGTGCCGCCGGGACTCCTGGGCAAGCTGGCGATGCTTCCCCGGTTGCTCGAGGTGGCGAAGTTTCCCCCGCGACGGCGCCGCGGATCCCCGCCCTGCCAGGAGGTCGTGTGGCGCGGCGCCGACGTGGATCTTACGCGACTGCCGATCATCACGTGCTGGCCCGGCGACGGCGGCCCCTACATCACGCTGCCGATGGTGATCTCGGTCGACCCCAAGCGCGGCATCCGCAACGTCGGGATGTATCGCGTGCAGGTGCTGGGCCGCGACTCGCTGGCCATGCACTGGCAGCGGCACAAGGTCGGCGCCGCGCATTGGCGCGAGATGGCGGCGCGCGGCGAGAAGATGCCGGTCTGCATCGCCGTCGGCGCGGACCCGGCCTCGGTCTACTCGGCCTCCGCGCCGCTCCCGCCTAACGTCGACGAATTCCTGTTCGCCGGCTTTCTGCGCCAGGCGCCGGTCCCGCTGGCCCGCGCGGTGACCTGCGATCTGGAGGTGCCGGCCGACGCCGAGTTCGTGATCGAAGGCGAGATCGATCCGGCCGAACCGCTGGTCACCGAGGGGCCGTTCGGCGACCATACCGGCTTCTATTCCGAGGCCGACCTCTATCCGCGGGTCCAGGTGAACGCCGTCACCATGCGGCGCGACCCGATCTACGCGACCACCATCGTCGGGCGCCCGCCGATGGAGGATTTCTATCTCGGCCACGCCACCGAGCGGATCTTCCTCCCCCTGCTCCGGCTCACGGTGCCGGAAATCGTCGACTATCACATGCCGGCGGAGGGAATCTTCCACAACCTCGTGTTCGTGTCGATCGACAAGCAGTATCCCGGGCACGCCTACAAAGTGATGAACGCGCTCTGGGGGGCAGGACTGATGTCCCTGGCCAAGCTGCTCGTGGTGGTCGACAAGGACGTCAACGTCCGCGATCCGCAGGAAGCCTGGTGGATCGCGCTCAATCACATCGATCCCGAGCGCGATGCGCGTTTTACGATGGGCCCCATCGACGTGCTCGATCACTCCAGCCGGGCCTTCACCTACGGATCGAAGATGGGACTCGATGCGACCCGGAAGTGGCCGGAGGAAGGCTTCACCCGCGCCTGGCCCGACCGCATCGTGATGGACGCCGCCACCCGGGCGCGTGTCGACGCCCGCTGGAGGGAGCTTGGCCTCGCCGACCGCTGACGCCCGCTCCCGGGAAGGGCAGACGTTCGACGGGGAGTCGCGCCTCGTCCGCTACGTGAACTTCGTGAAGCTTCCCCACACGGTGTTCGCACTCCCGTTCGCGCTCGTGGGCGCCACCCTTGCCAGCTATCGTGCGCCAGTGTCGTTAGGCGCCGTGGCCTGGATCGTCCTCGCCTTCACCAGCGCCCGGTTCGCCGCCATGGGATTCAACCGCGTGGTGGACCGGGAGATCGACCGGCGCAATCCGCGGACCGCGGGCCGCGAACTCCCGGCCGGCACGCTGGGGGTCCGTGAAGCGTCCTTCGCCGTGCTGGCGGCCTCCGGGTGCTTCGTCTTCGCGGCCTTTCGCCTCAATCCCCTCTGCGGATGGCTCGCGCCGGTCGCCCTGGCGTGGGTGTTGGCCTACAGCTACACCAAGCGGTTCACGCATTGGTCGCACCTGGTCCTGGGATTCAGCCTGGCCATCGCGCCGGTGGGCGGCTACCTGGCGGTGGCCGGGCACTGGAGCTCGCCGTGGTGGATGCTCCTCGCGCTCGCGGCTGCTGTCGCGACCTGGGTGGCGGGCTTCGACATCCTCTATGCGCTGCAGGATCGCACCGTCGATCTGGCCCAGGGTCTCCACTCCATCCCGGTCGCCTTTGGCGAGGTCACCGCCTTCCGCATCAGCCGCCTGCTGCATTTCGTGGCCATTCTCTGCCTGGCCACCGTTGGATGGGCAACCGGCGCCGGCATGCTGTACGCCGCCGGTGTGGCGGTCGCTGCGGCTCTGCTCCTCTACGAACATTCCCTGGTCTCGCCGCGCAACACGTCGCGTCTCAATGCCGCCTTCTTCACGATGAACGGCATCATCTCGACAGCGTTCTTCGCCTTCGTCCTCGCCGAACGCCTCCTCCAGGGTGCGAACCTGGCCGGCACCGGCATCCAGCACCTGCGGACCGCGGTGCTGCCGTGAGCGATCAACTCCCGGTCGTCGTCGCGATCACGGGCGCCTCCGGGGCGCCGTACGCGGTCGAGCTGCTTCGCGCGCTTGCCAGCTCCCGGCGAACCACCTGGCTGATCGTCTCCGAACACGGCATGCGGTTGCTGGCGACCGAAACCGGAATTACCTCGCTGTCGATGCTGCGCGATCACGTCGGTGCATCCGCGTGGGACGCGAGCATCCGTACGTTCGATGACCACGACCGTGGCGCCCTTCCGGCATCCGGTTCGGTGCGCACCGCCGGAATGGTGATCTGCCCATGCTCGATGGGCACCATTGCGGCCATCGCGCACGGCACGTCACGATCCCTCGTCGAACGCGCCGCCGATGTCACCCTCAAGGAACGCCGGCGTCTGATCGTGGTGCCGCGCGAGACCCCGTACAGCCGCATTCATCTGGAGAACATGCTGCGGGTCACGACCGCCGGCGCACTCGTACTCCCCGCGTCACCGGGCTTCTATCACCGGCCGGCGAGTCTCGACGATCTGGTACGGTTCGTGGTGGGACGGGTACTCGACCATCTCGCCGTCCAGCACGACCTGGTGCCGCGATGGGGAGGTCAGAGCCCGCCGATCCTGGAATGAGCCGGCACCTGATCGGGCTCATCGCCGATACCCACGGCCTTGTGCGACCCGAGGTGCATCGCGCGCTGGAAGGCGTCGAAGTGATCCTGCATGCCGGCGATGTAGGAGGTGAAGAAGTGCTCGCCGAGCTCTCGGCGATAGCGCCGGTGCGCGCGGTCGCCGGAAACACCGATCCTCCCGGCGCCTCCCAACTTCCCTTCGAGCTGATCCACAACGCCGGAGGCCTTTCCATCCACGTGAGCCACGGCCACGAGCTCGGTTCGCCCTCCCCGGAGAAGCTCATCGCGCGCTATGACAGTGACATCATTGTCTACGGACACACCCATGAGCCCCGTCTGCAGCGCCTGTCGGGACGCCTGGTGGTTAACCCCGGCGCCGCAGGTCCGGCGAGGTTTCGGGTGGTTCCGAGCGTTGCCCTCCTCACGATCGATGATGCGGAGGCGGAGGTCGAATTCGTCTCGATGACAGCCGGCGACGGCTGACGGGCGTCATCAGGACGTCCAGCGCTCCGTCCGCTCCAGCTCCGACGGATGCGCGCGAAACCAGGCGGCGATGACGAGCATCTCGTCGATCTCGTGCGTGGGAAGCGCCGCGGCGCCCCGGCGCGCTCCCTGAAATGTCTGCGTGGCCAGCGTCTCGAGCTCCTTTTCATCCTTGGCGCTGCGGGGCGCCGGCACCTCGGCCCGAACCACTCCCCGGCGGATCAGGTACGTGCGGTCCTCGCCATCCACACCGGGAACCCGATAGCAGAACGTGAGGGTCTCCACCGCGAAGCGAAGCCGCTCGAACTGCTCACGCAGTTCCTCCAGTCGACGCGCCTTGTCACGCAGCGCGGCAGCGCGCTCGTATGCCATCCGTTCGCTCGCCTCTGTCATGTCAGCACGCAGACGATCAATCGGCCCATCATCGGCCCCTTCCAGAAACGCCCGCGCCTGGCGGACCCGTTCGGCGTACGTGCGCGCGGCCACTGCGGCAATGCATGGACCCAGGCACTTTCCCACTTCATATCGGATGCAGCCGGGCGTCCGCTCAGGCACCGGGAACATCTCCTGCTGGTCCGAGTAGCGCATGCGGCGGTCCAGCGCGCAGTCCCGGATGCCCAGGGAATCGCTCAGCTCCCGAAGCGCCAGGCGAAGGCGCGCAGCACCTACGAACGGGCCGTATACCACGCCCTCCGAGATGGCTGCTACCGTGCGACGCACCGTGAGCCGCGGTGCCGTACCGCGCGTGATCGCGACGAACGCATAGTTCCGTCCATCGCGCTTCAGCGCCACGTTGAATCGCGGGCGCAGCCTCTTGATCAGGCGCAACTCCTCCAGCAGCGCGGCGAATTCGCTTGGCATGTACGCCCAGTCGATCTGGCGCGCCTCACGCACGATGCGGGCACTCTTGTCCTCGGGATACGCACCACGAAAGTAGCTCAGCAGGCGTGACCGGAGTCGCTTGCTCTTCCCCACGTAGACCACCTCACCGCTCTCCCCGACCATCCGATAGACGCCCGGCCGGTCCTGCGCCTGTTCGCGAACCAGCGTTCGCAGACCGGCGATACGCGACGCCTCCGGCGAGCGGCGCACCGATCAGTGCTGGCAGCGGTAACAGAACACCGTCGATCTCCCGTCGATGATGTGGGTCCTGACCAGTCGGGTGCCGCATCGAAAACATGGCTCGCCGCCTCTGCCGTAGACCCTGAGCTGGACCGCGAACCCGCCAGGATTACCGCTGGGGTCCTGAAAGTCGCGAAAGGTCGTACCTCGTGCTTCTATGGCCGCTTGAAGCAGCACGACGACAGCATCGCGCAACTTCGCGACAGCTGATTCGCTCACCAGTCGACCTTCCAGAGAAGGGTCGACTCCCGCCAACCAGAGCGCTTCATTCGCGTAAATGTTTCCCACTCCTGCGATTCTCGCCTGGTCCATGAGCACTTTCTTCACAGCGCGTCTGGTGTCCCGAAGAAATGCCGATAATCGGTCAGAGGTGAAGTCCGCGTCAAGAGGCTCCACCCCAAGGCTACGGTCCAGGCGCGCAAACTCGGCAGGTGCGAGCAGGCGGACCGTGCCGAGCCTCCGTACGTCCCGGTAGTAGAAGGCACCCCCACCATCCAGAGAGAAGATGGCTGTCGCGTAGGGATCACGCCGAGCTGCGGAGGCGTCAGCCACCACGCGCACGGCGCCCGTAAAGCGCGGCTGGAATATCAACCGATCGCCGGTGGACAGGTCGACCACGATGCACTTGGCGCGGCGCCACGCCCGCTCGATGCGCGCTCCAGACGTTGCCTGACGGAGCCTCTTCTCCGAGGTGCCCCTCAGGATGTCGCGCCGCGGTACCTCGAGTGCGGCGATGGCCCTGCCGTGCAGGGCGGCGTTCAGGTCGCGCGCAATCGTCTCGGTTTCAGGTAGCTCCGGCATGCCGCTTCATCTCCCGCCAGCCGATGTCTCCCCGAAATTGCTTGCCCGGGAAGTGCACGCGCTCCGCGCCTCGGAGACTCCGGGCGCGCGCCTCCTCGAACGTGTGCCCGATGCCGGTCACTGCGGCGACCCTGCCACCGGCCGTGACCAGACTGCCGTCGGGAGCACGTCGTATCCCGGCATGGAAGAGCATGGTCCCGTCCTCCAGCTCCGGCACCGTTATCGGTGCTCCGGTTCGAGCGCGATCAGGGTAACCTGGTGCGGCGAGCACAGTCGTGACTGCTGAGTCCGATGAGAACCGCACTTCTGGCGCCCCGTCCAGGCCTCCAGGCTCGCTACATCGGAGCATCAGATCCAGAAGGCTCGAGCTGCATGAGAGGCAGCACCGCCTGTGTCTCGGGATCCCCGAACCGGCAGTTGAACTCCACCACCTTGGGTCCTTCCGCCGTGAGCATCAGGCCACAATAGAGAAGTCCCTGGAACGGCGCCTCGTGCTCCCTGCAGCGCACGAACGTGGGGTCGACAATCGTCACGAGAGACCGCGTTGAGCACCGTGCTGGTAGCAATGCTCACTGGAGCATAGGCACCCATGCCTCCAGTATTCGGGCCTCCGTCCCCTGCCAGGAGGCGTTTGTGATCCTGCGCCGGGAGCATGGGGAGGAAGCTCACGCCGTCGCAGAGTGCAAAGACGGACAACTCCTCGCCGTCCATGAACTCTTCGACGAGGATCTCGTCCCCAGCACCCCCGAAGGCGTGCTCCCGGAGCATGGCGTCTATCGCCGAGTCCGCTTCTTTTGTGCTCCCGCAGATGCTCACTCCCTTCCCGGCCGCAAGACCCGAGGCCTTAATCACGACGGGAGAGCCCAGCGCGCGGGCGGAGGCCTTGGCGGCATCCGCGTCGGTGTGCCATGAGGCGCGAGCGGTGGGGATCCCGGCGTCGAGCATCAGCTGCTTGGCGAAGCGCTTGGATGACTCGATCATCGCTGCCTTGCCGGAAGGGCCGAACGCGCGAATTCCGGCCGACATGCAGCGCATCCACCAGACCGGCCGCGAGCGGCGCCTCTGGTCCCACCACCACGAGATCGACTCGTTCCGAGCGGGCCAGTGCGACAAGGCCACCCGTGTCGCTCGTCGCGACGGACGTCGGCAAGTCTGCGAGTTCGGCAATTCCGGGATTCCCGGGCGCCGAGAGGATGTGAGCGGACGGGTCGTCCCGACGCATCTTCCAGGCGAGGGCGTGCTCCCTCCCGCCGCCCGCCGACCAGGAGGAGCCTCACGTCGTCGGGGCCGGCACCCCCCGGCGTCTCGCCACCGCTCTCGCCGTCCTTCGAGCGCCCTGAAAGCGTCGTCGAACGCCGATCGAGCCCGTCCGAGCACGCCGGAGATCGTCTCCATCGCGCCGCGCGCCTGGTCGCCGTAATAGCCGGCGGCGTCCACGAAGTCGTCCGAATATGGAGGCGTGGCCGCGTCGTCGCGCCGGCGGTAGTCCCCCCCGACGATCTTGTCGTAGCCGCCGGCGTCGATCCACCGCTGCAGCTCCGCGGCGCGAACCGTCCCGAACGGGTGCGTGCGAAACGCCGTATTGATTACCTGCCACACCTTGTCGGCCAGGTCCCCTTCGGTCTGATAGGCCTTCGCCTGCTCCATGAATGCGTCCACGCTGATCGTCGTCTCCGATATTCCCGCCCTCCCGCCATCTTGAGGAACGTGCTCATGGTAACGCGCGCGTCCTGCGTGACCAGCAACCCGGCGCGATCCGCCGAGAGTTCCGCCTTCCGGTACCACTCGAGCAGGGCGAGCTGAAACGGGAACAGCGCCATGCCGGCCAGGAAGGGCAGATTCTGAAGCCCGACGGTGAGAATGATGATGGCGATCGTGGTATATGTCGTGTGCCCGCTCATGATGTGACCGAGCTCGTGACCGAGGATGTCGCGCTGCTCCTCGGGCTCCAGCAGCTCGATCGATTCCGGAGTTGACCACGATGAACGGCCTTTCGAATCCCGACGGCGGCGGCGTTCACGAGCGGCGTCTGCGTGACGTAGAGCTCCGGCACTTCGGGCCAGTCGAGGGTCTCCAGGACCTCCTGGTACATCGCCCATAGCTTCGGGCGCTGCGTCGGTCCCAACCCGCACGGCGTTCGCGAGAAAGATCTGCCGGATCCCCTTCTCCCCGAAGAACGAGGCGACCTTTCGGACCACCTGGTCGAAGCCCGGAATTGCGCGCAAGGCGTTGAGCGCGGCGCGATCGGCGGGATGTTCCCATGCGGTCGACGCGATCTGGGCGAGCTTCTTGCGGTCTGCCATGGTCGAGGGTCGATGGAGTGAAGACGACTCGGCGGCCCGTCAGGCGCATACCGAGTGGCGGTCGGACGCCGCACGCGGCCGCCACCCGCCGGTCCCTGACGCCGTACGCCGTGAGCGCCGAGCGACGTGTCGCACGCCCATCCTACGTCCCGCACCCGGAAAGTGTCGGCGCGGTAGCCTCGAGGCCGGCCGCAGGACGTCGACTGACAGCCGGTCACCGTCTACAGATGGGCAAAGGCGTTCTCGATGTCCTGGAGCAGGTCCCCGATGTCCTCCACACCCACCGAGAACCGCACCAGGCCATCCCCGATCCCGATCGCCGCGCGCCGTTCGGCGGGCACCGACGCGTGGGTCATCGACGCCGGATGGCAGACCAGGCTCTCCACCCCGCCCAGCGACTCCGCCAGCGTGAACACCCGCAGGCCTCGATCAGCTCGCTCGGCCGCGCGTTCGCGCGTCCCCGACGTCCACCGAGATCATCCCGCCAAACCCCGTCATCTGGCGGCAGGCCAGCTCGTGCTGCGGATGCGAGGGAAGCCCGGGATAGTAGACGCGGTCTCGTCGCCGACCCGCTGCGCCAGCCACGTTCGCCATCGCGCCGCCCATTGGCGTCGTGGGCCGCCATGCGAAGATGCAGCGTCTTGGTTCCTCGGAGCACCAGCCAGGCGTCGAAGGGCCCCGGGACCGCCCCCGCCGCGTTCAGGATGAACTGCAGCCGCTCGGCGAGTTCGTCCTCGTCGCGGACCGCCGCGATGCCACCGACCATGTCGCTGTGCCCATTGAGGTACTTGGTAGTGGAATGGAACACGATGTCCGCGCCGAACTCGAAGGGTCGCTGAAAGACCGGCGTGGCGAACGTGTTGTCCACTATGAGGAGGGCCCCGGCGTCGCGCGGCAATCTCCCCGGCCGCGCCAGGTCCGTGAGCCGCATCAGGGGGTTGGTGGGGGTCTCCAGGATGATGGCCCGGGTGGCAGGGGTGACGGCGTCCTCGCATGCGCTCGGGGTCCCGGGTGTCCACATAGGTGAAGTTCAGGCCCATAGTTGCCGAGAATTCGATCGAAGAGACGCGGAGTGCCGCCGTACATGTTCTCCGCGCAGACGAAGTGGTCGCCCGCGCGGAACAGCTTCATGATCGAATCCATGCACCCCATGCCGCTCGCGAACGCAAATCCGTGTGTGCCCGCCCTCCAGGGCCGCGACGTTTCGCTCCAGCGCTTCCCGCGTGGGGTTTTGCCCGCGCGCGTACTCGTAACCCTTGTTGCTTGCCGACACCCGTCCTGGGCGTAGGTGGAGGTCAGGAAGACCGGGGTCATCACCGCGCCGGTGGTCGGCCTCCGGGCGTTGGCCCGCGTGGACCGCCCGGGTGCCCAAACTCAATCCGCAAATCGTCGTCAAAGATACGTGACATGTATCGGAGAGCGGAGGATAGGGAATGAGAGATCAGCGTCACGCCGGACGTCTACCCGAAACATGCGGGCACGATGGACTCTTTGCATCCGGGAGGCCGTCGATGACGGCTGAGTAGCTCGCCGAGCACTGCAAACCGACGCGGACGGCTCCGCAGCGCCAGCGTGCCTCATCGTGGACGACGAGCCGCATCTGCGTCGAGTGCTGTCCCGTCTGATGCAGACCGACGGGTTCGTCTGCGACGAGGCGGCGAATGGACGTGAGGCGCATGGAGTCGCTGGAGCGCCATCCGGCGACCCTGCTCTGACGGACCTGCACATGCCGGAGCTGGACGGCATCGGACTGCTCCGCGAGGTGCGCAGCCGCTACCCGGATACGGCGGTCATGCTCGTGACCGCGGTGGCCGACGTTCGCACGGCGGTCGACTGCCTTGCGGAAGGCGCAATGGACTACGTCACCAAGCCCTTCCAGCTCGAAGAGGTTCGGGCGCGCGTCCGGCAGGCGCTCGACAAGCGCCGGCTTATTCTCGAGAACCGCGACTACCAGGAGCGACTCGAGGAGCGCGTGGCGATCCAGTCGCGGCGCCTCGAGCAGCTGTTCCTCGCCTCGATCCAGTCGCTCGCCGACGCGCTCGAAGTGAAGGACAAGTACACACACGGACATTCCCTTCGCGTCAGTCGCTACTCGGTCCTGATCGCGCGCGAGCTCGATATGAGCGATGAGTCCGTGGCGCAGGTCGAACTCGGCGGGCGCGTGCACGACATCGGCAAGATCGGCGTGCGCGAGACGGTCCTCAACAAGGCTGGGCCGCTGACGGACGAGGAGTACCGCCACATCATGTCGCATCCGGAGGTCGGTTGGCGCATCCTCAAGCCGCTGCTGGCCGAGCAGCCCATGGCCCTCAACATCGTGCGACACCATCACGAACGGTGGGACGGCCGCGGGCTCCCGGACGGGCTGGCCGGAGAAGGGATTCCCTTCGAGGCGCGGATTGCCGCCGTCGCGGACACCTTCGACGCCATGACGAGCGAGCGTCCCTATCGGCCCAGCGCCGGAGTAGGGGCCACCCTCGATGAACTGCTCCGCTGTCGCGGGACGCAGTTCGATCCGAAGATGGTGGACGCTTTTGTGAAGGTGCTCCGTCGGGAGATGCCCGACGAGGACCGACAGGCGGCTGGCCGCTTCGGAGTGGTCCAGGCCTCGCACTGACGTCCCTGCGGATGTTACGAATCCGCGGGTCGCACTGTCGCTAACAGCTGGGCAAGTGTCCCCGGTTCCATCACATAGCGCAGTCTGAACGGCTCATGCCTTCGGCGGGCTTTCGCCGCGGCGACGGCGCGACCTCTCGAGAATCGGGTCACGTGCTGTGAGAGGGGTCGCGCCGCCGCGCTGTGTCGTGCGGTTAAGATTGAGGCGTCGGCGAGACGGGGTTCACTACCGGGAGCATGGTGCAGATGCCCTACGGCGGGTTGATGGTCAGCGTGTCGGGCATCCGGGGTCGAGTTGGCGAGGCTTTGACTCCCGAGGTCGTTGGCCTGTACGCGGCCGGGTTCGGCGCCTGGTCGCTTGCGCGCTCCACATCCCGGTCGATCGTCGTGGGCCGCGACTCCCGCGTTTCCGGTCCGATGTTTCATCGCGCGGTGACCGCGGCGCTGCAGTCGGTGGGCGCGCGCGTGATCGATCTCGGGATGACGCCGACGCCCACGATACAGCTGGCGGTCGAAGATCATCAAGCGGCCGGCGGCCTCGCGATCACGGCAAGCCACAATCCCATCGAGTGGAACGCGCTCAAGTTCATCGGGCCGAGCGGTCTGTTCCTGGACGATCGCGAGAGTGGCGCCATGCGCGCTTTTGTGGACCGGGGAGTGCCTCGCGTGGGGTGGGAGCAGCTGGGTAGCGTGGAACCCGACCTCTGGCGGTGACACGCCACCTGGAGCGCATTCTGGCCCTCCCGATCATCGATGCGAAGGGAATGCGGGGGCGGCGCTTTCTCGTCGCGCTCGATAGCTGTCACGGCGCCGGCAGCACGATCCTCCCCGAGCTGCTGGAGCGGCTGGGCTGCGAAGTGTGTGCGATCAACCTCTTGCCTGACGGCCTTTTTCACCGCCCGCCCGAGCCGGTGGCCGAGAACCTTGGGGAGCTGCAGGAACTGGTGCGAAGCACGGGCGCCGCCGTGGGGCTGGCGGTCGATCCGGACGTGGATCGCCTGGCGCTGGTCGATGAGACGGGGCGAGCCATTGGCGAGGACTTCACCCTCGCGCTGGCGTGTCGGGTCGTCCTGCGGCGGCAGGCAGGGTTGGTGGTGACGAACCTGTCGACGAGCCGGGTCGTCGACGACGTGGCGGCCGAATGCGGCTCCTCGGTGATTCGCGCGCCCGTGGGTGAGGTCAACGTGGCGGCCCGGATGCGCGACGTGGGCGCCGTCATCGGGGGTGAGGGGAACGGCGGGGTGATCCTCCCGGAGCTGCACCTCGGGCGGGACGCGCCCGTGGCGGCGGCGCTGGTGCTGCAGTTGCTGTTGGAGGACGCGCCGACCGCTGTCTCAGATCGTGGCACGCTATCCGCGGTACGACATCGTCAAGGACAAGCTCGACCGGCCGGCCGCGGCCCTGGACACGGTGTACGACGCCCTCCGAGGCGACTTCGCGGACGCCGAGGTCGACACGCAGGACGGGCTGCGGCTCAGCTGGCCGGATCGCTGGGTGCATGTCCGGCCGTCGGGGACGGAGCCGATCGTCCGCGTCATCGCCGAGGCCACGGTCGGAGGCTGAGGCCCGGGAACTCATCGCTCGCTGCCGCGCGCCTCTCGACGCGTTGGTCGCGTAGCTATCATTTCATACCGCCTATGTGCGGAATCGTCGGATACGTCGGGCCTCGGGCTGCGACGCCGCTCCTGATCGAGGGCCTGAAGCGCCTCGAGTACCGCGGCTATGACTCGGCGGGCGTCGCGATCATGAACGGCGCCGGCGTCGAGACCGTGAAGGAAGCCGGGAAGATCTCGCGACTCGAGTCGCTCGCTGGCCGCCCATCCCGTCGCCGGCACGACGGGCATCGCGCATACGCGCTGGGCGACGCACGGGTCGCCGAACCAGGTGAACGCGCATCCGCACGTCAGCCAGGATGGCACCATCGCGCGTCGTGCATAACGGCATCATCGAGAACGCCACGACGCTCCGCCAGATGCTGGAGGAGCGGGGCTACGTGTTTCACGTCGGAGACCGACACGGAAGTCCTGGCGCACCTGATCGAGGAGTTCTTCGACGGCAACCTCGAGGACGCGGTGATCCAGGCGCTGCGGCAGGTGGAGGGCACGTACGGGATCGCGGTCATCTCCAGCGTCGACTCGCACAAGATCGTGGCCGCCCGCAAGGGCAGTCCGCTGCTCGTCGGGCTCGGCGACGACGAGTACTTCGTCGCCAGCGACGTCTCGGCGATCCTCGCGCACACGCGCCAGGTCGTGTACCTCGACGACGGCGAGATGGCGGTGCTTGATCGCAACGGCTATCGCATCATCGACCTGAACGCCACCGAGGTCGAGAAGAAGGTCGTCCAAGATCGACTGGGACCTCGGGCAGATCGAGCGCGGCGGTTTCGCGCACTTCATGCTCAAGGAGATCTTCGAGCAGCCGCAGACGATCGCGAACACGATGCGCGGTCGGTCTGCTGCTCGGACGAGGGCACGTCGAAGCTCGGCGGCCTGAACCTGACCGACGACGAGCTGCTCGTCGTTCGACAACATCGTGATCACCGCCTGCGGCACGAGCTGGCACTCGGCGCTCATCGGCGAGCACATGATCGAGGAGCTGACGCGCGTGCCGGTGGAGGTGGAGTACGCGTCCGAGTTCCGCTACCGCAATCCCGATCATCAACGAGCGCACGCTGTGCATCGTGATCTCGCAGTCCGGCGAGACGGCCGACACGCTGGCGGCGATGCGCGAGGCGAAACGGCGCGGCGCCCGCACGCTGGGCATCGTGAACGTCGTCGGCTCGACGATCGCGCGGGAGGCGGACGGCGGCATCTACATCCACGCCGGCCCCGAAATCGGCGTCGCCTCCACCAAGGCGTTCACGAGCCAGGTGATGGCGCTGCTGCTGTTCACGCTGAAGCTCGGCCGGCTGCGCGACCTGTCGATCCTGCGCGGCCGCGAGATCATCGAGGCCCTGCGCGCGCTCCCGGCGCAGATCCAGCAGATCCTCGACCGGGCGCAGGACGGTCGAGGCGCTCGCCGAGGAGTTCAAGCGCGCGCAGAACTTCCTGTACCTCGGCCGCGGCTACAACTTCCCGGTCGCGCTGGAAGGCGCGCTGAAGCTCAAGGAGATCAGCTACATCCACGCCGAGGGATACCCGGCCGCCGAGATGAAGCACGGTCCGATCGCGCTCATCGACGAGCAGATGCCGGTGGTGTTCATCGCGCCGCACGACTTCGTCTTCGACAAGATCGTGTCGAACGTGCAGGAGGTGAAGGCGCGGAAGGGGCGCGTCATCGCCATCACCAGCCGGGACGAGCCGGCGCTGAAGGGCAGGATCGACTCCGAGTTCCGGATTCCGGAGACGCTCGACCTGCTGATGCCGATGCTCGCCTCGGTGCCGCTGCAGCTGCTCGCCTACTACATCGCGGTCAAGCGCGGCACCAACGTCGACCAGCCGCGCAACCTGGCCAAGAGCGTGACGGTGGAGTGACGCCGGTGCCGCGTCATCCCCCCTTGGGCGGCTGACGTCGTGACGATCGTGGATTTCGCAATGTACGCACATTCGGGACGGTATCGCCTCCGCGACGTCCCCATGCGCAACCCCGGGCGGGGGCGCGCCAGCGCGCTCGAGCGCCTCGAATGACCGGGGCCCCTGGTGTCCGGCTTCGTGCCGCCGTTGCCGCAGACCTGCCGTCCGCCAGCGCGCTCATCGCGGCGGCCGATCTGCCACTCGACGGTCTGGAAGACGGTTTTGGCGACGGATACGTACTGGCCGAAGCGGATGGCGAACCGGTTGGCATCGAAGGGGTCGAGGTGCATGGTCGCGACGGACTCCTGCGGTCGGCGGCGGTCGCCTCCGCCTGGCGCGGGCGCGGCGTCGGCGACCGGATGACCCGCGACCGGATCCGCTGGTCGCGCCGGCGCGGACTGCGGGCGCTGTACCTCCTGACCACGACCGCCGGCGACTACTTCCCGCGCTTCGGCTTCGTGCCCGCGGATCGGACGACGGCACCGGACGCCATCCGGGCCTCCCGGGAGTTCTCGCAGGCATGCCCCGCCACCGCGTTGTTGATGCGCCTGGCGTTAGGCGCAGAGCCCTGACGTGGCGGAGCCGCACCTGCCCCTGGTGGTGACGGAAGCGGAAGGTGGGCTCGGCGCCCGGCGGCCGGCGCGCTATGTTTCGCCCCATGCGCGTTCTGCTGCAGCGCGTCTCGCGCGCCGAAGTCCGCGTTAGGCAGCCCGACGGCACCGCCGGGACCACGGGCCGCATCGGCCGCGGATTCCTGCTCCTGGTCGGCTTCACCGACACCGACGACGAACCCCGCCTGGCCTGGATGGCCGACAAGGTGGTGGGACTGCGCCTGTTTGCCGACGCCGAGGAGAAGATGAATCTGGCGCTCGGCGATGTGGGCGGATCGCTGCTGGTCGTGTCGCAATTTACCCTCTACGGCGACAGCCAGAAGGGCCGGCGGCCAAGCTTCCTCGATGCCGCCCGGCCGGAGGTCGCGATTCCGCTCTACGAGCGTTTCGTCGCGCTGCTCCGCGCGCGCGGCGCGACCGTGGAAACGGGGGTGTTCGGCGCCATGATGGACGTGGAGCTGGTGAACGATGGCCCGGTGACGCTGTGGCTCGAGCGGTGACCGCTCCACGCGTGGTGCTCGCCTCCCAATCGCCTCGCCGCCACGATCTGCTGGCCCTGATCGGGATCGCGCACGACGTGCGTCCGGCGCACATCGATGAAACGAGCCACCCCGGCGAGGCGCCGGCAGCGCTGGTGGAGCGGCTGGCCCGCGGGAAAGCCGCCGCGATCGCCGCCCTCGATCCCGGCGCGGTGGTGATCGGAGCGGACACGGAGGTGGTGCTCGATGGCGCGGTGCTCGGAAAACCGGCCGACGAGGACGACGCGAGACGCATGCTGCGTCGCCTGTCCGGACGCGCCCATACGGTGCTGACGGCGGTGGCGGTGGCGCGCGATGGGGCACTGGCGTCGGGTGTGGAAGCCGTGGAGGTGACCTTTCGCCCCCTCACCGACGCGACGATCGCGACCTACGTGGCCACCGGCGAACCCATGGACAAGGCCGGCGCCTACGGCATCCAGGGATATGGCGCCGTGATCGTGCAGCGCATCGACGGAGACTACTTCGCAGTCATGGGCCTGGCGTTAGGCCGCCTGGTGCACCTGCTGGGCGAGGTGGGGATCCAGTATGACTTTGGCGCCTTGTGCGCCGCCGAGTGAGCCCGCTGCGCCGTCTCCTGGCGCGCCGCCCTGCTCACGCCCCGCGCCACCTGACGCGACACCGCCGGCTGACGCGACACCGCCGGCTGACGCGACACCGCCGGCTGACGCGACACCGTCTGACGTCAGAGTGCCGCCTGAAGCCGGAGCGCCGCGACTTTCGCCGCGGCGCCCGGTCTCTCCAGCGGAAGACGGCTGCTAACCTAGCGCGCCCGGCGGCCGCCCTCTCCCCATCGGCATGTTCTTGCGGTTCTCATCGAACACCTTCTGCTGATCCGGAGTCAGAACCGCGCGAATCTCGTCGTACTGCTTGTTGTTGTTCTCCATCATCTTGGAGCGCGCGGCCGCCATCCCGGCGGAATCCATGCCCTGCATCTGCGGCCGCATGGCGCGGTGCTTCGCGACGATCGAATCGACCTTCGTCTGCTGGTCGGCGGTCAGCGTGATGTTCTGCATCAGCGCCGTCATGCCGCCACGACCGCCACCGCGGCCACCGCCCTGCGCGTTGGCGACCGGCGCCACGAACATGCTCGTGGCCAGCACCAGGAAAAGAAAGCGAACGTACTTCATGCGAATACCTCGAGGGGGTGAAAAGTGGGAACCTGTCCTGGGGGTGTAGTTGTACGCGCCCCACGCCCGGATGTTGCGCCCGCTCAGGCGGACGCTTCAGCGCCGACTCCGCCGCCGTTCCCCCGGGGCACCGGTTCGCGCTCCGATTCGATCAGTCGATCGGCCGGCGTACGCATCGCGCCACCGCTCGACCTTTTCCACCACGTCCCGAACCGTGATGCGCGCCATTCGTCCGGCGCGGGTCACCGGACTCACCGGATACGACTCGCCGGGTTCGCCGTAAGCGTCCACGATCAGGTCGTGGAAGCGGCGGTATGGACCGGTTCGGCGCGGATTCGTGTACCCCATCACGCTGATGACCGGACGGTCGAGCGCGACCGACATGTGCAGGGGACCGGTATCCGGCGACAGCACGAGCGCCGAGCCATCGAGGATCGACACGAGATTCCGCAACCCGCTTCCCAGCGACGATACCAGGGGGTGGCGGGCCGTCGAGCGAATCTTCTGCTCCGAACGAATTTCGCGTGGCGACCGTCCGCCAACGAGAACCGGCTGCAAGCCGAAATCACTGTAGAGCACGTCGGCCACCTGCGCCCAGCGCTCAGGAAGCCAGTCCTTCTCCGGATTGCTGGTGGCCACGACGATCGCCGCCACCGGCCGGTCGAACTGCGCGAAGAACTCGCGTTGCCAGTCGCGCTCCTGGTCCCACGGCCCGAGATTCCATTCGACGGGTTCAGTCGCCACGCCGAGCGCGGTGAGGAACTCGAAGTACTGGTCCTGCACGTGCTGGCCGGTCGGATGCGGCGGAATGCGCTGCGTCGTGAACAGCCAGTTCAGGTCGCGGGCGCGCGCGCGGTCGAACCCCAGCTTGACCGGGGCACGCGTGAGTGCGGTGACGACGCCCGCCTTGAAATACACCTGGAGGTCGAGCACGAGGTCGAACTCTCGGGAGGCCAGGGAGCGTCCGACTTCGAAGAAGGCCCGCAGGCCGCGGGCGCGATCGAAGATTATCATTTCGTCCACCGCCGCGTGCCCGCGCACCAGGCTCGCCGGTCCCGGCTGCACGATCCAGGTGATCCGGCATTCACGATGGTGGCGTTTGAGCGCGTTGATGACCGGGAGAACGTGCACCGCATCGCCGACCGCGCTCATCATGACGATGCCGATCCGATCCAACCCTGCGCCGATCATGCGCCCGACGGCATCGCAGCCAGAAGACGCAACCGGCGCAACTCGTCGTCGTCAAATCCCGCCCCGTGCTGCGCGCGCATCTTCCGCACCGAGCGCTCGAGCCGGGCGAGGTTGGCGGCCTGTACGTTGGGGTCGCCTGGCGGCGCGAAGCGTACGCGGTCGACGTCGAGGACGAAGGCGCGATCAACTCGCGGCCTCGTCGGGGACGAGGAGGATGTTCCGCACGTTGAGGTCGGGATGCCACGCGCCGGCGCGGGTCAGGGCGCTGCATGAGCTCGCCGAGCGACGCCAGCCAGGAACCGCGCGCGGGCGCCTCCGCATGGGTCATGAGGGCGTCTCCGAGATCGCGACCGGTGAGCTCCAGCGTCACGAAGTCGCTCCGCCGGAAGAGCCACCCGGTCTGGTAGATCGCGAACGCCGCGACCGGCGGCGTGCTGCACGCCGGCACTGGCGAGGACGTACGAGACGAGCAGCTCGTAGGGGGCCCGCGTGGGTGGCAGGAAGACGTCCTTGAGCAAGGGACCCAGCAGGCCGCCGTGATGCGCGTGACGCACCACGACCCGCCGCCCGTCGTCAGGCATCGGGACCGAGAACGCGGGGATGCGCCCCGGCAGTTCCCGGCGCTCGGGGTGCCGCGCCGCCCACTCGTACAGCGTCCGGGTCCGCAGCACCTCGCGCGTCCAGTCGACACAGGAGGCATGCGCGACCACCCGCGTCGCCCCCACGCGGAAGTGGCTGAACTCCTTCGGCACGCGGCAGCTTCACGACGCCGCGTTGAAGATGGGAAGCGGAGTGTCGCGACCCGGCACCCAGAGGGGTTCATGCGGGGCGAGCGTGTGCGGTCGCGTCAGCGACTCTGCCACCGCGGGGGTGACGAGTATCTCGCCCCCTTCGGCCGCCTGGCACAAGCGGTTCGCCGTATTCACCACGTCGCCGATGATGGTGTACTCCAGCCGCCGCTCGCTCCCCAGGTAGCCGGCAAACACCTCCCCGTAGTTGAGCCCAACCCCCACCTGCAGCACGGGCCGCCCCTCGGCGGCCCATCGCGTGTTGAGCCGCTCGAGCGCCCGCAGCATCTCCAGCGCCGCCTCCAGCGCCCGGTCGGCGTCGTCAGGCGCGCTCCACGGCGCCCCCCACTGCGCCATCACCGCGTCCCCGATGAACTTGTCCAGCGTCCCGCCGTGCCGGAACACGCACTCCGCCATTTCGCTGAAATACTCGGTCAGCAGCCGCGCCGTCGCGTCCGGCGTGAGTCTCGCCGCCAGCGGGGTGAAGCCGCGGATGTCGCTGAACAGTACGGCGACCCGCCCGACGCTCGCCCCCGGCTCGCAATGCGGCGGGAGTGGCGGCAATCTCGGCCGCCAGGTGCGGGGTGAAGAAGCGCTCGAAGTTCCCGCGGATCACCGCCTCCTGCCGGCTGCGCTCCGCGAACCGGAGGTTCTCGAGCGCCACCGCCCCGATCCCCGCGCACGCCACGAGGAACTCGAGATCATCCTCGTCGACCCGCCGCGTCAGGACCGGCCGTCGCTGGCACCAGGCTCGCCGCGTACAGCACGCCGAGCACGCGCCCCTCGCCGCCCAACAGTGGCGCACAGACCGCGGACCGGCGCAGCGACACCTGGGGATGGTGGTCGCATCGTCGCTGGGCCGGGAGGTGGGAGAGACCGGCGCGGAAATCGGGTGGTCGTCCGAGAGCAGGGCGACCTTTTCGCGCGCGGCCGTCTGGGCCAGTGAGATCGGCACCGGCGGTTCGGCATGGCCGGTGGCCGGTCCGGAACGGGCTGCGTTGCGCCCCCACCCGCAGGGCTCCGTCACCGTCGGAGCAGGAGGACAGCCGCCTGATCCACGTCGAGCATCCGGCAGGTGAAACCGAGGAGCTGCTCCAGCAGCTCGGCTTCGGTGGGCACCCTGCGTCAGCGCCTTCGAGATCTCCAGCAGCAGCGTGAGCTTCAGTCGGTCGCGCTCCTGCTGCGGCACCACCACCGCCGTCTCATCCACCGCCCGCTGGACGCCGCTGGCGCGCAGGGCGCGTTCCAGGGTCTGGTCGGCGTCGGGGACCGGGACCTGCCGGATGATCGTGGTGCCGGCACGCGCCGCCCGGCGGAGCGTTTCGGCAGTGCCGTCGTCGATCAGGACCGGGCTCAGCTCGCGCAGCTCGAAGAGGATCTTGCCGAAGACGATCGCGATCGCCGGCGGCCATGCGCGCGCTGGCCACGCGATCGCCATTGACGAACGTGCCGTTGCTCGATTCCAGGTCGCGCAAGACCACGCCGGTGGCTTCGACCACGAGCTCGGCGTGGCGCCGCGAGACAGTGGGATCGAGCACGGGCAGGTCGCTGCTCAGTGCCCGCCCGAGCACGAGAGTGGAGCCGGCGCGCAACTCGAACGAGAGCTGGCCGTCGGCGCTGACCAGGCGATAGGGCATCCGTGCAACCAATATACGTCCCGGGGGGGCGTCTGCCGCCTACCGCGCGGCCGCGCGCACACGACCCAGGGCGAGGAGCAGCGCGCGCGCCTTGTTTTCCGTCTCCTCCCATTCGCGCTCCGGAATCGGAGTCCGCCACGATGCCGGCACCCGCCTGGATCGACGCGATTCCGCCCGGCAATGACGCAGGTCCGGATCGTGATCGCGAGGTCCATGCGCGCGTCGCCCGAGGCGATGTAGCCGACCGCGCCCGCGTAGGGGCCGCGCCGCTCCGGCTCCAGCTCATCGATGATCTGCATCGCCCGCACCTTGGGCGCACCGGTCATGGTGCCGGCGGGAAACGAGGCCCGCAACGCGTCGAGCGCCGAGAGTCCTTCGCGCAGCTCGCCCTCCACCTGACTCACGATGTGGAGCACGTGCGAGTACCGCTCGACGATCATGAGATCCGTCACGCGCACGCTCCCGAACCGCGCGATGCGTCCCACGTCGTTGCGGCCCAGATCCACGAGCATGAGGTGCTCGGCGCGCTCCTTCTCGTCCGCCAGCAGTTCGGCGGCGAGCCGCTTCGTCCGCCTCGGGGGTGGCGCCGCGGGGGCGCGTGCCGGCGATGGGACGCAGGGTAACGCGACCGTCCGACACGCGTACCAGCAGCTCGGGTGAAGAGCCCACCAGCTCCACACCATCGAGGATCGAGATGGTACATGTAGGGCGATGGATTGAGCGCTCGGAGCGCGCGGTACAGCGACGTCGAATCGAAGTCGTGCGGCAACTCGATTCGGCGGGCCAGCAGCGCCTGGAAGCAGTCGCCGGCGAAGATGTATTCGCGGATGCGTTCGACGTCGCGCACGAAGCGATCCCGCGGGTAGGTCGACCGGCCTGCCGCCGCCGGCGCAGCGGGGTCGAGCCGGAGTGGTGGGAGCGACGACGGCGCCTGCAGACGGCGCTCCAGACCATCGATCTCGCCGCACCGCCGCGTCGTATCGCGTGCGGAGGTCGGCGTCGCGTGTGCCGGGTGGAACGGGTACCGCCACCACGATTCGTCGCCTGCCCCCGCAGGTTGTCGATGATGACCAGGGCGCGCGTGAATACGAAGAGCGCGTCCGGCAGGTCGAGCGCGCGGGGTGGCGCATGGGGAAGCTTCTCCACGCTGCGCACCACGTCGTAGCCGAAGTATCCCACGGCGCCGCTCCAGAACGCGCCCAGTTCCGGCACCACCGCCGGGCGCTCCTCGCGCAACCGCCGCTGCAGGTCGCCAATGGGGTCGTCGGTGGTTCGCGCCTTTTGCCAGCCGCTGTCGGGCGTCCACTCGTCAACCACGTCGTCGCGCCAGCGCCAGGCAGCGCGGGGTTCGGTGCCCAGAAAGGTGTAGCGCGCCCACGTCTCGCCGCCGGCCGGGGCCGACTCCAGCAGGAACGCGAAGGGGGGGCGCCGCAGCCTGGCGAACGCCGAGACCGGCGTATCCGTGTCGAGCAGAACGTCACGCCACACCGGCACGAGCGTGCCGTGCCGGGCAAGCGCGCTGAACCGCTCGAACGTGGTCATGCCACGCTCGCTTGTTCGCGCGGGATCGGACTTCGATATTCGCGAAGCATGGATCGATTCCTCGGGGCACGAGCCCGTTCGACCTGGGCCGCGACGGTGATCATCGTGACGATGCTGGTCCTGCTCGCACTCGGATCGCCCCGAGCGGCCCGCGCCCAGTCGTGGAACGACGCGCGCACCCGCGCGCTGGTGGCGCTCGCCACCGAGCGACGCGCGCGGCAACTCGCCGACACCGGACTCGCCGCCTACACCGCCACGGCGCACGGCTACCTGACGTTCCTGGCGCAGCTTGGCGAAGGCTTTCCCGATCCGCCCAAGGTGGTGAAGGCCGACGAGATCGCGCTGGAAGTCTATTGGCGCGCGCCGAACTACAGCAAGCAGGTGATCGTCGGGCGCCGCGACACCCTCGTGCTGCCCACCGATATCCAGTACCACCGCGATCACCTCGGAATCGTCCAGAACAACTTTCCGGATTTCATCCGGCTCGGTGAAGGGGATGAGGTCCGCGACGTGCCGCATCCGCTGTCGGCGACCGGCGCGATGGTCTACGACTTCGCCATCAGTGATTCGCTCCGGATCGGCATACCCGGGCGTACGATCGAGGTCTACGAGGTGAAGTTTCGTCCTCGCGACGACCGCGCGTCGGCCGCAGTCGGGGCGGTGTACCTGGCGCGGGAAGACGCGCAGGTCGTTCGCATGGCGTTCTCGTTCACCCGCGCGGCCCTGATCGATCGGGAGCTGGAGGACGTGTCCATCGTCCTCGAGAACGCGCTCATCGAAGGGCGGTTCTGGCTGCCCCGCCGTCAGGAGATCGAGATCCGGCGGACGGGCACCTGGCTCGATTTTCCGGCGCGCGGAATCATCCACGGCCGATGGGAGATCTGCTGCTACCGGGTGAATCAGGCGCAGCCCGCAGCATTCTTCGCCGGTCCGGAGATCGTGGTCGCCCCGCCGGCAGTGCGCGCGGCACACCGATGGGAGGGTGCCATCCTCGATTCCTTGCCCTCCGACGTCGGCGTCGCGAGCGAACAGGAAGTCCGGCGGGTCCAGGCCGAGGCGCGTGCGCTGGTGAGCTCGGCCGCGCTGGCACGCAGCCGCCGGACCTCCGTGACCGCCCCCCGGCTGTCCGACATCGGCCACGTGTCCCGTGCAGAAGGACTGTCGTTAGGCTTTGGAGTGCGCCGGCGACTGGGCGCCGGGCTGGATGTCGCCGTCCTGGCGAACTTTGGCATCGGCGACCACGAGCCGAAGGGCAGTCTCGAGACGCGGTGGCGAAACGGCGCCGGCGATGGCGTTCGCCTGCGGGTGTTTCGCGAATATCGGGACGCCGGCGACGAGATGGAAACGTCGGGGATCCGGAACAGCCTCGCCGCGCAGGAGTTCGGGAGCGACTACTCCGATCCCTTCGACGCCCGTGGCGCCGAGCTCTCGCTGGAACGACATACCGGGACCCACGGGCGATGGCGAGCAGCTCTCGGGTATGAGTGGCATGACTCCGTCGGCGTCGTGGCGCACCCCACATTCGGCGCATTCGAGCCCGTTCTCCCGGTTGGGAGCGCCAGGGGCCCGAGGTTGGCGCTGGCGTACGAGAATACGGGCATCGCCTGGCCCGGCGCCGTCTCGGCACGGGCCCGGGTGGAGCTCCGCTCCGGGCTCACAAGAGCCCGCGGCCATGAATCGACCTTCCACTCCCGCGCCTTCGCCGAGATCGAGATCGAGCGCAGGTACGGGGAACGACGGCTCGTGATTCGGGCCCTCGGCGGCGTGGCCGGGAGCGACCGATCGCTTCCGGTGGAGGAGAATCTGTTCGCCGGCGGGCCGCTGACCGGTCCCGGGTACGAGTTTCATCAGTTCGGATCGTCGCGCCTCGTCGCCGTTCGCGTCGAGTGGCAGATCCCCGTCCCGTTTCCAGCCATCCCGCTCGGTCGATGGGGCCGAATCCCCGGACGCGCCTCGATCGTCCCTCTAGGGAGCCTCATCGGGACCGGAACCCCCGCCGCGCCGCGATTCGGCGCCGCTGGTTGGTACCCGTCTCTCGGACTCGGGCTGCAAACCCTCTTTGACCTGATGCGATTCGATGTCGCGCGAGGACTTCGCGATGGTCGGTGGACGTTCAGTGTCGACGTGGCTCGGGACTTCTGGCGCATCATGTAGCCAGGCCCACCCGGCAACGGGCGCAGAGCAGATGCCGAAACTATGAAAGCCCGAGCGTCCGCGTTAGCTTCGACCAATCCCCCCTCTCAATCCGTGCGAGCGACTGAAACGAGATGACCGAGCGCTCCATTCGAGATGACTGGCTTCTTCCGACGCTTCAAGCGTTGATCGATGCCCAGTCGCTCTCCCAGTTGAAGCAGCAGGCCAGGGAGAGTCTCTGGGACGCCGCCATCCGACACGGCCTCGTGACCGATGGCGACATTCTCGCTGCCCTGTCGGCGCGCTTTCGCATGCCCATCGCCGACCTGACGTCCATCACCAGCGAAGCAAAGGCCGTCGTGCCCGAGTCGCTCGCGCGCAAGTACCGCATCGTGCCATTGCGCGTCTCCGATTCCGCACTCGACATCGCCACCGCCGATCCGCACGATCTGGATTGCGAACGCACGCTTGGCTTTGCCACGGGGCGCACCATTCGCATGCACCTCGCCTCGCCGAGCCAGCTCAGCGATCGCATCGATGACCTCTACCGTCCCGACAACGCGGTTGAAAAGCTGCTCGAGGGGATGACGCAGTACGACGTGCAGTCGATGCTCGACGAAGACATCCCCGACGAAATGGATGTCTCCGCGAGCAAGGCGTCCGAGCGGCCGATCATCCGGCTGGTCGACCACATCATCGCGGAGGGGATCCAGCAGCGCGCCTCGGACATCCACCTCGAGTCGCAGGAAGGAGGCGCCGTCGTCACCTATCGCATCGACGGTGTGCTCCGGCAGGCGATGCAGCTGCCCAGGGCTGTGGGCATCCCGCTGGTGTCGCGGGTGAAGATCATGTCGGGGCTGGACATTGCGGACCGACTCCGGCCGCAGGATGGTCGCGCGCGGGTATCTGTAAACGGCGTGCGCGTGGATCTGCGCGTGTCGACCCTTCCGGCGTCGACCGGTGAGAAGGTCGTCATCCGGATTCTCGACAGCCGGTCCACGGTGCTCTCCCTCGACGGGCTGGGCCTGGGCGAGAGAGAACTGGCGCGGGTGCTGCAGCTGGTCAATCTGCGCGAAGGCATCATCCTGGTGACGGGCCCGACGGGCTCGGGGAAGACGACCACGCTGTACTCCGGGCTGCGGACGATTCATGCCCGCGGCGTCAACATCGTCACCGTCGAGGATCCGGTTGAGTACAAACTCACCGGCGTGGTGCAGGTGCAGGTGAATGAGAAGGCAGGCCTGACGTTCGCGGCCGCGTTGCGCTCGATCCTTCGACAGGACCCCGACGTGGTGCTCGTCGGAGAGATCCGCGACCACGAGACGGCCACAATCGCGACGCAGGCGTCGCTCACCGGCCACCTCGTCCTCTCCACTCTACACACCATCGATGCCGCAAGCGCTGTGGCGCGCCTCATCGATATCGGCGTCGAACCGTTCAAGATCGCGGCAGCGCTCAAGGGGGTGATGGCGCAACGCCTGCTGCGCCGGCTGTGTCCCCATTGCAAGACGCCGGCGACTGAACCCACTCCGGAGCGACTGCACCGGTGGATCCCGGAGGGTTCGAAGGTCTTCAAGGCGGTGGGCTGCGCGGAATGCAGCCACATGGGCTACCGTGGGCGCATGGCCGTGATGGAAGTCATGGTGAACGACAGCGAGGTCGAGCGCCGCATCGCGGCGGCCGATTCCACCGATGCGATCGCGGAAGCAGCGCGTGAGGGTGGAATGCGAACCCTGTGGGAATCGGGGGTGGACCACGTGCTGGCGGGCGCCACAGACATTGAAGAGCTGTTGCGGGTGGTTGAACCTCCCCTCGAAAGCGTCGAGAACCGCGATCACAACGGACGAGCGGCTGCACTGCCCGTGGCCGCGCCGCCGCCGCGGACGCGCACTCCAGCTCCCCCGCCACCGGTCGTGCGAACCGCGACACCCCGCGCCGGGCATCCGTTCCTGCCAGCTGAGGTGCTGGAGCTGGTGGACGACTCGGGGCCTGGCTCCGCGACCAAGGTACCGCGTCACACCGTCCTCCTCGTCGAAGACGAGGAGCCTCTTCGGCTCGTCCTGCGTGATCTCCTGGAACGAGAGGGCTACACGATCGTGGAAGCGGCCGATGGCATCCAGGCGCTCGACGAAATCGATCGAAGTGCCCCCGACGCGATCGTGCTCGATCTCAACCTCCCGCGGTTGGACGGATATGGCGTACTCAGCCATATACGCGCGAGGCCTGCTACGTCTTCTCTCCCCGTTCTGGTTCTCACAGCGAAGGCGGACGAGGACAACGAGGTGCGGGTTTTCGAGATCGGCGCAAACGACTTCATCACTAAACCGTTCCGACCTCGGGCCCTGAGCGCCCGGTTGAAAGCTCTCATCAAGAAGTAGCGAGGCCGTGCACGGAGCACTTGTAGGAGCACGTGAGCATCGCCTCTGTGCTCCCGTGCAGATATGGAGCACGGATGGCTGATCTTTCCATTGGATCCGTCGATGTATTCGCCCTGAATGGGACCGGTGACGCCATCAAGGTGCTCATCCTTCGGCGGGCTCGTGGGACCCGCTGCACGGGAGCCTGGGAGATAGTGCATGGTCGCACGCAGGGGCTGGAGCGGCCTGAGGAGAGCGCCCTGCGTGAGCTGCGCGAGGAAACCGGTCTGGTGGCACGGCGCCTCTACAACGTGACTTGCCAGCCGTTCTACCTGCATCGAGAAGGGATCGTCCTCATGGCGGTGGTGTTCGCGGCGTTCGTCCAGTCCGCGGAGCCGATCGTGCTCAGCGCCGAACATGACCAGGCTGAGTGGGTCAGCGTCGCCGACGCCCTGCGGCGCCTCTCGTGGCCCCGCTCGGCGGCAGCCCTCCGCGACGCCGTTGGGTTGGTCGGCACGGGCACGGCTGGAGCCGTCGAGGACGTGCTGCGAATCGTGTAGGTCCTCTCCCTACGGCCGGGCTCCGCGGTCGCGGCTGGCGGAGAGTATCTCGTCGAGCGCCGGTGCGTTGGGCTTCACACGCACGCTCTTTGCGGGAATGCCCACGTTGACGTGATATGGGCGCACGTCCTTGGTGGCGACCGCACAGGCACCCACCATCCCTTGCACCCCCACGCGCACACCGGCCAGTACCGTCGCGTGGTAGGTGATCCGCACGCCGTCCTCGAGAATCGTGGCGGCGTCCGTCACCTCCTTCTGCTCCACGATGCTATGGGTGTGGCTATATATGTTCGCGTAGTCGCCCACCGACACACCGTTCCCGAGAACGATGCCGCCGCGGTCATCGAGCAGAACATGGCGGTGTACGACGACGTCGTCCCCGACCTCGAGGTTGTAGCCGAACGAAAACTCCACGTGTTGAAAGCACTTGAAGTTCGCACCACAGCGCTTGAAAACGTGGGGCGCCAGTGTGCGGCGGAATTCCACCCCCAGCTCCACGTTCTGGCCACCCGCCGGGAGACGGTCGAACGAATACCACAGCCAGAGGAGTGGCTTGACACGCTGGAATCGTTCGTCGTCGCATTCGGCATAGTACTCGGGCTCGAGCGTCACGTTGCGGGGGTCGAGTGCAGACAGCGACAGCCTCGTGCCGAGCGGAAGCGATTCGTCCGACACCGCGCTCTCCCAGTCGCGTGCGAACTGCGGGTACGCCAGCTCGCAGAGGGTCTCGCGGCAGAGCCGCGCGCGGTCGCAATTCGCGTCGCGGAGGGCCTCGGCGAGTCGATCGAGCCACCGCCTGGCAACGCCGCGCTCCGTGCGTGAGGGGAGAGTTCGTAGGGGACGCCAGACCATGATTCGGCTCCTGTGATTGCCCGTATTCACGCTGTCGGGCACCGTGCACCGCGGGGCGGCGGGCTGCCGCCATTCATTGCCGGTCGGGGTTCTTCCTCATTCCGGCTCGCGACCTGACCAGGGCGCGTTCGCGCTCGATGCGCGCCAGCGCATTGGACCAATCGCTGCTGCGTGCGGTTTCGTACTGCACGGCCAGCGGCTGATTGACGTCGATCTCGGGGTCGAACACGTACAACGCGCTCTTCCGCTCGCGCTGTCGCAATCGCTGCTCTCCGAAGCCGGCGGACAGTGGAACGATCTCGAGTGGTCGAAAATCGCGCCCGACGCTCGTCACGATGAATTCCATCGGGCTGAAACGCGTCTCGCCCTGTTCGAGACCGAAGTACTGCACATACCACAGGCTGAACGTGTGCAGCCCGGTGCGCCTGGCAACGGCGTCAAGGTCGGCTTTCCGGCTCGCCACGATATCGCGCAGGGCGCGATAGCTGTCGGGCGACAGCACGCGGATCACCGTCTCATCGAGAGGGATCGCGCGCACCTGGAGACCAAGTACCTGCAGGTTGATCGCGATATCCTCCTGGTGCAGCGAGCCGTAGCCGGCCGGCACGAGGAACCGGGAGGAGTCAGCCGTCGAGGGCGACGGCGTTGGTGCGGCCGTGGTGCCGGTCCCGGCGCAGGCCGCCAGCAGCGACACGAGCATTCCGCCGACGCCGATCAGATGGCGCGCCACGCGGGTTGTTCCACCAGGTGCATGATCGCTGCGGCGAGATCGTCGCGCCCGCGACCGGTCTGCGCGCTCACGGCAACGACCTGTTCGGGGGTCAGAGCCAGCGTCGCGGCGATCGACCCGACACGCGCTTCCGCGGCCAGAGGGCGAAACTTGTCGATCTTGGTAATCGCTACGAGCGTCGGAATGCCCATATCTGCGAGGAACCGGAGCATCTCCCGGTCATCATCACCCGGGTCGCGCCTCGCGTCGAGAAGCAGGACGATGCCTCTCAGCTGGGACGATTCCCTCAGGTAGGATTCAATGAGCGGGCGCCACTCGGCGCGGCGCGCCTTCGACACGCGGGCGTAACCGTAGCCCGGCAGGTCGACGAACACGAGCGCGTGGTTGACGCGGAAGAAGTTGATTTCCCGAGTGCGCCCCGGTGTGCGGCTGACGCGGGCGAATGCGCGCCGGCGAACGAGTGTATTGAGGAGCGAGGACTTGCCGACGTTCGAACGTCCGGCAAAAGCGATCTCGGGAAGGGAGGTCTCCGGCTTCCAGCCGCCGGGGCTGGCGGCCCCGCCGAGAAACTCGAGCTCCCGTACCACCAGTGGATCCCGCACGCCCACGGGGGACATCAGTGTGACAGCGGAAGCGAGGCCCGGGTCGCAACCTGTCGAGGGCGGACCGGTTCCCGGAAGGCAACGGTCAGGACCTCATCCATGGTGCGGACCGGGTGGAAGCGCATCGTCGCACGAACGTCAGGCGGCAGCTCCTCGATTTCGCGGACGTTCGACGCGGGAATGACGACCTCATGGATGCGGGCACGGAGCGCCGCCACGGCCTTTTCCTTCAGCCCACCGATGGCCAGCACCCTGCCGCGCAGGGTGATCTCGCCGGTCATGGCCACGTCGCCACGGACGGGGGTCCCGGTCAGCGCCGAAATGATGGCGGTGGCGATGGCGATGCCGGCGGACGGGCCGTCCTTGGGCGTGGCGCCTGCCGGGATATGAACGTGGAGGTCACGGCTGCGATGAAAATCAGCCTCCACTCCGAGGGCGCGCGCGCGGGCGCGAATGTAGCTGAGCGCGGCGGCCGCCGATTCCTTCATCACGTCGCCAAGCGTACCGGTGAGGTGGAGCTTCCCGCGACCCGGCACCGCGCTCACCTCGATCTCGAGCACCTCGCCGCCGGTGGACGTATACGCCAGACCCGATGCGACTCCGACCTTGTCGTCCAGCGTCGCTTCGTCGGGATCGTACGGCGCCACGCCGAGAAGTGCGCGCAGGTCGGCGGTCCCTATCTGTACCGCCGATCCCTCGCCGGGCTGCGCGGGCCTTCCGACATCGAGGGCAATATCATGGCCAATGCGGAGACGCTCGGTTTCGCGGCGCGCGATCTTTCGTGCCAGGCGCGCAAGCCGCCGCTCCAGCTCGCGTACGCCCGCTTCCCGAGTGTATTGGCGCACGATGGCGGGAAGCACGTCGGTGTCGAGTGTGACGTGATCCCGTGCCAGCCCCGCGCGTTCCAGTTGGCGCGGCACGAGGAACTGTCGGGCGATCGCGTACTTCTCCTGGTCCAGGTACCCTGGCAGACGAATCGTCTCCATGCGGTCGCGCAACGGATCGGGAATATTGGCCAGCGAGTTCGCCGTGGTGAGAAACAGCACGCCGGACAGGTCGTAGTCGACCTCCAGATAGTGATCGCTGAAGGCGCGATTCTGTTCGGGGTCCAGCACTTCGAGCAGCGCCGCCGACGGGTCGCCACGATAGTCCTGGCCCAGCTTGTCTATCTCGTCCAGAAGCAGCACGGGATTGACGACCTCGGCGCGGCGCATGGCCTGGATGATGCGGCCCGGCTGTGCCCCCACGTAGGTGCGGCGGTGGCCACGGATCTCGGCCTCATCGCGCACGCCGCCCAGCGACATGCGCACAAATCGGCGTCCGAGGGCCCGAGCAATCGACTTGCCCAGCGAGGTCTTCCCGGTTCCCGGAGGTCCGACGAGACAGAGAATCGGGCCCTCGAGGCGCCCCACCATCGCAAGTACCGCGATGTGGTCGAGAATCCGGTCCTTGGCTTCCTCCAGACCATAGTGGTCTTCATCGAGTACGCGGCTGGCGTGGGTCACGTCCAGCACGTCGTCGGTGCGCTCCGTCCAGGGAAGGGAAAGCAGCCAGTCGACGTAGTTGCGGCTTACCGTCGATTCCGGTGACATCGGCGACATCCGGCGCATCTTCCGGAGTTCGCGATCGATTCGTGCACGGACCGGTTCCGGCAGTCCCTTGGCCGCAAGTTGCGCGTCGAGCTCCTGCAGATCGTCGCTCTCATCCTGGCCGAGCTCCCGGCTTATCGCCTTGAGCTGCTCCTGCAGATAGAACTCCCGCTGGTTGCGGAAGAGTGAACCGCGAACGTCTTCGTCGATCTTCCGCTCGAGTCGCAGAATCTCGATTTCCGCGGCCATCAGTTCCGACAGCGCATTGAGGAGTTCGACCAGGGTCGGCGCTTCGAGCAATCGTTGCCGAACATCGTGACGCACCGCCAGATGAACGGCGATGGCGCACGCCATCCGCTCCTCGGTGGCGGATGCTTGCGCCAGGGCCACCACTTCCGCCGGAAGTCTCCGCTGGAGCGCCACGTATTCCTCGAATCGCGCCAGCACCTGGCGCGCCCGTGCTCGCTCGTCCGCGGAGAGCACCTCGCCGCTCAGGGGCGCGGGCGCGATGGCAGCCCGCAGGTGTCCATGAGACTGCGAGTAGCGCGTGATGCGGACCCGCCCCAGTGCTTCCACCAGGACCCGGGCGGTGCCGGAGGGTAACCGGGTCAGCTGGCGCACGCGGGCCACCACCCCCATCCGATGGAGGTCTGCTGCCGCGGGCTCCGACGTTTCCGCGTTCCGCTGCGCCACGAGAACCAGCAGCTTCTCGTCGTCCGGCGCGGCAGCGATCGCCGCGAGCGAGGCGTCCCGGCCCACCAGCAGGGGCATCACGACGTAGGGAAAGACGACCACGTCGCGAAGCGGCACTACGGGCAATCGGTCAGGGACGACGAAGGATTCCGAGTCGCGGGTGAGAATCACGGGGGGGGCGGGCTGGAGGCCAGGGCAAGGCCATAGGCCGGAGGTCATGGGCAACAGGCAACGCCCGAAGCCACCGAAAAACTAAGCGTCCGAACAGCGACTCGCTGCCTCGGACGCGTGCGTAGCCGGGCCCTCTCCGGGCAGCGGTGCGGTTACGCTTCCTTCTTCTGCCGCTTGGGCGCGATCTCCAGCATCGGCGGAGCGCCGTTGACGATGCAGTTCTCCGTCACCTTGACTTCCACCACATCCTCACGACTTGGCAGATCGAACATCACGTCCAGCAGCACCTCCTCGAGGATCGCCCGGAGTCCCCGCGCGCCGGTACCGCGCTTCAGGGCCTTCTGCGCGACCGCCCGCAACCCGGACTCTTCGAACGTGATACGCACGTTCTCGAACTCGAAGAGCTTGTGATACTGCTTGGTGAGGGCGTTCTTGGGTTCCTTCAGGATGCGAACCAGGGATTCCTCGTCGAGCGCCTCGAGGGGCACGACCACCGGAAGACGCCCCACCAGCTCGGGTATGAGGCCATAGCGCAGGAGATCATCGGGCTCGATCTCGGCGAACGGATTCCGCGTGATCTTCTCCGCCCGTCCGCTCTCCAGATCCTCCTGCGTGAAGCCGATCTGCTTCCGGCCCGTTCTGGTCTCGATGATCTTGTCCAGCCCATCGAACGCACCGCCGCAGATGAAGAGTATGTCCTTGGTGTTGATCTGGATGTACTCCTGCTGCGGGTGCTTGCGGCCGCCCTGGGGCGGTACCGAAGCGATGGTTCCCTCGAGGATCTTGAGCAGCGCCTGCTGGACGCCTTCGCCTGACACGTCGCGCGTAATGCTCGGGTTCTCGGACTTTCGCGCGATCTTGTCGAGCTCGTCGATGTAGACGATTCCGCGCTCGCACTCCGCCACGTTGAAGTCGCCGGCCTGGAGCAGGCGCACGAGGATGTTTTCCACGTCTTCGCCGACGTATCCAGCTTCCGTGAGCGTGGTGGCGTCGGCAATAGTGAACGGGACGTCGAGGATTCGAGCCAGGGTCTGCGCCAGCAACGTCTTGCCGACGCCTGTCGGACCGAGCAGAAGGATGTTGCTCTTGTCGAGCTCGACATCGTTCTCGCGCGCATTCCCGGAATTGATCCGCTTGTAGTGGTTGTAGACGGCGACCGAGAGCGCCTTTTTGGCGTGCTCCTGCCCGATCACGTACTGATCGAGCACGTCCTTGAGCTCGGTCGGTGTGGGTACCTGGGTGATGGCCTCCGCAACCTCGCGCTCCTCGTCCTCCGCGAGAATCTCGTTGCAGAGCGCGATGCATTCATTGCAGATGTATACGGACGGACCGGAAATGAACTTCCGGACCGAGTCCTTCGACTTTCCGCAGAACGAGCAACGCAAGTGTTTGTCGTGCGACATAGGCTCTGGGGTATCTGCCCGTCGCCGCCTCACCCAAGGCGGAGTACCTCGAAATAGACGCTTGGGGCGCCTCGCTAGCAATTGGCGCGGGGGGGTAACCGGCTTGCTCCCCTACCGCGCCCCTTCTTTCTACCCGGTCGCGGCGGGCTGGCGCAAGGCCTCCTGCACCTCGTTTCGGCTCGCCACGATATTGTCGATGATTCCGTAGTCCTTTGCCTCTTCGGCCGACATGAAACGGTCCCGGTCGACGTCGCGCTCGATCTGCTCCAACGGCCGTCCGGTGTGGCGTGCCATCAGCTCATTCATCTTGTTACGCAAATAGAGAATCTCGCGGGCCTGGATTTCGATGTCGGCGGCTGAACCCTGTGCCCCGCCCGAGGGCTGGTGGATCATGATCCGCGAGTGGGGCAGCGCCGAGCGGCGGCCCGAGCGGCCGGCGGCCAGCAGGAAGGCCGCCATGCTGGCTGCCAATCCCATGCAGATCGTATTCACGGGCGACTTGAGGAACTGCATCGTATCGTAGATCGCGAGTCCCGCGGAGACCGATCCACCCGGTGAGTTCACGTACACGTGGATGTCCCGTTCCGGGTTGTCCGCATCCAGGAACAGGAGTTGGGCAATGACGATGTTCGCCACATCGTCATTGATCGGCGTCCCGAGGAAAACAATCCGGTCCATGAGCAGGCGGCTGAAGATGTCGTACGTCCGCTCGCCGCGGCTGGACCGCTCGATCACATAGGGTGGATAAATCGTCGGCATGGTGGTCAGTCAGAAAGAGACGGTGATATGGATGGTGGCGTACCGGTCCTGGCCCCGGGACTCACGAAGCCCGGAACCCCCGGGCCATCGCTGTGGTGTGGTGACCCTTCACCCTAATGCGTCGGGGCCGGGTCATTCAACCGTGTTCCGCTCCAGAAGCCACTTGAAGACCTTTTCCTCCGTGAGACCCCGCTCGAGTTCCTTGAGTCGTCCGGCCTTCTCCAGCGACGCATAGAGCCGCCCGGGATCGGAGCCGCGCTTCGCCGCAAGCTCGCTGATCTTCTCGTCCAGTTCGCTCTCCTTTGCCGCGAGGCCTTCGCGGTCGGCCAGCGTCTCGACAATCAGGTCGCGTCGGACCTGGCGCTCCGCCATGGGGCGGAACTGCGTGACGAAGCGCTCACGTTCCTGCTCGGGGATCTGATACCGCTCGGCGTACGCACTCACCAGCTGAGCGACCCAGCTGGGCGGAACGTCGAACGCGTTCGCCCCGGCGATTTCGTCGATCAGCTTCTGCCGCATCTCGGCATCGGCTTCGCGAGCTGCTTCGCTGATCAGTTCGTCCCGCACGGTGGTGCGCAGCGCATCGGCGGACTCGAATTCGCCGACCGTGTGCGCGAACGCATCGTCAACGGTGGGAAGCGACTTGCGCTTGACGTCGTTCAGCGTGACACGCACGATCTTGGTCCGCGACCGTTGCGACTCGTCGGGAAAATCCTCAGGCCATTTGACCGGCTGTTCGACGGTCTCTCCCGGCCGGGCCGACATGATGAGTTCCTCAACGCCGGCAATGGCCTGGCCGCCTCCCAGGACCAGTCGGAACTCCTTTCCTTCCGGCATCTGACCGGATTCGTCGGCCGTGGTCAGGACGACGGACACCAGGTCGCCCTCCTTCGGCTTGTCGTCCACCGGCGCCCAGGTAGCGTGCTGCTCGCGGAGCGCGTCGATGTGCTCCCGGACCTGCTCGTCGGTGATGACGCGTTCGGTGCGGGTCACCCGGAAGCCGTGGGTCCGCTCGAGCGCAATGTCGGGGCGTACCTCGAGGTGCAGCTCGAAGGTCAGCGGTTCGCCCTCGGCGAACTTGAGGTCGTGCACGTGTGGCTGGGCGGCAAGCTTGAGCGTGCCGTCTTCCATGACCTGTTTGTACGCTTCCTGGATCAGTGACTCGACCGCCTCCTGACGGATCGCCTCTCCGTAGCGCTTGAGCACCATGGCGGGAGGAGCCTTGCCGGGACGGAAGCCGGGCAGCCGGACGGACGTCGCGTATCGACGCGCAGCGCGCTCCTGGGCCTGTCGCACCGCATCCGCAGGGACTTCCACCTGCAGCAGGCGCTCGACGCCCTCGGACTTCTTCGGAGTGATCTGAATGGCCATCGACGTGGTGGACGTGCGGCGGGGCGAGTCACCGAATGGCCGAGCCCCGCCGGGTCGGTAGCCAAAAAGTTAACCGGTGGCGCGAGCCGCGGGTACGCGGTCGGATGCGACCCGGGAGCGACTCACGGGCCGGCGCAGGCCGCTGGGTCCGTTCGCGGGGCCGATCATCGTGGCCACGAGTTTCGCGGAACTGAGGACGCCGGGGATCCCGGGGCCCGGGTGCGTCCCGGCGCCCACGAAGAACAGCCGCTGTATGGCCGCACTTGCGTTATGCGGGCGAAACCAGGCCGACTGCGTGAGCAACGGTTCCAGCAGGAAAGCGCTTCCGAACGGGCTGTTCAGCTCGTCCCGGAAGTACCGCGGATCGATTCGCATCTCGCAAACGATGTGCTTCGACAGCCCGGGCAGGTAGCGCGCTTCCAGGTACCTAACGATGCGGTCGCGCATGACGTCTCCGGCGCGCTCCCATTCCAGCCGGCCGTCCAGCAGCGGGACCGGCGCCAGGGCATACCAGGTATCGCAACCGGGAGGGGCCAGCGATGGATCGGTTGCGGTGGGATGGTGCAGGTACAGGGAGAAATCGGCCGCCAGACGCTTGTACCGGAAGACATCGTCCAGCAGGGCGGCATACCGTGGGCCCATCAGAATCTCGTGGTGCGCGCGATCGGGGTATCGCCGATCGGTGCCGAAATAGAGCACGAACACCGACATGCCGTAGCGACGCCGTTCCAACCCCGAGCGGTGGCCCCTGTGGCGGAAGGGGGAAGGCACGAGATTCTCCCACGTCCATCCGGGGTCGGCGTTGCTCACGACCGCGTCGGCGACAACCCGCTCCCCGTCCGACAGCCGCACGCCGGTGGTGCGTCGGGTCCGGTCGTCGATCAGGATCTCCGCCACCGGGGAGCCCAGTCGCAGCTCGCCACCGATCTCGCGGAAGAGACTGGCCATCGCGTGCACCAGCGCGCCGGTGCCCCCGCGCACGTACCACACCCCGAACCGCCGCTCGAGTTCGGGAATGAGGGCGTAGATGGCCGGCGCGGTGAACGGGTTTCCGCCAATGAGCAGCGGATGAAAGCTGAAAACCTGCCGCAGCCGCGGGTCGGTGATATGGCGACTGACCAGCGACGCCACGGACCTCCAGGCCTGCGTGCGGACAAGGGAGGGCGCCAGCCGTACCATCCCCGCAAACGACCCCATGGGCCGGTCGATGAGGGGCATCGCCTCGCCGAAGATACGGCGCTCCGCGGCAACCAATCGCCGGTAGCCCGCCAGGTCTGCGGGATTGAATGCGTCGACCTGCCGGTCCATTTCCTCCTCGCTCGCGGAGCGATCGAACGTCGAGCCATCCTCGAAGCAGACCCGATAGAACGGATCCAGCGGAACGAGGTTGAGGTAGTCCCGCCGGTCATGCTCGCATTCGCTGAAGAGTTCGTCGACGAAGTGCGGCGCGGTGATGATCGTGGGGCCGGCGTCGAAGACGAATCCGCCGCGCGAAAAAACGCGCGCGCGGCCGCCGGGAGCGTCATGCCGTTCCAGAACCGTGACATCGTGGCCCAGCGCCCGAAGCCGAATGGCGGCCGCCAGCCCTCCGAGATCCGCTACCGACGACGACGATTCTCATGCCGGGGACTCGCCGGGATGCCGGTGACGAGACTCCGCCGCACCGGGGGTGGCGGGGGCCGCGAGCGCAAGCGCCGTCGGTACGAGCATCGCCGTGCCACCGAGCGCGGCCGCCCACCAGAGTCCGTGGCGCAGGCAGATCGCGACGGGCATGATGCCGTTGACCAGGTAAAGGAGAACGAAGAATCGCGTGTTTCCGAGACGCTCTGCCACGAGGTGAGGCGGTGCCACGCCCAGCATGACGCGCGCAATGATCGTCCCGGTGAGATACCAACCCAGCCAGTTGCTGAGTGGCATGCCGTAGAACGCGTCACCGGAGAAGAACGTCGATGCCCAACCGGGGATCCCGGCGTCGTGGAATACCTTCCCGGTCCCCCAGCTCCAGTGCGCCGTCCGCACCATGGCAGGATCCATCGAAATGTCCCAGGCCACGAGCACAAGGCCGGCCAGGGCGGCCCACCGCCATCTGGTCGCCGCATCGTCGGCGGCGCGCGCACGTCGGCTCACGATCGTCACGCAGCCCACCAGCATGTAGAACCACGAGACCGGAATGGGGAACGGGACCAGGCCCAGCACGCGGTAGCCCAGGAGGGAGGAGTAGTGGTACTCGCCGAACGGGAGTGCGGTGCTCGTTCCAAGCAGTTCGACGCTCAGGGAGATGCCGGCGGCCGCGACGAACAATGTCAGCGCGCGTCGCGTCCCGATTGCCCGCGCGAGAAACGCGAGCGCCGCCAGTGCGCCGAGCAGCACGTAGAGCGGGCCCGAGTATCGCCACCCCAGGCGCATCACGGTCGCCGCGGGCTCCTGCTGCAACCACGCCCCCGGTGGCCGATTGAGAATGGTCACCATCGCCGTGGTGGAGAAGGCGATGAGCGTCAGGTGTGCGGCGAAGAGGCCGGTCGCGATCACTGGCGGTCGAGCGTGCGCGTGCGGTCGGCTGACACGGAGTGGTGTCGCAGTCGACCTGTTCCGGGCACGCGCACCATCGGTGAAGCCCGGCGGATGGGCCGTCGCCGTGGTGGGCTGTACGTCCCCGGTGCCGGTCACCAGCCCTCACACCGTGGCGTGCGACGCGCGGGGCGCAGCGTCGGGTTGCAGCGATACCGGCGGAAATTCGGGCAGGCGCCGAGTCCACGCGCGCACCAGGACGCGCAGCAGTTCGCCACGGCGGACCACCGCACGCCTGGAAAACGAGTCGAACTGGTTTGCTTCGATCGCGGTGAGGATCCCGGCATAGCCGGACGCGCAGGCAAGCGCACAGCGCTGCGCGTCGGATTGCAGGAGGGCGAACCCGGGCGCTGCCGCTCGATAGAGGTCGCGGGCCCGCGCGATCTGGAATTGCATCAAGGCGCGCCACGATGCGATGGCGCGGACGGCGGTGCCGTCGAGGACCTGGTCGCGCGACAATGAGAACCGCGCCAGGTCTTCATCGGGGAGATAAACGCGACCGCGCGCGGCGTCCTCCCCGACATCGCGGAGGATGTTGGTCAGCTGCATCGCGAGTCCGAGCGTGCGCGCGTGTCCGAGCGCGCGCTCGCGATCGTCGGCTCCCCCTGTCGTGCCGAAGACGGCGGTGCACATCTCACCCACGCTGCTGGCAACTTCACGGCAATAGCGCTGCAAGTCGCTCCAGGTGGCGTAGCGTGCGGACGAAAGATCCCGCTCGACGCCGGCGAGGAGGGCCTCGAATGGCGCACGCGGAATCGCGAAGCGCTCCATGGCGTGCCGCAGCTCGCGGAGGACGGTGTCCCCCGGCGGCTGGTGCATCGCCGCATGGAACGCGTTGCGATACTCGTGCAGGCGCGAGAGCACCGCGGCGGCGCCCTGGGGTCCGGCGGCCCGGTCGACGATATCGTCGGCCGTCCGGCAGAATGCGTAGACGGCATACACCCCACGCCGCTTGTGACGTGGGAGCAGTCGGCTCGCCAACGCAAAGGTTCTGGCGTGGCGGTGCACAATCCGCTTGCAGCGGGCGGCATCGTTCATGATGCGGAAGGGGGGACTCGAACCCCCACGGTTGTCCCACGGGATCCTAAGTCCCGCGCGTCTACCAGTTCCGCCACTTCCGCGTCCTGGAGAGAAGGCACGGCGCCGACCGGGCGTGCTCGCCGCCGCTGGAAGATAGCCCGACAGGAATTCCTGTGACAACGTGGATGCCCGGCGGCCGGTGCGCGGCTGTCACACGCTGATGCCCATGCGGTGCGCGATGCAGGGCCCGGCACCTGAGGCGCGCTGGATGGTGGTGCCTTTTCCGGGGACTGGCGACGCCTCTCGATCCCGTCCACATTGCCACCGAGACGCGGCCCGCGGGCGGCTCGAGGTCGTACGCGGGAGCCGTGGCACGCCCTCCTACCCTAACGACCCTTCTTCTCGTGACTGCGCCGGACACCCATCCCCGCGAGTATCCCTGCATCCTCGTACCTCCCCCGGGGCCGCGCGCGCGCGACATCGTGGAGCGCGATCGCACCTGGACCTCGCGCGCCTACATCAAGGAATATCCTCTCGTCATCGCGCGGGGCCGCGGCGTCATGGTGGAAGACGTCGACGGGAACCGGTTTCTGGATTTCATGAGCGGCATCGCCGTCTCGAGTACGGGTTATGGCCATCCCCGTGTGGTGGCGGCGGTGCAGGAGGCGGCTGCGCGGTTTCTGCACATCTGTGGCTCGGACTTCTACTTCGAAGGGATGGCCGCCCTGTGCGAGCGTCTCGCCCGGCTGGGGCCCGGGCCGTCGAAGAAGCGCGTCTTTCTCACCAACTCCGGCACCGAGGCGATCGAAGGCGCCATCAAGATGGTGCGTCATGCGACTCGCCGCACGGCGATCGTGGCGTTCAAGGGCTCATTCCACGGGCGCACCACCGGCGCGCTCGCCCTCACGTCGAGCAAGGCGCGGCAGCACGCCGGCTTCGGACCATTGCTCCCGGACGTGCACCACGTGGCATACCCCTACCGCTACCGCTGCGCGTGGTGCGCGCGAGAAGACCGATGCACGCGGGACTGCGTCTCGAGTATCGAGACCGATCTGTTCGCGAGGCATCTCGATCCGGGGGATGTCGCGGCGATCTTCGTCGAGCCGATACAGGGGGAGGGCGGGTACATCGTGCCCCCCGATGGGTTCCTCCGCGATCTGCGGGCGCTGTGCGATCGGCACGGCATCCTGCTGGTGTTCGACGAGATTCAGAGCGGAATCGGACGAACGGGAAAGATGTTCGCCTGCGAATACGAGGACGTGGAGCCGGATATCCTGGTGACCGCCAAGGGGCTCGCCTCGGGTATGCCCCTTGGAGCGATCATCGCCAGGGAGGCGATCGAAACCTGGGAAGGCGGCGCACACGGCTCGACGTTCGGGGGCAATCCCGTGTCGTGCGCGGCGGCCCTCGCGACCCTGGAGCTGGTGGAAAGCGAGCTGGCCGCCAACGCCGGGCGGCGCGGTGAGCAGCTCCTGGACGGCGCGCGGCGCCTGGCGGAACGGTTCGAGGGCATCGGAGACGTGCGGGGACGAGGGCTGATGGTCGGGATGGAGTTCGTCAGCGACCGCCAGTCGCGGGAGCCCGATGCCGAGGCATCGCACGCCCTGGTCCATGACGCTTTTCACCGTGGGCTGCTGGTGCTGGGAGCGGGAACGAGCGTGGTGCGGCTCGCGCCCCCACTGGTGATCGATCAGCAGGACGTCGACGCCGGGCTCGGTGTGCTGGAGGAGTGTCTGGCCACCCGGTGAGTCGTCGCTCACGTTCGAGCGGATGCGACGAGCCGGCGGGAGCGCGAGGAGAACGCAACAGGGACGCGAGCTTGGCCCGCGTCCCTGTTGCGCCGGATCATGTGCGATGGACCGGCCGCGTCGAGAGCCTGTGCAGGCTCACGCCGCAATTCGTCCTTACTTCCCGCCCACCCGAAGCGTCACGACCCGCGTTGATTGCTGGCCCGCGCTGTAGACGAGGAAACTGACCAGCTGTCCGTCCTTGAGATTCGACACCACCTGCTGCAAGTCGCTCGTGGTGCGCAGCGTGGTGCGCGTCGGGTACAGCGTTGCCACGAGTATGTCGTCCTGGACCATCCGGGTGCGCGCCGGTCCATCCTCGTTGATGTCGGTAACCCGCAGACCCCGTCGGTTCTCGGGAATGTTGTTGTCGCGCGCTTCCTCAGGCGTAATGGGCATGACGGACAAGCCGAGCCGGTTATGGACGGCCCCGCGGTTCGACGGCTCGCTGGCAGGCGGGTTCGCCGCCACGCCCGCGGTGGAGTCCGGGACCTCGCCCAGCTTGACCTGGAACGTCTTGTCCTGCCCGAACCGCATGGCCTCGACGCTGACCACGTCGCCCGGCTCGTGCGACCGGATGATGCGCTGCAGCGTGCTCACCCGATCGGCGGGCTTGCCATCGGCCTTGATGATCACATCACCGGGCTGCAGCCCCGCCTTCTTCGCGGGCGAGTCCTGACCCGAATAGTCGCCCACCTGCACACCGATGATTTCCTTGAGGCCGGCGGCGGCGGCATCCTCAGGCGTCGCGTTGAGGATCCGGACACCGAGCATCGCGCGGCGCACCCGGCCGTGCGTGATGATGTCATCCATCACGTCTTTCGCCAGTGTGATCGGAATCGCGAAGCCGTACCCGGAAAAGTATCCGGTCTGGCTGGCGATCATCGAGTTGATGCCGATGACCTCGCCGCGGACGTTGACCAGCGGCCCACCCGAATTGCCCGGGTTGATCGCGGCGTCGGTCTGGATGAAATCGGTGATGGCGTAGCCGTTGGCATTGTTCGGCGTGGGGAGATCCGTTCGATCACGCCCCTTCGCGCTCACGATGCCGGCCGTGACCGTGAAGTCGAGGCCAAGGGGATTCCCGATCGCCAGTACCCACTCGCCGACCTGGGTGGCCTCGTCGTTGCCCAGCGCCGCAACCGGGAGGTCGTGCGCGTCGATCTTGAGTACCGCGACATCGGTGGTCGGGTCGCGCCCGATGAGCTTGGCCTCGAAGGTTCGGCGATCATTCAGCGTCACGTGGAGCCTGTCGAACGAATCGACCACGTGGTTGTTGGTGAGGATGTAGCCGTCCTTGCTGACGATGAAACCGGATCCGCTGCCCGCCCGCGGCTCCTGGAACTGCGGGCCGAACTGTCCGAAGAAGTCGTCCAGGCTCGGCGCCTGACCGTTGCGGCGACTGCGTTGCGGCGCTGGCTGGGTGCGTTCGGCGGTGATGGAAACCACCGCCGGTGTCACCTGTTGCGCGATGGACGTGAACGCGTTGTTCAGCGCCAGGACCGCCGGCGCATTGGGTGGCGTGACCGGGGCATTGGACACGCGGCTTACGGGCGTCGTCTGCGCATAGCCGAACGGCGTATGCTCGAAGCCCGATGCGATGATGAGGCCGCCGAAAAACGCGCCGATCAGCGCGCCGGCGAACTTGGCACGAGAGAGATTGAACCACGACATGTGATTGGCCTTGTAGAGAGTTACGCGTTTGAATCTACACGTCCCGCCGCCGTTTCGTTTCCGCGGCCGAAACCGGGCGCTACAGAAGTAGTCACACCAGCGATCGGCACGGTTGCCTCACGGAGGCGCTGGGGGCCGGGGTGATGTTCGCCCCGGCCCTCCTCACCGATCTATGTACTGCTGCGGCGCGCGCACTCCGCGCCACATCGAACGGTACCCGCTCCCTCCTTAATCACGGATTACTTCTTGGTGCTGTCGTCGACGATCTCGTAGTCCGCTTCCACGACGTCCTCCGGCTTTCCGTCGGCAGGTGCACCGGCGCCGGCCGGTTCTCCGCCCGGGGCCGGCTCGCCGCCAGGAGGCGGGCTCCCCTGTTGCTGCGAGTAGAGCGAGCGTCCCGCTTCCTGATACGCGGTGTTGAGCTCCTCGAGCGCCGCGCGCACCTCATTCATGTCGGCGCCCCGATGCGCTTTCCTGGCGCGCTCGACGGCCGCCTCGAGGCGGGTTCTGGCGTCGGCGCCGAGCCGATCGGCCCACTCCTTGGCGTTCTTCTCGACCTCATACGCGAGCGAGTCGAGCCGGTTGCGGGTGTCGATCTCCTCCCGGCGCTGCTTGTCGTCCGACGAATTCCGCTCAGCGTCCTTCACCATCCGCTCGATCTCGTCCTTCGAGAGTCCGCTGGAGGCCTCGATGCGGATCTTCTGCTCCTTGTTGGTGGCCTTGTCCCTGGCCGAGACGTGGAGAATGCCGTTCGCGTCGATGTCGAAGGTCACCTCGACCTGTGGCATGCCGCGCGGAGCGGGGGGAATCCCGGTCAGGTGGAACTTGCCGATGGTGCGATTGTCGCGCGCCAGCTCGCGTTCCCCCTGCAGCACATGAATTTCCACCGTCGTCTGGTTGTCATCGGCCGTCGAGAAGACTTCGGTCTTGCGCGTCGGGATGGTGGTGTTACGCGGAATCAGCACCGTCATGACGCCACCCAGGGTCTCGATACCTAACGAGAGCGGAGTCACGTCGAGCAGCAGTACGTCCTTCTGCTCCCCGGTGAGCACGGCGCCCTGGATGGCGGCGCCGATCGCCACCACCTCGTCCGGATTGACGCTCTTGTTCGGCTCCTTGCCGAAGAAGTCCTTGACGATCTGCTGCACTTTCGGGATGCGCGTCGAGCCGCCCACCAGGATCACCTCGTCGACCGACTTGGGGTCCAGTCCGGCGTCCTTGAGCGCCTGCTGCATCGGAGGAATGGTGCGCTTGATGAGGTCATCAACCAGCTGCTCGAACTTGGCCCGCGTCAGCGAATAGTTGAGATGCTTGGGACCGGACTGGTCGGCCGTGATGAAGGGCAGGTTGATGTCGGTCGTCATGGTGGACGACAACTCCATCTTGGCCTTCTCGGCGGCTTCCTTGAGCCGCTGGAGCGCCATCGGGTCCTTCGAGAGGTCGATGCCCTGATCGCGCTTGAACTCCGCGACCAGCCACTCGATCACCCGTTGGTCGAAATCGTCGCCTCCGAGATGCGTGTCACCATTGGTCGCCTTGACCTCGAACTGGCGTGTGCCCTCGACGTCGTACAGCTCGAGAACCGAGATATCATACGTGCCGCCTCCCAGGTCGAACACGGCGATCTTCTCGTCCTTGCCCTTCTTGTCGAGCCCGTACGCCAGCGCCGCGGCGGTCGGCTCGTTGATGATCCGCAGCACCTCCAGCCCGGCAATCTTGCCGGCGTCCTTGGTGGCCTGGCGCTGGGAATCGTTGAAATACGCCGGCACGGTCACCACCGCCTTCGAAACACCGAAGCCGAGATAATCCTCGGCCGTCTGCTTCATCTTCTGCAGAATCATCGCCGAGACTTCCGGTGGTGTATAGCGCTTTCCCTGCACCTCGACCGCGGCCATGTCGTTCGGACCGGCGACAACCGAGTAGGGCACGCGCTTCATCTCCTCGGCAACCTCGGACGTGCGCCGGCCCATGAACCGCTTGATGGAGAAGACCGTGTTCTTGGGATTCGTCACCGCCTGTCGCTTCGCGATCTGGCCGACGAGGCGCTCACCGTCCTTGGTGAAACCGACCACCGAGGGGGTCGTTCGTCCCCCCTCGGAATTGGGAATGACGACGGGATCGCCGCCCTCCAGGACCGCGACCACCGAGTTGGTGGTGCCCAGATCGATGCCGATTACCTTGTCTGCCATCTCCACCTCAGGTTGAGGAACCGCGGCACCCGCGAGCGCCGCGCGACAGTTCTGGTGTTATGCTATCTCATGCGCCGCCCGACGCGGGACATCGTGCACCTGCGCATGTCGCGCTGTCGGAGTGAGCAAGCCGAGGGCCGCAGATCTCCGTCATTTTGGCGGAGTTCCACGCGCAAGAGTTCGAACCGGCCTCGCCGAAATGGCCGACCAGCGCGAGCACGTCAGAAGGGCGACATCAGAAGGGCGACAGCGGTGGCACGATGATCCCGATCAGCGACGACAACCCGACCCTCCGCACGCCGGTGATGACCTACGCACTGCTGGGCGGGATGGTGGCCGTGTGGCTGTTCGTGCAGGGCGCGGGATTCGATCCTCAGCAGCTGGCCGCGAGTGTGTGCAATCTGGGCATGGTGCCGGGAGAGCTGACGCATCGTGCCGTCCTCGGCACCGGCGTGCCGATCGGTCCGCACACCGAGTGTGTGGTGGACAGCGAGCCCATCAACATCGTCACGCCGGTGACCTCCATGTTCCTGCATGGCGGATGGGCTCACATCATCGGCAATGGGCTCTTCTTCTGGGTGTTCGGCAACAACGTCGAAGACAGCATGGGACGGGGACGGTTTCTGGTCTTCTATCTGCTTTGCGGGTTGATCGCCGCCGCGACCCACGTCCTGATGCAGCCGGCATCGCCGGTGCCCACGGTCGGAGCGTCGGGAGCCATTTCGGGCGTGCTGGGGGCGTACCTGGTCCTGTATCCCAGAGTTCGGGTCAACATGCTGTTCTACTTCATCTTCTTCATTCGTATCATTCCGGTGCCGGCCTGGGCGGTGCTGCTCTGGTGGTTCTTTGTGCAGCTGGTGACCGCGCTTCCGTCGCTGAATTCGATGCGGCCCGATGTGTCCGGGGGCGTTGCGGTGTGGGCGCACGTGGGTGGATTCGTGGCCGGCCTGCTCCTGGTGCGCCTGTTCGTGAACCGGAGTCTGTACCAGCGACGTGACCGCGGCCGGGTGCCCCGAACGGTCGCGTGGTGAGGATCGCACCGCCGGCCGCCCTCGCCGGACGGGTCGGGGTCCTCTAACTTCTGCGCCATGCTTCTCGCGCGTGTACTCGGCCGGGTAGTCGCGACCGTCAAGCAGGACACGTTGCAATCGGTGCCACTGCAGTGGCTTCAACCGTTGTCGGCGGGGGGTGAACGAACAGGGAAGCCGCTGGTCGCCGCCGATCCCCTCGGAGCGGGTCCCGGCGAGGTCGTGGTATACGTCACGGCGCGCGAGGCGGCGCTTTCCCTCGAGAACAGTTTCGCGGCGGTGGATGCCAGTATCGTGGCGAAAGTGGACTGGTGCGACACAGAAGGCGGCCGAACGCTCGAGGCGCACTGACGTGTACCTGGCGCGGGTAGTGGGAGACGTCGTGGCGACGCACCGGCTGGAGCCGCTGGAAGGCTACAAGCTGCTCCTCGTCAGGCGGCTGACGCTCGACGATCTCGAAGAGGGCCCCGAGGTGGTGGCGCTGGATGTTATCGGAGTCGGTGCGGGGGAGAAGGTCCTGGTGGTACAGGAAGGCAACGCGGCACGATCGCTGTTTCGCAGCGGTCGCATTCCGGCACAGGCCGTCGTCGTGGGGGTTGTGGACCGAGTCGATCTGGAGCGCCCACTCGAGGCGGGCGCATGAGCGTGGAACTCCGGAGGCTGGCGGAGCGGATTGCGCGCGAGCTGGCGGCCGGGGATCTGCGGCACGCGACCGCGAAGCCAGGCGAGCCCCAACCGGAGGTCGCGCGCATCGCCGACTACATCGACCATACGCTGCTGAGGGCGGAGGCCAGCCGCGCCGAGATCGATACGCTCTGCGATGAGGCGCGCGAGCACCGGTTCGCGACCGTGTGCATCAATCCTGTCTGGGTGTCGCACTGCGCCGCGCGCCTGAGCGGCAGCGGTGTGGGCGTGGCGACGGTGATCGGGTTTCCGCTAGGCGCCGCGGAATCGGAAACAAAAGCGTTCGAGGCGCGACTTGCCGTGCGGGCCGGAGCCACCGAACTCGACATGGTCGCCGCCATCGGTCATATCAAGACCGGCGACTGGCATCATGTCTTCGACGACATCGCAGCCGTCGTACACGCAGCGCCGGGGACTCCGGTGAAGGTCATCATCGAATCGGCGGTGCTCACCCCGGTGGAGATCATCCGGGCATCGGCCCTGGCCAGGGAGGCGGGCGCACACTTCGTGAAGACGAGCACCGGCTTCCACAGCGCGGGAGGCGCCACCGCCGAGGCGGTGGCGCTGATTCGCCTCGTGGTGGGTGACACACTGGGGGTGAAGGCCTCGGGTGGGGTGCGCGACTGTCCTACGGCGCTTCGCATGATCGCGAGTGGCGCGACGCGCATCGGGACATCGAGTGGCGTAGCCATGGCAACGTGTCTTGGCCCTGGCCCGATGCCCCTTCGCGACCTGCTGTCGATCGCGGCGGACCACGCGACGCACTGCACCACCGGTGCCTGTGTGCCGCAGCGGACCGACGCCTGCTGAGTCCCCGGAAAGGGTTCGTCCACCGTGCCCCTGATTCCACGCGACCGACACTTCTTCGACCTCTTCAACGCGCTCTCGGCCAAGCTGAAGACGGCCGCGGAGTTGCTCGAGCAGATGTTCGCGGAGCCGGCGCGTCTCGATCATTTCGTGGCCGCGATCAAGGTTGTGGAGCACGAGGCGGACGCCATCACGCATGAAGTGAGTATCCGTATCGACAAGAGCTTCATCACCCCGCTCGATCGCGAGGATATCCACAACCTCGCGCAGGAACTCGACAACGTGTGCGATCTGATCGACGGCACCGCGCGGCGGGCGGCGATGTTCAAACTCCGCGAGTCACGCCCGTACGCCGGCGAGCTGGCGCAACTGCTGCGCGAGTCGGTGCAGGCGCTGGATCGCGCGGTCACCGAAATCAGGAATCGCCGCGAAGTCGCCAGGCTGACCCACGAGGTCAGGCTGCTCGAAGAGCAGGGGGACGGCGCATATCAGCGCGCGGTGGAAGACCTCTTCACCGGGAATCCCGATCCGATCGAAGTCATCAAGTGGAAGGAGATCTACGATACGCTCGAGCGCGCCATCGACCGATGTCAGACGGCGGCCATGGTGCTCGAGAGCATTTCGATCAAGAACTCGTGAACCGTGGCCGCCTACATCGTCGTCATCGTCGCGATCGCCTTCTGCTTCGACTTCATCAACGGGTTCCACGATTCGGCAAATTCCATCGCGACGGTGGTGGGAACGCGCGTCCTGTCCCCGCTGGCGGCCGTGGCATGGGCGGCATTCTTCAACTTCGTTGCCGCTTTCACCGTGGGCACGGCAGTTGCGCGAACGGTTGGCTCCGGGATGATCGACGTCTCCCTCGTGACGCCCAACGTCATTCTCGGTGGATTGCTGGGCGCGATAATCTGGAATTTGATCACCTGGTGGTTCGGTCTGCCCAGCAGCTCCTCGCACGCGCTGGTGGGCGGCTACGGGGGGGCCGCGGTCGCCAAGGCGGGATGGGGAGCGATCATCCCGGCCGGCTGGACGAAGACGCTGCTCTTTATCGTCCTGTCGCCGCTCATCGGACTGGTGGCCGGCTTCTCCATCATGGTCGTGTACTACCGCATCCTGCAGCATGTCCCGCCCGGTCGCGTGGATGCGATCTTCCGTCGCGTGCAGCTGCTCAGCGCGGCGCTCTTCTCGTACTCGCACGGCGCGAATGACGCGCAGAAGACCATGGGGATCATCGTCGGCCTGCTGTTCTCTGCGCAGCAGGTCTTCGCGACTCAAACCGGATGGCTCAGGCACCTGCATGTCGCGGACGTCAACCGGATCCCTCTCTGGGTCGAGATGGGCGCGTATACGGCCATCGCACTTGGCACGGCGTTCGGCGGCTGGCGCATCGTCCGCACCATGGGCTCACGCATCACCAGATTGCGTCCGGTCGGCGGTTCAGCGGCCGAAACGGGTGGTGCAGTGTCGATCCTGATCGCCACCAGGTTCGGGATACCCGTGAGCACCACGCACGCCATTACCGGGTCGATCGTGGGAGTGGGGGCGACTACTCGACTCTCCGCGGTCCGGTGGGGCATCGCCGGCCGGATCGTGTGGGCATGGATTTTCACCATCCCGGCCGCAGCCTTGATTGCCGCTATCTGTCTCCAGGGACTGGAGTTGGTGTCGCATCCGTAGTCGATGGACATCGTGCGCCCGGGACAGGTGACAGTGCTCGATGGCCCGCCCGGGCGGGAATTCGGTGCGGTGCAAGACAATGCAGCGCAACGACTTCGTCGTCGTTACATCCGTCTGGCAGTGACCGTCTGACGCGGGGCTGCCGAAGGCGCGATATTTGAGGCTGTCCTGACGACGGCTCCGGCGCCGTCTCGTGCTCTCAACCTGCGGGTCATGACCGACACAGCCACAATCCCGTCGCGCTTCTTCAATCGGGAGCTGAGCTGGCTGGAGTTCAACGCGCGGGTTCTTCACGAGGCCCTCGACGAACGCACACCGCTTCTCGAGCGGCTGAAGTTCCTGTCGATCTTCAGCACGAATCTGGACGAGTTCTACATGGTGCGCGTGGCGGCGCTCCGTCGACAGGTGGCCGCCGGAGTGCAGCTCACGCTCGCGGACGGAATGAGCGCGCAGGCACAGCTCGATGCGATCGACCGGCGTGTCCGCGAGCTGGTGCAGCAGCAGCGGGAGTGCCTGCACGGGGCCGTCCTGCCGGCGCTCGAGAAGGTGGGCGTCCGGTTGCTCACCATGGACGACCTGAGCGCCGATGAACGTGCGACGGTGGACCAGTTCTTCGAGTCACAGGTCTTCCCCGTCCTGACGCCGCTGGCCGTCGATCCGGGTCATCCGTTTCCGTACATCTCCAACCTCTCGCTCTCGCTGGCCGTGCAGGTGCGCGATGACGGGCGCGACGGCGGACACTTCGCGCGGGTGAAGGTGCCGAAGAGCCTCCCGCGCTGGGTGCCCGTTGGTGGAAGCCGGGCCCATCACTTCGTGCCGCTGGAGGACGTGATCGGCGCGCACCTGGAGAAGCTCTTCCCGGGGATGGAGGTGCTGGGGTGGCACACGTTCCGGATCACGCGCTACTCCGACCTCGATGTTCCCGCGCTCGGACGAGCCCGATGATCTGCTGGCGCTGATCGAAGCGCAGATCTTCGAGCGTCGCTTCGGGGAGGTGCTGCGCCTTGAGGTGGAGACGGGGATGCCGGAGCACATCCAGGAGCTGCTTCTGAACGAACTGCGCGAAGGGACCGAGCCGGACGTGCTGGCGCTGACCGAGCGCGATGTGTTCGAGGCCGGGCCCCTGCTGGAGCTGGGTGACCTGATGGTCTCTCGCTCTCTGGAGATTCCGGAGCTGCGGGACCCGCCGTTTTCGCCGGTGACGCCGCCTGAGTTGCGCGATCCCGAGCGCTCGATCTTCGACGTCGATGCGCGCAGCACGACCTCCTCGTGCACCATCCGTTCGAGTCCTTCGGCGCCACGGTCGAGCGCTTTCTCGAGTGCCGCGGCCGAGGACGACAGCGTGCTCGCGATCAAGCTCACGCTGTACCGCACGTCCGGTGACACCGCGATCGTCCGGGCTCTGGCGGAAGCGGCGCAGCGCGGCAAGCAGGTCGCGGTACTGGTCGAACTGCAGGCCCGATTCGACGAGATCAACAACATCAACTGGGCGCGCACACTCGAGAGCTACGGCGTCCACGTGGCCTACGGGCTGCCGGGGCTGAAGACGCACGCCAAGATCGCGCTCGTCGTTCGGCGCGAGCCGGATGGCATCCGCCGTTACGTGCACATCGGCTCGGGAAACTACAACTCCCGAAGACGGCGCGACTGTACACGGATTTCGGGCTGCTGACGTGCAATCCGGAGATCGGTGCCGACGTGAGCGAGCTGTTCAACCTGCTCACGGGTTTTTCGCGACAGCGCGAGTACCGCAAGCTGCTGGTGGCGCCGGCGAACCTGAAGGACCGGTGCATCGAACTGATTCGGCGCGAGGCGGACGCACGCGCGGCAGGGGCGGCCGGCGCGCATCATCGCGAAGATGAACGCGCTGGTGGCGCCGGAGATCATCACCGCGCTGTACGAGGCGTCGCAGGCCGGCGTCGAGATCGACCTCGATCGTGCGCGGTATCTGCTGCCTGCGACCGGGAGTGGCCGGCGTGAGCGAGCGAATCCGCGTGATCAGCGTGCATCGGGCGGTTCCTCGAACACTCGCGCCTGTTCTACTTCGCCAACGGGGGAGCCGAGGAGTTCTACATGGGCTCCGCCGACTGGATGCCGCGCAATCTCGACCGCCGGGTGGAGGTGGTGGTACCCGTCGAGGACCGCGCCCTGCTACCGCCGCCTGACGACCCTGCTCGAGACGTACCTGGCCGACTACCGGCAGGCGTGGGAGCTTCGCGGAGACGGGACGTACGTGCAGCGCCAGCCGGCCAGCGACGGGGACATCGGATCGCAGCGCACGGCTGATGCGCGATCCGTGGGGACTGGACCGGAGCGAATCGCGCTACCAGACGCAGGAATTCCGAACCGCCGTGCTCACCCCGCCACCTGAGCCGCACGACCACAGCGTGGTGCTGGTGAACGGGCGCAGAAAACGGGCCGGCAAGCGGCGCGGAGAATAACCCGGGTCAACGCGCCGGGGAGCGCTCAGTGTCGCGACCGGGCCTCTTCGTCTGCGCGAGGTTCGCGGACCACGGTCCCGTCGGGGGCCACGATCTCCACCGGTAGGCCGGCCATTTTCTCCAGCAGTCGCGACTTGCGGCTCGCCCCCCACAGCTCGAGCCGCACCGAGCGTGCCCGCGGATCGGGTTCGGCCGTGAGCCGGATGGCGCGCGCCAGCCTGCGGACCTTGATGCGGCTGACCGCGCCCACGTGACCGCGATCGAAGCCATCGGCGACGCGGAGGATGGCCGACAGGCGACGGATGCGACGGCGGGTGTCCCGGTCCAGGGAGGCGTACTGGCGATGCTTGCGGCGGGGCGGCGCGCCGCGATGGTATCGCGCGACGTGCGCGATAACGACCTGCTCCTCCGGCGGCACGCCCAGCAGCTCGGCGTGCGAGATCAGATGGAAGGAGTGCTTGTGGTGCTGGTCGTAGTTGATGTGATATCCGGTATCGTGCAGGAGCGCGGCATCGGCCAGGATGCTTCGCTCGACCGCTTCGCATCCCAGGCGCGTGCCGACGGCGTCGAAGAGCTGGAGCGCCAGTTTCTGCACGTGCTGCGCGTGGAAGGATTCGTAGTGACAGCGCTCGGCGAAGGCCCGCACTGAGCGCTCCCGGGCTTCGCCGGGGTCGGCGACCTGGGGAGCCACCCGGGCGCTCTCGAGCAGGATGCCCTCGCGAATGCCGTAGCCCGAGCAGATGATCTCGCGGGCTTCGACCCGGGCGATCACCTCGGAGGCAACGAGCAATCCGCCGAGGATGATGTCAGCCCGGCCGGGATTGAGTCCGGGGACATGCATGCGCTCGTCGGGGGTGAGCTGCTGGAGGGCGTCGATGACGTGCTCGAGCTCCTCACGCGGCACGCGCGTGTCGTGCACGCGGCCGTCGAACGGCAGGCCGCGCCGAGCCAGGCACATGGCGCCCAGGTTGGTAAAGGTCCCGCCCGAGCCGATGAGCTGTGCGCCGCGCCAGTCCCTGACCGGCAGCGCCCGGCGGATGTCGTCGCGCATGGCGTCGCGCAGGCGTTTCACGTGTTTGCGCCGCGGCCGGTCTCCGAGGAACTGCTCGGTCATGCGCATGGCGCCGAAGGGCAGGGAGATGAGTCGTCTCCACCAGCCCGTCGGCACTCATCGCCAGCTCCAGCGACCCGCCGCCGATGTCCATGACGACGGCGCGCCCGACCCCGAGATCGAAGTGCGCGAGGGCGGAGCGAAACGAGAGCCGCGCCTCCTCCTCGCCGTCCAGCACGCGGATCTTCAGTCCGGCCTCCCGTCGGACCCGCTCGAGGAACACGCGGCGATTCGCGCCTCGCGCACGGCGCTGGTCGCCACGGCGTCGATGCGGGCCGCTCCCATCTGCCTCGCCAGCGTGGCCATGCGCTGGAGGGCCTCGACGGATTGTTGCATCGCATCTTCGCTAGAGGAGACCGCTCTGGTCAAGGCCCGCACCGAGTCGCGGGGCGGCCTTCATTTCGTCGACGACCCGGATGGTGCCCGACGGCGCGACGTCGGCAATGATCTGCCGGATGGAATTCGATCCGATGTCGATGGCGGCGAGGCGGAGGGAATGGGGCTCGGCGCGCCCCCGTGAATGGAGATCGAGGACCCGCACGCGCGGGGCGCTTACCGAGCGCACGACTCGGGAGGGTAGGGCAGGAGCGGGGCCCAGACAGCGGGGGACAATCGAGCGCGACGCCGAACGCGTCGGAGGCGGAGGCCGTCGTGCGCTCCCTGCTGCCTGACGAGGGATCTCGTGTCAATGCTCCTATCCGGCGGCGGCGCCGGTGTCGGGCTCCATCTGCAGTTCCCGCTCCGCATGATGTTTAATCTGCTTTCCCTCCGCGAGGAAGACCGCGTCCTCGGCGATGTTGGTGGCCAGGTCGGCTACCCGCTCCAGGTTGCTTCCCACCAGGAGCAGTTCCAGAGAGGGCGTGATCATGCGGGGGTCGGCCATCATGTGGGTGAGGAGGGTGCGGAAGAGCGCGTCGTGGAGCGAGTCCACCTGGTCGTCGCGCCGGCAGACCTCGCGGCCCAGCACGCCGTCGGCACGCACGAAGGCGTCGAGTGCGTCACCGAGCATGCGCCGCGCCCGCCGCGCCATGTCCTCGATGGCGGGATCGATCCGCAGCAGCCGCTGCTCGAGGAGGTGCTGCGCCGACTGCGCGATATTGACGGCGTGATCACCCACCCGTTCCAGATCGCTGGAGATCTTGATGGCGCTGATGATGAAACGGAGGTCGCGGGCCATCGGCTGCTGCAGCGCGAGCAGCTCGATGGCGAGGTGCTCCACTTCCAGCTCGAGCTGATCCACCTCGCGGTCGCCCTGAATCACCAACTCCGCCTTGTCCTCGTCGCGCGTGAGCAGCGCGTCCACGGCGAGGTCCACCAGCTCCTCGGCGCGGGCCGACATGTCGAGCAGACGCTGCTTCAGGGTCGCCAGCTGCGCGTGGAAATGACGGGCGGAAACTGCCTCGACGGAACTCATCCGAACCTCCCGGTGATGTACGCCTCGGTGCGTTCCTCGCGAGGGCTGGTGAAAAGTCGTTCCGTGGCGTCGACTTCCACCAGCCGCCCGAGGTAAAAAAACGCCGTTCGGTCCGACACGCGTGCTGCCTGCTGCAGATTGTGAGTCACGATCACGATCGTCAACTCCGATTTGAGCTCGTACAGCAGCTCCTCGATCTTCTGCGTGGCGATGGGGTCGAGCGCGGAGCAGGGTTCGTCGAGCAGCAGTACCTCGGGCTGATTGGCGAGCGCCCGGGCGATGCACAGCCGCTGCTGCTGACCGCCCGAGAGCCCCAGCGCGTTGTGGCGAAGGCGATCCTTGACCTCGTCCCAGAGGGCGGCGCGGCGGAGTGCCGACTCCGACGGTCGCCGCCAGGTCGGCGCGCGACAGATCTCCGTTGATGCGCGGCCCGTATGCCACGTTGTCGTAGACCGACTTCGGGAACGGGTTCGATCGCTGGAAGACCATGCCAACTCGCTGCCGCAGCTGGACGAGGTCCACCGTGGGCGCATGAATGTCCACGCCATCGAGGAAGATGCTCCCTTCATACCGCACGCCGGGGATGAGCGCGTTGAGGCGATTGATGGACCGGAGAAAGGTGGACTTCCCGCACCCCGACGGGCCGATGAGCGCGGTCACCATCTGCGGGTTGAGCCCGAGGGTGATGTCGTACAGCGCCTGCTTGTCGCCGTACCAGAACGAAAACCGGCGCGACTCGATGGTGCCGGACGGCGTGGTTCCGGGGGGCGGAGTCGGAATCGGCGCCGGAGGTGACTGGTCGCGTACCTCCTGTCTCGCCGGCATCGGAGCCGGCGAAGCCGGCGACTCCGGAGGGAGGGACGTGCTCATCCAAAGCGGCCGGTGATGTAGGCCTCGGTGCGCGGGTCGCGGGGCGTGGTAAAGAGCGCGCGGGTGGGTGCGGTCTCGACGAGCTCCCCGAGCAGCATGAACGCTGCGTGATCGGAGACGCGGGCGGCCTGCTGCATGTTGTGGGTGACGATGACCACGGTCACGGTGTCGCGGAGCTCGTACACCAGATCCTCCACCTTCTGTGTGCTCAACGGGTCGAGCGACGCGGTCGGCTCGTCGAGCAACAGGACGCTCGGACGCGTGGCGAGGGCGCGCGCGATGCAGAGACGCTGCTGCTGGCCGCCGGAGAGCGCGGTGGCGGATTCGCGCAAGCGATCCTTGACCTCGTCCCAGAGCGCTGCGCGGCGCAGGCAATGCTCCACCACAGCGTCCGTGTCGGCACGACCCGGGCGCGCCCCGCGCATTCCCCGCAGGCCGGAGGCGACGTTGTCCCGAATGGACATGGTCGGGAAGGGCGTTGGACGCTGGAAGACCATGCCCATGTGGCGACGCACCTCGATGGGATTGACGCCGCGAGCGTAGATGTCCTTTCCGTCGAGCAGCACTTCCCCCTCCACACGGCCGCCGGAGACCGTTTCATGCATGCGGTTGAGACAGCGCAGCAGCGTGGATTTCCCGCACCCGGAGGGACCGATGATGGCGGTCACGTGGCGATCGGCGAGGTCGATGGACGCGCCGCTCACGGCGCGGCGGGCACCGTAGTAGGCGTCGAGCTGCCGCACGGCCACACGGATCCGGACGGCGACATCCGTGGGGGCGTCGGCAGCGCGTGTGGTCACACGCGGGCGCACCAGATGGGCCAGCTCAGTCACCTGCTCCTCCGTGTCGCTGGCGTGTCACGAACCGCGCGGCGAGGCTGATCACCAGCACCAGCGCGATGAGGACGAGCGCGCCCCCCCACGCCAGGCGGTGCCACTCCTCGAAGGGGCTGATGGCATACTGATAAATCTGCAGCGGGAGCGCGGCGATGGGCTGGTATAACGAGACGGACCAGAAGTTGTTACCGAATGCGGTAAATAGCAGCGGCGCGGTCTCGCCGGCGATACGGGCCACGGCGACCAGCGCGGCGGTGACGATGCCCGGCAGGGCGGTGCGGAGAACGATGGACAGGGAGGTGCGCCAGCGCGGGTAGCCGAGGGCCAGGGCGGCCTCACGGAGTGCATCCGGGACGGTGCGCACCATCTCTTCGGTGGCCCGGGTCACGAGCGGAATCATCATCGCCCCCAGGGCCATGCCGCCGGCGAGGGCGGAGAAATGTCCAACCGGGCGAACGAGGGCCTGCCAGATGAAAATACCCATCACGATCGAGGGCAGTCCATTCAGCACATCGGACAGGAAGCGCACGCTGGTCGCCAAACGCGCTCCGCGATGCTCCGCGAGGTAGATGCCGGCGCCGACGCCAACGGGCAGTCCGATGGCCGAGGCGACGCCGATGAGAATCACCGTGCCGACGATGCCGTTGGCCATGCCGCCGCCGGTTTCGAGCACCGGGCGGGGGTTGTGGGTGAAAAAGTCGAGGTTGATCGACGATGCACCCTGACGGAGCAGGTGCCAGAGAATCAGCAGCAACGGGAGTGTCGCCAGTACGGCTGCGGCGCCCATGAGCCCCAGCATGACCGCGCTCACGGCCCGGCGTGCGCGCATCGAGCGGCGTGGCGGCCGCGGTGCACGGCGTCCAGGTGGTCCCCGCAGGGCATCCGAGCGCGCGATCGTCATATCCTGGCTTCGCGGGCGACTCCCCAGACCAGCCAGCGGGCCATCGCGTTGACGACCAGGGTGACGACGAACAGCACAAATCCGCACGCCATCAGCGCCGAGACGTGGAGGGGCCCGGTTGCTTCGGAGAACTCGTTGGCGATCACCGAGGCAAGCGTGTAGCCCGGCGCGAACAGGGAGGCGGCGATGTCATGGCGGTTTCCGATGAGCATGGTGACCGCCATCGTCTCGCCCAGCGCGCGCGCCAGGCCGAGCATGATGCCGCCGATGATGCCGGAGCGGGCATAGGGTACCACCGCGTCGCGGATCATCTCCCATCGGGTGGCGCCGAGCGCCATCGCCGCCTCCCGCTGGGTACGGGGAACCGTCATGAGCACCTCGCGCGACACCGCCGAGATGTAGGGCAGGATCATGATCGCGAGGATGATCCCGGCAGCGAGCATGCTCTGCCCGTATGCCGGGCCGGAGAAGAAAGGCGTGTGTCCCAGGCCGAGGGTCTGGGCGAGAAACGGCATCACCGATGACCGCAGCACGGGAAGCAGCACGAAAATCCCCCACAGCCCGTAGACCACGCTCGGGATGGCTGCCAGGAGGTCCACCAGGAACGAGACCGGCCGGCGGAGCCACAGCGGCGAGAGGTCCGAGAGGAAGATGGCGACGCCTAACGCCAACGGCGTGGCGATGATCAGCGCCAGGGCCGACGACACCAGTGTGCCATAGATCATGGGCGCGGCGCCAAACCGCTCACGCACCGGGTCCCACTCGCTGGAGGTGAGGAACGACGGGCCGAAGTGGCTCAGGGCCGGCCACGCCGCGATGCCGATCTCCAGCACGATCAGCAGCAGCAACAGGGGCACCGCCCAGGCAAACGCCGCCGTCGCGACCCGGTACAACAGGTCGCCGAGCGATGCCCCTTCCAGCCGCGACACCGGAACCGACGGCGCGAGCGCCGCCGCCTCCGGTGTCACCCGGGCGTCGGTCACTGCGCCCCGCCGATCTGTATCTGGCTCAGCCGATCGGTAAGCCGCTGTGCCAGCGATGGTGGCAAGGGTGCATAGTCCAGCGACGCCGCGCTCTGCTCTCCCGTCTGGTACATCCAGCGCATGAAGTCGACGAGTTTCTTTCCCTTGACCGGGTCGGACTGATGCTGGTACACCAGGAGCCAGGTGAAGGACGAGATGGGGTACGCAGTCGCGCCGGGTGCGTTCACGATCGAAAGGCGATAATCGGTGTCTGGTCCGAGTTTCGCTATGGCGCCCTCGGCGGCAGCGGAGATGCTTTCGATGGTGGGCGCGACGAAGTTCCCGGCGGCGTTCCTGATCTGCGCCGCCGGGAGGTGGTTCTGAATGGCATACGCGAGCTCCACGTAGCCGATCGAACCCGGTGTGGTTTTCACCTGTCCGGCGACCTGTTCATTGCCCTGCCCGCCGAGACCGACCGGCCAGTTCACCGATTTGCCGCGCCCGGGTCCGTTCGCCCAGTCGGGGCTCACGGTGGAGAGATAGTCGGTGAAGATGAAACTCGTCCCGCTCGCTTCCGCACGATGCACGACGAGAATGTCCCCGGCCGGCAGACTGACGCCGGGATTAAGGGCCGCCAGTCGCGCGTCGTTCCACTTCGTGATCTTGCCCAGGAAGATGTCGGCAATGGCGTCGCCGGTGAGGTGCAGCGGAGACGTTACTTCCTGCAGGTTGTAGGTGATCACGACCGCCCCCATCACGGTCGGGAAGTGCAGCACCTTGCCGCCCTTGGCGGCGGCCAGTTCCTGGTCCGTCATCGGGCTGTCCGAGGCGCCGAAGTCGATGGTGTTGTCGGACAGCTGCTTGATGCCGGCGCCGGACCCCTTGGACTGATAGTTGATCTTCACCCCGGTGGCCTGGGCATACATCGAGAACCACTTGTCGTAGATGATGAAGGGAAAGGTCGCTCCGGCGCCGTTCAGGTCGACGCCGCTGCTCACCGGAGCAGACGAGTCACCGGTGCCGGGAGCGCGCTGGTCCCCGCCACAGGCGGCGAGCAGACCGGCTCCGAACAGCGAGAGCGCAATGATGCGCGGGTGCATAACGAGCCTCCGGAAGATGGGACGGGATCAGAAGCCGGCGATGAGATGCAGGTACACCGTGCGCGTGTTTGGCGCGACGAGTCCGTTGACGGGGTACGACGACTGCATGTCCAGCGTGGCCGACGTGCGGGAACTGAAGTCCCAGGAAATACCAGCCGTCCAGGCGTGAACGACACCATCCACGTCCACGTCCGGCTTCACCTGGTCGACGCGCACCACCAGCCAGAGCGGCGCCCCCACCGATTGCGGCGTGGACGCGAACGGGTGGGCGATGCCGAAGAGCGATGTTACCCGACCGGTGCGCGTGGTGGCGGTAGGCGCGGTATCGCTGGTCGTGTCGGCGTGCTCGATGACGTCCTTGCGCCACGCCAGCTGCGCGCCGAGCGTCAGCCGCGGACCGCGCGTGGATACGAACAGGCCATACCGGTTGCGCTCGCGCCCGCTGCTCACGGGGAGCACAGTGCCGTGGCGTTGGGCGTAGTCACTCGCGCGCTCGCCGACGCTCACCCACGGGGAGATCTGCAGGCTCCGAGCGTAACCCGACGTGTGCGCCAGCGGAGTCAGGGTGAGCCGCGCCGCATACTCCTTGAATCGGTCGAGCTCGCGCGAGCCGTAACCGGAGCCGTTCACGATGGTGGCGTACAACTCTCCCGCCCGGCTGGGAAGGGTAATGGTGGATGCCACGCCCGCGTCGGAGGACGAGAAGAACCCGGCCTGGTCGATGGCGACCTGGCGACAAGCCGCGCTGCCAGTACTGCTCCTCCTTGTCGATGACCACCGTGTGCACGAGTCCCAGCCGGGCGTTGATGCGCAGGTTGTCGACGCCACCGCGAAGGAACTCATGCTGGAGATACGCGTACTTGGCGCGAAAACTCCAGCCGCGGTAGTAGCCGTCCCTGGTCGTGTCCCGTTGCTGATACACGTCGAGCGTTATGCGAATGGAGTCGCGCTCGCCGGCGCCGGTGCGGAAGTTGAGATACGCGCGCTCCAGGTCGAATCGATTCTGGGCCCGGCTTCCTTTGGCCCCGCCGTACTGGAAGTTCGTGTAGAGCACGCCGGAGAAGGAGAACGGCGGTGACGGCGTCTGCGTGGTGGCCGCCGTGGAATCGCCAGTTGCCGGAGTGGGAGGTGCAGCGAGAGGAGCCTGGGCCGCAATGGTGGCGGTCACCAGGCAGAGGAGCGGAGGCAGGGGGCAGAAGACGCGGAGGTGGGCACGGCGGAGAGCAGGTCGGATTGTCACGGATCGTCACCGGGTGCGAGTGAACCAGCGTCGTTTGTAACGACAACGCCGTACTCTGCCGGCTCTGTGTAACAGTTCGACGACGAATCCGTAACGGGCCGGTCGTTTCACCGGCCCACCGGGACACGCAAAGACGCGCCGTTCCGGAGCGTAGCCCGAAACGGAGGCTTCTCATTTGAGGAAGGACAATCACTCGGCGGCGTTTCACCACTGTGTCGCTTGCGTAACCGCTCGGTCACGAAGGTCCGGTCGCCACACCCGGTCCCGGCCACGAGCGCGCGGGGAAACCAGCGGCTTCCAAAAGTATCTGATCGTGGCGCCCCCCGGCGTCACGACCTCGCATTCCTGGTCGCACGCCCCTTGAACTCTGGCGCCAGCGGTCAGAACTCGTTCCGGTAACTCACGAACTTGAATCGCCCGTCGCGCTCGATGATCGAGCCGAAGTAGCGATGGGTGCTGATCGATCCGTCGGTCTCCCTGATCCGCAGCGTGCAGCCGGTCCAGATCGTGTTGCGACCCTGCCGGTCAGGTTTCGCGTCGCAGCGATGGTCGATGTAGGCCACGGGCCTGCCCCCCAGGCGACGCAGGAGTCGAGTCAACCCGGACTCGCTCGGCTCGTTGATGAGCATCCAGATTCGAGCCGGGGATTCCCTGTTCGGCGGGTGTGTGTAGGGTGAACTTGGGAAGACCAGATCTGCGAATTCACGCGCCGAGAGCACCATGTCGCGAAGTTCGGTGCTGTTGTTCGCGGCGAGCGCCTTGACGAACCGGCGGACGACCTGGTCGCGCGATTGGCTGCCGTGCTGTAGTGCGGTGACGCGTGCCCCGCCGATGCTCGCGCTGAACCGGCGCATCTCCTCGTCCAGCGGCAAGATCGAGTCGACGATGTATCCCGGTTGCGCGCGGTTGATGGAATCCTGTCGCGCGCGAGCGATCGAGTCCTCGCGCTGTGAATCGGCCGCGGTGCGGGGCGCTGGCGTCCCTTCGGCGCGCCCGCAGGAGGTCAGTATGACCACGGCCGCGACGACCACCGAGGACAAATGAAAGGATGTTGCGATTCTCATGCTGGTTTCCCACCCGGACGAACATGGGCGGCGCCGGAACAGCGCCGCCCATTTCGATACGAAGATCCGAATCAGTTGCGGGCGTAATATGTCCACCCCTCCCACCACTTGGCCCCGCCGGGAGCGACCGCACCCAGATACGCCGTGGGTTGCACGAACGTACCCGCCTTGGTCAACAGCTTCCCGGTGAAGGTGTTCATGCCGCCTGTCGCGATCGGCGATCCTCCCACTGGCGTCCAGTCGAAATCCGTAACGCTGGTCGGCGGGGTGCCCAGGGTGGGGATCCTGGTAAAGAGGGCGGTCGCGAGCACGCCGCCTAACGTCAAGTTGTTTCCGGCCAGGTCGAGTGAGTTCTGGGGATTGGAGCCCGGCCCCTCGAACACTTTCGGTGTCTCCGCGAAGTACACGTTCTTCACGGCGAGGTCGGTCGTCGCCATGTCGGGGACCGCCACCGAACCGCCCCGGGCGTACGACTCATTATCACGCAGTGAGACTCCATCTCGCGGGAATCGAGCGATGACCCCGTTGATGTAGAATCCGCCCGTCCCGCGCCGGAGCATCATGCCGTGGCCACCGTTATCGCCAACGCACGTGGTCGCCCCGCAGCCCACGAGCGTGAAGTTCGCTACCACCGGCACGGTATAGGGCTGCTGGTTGAAGCCGTTGTCGCAGCCGGATCCCGCGCACCCGTCGTTCTCGATTCCCTCGAGATCGCTGGCCAGGAAACCGGCGTTGGTACGGGGAGTGAGCTGGACCGAGTTGAACCCGATCAGATACTGGAGCCGGCCCTGGAAGCCTTCCGACATGTCGAACATGTCGTCACCGGTCTCGTAGGCCACCAGGTGGTCGCCGTCGAGCGCGCCCCCGAAGAACTCGTAGGAGTCATCCAGGCCGCCCAGGGCCTGCACATACGAAACGCGGGTGCCGGAGCCGACCGCGGCAAAGGTGAACGCGTTCAGTTCGTTGTTGAGCGATGGGGCGTAGCCGGCGAACTGGACTCGAACGTACTGGAGCGTGCCCGAATTGTCTGTTGCCGTGGTCCCGCCCGAATACACCACCGCGTAGTTCTTGCCGCTCGGCGGCGGCTGCGTCTGGTCGACGCCGGATCCCTCGACTTCCACCGTTCCGCTACGGCTGTTGATACCGTTCCCGATGATGAGCAATCCGCCCCAGTCGCCGATCTGTCGTTGCCCGACCGGTCGCGACGAGGTGAAGACGATCGGGTGCTCAGCGGTTCCGATCGCCATGATCTTGGCGCCGCGCAGGATCCAGAGCGATGATCCGACGGTGTCGAAATCGCCCAGGATAGTGGTACCGTCCTGAATGGTCAGCGTTGTACCGGCGCCCACAACGTGGATGAATCCCTTGAGCGTGTAGGTGGTGTCGCGGTAGAGCGTTCGACTCGCTGTGATGTCAAGGGTGATGTCGGCGCGACGCGTAGCCGAGCGCGAAGGTGGTGGTGGTGGACGGGGTCGTCGGATCGCTGCGCTCCCCCGACTTGATCGCCACGGCTTCGTACTGGTAGGCAGTCGTCGCGTTGAGGCCGGTGTCGTCGTAGGTCTGCGTGCCGTCAGCCGACAGGGTGGGGATCGTCGTGATGACGGTGAAGCTGGATGAGCTGCCAGGAGCGCGGCTGATCTCGTAACTCTCGCCGCTCCGGCCGCTGAACGTGATGCGCACGGTGCCCGATCCCGTTGCCGTCGCGGAAAAACCGAGCGGCGCGTCGGGCTTGGCTGGGCCAGCGGGGTTCTTGTCGTTGTTACTGCAGGCGGACAGCATCGCGAGTACCGCGAGTGCCGCGGCGGTGAAACGGATGGGGCTGAACATTCCGGTTCCTCTGCAGGAGGGTGTGATGCGCCGAGCTACGCGTCAGGAGGATCCGACGACGCCGTGAGCCCCACAATTCAACGCCGCACTGTTGTCATTACGTCTACCGGACGTCACGAGATGGTCACGTGCATCGTGACCATCTCGCCGATCACGGTCGCCAGACGAGTCCGGCCTGCAGAGTCCTCCCGGTACGGTAGTACTCGCGCGTGACCGTGCCCTGCACCGTGTGGAACGGGGCGTCGAGCAGGTTCTTCGCGTCGAGGCGACCCGAGAGCGCATTGCCGAGCGGGAATCGGAGCGAGAGGTCGACCACGTTGCGCGCCTGTTCCACCACGTCCGGGAGCGGGGAATCACCGGCCGCATCGAGGCGATCGCCGATCCGATTGAAGAGCACCGTAGCGGAGGTGGAGCCGCTGTTGGAGATGTACGACAGCCCGCCGTTGATCACGTACGGGGCCTGTCCCACCATCCGGCGTTTGAGATTGGTGGCGCTGGCCTGGGTGTTCTTGTCGAGACGGATCTGACTCTCCATCAAGGTCACGTTGCTGAAGACGGTGAAGGGCGTGAACGCGCTACCGAGGAAGTCGAGCGCTTTCCGCGCCTCGAGCTCCACGCCGTAGTTGTTGGCGCCTTCAGCGTTCGTGTAGTAGACGGTTCGGGTTCCGGAACCCGAGGCGCGGTAGACGCGCTCGATCGGCTTGTCGAACCGCTTGACGAAGAACGCGACGCTGAGCACCTCCTCGGGTCTCGGGTACCACTCCCACCGGGTGTCGATGTTCAGGATGTTGGTGCGCTCCAGCCGGTCGCTCCCCTGGGTATCATCGCCATTGAGCACGTCACGGCTGGTGATGGGAGAAAGCTCCCGGTACTCCGGACGCGCCAGCGTCCTGGATGCGGACAGCCGAAGCTGCTGGGCGTCGTTCAGCTTCACGTCGAGCGCCAGGGAGGGGAGCAGGTCATTCCACTGCTTGTTGGTCGAGACCTGGGTCCCGAGCGTGGACCTCGCGTTGACGGTGAGGTGATCCGATTCGTACCGGACACCACCGATGAGTCGCAGTCGCTCCGAGAGCGCGAGCTCGGTCATCGCGTACGCCGCACCGAGGTGGTCATCTGCAGTGTAGGAGCCGCCCTCGGAAATCGGCGCGATGATGAACACGGTATCCGTGGGATTGGTGAACCGGCCGTCGAACAGTTGTTCGGGGGGCAGCACACGGATGGCATCGGTCGCTCCCGGGGCCTCGATCGCATACGCGCGGGTGTCGGCGTCGCGGGCGGTGCTGCGGAGCAAACCGCCCAGTTTCAGTGTGTGGTTGCGACCGGCCGCCGAAAACGTCAGCTGATAGTTCCCCTTCCCTTCGGTGCTGTGCTCGTCGAGCGAGGAAAAGGTGCGTGCGGCTCCCCCGTTACTCGTGTTGTGCCACAGGAGTTGCTCCGCACCGGTGGACGGGTCCTGCGCGATCTGCTGCACGAACTCGGAGCGGTCGGGTTCGTCGCGTGTCACGCCGCTGGCCGTCGCCGCCCAGTCGACCTTGTTCCTGCTGCCGAGCTGATGCTCACCTGACAGCTGCAGCGAGTGGACCCCGCGCTCCACGTACTGCATGCGCATGATGCGCGCGGCAAAGGCCTCGTTCTCGAACGACCCGCGCTCGATGCGCGCGTTGTTGTCGGCCGTGCGATCGTACATGCCGTTGAGGGAGATGCGCGACCCCAACCCGATCAAAGTGCTCAGATTCACCAGCCCGCCCCAGAGCACGCTCTGGGTGGTGGTCGAACCCTCGAAGCGATCGATCTCGGTTGTCTGCCCGGCAATATTTCCGCGGTTTGCCAGGGCACGGACCTGATCGCTCTTGACCGACGTGCCTGACGAGTAGGTGCCCGACAGCAGATACCCCAGGCGATGACCCAGCAGGAGCGGGTCGTTCCCACCGATCGACAGCGAGCCCGAGCCCAGAGGCGGGGCGCTTATCGTCTTGGGCGTCCAGGCGTCGCGGAATTGCGACACCAGGCGGTTCATGTCCGCCTGCGAGAGATTGATGCCCTGGAAGTTGCCGACCTGCTTGAGGAGCGGCGGCAGGTCGCGGTCGTGATTCACCGTCGCGAACTGCTCGCCGCCGGTGGTCTGTCCGGCGATGAGGTGGTCACCGGTCGCCCCGCCGGCGAAGCCGCTGTTCAGCTGCAGGGACCAGGAGCGCCGCGCCGGGAATTCGCGCGTGCGGATGTTCACCGTGGCGCCCGAGAAATCGCCCTGCTGGTCGGGTGTAAACGTCTTGGTGGTGGTGATGGTCTGCAGGAGGCCCGACGGGAAGAGGTCCAGCGGCACCACGCGTCGCTCGGGTTCGGGGCTCGGCACGCGCGACCCGTTGAGCTGGGTCGTGGTGTAGCGCTCCCCCAGGCCGCGGACGAACACGACGCCGTCACGCTGGACGGTGACGCCGCTGATGCGCCGAGCGGCCTGAGCGGCGTCGCCATCGGGCGTTTTCGCGATCTGCTCGGCCGTCACCGCACTCACCACCTCGACCGCGGTGCGCTGCATGTTCATCGCTTCGCTGATCGTTCCGCGCTCGGTGCTTGCCGTCACGACGGTCGCGCTCAGCACGACGGTCGCGGCTTCGAGGGAGATGTTCTGCTCGAGGGTCCGATTCGCGTCGAGCATGATCCCGGTGACGGTCTTCTGCTGGAAGCCGAGACGACGCGCCAGCAGCGTCACGGTGCCGGCGGGAATGCCGGGAATGGCGAAACGCCCATTCACGCCCGACGTCGTACCGAGACCGGTTCCCACGACCTGGATCTGCACGTCGCTCACCCCTTCTCCTGACACGGCGTCGAGGATCCGGCCGACGATGCGACCCTTCGGCAGTGGCGCGGGCGGTGTGCCCTGAGCGGCCACCGGCACTGCAACCAGCCCGGGCAGACACGCTGCCAGCGCGAGGAGGCACGACACGAGACGGCGGGAGTTGGGACTGTTCATGCGAATTGGGCCGCTCCGAGTGAGGCGTGAAATCACGCGCAGGAGAACCACTGAATTCGCATTGACAGTGCATCAGTTGCGTTTCGGACACCGCACGGGTTTGCAACGGAAGTGTCACGGCGGGCCGGACCGCCGGGTCACCTGAACCGGTCAGGTGGTTCGCGGCGCCGGGAGCCAGGCCTCGACGGTCGTGCCTTCACCCACGGCGCTGGTGGCGCGCACGTGGCCTCCGTGCGCTTCCACCAGATGTCGCACGATGGCCAGACCGAGGCCGGTACCACCCTCGTTGCGCGAACGACCCTCATCCACGCGGTAGAATCGCTCGAAGATCCTCGGCAGTGCTTCACGCGAGATCCCGCTTCCCGTATCGCGCACCGCGATAATGATTCCGCCGTTCTGACGACGGGTGGAGACCACCACCTCGCCGGCGCCGGTATGACGGACCGCGTTGTCCACCAGATTCACGAGAATCTGACGGATCGCCGTGTGGTCGGCATACACGTCGGCGGCGTCCTGAGCGATTTCGGTGCGCAGCGCGATGCCGCCGGCTCTGGCCTTGGCCCGAACGGTGGAGAACGCCTCGGCCGCGGCAACCGCCACATCGACGTCGCCAGGGATGGGGGCCCAGCTGCCGGATTCGATCCGCGAGAGATCGAGCAGATCGTCCACGATGCGCTGCATGCGACGCGTGTTGGCGATGATGGTGGTGACGAATCCCTGGCGCTCCTCGGCGTTGAGGTGTTCGTCCATCAACGTCTCGGCGAATCCGCCGACCACGGTGAGCGGCGTCTTGAGTTCGTGGGAGACATTGGCCACGAAGTCGCGCCGGACCGCTTCCAGTCGCCGCATCGGAGTCAAGTCGAACAGCGCCAGCACCGCTCCGCCGGACGCGAGCGGGCGCGCGGTGAGGGATACGGTGCGATCGCCCAGCCGCAACTCCAGGGCATCGGTGGCCCCGCCGGCGAGTGCTGCGTCGAGGGCGTCGCGCAGGATGCGGTCGCGAGGAAGTCGGTCGGCGGGGAAGGGCACGGTGCCGCGGACATCGAGCAGGCGGCGAGCATGCGCGTTCATGTGGACCACGTCGCGTCGTGCGTCGATGGCCACGGCGCCCTCGTTCAGCGAGTCGCTGAGGGCGCGAAGGAGCGCGTCGTCGGCCTCGAGGGCCTGCAGGCGCGCCGAGAGCTGCTCGGCCAAGCGGTGGAACGCGATGGCCAGCTCGCCCACTTCGCCCGGGGCGGCGAGCGATGGACGCCGCTCCAGATCGCCGCCGGCGATGGCCCGGGCATCGTCGCGCAGCTCGAGGATGGGGCGAGCGACCGTCCTGGCGAAGACGACCGCCAGCAGGAGCGCGAACAGGGTGCCCACGGCGGCGACCGTGAGGACATCGCGCTGCATTCGGCTCACGATCACGTCCTGGGCGCGGGTACTCACCGACACGCGGGCGATGCCCAGCGGGGTGCGGACGGCCGCGTACAGCTCCTCATCACCCTGGGAGGGGCTGATGCGCACCGACGAACCCTCGCCGTCGGCCATCGCCTGGATGACCTCCGGACGGTGGGCGTGGTTCTCCAGCCTGCCTAACGCCGGTGGATCGAACTCGGAATCGCCGATCACCACGCCGTCGGTGGCAATGAGCGTCACCCGATGGGCGATGGCGCGACCGGCATCATCGGCCAGGGAGTCGGCGCTGGCGCCGGCCTGCCACTGCATGCCCACCAGATGGGCCTCTCTCAGCAGCTCGGCGGCGATGTCCTCGCGCAGCCTGGTGCGCAGCCGCCGGTCCAGACTGGTGACCGTGAGGACGACGAACGCACCGATCACCAGAAGTGATCCGGCGATCAGTCGTTGGGTAAGCGTCAAGCGCTACGCGGCTGGGCGGCTCGCAGGCGGTATCCGAATCCGCGGACGGTCTCGATCAGCTCTCCCGCCGCCCCAAGTTTACTGCGCAAGCGCTGCACGTGCATGTCGACTGTGCGGGTCTGGATGTCCGGCGCGGCATCCCACACGGTTTCCAGCAGGTGGCTGCGGCCCTGGACGCGTCCCCGCCGTTCAGCGAGGGTGAGGAGCAGGCGGTACTCGGTGGGCGTCAGATCGAGGTCACGGTCGTCGACCGTGACCCGGTGGGCGGCCCGATCGACAACGATCGGCCCGATGCGGATACGATCGGCCAGTCCCTGCTGCCCCTGCACCAGGCGCCGCAGAATGGCGCCCACCCGCAGCACGAGCTCCTGGGGACTGAATGGCTTGGTGAGATAGTCGTCGGCGCCGAGTGACAGCCCCTTGATGCGATCCGGCTCATCGCGCCGCGCGGTGAGCAGCAGGACGGCGATGTCGCGGGTGGTCTCGTCGCGGCGCAGCTCTTCGAGCACTTCCAGCCCCGATACCTCGGGGAGCATCAGGTCGAGGACGATGAGCGCCGGATGATCCTGCTGGGCCACGCGGAGCGCATCGCCACCATTGGTCGCTGTGGAGACCCGGTAGCCGGCCTTGACCAGGTGGTAGGCGACGAGAGCAACAATGTCCGGCTCGTCGTCGACCACGAGGATGCGATCGCCGGGCGGCGGGTGACTCACCGGTGTCCGGCCTCCAGCCGGCGATGGATCCTGGCCACGAGCATCTCGATCAGCGCCTCGGCGACCTCTACGTGCGACGGTGGACTTCGCCGATCCGATGCCACTCGCGAAGCCAATGGGGCGGGGCTACCTGGGTCGACGACCCGAACCGTCGAGCCGGATGCACGATGCGCTCGCATGTGAGGAAATAGAAGCGACGTCGGTGTCACGGTTTTGTATCGCGGGGGCAGGCCAAAGGCCAGAGGTCATAGGGCAACGGTCAAAGGCCAAAGGTCATGGGCTACAGCTCATCGGCCTCCCCCGCACTAACGTCGCCTTGCGCCCGTCGCCGGGTCAATCCGCCGTCGCCGCCATCCCGGGAGGCGGCCTGGGCGTCGTCGCCTCCCTGTGGCGGCGAGGTGCGGCTAGCTTCCTCGGATGCAGCAGCCAGACTGCCGCGGCCTTCCTCCCGAATGACGGACTTCATCCGCGTTTACGTCAACGCGCGGGGGGTGGACGTCCCCGCCGGGTCGGTTGCGCTGGACGCCGTGCGCGCCTTCGACCCCTCGACCGCGGATCTGGTTGCCGCCCGCGATCGCGCCCTGACCGACAGCCGGGGGCTCCCGGTCGAGCCGGACGCGAACCTGTACATGGGTGCCATTCTGCGAATCGTCTCAGGGCGGCACCGAGCTCCCGGCGCTCCATAGCTCATGGGACTCGCGGTCACCCGCGCGCTGCTGGAGCGGCTTCCGAAAGCCGAGCTCCACTGTCACCTCGACGGCTCGGTGCGTCCGGAGACGCTTCTGGATCTCGGGCGCGAGTACCACGTCGCGATGCCCCGCGACGATGCCGAGGCGCTCCGCAATTATATGGTTGCGTCGGACGCCCGGAGCCTGGAAGACTACCTGCAGCGCTTCGACACGACGCTGGCCGTGATGCAGACGGAGGACGCGCTCGAGCGGGTGGCGTTCGAGCTCGGGGAGGATTGTGCCAGGGAGGGGGTGCGCTATCTCGAGACCCGGTTCGATCCCGTGCTCAGCACGCGTCGCGGATTGTCGGTCGGCGCGACCATCGAAGCGGTGGTGCGCGGTCTGGAGCGTGCGGGGCAGCAGTATCGCCTCGTTGGACGGCTGATCGTGACGACGCTGCGCACGCATCCGGCCAGCGAGTCGCTCGAAGTGGCCCGGATGGCGGTGTCGTACAAGGGACGCGGGGTCGTGGGCTTCGATCTGGCCGGTGCGGAGCGCGGATACCCGGCGTCGGCGCACGCGGAGGCGTTCCATTACGCGCGGGCGCATGACCTCGCCTGCACCTGTCACGCGGGAGAGGGCGATGGTGCGGGATCCATCCGCGAGGCGGTGCACGAGTGCTGCGCGCATCGAATCGGTCACGCCACGCGGCTGTTCGAGGACGAGTCGCTGGCGGCGTACGTGAACGACCGGCGGATTGCCCTGGAGATGTGCCTGACGAGCAACGTGCAGACGCGGGCCGCCGAGTCGTACGACGCGCATCCCGCGCGTGCGTATTTCGATCGCGGGATGAACGTGGTGCTCAGTACCGACAATCGGCTGATGAGCGGGACGTCGCTCACCGACGAGTACCAGCATGCGGCGCGCCACCTGGACTTCACGGTTGACGAGCTGGCTCGCATCGCGCTGAACGGCTTCGAGAGCGCGTTTCTGCCGTGGCCTGAACGGGCGGCGCTCATCGAGACGGCGCGCGGCGAGATCGCCCAGCTGACAGGAACGCCCCCATGATCGGGCAGCGTGCGCGGAACAGGGACGGTGCGCTGCCAGCGAAGACGCGCGGGGAGAGGTGCGTTTCGAAACCATCGTCAGACCGGAACGGATCGCGTGGCTGAGGCGCCGGGGCCCGGAGTCGAGGCGGCCGCGGTGGCCGGCGCGCTGCGTGAACAACTCGGCATACGCGCGCCGGTCATCGCGATCGTACTCGGCTCAGGCCTTGGCGGGCTGGCCAGGCGGGTGGCGCGCCCCCGCTCGGTGCGGTACGCCGATATCCCGGGCTTTGCCGAGCCGGCGGTGGAGGGTCACTCCGGGCTGTTGATTGCCGGGGAGTTGGGGGGGCGCGAGGCGCTGGTGCTGGCCGGCCGCTTTCACCTGTACGAGGGGCATCGACCGTCGGCCGCCGGATTCCCGGTCCGGGTGGCCGCCGCGTTAGGCGTGCGGACGCTGCTGTTGTCGAATGCGGCGGGTGGAATCCGGCGGACGTTCCGGACCGGCGACCTGATGGTCATCAACGACCACATCAACCTGATGTGGCGTAACCCGCTCACCGGTCCGGTCGTGCCCGGGGACGAGCGGTTCCCGGACATGTCGTGCCCGTACGACCCCGTGCTGCGCGGGCTGCTCCACGAATCCGCGGCTTCCCTCGGTGAAGCGTTGCAGGAGGGCGTCTATGTGGCGCTCATGGGGCCGTCGTACGAAACGCCCGCCGAAATCCGGATGCTGGAGCGTCTGGGCGCCGACGCCGTGGGCATGTCCACCGTGCCCGAGGTGCTGGTGGCGCGCGCGCTCGGCCTGCGCGTGGCGGGGGTCAGCTGCATCACGAATCCGGCCGCCGGGTTATCGGCCGGGAAGGTCGATCACGACGATGTGCTCGCGCGCTCGGCCGTGGTGGCCGAGCGCTTCGAGCAGATCGTGATCGAGTTCGTGCGGCGGCTGGACACGGGCGACGGCATCGGTCGTCGCCCGTGATCCGTGATCACCACGAGAGCCCGACGCTCACGGGGAAGAACTGGAAGTGGGTGCTGCCGTTGCTCACCGTGTGGTAGCGCCCCTCCACAAAGAGACTGGCGCCGCCCATGTGGAAGCGCAGACCGCCGCCCGCGTTGAACCCCAGCTTCGTGAAATTGCTGCTCACCGTGATGCCCTGCTCCGAATAGGAAGGCTCTACGCGGTACATGGCGGGCCCCGCAAGCAGGTACCAGCCCACGCCGCTCCCCTGTGGCGAGACTTCAAGGACGCCGTCCCCGCCAAAGGAGAGGAAGCCGTAGTGCCCGGTGCTGCCGACGGACCCGCCCTCGTCCAACAGGAACTGGTCCGTGAAGTCACTCCGGTTGTACAGCACCTCGCCGCGAAGTCCGAAGACCTGCTCGGGCTGCCGGTATTGCACGTAGCCGCCGACGTTCCACCCGGTTTTCGTGACATCGCCAAGGTCACCGGTGGGAACGGTGAGGCCACCCTGGATGCCAAACGAGACCGGCCTGGAGGCTGGTGAAGGCGCGAACTGCGCCGCGGCCGTGTGGGGCGGCAAGCCAGCCGCGGCCGCGAGGACGAAGAACGAAGCACTCCCGAGAAAATGGCGATGCATACGGAACCTCTGGATTCTCCGATGGAAGAGATGCGGCCGCGCGACTGCCCTCGCTGGGCGTGTCAGCGCCGGCCGCGTGAGGTGGCTACCGGCAAGGACATCAGCCGGTCCCGAAACGCCCGGTACGCGGGCGTATTCGTGGTCAGGGTGCGCAGCACCGATGGGCTGATCTGGTCGATCTCGGCCTGCGTGGCGGCGAGGCGATCCTCCTCCAGCGGGTGGGTGGCGAACCATGCGTCGACCCCCGCCGGCCTGCGACTTCCGCTCGTCCAGCAGCGTCTGGAACATCTGCGGCATGCCGTGCGGATCGATGCCGGCACGGGTGACGTACTTCACACCGACGCGATCGGCCTGCGCTTCGTCATCGCGGCTGAACTTGGCGAACAACGCACTGCCGCCGATCTGGATCGCGGCGCCGGCCGCCTGATTCTGGCAGACGCGTGTGAGCACGCACGCGAGCGTTAGTCCCACGTTGGCGCCTTGCGCCTGCTGCATCTGCTTCACCGAGTGGCGCAGGACGACGTGCCCGATCTCGTGTCCGAGCACGCCCGCCAGTTCGTCCATGTTCGTGGCGCGCTCGATCAGCCCACGGTTCACGTAGACGTATCCGCCGGGGACCGCAAAGGCGTTGACTTCCTTGCTGTCCACCACATAGAAGTGCCAGGTGAGCCCCCGCGGTCGTCGGCCACCCGCGCAATGGAATCGCCGAGCAGATTGATGTACCGGTTTACCTCGGCATCGCGAACGATCGGGAGTTGCGTGTTGATCTGCTGGCGAGTACTGCGGCCCATCTGCACCTCCTGCTGGGTGGAGACGGCGCAGGCTCCGAAGAACAGGGAGAGGGCGACGGCGCTCAGCACTTTCTTCATATTTCTGGCCAATGAATTTGCCCGCCGGGCTTCGAATAGCGGCACCAGGAATCGGAGGTGGCGAACGATCCGGGGAGAGCGTGTCCCGGGCCCGGGACACCGGCACCCCGCTTTGGATCGGGCGTGGTCATGCGCGTCCTGACGCTGGCGCGCGACCTGCGGCGCCGCAAAGCACGCGAGCGCGAAGCGCTGTTTGTGGCGGAAGGGATTCGCGGCATCGAAGAACTCCTGCGATCGCCGCTGGACGTGATCGGTCTGCTGGTCGCGCCGAAGCTGCCGGATATCGTCGCGCGGGGCCGCGCTGCTGGAATCGATGAAGTCACAGGGACGGCTCGTCTCCGAGGTGAACGAGAAGGACTTTCGCAGCGCCGCGGAAACGGATTCGCCGCAAGGGGTGCTCGGCATCGCTCGCGTGCCCGACCGTTCGCTGAGCATCGCTGGCCGATCGTCGCCGCTCCGGATACTCGTCCTCGATGGCGTGCAGGACCCGGGAAATGTCGGGACACTGATCCGCTCGGCCGCGGCCCTTGGTGCGCATGCCACCGTGGCCCTGCCCGGCACGGTTGACGTCTGGAACGCGAAGGTCGTCCGTAGCGCAATGGGAGCGCACTTCCATCACCTTGCCCTGCATACTACCTGGACCGACCTGGAGGCGTTCCTCGCGCACACGGGCACGCCGCTGTGGGCGGCCGACGCCGAGCGGGGAGCCGCTGCCGGCGAGGCGCACCGGCCGCGGCTGGCGATCGCGGTGGGGAATGAGGGGGCCGGGCTCAGCAGCGAGGTGCGCGGAGCCGCGGCGTTCGAGGTCGCCGTGCCACTGACACCGGGAACGGAGTCGCTCAACGTCGCCGTTGCCGCCGGCATCCTCCTGTACGAGCTGCGGCCGTGATCGACGCCGTCTCGGGCACGTTCTTCTTTCTGCTCGGCGCCGCCATCGGGTCGTTCCTGAACGTCTGCATCGCGCGCTGGCCGCACGAGCTGTCGGTGGTGAGACCGCGGTCGCGCTGTCCGCGCTGCGGCCAGCCGATCGCCTGGTACGACAACGTCCCGCTCGTGAGCTGGCTGGTGCTGCGCGGCCGGTGCCGGCACTGCGGCAACGCCGATCTCGGCGCTCTACCCGCCAGTGGAGCTGGTGGTCGCGTTAGGCTGGCTGCTGGCGGCGTCGGCGTTCGGCCCGACCTTCACGGCGGTCCGGGTGGCGGTGTTCGGGACGCTGATGCTCGGCATCGCCATCACCGACGCGCGGCACTACCTCATTCCCGACGGCTTCACGGTCTTCGGACTGATCTGGGTGCTCGCGACCGCGCTGGTCGGCGGGCGCGCGGGGCGATGTGGCGCCGTTCGCGGGTCCCTACGATGCGCTCATTGGCGCGTGCGCGGGCGCCGGCGCCATCGCCATCGTCGGCTGGCTGGGCGAGGTGGCGCTCAAGAAGGAGGCGATGGGATTCGGCGACGTCACCCTGATGGCGGTGGTCGGCGGCGCGCTTGGGCCGGGGCGCGCGCTGCTGGCCATCTTTCTCGGTGCCATGGCGGGCGCGATCGCCTTTGCCGCTGGTGGTGTATCCGATCGTGCGATTCCGCCGTAGGGATGCGGGGAGCAGATGGAACTCGAGATGGACAATTCGCGCAGGCGCGCGCTCCCGCAGGTCCCGTTCGGCGTTTTCCTTGCGCCTGCTGCGATCATCGCGTTGGTTTGGGGCGAGCACCTCATTTCCTGGTATCAGGGCGGATGCTGGCGGCATCGTGACGGACGAGATTGAGCCCACCGCGCTCCCCCGCAACGGAGCGCTCGCGCGATTCGCGCACGATCTCACGGCCGAAGCCCGCGAGGGGCGGCTGGAGCCCGTGCGCTGCCGCGACCCGGAGATCGCCCGACTGATCGACATCCTCCTGCGCCAGGGAAGAACAATCCGGCGCTGGTGGGACCGGCCGGCGTCGGCAAGACGGCGATCGTGGAGGGACTGGCGCAGCGCCTCGTTGGCGGCGACGTGCCGCTGGCGCTGCGCTCGGCGCGACTGCTCGCGGTCGACCACGTGGCGCTGCTCGCCGGCACGACCTACCGCGGCCAGTACGAGGAGCGGATCCGGGTGCTGGTGGAGGAGACGCGGGCGCTCCCGGACGTCATCCTGTTCATCGACGAGCTGCACAACCTCATCGGGCAGGGAACCGCGTTAGGCGTGGCGATGGACGCGGCCAACATGCTCAAGCCGGCGCTGGTGCGCGGCGACTTCCGCGTGATCGGCGCCACCACCGACGAGGAGTACGACCGCTGGATCCGCAGCGACCCCGCGCTGGAGCGCCGGTTCCAGCGGGTGCTGGTGCGCGAGCTGTCGTCCGACGAGACGCTCGAGATCCTGCGCGCCCGCCGCGAGCGGCTGGAACGCCACCACAACGTGGTGATCTCCGACGACGCGCTGCGCGCGGCGGTGTCGCTGACCGACCAGCACCAGACCGATCGCCGCCGCCCCGACCGCGCCATCGATGCCCTGGACGAGGCCTGTGCGCACACGCAGGCCCTGGCCGCATTACTCGGCCGGCGCGGAGCGCCTGATCCTGCGGCGACGCGCAGCTCCTGCGCTCGACGCCCGCGCCTCGCGATGCGGGAAGCGGCCCGTTCGCCGAGGACGATCCCCATCGACCAGTTCGCGCGCAATGGCATTTGCGGCGCTCCAGCGCTTCGGCGCCGAGCTGGAGGCCATGTTCGTCGGACCGCCAACGACGGCAACGGCGCCGAGCCCGGCGCACCAAGTGCCGCGCGTGGCCGCGCCCGAAGCACCCGCGCCCCAGCCGGAAGCGGCGGAGGACCTGCCCACCACGTCTCTCGGCCGCGGAGAACGCGCTCACCGACGTGCTGCGCGCGGAGAGGCGTGGTGGTGCGCGGAGTGGACGTGGCGCGGGTGGTGGCGGTCGTCGACGGGGCGCGAGGTGACATGGGCCGCCGCGTAATCGCCGGTCTCTGGCGGCGTCGCGGTGACCGCGTGCGCGCACGCAAGGGCGCGGCAGGAGAGGGACCGTACGCCGACAAGGTGGCCGATGATATCCCCAAGCTCGAGAAGGAGACCGGTCTCAAGTTCAAGACGCCGCCCGAGACTCGAGATCCGCACCCGCGACGAGGTGAAGCGCTTCCTGGAGCAGCGCTTCAACGAGGAGCTCCCGGCCGAGGAGCTGCACGGGATCGGAGCGCGCGTACAAGCGCCTCGGTCTCCTCCCCGACACGCTGGACCTGCGGGCGTTCATGCTCACGCTGCTGGCCGAGCAGGTGATCGGCTACTACGACCCGAAGGTGAAGGTGCTGTACGTGGTGCAGGGTGCCGGCGAAGAGAACGTGGTGCTCACGATCTCGCACGAGCTGGTGCACGCCCTTCAGGACCAGTACTTCAACCTCGATTCCGCTGCAGAACGCGCATGACGACGACGACCGGACCTCGGCCGCGCAGGCGGTGATCGAGGGGCAGGCGACGCTCGACGGCTCGGCGGCATGATCGGCGGACAGAACCTTCGTGGCGAGCGCTGCCGGGGGGATGGGATCGCGATCCGGCAGATGATCCGCGAGTCGCAGGGCTCCATGCCGGTGTTCGCGTCCGCGCCGATGCTCCTGCAGGAGACGCTGATCTTCCCGTACCTGAGCGGCGCCGAGTTCGTCCGCCACTTCGAGGAGAAGGACCGGGGAAGCATCGCCGTTCGACCGACCTGCCGGCTCGACCGAGCAGATCCTGCACGAGGACCGGTACTTCGGGACGCGCGCGACGATCCCACCGCCGTCACGCTGCCGGCGCCCGCGGACGGGGAAGGCTGGTCTACACGAACAACCTCGGCGAGTTCGAGACGCGACTGCTGCTCTTCGCAGTATCTGCGCGACCAGCCGACGGCGGTGTCGCGGCGCCGCGGGCTGGGATGGCGACCGGTATCAGCTCGTCACGACGCCGCGACGGGGACGCATCGCGTGGCTGCAGCGTCTGGGACACGTCGATCGACGCCGCCGAATTCTTCAACTGACTCTGGATCTCGGTCTGCTGAAGCACTACCCAGCGGTGAAGCCGGAGTCGCAGACCGAGTCACCGGCACGTGTACCCGGCGCGGGGGCGGACGATCGTCGATCGAGACCAGCGAACATCGAGGAGCGCCCGTGGTGCTGTACACCGACGTCCCGCGGGGCGTGTCGCCCCGCTGCTCGACCTCGCGAAGGTCACGCTCAAGGAGTAGCGTGTCGCGCCAGGGCGCGGACCCGGGACGTCGGCTGCCGCGGGCGAGGAGCCGGTCGCGGCGCGCCGTGCCGGACCGGCCTCGGCAGCGGCGGTCGCAGCCGCGATCCCCTCTCGCAGCCGGTTTCGCTGCGCCCCGGAGAGGACGAGCGCGCCAGGCCGGGCGCCTGAACCGGATGAAGCGGTGGGCGACCGGCGCTCCTGCTGCTGGCGACGGTGATCTTCGTGGTCGCGCGCTTCTCGAGCCGGCCCATCCATGGCTCGGCATCATCCGCGCGACGGCCGAGGCGTCGATGGTGGGGGCGCTGGCCGACTGGTTCGCGGTGACCGCGCTGTTCAAGCATCCGCTGGGCATCCCGATTCCGCACACGGCGATCATCCCGGCGCGGAAGGACCGGGTGGGGAAGACGTTAGGCGCCTTTGTCCAGCGCAACTTCCTCAACCGCGACGTGATCGCGGCCAAGCTCCGGTCGATCCACGCCGCCGAGCGCCTGGCGCGCTGGATGCTGGATCCCGGAGAACGGCGCGGCGGATCGCCCGGCAGCTGGCGCGCGGGCCCTGGCGGCCGGCGCCGAGGTGGTGCGCGACGAGGACGTACAGCACCTGCTGCAGTCGCACGGTGACCGACCGCGTGCGCGCGGTGCAAGTGGCGCCGCTCCTAGGCAGGCTGCTCTGGCGTGCTCACGGAGGGGAACCGGCACCAGGCGCTGCTCGACGACGGCATCCGCATCGCCGCACGGGCGGTATCGGCAGAATCGTGACCTCATCCGCGAGCGGGTGGAGAAGCGAGAGCCCGTGGTGGATCCCCGGCGTGGTGGACGAGAAGATCGCCGCAGAGGATCGCCGGCGGTCTGGAGCGCACGCTCGGCCGACATTCACGCCGATCCCGAGCATCCGCTGCGGCTGCGGTTCGATCACGCGCTGGACGAGTTCGTCGTAGCGGCTGCGGGCCTCGCCCGAGGTGATCGCCCGCGCCGAGGCCATCAAGGATGAGGTACTGAACGCGGAGGTGGTGCGCGCAGTTCACCGCGTCGTTATGGAGCGACGCCAAGCGCGCCGTGGGGCGTACGCCGACGAGCGAAGAAGGCTTCAATCCCGCGGCCGTGCAGCGGGCGCTCAACGGGTTCGGGCGAGGCGATCCTGGCCGATCCGCGCGCTGATGGAAAAGATCGACGGCTGGCTGACGAAGCCGCGGTGGCGCTGGTGGACCGCTACCAGGACGAGGTGGGCGAGCTCATTGCGGGGACGGTGCGGCGGTGGGACCCGGTGGCCACGTCGCGGCGCATCGAGCTCGCGATCGGGCGCGATCTGCAGTTCATCCGGATCAACGGCACGCTCGTGGGCGGGCTGGCGGGGATGGCCGCTGTACCTGCTTCAGAAGATGCTGTAGGCGGCGAAGTGCTGATTCCTGGTTGCCAGGTGCCGATACGGCTGTTGCCGGGCTGGCTGCTGGACGCAGTATGCTGGGTGTGGCCGCACCGCCGTGGACGGCGCCCGCTCCTCAGGCGACTCCGACCGCGATCGACCTCCATCGCGCCCGAAACGCCGACCTGGCAGGTGAGTGCCTAACGGCGCTTGACGAGGCGTCTATCTTCCTGCCTCGGCCTCCACGACGCCTTCGGTGTCCGTGGCGGTGTTCCACCGGCAGCTCCCCCGCCTGGACGCCACCTCCGGCGGCACCTTGGCAGCAGCGCCAGCCGGAACACGTCGTCCATCGTGGCCACGAACGTGAACGCCATGTGCTGTCCGCACCTCGTCCGGCACGTCGCGCAGGTCCTTCTGGTTCCCCGCGGGAGGATCACCTCGCGCAGCCCGGCACGGTAGGCGGCCAGGGTCTTTTCCTTCACCCCGCCGATCTCCAGCACCTTGCCGCGCAGCGTCACCTCACCGGTCATCGCCAGGTCGCGGCGCACGGCACGCCGGCTCAGCACCTAGGCGATGGCCAGCGTGACCGCCACGCCGGCGCTGGGCCCGTCCTTGGGCACCGACCCGGCGGGGAAGTGGATGTGGAGGTCGGTGCTCCTTGAATTCCGTCTCCGGCCACGCCTAGCGACTCGTGCGCGCGAGCGCACGAACGACAGCGCCGCGTCGACCGACTCGCGCATCACGTCGCCCAGCTGGCCGGTCACGGTGAGCTTGCCGCTGCCGGGCATCCGCAGTGCCTCGATCGTCATGATGTCGCCGCCGGCGTGGTCCAGGCGAGGCCGGTGACGGTGCCGATCTCGGGCTCCTTCTCCGCCTCCTCGGCCGCATAACGAGGCGCGCCGAGGATTTCCTCGACCTTCTCTACCTGGCCGGCTGAAGCGACGAGTACGTATTGCTCGTCGGCAAGTCCGTCACCGCCCGCACCGCGTACGAGAGCACCCGGCGCGGCGGCACGCTGTGCGTCGTCGGCGCGGGCGCGATGGACGACAACTTCCAGGTCAACATGTTCGAGCTGTTCTTCGACGAGAAGCGGATCCTGCCGTCCATGTACGGCGGCGGCGACGTGCTGCGCTCCTACGAGCGGGCCATCGGGCTCTGGCGGGCGGGCCGGATCGACCTGGAGGGCCTGATCACCCACCGGGTGCAGCTCGCCGAGATCAATGACGCGATCGACCAGATGCGGACCGGCGAGGCGCTGCGTACCTGCATCGAACTCTGACAGACCGTCAGCCGCACAGACCCGAGAGGACTCCGAGGTTCCGATGTCACAACCGCCTTCCCCTGGACGGGCTGACCGCGATCGTCACCGGCGCCGGGCCGCGGCCTCGGGCGGGCCGAGGCGCTGGAACTGGCCCGGCTCGGCGCGACCGTCGTCGTCAACGACTACGGGCAGCCGGGCCGCGACGGCTCCGGCGAGGCGTCCGCGGCCCCGGCCGAGGAGGTCGCCGACGAGATCCGCGCGGCGGGCGGCCGCGCCGTCGCCCACCTCGGCGACGTCGCCGACCACGAGCAGGCCCGCGCGCTGGTCGAGCTGGCGGTCGAGACGTACGGAAAGCTCGACATCCTGGTCAACAACGCGGGCATCCTGCGCGACCGGATGGTCTTCTCGATGACCGAGGACGAGTGGGACTCCGTCATCCGGGTCCACCTCAAGGGCCACTTCAACACCACCCACTTCGCCGCCGTCCCACTGGCGCGAGCGCTCCAAGGCGGCCGGCGGCCCGGTCTACGGCCGCATCGTCAACACCTCCTCCGAGGCGTTCCTCGCGGGCTCGGCGGGGCAGCCCAACTACGCCGCGGCCAAGGGCGGCATCGTCGGCCTCACCACCTCCACGGCGCTGGCGCTCGCCAAATACGGCGTCACCGCCAACGCGATCTGCCCGCGCGCCCGCACCCGTATGACGGAGGACGTCTTCGCGGGCTTCGAGGAGCCGGACGGACGGCCGGCTCGACCCGCTGGCCCCCGAGCATGTCGCCCCGCTCGTCGGCTATCTCGCCTCGCCGGCCGCCGCCCGGGTCAACGGCCAGCTGCTCGTGGTGCACGGCGGCATGGTCGCGATCGTCGAACGCCCCCGGGTCGCCGCCAAGTTCGACACCGCCAAGGACGTCTTCAGCTACGACGAGCTGGACGAGCTGCTCACCCCGTACTACGCGCGACCGCCCGCCGAACGAGACGTTCGCGGCGGCCGAGGTGCTGGGCCTCAAGCACGGGCTAGACGCTCCCGGCGGGTGCGCACGCTGAACGGACGGCCGTGGCCGCCGCACCGCGAACGACCGGTGCGGTGGCCACGCCGTTCGCCCGCGCCGGGGCGGTCTGTTCTGCCGGGCCGGCCCTACGGCGTCCTGGCGGTGCTGCTCCCGGCGGCGGCCGGCCTGGGACGGCGGAGCGGTCCCCTCGGCCGGCCGCCGGGCCAGTGCCTGCGGAGTGCGTGCTGCCTCGGCGGCCCGGGCGGCTCGGGTGCGCTGGTCCGTGGGCTTCACCGATCGCTGTCGTGCGGCGACGCGGGACTCGCCGGTGGCGGCCGTCCCGAGCGTGTCGTGACCTCGCTGGAGCCTGGCCATGTGGGTGTCGGACATAGGCAACGGGTCTGGGCCCCGATCGCATCGGCTGTGACACGGGGTGCGCTGAAGCGGCCGGTTCCGCGACCCGGCGCTGGGAGTCGTACCGAGTGACGTTGTCGCATCGCCCGCATCAGGATCCCCGCCGATGCGTCAACCGCCCCGAAGGCGCCCCTCGTCGGCCGACCGACGTCCGGCGAGCAGTCGGGAGTCCCGGCGCCCGGCTCACGCGTGTACCGCCAGCGGCGGCCGCTCGACCGGGGCGAGTACGCCCCCGGCCGGCGCCTCGCCCCAGCGGAACCGGCTCTGCACACCGCGGACGCCGTCAGCCGCGGACTCCATGACCGCCTCCGTGTCCGGCACCGCAGCCGGCCGACGCCGCGAGCCTCGCGGCCGGCGCCTCGTACACCATCGGCCACCCCGCACGGCAGCGCTCGCGTCGCGTACGGCAGCCGCAGCACGCCGCCGGCCGTCCACAGCCCGGCGCCCGCCAGCCAGCCCTCGGGGGCCGGCGAGTCCACGCAGCTGCCGCTGCCCGGGGCCGCCAGACGCCCGAGCCAGCGTGCCGTCCGGCCCCTCGGCGCGCAGCGCCACCGCGCAGCTCTCCGGCATCAGCATCTGCCCGGGCTGCAGCGGCGAACGGCGTGAGGACGCGCCGTCCGCGGGACGCAGGCCTCGGGGAAGCGCACCGGCCGCCTGCTGCCGAGCACGCCCCAGCCCGAGCCGGTCGTGCGCCGGGCGCGTCGCAGCGTACGAGCAGCAGCCCGCTGTCCGGGCTCGGCGAGCAGCAGCCGGTCGTCGCTGTCCTCGGTGATCTGCAGCAGCGGGCGTGACCTCGCCGCCGCGCTCCAGGTCGACGACGACGGTCTTCGTCCGGCCGCCGCCCCGGCTCCGCGGTCCAGCGCCAGCAGCCGGCCCGTCCGGTCCAGCCAGACGCCGCCCGTGCAGCGGCCCGGGATCTCGGCGACGTGCTCGCGGCCCGCCGTCGCCGCCGCCGACGACGAGCCACACGGCGGTGGCCGTCCCGCCGGGCGCGAGGGCGTACGCCGGCGTCCGCGCCGGCGCGGGCGGCAGCAGCGTCAGTCCGTCGCCGTCCGGCACGGCGCGCCGAGCGGCAGTTCGCCGGTGCCGGGGCCGGTCGGATAGAGCAGCGCGAAGGTCGATGCCGGTCGGCGACCCGGCGGCGGATCAGCACCCGGCCGTCGGCGCAGCGGCAGCAGCTCGGTGTCGGGCTCCTCGGGCTGGTGAGCCGGGCAGCGGCACGGCGTACGGCTCGGGGCCGTCGAGCGTCCAGCGCTCGGGGATACCAGCTGCCCGTCGCTCGTCCGACGCGGCGAGCCGGGCGGCGTACGAGCCGTCGGCGGCGATCGTGAAGCCCGCCGCGCCGTGCGCGCGCCGACTGCCGTGGCGGTCTCGGTGGCACAGGCCGTCATGGGTCGGTCACCTCCAGTGGCAACCGAAGGCTAGTTTTCGCACCTCCGGCCGAACGATCGCGAGTTCGGTCGCTTCACACGTAAGGGTGGCAGTTGTCGCGATTCGCCGGAGTAGCGGAGCGAGTGTGCTAGTGTGCCGGAAGGCCGTCGGCCGCGGGCGAGGGCCGGTGCGGTCGGGACCGTCGCGACCGGGCCGCCCGCGACCGGTGCACGGGCGGGAGGTAACCTTCCACCCGTGCCCGCACTGTCCGAAGTCATCGCCGCGCTCGACGCCCTCTGGCCCCCCGAGCGGGCCGAGGAGTGGGACGCCGTCGGCACGGTCTGCGGAGTCGACCCCGGACGCCGAGGTCAGCCGGGTGCTGTTCGCCGTCGACCCCGTCCAGGAGGTCGCCGACGAGGCGGTCAAGCTCGGCGCCGACCTGCTCGTCACCCACCACCCGCTCTATCTGCGCGGTACGACGACGGTCGCGGCCACCACCTTCAAGGGCCGGGTCGTGCACACCCTGATCAAGCACGACATCGCCCTGCACGTCGCGCACACCAACGCCGACCGCGCCGACCCCGGCGTCTCCGACGCCCTCGCCGGCGCCCTCGACCTGCGCGTCACCGGCCCCCTCGTGCCGGACCCGACCGACCCCGCGGGCCGCCGCGGCCTGGGCCGGATCTGCGAGCTGGACCGCCCCGATGACCGCTCGCGCGAGTTCGCCGCCCGCGCCGCCGCGCGGCTGCCCGCCACCGCGCAGGGCTCCGCGTCGCCGGCGACCCGGACGCGCTCGATCCGGACCGTCGCGGTCTGCGGCGGCTCCGGCGACAGCCTCTTCGACGACGTGCGCGCCGCCGGCGTCGACGCCTTCCTCACCGCCGACCTGCGCCACCACCCGGCCTCCGAGGCCCGCGCAGCAGCCGCGCCGCTCGGCGCTGCTCGACGCCGCGCACTGGGCCACCGAGTGGCCCTGGTGCGAGCAGGCCGCCGCCCAGCTCGACGCGATCTCCGACCGGCACGGCTGGGGCCTGCGCATCGCATGTCTCGCGCACGGTCACCGACCCCTGGACCGCCCACGCGGCGTCTCACCACCGCTCAGACCTCACCACATCATCAGGAGCCCCCAACTGAACGCCGCGCCCGCCGACCAGATCCGACTCCTCGACGTCCAGGCCCTCGACGTCGCGTCTCGCGCAGCTCGCGCACAAGCGCAAGACCTCCCCGAGCACGCCGAGATCGAGTCGCTGCACGGCCGACCTCACCCAGCTGCGCGACCTGCTCGTCGCCGCGCAGACCGAGGAGAGCGACACCGCCCGCGAGCAGACCAAGGCCGAGCAGGACGTCGACCAGGTGCGCCAGCGCGCCGCCCGCGACCAGCAGCGCCTGGACTCCGGCGCGGTCACCTCCCCGAAGGACCTGGAGAACCTCCAGCGCGAGATCGCCTCGCTCGCCAAGCGCCAGGGCGACCTGGAGGACGTCGTCCTGGAGGTCATGGAGCGCCGCGAGTCCGCGCAGGAGCGCGTCGCCGAGCTCACCGGCCGGGTCGAGTCCGTCCAGGCCAAGATCGACGACGCCGACGGCCCGCCGGGACGCCGCGCTGCGAGGAGATCGACGCCGAGGCGGCGACGCGTCACCAAGGAGCGCGAGGTCGTCGCCGGCGCCGTCCCCGCCGACCTGCTCAAGCTCTACGACAAGCTCCGCGCGCAGCAGGGCGGCGTCGGCGCCGCCCGGCTCTACCAGCGGCGCTGCGAGGGCTGCCGGCTGGAGCTCAACATCACCGAGGTCAACGAGGTGCGGGCGGCCGCCGCCGACACCGTGCGTGCGCTGCGAGAACTGCCGCCGCATCCTGGTCCGTACGCCGGAGTCCGGCCTGTAGGACCGGTAGTCCCGCACGTTCATCGTCGAGGCCGACGGCGGGTCCCGGGGCAACCCGGGGCCCGCCGGCTACGGCGCGGTCGTCCTCGACCCGGCGACGGGCGAGACCCTGGCCGAGGCCGCCGAGTACATCGGCACCGCCACCAACAACGTCGCCGAGTACCGGGGCCTGATCGCCGGGCTGCGGGCCGCCCACGCCCTCGACCCGCGAGGCCGCGGTCCGGGTCCGGATGGACTCCAAGCTCGTCGTCGAGCAGATGTCGGGCCGCTGGAAGATCAAGCACCCCGACATGCGGCCGCTGGCCGCCGAGGCCGGCACGCGTCTTCCCGGCCGGCGCAGGTCACGTACGAGTGGATCCCGCGCGAGAAGAACAAGCACGCCGACCGGCTCGCCAACGAGGCGATGGACGCGGGCAAGAGGGGCAAGCAGTGGGAGGCCGTCCCGTCGACGCGCCGCGCTGGACGCTGCGCCGCGGCGGCCCCGACGGCCGCGGCCCGCGAAGCGCCGCCCGCGGCGCGGACGGCGCGCGCCGCGGCGGCAGGCCGCGCGGTCGCGACGCCCGCCTCCGCCGCGACCGCGCCGGACCGCGCAGGCTCGGCCGGCGGCCGCCGACCTCGGCGCGCCCACCACCTTCGTCCTGCTCCGGCACGGCGAGACCCCGCTCACGCCCGAGAAGCGCTTCTCCGGCAGCGGCGGCACCGACCCCGAGCTCTCCGACGCCGGGCCGCCGGCAGGCCGAGCGCGGCCGCCGACGCCCTCGCCGCCCGCGGCACCATCCAGGCGATCGTCAGCTCCCCGCTGCGCGCGCTGCCGCCAGACCGCCGCGGCCGTCGCCGCCCGCCTCGGGCCTGACGGTCCACATCGAGGAGGGCCTGCGCGAGACGGACTTCGGGGCCTGGGAGGGCCTGACCTTCGCCGAGGTCCGGGAGCGCTACCCCGACGACCTGGACGCCTGGCTCGCCTCCGCCGAAGGCCGCCCCGACCGGCGGCGGCGAGAGCTTCGCGGCGGTCGCCCGCCGGGTCGCCGCCGCCCGCGACCAGCTCCTCGCCCGCTACGCCGGGCAGACGGTGCTGCTGGTCACGCACGTCACCCCGGTCAAGACCCTGGTCCGGCTCGGCGCTGGGCGCCCCGCCGGAGTCCCTGTTCCGGATGGAGCTCTCCGCGGCGTCGCTGTCGGCGGTGGCGTACTACGCGGACGGCAACGCGTCGCTGCGGCTGCTGAACGACACGTCGCACCTGCGGTAGGGAGCGGAGGCGTCCCGCGCGGACGGGCGTCGGTCGAGGCGCTCCGCGGCGTGACCGCGCCCCGGGCGGGGCGGTGCCCGGACCCGGGGTCGAGCCGGCGTCCGTCCCGCGGCAGGGCGGCCGTCAGGCGCCCGCAGCGCCGCCGCCTCGCGCGGCCAGCCGCTCGACCCGCGCCCAGTCCTTCGCCGCCAGCGCGTCCGCCCGGCAGCATCCAACTGCCGCCCACGCAGCCGACGTTGGGCAGCGCCAGGTACGTCGGCGCCGACGCGGGCGAGATGCCGCCCGTCGGGCAGAACCGGGCCTGCGGGAGCGGTGCGGCCAGCGACTTCAGATACGCGCGTGCCGCCCGCCGCCTCCGCCGGGAAGAACTTCATCTCGCGTCACGCCGCGCTCCAGCAGCGCCACGACCTCCGACGTCGTCGAGACGCCCGGCAGGAACGGCACCCCGGACGCCTTCATCGCGTCCAGCAGCCGGTCCGTCCAGCCGGGGCTGACCAGGAACCGCGCCCCGGCCGCCACCGCGTCGGCGACCTTCCGCGGGGAGATGACCGTGCCCGCGCCGACCACCGCGTCCGGCACCTCCGCCGCGATCGGCCCGGATCGCGTCCAGCGCCGCGGGCGTCCGCAGCGTCACCTCGATCGCGGGCAGCCCGCCCGCGACGAGCGCCCGGGCGAGCGGCACGGCGTCGGCGGCGTCCTCCAGGACGACGACGGGGACGACGGGGGCGAGGTCGAGCACGGAGGAGGAGGTCATGGCCGGTCATCCTGCCGCGCCGGCGTGCGCCCTCGCAACGGCGTTGCGCATGCTGCAACGGCCTGGTGCTGGTGCTCAGTGGATCTCCGTCACGACCACGTCCAGCGCCCACGGCCGTGCCCGCGCCGCGCGGGCGCCTCCGCCTCCACCACGTAACCCAGCTCCCGCAGCGCCTCGACCAGCTCCGCCGGGCCCGCCGGCGCGGCGCCCCGCTGCCAGCAGGTCGCGGACCATCCGCCCCTTCGTCGCCTTGTTGAAGTGGCTGACCACCGACCGCTTCTCCACGCCGTCCACCGATCTGTGGAGTGCAGCACCCGCACCGTCGCCGTGCGCTCCGCCACCTCGCCCTTCGGCTTCCACGCCGCCGCGTACGCCGACGACCGCAGGTCCAGCACCAGCCCGTCCCCGGCCGCCTCCGGCAGCACCTCGGCCATCGGCGCCCGCCAGTACGCGCCCAGCGCGCCGAGCCCCGGCAGCTTCACGCCCATCGAGCAGCGGTACGACGGAATCCGGTCGCTCGACCCGCACCGCGCCCCACAGCCCGGAGAAGACCAGCAGCGACCGCGCGGCCCGCCGCCGCGCCGCCGTGTCCAGGGAGGCCAGGTCCAGCGCGTCGTACAGCACCCCGGTGTAGATCTCCCCGGCGGGCCGCGTCCGGCGCCGTCCGCAGCTCCGCGTTCTTCGCGATCTCGCCGCGCAGCCCCTCGCTCAGCCCGAGCACCTCGCGCGCCTTCTCCTCGTCCGCCGCGCACAGCTCGACCAGCTCGTCGAGCACCGCCGCCCGCGCCTCGGCCAGCCCCGGCAGCGACAGCGACTCCGGCTTCGAGGGGCGCCCCGCGCCCCGACGGCGGCCTTTCCTTCGGACGGCGGCAGCAGCACGAGCACGGCGGTTCTCCTTCGAGACGGCGCGGCCGGCCGCGGGGCGGGCCCGGACCCCGCCGACCCGCCCGCAGCCTCACGACCTCCCGCAACGCGGCCCGACCGTCGTTGCGCGGGCGCCCACCGCCTTCGGCGCCCGCCGCCCGCCTCCGAGCCGGCCCGAGGGTCGGGCCGCGTCCGACCGTGCTACAACGCCCCTGGCCTGGCCGCCCGGCACTGTGGCGCCGCTGTGCCACGATCGAGTGAGGAAGAGCCTCCCCGACTGATACGGCACCGGCGGCCCCCCGGCTACCTACGCTGGTCCGCGAGACCGGGGAGGGGCGTGACATGAGTGCCATGCCGCACGAACCGCTCACGCAGGCGGACGTCCTGCTGGAGGGCTTCCTGGCGCTGGATACGCCGGAGGGCTTCCGGGCCGAGCTGATCGAGGGGGAGATTGTCGTGACGCCGCCGCCGGACGGGGACCACGAGGACTGCATCAGCCTGATTCTGAAGCAGGTGATCAGGCACGCCCGGACCGATATGGACTTTTCCGGGAACAAGGGACTGAAGCTGAGGAGCGGCGGAGGCTGCCCCGAGAACCACGTCATACCCGACGGCACCTTCGCCCCCGCTGAGCTGCGTCTCTTCCGGGGGCGGAACCCTGGATGCCATGTGACGGGGTGGCGCTCGTCGTCGAGGTCACCTCGACCGAACCCCGGGCCGACCGTACGGACAAGCGCCATTGCTACGCCCGCGGTTCCATCCCTCTCTACCTGCTCGGTCGACCGTGAAGAGTCCTCGGTGACGCTGTTCAGCGACCCGGAGCGGGACGACTACCGTCAGCACTGCACGATTCCGTTCGGCAAGCCGCTCGGACTTCCCGCCCCCTTCGCCTTCGACCTGGAGACCGCGGCGTTCGTCTGAGCGGGCCGCTCACCGGTCGGCCTGTCCGACCGGCCCCGCCCCGCCGGGTAGCATGGTCGGCACGGCAGACGAGCCGGCCGGACGGCCGCGTGCGGGATCTTCGGATCCTCCCGAGGAACGTCCGGGCTCCACAGGGCAGGGTGGTGGGTAACGGCCACCCGGGGTGACCCGCGGGACAGTGCCACAGAAAACAGACCGCCGGGGACCTCGGTCCCGGTAAGGGTGAAACGGTGGTGTAAGAGACCACCAGCGCCCGAGGTGACCCGGGCGGCTAGGTAAACCCCACCCGGAGCAAGGTCAAGAGGGGCCGCCGCATGACGGCCCTGCGCGGACGACTCGAGGGCTGCCCGCCCGAGTCCGCGGGTAGACCGCACGAGGCCGGCGGCAACGCCGGTCCTAGATGGATGGCCGTCTCCCCGGCCGCCGCGAGGCGACCGGGCGACAGAACCCGGCGTACAGCCCGACTCGTCCGCCCCTACACCTCTGACCTGGGGCTGATGGTCTATTTCTCTTGATCCAGTGTGCTGCTGGGGAGTCCTTCTGGGGAGATTCCGGCCACCATGCTCGCCGACGGGGGAGTGGCCAGGCGCCGACGGTGCCGATTTTCGTCGCTCCGCCCCAGTGAGCCAGGGCCTCGGCGTAGTCGCGGGTTGAGCGGGTTTGTCCCGATATGGGCCCGGAACGTAGGGGAGGCACGACTTCCAAGATCCTGTGGGTGTCGAGTCCAGTGATCCCTACGGAAGTCCGTACCCGCCGTCGTATCTTCTCCGATTCCCGCCCGTCCTTGACCAGCTCCGTGATCAGCCTGACGCCGCCGAGGATGAACTGCCCGGACTGCTGGCCCGGTTGGCCGAGGTTCCGGCGCATCGTCCTGAGCCTGGGATCGGCGTCATCAGCCGGGGCTGGAGATCTCTGACGTGGGGCGGCACGCGCTCTTGCCCGGCTGATGGCAGGCGGCACGCAGAGCGTTCATCTTCTCCGCGTCGGTGGTCTCGGCCTCGGCCGTGTACGTGACGATCCTGAGTTCGGTGCCGGCGGGCACCAGGACGTCGAGGTCGAGGGCGATGTCGCCCACCAGCGGATGTTCGATGGTCTTGCGGTCACCGACATGGGTGCGGGCCGTGCCGTTGGACCACAGGCGGGCGAAGCGGGGGTTGTTCCGCCGCATGTGGTCGACGGATGAGGCGAGTCGTCCGTCGTGGGGATGGGCGGCCGCTGTCACACGCAGGTCCGCGACGAGGTCCTCCTCCTCCACTTCGTCGCCCGGCCCAGGACAGAACGGGCCATGCCGCGATCGGTTCCCGCGCTCGTCCGCCGCTCGACCGGAACATCCCGGCGACGAGATTGCGCTCGTCCCAGCCGTACGTACGGGGATCGCCGACCGCGGTGGACCACATCGCGTTCCAGCCGATGAGGGTCCAGTCGGCGGCGTAGACCGCGGCGGGGTTGTCTCCCAACTGGCTTACCAGTCGGTGCACCCTCGCGGGCACCTGCCGGGACACGTTCCCGGTGGCGGGCGGTGCGAGACGGGCGCAGCGAAACAGATGGTCACGCTCAAGACAATGTGG
>CAVUFA010000001.1:0-26560 GCA_963740565.1 uncultured Gemmatimonadaceae bacterium | reverse complement strand
CGGCCGGCTACGCGAGCACGTGGCAAGTGACAGGTGGCGCGGCGGGACCCGAGAGCGACCTTCTGAAAGGCGCAGAGGTACTCGGCGTGAATGACAATACGGTCTCGGGAGTTGCCTGGGCGGCAGGCGCAGGACTGGGTGGCGCCGTGTACTGGAAGAGCCCCTAGCCGAGGGCATCGCTGAACGTCAGGTGACGCCGCGGTGACGGGTCACGGCAACACTTGCGTACAATGCCCACCGCTCGGCGCTACATTCAACACATGCCCCCTGGATCGCTCGTCACCGCGGCTGAGCTCCTGAACCTGGAGATCCCGGACAAGAGCGTGGAACTCGTGCGTGGCCGCCTGGTCGTACGTGAGCCACCGGGATACCAGCACGGCGCTGTAGCGGCAGAGCTCCTGTTTCTTGTCATGAACCACGCCAAGACGTATGGCCTCGGCCAGGTCTTCGCGGCGGAGACGGGCTTCAAGCTCGCCAGTGATCCCGACACGGTGCGGGCGGCCGACGTCTCGTTTCTTTCCACCGGCCGTGTCCCCCAGCCACATCCGACCGGGTACGCCGCGCTGGGACCGGACCTGGTGGTCGAGGTCCTGTCACCCACCGATCGGCCCGGCGCCGTGCTGACCAAGGTGGGCGACTGGTTGGACGCGGGAAGTCGGCTCGTGTGGGTGATCGATCCCCCGCGCCGGGAAGCGCGCGTGTATCGCGCCGACGGAAGTGTCTCGCTCGTTCGGGAGGACGGGGTGCTCGACGGCGAGGACGTGCTGCCTGGCTTCACCGTGCCGCTCGCCGCGGTCCTGGGATAACGCCGCGCGCCCTTTGGATTGACTGATCCGGCACCCGTAGCGAGATTGTAGCCATATCCGCTACACGAGCGTAATCATGCCCAGGAAGCGAAAACCTCCCATCCCCGGTCCAGGGCGGGAAACCGACCGCATCAGCTATCGCGAACTTCGGAATACTCCGGGGCGAGTCTGGGAGCGGTTGGCGCGAGATGAGCCGCTCACCCTCGTGGCCGAGGGCGAGGCCAAGGCGGTGGTGATCCCGCTGATCGATGGTGATCCGCGCTCGGCGCTGGAGGCGTACCGGCGAGGTCGCGCCATGATGGCCATCGCGCGGATTCGCCGCCAGGCCCGCGAATCCGGTGCGGCACAGATGACACTCGCGCAAGTCAACGCGTTGATTCAGGAGGTCCGTGAAGAGCGAGGGCGCCAACACCGCCGGAAGTGACGCGTGCGGGTCGTCCTCGATACGAACGTGGTGGTGTCCGCACTGCTCAACGAGCATGGAGCGTCGGCGAGCGTGGTCGACCTGTTCGTGAGCAGCGACATCGACCTGGTGGTTGACAGCCGTATCCTCGCCGAGTATCGCGAGGTCCTGCACCGACCCGAATTGAGCTTCGACGCAACCGACGTCGCGGTGTTCCTGCGGCTCGTGGAAGATGTCGAGCACGTGGTTGGCGCACCGTTGCCATTCGACCTCCCGGATCCGGATGATGCGCCGTTTCTCGAGGTCGCGGTGGCTGGTGGGGTGGACGCTCTGGTGACCGGAAATGCCAGGCACTTTCGCGTGCGCGGGGGTCGGCTCGCGATTCCGGTCCTGAGTCCTGCCGAATTCCTGCGGCGGTTGGCGGGGCGGTGAGGTGATCGCAGGGCATGGAAAGATGCCGCGGCCACGCTGGGCGATCGGGATGCAGCGGTCCGGTATCTGGCCGAAATCGTATGATGCCGGGAATCGCTTCGGGTGCTGTCATGCACGCGGACTGGGCGTTCTTCAAGCTGCGCGGGTATCCACCGTTTGAGGCGATTATTGCCCCGGTGGATACGCCGGAGGAGGGGAAACGATGAGAGGCCACCGATTGCGGTGGCCTCTCTCAGCGCGAATGTCAGGCTGCATTCGCGTGGTGGTCGAACGCGTCGCCCTACCGCAGCACTTCCACCGCCCGCAGGCTGAACGGGAGGTAGTAGGCTTCGCCGTCGACCAGGTGCGATTTGCCGGGTGGCGGTGACCACGTGAGGCACGTCCCCACGTGGGTGCCACGGGTCTCGATGGTCCACTCGCCCGGATTCCGGTTCGCGTCGCCGCTCAGGCGCTTCAACACCACGCCGCTTCCGGTGGAGACACGCCAGATCACCCGTGCGCAATTGGGGATGATGTTGTTGGGATAGTATTCGAAGTCTTCCGTGACGCTCTCACCGGCCGCCAACTGCATGACTTCCGGTATGGTGGTCGTCCAGTGCACCGCCACGAGGTCCACCGCGCCCGTGTCCACCATGATGAGCCGATCGAGGTCGAAGCAGAGGGGCGTGGCGCCGCCTCCGGGTGCGAGGAACATGTTGCCGCTCGCCCTCGACGGATTGCTGTACCAGTTGATCGTTCCGCGCGCGCTGCACTGTGCCTCGCCGTCGTACGCCGATGGATCGGTGGTGGGGTCGGCGACTGGGGTGCCGTCGAGATTCAGGCCGTCGCCATAGAGCTTCGCGGCTGTGATGCCGTCGCTCAGGGTGCGCGCGAGATACCACTGCACCCGCGAGTCGGTACCGCCGCCGCCGCCTTTCGCGAGGACAGCTGCGCGGTCGATTCTGGTGCTCGTTGCCGTCGCATGGTCGGTGTTGCACGCCGCGGCGAGAGACAGCATGGGTAGAAGGTATCGGACTCGCATGGGGGCTCCTGTGCACTAGGGGTGACTGGGTTTGCCGCGACGCGCGTCACGGCAACGCGGATCTGGCGTGTACCCCTGGTTTATCGGACAGAGCAGACGGTTTTGCTCAGCACCGTGGCGCCGCCGGCGGACAGACTGCCAGCGGCAGAGGCGTGCCTAACGTCTCATGGAATCAGCCAGCGGACGGCGAGGAAGTACCCGGCCGAGGCCCTCGCCCTGCCGGCGACGAAATACGGGGCGCTTCTGGTGACGGTGACAGCGTTCGATGTTTCGGCTCCCGATCCGCCGGCGCCCAGCCCGGGCAGCAGCTGCGTGGAGAGAATGGTCGGCGGTGACGTGGTCAGATCCAACCGCCACACGGTCGCCTGCGCCTTGCCATTGGCGCCGCAGCTCTGGCCCACAATGATGCCCGCATCATTCACGCCTTCGGCGAGGCTGGCGCAGTTGGAAAGGGGAACGCCGGTCGGATTCCATGTCTGCGATATGGGATCACGCCACCAGAACGCCGCCTGGCCGTTACGATCGCCCACGACGATGGTCCCCGCATCGTTGATTCCGTAGGCCCAGACTCCGTCAAGAAGGGTGTAGGTTGTCGGGGTGTCCCAGACGACCGCCGTCGGAATCGACGCGTTCGGCAGGTTCGTGCGGCCCGCCAATTGTGCTGTCGCACTCACCGCGTAGGCTGCGGCGCCATCACCGGGGACCGCGTACAACTGTGGTGCCAGCCACGTCGTGCCTGACTGCCGCCAGACTGCCGGGTTGTTGTGGCAGGTCGTCTTGTGCTTTGCCACGGTACAGGTGCTCGCCCAGCCCCCGGCCAGCAACGTTCCGTCGGTCGCCCTCGCCGCACTCGAGACATTGGCGTCACCGCTCGGGTCCGCGGCCGGGAGCGACTGCGCCGACCAGATCCCCGGGGACTGCTTGACCCACACTGTGGGCTGGAAGTTGGCGTCGCGTCCAACGACCGCCGTGCCTAACGGATCGATACCCCACCCCTGTCCGGACCCGAGGCTCAGGAGCGTGCCAACCGACGCGTCATACACAAACGTGCCACCCGACGTCCCATAGCCCGCGACGCTCAGGTCCTCGCTGATCGCATAGACCACGGCGTCGCCGCCGTTCGTGCCGGTGTCGAGGACCACGGCGGTCGAGATCTCGAACAGCTCCGCCCCCACTCCCTTCTTCCCGTCCACCAGCGCCACCTGCACGTCATACAGCGCCAACGGCGCACCGGCCGGCACCTCCACGTTGGCCACCAGCTCGCCCGAGCTCACGACCGTCGTGGATTTGACGTGCACGAGCGTGGTGTCACCACTCAGCACCCATGTGGCCTTCGCCCCGGACGTGAATCCCGACCCGAACACGTGCACGTCCAGCGTCGTGTCACGATGCGCATACGATGGATTGGTCGACGCCACCGTGGGACCGCCCCCGCCCCCGCCCTTGCCGCCGGCGCCGCCACTCCCTCCCTTCGCGAGGTTGGCCGCGTCCGGCACCCGGGTGCTCGTCGGCGCATCGCTCTGACAGGCGGCGAATGCGAGCAGCAGGACCGCCGCGAGACGTCGCGTCCCCGGCGACGAGAGAGGCAGGATCGCCTGGCGCGAACGGCGACTGGTGGGCATGGCAAGCATCCTCATGTCGGAGATTGGACTCAACCAAGATTCGCCCCGCCGGACCTGCTGTTAAACGGACCCCCTGGCGCCATTTGCGGGCGCCGCGTGAACCATCCGGCTTCGCTGCTCAATAGGCTCCCATGCGCCCGCCCCCACTCACCTCGTACGCCGCCCAGTAGTACGGACTCCGATACCGCGGATCCGCGAGCATCGCCCGCTGCGCGTCCGCCAACGCCTCGGGCACCGCGACCGTCCGCAACTTCCCATAGAACCGCGCCGCAAAGTCCCCCGCCGCCGCATCATCGATCCGCCACAAGGTTGCCACCACATTCCGCGCCCCCGCATACAGCAGCGCCTGCGCAATCGTCGTGTAGTCCTCCCCGGTCTCGAACTCGGTCGACCAGGCCGCGCCAAGCCCCGTCTCGCAGCCCGAGAGGAACACCAGCGGACTGCGCGAGTGCAGACCGAGGAGTTCCCGCACCTCGAGCCAGCCGTCGTCGTCGCCATCGTTGCCTCGTCCCGGCGCGAGCGCAAGCCGCGAGAAGAGCGGATTGCGCGCGTTCATCTCTCCGTGCGTGGCCACATGGATTACCCCTTCGCCCTCGAGCGCGCGGCGCAGTTGCTGCTCCGTTGCCGGGGAACCGATGAACGTGGCTGCGCCGGGGACCGCCTGGCGGAAGCTCTGCACCTCCCGGCGCGTCGAAGGCAGTTGATCCGGAAACGGCGCGAACCCCGCGCCGGCCGCGACGCCCCCACCGCTCGCCGCACTCCCGGTGCGGAGTGCGCCGAGTGCAGCCGCCGACGGCACATGGAGCAGCACGAAATCCTCCACGAGATGATGGCCGCTCCTCCGGTCGATGAGTGCCGCAAATGGCAGGTACGTGAGAGAGGCGTGTGGCACCACGACCAACCGTCGCGCATCACGCAGCAACCCGGCCGAATCCACGGGCAGGATCAACTCGTCGAACAGCGCCCTGAGCACCTGATCCCGTGACTCGTCCGCGCCACGATGCGCCAGGAGTTCGCGCGCCAGCCGGACCCGCGCGGCCAGGTCGGCCGCCTGCACGCTGTGCGACAGGGTCGTCAGGCGCTGGTGATCGGCGACGAAGATCAGGAGCCGATCCGGCGTCACGAGATACTCCAGCAGCACCTCGCCGGGTGACAGACTCGCGCGGATCGCGGCCGCGTTCGCCGGCGCCGCGCCAAGCAGCGCCATCGATCCGGCGTCGAGACTCGGGGTTCGCGCCATCAAGGCCTCGTATTCACCGCGCGCCTGCGCGATCCGGTCGGCCAGTTCCCGCGCGTTGGCAACGAGCGCCGCCGAGCGCTCCTTCGGATTCGTCTGCTCGAGCTGCCGCAACTTCGCCACCAGCTCGTCGATGCGACGGAGCAACCTATCGGCGTCGAGCAGTGCGCGCTCCGACGGCGACGCGGTCGCGACCCCGGCCCGCGCGGCGGTGAGATGTTCGAGCAGCGCCCGCCCTCGCACGGCGTCAGCCACCTGCAGGGCCTCGTCGGCGCGACCCAGCCGAAGCAGCACCAGCACCAGATCCACGTACACGGACATGCGATCGGACGAGTAGGACGTGCGGAGCGTTCCCGTCGCGTAGTTCCCGCGCACCCGCTCGACCGCCGCCAGTGCCTGCCGACCCGCCGCCGCTGCGGCATCGAGCTGCCCCAGTCGCGCGTACGCCCGCGCGCGGAGCGCCAACGCCTCAGCGGCCGCGCTGTTCCCGAGCAGGGTCATCGAGGCGCGCGCGGCGTCGAGCACGCGCAGCACGCGCGACCAGTCACCTGCCTGCCCCGCCACGCGCGCTTCCGCGAGCTGCACACTGCCGCTCGCGACGCCGACGTTGATGGTCGCGGCGAGAACCTGCGCCGAGCGGAGATATGATTCCGCCTCACGCGAATTCTCAGCGGCCTGTGACAACTCGGCCAACACCAGCAGATCGCTCAGCTCCGCCGTCCGAAAACCGCCGGAACGGTGAACCCGCAGTGCATCACCGGCCCGTCGTGCGGCGAGATCCCGACGTCCAAGCGCGAACTGCACGCGCGCCTCGTTGCGCAGTGCATCGCCCCGCTCTTCGGGGCGTCCCAGCGAATCGTCGAGGGCAATCGCCCGGACGTACCCGTCGAGCGCGCGACGCGCATCGCCGGCGTCCGCGTAGAGATCGGCCTCGATCTTCACATCGTCAGCTTCTTCCGTGCGGAATTGGTGCGCACGTGCCAGCTGCAACGCGCTGTCGAGGGCCGCGAACGCGCGCTGCGGTTCGCCGAGGGCATCGTAGGCGGTGGCCGTCTGGGCGAGGAGATTCACCTCGTTGACCAGATCGCCGGCGGCGCCGGCCAGGCGGCGGGAGGCTTCGAGGGAGGCGATGCCTGACAACGGATCGCCAAGGCGGATGTCGAGGCTGGCGAGATTGGTGAGGGCCCGTCCGAGGCTCGCCGTATCGGCCGCGGCTCGGGCTCCGTCGCGCCCGGCCGTCAGTGCCGCGCGGGCACCGTCGAAGTCGCCGAGATCATCCAGGACCAGGCCCATGTTGATCTGCGTTTTCGCGACGCCAGCGGAGTCACCGGTGGCGCGTGCGGCATCGGTAGCCTGCCGCAGAAGCGCCGACGCGTCCCCCAATCGCTCCTCGGCCCACGCCAGCAGCGCGAGCGCGTTGTACGACCGGAACAGGTCATCCCGCATTCCGAGCCGCAGCTTGAGGGAAAGCGCTTCCTCGCCGAGCTGTCGTGACTGGTCGAAGTCGCCCCGCACGCGGTCGAGCTGCGCGATCGCGGTGAGGGCGCGGGCGAGACGGGTCGAATCGCCCTCCGACTCGGCGAGGCGTCGCGCCTCCTGATAGACGGGACCCGCGCTGTCCGTCGCACGCTTGTACAGCGTGTCGCCACGGGCGAGGAGCGAATCGATGCGCGACGGGATGGCGCCGGTAACCGCGCTTGTCGCCCCGGATGAGTCGGGGCGCCGCGCCGGCGACTCCCGGGGCGCCGAGCAGGCGACGACGAGGAGAAGACTTCCCGTCAGACAGACCGGGTGCCGCCCCATCAGCGGACGAAGAATCGCTGCGACCGGGTGGTCGCCGAGCCGCCGTCGGAGCGGAGGGCGTCGACCGTCCAGAAGTACTCGGCTCCGGACACGAGCGCGACTGACGCGGGCAGAACCGCCAGCGTATCAGCGGTGGGTAGACGCCAGACTACCGCGCCCGATGCGTCCTGCAGCGTGAGATGGTACTCGGGTTCACCGGCCTCGGGATGCCACACGAACCTGAGTCCCGCGGCCGCGACGGAGTCGCCGGCGGTTGGTCCTACCACTGCGATTCCAGGCACCGCGGCCGGGTCGACGGCACGCAGAGCGCCGCGCTGCGCGCCGCTGCCGTCGTCGTTCAGGCGGGGCACGCGCAACACGACGATGAACGCGAGCGCCGCGGCCAGCGCGATGGCGACCGGCAGCAGCGCACGGCGGCGTGTGGCGGGCGCCCTGACGATCACCTCGCGCGCCTCACGCAGTTCGCGCCGGCACTCGGCGCAGTCGGCCAGATGCGAGACGGCGTCGGCGCGATCGGCCGGCGACAGTCGCTGGTCGAGATACGCGGCCATGCGTTCGACGCTCAGATGCGCCGAGGGCGTCTCACCCTCTCGCATCCGTCCGCCGGTCATTGCGAGATGAGTTCCCATGATGAGTAGTGAAACGGACCGGCAACGAGCACTTGCATGGATCGGCCGGGCTCGCTGGCGCGCTCATGGCACGCTGCTCTCGATGCCGCGCGCCAGCAGCTCCCGCTTGAGACGTGCGAACAACGCGTTGAGGCGACGGAAGACGTGGAACGGTGTGGGCCACTGGAGCACGGTCGCGATCTGCTGTGCCGTGAGATCGTCCTCGAAGCGCAGCTTGAGGATCAGGCGATCGTCAGGCGCCAGTTCATCGAGCGCGGACTGAAGCGCGTCCCGCAGCTGGCTCGACCGGAGGTCGTGATCGGGGGCCGCGTCATCGCATTGCGCGAGCGACGTCAGGTCGATGGCTGCGGCGGCCAGATCGACCAACCGGCGACGGGCCGCGTGGGCCGCCTCGGTGCTCTCCTGGTCGCGGACGCCGCCGCGCGCCCGTCCGTAGCGATGGCGATAGAAATCGAGGCACAGCCGGCGCGCCACGACCACCAACCAGGTCGAGAACCGACTGCGCCCGTCCGCTTCGTATCCGCGGAGCCTTCTATAGTCATCTTCGCGCAACCGATCGAGCACGTACGCATAGGCGTCCATTGCGCCATCGTGTTCGGTGGCGAACGAATGCGCCACGTGCAGGAGGAGTCGACTCTGCTCCGCCACCAGCGACTCCCACGCCGACTCGCGCGCGGCGGCGTCGGTGTTGTGCAACAACAGATGCAACGCGGGTGGAAGCACGGAAGGGCTCCCGGGGGTCCTTGCCCTGTTTGGCATGCCGCCGTTCAGGAAACGGCCGCCGGACGGAACATACGAACCCGGGGGTTCCGCGCAATCCGAATCCGCGAGCATCAGTCGGAAAGTGACAATCGTGCCTTGATGCCGTTCGAGGGGCGGCGATTCAACTCGATGATCGCGTCAACCGCGCGTCTTGGGAGCGCACTACCTCACCCGAGTGTTGAACGGACGGGAATGACGCGTTTGCGCGCTCCGTGGGGACGGGATTCGATGGTGACCCAGGTTGATCGGAATCATCGGCGCGTCCGCGGAAATTCGAGTCTGACCCCATTTTCGCTAATTTCTTCGAAATTCGAGTCTGACCCTATTTCTACTTCACCGGGCCCAGATACTTGTCCAGCCAGTCGAGCGAGGCGCGAATAAGATCGGCGCGCGGCAGGATATGACCACCCTCGTAGACCACGTACCGCTTCCGATCCGGCGGCGTGCCGAGGTAGTCGAAGAACGGCTTCTGCGCGGTCTCGATCGGGAAGAAATGATCGTACTTCGCGTTCAGCATGATCACCGGCTGGTGAATGCGCGGCAGGAAGTTCAGCACGTCGGCCTCGGGGCGGGCGCGTTCCATGCCGAGCCCCGCGACGTTCAACACCACGGCCTTGAGGCGGGGCTCGATGGCCGGCATGATCCCGCCCATCTCGCCGCCCCAGCTGATGCCGAAATAGGCCAGGCGCGCGGTGTCGATGTCCGCGCGCGTGACCAGGTAGTCGATCGAACGCCGCAGATCCTTCCCCCACATGATCACGTGGTCGCGGTAGAACACGCTCGCGTCGGAGTAGTCGCTATTGAGGCTGTCGCCGCGCTCGTACGTGCTCTTGTAGATCGGCATCATGACCGCGCGACCGCTTCGCAGGAAGAAATCGAACCCGCGGGGATTGACGTCGGTGCTCGCGCGCGTGTGGATCGCGTTCGAGCCGGGGAAGAAAACCACGGTCTGAAACGGCGGCGTCTTCCGCTTTGGCAGGAACAGGTACGCGAACATCCGTTCGTGACCGTACGCCGCCGTGAAGCTGATCCGCTCACGCGTCCAGTCGTCCGCCGTGGTATCCGTCGCCTCCACCGTGGCATTGAGCGGTGCGGGGTCGTAGTCGTACATGCGGCGGTATCCGTCGAACACCACGTCCGACACCGGCCGTTCCTTCGTGTAATCGCGGAAGGAGCGCACCAGCGGTCCTTTGGCCAGCGCGAGATTCGGCTCGTCACGCAGATACTTCACCAGCCGGATCCCGTTGGTCGCCGACCGATCGAAAGCGTTCTGGGAGTAGGCGTCGTTGAACGAATAGGTCTGATCGTTCCACCCGCCGCCGAGGATGTAACGGCCGCTCTCCGAGGCGTTCTCGCACCACTCCCGGACGTTCCCGGCCATGTCGAACGTGCCGAACGGACCCATGCCGCGGGTCGTGCTTCCCCGCCGCGGTCCCTGCCCATCATAGTTGCTGCCCGGAACCACCCACGCGCTGGCCCACGCCTCGGCCGCGCGGTTCCAATGGTACAGGGAGGGGAGCGACTTTCCCACGAACTTGGCGTACGCCGCCGCCTCGAACCAGCTGATGCCGCCCAGGGCCACGTCGTCGGCGCCGGACGGGTAGTTGCCCGCTTCCCAGGTGGATGGTCCGGGGCGGCCGGTCTTGTCGGTGAAGGCGGCGACCGCCTCGGCGAATGACAGCGTCCGGCCATCCTTGATGAACGAGCGATCCCAGTACTCCGGGTTGGTGTATCCGCCCGCGTCGACGAACCGCTTGTAGTCGCGATTGGTAACCTCGTAGCGATCCATGAGAAAATCGCGCAGGGCAAGCGGCGGCAGGTGATCGAGGCCCGGCATGCTGGCTGGAAACTCTCCCGCACTCACGTGGACCATGGACGAATCGGGCGCGCTGGCACTGTCGAGCACGAACGGCTCATCCTGCATCCAGGTTGGCGACAGCGACACCTGCATTGGGCGATACCCCGGCTTTTCCAGACGAAGGCGGGTGTACACGACGATCGGAAGGCGGATGCTGTCGGTCGGCGTGGTGCCGATCAGGTCCCAGTGGCTGGAATCATCCACCAGTTGTCGATACACGCTCACACCCGGCGGGACCGACTTGAGCACGAGGTTGCTCGAGAACTTCGGCCACAGGGTCTCGAGGGTCCGGTCGTCGGGGGCCGCGTCGCGCGCACGCACGGCAATCGCGTACGCGCTGTCGAACGCATAGTTCTCCGTCAGCCGCTGGATCTCGGGAATCGCCGTCTCCTGCACCCAGTGGCGGCGCCGCGTCCGCCCCGACAGAAAGATCCACCCCGACAGGGCAACCACCGCCGCGGCGCCGATCAGCGCCACCACGCGCCGGCGCATCGCGCGGCGGTCCATCGCCGCGGGCATCCCGGTCATCGTGTCGGTCGGTGTGGACAGCCCTTCCAGGTCGATCAGGAGATCGTCGGCGGTCTGATAGCGATCGGCCGGATCCTTGGCCAGGCAGCGCATGACGATCTCGGCGAGCGCCGGCGGCACATCGGCGCGCAGCTCGCTGATGGGCTGGGGGGCCGCGGTGATCTGCGCTGCCAGGATGGACTGCCCGCTGCCGGTGAACGGCGGGCGGCCGGTGAGCATCTCGTACGCCATGATGCCGGTGGCGTAGATGTCGGCCCGATGGTCGACGGCGTCGCCCGCCGCTTGCTCGGGAGCCATATAGGCCGGGGTGCCTAACGACGTTCCGAGCACCGTGAGCGTGGGCGTATCCACGGCGGCTGAAGCGCTCCCGCGCTCGTCCGCGGCCGGCCGGCCGGTGGCGATGGCCTTCGCCACGCCGAAATCCACCACCAGCGCGTGCCGGCCGGCGATCATCACGTTGTCCGGTTTGATGTCGCGATGGATCACGCCGTGCCGGTGGGCATACGCCAACGCATCCACCACGTCGCGGAGCAGCCTCGTCACCTCCGACACCGGCAGGGGACCGCCCGCACGGACCAGCCGGTCGCGGAGCGACTCGCCGTCCACGAACGGCATCACATAATAGAGGAAGGACGGTCCCCCGCCGCTTCCGGCGAGCGCGCCTGGAGGGGCTGGCACGTCTGCGGCGTCGGTACGACTCTCGGAGACCTCGCCCGAGTCGATCAGCGTGAGAATGTGCGGATGCTGCAGGCGTGCGCCGATGGTGATTTCGCGCAGAAACCGATCATGGCCCACGGCGGCGGTGAGCTGGGGATGCAGCACCTTGATCGCCACCACGCGGTCGTGGCGCAGGTCACGGGCGCGGTACACGGTCGCCATGCCGCCGTGTCCGATCTCCCCCTCGATGGCGTACCGATCCCGAAGGGCCTGCGTCAGCACACGCTGTACGTCGGTCATGATCCTGGTTGTCCGGGTTCAGTCCGCATCGGGAGCTGCGGCGGCCGCCGCCGCGGTCCGCCGCGACCGCGAGGCGGAGAGATACAATGCGGCGCCCAGCCCGTTCGCCACCAGTACCACCGCGCTGATCTTGAGCGCGAACGCGAACCGGCTCACGACGGTCACGATGGGCACCACCGTCAGCACCAGGTACAGCAGGGCGGTCGCCAGTCCCACCGACGCCACGACCCGCAGCCAGAGGCTCACTCGCACGTCTGAACGCCGGAGTCCGATAACAGGGATGGCGAACAGCACCACATACGTCAATCCGTAGAACAGTCCGGCGGCGTTGTCGAGCGTCTGAAAGGCCCCCTGCTCGCCGACGCGGGCGGTCAGCGCAAGGGTCACGGTGCGAGGCGTCAGGCGCCCTGGCCGGCGTCGCCGTACGCGGCCCCGGCCAGGGCGCCGACGCCGATCAGGAGGGTGCTCAGCACCGGTCCCACGGGAGTCGACAGCGTATTCACGGCGATCGACGCGGCCAGCAGAAAGCCGATCGCCGCGCCCGTGGCCGCTCCACGCAAACGGGCCCGCGGCAGCCAGCTGCGGGCCACGGCGATGCGCGTGCCGAGAATCGCACCGAGCACCCCACCCGCCAGACCGCCCGCGAACAGGCCGATACGGTCGCCCGCATTGCCGATGATGGAGCCCCCGGCCCCCCCGATCCCGCCCAGGGCCGTGGTCAGCAGGAAGAGCAGCAACGCATTCTGGCGCTTGGGGGCGACCGGTTCCACCGGATCCATCCCGTTGAGGCCGCACGAGCTTGCCCCCGGGCGCGCGGTCACGCAAGGCAGAGCGACGGAAATTGGGGTCAGACTCGAATTTGCGTTAATTGGGGTCAGACTCGAATTGTCGATCCGACAATTCGAGTCTGACCCCATTTTCTCCATTTTCTCCGGGGATTCGCCGTCTCGTCCTACGCCGTGGGAGCAGGCAGCTCGTAGAGCTGGCGCAGCTCGCACTCGCCGTCGCCGGCCACCTTGAGAAAGCGCCGACAGAGGTCGATCGCGTGCTCCTTCGACTTCGCCTCCAGCAACGCAAATCCGCCGATCACCTCCTTCGATTCCGTGAACGGTCCGTCGGTGACGGTCACCTCGCCATTGGACTGCTTCACCCGCGCCCCCTTCGCACTGGGGAGACACCCTTCGGTGGAAATCAGCTCGCCGGAATTGGTGAACTCCACGATGAGCTGTCCCATCCGGTCCATCTCCGCCTGAGTCGGCGGCACGCCTCTCTCCACGGTCTTGTAGATCGACAGGTATCGCATGGTCAGTTCTCCGTCTGTATGGCGCGGAACCGGTCGACAGCTTCGCTCGGTGCGAAGTCGTCCAGCTCGAACAACTGTCGCACCTCGATTTCCGCTTCCTTCCCCTCGCCAGCCGGATTCGGGAAACGCCGGGTCCACTCGATCGCCTCCTCTTTCGACTTCGCCTGGATGATCGTGTAGCCGGCAACCAGCTCCTTGGCCTCGGTGAACGGCCCGTCGACCACGCGGCGCTTGCCGCCCGAGTACTTCACACGCCATCCCTTCGAGCTCGGCTGCAGCCCTGAGGCGTCCAGCAGCGCGCCCGCCCTGGCCAGCTCTTCATGATAAGTGGCCATCTCGGCCATGCGTCTCTCCTCGGGCATGGCGCCGGCCTCGGAGTCCGGGCTGGCCTTCACCAGAATCATGTATCGCATTGACGTGTCTCCAGTTGGCGTTACGGTTCTGCCGTCGGACGGCTGGCGGTTCGAGCCAGGCCAGTCCCTCTTCTACAGAAGCGTCGAACGAAGGGCACTGGAATCGACATGCAACAGTCCGGACACGACAACGTTCGCGGAGCCACCGCCATGGTCATCGCGGTGGGGGCACTGTCGCTGATGGATGCGTGCCTCAAGATCCTGTCGCCGCACTATCCGCCGATGGAGGTGGCCGCGCTCCGCGGCCTGTCGGCGCTGCCCATCGTGATACCCTGGGTCGCCCTGCGAGGGGGCTTCGGCCAGCTGGGCCGCGTGCGATTCCGCCTGCATGCGCTGCGCGGCGCAATCGGCATCATGATGATCGCCACGTTCACCTTCGCCCTGCGGCGGCTTCCGCTGTCGGAGGCGTATTCGCTGTTCTTCGTGGCGCCGCTCCTGATCACCGCGCTCGCCGCGCCGATCCTGGGGGAGCGCGTGGGACGCCAGCGGTGGATCGCCATCGGCGCGGGCTTCTGTGCGACGCTGATCGTGCTGCGACCGACGGGACACGGGGCTCTGACGATTTCGGGGCTGGCCGTCATCGCGTGCGCGGCCGGCTACGCCTTGTCGGCGATCACGGTACGCGTGCTCGGCCGCACCGACAGCACCGAGAGCATGGTGTTCTGGCTGATGACGATGATCGGCGTGGGCGCCGGACTGCTCGCGCTGCCGGGCTGGATCCCGATCCAGTCCGCGCACTGGTTGGTGATCGGCGGCCTCGCGGTGACCGGCTCGTTAGGCCAGTGGGGGATCACCGAAGCGTTCCGGCACGGGCAGGCCTCATTCATTGCGCCATTGGAGTACACGGCGCTCCTGTGGGGCGTGACACTCGACTGGCTCGTCTGGCGAAAGCTCCCCGGCATGCTGACATTCGTCGGCGCCGCGGTGATCATCGCCAGTGGCGTCTACCTGCTCCGGCGCGAGCGCGTGCACGTGGAGGCGGAGCGTCCGTAGAGACCAGGGTCAACCGCGGCGGCGAGACTCTGCGTCCTTCCGCGTCCTCCGCGGTGAAAGATCTTGTTACCGCAGAGGTCACATTGAACACAGAGGTGGTGGAGCCGAGAGAGACAATGCCGCGGCTGTGTTTGTGCGAAGGCGCTGGTCACGACGCGCTCGGCCGGCGGACGGCCCAGCCGACGCCACAGGTGAATCCGGGCAGAAGATCCTCGCCCTGGAGTACATCCGATTCGCTCAGCTCCAGTTCGCTGCCATCGGCGCGATAGACGCGCGCGCTCGCCCGAATCGGATCCACCACCCAGACCAGGCGAGCGCCCGCTTTGAGCCAGTCGGCGACCTTGTCGAGCACTTCGCCCGGCCGGTCGTCGGGCGAGAGGACCTCCACTGCCAGGTCAGGCGCAAGCTCCGCGAATCCGCGTGGCGGGGGATCGGGAAGTCGTTCGGTCCGAATGAAAGCGACATCCGGTGCCCGCACCGTGTCCGGGTTCCGCTCGAGCGTGAATCCTGTTTCAGCCGCGAATACGCGGCCGAGCGAGTGTCGCTCGGCGTAGCCGCCTATGGCCTGCAGCAGCCGGGCGGCCACGTCGCCGTGCACGTATCCAGCTGGCTCACGCACGATCAGCACGCCGCGCACCAGTTCCGTCCGTTTGTTGGGAAGGTTCAGGTGCAGCAACTCCTCGGCGGTGAGCATTGCGGGGGGCGACATGCCGTCAATGTACTCGCGTGCTCGGCGCATTTGGCAGAGGATACGCAGGGGCGTCACCACCGCGTCACATCGGCTGCGGTAGCTTCCGCACCGGCGGGATTACGCCGGTCCGGCGATCGGCAGCCGCACTTCGACGCGCGTGGCCCCCAAACCCCCTCGGCGGTCGGTCCGCCGAGGAACTTTGTTATGGAGCCGCGCAGTCCATTGCGCGGAAACGAGCCTCTATCCCTCGAGGTTGTAGACCTCGCGCCGCCCGTGATCGACCAGATCGTGGTAGTCCTTCATGATCTCGTTCATCTTCTTCGCGTCCTCGTCGCTCATGTCCATCTTCATGAACGCGTCGAAGCTTTGCGCCTCGATCTCGGTGACGACAGTCCAGAAGCGCTCAGCGCTCACGTCGGTCATGATGCGCATCTTGCCCACGCCCCCCTTTCCTTCGCTGAGCTTGGCGAGGGCCAGCATCTTCGTGACCATCGGGCGTACCTTGCCCGGCTTGCAGTACATGATGTCGCGGATGAGCAGCATCGTCGGATCCTCCAGAGCATTTGCAGGAAATGGGAACGGGCAATATGGCGCGACGGCGGGTGCCGATAACAGGGCGCGCCGATGGGTGGGACTGACAGGCTCATCGCCGGCGAGCCCGCTGCGTTCCTGAACGCAGCGGGTAATTCGAGTCTGACCCCATTTCTGGCCCCCATTTCCCCACCAATCGTACGCGGCGAGCCCTGACCCGGGCCGCTCTTCACCGTTTCTTCACAACCCGATACTCCCCGCGCGCCCCGGAGGGCCGCCAACTTTAGCTCGTAATGTCCCGCTCCGCCTCGTCCCGACGCTCCGTCCTCTGGCTGCAGCTCCTGCTCGCCGGCGCCCTCGCCTGCGTGCTCATCATCCTGGCCGAGGCCTATCGGGCGGCGCGGTCCAGCCGCGACGTGGCCGAGCACGCGCTCCGCGACTACGCGGACTTCGCCGCCTGGAGCTACCGCGAGCACCTGAGCACCCGACTCCGGGAGGCGGCAGACGCGCTGCTCGGTCCGGTGAATCATGGCGAGGGGCTCCACACCGACCCCTCGATCCCTCCGGCCGCGGCGCTCGGGCACTACATCAGCTGGAACACCGCCTGCTTGTGCCACCGCCCCCGGGCTGCTCCGCTGCCGTCGCGCTTCTTCGCTTTCACGTTAGGCTCCGACACGCTTGGCGTGGCGGTGAACTATGCCGCCCCCACGGTGGGAGGATGGCTCGGCGATCCGCCCGCGAGCACCGACGGATCCCCAACCCGCGCCGTGCCGGTGGTCCTCGCCCCGCCGAGGGATGAGGCCAGACGGCTCAACCGGCTGATCACCTTCGTGTCGCGCCGGCCGCGTCCGGAATGGGGCTATTCCATCATCGTCGACCGCTACAACGCCGCGCCGCGTGTGCTGGCGATCCGCACGATGCCCACGACCTGGGGCGACACGGTCGTGTACGCGGTGGAATGGCCGGAAGCGGCGATCGATTCGGTCCTCGGTGCGGTCCTTACCACCGACGACCTGCTGCCGGCATCGCTGGTGGCCGGACGGAACGCGCGCGACATGCTCGACCTCCAGGTGGCCGACGCCGCCGGGGCGCCGCTCTATTCCACCCCCGGCATCCGCCGCTGGGAACTCGATGCCGAGACGGCGCTCCCCGAGAGCTATGGCGGATTCCGCGTGCGCGCGCAACTACGCCCGCAGCTGGCGAGCGCGCTGCTGATTGGCGGCGTGCCGCAGTCGCGGGTGCCGCTCCTCCTGCTGATGCTGGGACTCACCGCCGGACTCTCGGTGCTGGCCGCGGGGCAGCTCCGGCGGGAAATCCGCTTCGCCAACGAGCGCGCCAATTTCGTGGCCAACGTGTCGCACGAGTTGCGGACCCCTCTTACCCAGGTGCGCCTGGTACTGGATACGCTCCGGCTGGGACGTGGTGGCGATGCGGCGTCCCGCGATGAGGCGTTAGGCGTGGCCGATCGTGAGGTGCTGCGGTTGCAGCACCTGGTGGAAGGCGTGCTCCGCTTCACCCGCGGGCCACGCCGTCACGACGGGCCGGTGGTGAACAGCGATGCGGCCGCCGATGCCCGCACCGTGATCGCCGAATTCGCGCCGCTGGCCGCCGCGAAATCGGTCGACGTCCGGATCGCCGGCGACGAACGCGTACCGGTCTCGCTGCACAACGGCACGTTGCGACAGGTGTTGCTCAACCTGCTCGACAACGCCGTGAAGTACGGCGGCGAAGGCGCCACGGTGACGGTGGAGGTGCGCCGGCGGCGCGGCGGCGGGGGCGCGCTGCTCGCCGTCAGCGACCAGGGCCCGGGCGTTCCGGTGCAGGAGCGCGACCGGATCTGGCGTCCCTTCGAACGCGGTGGCATCGCCAGGGAGCGCGCGGCCGGCGGGAGCGGCATCGGCCTGACGATCGTCCGGACCATCGCCGAGCAGTACGGCGGGCGCGCGTGGGTGGAAGATGCTCCCGGCGGCGGTGCGCGCTTCCTGGTGGATCTGCCCGACGCCGCGGGCTGATGGCGCGCATCCTGGTCGTCGAGGACGAGCGCGATCTCGCGCGACTGCTCGCGCAGAACCTTCGCCTGGAGGGGTTCGACGTGCGCACGCTCGAAGATGGTCGCGAGGTGCTTCCGCTGGTACGCTCGTGGGTGCCGGATCTCGTCATTCTCGACCTCATGCTCCCGGGAATGGACGGCTTCGAAGTGCTGCGGGGCATCCGCGGACATTCCCGCGATCTGCCGGTCCTGATTCTGTCGGCGCGCGGCGAGGAGCAGGACAAGATCCGCGGGTTCCGCCTCGACGCCGACCAGTACGTCACCAAGCCGTTTGCCCTGCTGGAACTCCTCGAGCGCGTGCACGCGCTGCTGCGACGCGCGCGGAACGGCGCCGGCGGTCCGGCCACCCACGCGGCGCTGCTCACCTTTGGCGACGTTACGGTCGACATCGCGTCGCGCACCGTGATGCGCGGCGGTCGGCCCGTCACCCTGTCCCCCAAGGCGTTCGATCTGCTGCTCGCGCTCGTCAGGCGCGACGGCCGGGTGGCGACACGGGTGGAATTGCTGCGCGAGGTATGGGGGTACGGGCCGCTGGTGCTGTCGCGCACCGTGGATTCGCACGTGGCCGAGTTGCGGCGCAAGCTCGAGGAGGACGCGGCGAACCCGCGGCACCTCATGACCGTGTTCAAGATCGGCTATCGCCTGGATCGGTAGGAAATTCGAGTCTGACCCCATTTTTCGGACTCGAATTTCCCCGGTCGGCCGGACCCCTCCACGACTCCGGCACAACTCGCGAACGCGGCCTCCACCACGCGCAGGGCGCGGGGCGCCATCGTGGTTTCCGAAGATCCGGCGCACGCGCGCCGCACCCCGAACCGGAGAACGGAACATGTCGAGATTGCTTCATCGCGTCGCCGTCAGCGCGGCCCTCGCCACGCTGTCCACCGCCTTCACGGCGCAGGCCCAGCGCTACGCCGCCCCGGCGCTCCTGATCTCACCGCAGGAGCTCAACCGCGAGCTGCACGATCCGTCGCTGGTGCTGCTGCAGGTCGGACCGCCGGACGACTATCAGACCGGGCACATCGAGGGAGCGCGGCTGATCAACCTTCGTGACATCGCGGTCTTCGACTCGGCCACGAACACCGTTCTCGATCTGCCGCCTGAGGCGGATCTGCGGTCGCGGCTGGAGCGGCTGGGGGTCGGCGACGGCAGCAACGTGGTGGTGATTGCCGGAGCAGACTGGACCTCGCCCTCCACGCGGGTGGTCTGGACTCTCCAGGCGGCCGGGCTTGCCGCGCGCACCCGGCTGCTGGACGGGGGCACGGTCGCCTGGAAGAAGGCCGGACTGCCGGTGACCACGACGGCGCCGTACGCGCCGAAGCCGGGCCGGCTCACGGTTCCATCCGATCGCAGCATCTGGGTGGACTACACCTGGGTCGAGTCGCACGAGACAGCGCCCGGGGTGCGCCTGATCGACGCGCGCGCTCCCGTCTTCTTCGAGGGCGTGGGGATGCCGGAGCATAACGCGCCGGCCGGCCACATCGCCGGCGCCGCGAACGTGCCGTTCAATTCGCTGGTGGACGACGACGGGCGCCTCCTGCCGCCCGACGAGCTGCGGCGCCTGTTCGCGTCGGCCGGCGTGCAGCCGAGCGACACGGTGGCGGCGTATTGCCACGTGGGACAGCAGGCGACGGTGGTGCTGTTCGCCGCCAGGCTGCTCGACCACCCGATCCGGCTGTACGACGGGTCGATGACCGACTGGCAGAACCGCAAGCTGCCGGTAGTGAACCCGACCGCTCCGAAGCCGCCGGGTGCGCTGCCGCAGCGGGAAGGCGGACGGTGATGCCCCGGTCGCCGCGCCCCTATGCCGACGCCGGCCGTGCCGGGTTCGCGTTAGGTATCGTGCTGCTGTTGGCGTTCGTGCTGGCGGGACGCGGGCTCGGCGCCTCGGGGGCCTTCGCGGTGACGGCAGGCGACGTCGTGGGTGCACTGGCCCCCGGCGCCACGGCCGGTGCCCCGGCGCTCGCCGACCGGCTTCCTTCGGGGATCGATCCGTTCGGGGACTGGATCGTGCTGGAGATCGTGGGCGTGTTCATCGGTGCGGCGCTGTCTGCCCGGCAGTCAGGTCGGTGGCGGGTGGGGAGCGGACCGGTGCCCGGGCCGCGGATGGCGCGGGCCCTGGCGGGCGGAGCCCTGATGGGCGTAGGCGCGCGGCTGGCGTACGGTTGCACCAGCGGCCTCGCCCTCTCGGGTGGCGCGCTGCTCGCCACCGGCGCCTGGGTCTTCATCCCGCTGGCGTTCGGATCGGCGGTGCTGGTGACGCTGCTGGCGCGCGACGGGAAGGGGATGGCCTCATGACGCCCGACACCTGGCCGGCCGCGATCACCGCCATCCCGTTAGGCATCGGGTTCGGCGTGGTGCTGGAACGAGCCGGCCTGGGCGATCCGCGGGTGGTCGCCGGCCAGCTGACCGGCCACGACTTCACGGTGGTGCGCGTGATGTTCGGCGCGATCGTCACCGCCATGCTCGGGGTGGTCTGGCTGGGCGCTGCCGGGATCGTCGACCCGACGACCATCGCCATCCCGCCCACCGATGTCGCGGCGCAAGCGCTGGGCGCCACGGTCTTCGGTGCGGGGTTCGCGCTGGCGGCGTTGTGTCCGGGGACGGCGTGCGTGGCGGCGTCGAGCGGTCGGCGCGACGGCCTGGCGGCGGTCGCAGGCATGTTCGCCGGTACGGCGGTTCTGCCGGCGGTGTGGCCGGTGGTGGGTGGGTCGGCCGCCGCGACGCCGCGCGAGGGCGCGCGTTTGCCGGAAGATCTCCACTGGCCACTGTGGGTCGTGGTCCTCGCCATCACTTTCCTTGGCGTGGTCGCGTCGATGATCGCCCGGCGCGCTGAGCGTCGTACGGTCGGTCAGCCGTGGTGGCGCCCCACGACCGGTGAAGCGATAGGGCTGACGCTGGCGCTGGCGTTCGTCGCCGTGGATGGGCCCCGCGCTATTGCACCGGCGCGGCTGGCCATCATTGCGGGCGAGATCGCGCGCGAGGACGATCACGTGGACCCGCTCGACCTGGCGGAATGGGTCAAGGCTCGGCGTCCCGGTCTCCGCGTCATCGACGTGCGCGAGGGTGTGGACGATTCGACATATCGGATTCCCGGCGCGGAGTTGCTTCCCCTCGATCGTCTCGCGACGCTGCGGGTGCAGCCGGGTGACCACGTTGTGCTGTACAGCGACGGCGGAACGCACGCCGCGCAGGCGTGGGTCCTGCTCCGGTCGCGCGGGCTCACCGACGTGAAGGTGTTGAAGGACGGATTGGCAGCGTGGGAAGATGAAGTGCTGCTGCCCGCGCCGCCGCTGGTCGCGTCGGATACGGCGCAGCGGCGGTTTCAGCGTGCGCGCAAGCTCGCGCTCTGGTTCGGCGGACATGCGAGCCTCATTCCGCGAGCCGCCGAGGCCGGCCCGTCGACCGCGAGTCCGCGCAAGAGGCGCCGCAAGACATGTTGAGCACGACGTGCCTGGCGCCGGCAGGCGAGGCCGTGGAACTCAGCGACGATGCCTTCTTCGCTGGATGGCGTGCCCGGGAACTCTCGCGACTCGGGAGGTCGGGGCTGGTGTACCTGGACTACAGCGGCGCCGCCCTCTACCCGGAGTCCCTCGTGCGCCGCGACGCCCGCCGGCTGCGGCGCTCGGTACTGGGCAATCCGCACAGCGAGCACGGTCCGTCTCGTCAGGCAACCGCGGAGGTGGAAGCGGCTCGAGCGGCGCTGCTGCGGTTCCTGGGGGCATCGCCTGACGAGTTCGCGGTCGTCTTCACCGCCAATACGTCAGCCGCCTGCCGGCTGGTGGGCGAGAGCTTCCCGTTCACGGGGCGCAGCGCTCTCGCGCTGTCGGCCGACAATCACAACTCGGTGAATGGAATTCGGGAGTTCGCCCGAGCGCGGGGCGCCCGGCTGACCACGGTGGGGCTCGACGATGATCTGCGCCTGCGTGATGCCACGAGTGTGCTGGACCGGATCTCCGCAGGACCGTCGCTGTTCGCGTTTCCCGCGCAATCCAACTTCTCCGGCGTGCGGCATCCACTGGCGCTGGTCGCTGCGGCGCAGGAACGAGGGTGGCGCGTGCTGCTGGACGCGGCCTCGTTTCTGGGATCGCGCGATCTCATGCTCGACGAGATCCTCCCGGACTTCCTGGTACTCTCCATCTACAAGATCTCCGGATACCCCACCGGGATCGGGGCGCTGGTGGCGCGGCACGAGGCGCTCGCCGAGCTGCGGCGGCCGTGGTTCTCCGGCGGCACCGTGCACTGGGTCTCGGTCCGGCACGGGAGCCACCGGTTCCTTCCGGGCGTGCAGGGGTTCGAGGACGGCACCCCGTCGTTCCTCGCGGCCGGCGCGATTCCACTGGCGCTCGAAGCGGTTCGGAACGCGGGTCGCGATCGGCTGGGGCGCCATCTGACCGCGCTGACCGGGCATCTGCTCGACGGGATCCGGACACTGCCGACACGAGACGGCGGCTCCCGCGTTCGGGTCCACGGATCGACGACAATCGACGACCGCGGCGCGACGGTCGCACTCACCGTTCACGATGCCGCGGGCACGGTGATTCCCTACTGGGAGGTGGAGGAGGCCGCGCGTCGGGTCGGACTGGCGGTGCGCGGCGGCTGCTTCTGCAATCCCGGGTGTGCGGAGTCGGCATTCGGCCATCCGGCACTTCGCACCGGGAGGTGTCTCGACGAGCTTGGCGACTCGTTCACCGTACCGCGCTTCGCCGCCTGCCTGGGCGACCAGCCGGTCGGTGCCATTCGGGCCTCGTTAGGTCTGGGGAGTGTGCACGCCGACGTGGACCGGCTGCTGGCGTTCCTGGCAGACCCGCGAACGTCCGACCCCGGGGTTGGCTCGGCGCGTCACGCGGCGTGACGCCAGGCCTCCTGCCCGCGGGCGTTGTTGGCGATTGCGCAGCCTGGTTCGGTCTGAAAGGGCGCAAGTCCGGACTCTTGACGCCTCCAACCGATGGCGCCGGCGGTGCGTCGGGTGGTGGAGGCAGACGCGCCCGAGCTGCCGCTGTTCGACGTCCGCAGCGCACGCGCAGCGGTCGATCTGCAGTTCGCCGAGCGCAACGCGATGGCGCGGATCGCCCTGTCCCTCAGTCTTCTCGGCGTGCTGCTGGCGGCGACGGGACTGTACGGCGTGCTCGCCAACGCGGTCGCCATGCGGCAGCGGGAGATCGGCATCCGCACCGCGCTGGGAGCGGCACCGCGCGCCATTCTCTCGAATGTGCTCGTCGGCGGACTGGTGCCCGTGTTCGGCGGCGTGGTGGCCGGACTCCTTGGTGCGGCGCTGGTGAGCAAACTGCTCAACTCGCAGCTCTTCGGGCTGGCGCAATTCGACCTGCTGAGTTACGCCGGCGGGATCGCCGTCCTCCTGGCCGCCGCGACGGCGGCGTCGTCATTGCCCGCCTGGCGCGCGATGACGCTCTCGCCGGCGGAGGTGCTGCGGGACGAATGAGGGGCGGATGCCGAGTACCCTGGTGGTCAGGGCCCGTTCAGAGGTGCGCACGCGCCTGACGAGCACTGCGGATCCCGGCCGACGTGCAGCGCCATCGGCCGAGTGGACCGTTCACGGCACGTGTCCGGCGGTGACGAATGTCCGTACCACGTCCAGCATGATGGCGGTGCCGTTCTTCACGTTGTCCACCGAGATCCGCTCGTTGTTGCCGTGCACGCCGCCCTCCTCGTCAGGCGGAATGAGAAACGGCGCGAACCCGTACGACGCCACGCCCAGGTCGCGGAAGAAGTGGCTGTCGGTGAAGCCGGTGGACACCTCGGGCACGACGTTGGCGTCTGGATAGTGCTTGTGGATCACGTCGACCATATCTCGATAGAGGGCGTTGTCCATCGATGACACCGCGGGCGTGAAGTCCATGATCTGCTCGATCCGGATGCCCGGGTCATCGAGGACGTCGCCGAGCTGCTTGAGGAACGCCGCGTGGTCCTGGTCGGGGAGCAGCCGGCAATCGAGCTGTGCGGTAGCCTCGGGGGGAATCACGTTGATCTTGTTGCTCGCCTCGAGCATGGTGATCGAGCAGGTGTTGCGCGTGAGCGCGGCCAGGCCGGGACTCTCGAGCTGGAGTCGCAGGAGCGTATTGCGATCCTGAACGGCCTTCGCCATGTCCTGGTAGGCGTCCTTCCACTCCGGCGACGCGTTGCGTGCCAGACCCTTGAAGTAGGCGTCCACGGCTGGCACGATGCGCGGCACGAATTCATAGGTCTGAAGGCGCTCGAGCGATCGGATGAGCCGGTTCACCGCGGAGGCGACCGGTGGCGACGATCCGTGACCGGGCCGGCCGGTGGAGACGAGCTTGAGCCAGAACGGCGTCTTCTGGGTGACTTCGATGCCGAATTCGCGCCGATCCCCTTCGATGGTTCCGTCTCCGCCCTCGTTGAGCAGGAAGCCCGCGCCCTTGAACGCGTCGGGCCGGTTCTTCACCACCCAGCCCGCGCCGAAATTGCCGCCGGCTTCCTCATCGGCCGTGGCCATGAAGATCACGTCGCGGTTGAGTGGAACGTGCAACCGGTGCAGCGCGAGGAAGGTCTCCAGCTCGACGATGCCGAGTGTCTTGGTGTCGAGGGCGCCGCGCCCCCAGATCTCGCCGTCCTTGACCGTAGCGGTGAACGGATCGACGTCCCAGAAGCGTTTGTCGGCCGGCACCACATCCATATGATGGAGCAGGACGAGGGCCGGCTCGCTCCCGCCCTTGAGCCGCGCCCAGATATTGCCGCGTCCCGGCGCCGACGAGGCGGAGTCGAACGGAATGCCTTCCTTCTCGAGGATCCGGGCGAAGAACTGGACCGTCTGGACCTCGTTCCCCGGCGGATTGGTGGTGTTGATGCGGAGGTATTCCTGCGTGCGCTGCACGGCTTCGTTCTGCAGCGCGGCCAGGTCGATCGTGCCCTGGGCGGGGAGGGGAGCGGTGGCGCCGACGATGGTCGCAAGGGCGCTCAGCTGTGCTGCCAGGCGGCGGTGGGTGAGACCAGGCAAAGTAGGCATCGGGGTTCGTGACAAGAAAATGGGGTCAGACTCGAATTTTCCGCAAAATGGGGTCAGACTCGAATTTCCGGAACCAGGAACAATGGGGTCGGGAAGATGGGGTCAGACTCGAATTTCCGGTACGAGTGCAGCGCAAGTCGATGCATGGGCGCTCCACATCCGGATTCGTTTTGAAGCGTGCGCGACAGAACCGGCCGGGTGCGTTCCCGGCGTACCCGTGGCGCGCATAATGATCATTCGTGCGATGAATGTCGGGCGGCGGCGCATCCGCTGGCGGCGTCCGCAGACTGCGTACCGCCTTCCTGAGATCCCGCCCGCAACGGATCGATGACGCCTTCGCGCCATCTCTCCCTATGCTCGGCGTATGTTCGCTTGCCTTCAGTGGAGCGCCGAGCGTACGCTATGGGCATGCCAGTGCAGGAGACGCAGTGGACCGCCGACAGGGCGCGGGCACTCCCCGACGACGGGAAGCGCTACGAGGTGCTCGACGGCGAACTCTTCGTGACTCCCGCGCCGGCGCGGGTGCACCAGCTCGCGCTGAGCGTGCTATTCCGCGTGCTCGATCCGTATCTGAGATCTCATCGGATCGGTGTACTCCTGTGGTCTCCCGCGGACATCGAGTTTTCGCCCACCCGCCTGGTACAGCCCGATCTGTTCGTCGAGCGGCTCAACCACGGTGTCCCGGCCCGCACCTGGCGCGAGGTGCGCGGACTGGTACTGGCCATCGAAGTACTGTCTCCGACAACGGCGCGCGCTGACCGCATTCGCAAGCGACGCGTCTACATGGAAGAAGAGGTGGACGAGTACTGGATCGTTGACCTCGACGCGCGCGCCATCGAACGGTGGCGTCGCGGCGACGCGCGACCGGAGATTGTTGTGGGAGAGTTCGCGTGGCAACCGCGTGCGGAGGTTGACCCGCTGGTGATTTCGCTCGAGGACTATTTCGGAGCGGTGCTCGACTAGACACAGGCGGTGGGACCTGCTGACTTGCTGGCCGGCGCGATTGTGGCGCCATGGAAAGCCATAGGCTTGCATGCACGCTTGCAGTTTTTTCCGCGTGAATCTGCGGGTCACCTCTCGGTGCAGGATGCCGCTGGCAGCCCGGATCTCGATTCAGCGCGGTCCCGCGAACATCACCCGGCTCCATAATTGCATCCCGCTGCCCAGGAGATTCATGCTGCGGGCGATCCGCCACTCGCCGGCGTCACGGCTCAGGTGAGCGGTCTGGGTCTCCTGGGTCAGCAGGTCCGGCGCGAATGCCGGCAGTCGCGTGCGGTAGAGGATGTGCGCGAGGGAGTCGCCTTCGAGAACCGTGCCGAGGATCTGCCGCGTGACGTTCGGTGCATCGTGGCCGAACTCCGTGCCGACCACCAGCGCCAGGAACTGGCGCTCGGGCAGTCGCGCCAGGTCGCCGAGGGTGATCGGCTGGGGGAGTCCGCGCAGTTGTAACGTGTCGAATTGTGGCGGCACGATGGTGTCGCGGCCCGTACCGATTGCCTGGCCGTTGAGCGCGTTGGATCCCATATCCCGGATGCC